>NZ_JNXE01000242.1 GCF_000716605.1 Streptomyces sp. NRRL F-525 | reverse complement strand
GCGGTTTGCATGAGGCGGCCGCGGGCGGCGACGAGGGTGGCGGCGTCGTGCAGGGTCCAGATTCCGGCGAGGTGGGCTGCGGTGAGTTCTCCGATGGAGTGTCCGGTGAGGAAGTCGGGGCGGATGCCGTGGTGTTCGAGGAGCCGGAACAGGGCGGTCTGCAGGGCGAAGAGTGCGGGCTGGGTGTAGGCGGTGGTGTTGAGGTC
>NZ_JNXE01000241.1 GCF_000716605.1 Streptomyces sp. NRRL F-525 | reverse complement strand
GCGCTGTAAGGCTTAGCTTCCGGGTTCGGAATGTAACCGGGCGTTTCCCTCACGCTATGACCACCGAAACACTATGAAACAGACAACCGCACCACACCCGGTGGCCCCGGGCATGGGGTTGTTCGTGGTTTCAGAACCAACACAGTGGACGCGAGCAACTGAGGACAAGCCCTCGGCCTATTAGTACCGGTCACCTCCACCCATTACTGGG
>NZ_JNXE01000240.1 GCF_000716605.1 Streptomyces sp. NRRL F-525 | reverse complement strand
TGGCGGAGGCCGACGTCGTGGAGCGTTTGGAGCGCTGGGCGGGCCGGGTTGAGGTCGCGGCGGTCAACGGGCCGACGTCGGTGGTCATCGCCGGTGACGCCGAAGCCCTCGACGAGGCGCTGGAGGTCCTTTCCGCGGATGGTGTGCGGGTGCGTCGGGTGGCGGTGGACTACGCCTCCCACACCCGGCACGTCGAGGCGATCGAGGAGACG
>NZ_JNXE01000239.1 GCF_000716605.1 Streptomyces sp. NRRL F-525 | reverse complement strand
CCCAGTAATGGGTGGAGGTGACCGGTACTAATAGGCCGAGGGCTTGTCCTCAGTTGCTCGCGTCCACTGTGTTGGTTCTGAAACCACGAACAACCCCATTGCCATGGTCACGGTGATGGTGCGGTTGTCTGTTTCATAGTGTTTCGGTGGTCATAGCGTGAGGGAAACGCCCGGTTACATTCCGAACCCGGAAGCTAAGCCTTACAGCGCCGATG
>NZ_JNXE01000238.1 GCF_000716605.1 Streptomyces sp. NRRL F-525 | reverse complement strand
GCCGTAGTCGTGGGCTGATCTGTCAGGTGGGTGTGCAGCCGGCCTGCCTGCTCCCGCAGCGCTGCGGGGGTGCGGGCCGACAGCACCCACGCCACCGGCTGCGTCACGGCATCGGTTTCGGCGTCGGATTCCCCGGTCGGCACGGATGGGTCCAGCGGCTCGGTCACCCGGGCCGGTTCGGCCTCCTCCAGGACCACGTGCGCGTTGGTGCCGCTGATCCCGAAGGA
>NZ_JNXE01000237.1 GCF_000716605.1 Streptomyces sp. NRRL F-525 | reverse complement strand
GGTACTGCTCGCCGACAACCGCGAGCAGCTGCTGACCGACCTCGACACACTGAGCAAGGGCAACACCGCACCCGGCATCGTGCAGGGCACCTACCAGGCAGGTGGGACGGCCTTCCTGTTCACCGGACAGGGATCGCAGTACACCGGCATGGGACAGGACCTGTACACATCCGAGCCCGTGTATGCGGCCGCCCTCGACACGGCCTGCGCAGCACTCAACCCGCACCTG
>NZ_JNXE01000236.1 GCF_000716605.1 Streptomyces sp. NRRL F-525 | reverse complement strand
GGCCTTCCGGGCAGTCCTCAGCGCCGATCCGGAGCCTGCGCTCCCCAGCGTTGTCGACGCGGCCGTCGTCGGCGGCTTCCGGATCCGCCGCCGACGAGTCGCGCTCGCCACAGCCGGCGCACTGATCGTCGTGGCCTCCATGGCCGCCGTGGCCGTCAACCTGCCCTCGCTGGGCGGCGAACGCGCTCCGGTGCCCCTGGCCCCCGCCAGCACCGCCCACCCGACGCCGCAC
>NZ_JNXE01000235.1 GCF_000716605.1 Streptomyces sp. NRRL F-525 | reverse complement strand
GTGCGGCGTCGGGTGGGCGGTGCTGGCGGGGGCCAGGGGCACCGGAGCGCGTTCGCCGCCCAGCGAGGGCAGGTTGACGGCCACGGCGGCCATGGAGGCTGCGACGATCAGTGCGCCGGCTGTGGCGAGCGCAACTCGTCGGCGGCGGATCCGGAAGCCGCCGACGACGGCCGCGTCGACAACGCTGGGGAGCGCAGGCTCCGGATCGGCGCTGAGGACTGCCCGGAAGGCC
>NZ_JNXE01000234.1 GCF_000716605.1 Streptomyces sp. NRRL F-525 | reverse complement strand
GTGCTACTTGGGTGTCTCTCAAACGAGCCGTTGACGTTTCGACTACGGGGGTCTTACCCTCTACGCCGGACCTTTCGCATGTCCTTCGCCTACATCAACAGTTTCTGACTCGTCCTGTCGCCGGCAGACGACAGAAGAGAGATCCCACAACCCCGTATACGCAACCCCTGCCGGGTCTCACACGCATACGGTTTGGCCTCATCCGGTTTCGCTCGCCACTACTCCCGGAATCA
>NZ_JNXE01000233.1 GCF_000716605.1 Streptomyces sp. NRRL F-525 | reverse complement strand
GTGCTACTTGGGTGTCTCTCAAACGAGCCGTTGACGTTTCGACTACGGGGGTCTTACCCTCTACGCCGGACCTTTCGCATGTCCTTCGCCTACATCAACGGTTTCTGACTCGCCTCACAGCCGGCAGACTGTGAAAGAGAGATCCCACAACCCCGTATACGCAACCCCTGCCGGGTCTCACACGCATACGGTTTGGCCTCATCCGGTTTCGCTCGCCACTACTCCCGGAATCA
>NZ_JNXE01000232.1 GCF_000716605.1 Streptomyces sp. NRRL F-525 | reverse complement strand
ACGGATGCGCCGAGCAGCGGGTGCTCAGCGCTCTCCATACCCGCGGTGCTGAGGTCGCCGGTGCGGGCGGGGGCGTCGAGCCAGTAGCGCTGGTGTTGGAAGGGGTACGTGGGCAGGCCGGGGTCGGTGCTCGTGTCGGTGTCGGTGTCGGGGTTGGTGGTGGGCCAGGTTACGGGGTGGCCGTGGGTGTGGGCGGTGGCGAGGTTGGTGAGGAACTGGGTGGGGGTGTGGTGGTT
>NZ_JNXE01000231.1 GCF_000716605.1 Streptomyces sp. NRRL F-525 | reverse complement strand
AGGTTCGGCCGCATGTAGGCGGCGGCTTCCCCCGACAACTCGCTGAGGTATTCGGTGAGTTCCTGCTTCGTGTTGCGCCAGGTGAAGTAGGTGTACGACTGCTGGAACCCGATCTGCGCGAGCGTGTGCATCATCGCCGGGCGCGTGAACGCCTCGGCCAGGAAGATGATGTCGGGGTCGGTGCCGTTGATCTCCGCGATCACCCGCTCCCAGAACACGACCGGCTTGGTGTGCGG
>NZ_JNXE01000230.1 GCF_000716605.1 Streptomyces sp. NRRL F-525 | reverse complement strand
TGGGTGACGCCCTGGTGCTTCAGCTGCCGCACGGCGTCGGTGAAGCGGACGGTGTGGCGGATGTGTCGGGTCCAGTAGTCGCGAATTCGTTGAGTGCGGTGTCCATGTGGGGGGAGTGGAAGGCGTGCGAGACGGTGAGTGTTCTGGTTTTGCGGCCTTGGGCGGTGAAGTGGTCGGCGAGCGTGTGGGCTTGTTCGGGGTCGCCGGAAATCACCGTGGAGTCGGGGGAGTTGAGGGCGGCGATGTCGATGCCGGGGGTGAGGGCGGGTCGGAGTTCGTGTTCGGTGGCCTGGATGGCGATCATTGCTCCGCCGGAGAC
>NZ_JNXE01000229.1 GCF_000716605.1 Streptomyces sp. NRRL F-525 | reverse complement strand
TGGGTGACGCCCTGGTGCTTCAGCTGCCGCACGGCGTCGGTGAAGCGGACGGTGTGGCGGATGTGTCGGGTCCAGTACGAATTCGTTGAGTGCGGTGTCCATGTGGGGGGAGTGGAAGGCGTGCGAGACGGTGAGTGTTCTGGTTTTGCGGCCTTGGGCGGTGAAGTGGTCGGCGATCGCCTGGGCCTGCTCGGGGTCGCCGGAAATCACCGTCGAGTCCGGCGAGTTGAGGGCGGCGATGTCGATGCCGGGGGTGAGGGCGGGTCGGAGTTCGTGTTCGGTGGCCTGGATGGCGATCATTGCTCCGCCGGAGACGGCGGTT
>NZ_JNXE01000228.1 GCF_000716605.1 Streptomyces sp. NRRL F-525 | reverse complement strand
GGAGGGAGCTGTCGAAGGTGGGACTGGCGATTGGGACGAAGTCGTAACAAGGTAGCCGTACCGGAAGGTGCGGCTGGATCACCTCCTTTCTAAGGAGCATCTAGGCCGCCAAGCTTGCTTGGTGGTCCAGGGCCACAACGCAGGCGAATGTTCTGCGGTGGTTGCTCAAGGGTGGAACGTTGATTATTCGGTGTCGCTGCTCATCTCGGGCTGCAAGTACTGCTCTTCGGGGCGTGGAAAGCTGA
>NZ_JNXE01000227.1 GCF_000716605.1 Streptomyces sp. NRRL F-525 | reverse complement strand
GCCGCCAGCGTTCGTCCTGAGCCAGGATCAAACTCTCCGTGAATGTTTACCGGTAATCCGGTGCACATACACGAGAGCGGAACAGTCAGGCGGAATAAGCCCGACCGTTCACAGCGTCCTCGCTGTATGTATTTCTTCAAAGGAACCTCGTCCCAACCATCAGAAGATGTTTGGAGACGGGGTATCAACATATCTGGCGTTGATTTTTGGCACGCTGTTGAGTTCTCAAGGAACGGACGCTTCCTTTGTA
>NZ_JNXE01000226.1 GCF_000716605.1 Streptomyces sp. NRRL F-525 | reverse complement strand
GGGGTCGACGGGGCGCCCGAAGGGTGTGGCGGTGGAGCACGCCTCCGTGGCCAACCTTGCCTCGGCGATGGGTCCCGTTCTCGGTGTGGGACCTGGGCTTACGGCGTTGCAGTTCGCGTCGTTCAGCTTCGACGCGGCGGTGCTGGATGTGGCCGTGACGTTGGCGGCCGGGGGCACGTTGGCGATCGCCTCGTCCGAGGAGCGGCAGGACGGTGCTGCCCTCGCCGCGATGATCGACTTCAACGGCGTCGACAGCGCGAGTGTGGTG
>NZ_JNXE01000225.1 GCF_000716605.1 Streptomyces sp. NRRL F-525 | reverse complement strand
AGAGGCACACCGTTGTCGAAGCACCGCAAGTTCTCGAATAACCGCCGCGCGATGTTCAGCGTGGCCGCCGGAACCGTTCTGGCCGCCGCGGGGATGGTCGGCGTCGCCAGCGCCGCGACCCCGGCCACCCACGCGAACCCGGTCCCGGCCACTCAGGCGGACCCGGTTGCGGCCACCCACGCGAACCCCGTTGCCGCCACTCAGGCGAACCCGGTCCCGGCCACCCACGCGAACCCGGTTGCGGCCACCCACGCCGACCCGGCCCCGGCC
>NZ_JNXE01000224.1 GCF_000716605.1 Streptomyces sp. NRRL F-525 | reverse complement strand
AGAGGCACACCGTTGTCGAAGCACCGCAAGTTCTCGAATAACCGCCGCGCGATGTTCAGCGTGGCCGCCGGAACCGTTCTGGCCGCCGCGGGGATGGTCAGCGTCGCCAGCGCCGCGACCCCGGCCACCCACGCGAACCCGGTCCCGGCCACCCAGGCGGACCCGGTTGCCGCCACCCACGCGAACCCCGTTGCCGCCACTCAGGCGAACCCGGTCCCGGCCACCCACGCGAACCCGGTTGCGGCCACCCACGCCGACCCGGCCCCGGCC
>NZ_JNXE01000223.1 GCF_000716605.1 Streptomyces sp. NRRL F-525 | reverse complement strand
CGGGCGCGTGAACGCCTCGGCCAGGAAGATGATGTCGGGGTCGGTGCCGTTGATCTCCGCGATCACCCGCTCCCAGAACACGACCGGCTTGGTGTGCGGATTGTCGACGCGGAAGATCCGCACGCCGTGGTCCATCCAGTGACGTAGTACCCGCACCGTCTCGGTGATCAGGCCGTCCATGTCCCGGTCGAAGGCGATCGGGTAGATGTCCTGGTACTTCTTCGGCGGGTTCTCCGCGTACGCGATCGTCCCGTCGGGGCGGTGGTGGAAC
>NZ_JNXE01000222.1 GCF_000716605.1 Streptomyces sp. NRRL F-525 | reverse complement strand
GCCCTCGGCGAGTTCGACGGTGGCGCCGAGCAGTGGGTGGTCGGTGCGGTCCAGGCCGAGGTCGGTCGGTTTGCCGGTGGTGGTGGGGGTGTCGAGCCAGTAGCGCTGGTGTTGGAAGGCGTAGGTGGGGAGGTCGGGGGCGGTGGTGCTGGTCTTTCCGGTCCAGATGGGTGTGTTGGTGGTGGTGTGGAGTTGGGCGAGGGTGGTGTGGAGGGTGGTGGTGTCGGGTCGGTTGCGGCGCAGTAGTGGGGCGGTCAGGGGGTGGGGGGTG
>NZ_JNXE01000221.1 GCF_000716605.1 Streptomyces sp. NRRL F-525 | reverse complement strand
CCGATGAACCAGGCACCGAGACCGACCAGCATGAACAGCGAGATCTTCGTGAACGCCACCGGCACACCCACGGCCCGCGCGGAGTCCTTGTTGCCACCCACCGCGAAGATCCAGTTGCCGTACTTCGTGCGCAGCAGCACCCACGTCGCGATCGCCGCGAACACCAGCCAGTAGAAGATCGTGATCTTGACGTCGACACCACCGATGTCGAACGACGCCGCGAAGACCTTCTTGGCCTGGCTGAAGCCGTCCATGTTGCTGATGTCGTCGGTCGC
>NZ_JNXE01000220.1 GCF_000716605.1 Streptomyces sp. NRRL F-525 | reverse complement strand
TACAAAGGAAGCGTCCGTTCCTTGAGAACTCAACAGCGTGCCAAAAATCAACGCCAGATATGTTGATACCCCGTCTCCAAACATCTTCTGATGGTTGGGGCGAGGTTCCTTTGAAGAAATACATACAGCGAGGACGCTGTGAACGGTCGGGCTTATTCCGCCTGACTGTTCCGCTCTCGTGATGTGTGGTCCCGATTACGGGAAAACATTCACGGAGAGTTTGATCCTGGCTCAGGACGAACGCTGGCGGCGTGCTTAACACATGCAAGTCGAACGATGAA
>NZ_JNXE01000219.1 GCF_000716605.1 Streptomyces sp. NRRL F-525 | reverse complement strand
GGTTCATCGTTCGACTTGCATGTGTTAAGCACGCCGCCAGCGTTCGTCCTGAGCCAGGATCAAACTCTCCGTGAATGTTTTCCCGTAATCGGGACCACATACACGAGAGCGGAACAGTCAGGCGGAATAAGCCCGACCGTTCACAGCGTCCTCGCTGTATGTATTTCTTCAAAGGAACCTCGCCCCAACCGTGATGGCTGGAGACGGGGTATCAACATATCTGGCGTTGATTTTTGGCACGCTGTTGAGTTCTCAAGGAACGGACGCTTCCTTTGTACTCAC
>NZ_JNXE01000218.1 GCF_000716605.1 Streptomyces sp. NRRL F-525 | reverse complement strand
GCCAAGGCATCCACCGTGCGCCCTTAAAAACTTGGCCACAGATGCTCGCGTCCACTGTGCAGTTCTCAAACAACGACCAACCACCCGTCACACACCACTCACGCGATGTTTCACCGGGGTCGGCACTGAAGGCGGCTAACAGCCGTACCCTCAGACACCCAACAGCGTGCCCGGCATCCCCGTCACTCGTGATCAGCTTTCCACGCCCCGAAGAGCAGTACTTGCAGCCCGAGATGAGCAGCGACACCGAATAATCAACGTTCCACCCTTGAGCAACCACCGCAGAACATT
>NZ_JNXE01000217.1 GCF_000716605.1 Streptomyces sp. NRRL F-525 | reverse complement strand
CTCGATCGGGTCGCCCAGCGTCGTCCCGGTTCCGTGCGCCTCCACCGCGTCGACCTGATCGGCCGTCAGCCGGGCGTTGGCCAGGGCCTGGCGGATGACGCGTTGCTGGGACGGCCCGTTGGGGGCGGTCAACTGGCTGCTGCGCCCGTCCTGGTTGACGGCCGAGCCGCGGACGACCGCGAGCACCTGGTGTCCGTTGCGCTCGGCGTCCGACAAACGCTCCAGCAGCACCAGGCCGACACCCTCGCCCCAGCCCGTACCGTCCGCGCCGGCCGCGAAGGCCCGGCAACGG
>NZ_JNXE01000216.1 GCF_000716605.1 Streptomyces sp. NRRL F-525 | reverse complement strand
ACGATGCCGGGTGCGGTGTTGCCCTTGCTCAGTGTGTCGAGGTCGGTCAGCAGCTGCTCGCGGTTGTCGGCGAGCAGTACCGCGCGGTGGTCGAACCGGGCCCGGCCGGCTGCCAACGCGGCTCGTGCCGTGGCCAGTTCGAGGTCGGGTTGGTTCAGCAGGTAGGTCCGTAGCCGGTCGGCCTGGTCGCGCAGTGCGGGCGCGGTCTTCGCCGAGAGCAGCAGCGGCGGGGCCGGCGGTGTGGGCTCGTCGGGCGCGTCTTCAGCTTCGGCGTCCGGCGGCTCTGTGACGGCC
>NZ_JNXE01000215.1 GCF_000716605.1 Streptomyces sp. NRRL F-525 | reverse complement strand
GTGATCGTCACGCTCCTTGGCCACGATGGCGGCCGGTCGGCGGGAGCTGGGCGGCGCTCGGCCACATCGCGGCAGCAGGTGATCCCCGCCCGCCACGGTCTATGGGTGCGGTCTGCTCGCGCGGGCGCGTCCGTGACGGGGGCAGTACGGCGCCCGGCCGTCGACCGGCCCGGCGGACGGCCGGGCCTGCCCCCGCCCGGCTCCCCTCCCCTTCCCGCCAGACTCTGGGGTCGAGCACAACGACGATGCCGGCGGTCGGGGTGCGGCCCGCCATGTAAACCCCGGCGAGAAGCCGC
>NZ_JNXE01000214.1 GCF_000716605.1 Streptomyces sp. NRRL F-525 | reverse complement strand
GGGTGGTCCACGGCAACAACCTGACCGTCGGCGACGACCTCGGCCGCCGCGCCATCTGGGTCCGGCTCAACCCCGACGTCCGGCCTGACACCCGCGACCCTTCAGCGTTCGCGGCCGGCGACCTCAACGAGTGGCTCCAACTTCACCGCGCCGAAGTTCTCCACGCGCTCCTGACCCTGCTTCGCGGCTGGGTCGCGGCCGGGATGCCGAAGACGAACCACCACATGGCCTCCTTCGGAGCATGGCCCCGCACCCTCGGCGGCATCCTCAACTGGATGTGCCTGCCTGGGTGGCTGGAAG
>NZ_JNXE01000213.1 GCF_000716605.1 Streptomyces sp. NRRL F-525 | reverse complement strand
CCTCCGGCCAGGGCATCCGCGCCAGATACGGCGCCACGTTCATGGACAGCACCTCGACCGTGCTGTCGGGGACCCGGGCGGCGTCGTACAGCCGTCGAAAGGCCCGCTCCTGGCGCAGGAAGAAGCAGTCCAGGTACCAGAAACAGAGCAGCGGCACCACGCCGACGGCCGCGAGCTGCCAGCTCAGGCGGCTGGCGGAGAGCGCCAGCAGACCCGCGGCCAGGGTCAGCGCCCAGCCCTTGACGAGAAACGAGTTGGTGCCCAACCGCGTGATCGTCGCCTGGATGAACTCCAGATGCT
>NZ_JNXE01000212.1 GCF_000716605.1 Streptomyces sp. NRRL F-525 | reverse complement strand
GCCTACGCCGGTACGCCGCACGGACGGAGGATCATCAGCGAGTCCTCCAGGGTCGCGACCATGGCGAAGGGGAAGCGGTCGACTTCGAGGCAGAGGGCGACGTCGTCCTGGTGGGCTCCTTCGCGGATGCCGTCCGTCAGTTCCGTGGCGGCGCGCGACTCCGCGGCGCGGCGCACGAACGCGGTCGCGTCCGCCCCCGACCCGGTGACTCTCCCCGCGATGTACTGGGCGCATGCCAGGTCTTCCTCGGCGCGCCCGTCCTCGCCGGTGACCACGAACGTGACGTCCTCACAACCGCGC
>NZ_JNXE01000211.1 GCF_000716605.1 Streptomyces sp. NRRL F-525 | reverse complement strand
GGGTGGCAACAAGGACTCCGCGCGGGCCGTGGGTGTGCCGGTGGCGTTCACGAAGATCTCGCTGTTCATGCTGGTCGGTCTCGGTGCCTGGTTCATCGGTATGCATCAGCTGTTCACGTTCAACACCGTGCAGTCCGGTGAGGGTGTGGGCCAGGAGCTGATCTACATCTCGGCTGCTGTGATCGGTGGCTGTCTGCTGACGGGTGGTGCCGGTTCGGCGATCGGCCCGGTCTTCGGGGCGTTCATGTTCGGCATGGTGCAGCAGGGCATCGTCTACGCCGGCTGGAACCCCGACTGGTTC
>NZ_JNXE01000210.1 GCF_000716605.1 Streptomyces sp. NRRL F-525 | reverse complement strand
GTACGCGCCGTACAACGCGGTCTCCAACGAGGTCGAAACCCTCACCGTGACCGGCGGCCCGACCGGCGGCACCTTCACGATCACCTTCAGTGGGCAGACCACCGCGGCGATCGCCTTCAACGCCACCGCAGCCGCCGTGCAGACCGCCCTCGAGGGCCTGTCGAACGTCAACCCGGGCGACATCGTGGTCACCGGCAACGCCGGCGGCCCGTGGACGCTCACCTTCGGCGGCCAGTACCTGGGCGAGGACGTCACCCAGGTCACCACCACCGAGTCGTTCACCGGCGGCACCAGCCCGGAC
>NZ_JNXE01000209.1 GCF_000716605.1 Streptomyces sp. NRRL F-525 | reverse complement strand
GGGTGGCAACAAGGACTCCGCGCGGGCCGTGGGTGTGCCGGTGGCGTTCACGAAGATCTCGCTGTTCATGCTGGTCGGTCTCGGTGCCTGGTTCATCGGCATGCACCAGCTGTTCACGTTCAACACCGTGCAGTCCGGCGAGGGTGTGGGCCAGGAGCTGATCTACATCTCGGCTGCCGTGATCGGCGGCTGTCTGCTGACCGGTGGTGCCGGTTCGGCGATCGGCCCGGTCTTCGGGGCGTTCATGTTCGGCATGGTGCAGCAGGGCATCGTCTACGCCGGCTGGAACCCCGACTGGTTC
>NZ_JNXE01000208.1 GCF_000716605.1 Streptomyces sp. NRRL F-525 | reverse complement strand
ACGTAGTACTGGCCGACGCTCAGCACCGAGGTGACGGCGACGTACCAGAGGGTGGCGACGAGGAGGAGCGGGATGACCTCGTAGGTGCGGTGGTAGACGAGCTGGACGGAGTACAGCAGGTCCTGCACGGCGATGATGCTGACGATGGAGGTGCCCTTGAGGGTGCCGATCAGCATGTTCCCGGCGGGCGGCACGATGGAGCGCATCGCCTGCGGCAGCACGATGCGCCGGAACCGCCGCCAGGGGCCGAGACCGAGGGACTGGGCGGCCTCGATCTGTCCGCGTTCGACGGAGAGGATGCC
>NZ_JNXE01000207.1 GCF_000716605.1 Streptomyces sp. NRRL F-525 | reverse complement strand
CGGCGCGAGGTGATCGAGCACCGCGGCATCACCGATCTGCCCCTGCCGCCCGAGAAGGGCGGCACGCTCGGCAAACCCCTCAAGCTGCTCACCCACCCGGTGCGCGACACCATCCCCGTGTACGTCGCCGCACTCGGCCCGGCCAACGTCCGGATGACCGCCGAACTGGCCGACGGCTGGCTGCCGTTCCTCTACGCGCCGGAACACGCCGCGCAGGTGTGGGGTCCGTCCCTGGCCGAGGGCGCCGCCAAGCGCGATCCCGCGCTCGGACCGCTGGCGGTCGTGGCGGGCGGCCTGCTCGC
>NZ_JNXE01000206.1 GCF_000716605.1 Streptomyces sp. NRRL F-525 | reverse complement strand
ATATAAGGGCGTCCGTCGGGGCAAGGGCGCGCGCCGCGCCTGGGCGGCAGCTACGCGCAGCCGCAGGACTGCCGTACGACCAGCTGCGACGGGAACACCTTCAGCCGCTCGCGGCGGGAGCCCGCCACCCGCAGGCCGTCGTCCAGGACCAGGTCCACGGCGGACCGTGCCATCGCCGACCGGTCCGAGGCGACCGTCGTCAGGGGCGGGTCGGCGAGATCCGCCTCCTTGATGTCGTCGAACCCGGCGACAGCCAGCTCCCCCGGCACCTCGATCCGCAGCTCCCGCGCCGCCCGCAGCACG
>NZ_JNXE01000205.1 GCF_000716605.1 Streptomyces sp. NRRL F-525 | reverse complement strand
CTCCGGCGCTCCGGCGACTTCGAGACCGTTCGACCTGTACGCGCTTTGTAGACCTCCTGCCAGAACTGGCCGAAGGGCTCTGTGCTCAGCAGTTCAGGCACGTCGCCGAGGGCCCGCATGTTGATGCACGACACGGCGAACACGGTGCGCTTGCCCTCGCGGATGAACGTACGAGTGCGCACCACCACTTCATCGTGGAGCTCCAGCCCCAACTGATCGGCGAGTATCGAATCACCGATGGATCGCAAGACTGCGGTGTGGTCCACGGACTTCTCCTTGTGGCCGTACGGCTTACCAGCTGTCT
>NZ_JNXE01000204.1 GCF_000716605.1 Streptomyces sp. NRRL F-525 | reverse complement strand
TCGTGCGCCTCGATTCGTGGCGTGCGGATGGTCAGCGGGCGGAAGGGCTGGATGTGGTGGGAGCCCGGCCCGCGTGTTCCGCCGGGCCGTGGCCGCTCAGGACCAGCTCCTTCGCCCTGCGGAACTCCTCGTCCGTGATGGCACCCTGATCGCGGATCTCGGAGAGCCGGGCCAGTTCGTCGACGCTGGAGCGCCGTCCGCCGCTCGCGGTCTTCCTGATGTAGGCGTTGAACTCCTCCTGGCGGGCGCCGGCGTGTTCCGTCTCCCGGCGGCCCATGTTCTTCCCGCGTGCGATGACGTAGACG
>NZ_JNXE01000203.1 GCF_000716605.1 Streptomyces sp. NRRL F-525 | reverse complement strand
GTGCCGCGCGGCGCTGCGCGACGAGCCGTTCATCTACCCGGGTGCCGAGTCGGCGCTGATCCGCACCTATCTGGACCGCATCCGCTCCGGTGACCGGCTGCCGGCGCGCCCGATCACGGAGCGGGAGGAGGAGATCCTGAAGCTCGTCGCCGAGGGGCACTCCTCGAAGGAGATCGCGCGGCTCCTGGTGATCAGCGTCAAGACGGTGGAGCGGCACCGGGCCAACCTGCTGCAGAAGCTGGGGCTTCGGGACCGGCTGGAGCTGACGCGCTACGCCATCCGCGTCGGCCTCATCGAGCCCTGACGC
>NZ_JNXE01000202.1 GCF_000716605.1 Streptomyces sp. NRRL F-525 | reverse complement strand
ATCGGGTCGATGCCGGTGCCGCCGGCGGTGTGGACCTCGAGGTGGAGGTGGGCGCCGGTGACGTTGCCGGTGGCGCCGACGCGGCCGATGACGTCACCGGTGGTGACCTTCTGGCCGACGCTGACGTTGATGGAGGACTGGTGCGCGTACCAGAGCTCGGTGCCGTCGTCGAGGGTGAGCACCGTCTTGTAGCCGTACGACCCGTCCCAGCCGGCCGACGTGATGGTGCCGCCGTGCACCGCCTTGAGCAGCGTGCCCGTGGGGGCGGCGAAGTCGAGGCCGGTGTGGTGGCCGGAGGCCCACAGGG
>NZ_JNXE01000201.1 GCF_000716605.1 Streptomyces sp. NRRL F-525 | reverse complement strand
TCGTCGGTCGTGAGGTCGAGGCAGATGCTGCGTTTGCCGCGGTTGAGGCTGGCGAAGTAGGCGTCGCTCACCTGGCGGGGGATGTCCCCGCCGGGCGGGTCGGCGCGGCCGCCCTCGCGGCGTACGACGGCGCCTGCCACCACGCCGACCGGCCGCGGTTCCTCTCCGCCTGGCTCACCACCCCCGGGCACCGCGCCCTGGCCCGGGTCGTCGACGGGCGTCTGACCGGGTACGGGGTGGTTCGTCCCGCCCAGGACGAGGCCCGGATCGGGCCGCTGTTCGCGGACGGTCCGGCGGACGCGGCGGCC
>NZ_JNXE01000200.1 GCF_000716605.1 Streptomyces sp. NRRL F-525 | reverse complement strand
GTCCAGGGTTCGACCAGGGCCTTGTAGTCGTCGTAGCCCGTCGTCGCGCGTTCGATGAACGCCTCGTTGGCCAGGCCCGCGTGGATGATCTCCCGGCCGACCGCGTGTGCCAGCGGGATGTCCGTGCCGACGTTCGGTCCGAGCCAGCTCTCCGCCCACTCGGCGGTCGAGGTGCGGCGCGGGTCCACCACGTACATGCGGGCGCCGCCCCGTATGCCCTTCAGCACGTGCTGGAAGAAGATCGGGTGCGCGAAACGGGCGTTGGAGCCCCACATCACGATGACGTCGGTGTGCTCGATCTCCTCGTAGG
>NZ_JNXE01000199.1 GCF_000716605.1 Streptomyces sp. NRRL F-525 | reverse complement strand
TGTGTATAAGAGACAGGGCGTCGACTCGATCCCCACCAACCGCATCGACGTACTGTGCGCGCTGCGCGACGCCAACGCGGCCGTTCCGGTCCCGTAAGGGACGACCCTCACAACTCCCGCTCTTCATGGGGATGTTCCCCGAGTCCGGTCCAGGGGCGGACACCCTCCTCAGCGACGATCCGCCATGGGGACGCCGCGTACAAGGATGATCACGGTCCTTCCGCCGCAACCCCTTCACCTGGAGTAGTCGATGCGTGCCCGTAGCCATGCAGTTCTCGCCGCCTCGGTCGTCCTCGCCCTGGCCGCCGGGC
>NZ_JNXE01000198.1 GCF_000716605.1 Streptomyces sp. NRRL F-525 | reverse complement strand
CCACTTCGTGAGGCGAGCCTCGTCCACCATGATGATCCGCTTTTGATGCGGGCGCATGTCCCACGTGCCCCGGTACTTGACACCCGGAGAATCGCCGCGGCCGTTGTGGCGCACAGACTGCGCGAGTACCTGCGGATGAAAGAGCCAGCTCAAGTGCTGGAAACGGATCTGCCGAGAGCGCCCGTACACGTTTACGCTGAAGTGAGTGGTGTCGCTAACAGGAGGTGCAAATAGCAGTGTGGCGTTGACGAAGTCTGCATGGAGCCGCAAGTGCCGGTAGGCCGCCGCACGCAAGCGCCCTTCCTTGGCCC
>NZ_JNXE01000197.1 GCF_000716605.1 Streptomyces sp. NRRL F-525 | reverse complement strand
GTGCTGATGTTCCCCTGTGGGACCCTGCGTCCGGAACGCCTATGGCGTTCTGGGGCGGTTGACTGCGCCCCGCTGCCACGCAGCATCGGCCCGGTGGGCGATGTTGCGGGAGCCGTTGTGGTCCGCGTGCAGGACGATCCCGCAGGACCGGCACACGAACCGTGCCTGTGTCACCCGGTTGGTGCGGTGGGTGTGCCAGCACTCGGAGCACTGGCGGGAGGTGTTGCGCGGGTCCACATGGACCACGGCAACACCCGCCCGCTTGGCCTTGTACTCGACAAAGGCGCCGAGCTGGGCGAAGGCCCAGGAGTGC
>NZ_JNXE01000196.1 GCF_000716605.1 Streptomyces sp. NRRL F-525 | reverse complement strand
CTCCTCGTGCTCTACACCGACGGGCTGGTGGAGTCGTCCGCCCGCGAGATGGACCAGGGCATGCGGACACTCGCCGGTCTGCTGACCACCGCGTACGGTGCCGCGGCGGGTGAGGGCGGCGCGCGCCTCGATCTGGAAGACCTCTGTGACACCCTGACGGCCGGTCTGCTCCCCGCCGACCAGCAGGCGGCCGACGACGCGGCCTTCCTGCTGGCCCGCCTGCACGCCCTGCCCAGCGACAAGATCCCCTCCTGGCCGCCCCCCCAGGCCCCCCGCGCGGCAGGCCAGGCCCGCCGTCACGTCCGGGAGCAGC
>NZ_JNXE01000195.1 GCF_000716605.1 Streptomyces sp. NRRL F-525 | reverse complement strand
AGACAGTTGCTGCTCCTTGCGCTCCGCCCGGGCCCGCGCGGACTGCTCTCGCGCCTTCTCCCTGGCCTGTGGTGACAACAGCCGAGCCACGGTGGTGGGATGCCAGCGGCCGCCGCGCTTGCTGCGTAGGCCTTCGGCGTTCGCACGGGCTGCGATGGCCCGTACGCCGAGGCCTTCCTGATCGCGCCAGCGTTCCATCTGCTCGGCGATGGCGTTCTCGCGTTCGTCGTCGGTGAGTTCGCGGGCGAGGCGGTCGAGGTTGGGGGCGAGGATGCCGTCTGCCTGTTCGTCGGCAATCCACTGCATGGCCGTCATG
>NZ_JNXE01000194.1 GCF_000716605.1 Streptomyces sp. NRRL F-525 | reverse complement strand
CCGGGAGTACGGAGCGGCCTCGAACACGCCCCGGAACGTGGGGAGTGTGACGTACCAGTAGATCGGCACCTCCCCCTGCCGGTACTTGTCCGGGTACCGCTGTTGGTAGGTGACCGCGTACCGGTCCACCCACATCCGCCACAGCTCCTCAGCGTCGGCTTCCTCGGGGAGGTAGTCGTCGGACATGCTACTGCCGTCCGGTTCGGCGTACAGGACGATCTCTTCAGTCCAGGTGTGCCGACTGCGAGGGCTGGTCCACGTCCACTGGGTGCCGGCGGGGTAGGGCTGCACGGTGGTCTTCGTCATGGGGGAAGTC
>NZ_JNXE01000193.1 GCF_000716605.1 Streptomyces sp. NRRL F-525 | reverse complement strand
GGAGGGTGCCTGAGGCGGGGTGGCTGTCGGGTGTCGAGGCGGGAGCCCGGAGGGTGCCTGAGGCGGGAGTCCGGCGGGTGGCCGAGGCGGGGGCCCGGGGGATGGCTGAGGCGGGTGGCTGGCGGGCCGTCGAGGCGGGAGCCTGGCGGGGGGCTGTGGCAGGGGCCTGGCGGATGCCTGAGGCGGGGTGGCTGGCGGGTGGTCGAGGCGGGGGCCCGGAGGGTGCCTGAGGCGGGGTGGCTGTCGGGTGTCGAGGCGGGAGCCCGGAGGGTGCCTGAGGCGGGAGTCCGGCGGGTGGCCGAGGCGGGGGCCCGGG
>NZ_JNXE01000192.1 GCF_000716605.1 Streptomyces sp. NRRL F-525 | reverse complement strand
CGCCGCCGTCGGGGTGCGGCCCAGCTTCTTGACGTCGATGTGGACCAGTTCGCCGGGTCGGGCGCGTTCGTAGCGGCGGACGGGCTCGCCGGTGGCCCGGTCCAGGGCGGCCAGTGGCGGCAGGCCGTGCCGGACCAGGATGCGGTGGGCGGTCGAGGCGGCGATGCCGCATCGGACGGCCAGTCGTAGCGGCCCGATCCGGTGCTCGCGTCGCAGCCGGAGAACGTGCTCCTCGACGGCGGCCGCGGTCCTGCGAGGCTGGTGGTGCGGGCGGCTGGAGCGGTCGCTCATTCCGGTGACGCCGAGCTGCCGGTAGC
>NZ_JNXE01000191.1 GCF_000716605.1 Streptomyces sp. NRRL F-525 | reverse complement strand
CCCTTCTACGGCTTCAACCGGGAGGGCGCGACGGTCTCCCAGGGGCTGATCGACCACTGGTGGCTCCAGGGGATGATGGGCGCGGCCAACGCCCACTACGAATGCATCGCGGCGTTCTCGGAGACCGACTTCACCGACGACCTCAAGCGGATCGACGTCCCCGTCCTGGTCGCGCACGGCACGGACGACCAGGTCGGGCCCTACGCGGACGCGGCGCCGAAGTCGGCCGAACTCCTGGCGAACGCCACCCTGAAGTCGTACGAAGGGCTTCCGCACGGCATGCTCTCGACCCATCCGGAGGTCCTCAACCCCGACCT
>NZ_JNXE01000190.1 GCF_000716605.1 Streptomyces sp. NRRL F-525 | reverse complement strand
CACGAAGGACGCCCCGAACATGGCCACCACGTGCTGGGCGCCGAGCCCGGCCGTGCGGGGCCAGGAGAGCCGTTCGTCGGGGCGGACCACCGCTCCGGGGGCGGGCACCTTCCCGTCCCCGTGCAGTTTCCAACGCACGCCGAGGTCCATGGTGAGGTTTCGCTTTCTCTGTAGGTGAGGACTGTCCGGACCATTGTCGGGGGTGCCCGGCCGTGCCTTGACCTGCACCCTTCCCCGAGGGGCGTGCTGAGCGTCCGCTTAGGATGAGCGGGAACCGCCGTACTCCGGCACAGCCGAGCACGACCAGGAGCCCCACC
>NZ_JNXE01000189.1 GCF_000716605.1 Streptomyces sp. NRRL F-525 | reverse complement strand
CCACCTCGTCGCCCTCGGCGACCGCGAGGGTCTCGCCCCTGACCGTGAGTAGTCGCACCACGTCGGCGGCCGTGGAACTCAAACTTCCGTCTCCTTCAACGCCGCTCTGCGTTCGGCGATTCCCCGGCGGCGCAGCACAATGGCCTGCTTCACATAGTCCAGGCCGGTCGCGACGGTCAGGACGACCGCCGCCGCCATCACCCAGAACCTCAGGGTGGCCAGGGGCCCCGTCAGCGCCAGGACGTACATGCCGACGGCGATTCCCTGGATGAGCGTCTTGAGCTTGCCGCCCCGGCTCGCGGGGATGACGCCGTACCGGAT
>NZ_JNXE01000188.1 GCF_000716605.1 Streptomyces sp. NRRL F-525 | reverse complement strand
GCGGCCTCCCTTCGGCATCCACCGTGGCAGGGGGCACATCGGCGGCGCCCGATCGCCGTGGTCCGGTTCGGTCGGTTCGCTCGGTTCGGTCAGGCGGGTACCGGTACCGGGGGCTGGTCGGGCCAGGTGAAGACGTACGCGGGGTCGCCGCCACGGGCCAGGCGTACGTAGCGGAGCAGTTCGCGGACGATTCCCGCGTTGCCCATCGCCCAGCCGAGCTGCGGTTCGAGCTCGCCCGGCGTGGACCGGAAGTCGACGTTGGACCAATGGGCGCCCTCGCGGCCCCGGGTGGCGCGGGCGGTCAGGTCCGTGACCAGGACGTCGG
>NZ_JNXE01000187.1 GCF_000716605.1 Streptomyces sp. NRRL F-525 | reverse complement strand
GGCCATGATGGCGCCGGTGCCGTAGCCCATCAGCACGTAGTCGGCGACGAAGACCGGGACCTGCTCGCCGTTGACCGGGTTGGTGGCGTACGCGCCGATGAAGACGCCGGTCTTGTCCTTGGCCTCGGCCTGGCGCTCGACGTCGGACTTGGAGGCGGCCTGCGCGCGGTAGGCGGCGACGGCCTCGGCGGGCGTGGCGTGGCCGCCGGTCCACACCTCGTGGGTGCCCTCGGGCCAGGCGTCCGGGGTGAACTTCTCGACCAGCGGGTGCTCGGGCGCCAGCACCATGTAGGTCGCGCCGAACAGGGTGTCGGGGCGGGTGGTGA
>NZ_JNXE01000186.1 GCF_000716605.1 Streptomyces sp. NRRL F-525 | reverse complement strand
AGGTGAACCGGGCGTGCTCCAGGTCGAGCGCGTCGCCGAACCGCCCGTCGTCGAGCCGCACCCCGCCCTCGCACTCGAAGTGCTGGATCCGGGTGCCCTGCGCGGGCGTGGTGCCGCGCAGCAGCGGGCTGCCCAGGCCCGCCGGGGTCAGGTACAGCGTGCGCTCCACCGTCAGCTGCGGGGCGTTCAGCGCGTGCCGCGTGTACGGGTTCAGGAGCCGGGCGCCGCGCAGGCTCAGCGACACGCCGATGGTGGCGCCGCGCAGACTCAGCTCGCCGTGCGACTCCAGCATCTCGGCCTGCAGGTCCTGGCCGACGCTGATGCCG
>NZ_JNXE01000185.1 GCF_000716605.1 Streptomyces sp. NRRL F-525 | reverse complement strand
GTGGTGTTCGAGGAGCCGGAACAGGGCGGTCTGCAGGGCGAAGAGTGCGGGCTGGGTGTAGGCGGTGGTGTTGAGGTCGGTCGGGTCGGTGTCGAGCAGTACGTCCTTCAGTGGCCGGGGCAGGTGCGGGTTGAGTGCTGCGCAGGCCGTGTCGAGGGCGGCCGCATACGGAAGGCGGTCTTGCCAGGCTGGTAGGTGCCCTGCACGATGCCGGGTGCGGTGTTGCCCTTGCTCAGTGTGTCGAGGTCGGTCAGCAGCTGCTCGCGGTCGTCGGCCAGCAGTACCGCGCGGTGGTCGAACCGGGCCCGGCCGGCTGCCAACGCGGCACGTGCCGTGGCCAGTTCGAGGTCGGGTTGGTTCAGCAGGTAGGTCCGTAGCCGGTCGGCCTGGTCGCGCAGCGCGGGCGCGGTCTTCGCCGAGAGCAGCAGCGGCGGGGCCGGCGGTGTGGGCTCGTCGGGCGCGTCTTCAGCTTCGGCGTCCGGCGGCTCTGTGACGGCC
>NZ_JNXE01000184.1 GCF_000716605.1 Streptomyces sp. NRRL F-525 | reverse complement strand
CTGACCCCCACCATCCTGGACGAGGCCGGACAGGTCCTCGGCCCCGGAATGCCCAACCGCAAGGAAGCCGTCGCCATCGTCAAGGCTGGCGCCTCCCTGGGCCGCTCCCTGGGCATGCCCTGGGTCCTGATCAACCAGGTCGTCAACCTGGACCAGCTCGGCGGGGAACAAGCCATCCGCGCCAACCTCATCAAGGGCGGCACATGGCTCATCCTGCGCACCGACTCCGACCAGACCAACCTCGCAGACCTCCCGCCCGGATTCGAAGGCATCGACCCCGGCATGATCCCCGCCGTCTGGTCCACGGAGGACGAATCACTGGTCTACGAC
>NZ_JNXE01000183.1 GCF_000716605.1 Streptomyces sp. NRRL F-525 | reverse complement strand
GCGGAGCTCGCCGCCGTACAGCGCATCGTCGCCGGTGAGCAGTACATGAGCGTCTTCAAGTCCTACCCGTCGGAAGCCAACGCCGTCGCCGAGATGGCCGTCGCGCTGGCCAAGGGCGAGAAGCTGGACTCCATCGCCAAGGACAAGGTCTCCAGCGACAGCGCGAAGGACGTCCCGTCCGCGCTGATCCCGGTCGTGTCGCTGACCACGGAGAACATCAACGACACGGTCATCAAGGAGGGCTTCTACACGGTCCCCGAGATCTGCACCGCGAAGTACAAGCTGTCTCTTATACACATCTGACGCTGCCGACGAAGGCTTAGGTGTAGAT
>NZ_JNXE01000182.1 GCF_000716605.1 Streptomyces sp. NRRL F-525 | reverse complement strand
GTCTACGGGGACGTGGCGGGGCCGGAGTTGCGGCTCATCACCTGCGGCGGTCCGCGCGACGGCCAGGAGTACCGGGACAACGTGATCGTCTTCGCCGAACTGAGCGCCACCAAGGGCCGCTAGAACAGGCCCCGGTGCGCACCGCACCGCATACCCTCACGACCATGGAGAGCGTTGAAACGGTCCCGTGACAGGGCGGCGTCCGAGCTGTTCGCCGCCCTGTATCCGCGCCTCGCCGGCTGGTGCCGCCGGCTCGTCGACGACGACGAGACGGCCCACGAGATCGCCTCCGAGGCGTTCACCCGGCTCTGGGCCCGCTGGACGTCCGTGGA
>NZ_JNXE01000181.1 GCF_000716605.1 Streptomyces sp. NRRL F-525 | reverse complement strand
GTACTACTACTGGCTCGACGACGACCGCGCGCCCGACTTCGCGCAGCTCGTCGAGATCCACCGCAAACCCGGCTACGACCCGGTCGAGCTGTTCATGGACCCCCTCGACCCCTACGTCAAGGTCAAGGCGGCGACCGCGCTCGCCCGCAAGAAAATGGGCATGCGCTACCGCATGGCGGTCGTGCCCCTCGACGCGTCACCTATTCGAGGCAGCCACGGCCGCCTCCCCGCGAGCGACGACGACGGTCCGCTCCTCATCTGCTCCACCCCCCGCGCTGTCGGAGACCGCGTCGCGGCCACCGACGTGAAACAACTCCTGCTCCGGCTGGCCGG
>NZ_JNXE01000180.1 GCF_000716605.1 Streptomyces sp. NRRL F-525 | reverse complement strand
CGCCTTCGCGGTGGCCTGGAGGTTGCGCAGGGCCTTGGCCATGTCGTTGATGTACTTGGTGCTGCCGGTGGCCATCTTGTGAGCGAGTTTCATGCCGTCCTCGCCCATCGCGGCGAGGGCTTCGGCAACGTCCCCGCCGACCCGGTCGGCGACCTTCTCGAGGTCCTTGTTCCAGGCGGTGGTGGCCTTCGCCGCGCTTTTGATCTTGCGTTCGACGGCGCCGAGATCGAAGTATTCGATCTCCTTGATGGTGACCTTGCCGCCCTTGCCCTTGACCTTCACCTTCCGTGTCTTGTGCCCGGCCTGCCCGGCGTCGGAGGCGGAGTACAGGGA
>NZ_JNXE01000179.1 GCF_000716605.1 Streptomyces sp. NRRL F-525 | reverse complement strand
GGCCCTGCTCGTCCAGGAAGGCGACCGCCTTGGAGACGGACGCCGGGCTGACCTGGAGGTGCCGGACGAGTTCGGACGCGGTGAGGCTGCCGCTGTCGCTGACGCAGAGGCACGCCATCACCCGGGCCATCATCTTCGGCGTGCCCTGCTGTATGAAGACGGTGGTCAGCGTCTCCTCGTACTCGCGCACGGCCTCGGCGTCCCGCCCGTGGGCGGGCGGGAGCGCCTGCGGCCCCCGGGGAGCCGCCTGCCTGCGCCGGTGGGCGCGGCGCTCGGTGGCCCGGTGGGCGAGGTCGGCGCGGTACGCGGTGGGACCGCCGTTGCGCATCACCT
>NZ_JNXE01000178.1 GCF_000716605.1 Streptomyces sp. NRRL F-525 | reverse complement strand
ACCAGTCTGTGGTGCCGGACTGGATGTAGTCGTCCAGCGTGCTGAGGGCGTCATGCCGGTCCAGGAGGACCGGGTAGGCGTGCGTGTCTCGGTTGTACGGTCCAACCACGCCGGCCGCGAACAGGTCCGTGAGAAGGGCTCGGGCGGTTTCGAAGCCAATCGTGATGTCGTGGTTCTGGCGGATTCGGCGCATCAGCATGGACGGTGATCCGTGCCGGGCTCCCTCGGTGACCAGCTCGGTGGCGATCCGGAGCAGGTTCAGGGTCTTGGGGGGCGTGGTGGTCGTGGCGTTCATCGGACTCCTAGGCGGCGAGGGAGTGGGCGGCCTGCTCGAAC
>NZ_JNXE01000177.1 GCF_000716605.1 Streptomyces sp. NRRL F-525 | reverse complement strand
TGCCTGCAGTGCGGCGCTCTGCTCCATGAGGCGGCCCACCACCTTTCCCGGCACGGCGCCGTGCGGCCCGTCGGCGTCGCCTGCGGCGGTGTGCGTCATGCCGGCCATCTCGTCGGACGCCTCGGAGAACCGCTGCCTGGCCCGGGCCGTGTCGGCGAACTCGTCGGAGGAGACTCCGCCGATCAGTTCGACGAAGGACTGCAGGTCGGAGTCCGCTGTGTTGGAGATCTTCCGGGCCTGCCAGAAATAGGAGTCCTCCGAATGGTGCATGTCGTAGAAGCCGACCAGGAACTCGTAGAAGCGGCTGTACTCCAGCCGGTAGCGGGCCTCGAACTCG
>NZ_JNXE01000176.1 GCF_000716605.1 Streptomyces sp. NRRL F-525 | reverse complement strand
GTGCAGCTGGACCGGCAGGGCGGCGGCGGCACCCTTGGTCCACACGCGGACCGGGTCGTCGTCGTAGCCGGAGGTGACGATGATGCCCGGCGCTTCCTCCCTCTCAATGGACGGGTTGGAGCCGGAGGACAGCACGATGCCTTCGGCAGTGAGCCCGTACTGGGTCTCCGCCATGTCGCGGGCGTTGGGCGGCAGCAGGAAGAACATGTTCTCCGGCAGCGGCCGCTTGTCGGTTCCGTCGTCCAGGGGGATCTTCACGTCGTACGTGGTGATCGGGGGGAGGCCGTAGCGGTCGCGGACGACGTTGACCTCGTTGCGGGCCAGGACGGCGGTGGGG
>NZ_JNXE01000175.1 GCF_000716605.1 Streptomyces sp. NRRL F-525 | reverse complement strand
CTCCGTGTCCGGGATGCGGTGGGTGAGCTCCCGGCCTTCCTGCGTCCAGTCGTGCATGTCGCGGTCGGGGTGGCGCGGGCCCCAGCCCTCCGCCCACTCGTACGGGCCGCCGGCGCCGATGCCGAGCGCGGCGGCGATGTGCGCGGCCTGGTAATCGGTCCACGCCAGCGTGCGCCAGCTGGTGCCCGTCCACACGATCAGTGACGAGTTCGGCGGGTTGCCCTTGCGGTCGAACCAGTCGGGCTCAGGGATCTCGGAACGGTGCGGAGAGGCCGGGCGCGGGCCCGCGGGCCTCGCCGGGCGAGGACGCGGGGGAGCGTCCGGGGCCTGAACCTGTC
>NZ_JNXE01000174.1 GCF_000716605.1 Streptomyces sp. NRRL F-525 | reverse complement strand
CTGATGAGGACGGGACGGGCGCGACGCGCCCCGGGCGGGCCGACCGGGCCGCGCCGCCGCGGCGCGAGGAGGGCGAAGGCACGATGAGCACGCCGCTGTACCAGTTGAAGGCCGAGTTCTTCAAGACGCTCGGCCACCCGGCCCGCATCCGGGTCCTGGAGCTGCTGAGCGAGCGTGAGCACGCGGTGGCGGAGATGCTCCCCGAGGTGGGGATCGAGCCGGCCCATCTGTCCCAGCAGCTCGCGGTGTTGCGCCGGGCGAACCTGGTGGTGTCCCGCAAGGAGGGATCCACCGTGTACTACTCCCTGACCAGCCCGCAGGTCGCCGAGCTGCTCAGGGT
>NZ_JNXE01000173.1 GCF_000716605.1 Streptomyces sp. NRRL F-525 | reverse complement strand
CCTTGTAGGCGTCGATGGCACGGTCGGAGGCTGCGTCGGCGCGGTTCTTGGCACGTCGGGCACTTCGGTACGAGTGGTGGCCGGTGAGCAGCGGCTGGCCGCCGGGGAACCGGCCGTACATGTCGAACGCCCGGCTGGCACGCTGCTCAGCCTGGGCCGTCAGCTTGTCCGCCTTCTTGGCCAGGGCGTCGGCTTTCTGGCGGGCTCGTGCTGCTTTGGCTTGGGTTTGGGGGTCGTTAGGTGTGTCGGTCACGTGCGGGCTCCCGGTGGTTGGGGGCGTAGTTGGTCAGGGTGCCCCTGTTTCGGGCACGCGTTGCCCCGGCCACATCGGGCCGGGGCTAGG
>NZ_JNXE01000172.1 GCF_000716605.1 Streptomyces sp. NRRL F-525 | reverse complement strand
TGGGCTCGGAGATGTGTATAAGAGACAGACCTTGCAGCCGGCGTCCCGGGCGACCGTGAGCGGGAGGGCGCCGATGGAAGCGGGCTGGTCCACGATCACCAGGACCGTGCCGAACTTCGCGGCCAGCTTGTCGAAGACGGCCCGCAGTCTCGGCTCGCTGTTGGGCAGCTGCTTGTCGAGGACCTTCTTCCCGGCCGGGGTGAGTCCGTGGCCGTGGTGAGCGGTCTTGCCGACGTCCAGGCCGAGGAACACGCCCACGTCTTCGGTGTCGAACATCGCGCCCTTTCAGGTGAGTTGCACGTGCCGGCCTCGGCAGTGGTGTCGTACGCGCGCATCCACGTTATGCA
>NZ_JNXE01000171.1 GCF_000716605.1 Streptomyces sp. NRRL F-525 | reverse complement strand
GCTCAACCTCCTCGACGTGTTCGGCCTGCGCCACACCGTCTTCGACCCGAGCGACCCCCACGGCTCCGTCGAGCGCTGCCTCGCGGCCGCCGAGGACGGACGCACCACTCCCGTCCTCATCGTCAAGGAAGGCATCTGAGCATGTTCGGCATCCAGGACGCGATCCGCGCGGTCACCGAGAAGTTCCCCACGTCCCTGTACGTGTCCACCTGCGGGTTCATCACCCGCGACCTCTACAACACCGCCGACCGGCCCGAGAACTTCTACCTGGTCGGGTCCATGGGCATGGCCGCCCCCGTCGGCCTGGGCGTGGCGCTGGCCCGG
This sequence comes from Streptomyces sp. NRRL F-525, assembly GCF_000716605.1. Taxonomy (GTDB): domain Bacteria; phylum Actinomycetota; class Actinomycetes; order Streptomycetales; family Streptomycetaceae; genus Streptomyces. The sequence goes on along the minus strand of NZ_JNXE01000171.1, from coordinate 34 downwards.
CCGGGCCGCCACGTGGTCGTCCTCGACGGCGACG
>NZ_JNXE01000170.1 GCF_000716605.1 Streptomyces sp. NRRL F-525 | reverse complement strand
CGGCCTCCCGGTGATCCTGCTCTCCCACGGCCAGGGCTACTCGAACCACCTCTCCTCCCTGGACGGCTACGCGCCGCTGGCCACCTACTGGGCGGCACACGGCTTCGTCGTGATCCAGCCGACCCATCTCAGCTCGCGGACGCTGGCTCTCGATCCCGGGACCCCCGGAGCGCCCCTGTTCTGGCGGTCGCGCGCCGAGGACATGACGCGTGTCCTCGACGGGGTCGACCTCCTGGAGAAGGCCGTCCCACAGCTCTCCGGCCGGCTGGACCGGAGCAGGGTCGCGGTCGCCGGGCACTCGATGGGCGGACACACCGCGAGCCTGCTGCTCGGCGCCCGGCTCACCGATCCGGACGACGG
>NZ_JNXE01000169.1 GCF_000716605.1 Streptomyces sp. NRRL F-525 | reverse complement strand
GTTGGATGTGGCGCTTGCGGATCCGGCGGGTGAGGGCCGTGGGGATGCCGGGGAGGGTGTGCATCTGCCGTTCGGTTGGAGTGGGTTGCGTCTGCATGCCGCGGGTGCCTCCGCCCTGCGGGTGCGTCTGATGCGGTCCGCCGCTCACACGCTGTCTCTCGAGGCCGCCGACGGGACCGGTGGTCTGGTGCTCAGTCTGCAGTCGCTGGTCTCCCGGCCCGTGCCGGTCGAGCAGCTGGGCGGGACGACCGCTGGCGGCATTCGGGATGCCCTGTTCGAGGTGGAGTGGGCGGAGTTGGCGGCGGCGCCTGGGGTGGTGGCGGAGCCGGAGCCTTCGTGGGTGCTGGTCGGGTCGGCGGAG
>NZ_JNXE01000168.1 GCF_000716605.1 Streptomyces sp. NRRL F-525 | reverse complement strand
GGATGGGGGCGTCGTGGACATGGTCAGGACTCCCTGGGAAGGGGGCTCACGCGCGGAACTAGGAGGCGTTCCCACGCGGTTTCGTCGGGGATGCCGGTCACGTCGCCGGCTCCCTTGGGGCGCAGCGTCTGCTGGAACCGGGCGAACGCGTCGCGGTGGGCGTTCGTCCAGTCCGGGCCGAGGTATCGGCCGTCGCCGTGGCCTTCGGCCTCGAGGCGGCGGGCCATCGCGGTGATGATGTCGGAGTGGCGGCCGCCATGGAAAAACGTGGGGCCCGGGTACGGCTCGTAGCGGGCGGCGGTGTCGTCCGCGTCCGGGGTGGCTGTGATGGTGGCTGCGGCTTCGGGAGCAGTGTCCTTGCT
>NZ_JNXE01000167.1 GCF_000716605.1 Streptomyces sp. NRRL F-525 | reverse complement strand
ACGGTGGACGGGTCCTCGTACGGACGCAGTCGGCGGCCGTGCGGGGGCCGGACGGGAAGCCCGCCGGGCTGTACTGCGCCTTGAGCGAGGTGCATGTGCAGATCGATCTGGAGCGGTCGATCGCGTTGAGCGAGGCACTGTTCGAGGACGCTTCGTGGGGCGTGGTGCTCGTGGACGCGGATCTGCGGCCCGCGGTGGTGAACGCTCATGCGGCTCGGGCGCTGGGTATCGGGCGTACGTCGGTGCTCGGGCGGCCGCTCGGGGAGTTGCTCGCCCAGGGAGTCGAGGAGCTGGAGAGCGCGCTGACGCATGTGCTGGCGGAGGCTGCGCCGCCCGCGCCGGCGGAGATCTGGGTGAGTGTGCGG
>NZ_JNXE01000166.1 GCF_000716605.1 Streptomyces sp. NRRL F-525 | reverse complement strand
GGGCGGGGTGAGGGGGGCGAGTGGGGGGTGGGCTCGGGGGCGTCGGAGGCAGGGGCTTGGGTGCGAGGAATGTGGGGCACCGGGGTCTGGGTGTCGAGCAGCGGGGTGTGAGGTTCGGGTGCGCAGGGCGCGTTGACCGGCTCGTCCGCGTCGGCGACATCGGCGGTTCCGGCACGCCCCGGAGCCTCGGGGCCTGCGGCCTGGCTGCTCTGCCCGGCGTCCGCGATGCGATTGGCGTGGCTAACGGCCCCATGCACGCGAGGCCCGTCCACGGGCTCGCCCGCACCGGTGACATCGGCGTCCCCGGAATCCCCGACCACACCGGCGCCCCCAGCCCCACCCGCATCCCCGCCCCGCCCCGCGCCCACCC
>NZ_JNXE01000165.1 GCF_000716605.1 Streptomyces sp. NRRL F-525 | reverse complement strand
CGCTGGCGGCGGACCCGGAGAGCAGCCTGTACCGGGACCACTCCGACATGCTCCTGCTGGATCGTGAGGGCAACAAGCAGCGCGTGAGCTGGTGGGACGCCTGGACCCTGTGCCCCGCGTACCGGCCGACGGTGGACTACTTCGTCGGGCAGGTGAAGCGGTTCATCGGTGACTGGGGATACGAAGGGCTCAAGATCGACGGCCAGCACCTCAACGCCGTCACGCCCTGCTACAACCCGGCGCACGGGCACGCCCGCCCCGAGGAGTCGACCGAGGGTCTCGCGCGGTTCTGGAAGGCGGTGTACGAGGCCGCGCACGAGGCGAACCGCGACGCCGTCGTCGAACTCTGCCCCTGCGGCACCGCCTTCCAGAAC
>NZ_JNXE01000164.1 GCF_000716605.1 Streptomyces sp. NRRL F-525 | reverse complement strand
TCCACGACAAGGCCACCAACCGCGTCGTCCTCCTCCAACGCAGCGAGAACGCCAAGTTCGCCCAGGGCATGTGGGACCTCCCCGTCGGCAAGAGCGAGCCGGGCGAGCCCATCACCGATACCGCCGTACGCGAGCTCTACGAGGAGACCGGCCTCACGGTGAAGCCCGAGTCCCTCAAGGTCGCCCACATCATCCACGGCGCCTGGGGCGTCGAAGCCCCCAACGGCTTCCTCACCGTCGTCTTCGCCGCCCACGAATGGACCGGCGAACCCGAAAACCGCGAACCTCGCAAGCACTCCCAGGTCCGCTGGGTCGATGCCAACGCCATCCCCGACGCCTTTGTCGACACAACTGCCAGTGCTCTCCATCAGTACC
>NZ_JNXE01000163.1 GCF_000716605.1 Streptomyces sp. NRRL F-525 | reverse complement strand
CGGTGGATCTTCCGTTTTCGGGGGCACCGGAACCCCTCCGGGAGACCCGGACGTGGCGTTCAGCCCGCGCGCCGGGCCAGGGTCAGCCGGGAGCTGGTGAGAGCGGCGGCCAGCAGACCGGCGAGCACCGGGACGACCAGGGCCAGCAGCCCGACGGTCTCCCACGGCATCACGATCGGCGTGTACGCCGACTGCATCGGATCCTCCCGCATCTGCTCCAGCGCCGCTCGCAGGTCGGTCAGGCGCAGGGCGACCGCGGGGACGAGCCCCGCCGCCGTCCCCAGCAGAACCCCGGTCAGGGCGACGACCAGGCACTGGAAGCCGGACAGCGAACGCCGTACGCCCGGGGGTGCGCCCACCGCGCTGAGCGTGGTG
>NZ_JNXE01000162.1 GCF_000716605.1 Streptomyces sp. NRRL F-525 | reverse complement strand
GCGGTAGGCGGAGGGGATGGTCAGGGTGTCGCCGATGGTGGACCCGATACGGCGGGCCCCCGAGCCCTGGTTGTCGTCCAGCGTGACGTCCTGGGTGGCCAGGCTGGCCCCGAAGGTGGCGCCGATGCGCCCCCAGAAGTTCCCCAGGTCGTAGCGGATCGGGCTCACGTGGATCAGCACGATGACCTTGGTGGCCCAGTCGGGGATGGCGATGTTCCAGCCGGCCGCGGTGGAGAAGTAGCTGTAGCTGGTGCTGCCGCCGATGGCGGTGCTGATGCTGGCCGGGGACTGGGTGAACACGCTGCGTCGGCGGCGCGGGTTCGCGCACGCCCGCAGATCGGTGACCATGGCGTCGGTGATGGTCGACGTGGAAGCG
>NZ_JNXE01000161.1 GCF_000716605.1 Streptomyces sp. NRRL F-525 | reverse complement strand
GACCGTCAAGGCGGGCCCCGTCGACCGGGGCGCCGAGGGCGTCCCCGACGGCCACGCCGAGCAGCGTCCCGCGCACCCGGCTGCGGAAGTCCTGCTGCTCGGCCCGGCCCCAGACCGCAGCTGTGGTCCCTGTGCTCACCCCGCCGCCTTCCCGTCACCACGTGCTCGGATGCGCGGGCCTCTGCGGGCGACCGCGCAAGCACTGTAATCGAACGGGAACGGGCGGTAGAGGGGGCGACCTGGGTACGTACGGGTATGTCGACGGACGTCCTTGAGGTCGTTTTTGGGCGGTGGGGCGGACAGGCCCTTAGGTCCGCTCCCCGCCCCGGGGCCCCTCGGTCATGATCCGGCGCACGTCCGCACGCGTGATGGGGCCGCCT
>NZ_JNXE01000160.1 GCF_000716605.1 Streptomyces sp. NRRL F-525 | reverse complement strand
GGGTGGTTGGTCGTTGTTTGAGAACTGCACAGTGGACGCGAGCATCTGTGGCCAAGTTTTTAAGGGCGCACGGTGGATGCCTTGGCACCAGGAACCGATGAAGGACGTGGGAGGCCACGATAGTCCCCGGGGAGTCGTCAACCAGGCTTTGATCCGGGGGTTTCCGAATGGGGAAACCCGGCAGTCGTCATGGGCTGTCACCCTTGCCTGAACACATAGGGCAAGTGGAGGGAACGCGGGGAAGTGAAACATCTCAGTACCCGCAGGAAGAGAAAACAACCGTGATTCCGGGAGTAGTGGCGAGCGAAACCGGATGAGGCCAAACCGTATGCGTGTGAGACCCGGCAGGGGTTGCGTATACGGGGTTGTGGGATCTCTCTT
>NZ_JNXE01000159.1 GCF_000716605.1 Streptomyces sp. NRRL F-525 | reverse complement strand
CTTCTGCTCTTCCTCCGAGAGGGTCGGTCCTGAGCCTGGAGTGGGTGCGGTCGTGGACGGGGACTCGGACGATTCGGGTGCCTCGGGCGAGCCCGACGGGTTCGGGCTGGGTGAGGCCTTGGACGTGAAGGAGGCGGGAGTGGTTCCCGTGGTGCCTCCGGCCTCGCCCTCACCCGTCTTCGCGTTCTTCTCGGTCTCCGCGGTGCGCCTGGCGGCCTGCTTCTTGCAGGCGGAGGCCTGGACCGCCAGTTCCTCGATCTTGGCCCTGGCGTCGTTGAGGTCGCCCTCGGGGATGGTGGCCTCGACCAGTTTCTGCTGGTAGGGCGGCAGGTACTTGAGTTCGATCTCGGGGTGGTCCTTCTGGACCTTGGAGAGCGAGACC
>NZ_JNXE01000158.1 GCF_000716605.1 Streptomyces sp. NRRL F-525 | reverse complement strand
CCCTGCGACGTCGACGATGAGCATGCGCTCGGCGTCGAGTGGCGGTTGTCCTCCGGGGTGCGACGGAGGATCGCAACGACGGCATCGAGAAGCACTTCGACTGGCCTGCGCCGGGTGGCGGTCGCCGTGCGGGGGCGACTGGGGATCGCAAAGAAGGGGACGCCTGGTACCGCGTGGTGCCCCGCTTTGTGGCGGTCGTCATCCAGGGCGATCGAGGATCGCAACCATGTTCACACTGCTTCCACGTCCGTGTCACAGCGGGTGGCGGTCGCCCTCCAAAGCGACCGAGGATCGCAACTTTCCGCGTCGGATCAATACGCCTTCGGCTATCAAGGTGGCGGCCGTCTTCCGGGGCCACCGAGGCTCCCAACACCGGGTCGGGCTGGGG
>NZ_JNXE01000157.1 GCF_000716605.1 Streptomyces sp. NRRL F-525 | reverse complement strand
GTCATGGACCAGCTGATCCCACGCCTCACCCCGCACGTTGAGTCGTTCTCCACCCAGCTGGACCGCGTGATCACCGTCGCCGGTGGCGCCATCGAAACCCCCGGCTTCGACGCCATGGCCGACAAGTTCGCCGACTTCTCCGACCGGCAGCTGGATGAGATGACCGACGGGGTCATGCACTTCCTGCGGGTGCTGTCCGAGGGCGGCGCCATCACCAGCGGCCCGCTCGCCGAGTTCATGGCCTACGCCCGGGAGAACGGTCCCGAAGCCCGCGAGGCACTCGCCGCCATCTCGGACGCGGTCATCACCCTGATGCAGGCCGCAGCCCAGGCCGGACCCAGCATGCTCACCCTCGTCACCGCAGCGGCCAACCTCGTGGCAGCGCTGCCCC
>NZ_JNXE01000156.1 GCF_000716605.1 Streptomyces sp. NRRL F-525 | reverse complement strand
CGAACATGCTGGGCCTGGCCCGCCGCGCATTCGACGACGCGCTCGGCTACGTGCGCGAGCGCGAGCAGTTCGGCCGTCCCGTCGGGTCCTTCCAGGCGCTGCGGCACCGGGTGGCCGACCTCGCCACCGAGATCGAGAGCACCCGGCTGCTGGTGCGCGAGGTGGCCCTGGACTGCGATGCCCAGCCCGACCGCCTGTTCCCGAGGGAGGCGTCGATGGCCAAGCTGAAGGCCACGGAGGTCGCCAAGCGGGCGGCCCTGGAGGGCATGCAGATGATGGGGGGCTACGGCTACACGACCGAGTTCGACATGGAGCGCCACCTGCGGGCCGCGGTCGTCTCCACGGTCTACGGCGGAACCAGCGAGATCCAGCGGGACGTGATCGGCAAGACGTACGG
>NZ_JNXE01000155.1 GCF_000716605.1 Streptomyces sp. NRRL F-525 | reverse complement strand
GTCCAGCAGCACCACTCCCGGCGCGGTGAAGCGGACGAGGCTGTCCACATGGGCGTCGGTGATGTCCTGGCCGCGTACGCCCTTCAGCCACACCACCTTTTCGACGCCCAGGGTCTCGATGAGGTCGGCCTCGATGTCGTCGCGGCTCAGGCCCGGGTTGCGGTTCCCGTTGACGATCGAGCTCTCGGTGATCAGCAGCGTCCCCTCCCCGTCCATCTCGAAGGAGCCGCCCTCGGCGATGAGAGGGGCCTCGACCCGCGGGATCTTGTACTTCGACAGGAGCGTACGGCCGACGCGGGCGTCGTTCGTGTGTTCCTGCTTCTCGCCCCAGCCGTTGAAGTTGAAGTCGACCCCGATGACCTCGCCGCCCTCCTCGACGGCATACGGTCCGCCGGCCT
>NZ_JNXE01000154.1 GCF_000716605.1 Streptomyces sp. NRRL F-525 | reverse complement strand
CTACGGGGTGCTGCTGCGCGCGGTGACCGTGCACGGCCGGGAGATCGTGCGCGGTGAGGCGGCGGGCAACGGCCGCACCGACGTGCTCTCGACGGGGCTGCGCTACCCGAAGGCCGAGAGCGACGAGGACGACGCCCCGGCCGAGGCCGTGTGCCTCCAGGTGACCAACTCCTTCTCCGTGGCCTCCGGCGTGAAGACCACGCCCGGTCTGCCGCTGGAGCTGACCGTCGACGTAGTGGACGGCCCGGGCGACTCCGACGACGTGGCCGCCTTCGGCCTCGGGCGCGGCTGGTGGCTGCTCGGCCTGCTGGTGCTGGTCGGCTTCGTCGCCGGTCTGCTGTGGGGCTGGCTCTCGCGCTGGCGGTTCGCGATCTGGAGGACCAACTGATGCGATTCACC
>NZ_JNXE01000153.1 GCF_000716605.1 Streptomyces sp. NRRL F-525 | reverse complement strand
TTCTGAGACAGCGCAGCACGCATCGCAGTTCGAGATCTCTGCCTTCACCGATTCGACGGACGACTCGCAGTGGGGATGACCATGCGCACCGAAGAGAACGAAGACGTGATCGTCGCACCCTCCCCCGCCGTGCAGGTGAGGGCCCGTGTGGAGGTCCCCATCGATGTCCCCGGCCTGGGACCCCGGGCGAGCACCATGGTCAGTTTCGACGGACTGCACGACGGTCGCGAGCACGTCGCGCTCCTTATGCCGGGCTGGGAAAAGAAGAGCGATCCACTGGTGCGGGTGCATTCCGAATGCCTCACCGGTGACGTCTTCGGATCTCAGCGCTGCGACTGCGGTCCCCAACTTCACGAGGCACTCGCCATGTGCTCCCACGAAGGCGGCATCATCCTGTATC
>NZ_JNXE01000152.1 GCF_000716605.1 Streptomyces sp. NRRL F-525 | reverse complement strand
GGAGGGAGCTGTCGAAGGTGGGACTGGCGATTGGGACGAAGTCGTAACAAGGTAGCCGTACCGGAAGGTGCGGCTGGATCACCTCCTTTCTAAGGAGCACTTCTTACCGATCCCTTCGGGGTGAGGTCAGAGGCCAGTACATCGGCGAATGTCCGGTGCTGGTTGCTCAAGGGTGGAACGTTGATTATTCGGCACTGTCGGTCATCTCATGGCTGCGAGTACTGCTCTTCGGGGCGTGGAAAGCTGATCACGAGTGGCGACAGGGCCGGGCACGCTGTTGGGTATCTGAAGGTACGGCTGTTAGCCGCCTTCAGTGCCGACCCCAGTGAACTTGCCCAGTAGGGCGGGGTGATGGGTGGTTGGTCGTTGTTTGAGAACTGCACAGTGGACGCGAGCATCTGTGGC
>NZ_JNXE01000151.1 GCF_000716605.1 Streptomyces sp. NRRL F-525 | reverse complement strand
GGCCTGCATGTGGCGCCCGTGAAGAACCGCCACGCCAAGGCGTCCGCAGACGCCGAGATCCGCATTCCCATGCAGCTCAACGCCGAGACGTCCTTCGTCGGGGACTACGTGGTGCCCCAAGCCGCGACGTACGTGGGCTGGGAGGACAGAGAGGAGGACTGGGGGTGAAGCGCCGCAAGAACCGCGGTTCGTGCCGCGTGATGCATCGCTGGTCGAGATGGGCGCACGTCAAGACGGACATGGCGCCCGGCTGGGCTCCCGAGGTGGAGCCTGACCAGCAGTTCCGCATGTGCAAGCGATGCGGACACCAGGATTTCCGGGAGGTCATATGCGTGTGATCGTCAGGGGGTCTGCCGCCTGGTCCCATCCGGGCGACGTGTACGAGGCGCTGACGCGCCTGTATCTCC
>NZ_JNXE01000150.1 GCF_000716605.1 Streptomyces sp. NRRL F-525 | reverse complement strand
GGGGCCAGTCGTCCCATATCTGCATTGATCACTTTCCTTGCCGGTCGGTTCCGCGAGGGCGGCAGCGATGTCACGGGCAGCACACAGGTGGCGCTCCCCTGAATCAGTCGCGCGACCGGTCGGAGGAGGTCGGTGGTTCCGCCAAGGCCCATGACGCCAGCAGGCTCAGCGACTTGGCGGACGCCGATCCGGGTTCGGCGGAGTAGAGGAAGAGGGTGCTCTCGCTGTGCCGGGGCAGTGCGAGGTCTCGTACTCGCCGACGAGCGCCTCCGTGGCCTGCCGGTCCGATTCGCGGTGGGTGCAGAGGGCATGGCATGGCCCCCGCAAAGCGCTCCCCCGCACATCACGCTTGAGTCAGCGCCGGAACAGCGGTCCTGATCCGGCCTTCGCCCCCCTGTCTACCCAGGGG
>NZ_JNXE01000149.1 GCF_000716605.1 Streptomyces sp. NRRL F-525 | reverse complement strand
ATTGGGACGAAGTCGTAACAAGGTAGCCGTACCGAATGTTCTGCGGTGGTTGCTCAAGGGTGGAACGTTGATTATTCGGTGTCGCTGCTCATCTCGGGCTGCAAGTACTGCTCTTCGGGGCGTGGAAAGCTGACCACGAGTGACAGGGACACCGGGCACGCTGTTGGGTGTCTGAAGGTACGGCTGTTACAAGCTGCCTTCAGTGCCGACCCCAGTGAACTTGCCCAGTAGGGCGGGGTGATGGGTGGTTGGTCGTTGTTTGAGAACTGCACAGTGGACGCGAGCATCTGTGGC
>NZ_JNXE01000148.1 GCF_000716605.1 Streptomyces sp. NRRL F-525 | reverse complement strand
CGGCGGGGCCGGCGGTGTGGGCTCGTCGGGCGCGTCTTCAGCTTCGGCGTCCGGCGGCTCTGTGACGGCCGGGGCCTCTTCGAGGATGACGTGGGCGTTGGTGCCGCTGATCCCGAAGGAGGAGACGCCTGCGCGGCGCGGCTGGTCGCCGGCCTCCCACGGCATGGACTCGGTCAGCAGGGAAACCGCCCCTGCCGTCCAGTCCACGTGCGGAGACGGCGAGTCGACGTGCAGCGTCTTCGGCAGGACGCCGTGCCGCATCGCCATGACCATCTTGATCACGCCCGCCACACCTGCGGCGGCCTGCGTGTGCCCGATGTTGGACTTGAGCGAGCCGAGCATCAGCGGCCGGTCGGCGGGCCGTTCCTTGCCGTACGTGGCGAGCAGTGCCTGAGCCTCGATCGGGTCGCC
>NZ_JNXE01000147.1 GCF_000716605.1 Streptomyces sp. NRRL F-525 | reverse complement strand
GGATCGGCCCTCATCGTCGACCGAAGCAGCCGCTACGGAAACCCCTGGCGCATCATCGACGACCACATCCTCCTCCACCCCGACGGCATCACCCAACCCTTCGGGTCCCCCGAAGAAGCACGCGCCGCCGCCAGCAGCCACTACCGGGCCTGGCTCCACGGAGCGGGACCCGACACCTACAAGGCTGGCCGGAAGACCTTCGACCGGCGGCGCGTCCTCGCCGACCTGTGGCGGCTCAAGGACCGGGACACGGCCTGCACGTGCCCGCTCCCGGAGGAGGGACAGCCCGACCCCTGCCACGCCCGCGTGCTCATGGAGTACGCCGCCCACCCCGAAAGGCTCGCCCGATGACCGACCAGCTTTCCCTCAGCGTCACAGAGCGGGTGAAGAAAGCCATCGGCCCCACCATGC
>NZ_JNXE01000146.1 GCF_000716605.1 Streptomyces sp. NRRL F-525 | reverse complement strand
TGCGCGGCGAGCGCGCCGGCGAAGAAGAGGACGAGGCCGGCCGCCGCCGCGGTCCCGAGCGGCCCGGCGCCCAGCAGGCCGGCCAGGAGCCCGGCGGCACCGGCCGCCTTGAGACCGGCCAGCCACGGGAGCCAGGACGCGGGGACCCCCACCTCGGCCGAGTTGGCGAGGACGAACCGGGCACGCAGCAGGTCCGCGACGGCGATCCCGGCATGCGCGACGATCGCGGCGACACCGACGACCACATAAGCGGTGAACACGGGCTCCCCTTCCAGCAGCAACCTGCGTCCAGCCTCACCCCCGCCCGCCGCGACGTCCAATACCTGCGTCTATAACCTGGTGGAATGGACGTCGCGGCGGGCGGGGGTGAGGCTGGACGCAGGTTGCTGCTGGAAGGGGAGCCCGTGTTCACCG
>NZ_JNXE01000145.1 GCF_000716605.1 Streptomyces sp. NRRL F-525 | reverse complement strand
GTCTCGGAGCATGGCGAACAGGACGCTGATGCGTTGGCGGGCGAGGCGGAGGAGGGCCTGGGTGTGGGTTTTGCCGCGGGCTCGCTGGCGGTCGTAGTAGGTGCGGGAGGCGGGGTCGGCGTTCATGCAGGCGAAGGCGGACAGGAACATGGCGCGTTTGAGCTGGCGGTTGCCGCCTCGGGGCGCGTGTTCGCCGTGGATCGAGGTACCGGACGACTTCGTGGTCGGGGCGAGTCCGGCGTAGGAGGCCAGGTGGGCGGCGGTGGGGAAGCTGGTGCCGTCGCCGACGGTGACCAGCAGGACGGCGGCGGTCCTGACGCCGACGCCGGGCATCGACGTCAGGACCGGGGAAAGAGGGTGGGCCTCCAGCAGGGCGTTGATCTGGGCTTCCAGGGCCCGGCGCTGTTCGTGGAC
>NZ_JNXE01000144.1 GCF_000716605.1 Streptomyces sp. NRRL F-525 | reverse complement strand
CGGGAGCCGTAGTCGTTGTACATGACGCCGGTGAAGACGCCGGTCCGGCTGCCGCGCAGGGTGGCGGGGTCGATGCCGGCGCGTTCGAAGGTCTCCCAGGAGGTCTCCAGCAGGAGGCGTTGTTGGGGGTCGATGGCCATGGCTTCGCGGGGTGAGATGCCGAAGAAGTCGGGGTCGAAGTCTCCGGCGTCGTGCAGGAAGCCGCCGTGTCGGGTGTAGGACGTGCCGGTGTGGTCGGGGTCGGGGTCGTAGAGGTTGTCGAGGTCCCAGCCGCGGTCGGTGGGGAAGGTGGTGATGGCGTCGGTGCCGGAGAGGACGAGCTGCCAGAGTTCCTCGGGTGAGGTGACATCGCCGGGGTAGCGGCAGCTCATCCCGACGATCGCCAACGGCTCGTCACCGGCCACGGACACAGCTGCGACC
>NZ_JNXE01000143.1 GCF_000716605.1 Streptomyces sp. NRRL F-525 | reverse complement strand
GTCGGACGCTCCGTCCGGCGCGCCCGCAGGGGAGGGGTGAGCGCCCGTGCCGCTTGACCTGGACGACTGGCAGTACGACCTCGGCGGTGTCCTCATCGGCGCCGGTACGAGCGTGAACGTCATCGAGACCACGGGCCTGGGACGTCCCCCGGTACGTGACTCGGATGTGGACCAGCCGTCCATGGACGGCCAGTTCGCCGGACCCGACTTCTTCGGCGGCCGCCAGATCCAGTTCGATGCCGCCGTCAAGATCCCGGGCGACCCTGGCGCCTGCCATGACATGGTGGCCGCGCTTCAGGCCGTAACCGACGCGGCCGCCGTGCGCCTGGTCGGCGGGCAGGGCCTCACCCTGCGGATGAAGCGGCCTGGCCGGCCGGTGAAGCAGGTGACGGCGCGCGCCCGCCGCCTGGACCCGGAGTACCGGGA
>NZ_JNXE01000142.1 GCF_000716605.1 Streptomyces sp. NRRL F-525 | reverse complement strand
GTCTTACGCGTGCTCCATGGCCGACGAGATCGGCAACTTCGGGTTCGAGAACTTCGAGAGCCCGGATGGCGGTCCCATCACGCCAGGCAACTACCAAGCACGGTTCCGCGCCTGGTCCTCCTATTCCCACCACTACGGCAGTGAGGAGTGGGATTCGTGTGTGGAGATCGAGCGCCAGGAACTCGCCGACCCGGCCGACGAGAAATGAGGACACCGACCATGAGCGACATCTACGACGACGGCGCCACCTACGGCCCCGACCCCGACGCCCAGATCCCCACCGACACGCCCGCCGACCCGATCTACGACGACGGCGCCCAGTACGGCGCTGACCGTGCCACTGAGAAGTGAGGACACCGACCATGAGCGCAGCCATTCTCACCGAAGCCGAGGCGATGGAACGCCAGGCCCGCGAAATGCTCGACGTCATCCACCAC
>NZ_JNXE01000141.1 GCF_000716605.1 Streptomyces sp. NRRL F-525 | reverse complement strand
GGTCACGATTGGGTCTCGGCCGGAACCCACCCCTTGATTTGCGCCCGTGTAATCGTTTCCAATCCTCCGTGTAATCGATTCCACGAGGAGGTGGAACGACGATGGCGAGCATCAAGGACGTCGCCGCCGAAGCGGGCGTGTCCGTCGCGACGGTCTCCCGGGCGCTCAACGGCCACCCGTCGGTCAGCGCCGCCGCACGCGCCCGCGTGCTGGCCGCCGTCGAGACGCTGGGCTACCGTCCGAACGCCCTCGCCAGGTCGCTGCGCACCGACCAGACCCGCACCCTCGGCCTGGTCATCAGCGACGTGATGAACCCGTACTTCACCGAGCTGGCCCGTTCCGTCGAGGAGGAGGCCCGCGCGCTCGGCTACAGCGTCATCATCGGCAACGCCGACGAGCGGCCCGACCTCCAGGACCACCACGTCACCACGCTCCTGGAC
>NZ_JNXE01000140.1 GCF_000716605.1 Streptomyces sp. NRRL F-525 | reverse complement strand
CGGGATGCCCTGTTCGAGGTGGAGTGGGCGGAGTTGGCGGCGGCGCCTGGGGTGGTGGCGGAGCCGGAGCCTTCGTGGGTGCTGGTCGGGTCGGCGGAGGATGTGGCCGGCTTGGGTGTCGATGTTCCGGCTGTGGCTGTTGTGGAGGCCTTTGGTGCCGGGGTTGACGGTGTCGGTGAGGTGCTTGCGCTGACGGGCAGGGTGTTGGGTGTCGTGCAGGCGTGGCTGGCGGGGGAGGTCTTCGAGGACTCGCCGTTGGTGGTGGTGACTCGGGGTGCTGTTCCTGCTGGTGCTGATGGTGATGTCGTCGATCCGGCGGCGGCGGCTGTGTGGGGTCTCATCCGCACGGCCCAGGCCGAGAACCCTGACCGGATCGTCCTGCTCGACCTGGACCCGGCCGCTGACGACCCGTTCACCACGGTCCTGGGCCGGGCCCTCGC
>NZ_JNXE01000139.1 GCF_000716605.1 Streptomyces sp. NRRL F-525 | reverse complement strand
GGGCGGGGGGCGGGCGTAGCGGGGGCCGGGGTGCCGTAGCCGGCGGACGGCGCACCGCCGTAGCCGCCCGCTGCTGCGCCGCCACCGCCGCCGTAGGAACCGCCCGGCTGCGGGGGCGGGGTGCCGCCGCCCGACGGGTCGACGACCGCGTCGATCTTCCACTGGACGTTGAACTGCTCGGACAGCGCCTGCTTCAGGACGTCCTCGCTGCCGCTGCTGTTGAAGTTGTCCCGTGCGCCGGCGTTGACGAAGCCGATCTGGAGGGTCGTGCCGTCGAAGCCGGTGACCTGCGCGTTCTGGCTCAGCAGGATCCAGGTGAAGCGGCGGCGGTTCTTCACCACTTCCAGGATGTTCGGCCAGAGCATGCGGGGGTCGAGGCTGCCGGGCGGGGGGACGGCGGCTTGGGTGGGGGCCGCGGTCGCCTGGGTTGGGGTGGGTGCGGGGG
>NZ_JNXE01000138.1 GCF_000716605.1 Streptomyces sp. NRRL F-525 | reverse complement strand
GCTGCCACCTCGCTGACGCCCGCCTCCCCGCGCTGGGCGAGGATCTCCAGGACGCTGACGGCGCGGTCGACGGACTGCACCCCGTTCACCGCGGGAGCCGCTGTTTCGCTATCTGCGGTGTAGTTGCTCATAGCGCAACTATACGCATGGGGCTGTACGGGTTCCATGGACCTTGGCGCATCCCGCAGGGGCCGTGGAAGACGGCGGGAATGGCCGGATCCGGCCGCCCGCATGGTTGCACGGCCCACCTCGTCAACGGAAGACCACTGTGCAGTTCCCGTTCACCAGCACCCGGCTCTCGCTGTGCCACTCCACGGCGCGGGCGAGCACCTGGGCCTCGACGTCACGGCCGATGGTGACCAGCTCGTCGGGGTCGCGCGAGTGGTCCACGCGGACGACGTCCTGCTCGATGATCGGGCCTTCGTCGAGGTCGGGCGTGACGTAGTGAGC
>NZ_JNXE01000137.1 GCF_000716605.1 Streptomyces sp. NRRL F-525 | reverse complement strand
CTCCTAGGGTGTCGGCCTTGCTCACCGGCTGGCTCCCTTCGCTACCTGACGCATGGCCTCGGCCTGGTCGCTGTTCGGCGCGTACGACAGCAGTGGCATCCGCTTTCGGACGGCTTCCCGCTGTTCCTTCAGGTCGCCGATGACGGCCAGGACCTTTGGGTCGCCGAGGTTCTTCCAGTTGTCCAGGGAGGAGGTGGCGACGTAGCCGCGGCGGGAGTCGTACAGGTTGACGACCAGACCCAGGTATTCGATGTCCAGGGAGAGGTCTTCGCAGAGGTCTTCGATCTGCTGGGCGAGCATGCCGTAGGCGGTGGCGGAGGAGTCCTCGGCGAGGACGGGGATAACGACGCCGGAGCGTCCCGGGCGTTCGTCGCGGCGGCGCCGGCCGTAGTAGAGGGCGGCGTCCATGGCGATGCCGAGGCTGGGCGGGCAGTCGATGACGATGACGTCGTAG
>NZ_JNXE01000136.1 GCF_000716605.1 Streptomyces sp. NRRL F-525 | reverse complement strand
GTTCGAGGACGGTTACATCGCGGAGAAGTCCGGGCACAGCCGGGGCAGCACGGTGGACCTGACCCTGGTCCGGCTGCCGGGCCTGCCGACCAGGCCGTACCGCCCGGGTGAGCGGCTTGCCCCCTGCTTCGCACCGAAGGACGAGCGGTTCCCCGACAACTCGGTGGACATGGGCACGGGTTACGACTGCTTCGACACCCTCTCGCACACCGACGATGCCCGGATCCAGGGTGCTCAGCGCGCCAACCGGCAGTTCCTGAAGCGCACGTTGACCGAGGTGGGGTTCGTGAACCTGCCGGAGGAGTGGTGGCACTTCACCTTCAAGCCCGAGCTGTTCCCGGACACCTACTTCGACTTCCCGGTGGATCGCAGGTCGGTGGGCAGGCACTGAACGGAACGGGCGACCGGGACCACCCCCGTGGGCTCCGGCCGCCCGTTCTTCATCTCGGACGCGAAAGG
>NZ_JNXE01000135.1 GCF_000716605.1 Streptomyces sp. NRRL F-525 | reverse complement strand
ATCGGCGCCGACATGTGGATCATGGGTCTGGCCTTCTCCGGCTTCGGCACGATCCTCGGTGCGGTCAACTTCATCACCACGATCATCTGCATGCGCGCACCGGGCATGACGATGTTCCGCATGCCGATCTTCGTGTGGAACGTGCTGCTGACCGCCGTACTCGTTCTGCTGGCCTTCCCGGTCCTCGCCGCCGCGCTCTTCGCGCTGGAGGCGGATCGGAAATTCGGGGCACATGTCTTCGACGCGGCCAACGGCGGTGCGTTGCTGTGGCAACACCTCTTCTGGTTCTTCGGCCATCCAGAGGTGTACATCATCGCGCTGCCGTTCTTCGGCATCATCTCCGAGGTCATCCCGGTCTTCTCGCGCAAGCCGATGTTCGGCTACATGGGACTGGTCGCGGCCACGATCTCCATCGCCGGCCTCTCCGTGACCGTGTGGGCCCACCACATGTACGTCACCGGCGGAGT
>NZ_JNXE01000134.1 GCF_000716605.1 Streptomyces sp. NRRL F-525 | reverse complement strand
GGAAGGCCGTCGTGGGAATCGGCGCTGCCGTGCTGCTCACCTCCGGGGGCATGGCGACGGCGGTCGCTCAGGACGGCCACTCCGGCCAGGAGGCCCGCGGCGTCAACGCGTCCTCCAAGGCCAACGCCAGTTACGCCTACGCCCATGCCACCTGGAAGTGGACGGGCCCGGGCTCGACCGGCAAGGTCAAGGTGTACGTCAACGACCAGAGTTGCAGGGACGGCTACGACAGCTACGCCTACATGCAGTTCAAGCGTGCCACCGGCCAGATCGTTGACGGGGACACCGAGTACCCGAACGACAACGACCGTTGCAAGGGCCCGGGACAGAAGCACACGGGGCCCAGGTTCAGCGACGACTTCAACATCACCAAGGGTCGCGTCGTGGTGTGCAAGAACGACGGATGGCCGTGGGAGGACGACACCTGCAAGAAGGGCAAGTGGCACAAGAACCCCAAGGCCTGACCGG
>NZ_JNXE01000133.1 GCF_000716605.1 Streptomyces sp. NRRL F-525 | reverse complement strand
ATGGAGTTCGCCAACGAGCTGGGCCTGGGCACCGGCAACATCACCTCCTACGGCCGAACCGTCTACGCGATCTCCCTGACCAAGGCCGCGCTCTCCCTGGAGCGCTCCATCGGCATGCACATGCTGGTCAAGCCGGGTCCGGAGCCCGGCCACCTCGCCAGCCAGCGCGTCGCGCTCTCCTCGTACGCCTACCTGGAGCGCATCGCGATCGAGGAGTACATCGGCGGCGGTACCGAGGCGGACGCGCAGAAGCTCGAGGACGCCGAGGCGAAGCTCAAGACGGACGGCGCGGCCATGGCCAAGGAGGCCAGGGCCAAGGACCCGGACTACGTGCCGCCGCCGTCCAACCCGACCACGATGATCTCGGAGCTGGCACGGCTGGACTCGACGGATCCCAGTGCGCGGGCCGACCTGGCCCAGCAGGGCATCACGCCGGAAAACTGGTGGGCGGTCAACACCCTCAAGTTC
>NZ_JNXE01000132.1 GCF_000716605.1 Streptomyces sp. NRRL F-525 | reverse complement strand
GTTCCCCGCGCCCCTAGGGGGTGGGGGTGGGGCGGGGTGGAAGGGCCCCGGGGGGGCAGCGCGCCCTCGCTGCGGGGGCTTATGTCGACGCAGCCTCGCGTCCCTAAGGGGGTGGGCGCGCCCGCGTCGGCGGAACCTCATATCGACACAGCCCAGCGCCCCTAGGGGCTGGTCGAGCCCGGGTGGTGGGGCCGGATATCGGAACGGCCTCGCGCCCCTGACGGCATCGGGGTGGGGCGGGGTCTGGAGGCTGGGCTACTCGTTGGTGAACTCTTCGATCACCGTGGCTCCCAGTTCTCGGACGATGAGTTCGTGGCCGGAGAGGGCTGACTCGTCGAGGTCGGGGTCGTCGTCCTCGGGGGTGTCGTCCTCGGCGGAGACCGTGCGGGGGGCGGGAGTTGGGGTGGGAGGGGCCGGGGGTGGGGGTTGGGTCTGTCTCTTATACACATCTCCGAGCCCACGAGACTAGGCA
>NZ_JNXE01000131.1 GCF_000716605.1 Streptomyces sp. NRRL F-525 | reverse complement strand
GGACGGTGCCCTGTTCGGGCAGTGCCAGTGGCGCTTCGAGGGTGAGTTCCTCGACGTGGGGCGCGTCGAGCTGGTTGCCGGCGTGCAGCGCGAGGTCGAGGAAGGCGGTGCCGGGCAGTAGGACGGTGCCGAGGATGGTGTGGTCGGCGAGCCAGGGGTGGGTGCGCAGCGAGAGTTGACCGGTGAAGACGGTTCCCAGGCCGTCCGCGAGCTCGACGGACGCCCGGAGCAACGGGTGTTCGGCGCTGGTCAGGCCCGCGCTGGTGAGGTCGCCGGTGGTGGTGGGCGGGTTGAGCCAGTAGCGCTGGTGTTGGAAGGCGTAGGTGGGGAGGTCGGGGGCGGTGGTGGTGTTGGTGTTGGTGACTGATGTGCGGGTCCAGGTGTTGGTGTTGGTGGTGGTGTGGAGTTGGGCGAGGGTGGTGTGGAGGGTGGTGGTGTCGGGTCGGTTGCGGCGCAGTAGTGGGGCGGTCAGGGGGTGGGGGGTG
>NZ_JNXE01000130.1 GCF_000716605.1 Streptomyces sp. NRRL F-525 | reverse complement strand
CTTCCCCACCTGTCCCACTCACGAAGGCCCGACTGCCCCGGCCGGCGCGGATCACACCCCGCCTTGCGGGTGGCCGCCAGTGCCGACCGGCGAAATCGGGGAACGCCTACACAAGGGGCCGGTTCGAGGGCGCGGGGCCGGTCGAGGAAACGGACGCGACGCACGGACCCACGGACTCGGACGGCGGAAGGAAGGCAGGGGCATGAGCGGCGACGACGGGACGCCCGGGAACAGCGGCTACGGGAAGAAGGCGTTCAAACGGTCCCGGAGCCACTTCGCGGACCGGATCACGGCGGACGGCCGGGACGGCTGGCCGGTGGAGGCCGGCCGCTACCGCCTGGTGGTGAGCCGGGCCTGTCCGTGGGCGAGCCGGGCGCTGGTCTCCCGGCGGCTGCTCGGCCTGGAGGACGCCCTGTCCCTGGCGGTCGCCGACCCGGTCCAGGACGACCGCAGCTGGCGGTTCACGCTGGACCCGGACGGCCGCGACC
>NZ_JNXE01000129.1 GCF_000716605.1 Streptomyces sp. NRRL F-525 | reverse complement strand
ACACCTAAGCCTTCGTCGGCAGCGTCAGATGTGTATAAGAGACAGGAACACGGTCCCCCGAGTACCCCGCGACCGCCGGTCGGGGCCGGTCGGTGGGGAGGTCGAGCTGTTCGGGCAGGCCGGCGAGCTGCTGTTTCCAGTAGGCGAGCTGGCGGCCCGCGAGGCTGTCGGCATCGGTGTCGTCGCCGAGGATCTCCTGCTGCCACAGGGCGTAGTCGGCGTACTGGACGGGGAGGGGCTGCCAGGCGGGTGCGTCGCCGGCGCAGCGGGCGGTGTAGGCGGCGGTGAGGTCCTGGGCCAGTGGGCCGCGGGACCAGGCGTCGCTGGCGATGTGGTGCACGAGCAGCAGCAGGACGTGCTCCCGCTCCGACAGCCGCAGCAGCCGCGCCCGTACCGGGATCTCCGCGCCCAGATCGAAGGCGTGCGCCGCCGCCTCGGCCACCCGTTCCGCCACGTCCTCCGCGGCCACGTCGACGACGGCGAACGGCGTCGCGA
>NZ_JNXE01000128.1 GCF_000716605.1 Streptomyces sp. NRRL F-525 | reverse complement strand
TGTGCGAGCCCTTGCACGCCGTCGTCTACTACGCGCCGGAGGCCTTCGAGGAGGCGGCGGCGCTGGACGGGTGCAGCAGGCTCCAGACCGTGCGCAAGGTGATCCTTCCGCTGGCCCTGCCCTCGCTCATGGCGACCGGCCTGTACGTCTTCATGATCGCCTGGAACGAGTTCCTCTTCGCGCTGCTGTTCCTGGCCGCCGACCCGGGCCAGTGGACCGTCTCCCTGGGCCTGGCCCAGCTGTCTAACGGCATCGAGGTGCCCAAGACCGTCCTCATGGCGGGCTCCGTCGTGCTGACGATCCCTGTCGTACTCCTCTTCTTCGCCGCCGAACGCCTTCTGACCGAGGGACTGACCAGCGGCGCCGACAAGAGTTGAGCCGTGGGGGACACCATGATGACGTCAAGTCAGGCCAGCGCCGGCGAACTGCTGCACCTGATCCGCAGCGGCCGCGCCAACACGCGGGCCGACCTCCAGCAGGCCACCGGTCTGTCCCGCTC
>NZ_JNXE01000127.1 GCF_000716605.1 Streptomyces sp. NRRL F-525 | reverse complement strand
CGTCCGGCATTCGACGAGAGAGCCGCGTCCAGTCCTCGTCGGGCATGGTGCCAGCCCGCATGTGGTGGATGGCTACCCGGGCTTCCGCGGCCAGGACGCGCCGTGTGAACGACTGCCGGCTCTCCTCCAGGGTGAAGACCAGCGCGGGAATGCCGTTCGTGATGGCGTTGTGGCGGCAGATGTCTGACATGAGCGTTGTACGGCCCATGGCGGGCCTGGACGCGATAACCGTCAGCGAACCGGGCTCAAGGCCACGGGTCAGGTAGTCGAGATCCCTGAACCCGGTTCCGAGGCCTGTCAGCCTCTTGCCCTGCTCTTCGGCGACGGCCTCCAGAGTGTCCAGCAGACCCTCACAGACGTCTCCGACGTGGTCGGATGCCGCCATCCTCGCGCGCTCGTCTTCATCGGTGATGTCTGTCACCGATCCCCCTTCGTCAGCCACGTCGTCCTCCGGTCTTCACGAGTCCCTGGCGTGCCCTCGCGGCACCCTGCACGTACTGC
>NZ_JNXE01000126.1 GCF_000716605.1 Streptomyces sp. NRRL F-525 | reverse complement strand
GGAGGACGCCGACGAGGACGCCATGGAATGGGCCGCCTTCCTCGCCGTGTGGCATGAGGAGCTGGGCACCCAGGAGTACACCTCCCAGAACCTGGTCGACTTCGCTTTCGCCTCAGCCACCGGCGTGAGCGCCGCTTCCAACCTCAGCAAGGTCATGCCGACCAACGGCGACAAGATCCCCAACTCCAAGCAGCTCGGGAAGTGGCTGCGTGCCCGACAGGGCCGCTTCTTCAGCGGCTACCGGATCATCTCCAGACGAGACGCGCGGCAGAAGATCAACTACTGGCGGGTGGAAGGCCCGGCTCCCCAGTAGGCCACCGTCTCCCTGCAGAGGCCCGCACGGATGTCCGTGCGGGCCTTTCTCGTGCGCCCACAACCTACGGGTCGCGGCAACTACACCCCGCACTGCCCGCACTACCCGCACTACCCGCAAAGTCCCTGGTCACAGGCGTGCGGGTAGTCGAGTGACCTTCTGCCCGCCGCGGGCAGTCGTCGCCGCTCTACCCGCACTACCCGTGACCTGGGTAGTGC
>NZ_JNXE01000125.1 GCF_000716605.1 Streptomyces sp. NRRL F-525 | reverse complement strand
GCATCGAGGACCGCAGTGCTCAGGTTCAGCGGCACACGGTCGGGCACCAGGGCGGCCAGCTCCTGGGGGAGTGCTTGGAAGAACGCGTCGACGTGCTGGCGCTGCTCTCGGGTAAGGGATGGGGGCTTCGTCTTGCCGGACGCGGCGGAGCCGCCAGCACGCGAACCCCTACTACCTGCACTAGGCCTACGGCCGTCAGCGGCGCTACGCGCCGAAGGCGCGTCCTTCCCGTTCATGTAGTTAGGGGTTCTTGTAGTTACCGCCCCCGCACGGGGGGCTACGTGCCCCCCGGTTTCGGGTGCTACGTCACCCCCCATTTGAGGGGCTACGTGTCCCCCCGTTTGGGGGGACACGGATTCACCTGCGGTTTCCTGCTCGTAGGCCTCATCCAACTGGGCGTAGAACTGCTTGAGGGAGACCAGACCGGTGTACCCCTCGGGCGGAGTGCGCCGGAGACGATAGACGTTCCGCTTCTGCGGTCCCCGCAGGTCAGGGACCGAAATGACCCTGATCGCACCGATGGCAATCAGCT
>NZ_JNXE01000124.1 GCF_000716605.1 Streptomyces sp. NRRL F-525 | reverse complement strand
GACCGGGATGACGGTGCCGAAGTACTCCTTGAAGAGCTCCTCGTGCTCCTTCAGGGCGGTGTCGGTGTCGACGAAGATCACGCCCTGCTCCTCCAGGTCCTCGCGGATCTGGTGGTAGACGACCTCGGACTCGTACTGGGCGGCGACGCCGGCGACGAGGCGCTGCTTCTCCGCCTCGGGGATGCCGAGCTTGTCGTACGTGTTCTTGATGTCCTCCGGCAGGTCCTCCCAGGACTCGGCCTGCTTCTCGGTGGACCGCACGAAGTACTTGATGTTGTCGAAGTCGATGCCGGAGAGGTCGGAGCCCCAGGTCGGCATGGGCTTCTTGTCGAAGAGCCGCAGACCCTTGAGACGCAGCTTCAGCATCCACTCGGGCTCGTTCTTCTTCGCGGAGATGTCGCGGACGACGTCTTCGTTCAGACCGCGCTTGGCGGCGGCACCGGCCGCGTCCGAGTCGGCCCAGCCGTACTCGTACCGACCCAGGCCCTCAAGCTCGGGGTGGCTGATCTCGGTGGTCATGCGGGGTTCCTCCCGGC
>NZ_JNXE01000123.1 GCF_000716605.1 Streptomyces sp. NRRL F-525 | reverse complement strand
CCCGATGTTGGACTTGAGCGAGCCGAGCATCAGCGGCCGGTCGGCGGGCCGTTCCTTGCCGTACGTGGCGAGCAGTGCCTGAGCCTCGATCGGGTCGCCGAGGGTGGTGCCGGTGCCGTGTGCCTCGACCGCGTCGACCTGATCGGCTGTCAGGCGGGCGTTGGCGAGCGCCTGCCGGATGACCCGTTGCTGGGCGGGGCCGTTGGGGGCGGTGAGGCCGTTGCTGGCGCCGTCCTGATTGACCGCCGAACCGCGGATCACCGCGAGGATGTTGTGGCCGTTGCGTTGCGCGTCGGAGAGCCGTTCCACCAGGAGGAGGCCGACGCCCTCACCCCAGCCGGTGCCGTCGGCCGCCGCGGCGAAGGGCTTGCAGCGGCCGTCGGGGGCCAGGCCGCGCTGGCGGCTGAACTCGATGAAGACCGCCGGGGTGGCCATCAGCGTGACGCCGCCGGCCAGCGCGAGGCTCGCCATGTGCAGCGCCACCAGCGACGACGAGCAGGCCGTATCGACGGTCACCGCCGGGCCCTCCAGGCCGAAGGTGTAGGAGATCCGGCCCGAGGCGACACTGCCGGCGCTGCCCGTACCCATGTAGCCCTCGAAACCGTCCGGGGCCTGCTGCATGCGGGAGCCGTAGTCGTTGTACATGACGCCGGTGAAGACGCCGGTCCGGCTGCCGCGCAGGGTGGCGGGGTCGATGCCGGCGCGTTCGAAGGTCTCCCAG
>NZ_JNXE01000122.1 GCF_000716605.1 Streptomyces sp. NRRL F-525 | reverse complement strand
CGCCCGGCTGACGGCCGATCAGGTCGACGCGGTGGAGGCGCACGGAACCGGGACGACGCTGGGCGACCCGATCGAGGCGCAGGCGCTGCTCGCCACCTATGGCAAGGAGCGGTCGGCCGAACAGCCCTTGCTGCTGGGGTCGTTGAAGTCGAACATCGGACACACCCAGGCCGCCGCCGGTGTCGGCGGCGTGATCAAGATGGTCATGGCGATGCGGCACGGCGTACTGCCCAAGACCCTGCACGCGGACGAGCCGTCCCCGCACGTGGACTGGACGTCCGGCGCCGTCTCGCTGCTGACCGAGGCCACCCCGTGGCCTGAGACCGATCACCCGCGCCGCGCCGCCGTCTCCTCCTTCGGGATCAGCGGCACCAACGCCCACGTCATCATCGAGCAGGCCCCGCCGATGGACCCGTCACCGGTTGAGGAGGCGGGTGCTGCTTCGGATCCGGTGGCGTGGGTGCTGTCGGCCCGCACCCCCGCAGCGCTGCGGGAGCAGGCAGGCCGGCTGCACACCCACCTGACAGATCAGCCCACGACTACGGCC
>NZ_JNXE01000121.1 GCF_000716605.1 Streptomyces sp. NRRL F-525 | reverse complement strand
GCCGTAGTCGTGGGCTGATCTGTCAGGTGGGTGTGCAGCCGGCCTGCCTGCTCCCGCAGCGCTGCGGGGGTGCGGGCCGACAGCACCCACGCCACCGGCGCAGTGTCCACCGGCTCCGTCACCGGCGGCTCGTCCGGCACCTCGGCCGGCGCGGCCTCCTCCAGGATCAAATGCGCGTTCGTACCGCTCACCCCGAAGGAGGAGACGGCCGCTCTGCGCTGGTGGCCGTTGCGCGGCCACGGGGTCGCCTCGGCGAGAAGGGACACCGCGCCGGCCGTCCAGTCCACGTGCGGGGACGGCTCATCGATGTGCAGGGTCTCTCGATCGGGTCGCCCAGCGTCGTCCCGGTTCCGTGCGCCTCCACCGCGTCGACCTGATCGGCCGTCAGCCGGGCGTTGGCCAGGGCCTGGCGGATGACCCGTTGCTGGGCGGGGCCGTTGGGGGCGGTGAGCCCGTTGCTGGCGCCGTCCTGGTTGACGGCAGAGCCGCGGACGACCGCGAGCACCTGGTGCCCGTTGCGCTCGGCGTCCGACAAACGCTCCAGCAGCACCAGGCCGACACCC
>NZ_JNXE01000120.1 GCF_000716605.1 Streptomyces sp. NRRL F-525 | reverse complement strand
GGCGCGTACCACGTTGCTGTAGCTGTTGGCCTGTGCCGTGCCGGAGCCCTCGATGTCCAGCTCGGTGATCTGCACGTCTACGCCGAGGTCGGCGAAGCGCTGCAGGTTCGCCCGGTAGTCGGACGGGACCGGCGAGGCGCTGTTGAAGTGGGACTGGAAGCCGACGCAGTCGATCGGTACGCCACGGGACTTGAAGTCCCTGACCAGGTTGTAGACGGCGTTGCTCTTCGCGTTGACACCGTCGGTGTTGTAGTCGTTGTAGCAGAGCTTGGCGGACGGGTCGGCGGCGCGCGCGGTGCGGAAGGCGACCTCGATCCAGTCGTTGCCGCTGCGTTGCAGGTTGGAGTCCCGCCGCGCTCCCGAACTGCCGTCGGCGAAGGCCTCGTTCACGACGTCCCACTGGACGATCTTGCCCTTGTAGTGGGCCATCACGCCGTTGATGTGGTCGATCATCGCCTGGCGCAGCGCGCTGCCGCTGAGGTTCTGCATCCAGCCGGGCTGCTGGGAGTGCCAGGCCAGGGTGTGGCCGCGCACCTGCTTGCCGTTCTGCACCGCCCAGTTGTAGAC
>NZ_JNXE01000119.1 GCF_000716605.1 Streptomyces sp. NRRL F-525 | reverse complement strand
GGCTTCGGGGTGCTCGCCGGGGTAGACCTTGCGGATGGCCAGGTCGACGATCTGGGAGTCGTCCTTGATGACGCCGGATACGGAGAGGGCGTCGAGGACGGCTCGGGCGTGGTGGTCGATGTCGTGGCTTGAGCGGGTGATGGGCCAGGTCCGGCGCCGCTTGGGGGCAGTCTTGGGTTTGGCGACGGTGATGGTGATGTCCGCGCGGGTGGGGACGTTCGCGTACAGGCCGTGCTCGTCTTTCTTGGTCCGGCAGGTGAGGCAGATGCCGGCCCAGTCGGTGTATCCGTGGGCGCCGGTGGCGTCCCGGGTGGCGAGGATGATGTCGCGGCGCCAGGGCTTGAGGGTCTTCTCGTTGGTGTGCTTGGCGCCGCGTCCCTTGCCGAGGAAGCTGATGGCTCCTTGGCCGGCTGGGGTGCCGTAGACGACGATCTCCGCGACCTGCTGCCAGGTGTCGGTGTCGGTCTCGGGGGCGGTGATGGTCACGCGGTGTACTCCTGGACGGGTATGGGGCCGTAGGGGCCGGTGCGCAGGTAGGTGGCGAGGCCGGGCGGGTGTCCCACGTGCACGC
>NZ_JNXE01000118.1 GCF_000716605.1 Streptomyces sp. NRRL F-525 | reverse complement strand
GATCTCCTACACCTTCGGCCTGGAGGGCCCGGCGGTGACCGTCGATACGGCCTGCTCGTCGTCGCTGGTGGCGCTGCACATGGCGATCCAGGCGCTGCGGAACGGCGAGTGCACGCTCGCGCTGGCCGGCGGCGTCACCCTGATGGCCACGCCGGCGGTCTTCATCGAGTTCAGCCGTCAGCGCGGCCTCGCCCCCGACGGCCACTGCAAGCCCTTCGCCGCGGCGGCCGACGGTGCCTCGTGGTCCGAGGGCGTCGGACTGCTACTCGTCGAACGCCTGTCGGACGCGCAGAAGAACGGCCACCAGGTGCTGGCGGTCGTCCGGGGCTCGGCGGTCAATCAGGACGGCGCCAGCAACGGCCTCACCGCCCCCAACGGCCCCGCCCAGCAGCGCGTCATCCAGCAGGCGTTGGCCGCCGCGCGGCTGGCTCCTGAGCAGATCGACGCGGTCGAGGCGCACGGAACGGGTACGAGTCTGGGCGACCCGATCGAGGCTCAGGCACTGCTCGCCACGTACGGCAAGGAACGGCCCGCCGACCGGCCGCTGATGCTCGGCTCGCTCAAGTCCAACATCGGG
>NZ_JNXE01000117.1 GCF_000716605.1 Streptomyces sp. NRRL F-525 | reverse complement strand
GCGAGTTCCTCGTCCTGGGTGGAGATGCCGGCCGGGTCGCGGCCGTCCTGGAAGTCGTCGAAGTAGCCTGCGGCTGAGCCGAGTTGGCGGTACTCGGCGTCGTGGCGGGGGTGGTTGTCGCCGAGGGCGATGAGGGCGGCGGTGCCGATGGCGACCGCGTCCGCGCCGAGCGCGATGGCCTTGGCGACGTCGGCGCCGGTGCGGATGCCGCCGGAGACGATGAGTTGGACCTCGCGGTGCACGCCGAGTTCCCGAAGTGCCCGTACCGCCTGGGGAATCGCGGCGAGGGTGGGGATACCGACGTGCTCGATGAACACGTCCTGGGTGGCGGCGGTGCCGCCCTGCATGCCGTCGACGACCACGACGTCGGCGCCCGCGTGGACGGCGAGCTTCACGTCGTAGTAGGTGCGTGTGGCGCCGACCTTGACGTAGATCGGCTTCTTCCAGTCGGTGATCTCGCGGAGTTCGCCGATCTTGATGGTGAGGTCGTCGGGGCCGGTCCAGTCGGGGTGGCGGCAGGCGCTGCGCTGGTCGACGCCGACCGGCAGGGTGCGCATCCCGGCCACCCGGTCGGTGATCTTCTGGCC
>NZ_JNXE01000116.1 GCF_000716605.1 Streptomyces sp. NRRL F-525 | reverse complement strand
TTCCCCGGTCGGCACGGATGGGTCCAGCGGCTCGGTCACCCGGGCCGGTTCGGCCTCCTCCAGGACCACGTGCGCGTTGGTGCCGCTGATCCCGAAGGACGACACCCCGGCCCGCCGCGCGTGGCTGGTCTCCGGCCAGCGGGTCGCCTCCGTCAACAGCGAGACGGCGCCCTCCGTCCAGTCCACGTGCGGCGACGGCTCATCCACGTGCAGGGTCTTGGGCAGCACGCCGTGCCGCATCGCCATGACCATCTTGATGATGCCCGCGACGCCGGCGGCGGCCTGGGTGTGGCCGATGTTCGACTTGATCGAGCCGAGCCACAGCGGCTGTTCGGCCGACCGCTCCTTGCCGTAGGTGGCGAGCAGCGCCTGCGCCTCGATCGGGTCGCCCAGCCGGGTGCCGGTTCCGTGCGCCTCGACGGCGTCGACGTCGTTCGGCGTCAGCCGGGCGTTGGCCAGGGCCTGGCGGATGACGCGCTGCTGCGAGGGCCCGTTGGGGGCGGTCAACTGGCTGCTGCGCCCGTCCTGGTTGACGGCAGAGCCGCGGACGACCGCGAGCACCTGGTGCCCGTTGCGCTCGGCGTCCGACAAACGCTCCAGCAGCACCAGGCCGACACCC
>NZ_JNXE01000115.1 GCF_000716605.1 Streptomyces sp. NRRL F-525 | reverse complement strand
CAGTGAGCTCTTTCAGCGTTGCCGCTCCAGGGTGAGGACGGCGGCGGCGATTGACGTCATTCGATTCGGGCTGCACCGGGATCTGCGGAAGATGCGCCATGACTTCAGTCGTGCGATGCCGCGCTCGACCGGTGCCCTGGCTGCGGACAGCGCACGGTTGACGGTCTGTTGGGTGGGTGTGAGGTCACGGCCCGGCGGACGTCTGAGGGCCGTCGTCACCCATGGGCCGGCGCCCATGTAGGCACGGTCGGCGAGGATCGGGGTGCCCTGGCGCTCACAGATCCTGATGATCCGGTGGGTGCGGGCCGCGGTCAGATCGTGCGCGCGGCCGGGCAGGGCGGGTGAGATCCACAGCAGCCGCCCGACCGGGTCGGTCACGACCTGCACGTTCACCCCGTGCCGACGGTGCTTGTGAGAGAAGTCGGCCCGGCTGTCGCCGACCCGGTCGCATTCCGCCAGGGTGCCGTCCAGCAGGACGTAGTCCGGGTCGGCCTCGCGCAAGGCGCGCAGCAGGCCGGGCGCACGGTCGGCGAGCAGGTCGACGACGGCTGCCGTGTAGGCGTGGGCGGTGCCGACGGAAATGCCGAAGCCGGCCGCGAGTTGGGCAAGGGTGTCGTGCCGCCGCAGGTACACCAGGCCGACGAGGGCACGTTGGTGCGGCGGGAGTTTGCAGCGGCGGTC
>NZ_JNXE01000114.1 GCF_000716605.1 Streptomyces sp. NRRL F-525 | reverse complement strand
GGACGAAGCGGGGGGTGGGGGGGTGTTGGCGGGTGGACGCGTTCGGGTGGCTGGGGGCGGCCTGGTCGGTGAGCGCGTTCGGGCTGGTGCGGGCGGGCTGGCGGATCAGCGCGTCGGGGCTGCTGGGGGCGTGTTGGCCGGTGGGCACATCCCGGCCGCTGGACGTGTGCTGGCGGATGGGCACGTTCGGGCTGGTGGACGCGTGCTGGCCGGTGAGTGCATCCAGGCTGCCGGCGGCGTGTTGGCCGCTGGACGCGGGCTGGCCGGCGAGGGCGTCGTGGCTGGTGCCGGCCGCGGTCACGTCGACGAACCCGTACCGCGGTCCGCGCCGCAGGATCTCCTCGACGAGGGCGGTGGACGCCGTACTCCCGAGACTGATGTTGAGGAACCCGGGCCCGGTGATCTCGACACCGCTGACGCCCTGGGCGCCGACGAGGTGCGGCCGCAGCAGTTCGGCGACGCGGCGGGGGGTTTCCCCGGCGGGCCGGGCGAGCTGGAGGGCGATGTTGGTGGCGTAGTCCCCACACCCACCGGCCCCCGGCACGGTCACGGACGCCGTCTCCGGCACGACGACACGCAACTCCCCGCCCTCGACAGCACGACGCACCGCGCGCAGCACGGTACGGGAGAGCTCGACGGGGGTCACGGGACAAGCGTATGGGAGGAGGGGGGTGGGTAGGCCAGCCGGTTTGTCCGGGGGTCCGGGACTGTCTCTTATACACATCTCCGAGCCCACGAGACTAGGCATGATCTCGTATGCCGT
>NZ_JNXE01000113.1 GCF_000716605.1 Streptomyces sp. NRRL F-525 | reverse complement strand
TGCCAGAGTTCCTCGGGTGAGGTGACATCGCCGGGGTAGCGGCAGCTCATCCCGACGATCGCCAACGGCTCGTCACCGGCCACGGACACAGCTGCGACCGCCGGTTCCAACGCGGCTGGAGTGTCCAGCAGTTCGGCGAGCAGATGGTCGGCGACGGCGGTGGGTGTCGGGTAGTCGAAGGTGAGCGTGGCCGGGAGCCGCAGGCCGGTGGTTTCGGTGAGGCGGTTGCGCAGCTCAAGTGCGGTCAGGGAGTCGAAGCCGAATTCGCTGAATGCCCGCCCGGATTCGACGGTTTCGGTGGAAGCGTGCCCGAGGACGCCGGCGACGGCGGCCCGTACCAGGCCCAACACCGCCTCCGTCCGCTCGGCCGGCAGTATCGCGCGGAGGCGCTGGGCGAGCGCCGACCCGGAAGTCCCGGCGGCGGCACTCGCGGCGACCGAACGGCTCACAGGCATCCGAACCAAGCCGCGCAGGATCGGTGGCAGCGAGCCGCTGGTCGCTCTTCCCCGCAGCGCCCTCGTATTGAGCTGCACCGGTACGAGCGCGGCACGGTCGGTCCGGAGCGCCGCGTCCAGCAGGCTCAGGCTCGTCTCGGGGGTGAGGGCTTCGATGCCGTTGCGGTTCATCCGGGCCAGGTCGGCGGCTTCCAGAGTGCCGCCCATGCCGCCGGTGGGGGCCCAGAGTCCCCAGGCGAGCGAGGTCGCGGGGAGGCCGTTGGTTCGGCGGTGCCCTGCCAGGGCGTCGAGGAAGGTGTTGGCGGCGGCGTAGTTGGCCTGGCCC
>NZ_JNXE01000112.1 GCF_000716605.1 Streptomyces sp. NRRL F-525 | reverse complement strand
GTCGTACACCTACTTCACCTGGCGCAACACGAAGCAGGAACTCACCGAATACCTCAGCGAGTTGTCGGGGGAAGCCGCCGCCTACATGCGGCCGAACCTCTTCGTGAACACCCCCGACATCCTGCACGAGTTCCTCCAGGACGGCGGCCGACCCGCCTTCGAACTGCGCGCGGTACTGGCCGCCACGCTGTCTCCGACCTGGGGTGTCTACAGCGGCTACGAACTCTGCGAGAACGCCCCTCTCCGGCCGGGCAGCGAGGAGTACCTCGACTCCGAGAAGTACCAACTCCGCCCGCGCGACTGGGAGTCCGCCGAGCGGGAAGGACGTAGCATCGCGCCATTGCTGGGCAAGCTCAACGACATCCGGCGCCGACACCCCTCGCTGCACCGGCTCAGGAATCTCCACTTCCACCGGACGGACAACGACGCGCTGATCGCGTACAGCAAGACCACGGGTGTGGACACGGTCCTGGTGGTCGTCAACCTCGACCCGCACCACACCCAGGAGGCCACGGTCTCGTTGGACATGCCGCAACTCGGCCTGGAATCAAACGAATCCATGTCGGTGTACGACGAACTGACGGGTGAGTCCTATCAGTGGGGCAGGACCAACTATGTGCGTCTCGAACCCGGCCGGGTTCCCGCGCACGTGCTCCACGTCCGCCCCGAGTGGTTCAAACGCGCCGTCTTCTACGAGGTCCTGGTCCGCTCCTTCCAGGACAGCAACGGCGACGGCGTCGGTGACCTCAAGGGCATCACCGCTAAACTCGACTACCTCCAGTGGCTCGGCGTCGACTGCCTCTGGCTACCGCCCTTCTTCAAATCCCCCTTGCGCGACGGCGGTTACGACGTCTCGGACTACACCGCCGTACTCCCCGAATTCGGCGACCTGGCCGACTTCGTGGAGTTCGTCGACTCCGCCCACCAACGCGGCATGCGCGTCATCATCGACTTCGTCATGAACCACACCAGCGACCAGCACCCGTGGTTCCAGGAGTCGAGGAAAGACCCCGACGGGCCCTACGGCGACTACTACATGTGGGCCGACGACGACAAGCAGTACCCCGACGCCCGCATCATCTTCGTCGACACCGAAGCCTCC
>NZ_JNXE01000111.1 GCF_000716605.1 Streptomyces sp. NRRL F-525 | reverse complement strand
GTCGTACACCTACTTCACCTGGCGCAACACGAAGCAGGAACTCACCGAATACCTCAGCGAGTTGTCGGGGGAAGCCGCCGCCTACATGCGGCCGAACCTGTTCGTGAACACCCCGGACATCCTGCACGAGTTCCTCCAGGACGGCGGCCGCCCCGCCTTCGAACTGCGGGCGGTGCTCGCCGCGACCCTCGCTCCGACGTGGGGGGTGTACAGCGGGTATGAGTTGTGCGAGAACACACCGTTGCGGCCCGGCAGCGAGGAGTATCTGGACTCCGAGAAGTACCAACTCCGTCCCCGCGACTGGGTGTCGGCCGAGCGGGAAGGACGTAGCATCGCGCCATTGCTGGGCAAGCTCAACGACATCCGGCGCCGCAGCCCGGCGTTGCGGCAGTTGCGCGATCTCCACTTCCACGATGTGGATCAGGAGGCGGTGATCGCGTACTCGAAGCGCAGCGGTTCGAACACGGTTCTGGTGGTCGCGAACCTCGACCCTCACCACACCCAGGAGGCCACGGTCTCGTTGGACATGCCGCAACTCGGCCTGGAATGGCACGAGTCGGTGCCGGTGCGCGACGAGCTCACCGGCGAGACCTATCACTGGGGCAGGGCCAACTATGTGCGCCTGGAGCCGGGTAACCGGCCCGCACACATCCTCACCGTCCCCCGAGTGGTTCAAACGCGCCGTCTTCTACGAGGTCCTGGTCCGCTCCTTCCAGGACAGCAACGGCGACGGCGTCGGTGACCTCAAGGGCATCACCGCCAAACTCGACTACCTCCAGTGGCTGGGCGTCGACTGCCTCTGGCTGCCACCGTTCTTCAAATCCCCCCTGCGCGACGGCGGTTACGACGTCTCCGACTACACCGCCGTACTCCCCGAATTCGGCGACCTCGCCGACTTCGTCGAATTCGTCGACTCCGCCCACCAACGCGGCATGCGCGTCATCATCGACTTCGTCATGAACCACACCAGCGACCAGCACCCGTGGTTCCAGGAGTCGAGAAAAGACCCCGACGGGCCCTACGGCGACTACTACATGTGGGCCGACGACGACAAGCAGTACCCCGACGCCCGCATCATCTTCGTCGACACCGAAGCCTCC
>NZ_JNXE01000110.1 GCF_000716605.1 Streptomyces sp. NRRL F-525 | reverse complement strand
GACCATCCCCGCGGCGGCCAGAACGGTTCCGGCGGCCACGCTGAACATCGCGCGGCGGTTATTCGAGAACTTGCGGTGCTTCGACAACGGTGTGCCTCTTCCTCGGATCGCCGGACTCCCACCTGTACGGGGGAGCCCTTTCGGGAGAGAGGTACGGAGTCGGGCGGTGGTCGGGTTGCACGGTGCGGGCGGGAAAATTCTCCCGCCCGCACCGTGCAACCCCAGAGGACCGCTCCCCGTATGTATGACAGATGGAGTGGTGCGCGAGGGAGAGGCCGGCGAAGAGTGAGGGACACGGCCCGGGAACGTGAGTTCCGGGAATTTGCCGAGGCGCGGCAGGCGCAGCTCCGTCGCAGCGCCTACCTGCTCTGCGGTGACTGGCACCAGGCACAGGACCTGACCCAGACGACTTTGATGAAGTTGTACGCGGCCTGGGGACGGGTCAGCCGGGACGGCAGTGCGGATGCCTACGCTCGCACCATCCTCACCCGCACCTTCATCGACCAGTGGCGCAAGCGAGGCTGGCGTGAGGAGCCGGTGAGCGAGCCACCCGATCTTCCCTCGGACGTGTCCGGCGCACCGGAGTTGCGATTGATGATGCAAGAAGCCCTGATGGAACTGGCGCCCCGCTACCGGGCCGTGCTGGTCCTGCGATTCTGGGAGGACTGGTCCGTCGAGCAGACCGCGCACGCACTGCGGGTGAGTCCGGGAACGGTGAAGAGCCAGAGCGCCCGCGGGCTCGCCCGGCTGCGCGAGATCGTCGAAGGCTTTGACAGTGAAGGGACCAGGAGGTGAAACCGGCCATGAACGAGCACGAGAACGACGCTCTGCACGCGGCCTTCCGGGCAGTCCTCAGCGCCGATCCGGAGCCTGCGCTCCCCAGCGTTGTCGACGCGGCCGTCGTCGGCGGCTTCCGGATCCGCCGCCGACGAGT
>NZ_JNXE01000109.1 GCF_000716605.1 Streptomyces sp. NRRL F-525 | reverse complement strand
CCAGACCCCCCCCCCCCCCCGCCCCCCACCCCCCGGCCCCGGGCGACTACATCTCCCCCCGCGACTTCCCCGCCCCACCGCCCCGGGCCAACACCAGTTCCCCTTACGCCAACCACCACCCCCGCCGCCCCTCCCTCGCCACCCGAGCCGTGGTCCTGGCCGCCGCCGACCCCGCGAACGCGTACGGCGCCGCCCTCCCCTGGCCTGAGCCGCCGACCGGTGCCGGGCACAAGCCGGGGCGTAAGGCGGGCTCTCTCGTAGTTCTGGTCGAAGGTGAACTGACCCTCTACATGGAGCGCGGCGGCAAGACCCTGCTCGCCTGGCCCTCCACACCGGACACCACGGCCACCGAAGACCCACGCCTCCAGGCAGCGGCCGAGGCCCTCGCGGCAGCGGCCCGAGCGGGTTCTCTCGGCACGGTCACGGTGGAGCGCGTCAACGGCGCCTCGGCCCTGACCTCCCCCATCGGCACCCTCCTGGAAGGAGCAGGCTTCATCGCGACACCACGCGGCCTGCGCCTCCGCGCGTGAGCCGGATCAACGCCGTTCCAGGGTCCGGCCGCCCCTCACCCGAGCCGCCCCTCACCCGAACTGCCTCTCAACCCGAGCCGCCCCAGCCTCCGCGCTCCCGCTCACCCCAGGCCGGCCTTCACCTCGTGCCGCCCTACCTCACCGCCTCTCACTTCGCGCAGCCTCAGCCCAAGCCACTCCCACCCCAAGCCAGCCCTCACCCCGCCTCTCACTTCACCCAAGCCCCTCACCCTGGGCCCCAGCACCCCGCGCCCCCTCTCGCCCGGCGCCGCCCCACACCCAGGGCTCCTCTCAGCCCGCACCACCCCTCGCCCCAGGCCACTCCCCCAAACCTCCCCTCATCCCGCGCCTCTTCCTCCGCGCCGCCTCACCCCCGGACTCTCCTCACCCCAACCCCCTTCTCACCCCGAGCCACCCCACACC
>NZ_JNXE01000108.1 GCF_000716605.1 Streptomyces sp. NRRL F-525 | reverse complement strand
ACGATGCCGGGTGCGGTGTTGCCCTTGCTCAGTGTGTCGAGGTCGGTCAGCAGCTGCTCGCGGTTGTCGGCGAGCAGTACCGCGCGGTGGTCGAACCGGCTGCGGCCGGCTGCCAACGCGGCTCGTACCGTGGCCAGTTCGAGGTCGGGTTGGTTCAGCAGGTAGGTCCGTAGCCGGTCGGCCTGGTCGCGCAGTGCGGGCGCGGTCTTCGCCGACAACAGCAGCGGGAGGGCGACCGGGGGCGCTGGCGCCAGCTCGGGAGTGGCGTTGGTTGGGGCCTCTTCGAGGATGACGTGGGCGTTGGTGCCGCTGACGCCGAAGGAGGAGACCGCCGCGCGGCGCAGGTGGCCGTTCGCCTGCCACGGCACCGGCTCGGTCAGCAGCGAGACCGCGCCGGCTGTCCAGTCCACGTGCGGCGAGGGCTGTTCGGCGTGCAGGGTGGGCGGGAGCTGGCCATGCCGCATGGCCATGACCATCTTGATGATTCCGGCGACGCCGGCGGCGGCCTGGGTGTGCCCGATGTTCGACTTGATCGAGCCGAGCATCAGTGGCTTGTCGGCGGGGCGGTCCTTGCCGTAGGTGGCGAGCAGCGCCTGGGCCTCGATCGGGTCGCCGAGGGTGGTGCCGGTGCCGTGTGCCTCGACCGCGTCGACCTGATCGGCTGTCAGCCGGGCGTTGGCGAGGGCTTGGCGGATGACGCGTTGCTGGGCGGGGCCGTTGGGGGCGGTGAGGCCGTTGCTGGCGCCGTCCTGGTTGACCGCCGAACCGCGGATCACCGCGAGGATGTTGTGGCCGTTGCGTTGCGCGTCGGAGAGGCGTTCGATCAGGAGGAGTCCGACGCCCTCGGACCAGTCGGGGGCGAGGCCGCGCTGACGGCTGAACTCGACGTAGATCGACGGGGTGGCCATCAGGGTGACGCCGCCGGCCAGCGCGAGGCTGCATTCGCCGGTACGCAGTGCCTGCCCGGCCATGTGCAGCGCCACCAGCGACGACGAGCACGCGGTGTCGATGGTGACCGCGGGGCCTTCAAGGCCGAAGGTGTAGGAGATCCGGCCCGAGGCGACACTGCCGGCGCTGCCCGTACCGAGATAGCCCTCGAAGCCGTCGGGCGAGGCGATTGTCATGAGCCGGGAGCCGTAGTCGTTGTACATGACGCCGGTGAAGACGCCGGTCCGGCTGCCGCGCAGGGTGGCGGGGTCGATGCCGGCGCGTTCGAAGGTCTCCCAG
>NZ_JNXE01000107.1 GCF_000716605.1 Streptomyces sp. NRRL F-525 | reverse complement strand
GGGGTGACGGGGGTTAGGGGCGGAGGCGGTCGCGGGGCTGGGTGTTGTGCGGGTCGGGCGGCGGGTGAGGTCGGAGGAGCGACGGACGTGAGTGCGGGATGGACGACAGCGAGGGGGAGTTGCGATGGGTGAGGTGTCGGTCGGGTTGGCCGCGGTGTGTGTCGGGGGCCTGGTCTGGTTGATGGGCGGGCGGCAACCCGGGGTTCGGCGGGCGGAGTTGCTGTTCGCGGGTGGTGGGGGCGTGGGTGTTGGGCCGCCCTCGTGGGAGCGGGTCGTCGACGAACTGCGGCGGGTTCGGGGGCGGTTGCGGGCCGAGTGGTGGGCGCTGGGTGTCGGGCTGGTGCTCGGGGTGTTGGGGGCCTCGGTCATTCCGGTTGTCGCGGGGGCGGCCGGGGTGCCGTTGCTGCGGCGGGTGCGGCTCGCCGGGGAGGTGCGGCGGGCGCGGGAGTTGCGCGGGGACGCGGTGATCGCGCTGTGCTCGGCGCTCGCCGGGGAGGTGCGTGCTGGGCGGCAGCCGGGGGAGGCGTTGCTGCGGGCGGCGAGTGACTCCGGTGGGCTCGGTGAGGCGCAGGCCGGGGTTTTGGCGGCGGCGCGGTTCGGTGGGGATGTGCCGGGTGCGCTCGCCTCGGCGGCGCGGCAGCCGGGGGCAGAGGGGTTGTTGGGGCTGGCCGCGTGCTGGCGGGTTGCGGTGGATCAGGGGGCGGGGCTTGCGGCGGGGCTGGATCGGCTTGAAGGGGCGTTGCGTGCCGACCGGGATCAACGGGCCGATCTTCGCGCTCAGTTGGCGGGGGCACGGGCCACTGCGGTGATGCTCGCCGGGTTGCCGGTGCTCGGGTTGTTGCTGGGGGCGGCGATGGGGGCCGATCCGTTGCGGGTGTTGCTGCACAGCGGGGGGGGGGTGGGGTGCCTGGTGGTTGGGGGGTTGCTGGAGGGCTTGGGGTTGTGGTGGGCGTTGCGGATTGTGCGGGGGGTGGAGGCGGCGTGAGTGGGGGTGGTGGTTGCCGGGAGGCTGTCTCTTATACACATCTGACG
>NZ_JNXE01000106.1 GCF_000716605.1 Streptomyces sp. NRRL F-525 | reverse complement strand
GTTGGTGGGGGCCAGGTTACGGGGTGGCCGTGGGTGTGGGCGGTGGCGAGGTTGGTGAGGAACTGGGTGGGGGTGTGGTGGTTGCGGCGGAGGGTGCCCAGGACCAGTGTGTTGCTGTTGCTGTTGCTGTTGCTGTTGCTGTTGCTGTTGCTGTTGGTGTTGGTTTCGAGGGTGGTGTGGATGCTGGTGGTGAGGACGGGGTGGGGGCTGGTTTCGATGTAGGTGGTGTGGCCGTGGGTGTGCAGTTTCTGGAGGGTGGTGTGGAGTTGGACGGGGTGGCGGAGGTTTTCGTACCAGTAGTGGTTGGTGAGGGTGGTGGTGTCGTGGGGGTGGCCGGTGAGGGTGGAGTAGAAGGCGGTGTGGGCTGCTTGGGGGGTGATGTCGGTGAGCAGGGTGAGGAGTTGATCACGGAGGGGTTCGATGTGGGGGGTGTGGGAGGCGTAGTCGACGGGGATTTTGCGGGTTTGGATGTTTTGTTGGGTGCAGGCTGTCAGTAGGTGGTCGAGTTGGTCGGGGTTTCCGGCGATGACGGTGGTGGTGGGTCCGTTGTATGCGGCGATGTGCAGGTCGTCGTAGCCGGTGATGAGTTCGGTCGTCCGGGTGCTGTTGAGGGGGATGCTGGCCATGGCGCCGGTGCCGGCGAGTTGGGTGAGGGTTCTGCTGCGGAGGGCGACGGTTTTGGCGGCGTCGTCGAGGGTGAGGGCGCCGGCTGTGTAGGCGGCGGCTATTTCGCCCTGGGAGTGGCCGAGGACGGCGTGGGGTTGGATGCCGTGGGTCTGCCAGAGGTGGGCGAGGCTGGTTTGCACGGCGAAGAGTGCGGGCTGGAGGACGTCGACGTGTTCGAGGAGTTCGGGGTGGGTGGTGAGGGCGTCGATGAGGTTGTGGTCCATGTGTGGTGCGAGTGCGTCGGCGCAGGTGTGCAGGTGGGTGCGGAAGGTTTTGGAGGATGTCAGCAAGTCGGTTGCCATGGCGGGCCATTGGGTGCCCTGTCCGGGGAAGACGAACACGGTCTTGCCGCCGGTCGGCAGGTCGTCGGTGTTTGCCTGGAGGAGTCCTGGGTGTGTGGTGTTGTCGGCCAACGCTTTTACTGCGTCGAGGAGTTGCTGTGGTTGTTGGCCGACGGCGACTGCCCGGTGGGTGAACCGGGTCCGCCGGTCGAGAACGCCCGCGACCGAGGCGGCCGTAGTCGTGGGCTGATCTGTCAGGTGGGTGTGCAGCCGGCCTGCCTGCTCCCGCAGCGCTGCGGGGGTGCGGGCCGACAGCACCCACGCCACCGG
>NZ_JNXE01000105.1 GCF_000716605.1 Streptomyces sp. NRRL F-525 | reverse complement strand
TCGACCTCGCGCTGCACGCCGGCAACCAGCTCGACGCGCCCCACGTCGAGGAACTCACCCTCGAAGCGCCACTGGCACTGCCCGAACAGGGCACCGTCCACCTTCAGTTGGTCGCGGCATCCGAGGACGGGCAGGGCCGGCGCGCCATCAGTGTCCATTCCCGGCCCACCGATCAAGACCTCTGGACCCGCCACGCCACCGGCACCCTGGCCACGACCGGTAGTGCGCCGACCGACCCGATCGACGCCAACTGGCCGCCCAATGGCGCCACTTCGCTCGACACTGCCGACGCCTATGAGCAACTCGCCGAGTTGGGCCTGCGCTACGGGCCGGTCTTCCAGGGCCTGCAAGCCGCCTGGCGCGACGGCGACACCCTCTACGCCGACATCGCCCTCCCCAAAGGCACCGACACCACCGGCTTCGGCATCCACCCTGCACTCCTCGACGCCACCCTGCACGGCACCGCGCTGAGTACCACCGACAGCGCCGGACAGCTCAGCCTCCCCTTCGCCTGGAACGGCATCACCCTCCACGCCACCGAGGCCAGCACCCTCCGCGCCCGGATCGCCTCCACCGGTCCGGACACCGTCGCTCTTACGCTGGCGGACCCCACGGGCGCACCCGTCGCCACCATCGGCAGCCTCACCGTCCGCCCGATCACCCCGGAGCAGCTGGCTACCGCAGGCGCCGAGCAGCATCGGTCCCTGTTCGCGGTGGACTGGGTGCCGGTTTCCGGCGAGTCCCCGGAGGCCGTCGCCTACGTGGAGCCGACCGAGCGGGCGGACACCGACGACCCGATTCCGGGTCTGGTGCTTGCCCACGTCCACGGCCACCAGGGCGCCCCCGGCGACGTACCTGGCAACGTACACGCCACCACCCAGCAAGTACGGGAACTCGTCCAGCAATGGCTCGCCGATGAGCGCTCCGGACCGGTTCGTCCTCGCCGACCTCGATGACACCGACGCCTCAGCGGCAGCCCTCCCGGCCGCCCTGGCCACCCGCGAGCCCCAACTCGCCCTCCGCGAAGGCACGATCACCGTCCCCCGACTCGCCCGGATAGAGTCGGCGGCCTCTGAAGTCACGGGGCTGGACCCGCAGGGCACCGTGCTGATCACCGGCGGCACCGGAGTCCTGGGCGCTCTGGTCGCCCGGCACTTGGTGGCCGAGTACGGGGTACGGCACCTGCTGCTGACCAGCCGCCGAGGCCCGGCGGCCGAGGGCGCCCTGGAGCTTGAAGCCGAACTCACCTCCCACGACGCCACCGTCACCATCGCCGCCTGCGACACCGCCGACCCCGAATCCCTCGCCGCCCTGCTGGCCTCAGTCGACGCCGAGCGCCCGCTGACGGCGGTCGTCCACACCGCCGGCGTCCTCGATGACGGCACGGTCACCACGCTCACCCCCGACAGCCTGGACACCGTGCTACGCCCCAAGGTCGACGCGGCCTGG
>NZ_JNXE01000104.1 GCF_000716605.1 Streptomyces sp. NRRL F-525 | reverse complement strand
CGCCATGTGCAGCGCCACCAGCGACGACGAGCAGGCCGTATCGACGGTCACCGCCGGGCCCTCCAGGCCGAAGGTGTAGGAGATCCGGCCCGAGGCGACGCTGCCCGCGCTGCCGCTGACGAGATAGCCCTCCAAGCCCCCAGGGGCCTGCTGCATGCGGGAGCCGTAGTCGTCGTACATCACGCCGGTGAAGACGCCGGTCCGGCTGCCGCGCAGGGTCGCCGGGTCGATGCCGGCCCGCTCGAAGGTCTCCCACGCCGTCTCCAGCAGCAGGCGCTGCTGGGGGTCGATGGCCATGGCCTCGCGGGGTGAGATGCCGAAGAAGTCGGGGTCGAAGTCCCCGGCGTCGTGCAGAAAACCGCCGTGTCGGGTGTAGACCTTGCCGACGCTGTCCGGGTCGGGGTCGTACAGGCCGTCCAGATCCCAGCCGCGATCGGTCGGGAAGGGCGAGATCGCGTCCACGCCCTCGGTGATCAGCCGCCACAACTCCTCGGGTGAGCGGACCCCTCCCGGGTAGCGGCAGCCCATCCCGACGATGACGATCGGGTCGTCGGCCGTCGCCACCGCAGTGGCGGGCGGCGACGCCGGGCCGGCTGCGAACTCCACACCGAACAGCTCGGCGCGGAGGAACTCGGCGAGCGCCGCCGGGGTCGGGTAGTCGAAAACGAGGGTGGCGGGGAGCCGCAGGCCGGTGGCGGTGTTGAGCTGGTTGCGCAGCTCGACCGAGGTCAGGGAGTCGAAGCCCAGTGCCTTGAAGGCCCGGTCGGCCTCCACGGCGTCGGAGGTGGGGTGGCTCAGTACGACAGCGGCGCTCGAACGGACCACTTCCAGCAGGACGTCCAGCCGCTCCGCCGGGGACCGCTGGACAAGTCGCTGCGCGAGTCCGCCCGTTGCGGCAGCGGACCCGACCGCGGAGTCCACCACCCTTCTCCGCTCCGGCGTACGGGTCAGCGAGCGGAAGAGCGCGGGCAGCCGGCCCGCCTCGGCCTGGACCCGAAGTGCGCCCAGGTTGAGGCGCATGGGTACGACAACGCTCCGTTCGGAGGTGATCGCTGCGTCGAGGAGGGCCATGCCGTCGTCGCTCGCGATCGGGAGGATGCCGCTGCGGTTGAGGCGGGCCAGATCGGTGCTGTCGAGGTGACCGGTCATACCGCTGGCCTGCTGCCACAGTCCCCAGGCGAGCGAGGTCGCGGGGAGGCCGTTGGTTCGGCGGTGCCCTGCCAGGGCGTCGAGGAAGGTGTTGGCGGCGGCGTAGTTGGCCTGGCCC
>NZ_JNXE01000103.1 GCF_000716605.1 Streptomyces sp. NRRL F-525 | reverse complement strand
ATGCACACCCTCCCCGGCATCCCCACGGCCCTCACCCGCCGGATCCGCAAGCGCCACATCCAACATCACCGGATGCAACGCCGCATCCAGCAAAGCCGGGTGAATACCGAACCGGGCAGCGCTGTCCCGCTGCTCCTCCGGCAGCGCGACCTCGGCGAACAGTTCCTCGCCACGCCGCCACACCGCCCGCACGCCCTGGAACACCGGGCCGTAGCCATAACCCGCCGCCGCCAGCAGGTCGTAACCGCCCTCGACCGGGACCTGCTCGGCGCCGGGGGGCGGCCAGGCGGTGAAGTCGAAGCCGGGGGCGGGAGCGTCGGTCGCCGTGAGGGTGCCGGTGGCGTGGCGGGTCCAGGCCTCGGTGCCGGTGTCACCGGTGGCGTCCTCACGGGCCGAGTAGACGGCGACAGTACGAGCACCGTCCTCGTCCGGTCCGCCGACGGTGACCTGGACACGGACACCGCCCTGCTCGGGCAGCACGAGAGGCGCCTCGATGACCAGTTCGTCGAGCGTGCCGCAGCCGACCTCGTCACCCGCACGAACAGCCAACTCCACCAGCCCGGTACCGGGCACGAGCACGGTGTCATCCACCGCATGGTCGGCCAGCCAGGGGTGCGTACGCAACGACAGCCGGGAGGTGCAGAGCACCCCACCGGTCTCAGGCACCACCACGACAGCACCGATCATGGGGTGATCGGCAGTGGCCTGCCCAAGCGCAACAGCATCAGTCGCAGGAGCGGTCTGCAACCAGTAGTGCTGGTGGTCGAAGGCATACGTCGGCAGGTCGACCTGGCCGGCGGATCCCTCGGGGAGCATGCCGGTCCAGTCGACTGCGACGCCCCGCACGAACAGCTCGGCCATCGAGGTCAGCAGCCGCCGCAGACCGCCCTCGTCGCGGCGCAGCGAACCACTCACCACAACTTCGGCGCCTGCCTGGTCGACGATCTCGCTGACCGGCTGGACCAGCACGGGGTGGGCACTGGACTCCACGAACACCGTGTGGCCCTCGGCAAGGAGACTGGCGATCGCGGGACCGAAGCGGACCTGACCCCGCAGGTTGCGGTACCAGTAGCCGCCGTCCAGGACGTCCGCCTCACGGACCCATTCACCGGTAACCGTCGAGTAGAAGGGAACCAGGGGCGCTTGGGCGCGGATGTCGGCGAAGGCCTCGCCCAGCGTCTCCTCGATCGCCTCGACGTGCCGGGTGTGGGAGGCGTAGTCCACCGCCACCCGACGCACCCGCACACCATCCGCGGAAAGGACCTCCAGCGCCTC
>NZ_JNXE01000101.1 GCF_000716605.1 Streptomyces sp. NRRL F-525 | reverse complement strand
TCGACCTCGCGCTGCACGCCGGCAACCAGCTCGACGCGCCCCACGTCGAGGAACTCACCCTCGAAGCGCCACTGGCACTGCCCGAACAGGGCACCGTCCTGGTCCAGTTGGTCGCCGCAGCTCCTGACAAGCACGGCCGCCGGGCTCTGACAGTCCACTCCCGGCCGTCCGACGAATACACCTGGACCCGCCACGCCACCGGCATCCTCACCTCCGAGAGCACGATCCCCGTCGGCCCGGACAGCCCCGCCTGGCCGCCGGCCGGGGCCACTCCCGTCGACGCCACCGGCCTCTACGCCCAACTCGCCGCCGTCGGCCCCGAATACGGCCCGGTGTTCCAGGGCCTGCAAGCCGCCTGGCGCGACGGCGACACCCTCTACGCCGACATCGCGCTCCCCGAGGGCACGGACACCACCGGCTTCGGCATCCACCCCGCACTGCTCGACTCCGCCCTGCACCTCATCGCGCTGCGGGCGATCACCCAGGGCGCGGCCGACCAACTCGGCCTGCCGTTCGCCTGGAACGGCGTGAGCCTGCACGTCGAGGGCGTGACGACGGTACGGGTACGGCTGGAACCGGCCGGTCCCGACGCGGTGGCGCTCACCCTGACGGATCCGTCCGGCGCCGTGATCGCCACCGTGGCCGGCCTGACGCTCCGCCAAGTCACTGTCGAGCAGCTGACCGCCGCGCGCGGCACCACCTCCGACAACGACGCGCTGTTCACCACCGGCTGGATGCCCGTTTCGAGTGAAGCGGCGGTGCCGAGCACCGAGGGCTGGGTCTTCCTCGATGACGAGTCGCCGGCCGGCACACGCCTGGCCGCCCTCCAAGTGGCGACAGCCGCAGGCGCGCCGATCCCGCAGACGGTGATTGCCCCGGTCACCGCCACCCGCGGCGATGACCTGGCGGCCGACGCCCACACCGTGACCCGGCAGACGCTGGCCCTGCTCCAGGACTGGCTCGCCGGACCGGTTCGTCCTCGCCGACCTCGATGACACCGACGCCTCAGCGGCAGCCCTCCCGGCCGCCCTGGCCACCCGCGAGCCCCAACTCGCCCTCCGCAACGGCACGATCACCGTCCCCCGACTCGCCCGGGTCCCGTCGGCCGCCACCGCCACCGCCGGCACCGACACCGGCACCGGGCTCAACCCCGAAGGCACCGTCCTGATCACCGGCGGCACCGGCGTCCTGGCCGGCCTGGTCTCCCGCCACCTCGTCACCGAACACGGCGCCCGCCACCTGCTGCTGACCAGCCGCCGCGGCCCCGACGCCGAAGGCGCCCTCGAACTCGAAGCCGAACTCACCTCCCACGGCGCCACCGTCACCATCACCGCCTGCGACACCGCCGACCCCGACGCGCTGGCCGGCCTCATCACCGGCATCCCCACCGAACACCCGCTCACCGCCGTCATCCACACCGCCGGCGTCCTGGACGACGGCACCCTCACCACCCTCACCCCCGAACGCCTCGACGCGGTGCTCCGCCCC
This sequence comes from Streptomyces sp. NRRL F-525, assembly GCF_000716605.1. Lineage (GTDB taxonomy): Bacteria > Actinomycetota > Actinomycetes > Streptomycetales > Streptomycetaceae > Streptomyces. The sequence goes on along the minus strand of NZ_JNXE01000101.1, from coordinate 1,708 downwards.
AAGGTCGACGGCGCCTGGAATCTGCACCGCCTCACCGCCGACCTCGACCTGGCCGCCTTCGTCCTCTTCTCCTCGGCCGCAGGCACCCTCGGCGCGCCAGGCCAGGCCAACTACGCCGCCGCCAACACCTTCCTCGACGCCCTCGCCACCCACCGGCACACGAACGGCCTCCCGGCCACCGCACTGGCCTGGGGACTGTGGGCGCCCAGCGGCGGCATGGGCGGCACGCTGGAAGCCACCGACCTGGCCCGGCTCAATCGCGGCGGCATCGCCCCGCTCGCCCTGGACGAGGGTCTGGCACTGCTCGACACCGCCGTCGGCCTGGGCCGCCCGGCGCTGGTCGCCGCCAAGCTGAACCTGACCGCGCTGCGCGGACAGGCGGCAGGCGGCACGCTCCCGCCGGTCCTGCAGGGGCTGGTCCGTGTTCCGGCCCGCCGGTCCGCCGGTTCCCGCGGCGCCGCCTCCGCCATGGCGCTGACCGGTCGGCTCGCGGGCTTGTCCCGCGCCGAGCGTCTGACGGCGGTACGGGATCTCGTACTCGCCAATGTGGCGGAGGTATTGGGCCACGGCACGGCCGGCGCCGTCGACAACGACCGGGGCTTCCTGGAGTTGGGCTTCGACTCGCTCACCGCGGTCGAGCTGCGCAACCGGCTGATCGCGGCCACCGATCTGCGCCTTCCCACCACCTTGATCTTCGACTACCCGACGCCCAGCGCCCTCAGCGCCTACCTGGACGCCGAGTTGGCGCCCGCCGGGTCCGGCGGTTCGGCGGACGGCGCCGATCCGGACTCCGACGAAACCAGGATCCGCGCCGCGTTCGGCTCCATCCCCCTCACCCGGATCCGGGACGCCGGCCTGCTGGACGTCCTGCTCCAACTCGCCGGAGCCGACCTCGGCTCGGCACTCGACGGCGGCGACAACGGCGAGGCGAACGTGGAACTCATCGATGCGATGGACGCCGACGACCTGGTCCGTATGGCACTCGACAACACCAACTCGTGACTGACGGCCCGACCCGCGGAGCGACTCCCATGACCACGTCCACCCAGCAAGTCGTCGAAGCGCTGCGTACGTCCCTCAAGGAGACCGAGCGGCTGCGGCAACAGAACCAGGCGCTCACCACGGCATCCCGGGAGCCGATCGCGATCGTCGGCATGAGCTGCCACTACCCCGGCGGTGTCCGCTCGCCGGAGGACCTGTGGCGACTGGTCGCCGACGGCGCCGACGCCAGGCGATCGACCCGCAGCAGCGGCTGCTGCTGGAGACCGCCTGGGAGGCGTTCGAACGGGCCGGCATCGAGCCCGGGTCGCTGCGCGGCAGCCAGACCGGTGTCTTCACCGGCGTCATGTACAACGACTACGGCTCCCGGCTGATGAGTCAGGCGCCCGCCGGATTCGAGGGCTACATCGGCACGGGTAGCGCAGGCAGTGTCGCCTCCGGCCGGCTGTCCTACACCTTCGGCCTCGAAGGCCCGGCGGTCACCGTCGACACCGCCTGCTCGTCCTCGCTGGTCACGATGCACCTGGCCACTCAGGCACTGCGCAACGGCGAGTGCACGCTCGCTCTCGCGGGCGGCGTGACGGTGATCGCCACGCCGGGCCTGTTCGTGGAGTTCAGCCGGCAGCGCGGCCTGTCCGTGGACGGCCGTTGCCGGGCCTTCGCGGCCGGCGCGGACGGTACGGGCTGGGGCGAGGGTGTCGGCCTGGTG
>NZ_JNXE01000100.1 GCF_000716605.1 Streptomyces sp. NRRL F-525 | reverse complement strand
AGTCCCCAGGCGAGCGAGGTCGCGGGGAGGCCGTTGGTTCGGCGGTGCCCTGCCAGGGCGTCGAGGAAGGTGTTGGCGGCCCAGGCCGCGTCGACCTTGGGGCGTAGCACGGTGTCCAGGCTGTCGGGGGTGAGCGTGGTGACCGTGCCGTCATCGAGGACGCCGGCGGTGTGGACGACGGCAGTGAGCGGGTGGTCGTCCCGGATCGATTGCAGCAGGCCGGCCAGGGCGTCGGCGTCGGCGGTGTCGCAGGCGGCGATGGTGACGCTCGCGCCGTGTGCGGTCAGCTCCGCCTCCAGTTCCAGGGCGCCCTCGGCGTCCCGGCCGCGGCGGCTGGTCAGCAACAGGTGACGGGCACCGTGCTCGGCCACCAGGTGCCGGGCCAGCAGGCTGCCGAGTACGCCGGTGCCGCCGCTGATCAGGATGGTGCCGTCCGGGTCGAGCTCCGGGGCCTCGGGCCTGGCGGGCATGGCCAGCCGGGTGAGGCGGGGCGCGCTGAAGGTGCCGTCGCGCAGGGCGAGTTGGGGTTCGTCGGCAGCGAGCGCGGCCGGGAGGGCCGCGGCGGAGGCGGCAGTGCCATCGAGGTCGATCAGGACGAACCGGTCGGGGTTCTCGGTTTGCGCCGAGCGGATCAGACCCCAGACGGCGGCCGCGGCGAGGTCGGTCACCTGGTCCTCGGGGCCGGTCGCGACTGCGCCGGCGGTGACCAGCGCGAGGCGCGCGTCGGCGAAACTCTCGTCCTCCAGCCACTCCTGGACGAGGGTCAGGGTCCTGTGCAACCCGTTCCGCACGGTTGACGGCACGTCTTCCGTGCCGCCGGTGCCCGGGTCGAACCTGATCTGGACGAACTCGGGCAGAGGCGCGCCGCCCGCAAGGGACTGCCGAAGGGCGGCCAGGTCCACGAAGGCGCCGATACTCGGGGTGGCCGCGACCGGGGGCCGTACGACCGCCCACTCCACCTGGTAGAGAGAGTCGTGATGCGCCCGGGGCGAATCCCGCAGCTGGTCGAGGGAGATGGCCCGCAGCGCCAACGAGTCCACGGAGGCGACGATCGAGCCGCCGGAGTCGCCGACCACGATCGTGACACCGCCGTCGGACCGCGGCGACAACCGTACCCGCAGCTTGGTCGCGCCGGTCGCGTGCAGGGTCACTCCGTTCCAGGAGAAGGGGAGCAGCCCCTCCTCGCGCCCGCCGAGCGCGCCCACCACGATGGGGTGCAGCGCCGCGTCGAGCAGCGCCGGGTGCAGCCCGAAACGCGCTGCCTGGAGCTGCTGTTCTGCGGACAGCGCCACGTCGGCGAACACCTCGTCGCCCAGCTGCCAGACGGCTTGCAGACCCTGGAACTCCGGTCCGTAGCCGTAACCGCGGACGGCCAGCGACTCGTAGGACCCATCAAGGCTCCACGGGACGGCGCCAGTCGGCGGCCACTCACCGTCGGTTCCGGGCAGCGCGGGGCCGTTGGCCAGCGTGCTCGCGCACAGCAGACCGCTCGCGTGCCGCGACCACGGTTCCTCCGGCGGTGCGTCCTCCCGGCGGGAATGGATGCTGATCTGTCGTCGCCCGGCCGGGTCTTCGGAGCTCACCACGACCTGGACCTGCACCGAACCGTGCTCAGGCAGTACCAGCGGCGCTTCGAGCGTCAGCTCCTCGACGTGATCGCAACTGACCTGGTCGCCGGCGTGCAGGGTCAGGTCGAGGAACGCGGTGCCGGGCAGCAGCACGGTGTCCATGACCGCGTGGTCGGCGAGCCAGGGGTGGGTGCGAAGCGAGAGTTGGCCGGTGAAGAGCGTGGCCTGGCCGTCGGCGAGTTCGACGGACGCGCCGAGCAGCGGGTGCTCGGCCGTGATGAGGCCGGCGGTGGTCAGGTCGCCGGTGCGGGCGGGGATGTCGAGCCAGTAGCGCTGGTGTTGGAAGGGGTACGTGGGGAGGTCGGGCAGCGGATTCGTGCCCGGCTCGGGGTCGGTGCTCGTGTCGGTGTCGGGGTTGGTGGTGGGCCAGGTTACGGGGTGGCCGTGGGTGTGGGCGGTGGCGAGGTTGGTGAGGAACTGGGTGGGGGTGTGGTGGTTG
>NZ_JNXE01000099.1 GCF_000716605.1 Streptomyces sp. NRRL F-525 | reverse complement strand
GCAGGGCGAAGAGTGCGGGCTGGGTGTAGGCGGTGGTGTTGAGGTCGGTCGGGTCGGTGTCGAGCAGCACGTCTTTGAGGGGCCGGGCCAGGTGCGGGTCCAGCGCCGCGCAGGCCGCGTCCGGCGGGGCCGGCGGTGTGGGCTCGTCGGGCGCGTCTTCAGCTTCGGCGTCCGGCGGCTCTGTGACGGCCGGGGCCTCTTCGAGGATGACGTGGGCGTTCGTGCCGCTGACGCCGAAGGCGGAGACACCGGCCCGGCGCAGGTGGCCGTTCGCCTGCCACGGCACCGGCTCGGTCAGCAGCGAGACCGCGCCGCTCTCCCAGTCGATGTGTGGGGAGGGCTCGTCCACGTGGAGGGTCTTGGGCAGTACGCCGTACCGCATCGCCATGACCATCTTGATGACTCCGGCGACGCCGGCGGCAGCCTGGGTGTGTCCGATGTTGGATTTCACGCCGCCGAGCATCAGTGGCTTGTCGGCGGGGCGGTCCTGGCCGTAGGTGGCGAGCAGCGCCTGGGCCTCGATCGGGTCGCCCAGCGTCGTGCCGGTGCCGTGTGCCTCGACCGCGTCGATCTGGTCCGGGGCCAGTTGGGCGTTGGCGAGCGCCTGCTGGATGACGCGTTGCTGGGCGGGGCCGTTGGGGGCGGTGAGGCCGTTGCTGGCGCCGTCCTGGTTGACCGCCGAGCCCCGGACGACCGCCAGCACCTGGTGCCCGTTGCGCTGGGCGTCGGAGAGGCGTTCGACCAGGAGGAGTCCGACGCCCTCACCCCAGCCGGTGCCGTCCGCGCCGGCCGCAAAGGGCTTGCAACGGCCATCGGGGGACAGGCCGCGCTGACGGCTGAACTCCACATAGACCGCCGGGTTGGCCATCACGGTGACGCCGCCCGCGAGGGCCATCGTGCACTCGCCGTTCCGCAGCGCCTGGATCGCGATGTGCAGGGCAACGAGCGACGACGAGCAGGCCGTGTCGATGGTGACCGCCGGGCCCTCCAGGCCGAAGGTGTAGGCGACCCGGCCGGACGCCACACTGGTTGTACTGCCGGTCAGGAAGTACCCGCTCAGATCCTCCGGCGGGTCGATGCGGCGCGGCGGGTAGTCCTGCGCGATAACCCCCGCGAACACACCGGTCCGGCTGCCGCGCAGCGTCGCCGGGTCGATGCCGGCCCGCTCGAAGGTCTCCCACGCCGTCTCCAACAGCAGCCGCTGCTGCGGGTCGGTGGCGAGTGCCTCGCGCGGGCTGATACCGAAGAAATCGGGGTCGAACGCGCCCGCCTCGTAGAGGAATCCGCCGTGCCGCGCGTACGAGGTGCCGTACCGGTCCGGGTCAGGGTCGTACACGTCGTCCCAACCGCGGTCGATGGGGAACTCCGCGATGGCGTCACCCCCGGCGGCCACCAACTCCCACAGATCCTGCGGTGATCGCACCCCGCCCGGGAAACGGCAGCCCATGCCGACGATCGCGATCGGCTCCTGGTCCTTCGTCTCCGCCTCGTGCAGCCTGCGGCGAGCCTGCCGAAGGTCGGCCGTCGCGCGCCGCAGGTAGTCGCGGAGCTTTTCCTCGTTACCCATGGACTCAACCTCTTCATGGCTCTGTGGCACGCTGTATGGGGTGGCGGGTGGCGCGGTCGGGACGGGTCGGGCGGCTCGCGTACGGAGTCGGTCGGTCAGGAGGCTTCGAGCTCGTTGTCGAGTGCGTCGAAGAGTTCGCTGTCGGTCGTGCCGCTGAGGTCGCGTTCATCGCCGGATTGCGCGGCCCCGCGGCCCGCGGTGTCCCGCCACCGCCACATCAGTGCCTGCAACCGGGCGGTGATGCGGGTCTGCGTTTCGAGGTCGGCGGTGTCCGCGGTGCCGGTGAGCGCTGCCTCAAGGCGGTCGATGTCGGCGATCAGCGGACTGGCCGCAGTGGCCGGCTCGGGCGCGACGGTGGCCCGCAGGTATGCGGCGAGGGTGGCCGGCGTCGGGTAGTCGAAGATGAGTGTGGCGGGGAGCCGCAAGCCGGTGGCGGTGCCCAGTCGGTTGCGCAGCTCGACCGCGGTGAGCGAGTCGAAGCCCAGCTCCTTGAACGCCCGCTCGGCCGGGACAGCCTTGCCGTCGGTGTGGACGAGGACCGCGGCGACCTGGCCGCGTACCAAGTCCAGCAGCAGCGCTTGCTGCTCGGCTTCCGACCGTCCCGCGAGACGCTCGGCGAGGTTGACCGACCCGGAGGCCGAACCATCACCTGCTCGGCGTACGACGGTCCGCACCAGCGCGCGCAGCACCGGTGGGATGACCCCGGCGGCCGCCTGGGCACGCAGCGTCGCGTTGTCGAACCTGGCCGGCACCAGCACGGGGTGCCGGAGCCCGAGCGCGGTGTCGAGCAGGGCCATGCCCTCGTCGCTGGCGATCGGGGTGATGCCGTTACGCCTGATGCGGGCCAGGTCGGCTGTGTCGAGGTCGACCTTGGGGCGCAGGACGGTGTCGAGGCGTTCGGGGGTGAGGGTGGTGAGGGTGCCGTCGTCCAGGACGCCGGCGGTGTGGATGACGGCGGTGAGCGGGTGCTCCGCCGGGACGCCCGCCAGGAGGGCGGCGAGGGCTTCGGGGTCGGCGGTGTCGCAGGCGGTGATGGTGACGGTGACGCCGTGCGCGGTGAGTTCGGCTTCCAGTTCGAGGGCGCCTTCGGCGTCGGGACCGCGGCGGCTGGTCAACAGCAGGTGGCGCGCCTTGCGTTCGGCGACCAGGTGGCGGGCGACCAGGGCGCCCAGGACACCGGTTCCACCGGTGATGAGAACGCTGCCTTCGGGGTCCAGCTTCGGAGCCTCGGGGGTGCTGGTCGACGGCAGGCGGGTGAGGCGCGGGGTGCTGATCGTGCCGTGGCGGAGGGCGAGTTGGGGTTCCCCGGTGGCCAGGGCGCGGAGAAGGGCCGTGGTGTCGTCGAAATCGACCAGGACGAAGCGGTCCGGGTTCTCGGCCTGTGCGGAGCGGACCAGGCCCCAGACGGTCGCTGCGGCGAGGTCGGTGACCTTTTCGTCGGCGGTGGTGGCGATGGCGCCGTGGGTGAGGACGACCAGTTTGGACTGGGCGTATCGCTCGTCGGCGAGCCACTGCTGGAGCAGGGCGAGAGCGCGGTGAGCGGTGACGTGAACGGTGTTCGGTACGTCGTCGCCGACGGCCGGTGCGGCAATGGGCGCGAGGACGAAGGCGGGCATGGCCTCTGCCGTGGCGAGCGCGGCCAGGTCCGGATACGCCACGGCATCGGCCAAGCCCACTGCGTCGGCACCGATTACGACCCAATCAGGCGCCAACGAGTCTTCGCCGAAGGCGAGTTGGGTCAGCTCCGGCCACTCAAGGGTGTGCAGCGCGTCGAACCGTCCGCTCGCTCCCGCGGTGGCGAAGGCGGCGGCGGGCACGGCACCGAAGAGCACCGTGTCCACGGACAGCACCGGAGCGCCCAGCGGGTCGGTGAGCGTGAGGGCGAAGGTGTCAGCAGCCGTACGGACCGCCCGGACCCGTAGCGCGGAACTGCCGGCGGCGTGCAGGGTCACCCCGCTCCACCCGACCGGCAACCTGAACTGCCCCGCCACGACCTCCCCGCCTTCGAGCGTGATCGCGTGCAGGGCCGCGTCGAGCAGCGCCGGGTGGACACCGTAGCCGGTGGTGTCGGTGTCCTCGGGGAGCGCGATGTCGGCGTAGAGGGTGTCACCGTCACGCCACACCGCCCGCAGCCCCTGGAAGGCGGGTCCGTAGCCGAACCCGGAGTCGGTGAGCCGGTCGTACGCGTCCCCCATGTTGACCGGTGCGGCCCCGGCCGGCGGCCACGTACCAGAAGGGGAGCCGGGCGCCGCATCCGGTTCCGCGTCGCTGAGCACGCCGCTCAGGTGATGGGTCCAAGGGAGGTCTTCGGCAGCGTCGTACGGCCGGGCGTGGACGCTGACCGAGCGGCTCCGGCCGGACTCGTCCTCAGGGCCGATCACCAGCTGCACCTGGACGGCCGTGCCTGCCGGGACGACGAGCGGGGTGGACAGCGTCAGCTCTTCGACGTGGGCGGTACCGAGTTGGTTGCCCGCGTGCAGGGCAAGGTCGAGGAACGCGGTGCCGGGCACGACGTTGGTGTCGGCGAGGGCGTGGTCGGCGAGCCAGGGGTGGGTGCGAAGCGAGAGTTGGCCGGTGAAGAGCGTGGCCTGGCCGTCGGCGAGTTCGACGGATGCGCCGAGCAGCGGGTGCTCAGCGCTCTCCATACCCGCGGTGCTGAGGTCGCCGGTGCGGGCGGGGGCGTCGAGCCAGTAGCGCTGGTGTTGG
>NZ_JNXE01000098.1 GCF_000716605.1 Streptomyces sp. NRRL F-525 | reverse complement strand
GCGCTGTAAGGCTTAGCTTCCGGGTTCGGAATGTAACCGGGCGTTTCCCTCACGCTATGACCACCGAAACACTATGAAACAGACAACCGCACAACACAGTGGACGCGAGCAACTGAGGACAAGCCCTCGGCCTATTAGTACCGGTCACCTCCACCCATTACTGGGCTTCCAGATCCGGCCTATCAACCCAGTCGTCTACTGGGAGCCTTAACCCCTCAAGGGGGTGGGAACACTCATCTCGAAGCAGGCTTCCCGCTTAGATGCTTTCAGCGGTTATCCCTCCCGAACGTAGCCAACCAGCCATGCCCTTGGCAGAACAACTGGCACACCAGAGGTTCGTCCGTCCCGGTCCTCTCGTACTAGGGACAGCCCTTCTCAATGTTCCTGCGCGCGCAGCGGATAGGGACCGAACTGTCTCACGACGTTCTAAACCCAGCTCGCGTACCGCTTTAATGGGCGAACAGCCCAACCCTTGGGACCGACTCCAGCCCCAGGATGCGACGAGCCGACATCGAGGTGCCAAACCATCCCGTCGATATGGACTCTTGGGGAAGATCAGCCTGTTATCCCCGGGGTACCTTTTATCCGTTGAGCGACGGCGCTTCCACAAGCCACCGCCGGATCACTAGTCCCGACTTTCGTCCCTGCTCGACCCGTCGGTCTCACAGTCAAGCTCCCTTGTGCACTTACACTCAACACCTGATTGCCAACCAGGCTGAGGGAACCTTTGGGCGCCTCCGTTACTCTTTAGGAGGCAACCGCCCCAGTTAAACTACCCATCAGACACTGTCCCTGATCCGGATCACGGACCCAGGTTAGACATCCAGCACGACCAGACTGGTATTTCAACGACGACTCCCCCTGAACTGGCGTCCAGAGTTCACAGTCTCCCAGCTATCCTACACAAGCCGAACCGAACACCAATATCAAACTGTAGTAAAGGTCCCGGGGTCTTTCCGTCCTGCTGCGCGAAACGAGCATCTTTACTCGTAGTGCAATTTCACCGGGCCTATGGTTGAGACAGTCGAGAAGTCGTTACGCCATTCGTGCAGGTCGGAACTTACCCGACAAGGAATTTCGCTACCTTAGGATGGTTATAGTTACCACCGCCGTTTACTGGCGCTTAAGTTCTCAGCTTCGCCCAACCGAAGTTGGACTAACCGGTCCCCTTAACGTTCCAGCACCGGGCAGGCGTCAGTCCGTATACATCGCCTTACGGCTTCGCACGGACCTGTGTTTTTAGTAAACAGTCGCTTCTCGCTGGTCTCTGCGGCCACCCCCAGCTCAAGGAGTAAATCCTCTCACCGGTGATGGCCCCCCTTCTCCCGAAGTTACGGGGGCATTTTGCCGAGTTCCTTAACCATAGTTCACCCGAACGCCTCGGTATTCTCTACCTGACCACCTGAGTCGGTTTAGGGTACGGGCCGCCATGAAACTCGCTAGAGGCTTTTCTCGACAGCATAGGATCATCCACTTCACCACAATCGGCTCGGCATCAGGTCTCAGACTATGTGCGATCCGGATTTACCTGGATCACGTCCTACACCCTTACCCCGGGACAACCACCGCCCGGGATGGACTACCTTCCTGCGTCACCCCATCACTCACCTACTAACCGCTTGGGCCGGCGGCTCCACCACTTTCCATTCCCCGAAGGGTCCGGAACGGCTTCACGGCCTTAGCATCACGATGCTCGATGTTTGACGCTTCACAGCGGGTACCGGAATATCAACCGGTTATCCATCGACTACGCCTGTCGGCCTCGCCTTAGGTCCCGACTTACCCTGGGCAGATCAGCTTGACCCAGGAACCCTTAGTCAATCGGCGCACACGTTTCTCACGTGTGTATCGCTACTCATGCCTGCATTCTCACTCGTGAACCGTCCACCACTAGCTTCCGCTGCAGCTTCACCCGGCACACGACGCTCCCCTACCCATCCCAGCACCCGTTGGGGCTATTGCTGGAATGACACGACTTCGGCGGTACGCTTGAGCCCCGCTACATTGTCGGCGCGGAATCACTAGACCAGTGAGCTATTACGCACTCTTTCAAGGGTGGCTGCTTCTAAGCCAACCTCCTGGTTGTCTCTGCGACTCCACATCCTTTCCCACTTAGCGTACGCTTAGGGGCCTTAGTCGATGCTCTGGGCTGTTTCCCTCTCGACCATGGAGCTTATCCCCCACAGTCTCACTGCCGTGCTCTCACTTACCGGCATTCGGAGTTTGGCTAAGGTCAGTAACCCGGTAGGGCCCATCGCCTATCCAGTGCTCTACCTCCGGCAAGAAACACACGACGCTGCACCTAAATGCATTTCGGGGAGAACCAGCTATCACGGAGTTTGATTGGCCTTTCACCCCTAACCACAGGTCATCCCCCAGGTTTTCAACCCTGGTGGGTTCGGTCCTCCACGAAGTCTTACCTCCGCTTCAACCTGCCCATGGCTAGATCACTCCGCTTCGGGTCTTGAGCGCGCTACTGAATCGCCCTATTCGGACTCGCTTTCGCTACGGCTTCCCCACACGGGTTAACCTCGCAACACACCGCAAACTCGCAGGCTCATTCTTCAAAAGGCACGCAGTCACGACGCACCAAGTAAACTTGATGCGCGACGCTCCCACGGCTTGTAGGCACACGGTTTCAGGTACTATTTCACTCCGCTCCCGCGGTACTTTTCACCATTCCCTCACGGTACTATCCGCTATCGGTCACCAGGGAATATTTAGGCTTAGCGGGTGGTCCCGCCAGATTCACACGGGATTTCTCGGGCCCCGTGCTACTTGGGTGTCTCTCAAACGAGCCGTTGACGTTTCGACTACGGGGGTCTTACCCTCTACGCCGGACCTTTCGCATGTCCTTCGCCTACATCAAC
>NZ_JNXE01000097.1 GCF_000716605.1 Streptomyces sp. NRRL F-525 | reverse complement strand
GACGGCAGAGCCGCGGACGACCGCGAGCACCTGGTGCCCGTTGCGCTCGGCGTCCGACAAACGCTCCAGCAGCACCAGGCCGACACCCTCGCCCCAGCCGGTGCCGTCGGCTCCGGCTGCGAACGCCTTGCAGCGGCCGTCCGCCGACAGTCCGCGCTGCCGGCTGAACTCCACGAACAGGCCCGGCGTGGCGATCACCGTCACGCCGCCCGCGAGAGCGAGCGTGCACTCGCCCGCCCGCAGCGCCTGGCATGCCAGGTGCAGTGCGACCAGCGAGGACGAGCAGGCGGTGTCGACGGTGACCGCCGGGCCTTCGAGCCCGAAGGTGTACGAGATCCGGCCGGAGGCGACACTGCTTCGAACGCCTCCCAGGCGGTCTCCAGCAGCAGCCGCTGCTGCGGGTCGATCGCCAGCGCCTCCCGCGGCGAGATCCCGAAGAACTCCGGGTCGAACTCCACGGCGTCGTAAAGGAATCCGCCATGCCGGGCGTACGACGTACCCGTCCGTTCCGGGTCGGCGTCGTAGAGATCCTCGTTCCAGCCGCGGTCGGTTGGGAACTCCGAGATCGCGTCGCCGCCGTCGGAGAGCAACTGCCAGAGCTGCTCCGGAGTTTCGACACCTCCCGGGTAGCGGCAGCTCATCGCCACGATGGCGATCGGCTCCTGCCGCTCCGATTCGACCTCCTGCAGGCGCTGCCGAGTCTCGTGTAGGTCGGCCGTTACCCGCTTCAGATAATCGCGGAGCTTGTCTTCGTTCACCATGCGACGTCAATCCTCACGAGGTGGGCGGGAGCCGGTGCGCTCATGGGCGGGTGAGCGGAGGAGCCGAAGAGCGGCGGAGCGGTCGGGCGGGTCCGGGCCGGGCAGGTCCGGGTCAGGACATTCCGAGTTCTTTGTCGATGAAGTCGAAGATCTCGTCGTCCGAGGCACTCTCCATCTTGCTGACCACGCTTTCGTTGGACTTACTTCCGGCTGCCGACGACAGGCTCAGCAGGAACCCTTGAAGGCGGCTCACCAGCTGTGTACGTGCGGTGTCGTCCAGCGAGCCGGCCGCAAGGGACGCCTCCACGCTGTCCAGCCGGGCGAGCAGAACGGTCGACTCGTCGGCTTGTTCCGGGGTCACGGCGCGCAGTAGGTATGCGGCGAGCGCGGCCGGCGTCGGGTAGTCAAAGGTGAGCGTGGCAGGGAGCCGTAGACCGGTGACGGCCGTGAGGCGGTTGCGGAGTTCCACGGCGGTGAGGGAGTCGAAGCCCATGTCCAGGAAGCCGCGCACCGGATCGATGGCCGTCCCGGCGCCGTGACCGAGGACTTCTGCCACCAGGCTGCGAACCAACTCCTCTACGGCGGTGGTGCGTTCGCCGGCCGGTAGTGCGGCCAACCGCTCGGCGAGCGACACGGATACGTCCCGGCCGGCCGCCGCCGCCCGGCGGACGGGGGTACGGACCAGGCCCTGGAGCACGGACGGCAGCGTGCCGTCGGCGGCCTGCGCCCGCAAAGCGCCTGGGTTGAGCCGCATCGGGACGACGGCCGGCTCGGCGACGAGGCCGAGCGCCGTGTCGAGCAGCGCCAAGCCCTCGTCGGGGCTGAGCGGGGCGATGCCGCTGCGGCTGAGTCGGGCAAGGTCGGCGGCTTCCAGGGTGCCGCCCATGCCGCCGGTGGGGGCCCAGAGGCCCCAGGCGAGGGAGGTGGCGGCAAGACCGTCGTGCCGGCGCCACGTCGCCAGGGCGTCGAGGAAGGTGTTGGCGGCGGCGTAGTTGGCCTGACCCGCGTTGCCGAGGATGCCTGCGGCGGATGAGAACAGCACGAAGGCGCTGAGGTCGAGATCTGCGGTGAGCTGGTGGAGGTGCCAGGCCGCGTCGACCTTGGGCCGCAGGACGGTGTCCAGGCTTGCCGGGGTGAGCGCTGTCACCGTGCCGTCGTCCAGGACGCCGGCGGTGTGGATGACCGCCGTCAGCGGGTTCTCGGTGGGCACTCCCGCGATGAGGCGCGCCAGGGCGTCGGGATCGGCGGTGTCGCAGGCGGCGATCGTCACGGTGGCACCGTGGGCGGTGAGTTCGGCTTCCAGTTCCAGGGCGCCTTCGGCGTCGGGGCCGCGCCGGCTGGTGAGGACGAGGTGCTGGGCACCGTGTTCGGCCACGAGGTGGCGGGCGACCAGAGCGCCGAGGACGCCGGTGCCGCCGGTGATCAGGACGGTGCCTTCGGGGTCGAGGGGGAGCGGAGCCGTGTCGGTGGCGGTCATCCGGGTCAGGCGGGGCCTGCTCACGGCTCCCTGGCGGAGGGCGAGTTGAGGTTCGCCGGTGGCCAGCGCGGCCGGAAGCGCGTCCGTGGACGCTTCGGATCCGTCCAGATCGGCGAGGACGAACCTGCCGGGATTCTCCGTCTGCGCCGAGCGGACCAGGCCCCAGACGGCGGCCGCGGCGAGGTCGGTGATCGGGTCGTCCGCGCCGGTCGCGACAGCACCCCGGGTGAGCAGGACCAGCTTCGACTCGGCGTAGCGGTCGTCCGCCAGCCAGCTCCGCACCAGGCTCAGCGCCTGGTCCAGCAGCGCCCGGGTGCGGGCCACGACGTCCTCGGCCTCGGACGTGACTGGTGCGAGGACGAACGCCGGGATGCTGTCGGCCTCGCTCAGCTCGGCGAGTGGTTCGGTGCTCGGGGTGGGCGGGGCCGCTGCGGTTACGGGGCTGGTCCACGTGAGGCGGTACAGGTCGTCGTGGTCGGCGGTGGTGTGGGGCGGCGCGAGTTGTTCGGTCGTGACAGGGCGCACGGTGAGGGTCTCGACGGTGGCTACGGGTGCACCGGCCGGGTCCATCAGGGTGAGGGCGACGGTGTCGGGACCGTCCGGGGTGATCCGGGCACGAACGGTGCTGGCCCCGGTGGCGTGGAGTGTGATGCCGTTCCAGGCGAACGGGAGGCTGAGCTGGGCCGCGCTGTCCACGGTGTGGAGGGCGATCGCGTGGAGGGTGGCGTCGAGGAGTGCGGGGTGGATGCCGAAGCCGGTGGTGTCGGTGCCTTCGGGGAGGGCGATGTCGGCGTAGAGGGTGTCGCCGTCGCGCCAGGCGGCTTGCAGGCCCTGGAAGAGGGGGCCATAGCCGAGGCCGAAGTCGGTGAGCCGGCCGTAGAGGTCGGTGATGTCGACAGGAGTGGCCTGGGCGGGCGGCCAGGTTGAGGTGTCGTCCGGGGTGGCGGGTTCGGCTGTCGCAGCGCTGAGCGTGCCGGTGGCGTGGCGGGTCCAGGCGGCGTGGTCCCCGGGCCGCGAGTGGATGCTGATGGCGCGCCGGCCCTGCTCGTCCGGGGCCGCTGCCACCAACTGCAACTGGACGATGGCGTCCGGCTGGAGGACCAGTGGCGCTTCGAGGGTGAGTTCCTCGACGTGGGGAGCGTCGAGCTGGTTGCCGGCGTGCAGCGCGAGGTCGAGGAAGGCGGTGCCGGGGAGCAGCACCGTACCCATGACCGCGTGGTCCGCCAGCCACGGGTGGGTGCGCAGCGACAGCTGACCGGTGAAGAGGGCGCCCTGGCCCTCGGCGAGTTCGACGGTGGCGCCGAGCAGTGGGTGGTCGGTGCGGTCCAGGCCGAGGTCGGTCGGTTTGCCGGTGGTGGTGGGGGTGTCGAGCCA
>NZ_JNXE01000096.1 GCF_000716605.1 Streptomyces sp. NRRL F-525 | reverse complement strand
CGCGAGGCTGCATTCGCCGGTGCGCAGCGCCTGGATCGCCATGTGCAGCGCCACCAGCGACGACGAGCAGGCCGTATCGACGGTCACCGCCGGGCCCTCAAGGCCGAAGGTGTAGGAGATCCGGCCCGAGGCGACGCTGCCCGCGCTGCCGCTGCCCACCAGGCCCTCGAACCCCTGCGGGGAGGGGTAGAGCCGGGCCCCGTAGTCGCTGTACATCACGCCGGTGAAGACGCCGGTCCGGCTGCCGCGCAGCGTCGCCGGGTCGATGCCGGCCCGCTCGAAGGTCTCCCACGCCGTCTCCAGCAGCAGGCGCTGCTGCGGGTCGATGGCCAGGGCGTCACGCGGGCTGATGCCGAAGAAGGCGGGGTCGAAGTGGTCCCCGTCGTAGAGGAAGCCGCCTTCACGGGTGTAACAGGTGCCCTGCCGTTCCGGATCCGGGTCGTAGAGCTCGTCGGCGTCCCAGCCGCGTCCGACCGGGAAGTCGGAGACCGCGTCGCCGCCGTCGGCGACCAGCCGCCACAACTCCTCGGGCGAGCGGACCCCTCCCGGGTAGCGGCAGCCCATCCCGACGACGGCGATCGGTTCGTACGTCGCCGCCTCGACGTCCTGCAGGCGTTGCCGCGTCTGGTGCAAGTCGGCGGTCACCCACTTCAGGTAGTCGACCAGCTTCTCTTCGTTCGTCATGCGGAGCCGAACCTCCCGGGGGGTGAAGGGTGGGTGGGAGCAGCGGTGTCGGTCATTCCGCGGACCGCCCGAGTTCCTTGTCGATGAAGTCGAAGATCTCGTCGGGCGTCGCGGTCCCGAGCTTGTCGCTCACGTCGAGCGCGTCCACCGTCACCTCGGCGTCGCTCCACCGGGCCAACATCGTCTGGAGCCGCGCTCCGACGCGCTGGCGCGCCTCCGGGTCCTTGCCGACGACCGCGAGCGCGGTCTCCAACCGGTCGATGTCCGTCAGCACCGGCGTCGTCGCGTCGGGCGCGATGGTGCCGCGCAGGTAGCCGGCCAGCGTGGTCGGGCTCGGGTAGTCGAAGATCAGGGTGGCCGGGAGCCGTAGACCGGTGGCGCCGTTGAGCCGGTTGCGGAGCTCCACCGCGGTTAGCGAGTCGAAGCCCAGTTCCTTGAACGCCCGTGCCGGATCGACCTGTTCGGCCGAGGCGTGGCCCAGCACCGCGGCCACCTGCGCCCTGACCACGTTGAGCAGCACCGTCAGCTGCTCGGCCTCGGCGAGGCCCGCCAGCCGCCTTGTGAGGTCGGCTGCTGCGGAGCCGTCGCCGCCCGCGGCACGCCGCACGGCGGTCTTGACCAGCCCCCGCAGTACTGGGGGCAGCGCTCCCACGCCCGCCTGCCGCCGCAGGGTCACCAGGTCGAGTTTGGTGGGTGCGAGCGTGGCGTACGGGAGTCCGATCGCCGTGTCGAGAAGCGCCAGCCCTTCCTCCGAACTGAGCGGTGCTACACCGCTGCGGCTCATCCGGGCCAGGTCCGTAGCATCGAGATGGTCGGTCATACCGCTGCTCTCCTGCCACCTGCCCCACGCGAGCGAGGTGGCGTGGCGGCCGGCAGGACGGCGTCGTGTGGCGAGAGCGTCCAGGAAGGCGTTGGCGGCGGCGTAGTTGGCCTGCCCGGGGCTGCCGGCCGTCGCCGCGAAGGAGGAGAAGAGGACGAAGGCGGCCAGTTCGAGATGGGCGGTCTGCTGGTGCAGGTGCCAGGCCGCGTCCACCTTGGGGCGCAGCACGGCATCGAGCCGCTCGGGCGTCAGCGCTTGTACGGTCCCGTCGTCCAGGACGCCCGCGGTGTGGATGACGGCGGTCAGTGGGTGCTCGGCGCTGACCGAGGCCAGTAGGCCGGCCAGCGCTTCGGGGTTGGCGGTGTCGCAGGCGGCGATCGTCACGGTGGCACCGTGGGCGGTGAGTTCGGCTTCCAGTTCCAGGGCGCCTCCGGCGTCGGGGCCGCGCCGACTGGTCAGGAGGAGGTGGTTGATGCCGTGCTCGGCCACCAGGTGACGGGCTACGAAGGTGCCGAGGACCCCGGTGCCGCCGGTGACCAGGACCGTGCCCTCCCGGTTGAAGTCGAGGCGCTCGGCGTTGGTGTCGACGGTGGGCACCCGGGTGAGGCGGGGTGTGCTCGCGGTGCCGTTGCGGAGGGCGAGCTGGGGTTCGCCGGTGGCGAGGGCAGCCGGGAGGGCTTCGGCAGAGGCGTCGTCGATGTCCGCGAGCACGAAGCGGTCCGGGTTTTCCGTCTGGGCCGAGCGGACCAGCCCCCAGACGGCGGCCGCGGCGAGGTCGGTGACCTGTTCGTCGGCGGTGGTGGCGATGGCGCCGTGCGTGACCACCACCAGCTTCGCCTGGGCGTATCGCTCGTCGCCGAGCCACTGCTGGAGCAGGGCCAGAGTGCGCCGAACAGCGGCGTGAACAGCGTTCGGTACGTCGTCGTCCGCCGCCGCGGCGATGGGCGCCAGGACGAAGGCGGGAACGGTGTCCTCCGGCCTGAGGTCGGCGAAGTCGGTGAGGCCGTCGATGGCCGGTCCGCCCGGCGTCGTCGGGTGACCCCAGGTCAGCTCGTACAGGTCGTCGTAGTGGGTCGTGGCGCGCGTGGCCGCCAACTGCTCGGCGGAGACCGGGCGGACGGTCAGTCTGTCGATGGTGACGACGGGCGCCCCCGCCGGATCCACCAAGGTCAGGGACACCGTGTCAACCCCGGTGGGCGTGATCCGGGCCCGGACACTGGCCGCTCCACCGGAATGCAGCGTGATGCCGTTCCAGGCGAACGGCAGGCTCAGCGGTCCGGGGGTGTCGGAGGTGGCCGTCCGCAAGGCGATCGCGTGCAGGGTGGCGTCGAGGAGTGCGGGATGGATGCCGAAGCCGGTGGTGTCCGTGCCCTCGGGAAGCGTGATCTCGGCATACAGAGTTTCGCCGTCGCGCCAGGCGGCTTGCAGGCACTGGAAAAGCGGACCGTACCCCAGGCCGAAGTCGGTGAGCCGGTCGTAGAGGTCGGCGGTGTCGACGGGGGTGGCCTGGCTGGGCGGCCAGGCCATGGTGTTTTGAGTCGCGGGCTGGGCCGCTGCGGCGCTGAGCGTTCCGGTCGCATGCCGGATCCAGGGCAGCTCGTCGCTGTCCGACCCAGCGGTACGGGAGTGGACGGTCACCGCCCGTCGTCCGGCGTCGTCCGGCTCCTTGACGACCAGCTGGATCTGGGCTGCCGCGTCCGGCCGCAGCACCAGCGGTGCTTCGAGGGTTAGTTCCTCCACGTGCGGCGTGTCGAGCTGCTGGCCGGCGTGCAGGGCCAGGTCGAGGAACGCGGTGCCGGGCAGCAGCACGGTGTCCATGACCGCGTGGTCCGCCAGCCAGGGGTGCGTGCGAAGCGAGAGTTGGCCGGTGAAGAGCGTGGCCTGGCCGTCGGCGAGTTCCACGGATGCGCCGAGCAGCGGGTGCTCAGCGCTCTCCATACCCGCGGTGCTGAGGTCGCCGGTGCGGGCGGGGGCGTCGAGCCAGTAGCGCTGGTGTTGG
>NZ_JNXE01000095.1 GCF_000716605.1 Streptomyces sp. NRRL F-525 | reverse complement strand
CGAAGCCTCCAACTGGACCTTCGACCCCGTCCGCAAGCAGTACTTCTGGCACCGCTTCTTCTCCCACCAGCCGGACCTCAACTACGAGAACCCGGCCGTGCAGGAAGAGATCATCTCGGCGCTGAAGTTCTGGCTGGACCTGGGCATCGACGGCTTCCGCCTGGACGCGGTCCCGTATCTGTTCGCGGCCGAGGGCACCAACTGCGAAAACCTTCCGGCAACCCATGAGTTCCTGCGCCGGGTGCGGAAGGAGATCGACGCGCAGTACCCCGACACGGTGGTGCTGGCGGAGGCGAACCAGTGGCCCGAGGACGTCGTCGACTACTTCGGCGACTTCCAGAGCGGCGGCGACGAATGCCACATGGCGTTCCACTTCCCGGTGATGCCCCGCATCTTCATGGCGGTCCGCCGGGAGTCCCGCTACCCCGTCTCGGAGATCCTGGCCAAGACCCCCGCGATCCCGTCCGGCTGCCAGTGGGGCATCTTCCTGCGCAACCACGACGAGTTGACCTTGGAAATGGTCACCGACGAGGAACGCGACTACATGTGGGCGGAGTACGCGAAGGACCCGCGTATGCGAGCCAACATCGGCATCAGGCGGCGTCTGGCCCCGCTCCTGGACAACGACCGCAACCAGATCGAACTGTTCACGGCCCTGCTCCTCTCCCTCCCCGGCTCGCCGATCCTCTACTACGGCGACGAGATCGGCATGGGCGACAACATCTGGCTCGGCGACCGCGACGCCGTGCGCACGCCGATGCAGTGGACACCGGATCGCAACGCAGGTTTTTCGTCCTGTGACCCCGGCCGCCTGTCGCTGCCGACCATCATGGACCCCGTCTACGGCTACCAGGTCACCAACGTCGAGGCGTCGATGTCGTCGCCCTCCTCGCTGCTGCACTGGACGCGCCGCATGATCGAGATCCGTAAGCAGAACCTGGCGTTCGGGCTGGGTTCGTACCGGGAGCTGCCGTCGTCCAATCCGGCGGTGATCGCGTTCCTGCGCGAGTACGAGGACGACCTCGTGCTGTGCGTGAACAACTTCTCCCGGTTCGCGCAGCCGACGGAACTGGACCTGCGGGCGTTCAATGGGAGGCATCCCGTCGAACTGTTCGGCGGGGTGCGCTTTCCGGCCGTAGGAGAGCTGCCGTACTTGCTGACGCTGGCGGGGCACGGCTTCTACTGGTTCCGGCTCCGCAAGGAAGCCGCGTAGATCCTTGCCGGATCCCGGTGGGGTGGGGCGGTTTCGGTTTCTCCCGCCCCGCCCGGGGCACGCAACAGTGACACCCCGACCTACCCCGGGGAAAGGAACGTGACACTATGGCGGAAACTGTCACACTTTCCGGCCGGACCAGTCCCGGTTCCGGTCCCGGCCTCCTCGCGTCACTGGACCCCCTCCTGCGGGAGTGGCTGCCGAGGCAACGGTGGTTCGCGGGCAAAGGCCGTCCCGTCACGGGTTTCTCGCTGGTGGCGGCGACCGAGCTGCTCCCGATGGACGGCACCAAGCCGGGCCTCTACCACCTCCTGGTCCGCGCCCACCAGTCCCCCGCCCCCGGCGACTGCTACCAGCTCCTCATAGGCGTGCGCGAGGCGCTGCCACCCCGGCTCGCGCCCGCGCTGATCGGACATGTGGAGGAGGGCCCGCTCGCCGGTCACACGGTGTACGAGGCCCTGTACGACCCCCGGCCCGCCGAGGTGCTCCTGGAGGCGCTGCGCACCCAGGCCCGCATCGGCGGGCTGCGCTTCGAACGGGCCCCGGACGCCCCGGAGATCGCCCCCGGTCTGACCCCGCGCCTGATGACAGCCGAACAGTCCAATTCATCGGTCGTCTACGGCGATACGCACATCCTGAAACTGCTACGCCGCATCGTCCCTGGCACCAACCCGGACCTCGAACTCCCGCTGGCCCTCGCCCTGGAGGGCTGCCCCCGGGTACCGGCCCCGACGGCCTGGCTACGGGCGGAGTTCGCCGACGAGCCGTACGTCCTGGGAGTCCTCCAGCCTTTCGTGCAGGGTGCGGCGGACGGCTGGGAGCTGGCGCTGAGCGAACTGTCCAAGGGCGAGGACTTCGGCGCGGAGGCGAGGTCGCTGGGCAGGGCGACGGCGGAGGTCCACGTGGCCCTGGCCCGAGCGCTGCCGACGATGACCTTGGGCAGTGCCCAACTGGAACTGCTGGTGAACGGCATGACCGAGCGCCTGGACGCGGCGGCGCAGGCGGTCCCGGCCCTCCGCCCGTACGCGCCGGGCCTGCACTCGGCGTTCTCGGCGCTGGCGGACTTGGCGGCGGAGGGCGAGACATGGACCGCCCAACGCATCCACGGCGACCTGCACCTCGGCCAGTGCCTGCACTCCCCGTCCGGGGAATGGTCCCTGATCGACTTCGAGGGCGAACCCTCCCGCCCCCTCGCCGAACGCCGTATGCCCCAGCCTCCGGTACGGGACATCGCGGGGATGCTCCGTTCCTTCGACTACGCGGCCCACTCGACGACACCGCCCGCGCCCGGCTGGGCGGACATGTGCCGGGCGGCGTACTGCTCGGGGTACGCGGAGGTGACGGGCGTCGATCCGCGCACGGATCCGGTCCTGCTCCGCGCGTACGAGACGGACAAGGCGATCTACGAAGTCCTCTACGAGGCCCGCCACCGCCCGGACTGGCTCCCGGTCCCGTTGTCGGCGGTACGCCGACTGTCCAGCCCCACGACTTGACACGACCAACCTCGAACTCACACCGCCCACCTCGAACCCACCCCGCTCAGGAGGCTCCACCCGTGACCCCGCGTCCCCCGTCGAACGGTTCCGATCCGAAGCCGAACAAGAAAACGGCCGAGGGGAGGAGCGGTGCGGAAGTGCGGCCGGCGGTTTCTGGGGGGACGGGGAGCAGGGGCAAGGGGGCGGCTCCGGAGAAGGCGATGAAGAAGAGGGGCGGGACGAAGGGGGCGGCGGCCAAGCAAGCTACGAAGAAGAACGCCGTGGCGAAGACTGGTTCGGCGGAAGACACCTCGGCGACAGAAGCTGCGACGGAGAAGGCCATGACGAAGACGGGCGCCGCGAAGACGGGTACGGCGAAGAGGACGAACGTGACCGCGAGGATCCCGGCGGAGACGGGCTCGGCAGAAGACGTCGTGGCGGAGACAGGCAGCGCGAGGAAGACCGTGACGAAGAAGACCGCAGCGAAGAAGGCCGTGCCCAAGAAGGGTGCCGGGAAGAAGAACTCGGCGAAGAAGGGCCTGGCCAGGAAGACGATCGCGGCCGACGAGAAGCCCACGCGGAGGATGGTGACCGCCGACACAGGGGTGGATCCGGGGACGGCTTCTCCCGCACGGGAAAGCGCGGCTTCCGTCTCGGAGGGCACAGATTCCGCACCTGAGCAGGGGGCACCCGCAGCGCAGGAGGCTTCCGCAGCGGAGCAGGCGGCTTCCACCCCGGGTCAGGAGGTTACTGCCCCCGGCATCGCGTCCACCTCGGAACCGGGTGCAACCTCGGAACCGGCCTCGCCGCCGGCGGCGACCACCGCACCGGCCCCGGCGCCAACGCCGCTGACGACCGCGGCTGACACCCCGGAGTCGGCCACCCAGCCCACCCCACCGGCCACCCCCTCCCCGCCCACCTCCAGGAAGGCCGCGAGC
>NZ_JNXE01000094.1 GCF_000716605.1 Streptomyces sp. NRRL F-525 | reverse complement strand
GCACGACGCCGCCACCCTCGTCGCCGCCCGCGGCCGCCTCATGCAAACCGCCGTCTCCGGCGGAGCAATGATCGCCATCCAGGCCACCGAACACGAACTACAGCCCCTGCTCACCCCCGGCATCGACATCGCCGCCCTCAACTCCCCCGACTCCACCGTCATCTCCGGCGACCACGACACCGCCCACCGCATCGCCGGAGAATGGAAAACCCGGGGCCGTAAAACCAGAACACTCACCGTCTCGCACGCCTTCCACTCCCCCCACATGGACACCGCACTCAACGAATTCCGGACCATCGCCGCCTCACTGACCTTCCACACCCCGGTCATCCCCATCATCTCCACCCTCACCGGTCACCGACGCCGTGCGGCAGCTGAAGCACCAGGGCGTCACCCACTTCATAGAACTCGGCCCCGACGCCATCCTCACCCCACTCGCCCAAGCCACCCTCGCGGCGACCGAGACCGATGCCGACCAGGCGGACCAGGCAGCGGGCGACGCGGACCCGCAGGCCATGCTCGCGCCCGTCCTGCGCCGGAACCGGTCCGACGCGGCCACCCTCCTCAGCGCACTGGCCCGCCTGCACACGCAGGGCGCCCCTTTGGACTGGCAGCCCCTCACCGGTGCGGACGAGGACCGCCGTGCCGACCGGGCCGTCGCGCTGCCCACGTACCCCTTCCAGCGCAGCCGCTACTGGCTCAACCCGCCCAATGCCAGCGGCAAGGCCACCGATCTGGGCCTCGACCTGACCGACCACCCGTTGTTCGGCGCGGCCGTGGAACTCGCCGAGAACGGCGGAGTGGTGCTGACCGGGCGGCTGTCGCTGCGCGATCACCCCTGGCTCGCCGACCACGCCATCATGGGTACACCGCTGCTGTCCGGAACCGCGTTCGTCGAACTGGCTCTGCACGCCGCCGCGCACGTGGGTTGCGAGCGGATGGAGGACCTCGCGCTGGAGGCACCTCTGGTGCTGCCGGCCCGGGGCGGGGTGCAGTTCCAGCTCGCCGTGGAGCGGCCCGACGCGGCCGGACGGCGGCCGTTCGTCGTTCACTCCCGGCTCGCCGACGCCGCGTCGGACGACACCGGGGACGACCAGCCATGGACCCGGCACGCCTCCGGAGCGCTCGGCGTCGGCGACCCGGCGGAGTCTGCTCCCGCCGGTGGCGACCTGAGCCGTGATTGGCCGCCGACCGGCGCGCTTCCGCTGCCCCTCGACGGGGCGTACGCCGACCTGAGCGCACGCGGTTACGACTACGGCCCCACGTTCCAGGGGCTGTTGGCCGCCTGGAAGCTCGGCGACGAGGTGTTCGCCGAGGTCGGCGTGTCCGGTCCCGACGCGCCCGGCACCGGCCGGTTCGGCCTGCATCCGGCGCTGCTCGACGCGTCCCTGCACGCTCTGCTGCTGGCCGCAGGTCCCGAGGATGCGGACAGGCTGCGGATGCCGTTCGCCTGGAGCGATGTCGCGCTGCGCACGGCCAACGCGACCTCCCTGCGGGTGCGGTTCTCGCCGTTGGCCGGGGACGCCTTCGCGATGACGGTCGCCGACGGCAGCGGCGCCCCGGTGGCCTCGGTCGGGTCGCTCGAACTCCGGCAGATCTCGGCGGAGCAGCTGGCCGCCGCGCGCACGGAACAGCATCGGTCTCTGTTCACGGTGGAGTGGGTCCCGGCTTCGCCCGCCGCAACGGAACTTCTTCCCTACGTGGACCTCGCCGAGCTGGACGACAGCACCGACCCGATCCCCGGCCTGGTCCTGGCCCACATCAACGGCGACCACGGCGACGACCTGCCCGCCGACGTCCACGCCACCACCCGGCGTGTACTGGAACTCCTCCAACGGTGGCTCGCCGAGGAACGGTACGCACAGTCCCGGCTCGTCCTGGTCACCCACGGAGCCCTCCGGACGCACCCCGACGACCAGGTCAACGATCCGGCAGCGGCGGCCGTGTGGGGACTGGTGCGGTCGGCACAGACCGAGAACCCGGGCAGGTTCGTCCTGGCCGACCTCGATGACACCGACGCATCGACGGCGGCCCTCCCGGTCGCGCTGGCCACCGGCGAGACCCAATTCGCCCTCCGCGAAGGCGCGATGACCGTCCCCCGGCTCACCCGCGTCCCCACCACGGCCCCGGACGACGCATTCTCCTCGACCCCGGACGGCACCGTACTGATCACCGGTGGCACCGGCGTCCTGGCGGGGCTGCTGGCCCGCCACCTGGTCGCCGAACGCGGCGTTCGGCACCTGCTGTTGACCAGTCGCCGGGGTTCGGCGGCCGAAGGCGCCCTGGAGCTGGAAGCCGAACTCACCGCACACGGCGCCACCGTGATGATCGCCGCCTGCGACACGGCGGACCGCGAAGCCGTCGCCGCCCTTATCGCGAGCGTCCCGGCCGAGCACCCGCTGGCCGCCGTCATCCACACCGCCGGTGTGCTGGACGACGGCACGGTGGAGGCGCTCACCCCTGAGCGCCTGGACACCGTGCTGCGCCCGAAGGTCGACGCGGCCTGGAACCTCCACCAGCTCACCGCCCACCTCGACCTGGACGCCTTCGTCCTCTTCTCCTCCATCGCCGGCACTCTCGGATCCCCCGGCCAGGCCAACTACGCCGCCGCCAATACCTTCCTGGACTTCCTCGCCACCCACCGCCAAGCGCAGGGCCTCCCGGCGACCTCCCTCGCCTGGGGTCTGTGGGCACCGACCGGCGGTATGGCCGCCGCCCTCGACACGGCCGACCTCGCCCGGTGGACCCGCGGCGGCATCGCCCCGCTCACGCCCGAAGTGGGTCTCCCGTTGTTCGACGCGGCGCTCAGCTCGGGCAGACCCGCCCTCGTACCGACCCAGTTGGACACCGCCACGCTCCGTACGCAGGCGGCGGCCGGCACCCTCACGCCGGTGCTACGTGGCCTGGTCCGCGTCCCCACCCACCGTGCCACGGCGGCCAACGGCTCGGCAGGCGGGTCGCTCGCCCAGCGGCTGGCGGGCCTGACCGAGGCCGAGCGGCTGCGCACGCTCCAGGATCTGGTACGGGCCCAGACCGCGACGGTGCTCGGGCACGCCACTGCGGACACGATCGATCTCGGCCTGGCCTTCAAGGAGTTGGGCTTCGACTCGCTCACCGCGGTGGAGTTCCGCAACCAGATCAACGCGGCGACCGGCCTGCGGCTGCCCGCCACACTGATCTTCAACTACCCCACGCCCACCGCTCTGGTGGAGCATCTGCGGATCGCCGTGACGGAGGCGCGAGGCACGGTCACAACGACCGTGCGGGTGACCACCGTTGACTCCGCCGAACCGATCGCGATCGTCGGCATGAGCTGCCGCTACCCCGGTGGCGTCACCACCCCGGAGGAACTCTGGCAGTTGGTTGCGGAGGGGGTCGACGGGATCTCCACCTTCCCGGAGAACCGCGGCTGGGACGAGGAACTCTACGATCCCGACCCGGACCGGATCGGCAAGTCGTACACCCGGCACGGCGGATTCCTGCACGACGCCGACGAGTTCGACCCCGACTTCTTCGGGATCTCCCCACGCGAGGCGCTGGCGACCGACCCGCAGCAGCGGCTGCTGCTGGAGACCGCCTGGGAGACGTTCGAGCGGGCGGGCATCGAGCCGGCCACGCTGCGCGGCAGCCAGACCGGTGTCTTCACCGGCGTGATGTACAACGACTACGGATCACGCCTGCAGCAGAAGCCCGAGGGTTTCGAAGGACACCTGCTCACCGGCAACATCTCCAGCGTGGTGTCCGGCCGGCTGTCGTACACCTTCGGCCTCGAAGGCCCGGCGGTCACCGTCGACACCGCCTGCTCCTCGTCGCTGGTTGCCATGCATCTGGCCGGGCAGGCGCTGCGCAACGGCGAGTGCACGCTCGCGCTGGCCGGCGGCGTCACCGTGATGTCCACGCCCAACACCTTCGTGGAGTTCAGTCGACAGCGCGGCCTGTCGAGCGACGGCCGCTGCAAGGCGTTCGCAGCCGGAGCCGACGGCACGGGCTGGGGCGAGGGCGTCGGGCTGCTGCTGCTGGAGCGACTGTCGGACGCCGAGCGCAACGGACACCAGGTGCTCGCGGTCATGCGCGGCTCCGCCGTCAACCAGGACGGCGCCAGCAACGGGCTCACCGCGCCCAACGGCCCCTCGCAGGAGCGGGTCATCCGGCAGGCGCTGGCCAACGCCCGGCTGGCGGTCGACCAGGTCGACGCCGTCGAGGCCCATGGCACCGGCACCCGGCTGGGCGACCCGATCGAGGCGCAGGCGCTGCTCGCCACCTACGGCAGGGAACGCTCGGCCGACCGGCCGCTGATGCTGGGCTCGCTCAAGTCGAACATCGGCCACACCCAGGCCGCCGCCGGTGTCGGCGGCGTGATCAAGATGGTCATGGCGATGCGGCACGGCGTACTGCCCAAGACCCTGCACGTGGACGAGCCGTCGCCGCACGTGGACTGGGAGAGCGGCGCGGTCGCACTGCTGACCGAGGCAACGCCGTGGCCGGACACGGACCAGCCACGCCGCGCGGCCGTCTCCTCCTTCGGGATCAGCGGCACCAACGCGCACGTGGTCCTGGAGGAGGCCGAACCGGCCCGGGTGACCGAGCCGCTGGACCCATCCGTGCCGACCGGGGAA
>NZ_JNXE01000093.1 GCF_000716605.1 Streptomyces sp. NRRL F-525 | reverse complement strand
CGGCGAACGCGCTCCGGTGCCCCTGGCCCCCGCCAGCACCGCCCACCCGACGCCGCACACACCCGAACCCGCTCGCACGGCAGCGGAGCCCCTTCCCTCGGGAGACTGACAGGCGCCGGGTCCGCCCCCGCATCAGGCTGTGGAGTCCAGGTGGATCCACACGGCCTCCGCGTTCCGCTTCCGCACGCGGCTGGGGCTTGTACCAGCTGACCGCCACAGCCTCAAGATCATCTCCGTTGCGGCTTTTGGCCTCACCTTGGCTGGACTCCGGACTCGTGGTCAACGAGAGCTTCCAACCTGCTTCGGCAGTTTGCCCAACACAGAGGTGAAGCTCCTGGTAAATGGGTTCGACCAAGAATTCAGTCTCTACCAGAGGCTTCATATGCTCGTTTACCCGTCCGGGCTGGACGTGTCCAGTTCTGCCCTCTGGTTCCTCTCCGCCCGCCTGCGGGAACACCACCGCGGTCCAGGCACCCGATGGCGGCGCCTGAGCGCAGGCCGGCAGGCCCTGCTCGCCCTCGCCCATCTCCGCAACGGTCATCCGTATGTCCAGCTCGCGGCCGGGTTCGGCGTCGGCACCACCACTGCCTACGGCTACGTCACCGAGGCGGTTGAGATCCTGGCCGCCCTCGCCCCGACGCTCGCCGAGGTGGTTCGGTCGGCGTCGATGAAGGCGTTCGTCCTGCTGGACGGGACACCGCTGCCGATCGACTGGGGGCACCTCCCGGCCGAAGGCTGGGGGAGATCGCCGCCGACCGACCCTTCTATTCGGGCAAGCACAAGAAACACGGGATGAACGTGCAGGTGATCGCAGATCCTTCCGGCGTCTGCTGTGGGCCTCGTCGGCTCTGTCCGGCGCCGTCCACGATATTCGTGCAGCCCCCGCGAGCACGGCATCGTCGACGCTCTCGCCGAAGCCGGCGTCAACTGCTGGGCCGACAAGGGCCACCAGGGCGCCGGAGGTACTGTCCGTGTTCCTTACCGCGGCCGGTGGGAGACGTTTTCTACAGGGCAGCAGGCTGTCAACCGACCCCATGCGAAGATCCGGGCCCTCGTCGAGCAAGCCGTCGCCATCCTCAAGTCCTGGCGGCTACTCCGCAAACTCCGTTGCTCGACCACCCGCATAACGGTCCTCGTCCAAGCCGTCCTCTGTCTCCATCAGGCCAGCTCAGCCTGAGGATTGAAAACGCTCTGTGATTCCCATCACGTTTAATGTAATATTACCCCTGTGGCACCTTCGGTCGACTTTGCTCGCACTTTCGGGAATTATGACCATCGGAGTCGAGTGAGATGACATTTCCGTATGGGCGCGAGTTTATCCTAGGTGCCGCGGTGGCAGTTCTCGGATTTGGTGTCGTGTCGACAATCTATCTCACAGGATCGTGGCCGATCCCCCCGGGCCTCTTCTTCTATCGGAGCGCCACATGGGGCGACGGGCTGCTGCTTCCGATAGCCGCCGGAACACTCCTCGGAATTTCCAGGGCTGCTGGCCCCGGTATACGACGTGACTGGGCCTGGTGCGCGGGTGCCGCCGTCGTTGGGGCGCTAGCAGGTGGGTACGTCATCTGGGAGTGGCTGCAGGATCCGAATCCCGGAGTCAACTGGACGTTCCCAGTCGCGCATCATTTCAACGCCGCAGGGAAGTACCACGCAGGATTTCTTGTCTCATGCACCACATTGTTCTCAATGCTATTCGCGATAGCATTCCTGCGGTTGCGGAGGCTCAGGGCGAACACGTCGTCACGTTTCCAGCAACTTGTTTCTTCCCCTGCCTGGATGCTCTGCTGGACGTGCCTGCTGAGCTATGCCGGGCTGGTGGTCAGGGACAACACGAAATCGAGCCTGGCCTCGCTCGGATCCATAACAGCCCTTGCGGTCGCCACTGGCCTCTGTCTTGCCCTTGTCTTTACGCTCACAGCCAGCCATTGGCGACTCGCGCTCACCGTCATGGTCCTCTCCCTGACCACCGCAGGCGGAATCGTCTCGGTCCTCGCCTATCGAGGACCCGTCTTTGCCTCGACCACCGTACTGATCGTGACCTCGGCCGCCTGCGCCGCAGCATTCGCTGGCGGCCATCCCCATGTGATCAGCGTATCTTTCGGTAGCTGGGGCGCACTGGAGGTAATAGCGGCCTTCGGGATATTCCTCGGGCTCGGCGTCTCAGAAAGCGAGCGCCCGAACTTCTCGATCGCCCGAGCAGGTGCCATGCTGGCCGCCGCAGCCTTGGCACTGGTCCTCCTACGGTGGTTGACGGCGGATTCACGAATCCGATACATCGGGGCTCCAGCCATCAGCCCGGCCAGGAACATGTTCAACTATAAAACATTGCTGCCACCCTGGCTCCTGGTCGTGCTCGGGGTCTGCTCCGTCTGGATAGGCCAGCAGTCGGAGCGCATCACCTCGGGCATGGGCGTCCTGATCATGCTCCCAGTGTCGCTCGCGATCCTGAACGTCCTGTCTCCGCTGCTCCGTGGCGCCTATCACGACTTTGTGCTGTCCGAGGAATCCGCGACCGGCGTCGGTCAGACCACCCCGGACCAGCGCCGCAAGGGACGTCTCACGGCCCAGACAGTGATCGCGTTCGCAGTCGCCGGCATGGGCGAACTGCTGCTGATCACCTTCGCACTGGCAGCGTCCAGCGGTTACCGAACTGGAACTCCGCACTCCTCGATCACCATTCAGATCCTGGCCGGGGCCGCCACGGCTGCCGTACTGCTCGTCGGTGCAATCCTCACCGGGTACGGCGGACACCGGCCATTGCGCCCGGTTATCGTCCTGACCTCGCTGGCAGCCGCGGCCTGGACAGTTGCCTGCGCCTCCCAAATACGAGTCCATGGTTTTGAATGGTTCGCGGTCCCCATCGCTGTACTTTCCGCCGCCTGGACTGCCGAGAGCATCCGCTCCAACTGCGGGACCCTGCAATACATCAAGGTGACGCCTCAGCAGAGCATTCTTTCTGCTGCTCTGGGACTCGCGGTCGGCTGTTCGGTCATGTGGTCTCTGACATCTGGGTTGAACTGGCATGGCCAGTCTATTTCTGCCTACTGGTCGCTGGCGGCATTCGTGTTCGTAGCAGCCGTCAACTCGGCATGCGTCATCGTGGCGGCCAAAATGTGCTTTCCTCGGCCTCCGGCTCCAGCTCCGAACCCCGGGGGAACGAACTACGGAGCACTTGCGGGCGTGCTGCAAGACGAAGGGCTAATCTCCATCCTCGTCCTAGTAGCGGCGTTCTTTCCCGCAGTGATCGTCGCACACATGCCTGTCCATGCCGCAGAACGCTGGATATCGATCTTCTCCATCCTCTTCGGCTTCATGGTCTTCTTTGGATCGGTGTTTTTCTGGGTGCTGCGGTACAACACTCGGCATGCCGAGTTCAGGGTCAATCGAACCCGGGAGGCTCCAATCACCTGGCCGCCTTCAAAGTTCCCACTCGTCCCCTGGAGGCGGATTCCTGATTTCGCCCCGATGCTGGTGCGAACCGACGGAGATACCCTGGACGAGGAAGAGTGGGCCAGGACACTCCAGGCACACATCACCTTTCAGAATCTGGTGGCCCTGGGGGTTGTCGTCTCAGGAATCGCCCCGCTTTACGCTTTGATCAGCGAACTAAAGGTAAGCAGCCCAGATTGACCTCGATCCGTCAGCGTCCTGGTAATCCAGTCGCACTTCGTGATGTGACTGGGGTGCCGGGTGGCGTGCCGGTATCGGGACATGTGTGAGGTTGGGCTCCGTCGTTCTCGCGATTGGCACCAGAGCCGGGGTGGACCTGATGCCCCAAGTCGGCGGGTGGTGGGCGGTTCATGGCGGGTGGCCGGTACGCCGGCCTCGGCTTCGTCGGCCTGAACGACGACCCCAAAAGCCCCGTGATCATCACGGGCCGCAAGACGGCCCCCGGAAAGCCACGGACCGCCGCCCAGAAGGAGGCGAACCGCCTGGTCAGCCGCGAACGCGTGGCCAACGAGCACGGCTTCGCGAACCTGAAGGCATGACCTGTGCTGACGAAGATCCGCATGGGCGCGGCCTCCGCGACCACGCTGCTGCGGGCCTTGCTGGTACTCACCGGCCTCCAGACCGCCCGCTGACAGACGATCAAGCCCCTCTGCCAGCACGAATACACCCAGCAGTCACACTCACTGAGCCGTTTCAGTGTGGCCACTGATCAGGTGACGACGTCGGCGTCCGCAACGGACAAGGCCCCTACGCCGTTGAGGGAGGTGTTCGACGTCTCAACTCATTGGCGCAGGAGCCTTGTTGGTTGCCTATCCTGCCGCACTCGACCTGCCGCATGCCCTGGTCGAGTGGGTCACCATGCTCATCGTCACCCGCGAGGG
>NZ_JNXE01000092.1 GCF_000716605.1 Streptomyces sp. NRRL F-525 | reverse complement strand
TGGCTCGACACCCCCACCACCACCGGCAAACCGACCGACCTCGGCCTGGACCGCACCGACCACCCACTGCTCGGCGCCACCGTCGAACTCGCCGAGGGCGACACGGTGTTGCTCACCGGGCGGCTGTCGCTGCGCACCCACCCGTGGCTCGCCGACCACGCCATCATGGGCACCGTCCTACTGCCCGGCACCGGCTTCGTGGAGCTGGCGCTGCACGCCGGCGACCGGGTAGGGCACCCGCTCGTCGAGGAACTCACCCTGGCGGCGCCGCTGGTGCTGCCGACCACCGGCGAGGTACAGGTGCAACTCGCGGTGGAGGGCGGGGACGCGTCGGGATACCGGCCCTTCTCCATCCACTCGCGGCCGTACGAAAGCGCGGCCACTGACGCCGACTCGGGGGAACGCCCCTGGACGCGGCATGCGACGGGCACCCTGACCGTGAACGGGCCGGAGACCGACCACGATCCGACGCCGTCGGAGGCGTGGCTGCCCGCGGGCGCCGAGGTCATCGATCTGGACGGCGTCTACGACGAGTTGGCCACCATCGGCATCGGCTACGGGCCGACCTTCCGCGCCCTGCGCGGGGTCTGGCGGAACGGCGCCGACCTCTACGCCGAGGTGGTCATCCCCCGCGAGGCGGACGCGGCCGGCTTCGGCATCCACCCCGCGCTGCTCGACGCCGCCCTGCACCCGCTGACGCTGGCCGCGCTGGCCGCGTCCCGCGACGGGGAGTCGAACCCGATACAACTCCCGTTCTCGTGGACCGGCATCACCCTGCACGCCACCAGTGCGACGGCGTTGCGGGTACGTCTGGTGCCGGCCGGTCCGGACGCGGTGGCGATCACGCTGACCGACCAGACGGGCGCGCCGGTCGCGACGATCGACAGCCTCACCCTGCGGCAGGTCACCGCCGCGCAGTTGGCGGCCGACCGGGCCGGGAAGCAGCAGCCGATGTTCGGCCTGAGCTGGACCCCGCTGCCTGAGATGGACGACCGCAGCAAGGCCGGTCCGTGGGCCGTCGTCGGACCGGCCGCCTCCGAGCTCGCCACCGCCCTGACTACGGCGGGCGTTCCCACCGACCCGTTCGCCGACCTGCGCGCCCTGACCGGCGCCGAGATCCCCACGACGGTGCTGGCCCCCATAGCCGCGGCCGTTGCCGACGACGTGCCCGGCAGCGCCCACGCCACCCTTCATCACGCGCTCGATCTGGTGCAGGGCTGGCTCGCCGAGGACCGTTTCGCCGGTTCCCGGCTGGTGCTCGTCACCCGGGGCGCGGTCGCGGCCACGGCGGGCGAGACCGTAAGGGATCTGTCCGTCGCCCCTGTGTGGGGTTTGCTGCGGTCGGCCCAGACCGAGAACCCGGACCGCTTCGTCCTGCTCGATCTGGACGGTCACGCCGACAGCCCGGCGGCGGTCGCGGCGGCACTGGCCACTGACGAGCCGCAGCTGACGGTACGTGAGGGCAAGGCGTACGGGCTGCGGCTCGGCCGGGCCGGCGCCGCCGAGGGCGCGCTGACGCCGCCGGCCGGGGTCGCCGATTGGCGGCTGGACACGACGGCGAAGGGCACCTTGGAGAATCTGGCCCTGGTGCCCGATCCGCGGGCCGCCGATCCGTTGCTGCCGGGCGAGATCCGGGTGGCGATGCGGGCGACCGGCGTCAACTTCCGCGATGTGCTGATCGGTCTGGGCATGTATCCCGACGACACGGCGCTGATCGGCAGCGAAGGCGCGGGCGTGGTGCGCGAGGTCGGGCCCGGCGTGAGCGGGCTCGTGCCGGGCGACCGGGTGATGGGCCTGTTCAACGGCTGCATGGGCCCGTCAGCGGTCACCGACCGGCGGCTGGTGACGCGGATGCCGGCCGGGTGGTCGTACGCGCAGGCCGCCGCGATTCCGATCGTGTTCCTGACCGCGTACTACGGTCTCTCCGACCTCGGTGGCATCCAGCCCGGCGAGACGCTGCTCGTGCACGCCGCGGCCGGCGGTGTCGGCATGGCCGCGACCCAGCTGGCCCGGCACTGGGGTGTGGAGGTCTACGGCACCGCCAGCCTCGGAAAGTGGGACACCCTGCGGAGCCAGGGCCTGGACGACGACCACATCGCCTCCTCGCGCACGCTGGACTTCGAGCAGACTTTCCTCGCCGCGACCGGCGGCAGGGGGGTGGATGTCGTACTCGACTCGCTGGCACGGGAGTTCGTGGACGCGTCGATGCGGCTGCTGCCGCGCGGCGGGCGCTTCCTGGAGATGGGCAAGACCGACATTCGCGATCCGCGGCAGGTCGCCGCCGACCATCCTGGCGTGCTCTACCAGGCGTTCGACATGCCGGAGGCCGGGCCGGAGCGGATCCAGGAGATCCTGACCGAGCTGGTCGGGTTGTTCGACAGCGGCGTGCTCAAGCCGCTGCCGGTGACTGCCTGGGACGTCACCCGGGCACCGGAAGCGTTCCGTTACATCGGCCAGGCCCGGCACACCGGCAAGCTGGTCCTCACCCTGCCGGGCGTCTTCGACCCGGAGGGCACGGTGCTGATCACCGGCGCCACGGGGGTGCTGGGCGGTCTGGTGGCCCGGCACCTGGCCGCCGAGCACGGCGTACGGCACCTGCTGCTGGTGAGCCGACGTGGCGCCGCCGCCGAGGGCGCTCTGGAGCTGGCGGCCGAACTCACCGCGCACGGCACGACCGTGGCAGTAGCGGCCTGCGACATCGCCGATTCCGACGCGCTGGCCCGCCTCCTGAGGTCGGTGCCGCCCGCACACCCGCTGACCGCGGTGATCCACACTGCGGGTGTGCTGGACGACGGCACGGTGGAGACGCTCACCCCGGACCGGCTGGACACCGTGCTGCGGCCCAAGGTGGACGCGGCCTGGCACCTCCACGAGCAGACCGCCCACCTCAACCTCAGCGCCTTCGTGCTGTTCTCGTCGATCGCCGGCACCCTGGGCAACGCGGGTCAGGCCAACTACGCAGCCGCCAACACCTTCCTGGACGCCCTCGCGACCCGGCGGCACGCCAGTGGCCTGCCCGCGACCTCCCTCGCCTGGGGCCTGTGGGCGCCGGCCAGCGCGATGACCGGCAAGCTCGACCAGAGCGACCTGGCCCGGATCAGCCGGGGCGGGCTGCTGCCGATGACGCCGGAGCAGGCGCTGACGATGTTCGACCGGGCGCTGGCGCCCGGTCAGGCGGTTCTGGTGCCGGCGAAGGTCGATCTCGCCGCGCTGCGCGGCCAGCCCGCGCTGCCGCCGCTGCTGTGCAACGTGGTCCGTACGCCCGCCACCCGGCGAACCGCCGCCGGCCCTGCCACCGGAGGCTCGTCGCTGGCCCAGCGGCTGGCCGGGGTTCCCGAGGTCGAACGGGACCGGCTGCTGCTGGAGATGGTCCGCGCCGACGTGGTCGCCGTGCTCGGCCACGCGTCGCCCGAAGCGGTGGGCGCGGACCGGGCGTTCAAGGAGCTCGGCTTCGACTCTCTCACGGCGGTCGAGTTGCGCAACCGGCTCAACAAGGCCACCGGCCTGCGGCTCACCGCCACCTTGATCTTCGACCACCCGACGCCCGCGGCGCTCGCCCGGCACCTGCGGACGGAATTGGTCGGCACCCTCACCGACCAGGCCGCCGCGGCGCCGCCCGCCGCCACCGGGAACCGCGGCGCCGCGGAAGAGCCGATCGCCATCGTCTCGATGAGCTGCCGCTACCCGGGCGGGGTCCGCTCGGCGGACGACCTGTGGCGACTGGTCGCCGACGGCGTCGACGCCATCTCGGGCTTCCCGGACAACCGCGGCTGGGACCTGGAGCGGCTGTACGACCCGGACGGCCTGCACCCCGGCTCGACGTACACCCGGCACGGCGGTTTCCTGCACGACGCCGATCTGTTCGACCCGGAGTTCTTCGGGATCTCGCCGCGGGAGGCGCTGGCGATGGATCCGCAGCACCGGCTCCTGCTGGAGACAGCCTGGGAGGCGTTCGAGCAGGCGGGCCTGGACATGAACGTGCTGCGCGGCAGCGCCACCGGTGTCTTCGCCGGAGTCATCCCGCAGGACTACGCGGCCCGCCTGCACGCCGTCCCGGAGGGTCTGGAGGGCTATCTCGCCACCGGCAACACGCCGAGTGTCGCGTCCGGTCGGCTGTCGTACACCTTCGGGCTCGAAGGCCCGGCGGTCACCGTCGACACCGCCTGCTCGTCGTCGCTGGTCGCCATGCACCTGGCGATGCAGGCGCTGCGGAACGGCGAGTGTTCGATGGCGCTGGCCGGCGGCTCCACGGTGATGGCCACTCCCGGTGTCTTCACCGAGTTCAGCCGGCAGCGCGGCCTGTCCGTGGACGGCCGTTGCCGGGCCTTCGCGGCCGGCGCGGACGGTACGGGCTGGGGCGAGGGTGTCGGCCTGGTG
>NZ_JNXE01000091.1 GCF_000716605.1 Streptomyces sp. NRRL F-525 | reverse complement strand
CCGCACGGCCCAGGCCGAGAACCCTGACCGGATCGTCCTGCTCGACCTGGACCCGGCCGCTGACGACCCGTTCACCACGGTCCTGGGCCGGGCCCTCGCCATCGGTGAACCGCAACTCGCCGTCCGCGGCACGACGTTGTCCGTGCCCCGGTTCGTCCATGCCAGTGAGCGGATCTTGCAGGTACCCGAAGAGGCGCCTGAGTGGCGGTTGGGCGCTACAGGCGGTGGCACGCTCGACAAGGTTGCCCTGCTGCCTGAGCCCGGTGCTGCGGCGCCCTTGGCCGCGGGTCAAGTTCGTGTTGGCCTGCGGGCGTTGGGCATCAACTTCCGCGATGTTCTGATCGCGTTGGGCATGTACCCGGGTGCGGCCGAGCTGGGTGGCGAAGGCGCTGGGGTCGTGCTGGAGGTCGGCGAGGGTGTGACGGATCTGGCCGTCGGCGACCGGGTGATGGGCCTGACGAGCGTCGGGTTCGGATCGATCGCTGTCACCGACCGGCGGTACATCGTCCCGATACCCGAGGGGTGGTCGTTCCAGCAGGCGGCATCGGTCCCCGTAGCGTTCCTCACCGCCTATTACGGGCTGCGTGATCTCGGCGGCCTGCGGGCGGGCGAGTCGGTGCTGATCCACGCTGCCGCCGGTGGTGTGGGCATGGCCGCGACGCAGATAGCCCGGCACCTGGGGGCCACGGTGTTCGGTACGGCGAGCCCCGGCAAGTGGGCGGTGTTGCGGGAACTGGGTTTCGAAGACACATACATTGCCTCCTCGCGGACGGCCGAGTTCGAGGAACACTTCCTGAGCGGGACCTCGGGTGCCGGAATGGATGTGGTTCTGGACTGCCTGGCCGGAGAACTCGTGGACGCCTCGCTGCGGCTGCTGCCCCGCGGCGGCAGGTTCATCGAGATGGGCAAAACCGATATCCGGGATGCCGACACCGTCGCCGGGACTTACCCGGGGGTCGCCTACCAGGCGTTCGATCTGATTGAGGCCGGTCCTGACCGCATCCAGCAGATGCTCACCGAATTGATGGGACTGTTCGAAGCCGGAGAACTTACTCCGCTCCCGCGTACCGCATGGGACGTGCGCAGTGCACCGGACGCCTTCCGTTACATGAGCCAGGCCCAGCACATCGGCAAGATAGTGCTGAGCGTTCCGACACCCCTCGATGCGGAGGGGACGGTGCTGGTGACCGGCGGCACGGGGTCGCTGGGTGCTGTGATGGCCCGGCACCTCGTCACCGAATACGGCGTCCGGCATCTGGTGTTGGCGAGTCGGCGTGGTCCGGAGGCCGAGGGCGCGACGGAACTGGTCTCTGAGCTGCGGGAGTTGGGCGCGGAGTCGGTGCGGGTGGCGGCGTGTGATGTCGCCGACCGGGATGCGGTGGCCGCGCTCCTGGGTTCTGTGTCGGTGCAGCACCCACTGACCGGGGTTGTGCACACGGCCGGTGTGTTGGACGACGGCGTGATCGGGGCGCTGACGCCGGAACGGTTGGCGTATGTGTTCGGGCCGAAGGTGGCGGCTGTACGTCATCTGGACGAGCTGACCCGCGACATGGACCTGTCGATGTTCGCGGTGTTCTCTTCCGCGTCGGGTCTGTTCGGGTCGGCGGGGCAGGGTAACTACGCGGCGGCGAATGCCTACGTGGACGCGGTGGCCCATCGGCGCCGGGCGGCGGGCCTGCCGGGCACCTCACTCGCCTGGGGTCTGTGGGAGCAGACCAGCGGCATGACCGCGCATCTGGACGCAGCCGACCAGGCACGTATGAGCCGTGGTGGCTGGCTGGCCATCGCTCCCGCCGAGGGCATGCGGTTGTTCGACGCGGCCCTGCGGAACCCCACTGCCTTGGCGGTGCCGATCAAGCTGGACCTGCGGGCGTTCCGCGCCGACGCGGCGGCGGGCCGTGGTGTCCCGACCCTGCTGCGCGGACTGGTGCACACCGGCCGACGCCAGGCACGCGCGGCGGCAGGGAAGAGCGGTGGAGGGCTCGCCGCCCGGCTCATCGGGCTCGCGCCCGACGAGCAGGAGGCGCTGCTGCTCGACCTGGTCCGCGGCCATGTGGCGAACGTCCTCGGCCACACGGGGGTCGCGAACGTAGGAGCGGAGACGGCGTTCAAGGAAGCCGGCTTCGACTCGCTCACGTCGGTCGAACTGCGTAACCGCCTCCGCGAGGCCACCGGCCTCAAGCTGACCGCCACCGTCGTCTTCGACTACCCGACCCCGCTGGCGCTCGCCCGCCACCTGGCCGAGGAACTCGGCGACACGGTGGCCGGCGCCGCGGCCGTCACCGTGGGACCGGCGGTCAACCCCGACGAACCCATCGCCATCGTCGGCATGGCATGCCGCCTGCCCGGCGGAGTCGTGACCCCGGACGACCTGTGGCGGCTGGTGTCGGAGGGCCGGGACGCGATCTCCGGCTTCCCGGAGGACCGCGGCTGGGACGTCGAGGACCTGTTCGACTCGGACCCGGAGCGGGCCGGTACGTCGTACGTCGACCAAGGCGGATTCCTCTACGGAGCGGGGCAGTTCGACGCCAGCTTCTTCGGGATCTCGCCGCGCGAGGCCCTTGCCATGGACCCGCAGCAGCGGCTGTTGCTGGAGACCTCGTGGGAGGCCCTGGAGCGGGCCGGCATCGACCCGGCGGCGTTCAAGGGCCGGGAGGTCGGGGTCTTCTCCGGCGTCATGAACCAGGGATACGGCATCGGCGGCGTCATCGCGCCGGAACTGAGCGGCTTCACGGCAACCGGCTCCGCGATGAGCGTGGCCTCGGGCCGCATCTCGTACGTGTTCGGGTTCGAGGGCCCGGCGGTGACCGTCGACACGGCCTGCTCGTCCTCACTCGTGGCCATGCACCTGGCCGCGCAGTCGCTGCGCCAGGGCGAATGCACGCTTGCCGTGGCCAGCGGTGCGACCGTGATGGCGACTCCGCACACGTTCGTCGAGTTCTCGCGGCAGAAGGCACTCGCTGCCGACGGCCGGTGCAAGCCCTTCTCCTCGACCGCCGACGGTACGGGCTGGGCCGAGGGCGTGGGCGTCGTGGTCCTGGAGCGGCTGTCGGAGGCGCGCCGCAACGGCCACCAAGTGCTCGCGGTCGTACGGGGTTCGGCAGTCAACCA
The DNA here is from genome assembly GCF_000716605.1 of Streptomyces sp. NRRL F-525. Classification (GTDB taxonomy): domain Bacteria; phylum Actinomycetota; class Actinomycetes; order Streptomycetales; family Streptomycetaceae; genus Streptomyces. The sequence continues at coordinate 1,292 of NZ_JNXE01000091.1, read as the reverse complement.
GGACGGCGCGTCCAACGGTCTGACGGCGCCCAACGGCCCCTCCCAGCAGCGCGTCATCCGCAAGGCCCTCGCGTCGGCCGGCCTGTCGGCGGCCGAGGTGGACGCGGTGGAGGCGCATGGCACGGGCACGGTGCTCGGCGATCCCATCGAGGCGCAGGCCCTGCTCGCCACGTACGGCCGGGACCGGGATCCGGAGAGTCCGCTGTGGCTGGGCTCCGTCAAGTCGAACTTCGGTCACACCCAGGCCGCGGCCGGTGTGGCCGGTGTGATCAAGATGGTGGAGGCGCTGCGGCACGGCGTGCTGCCGCCCACGCTGCATGTCGAGGAGCCGACACCGCAGGTGGACTGGTCGGCGGGTGCGGTGGAGTTGTTGACGGAGGCGCGGGAGTGGCCGGCCACGGGCAGGCCGCGCCGGGCGGGCGTCTCGTCCTTCGGGCTCAGCGGGACGAACGCCCACCTGATCCTGGAGCAGGCACCGGAGGAGCAGTCCGAGCCGACGTCGGTCCCGGCCGAAGGCATGGCGCCGCTGGTGGTGTCGGCGCGGAGCGCCGGTGCGTTGGCGGGTCAGGCCGAGCGGCTGGTGTCTTTCATCGAGGCCGAGGACGGTACGGCCCTGCCGGAGATCGCGACAGCGCTCGCTTCGCGGCGGGCGGTGTTGTCTGAGCGGGCGGTGGTGGCGGCTGGTTCGCGGGAGGAGGCGTTGGCGGGGCTGCGTGCATTGGCGCGGGGCGAGTCAAGTCCTCTGGTTGTCACCGGTGGTGGCAGTGCGGTGGGTGCGGGTCGGACGGTGCTCGTCTTCCCGGGGCAGGGTTCGCAGTGGGTTGGTATGGGTCGTGAACTCCTGGATTCCTCCCCGGTGTTCGCGGAGCGGGTCGCGGAGTGCGCTGCGGTGCTGGAGCGTTGGGTCGACTGGTCGCTCGTGGATGTGCTGAGGGGAGACGCTCCGGTCGAACTCCTGGAGCGGGTCGATGTGTTGCAGCCGGCCAGTTTCGCGGTGATGGTGGGTTTGGCGGCTGTGTGGGCGTCGGTAGGTGTGGTTCCCGACGCGGTGGTCGGCCATTCCCAGGGTGAGATTGCCGCTGCGTGCGTGTCGGGTGCGTTGTCGCTGGAGGACGCTGCCCGGATCGTGGCGGTGCGCAGTCAGGTGATCGCCGGGAGTCTCGCGGGTCGTGGGGGTATGGCCTCGGTGGCGTTGGCGGAGGCCGACGTCGTGGAGCGTTTGGAGCGCTGGGCGGGCCGGGTTGAGGTCGCGGCGGTCAACGGGCCGACGTCGGTGGTCATCGCCGGTGACG
>NZ_JNXE01000090.1 GCF_000716605.1 Streptomyces sp. NRRL F-525 | reverse complement strand
GCCTGTGCGCTGGCAGCGGCCCCTCCCTCGCCACACCGGGTGCCACAACCCGCACCGAAGCCCAACAGGCTCCGGAGAAAGCCCGGACCTGCCGCGCGGTCGACCGGGCTCCGCGACTTGCGCCGGGTCGCCCTCCAGTCCGGCTCGTCGTAGGAACTCGGCCAGATCCCGCAGGTTGCGCGCGATGCCGAGGATCTTGCCGTCCACTGGCCTATCGCGTGCTCGACCCGCGCACGGACCTTGCGGTGCTCGGCGTTGTCGGCTTCCACGCCGGCCAGCAGGTCGGCGGCGCATTGGCGGAGATGGTGGGCCCATTGGAAGCGACGGCGGACTTCAGCTGCCTGGGCGAGGTTGTTCAGGTCGTCGGGGTGGGTGAGGTGGGTGTGGGCGACGTGCCAGAAGGAGGCGGGCGGGCATAGGTGCCGTCGGGTGACCCGAGCTTGCTGTTCGAGGTGGTCGGCGAGCCGGAATAGTTGAAACTCCCCAATCGGGGTGTCGGTACGAGCCGGGTCACTCACCCGGCGTAAACGACAGGGTCCCTTTCGACACGTCTGGCGATGTGTGTCGGCTGAGCAGAGCGGACATGCAGACGCCTACAGTTGCCTGGGAGGTGTCGGCGCACCTTCCGGGTCCAGGCCGTTCGGCCACAACCGGTCGAACAACTCTACGGTCGCGGCCAGGCGGTGCAGAGGTTTGATGTAGCCGCGGTCTGCGGCTTGGCGGGCCAGGGCTTCGGCGCCTGCCCGGTCCCTGTCCTCTCCCCGCATAAGTGCCAGGCTGTACAGGGCGTTGGCGTTGCCTCGGTCGACGACTTGGCGCGCCAGATCCTCGGCGCCCTGCCGGTCACCGGCCTCCTCCCGCACCCTCGCCAGGCTGTACAGGGCCAAGGTGTCGCCGAGGTCGACGGCCTGCTGGAGAACGGCCTCAGCGCCCACCCGATCTCCGGCCTCCTCCCGTGTGTACGCCAAGTCTGGACAGGAGGTCGGGGTCTCGTAAGTCCCGGCACAGACATCTCGAGCGCATCAGCCAGCTCGTCGGGTCGGCCGCGCGGCGAGGTGCCTGTCGTGACAGATCCTGTTCCGCGCGGCCCCCGCCGAACCGGACATGACGTTGGGCAGGCCGCCAGCGAGATACCTGCGACCAGGCCCTTTCTCAACTGCCCCCACCGAACCGGACGTGCGGCTTTTAACCGCAACCGGCTCTGCATCGCCTCTTCTTCTCCACGTTTCCACGATCAAGAGGAAGCTCCACAGGTGTCATTCCAGCCATCTACGGAATTGACGGACGCAGAGGGAGAGAAGGCCGCCGTCAGGGCCTCTCCTCAGGAACAGCTTTACGAGAAACAGGACCGGAGAGAGTATCGTCCGGTCGATGCGGCCGAATCCCGTCACCGGAATATCCGAGAAGCGTGCCCGGTCCATTCCTGTGTCGTTACGGAGCCCGTCGAGTTCCTCGGCTCCATGGAAATGCACGCGCCGACTACCGCAGTTGCCCGGTGCGCCCTTCGTGACGTCGGCGGCTCGCCCGCAGTAGTGACGCGCCCGCCGGGGAGAGCGTGTGCAGTACGTGCGTGGCATGTCGGTTACTGACGAGCAGCCCGGCGTCACGCAGCACCGCCGCGTGTCTACTGGCCGAGGGGGCGGAAATCCCCACGGCACGGGCGATCTCGGAGGTGGTGGCACCCGCACCCGCGGCCGTGACTGACAGGACGGTCGCCCGAGTACGGCCGAGCAGAGCGGTCAGCGGAGCGGTCGGGGGTGGGGCCACCGGCTCGTGCAGGAGGGGGTAGACGAGGACCGGTGGCAGTCCGGGGTCGGCCAGGGTGATCGGGGCTTGCCAGCAGAAGTGTGACGGAATGAGACACAAACCCCTGCCGCCCAGATGGAAGTCCCGGTCCTCGACCGGATACTGGACCGACAGGACCGGCGGTTGCCACGACATGGCGGGCCCGAGCCCGGCCAGCATCCCATGGACCCCGCCGTCCAGCAGGTCACGGGTGCGGGCCGACCGGTCAGCCTGTAATCGGGCCTGCATCAGGTTGGCGACCGGGGCGACGGCGGTGGCGTGGTACGTACGGAGCGCTGCCACGAACTCCGCACGCTCGCGCGTTCCGGCCAGCCGCCACGCCCACCGGGGAGTGCCCACCACCCGGTCCAGCAGCGCGAGTTCGTGGAGCACCCGTCGCGATGATGTAGACATGACAACATCAAGTCCGGCATCGAGCCCCCCACTCTCTGTCGGGCGGGGGGTGAGGAAGTCCGGGAAGTAGGCGGCCCGCGGAAAGAGCGGCAGCAGGACCTCGCGGACCAGGTGGTCGAGTTGCTGTTCACCGAGCCGAAGGCGGGTGGTGCGGTACCAGTCCGCGTGGGCCCAGCGGCCGGCCCGCGTCTGGAACCGGTGCAGGCTCATGGCGACTTCCCACAGAGCGTCGGGTCGCGCAGCGACCGTGGTTTTCGCCAGGTCCGCGTCGGTGAAGTGAATACGGAGCATTCCGTTCCCCCTCTGCACCTGGGGATTTTCATCCCGGTGAAACATGATGGCCACCCCATGCCCAGGTTGGCAATATCGCTCACCAGCGTTGCAATGGCCCCACGCCTCCCGTGAATTGAATTCCGCCATGACTCAAAAGGCGCAGGCAAGTAAGGAGGACAAGATCCTCTCCCCCGGCGACACCACGCAAAGGCAACCGGCAGGCAACGCATCGGAAAAAACAGGTACGAAAACTCCTCGTACGTACGGCCCGAGAAAGAGGAATCCGCATGAGATCCTTCCGTTTGGCAGCGGCACTCACCGCCACTGCCCTGGCCGCTCTGGTGGGCCTCGCCCTTCCCGGCAACGCCTTTGCCGCCGACGGGCACACCACCACGGTCGCCACCGCCCCGCAAGCGGTACAGGGGGCCGCCGCATCCGCCGTGGTCTCCCCGCAGGCCATCGGGGACTGTCCGAGCACCTACTTCTGCTTCTGGGTCAACTCCGGCTACAACGACGGGCCGGGCAAGTTCTCCGGCAGCAACACCAACTGGGGCGCCTACTCCCACTCCACGTGCGGCAACGGGACCTGGAGCGACTGCGCCTCCTCGGGCTACAACCACGGCACCAGCGGTCTGGGCGTCGAGGTGTGGAGCGGCACGGGGTACACCGGGTTGTCAGCCTGCCTGCCCAAGGACTGGTCCAACAGCAACTTCGCGAATCTTGTCTGGCCCGGCACTTCGACCAGCTTCAACGACTCGATCAGCAGCAACTACTGGACCTCGGCCTGTTGACCTGGCCTCCTTCCTCGACCGGATGACGGGCAGTCACCGATGACATACCTCTCGCGCCGCGGCACCGGGCGCGCACCGACACGCTCGCTGCCTCTGCTGATCCTCGTGGTGACCCTGGTCTGCGCGGCCGCGACCGCGTGCACCGGACCGGGTACGACCGCACATGCGGAGGCGGTGCCGTCGGCGCGGGAGTTCGGCCACGCGACCGCGGTCCTCACCAGCGACGCCACCGCCCTGCGTCAACGCCGGCAGCTCTTCGACGCTCTGCAGATCCTCACCCAGCGCTGCATGCGCGACCGGGGACTGCGCTACCTGGTCACCAGCGCGGGCCCGCAGCCGCCGACCGGGGCGACGACGGCCGACTCGATCGGTTCCCACTCGACCCCCGGCTACGGCGTCTCCACAACGCTGGGCCGCGTGAACAGCGGCGACATGGCCGAGGACCGGTACGTCCGCTCCCTGTCCACCGCCGAACAGGCCCGCTACACAGCGGCACTCGACGGCCGCATCGACCAGGCGACGCCGCTGACCCTGCCCAGCGGGGCGAGCGGCACCTACGGCACGGGCGGCTGCATGGCCCAGGCCCGGGCGCGACTGTACGGCACCGTACAGGCCGCCTTCGAGGACACGCTCGTGCCGCAGGACGTGGACCATCTCCTCGAGGCGTACCTGGCCTCCGACCACTCCTATCAGACGGCCCTGGGACGCTGGCAGCGCTGCATGACCGACGCCGGTCGGCCGGCGAGGACGCCCACCGCACTGATCCAGTCCCTGCAGGCCGAGGCGGTCAAGGGAGCGAGCGCGTCGACGCTGGCACGCGAGCAGCGAGCCGCCGCGGTCGCCGATCAACACTGCGACGCGGAAAGCGAGTTGCGCCGCACGGGCGCGGCACAGCGCGACGCCTTCCTGCAACACCAGCCCGCACGGACCAGGGCCCGACTGGAGGAGGTCTGGCAACACCGGCAGCAGGCCCTGGCCCGGGCCAGGGCCCTGCTCGGCAAGAACGCTCCCCAGAAATGACCACGGGGTGGTTCCGAACTGTCTGCGGACATCAGGCGGAGCCAAGAGTGCAGGACATGCATCGCCTCGGGTGCTGCCCCAGGTGCTGTTCTGGGTCGCGAGAAACCTCCGGTCCCCAACCGCTCCCATAGCAATGCCACCGACCGGAGGTGTCGGCCTCTCGGGGAAGATCGCCGATCCGACGGGACAACTCAGGAGGTTGGACGAGGCAAGGACTGTTCGCCGGTTTCCCTTTGCAGCCCGCGGTCCAGGCCCTCTCTGCCAGCTGGGCAGTCCGCCCGTGGCCGTGACGAAATCGGCGCTGGAACCGGTGGTGGAACGCCGCGCACTTCCGACGAGCCGACCGGGCAGTTCCCCGGCCACGATACGGGCGAAGGCACCGGCCGTGCCGGGGTCGGTTCCGGGGTGGGCCGGCTCATCGAACGCGGACGGTTCTCCGGGCTGCCGAACCACCCTCCGGTGGTATGTGAGCGAGTGGCCAGAAGATCACCGACCGGGTGGCCGGGATGCGCACCCTGCCGGTCGGCGTCGACCAGCGCAGCGCCTGCCGCCACCCCGACTGGACCGGCCCCGAC
>NZ_JNXE01000089.1 GCF_000716605.1 Streptomyces sp. NRRL F-525 | reverse complement strand
ATGCACACCCTCCCCGGCATCCCCACGGCCCTCACCCGCCGGATCCGCAAGCGCCACATCCAACATCACCGGATGCAACGCCGCATCCAGCAAAGCCGGATGAATACCGAACCGGGCAGCGCTGTCCCGCTGCTCCTCAGGCAGCGCGACCTCGGCGAACAGCTCCTCACCACGCCGCCACACCGCCCGCACACCCTGGAACACCGGGCCATAGCCATAACCCGCCCCCGCCAGCAGGTCGTAGACACCAGCGACCTCAACCTGCTCCGCGCCGGGGGGCGGCCAGGCGGTGAAGTCGAAGCCGGGGGCGGGAGCGGCGGTCGCCGTCAGGGTGCCGGTGGCATGGCGGGTCCAGGCCTCGCTGTCGTGGTCCTCGACGACGTCTTCTGATGCCGAGTAGACGGCGACGGTCCGGGCTCCGGTCTCGTCCGGTCCGCCCACGCTGATTTGAACGCGAACGCCACCTTGCTCGGGCAGGACGAGGGGCGCCTCGATGACCAGTTCGTCGAGTGTGCCGCAGCCGACCTCGTCACCCGCACGAACAGCCAACTCCACCAGCCCAGTTCCAGGCATGAGCACGGTGTCACCAACGGCGTGGTCGGCCAGCCAGGGGTGCGTACGCAGCGACAGCCGGGAAGTGCAGAGCACCCCACCGGTCTCCGGCACCACCACGACAGCACCGATCATCGGGTGATCGGCAGTCGCCTGCCCAAGCGCAACAGCATCAGTCGCAGGAGCGGTCTGCAACCAGTAGTGCTGGTGGTCGAAGGCATACGTCGGCAGGTCGAGATGCGAAACACCCGCAACCGGCAACACCTTCGCCCAGTCGACCGACCCACCGCGAACAAAGACCTCGGCGGTCGCGGTGAGGAGGGTCTGCGCCTCGGGACGACCGTCCCGCAGAGCCGCGACACAGGCCGCCCGTTCGCCCGCCGACTCGGCCACGACGCTCGACAAGGCCGCACCCGGGCCGAGTTCGACGAAGACAACGTCCCCGTCGCCCGCCGCCGACACCACACCGTCGGCGAAACGCACCAGACGGCGGACATGGTCGACCCAGTACTGCGGGTCGGTGAGCTGACCGGGTTCCGCAAGCCGCCCCGTCACGTTCGAGACCACCGGGAACTCCGGCTCCGACCACATCACTTGGGACAGTGCGGCGGCGAACTCGTCGAGCATCGGCTCCATCAGAACCGAGTGGAAGGCATGCGAGACAGTCAGTCGCTTGGTCTTACGGCCCTGCTCCGCGAGCTTCGCCGCCACTGCCAACACAGCGTCCTCTGTACCGGAAAGGACCACGGACGCCGGGCCGTTGACCGCCGCCAGGCCCACGTCCTCACCCAGCAGCCCGGCGACCTCGTCCTCCGAAGCCGCCACGGCCACCATCGCGCCACCCGAGGGCAACGCCTGCATGAGCCGACCCCGAGCAGCGACCACCGCAGCCGCATCCGCCAACGACAACACGCCAGCCACATGCGCCGCCACGATCTCACCGATCGAATGACCCATCACCACATCCGGCTTCACACCCCACGACTCCACCAGCCGGAACAACGCCGTCTCCACAGCGAACAAACCCGCCTGCGTGAACACCGTCCAGCTCAAATCACCGGCATCACCCAGGACCACATCCCTGACCGAGTGCTCCACCCAGCCCGACAGCTGCGCGTCCAGCACGGCACACGCCTCATCAAAGGCTTCCGCGAACACCGGATAGCGCGCATACAACTCACGCCCCATCCCCACCCGTTGCGACCCCTGACCCGGAAACACCACCACCGTGCGAACAGCCGAAACCCCACTACCCGCCACCAACCCCGCAGCCGACTCACCCCGCGCCAGCGCACCAAGCCCCGCCAACGCCTCCTCACGCGAACCGGCCACCACCACCGCACGCTCGGACAACACCGCCCGCTGAGCGACCAACGCACCCGCCACAGGGGACAGCGACACCTCCTCGGCAGTGAGGAATGCCGCCAGCCGCTCCGCCTGGCCCGCCAGGGACTCGGCACTCTTCGCGGACACCACGAACGGCACGACAACGTCATCGGTCCCGGCCGGCCCCGACTCCGCGGACTCCGTCTCCGGCGCCTGCTCCAGGATGATGTGCGCGTTCGTACCGCTCACACCGAAGGACGACACGCCGGCCCGGCGCGGCCGTTCCACCTCCGGCCAGGGCTGGGAGCGCTCGAGGAGCTGGACCGCGCCGGTCGACCAGTCCACCTCCGAGGATGGGGCGTCGACATGCAGGGTGGGTGGCAGTACGCCGTGCCGCAGCGCCTGCACCATCTTGATCACACCGGAAACACCCGCAGCCGCCTGCGTATGACCCACGTTCGACTTCAACGAACCCAGCCACAACGGCCGTTCGGCAGGCCGATCCTGACCATAAGTCGCCAGCAGCGCCTGCGCCTCGATCGGGTCGCCCAGGACCGTCCCCGTGCCATGCCCCTCAACTACGTCCACGTCCGACGTCGACAGGCCGGCGTTGGCGAGCGCCATGCGGATCACCCGCTGCTGCGACAGACCGTTCGGCGCCGTCAGGCCGTTGGACGCACCGTCCTGATTCACGGCAGAACCCCGTACGACCGCCAGGATCCGGTGGCCTCGCTCCTGTGCCCGCGAAAGCCGTTCCAGGACGACGACACCGGCGCCCTCGGCCCAGCCCGTGCCGTCGGCCGCATCCGCGTACGACTTGCACCGGCCGTCCGAGGCGAGCCCGCGCTGCCGCGAGAACTCCACGAACGTGTGCGGAGTCGCCATCACGGTCGAACCGCCGGCCAGGGCCAGCGAGCACTCACCCCGGCGCAGCGCCTGGGCGGCGAGGTGGAGGGCGACCAGCGAGGAGGAACAAGCCGTGTCCACGGTCACCGCCGGGCCCTCGAAGCCGAACACGTACGAGATACGGCCCGACGCCACACTGCCGGCCGCACCCGTCCCGGCGAAGCCCTCCAGCTCCGGTGGGACGTTGCCGCCGAAGAAGTAGTCGACACCCATGATGCCGTTGAAGACGCCGACATCCGTGCCCTTGATCGAGCCGGGGGCGATCCCGGCCCGCTCCAGGGCCTCCCACGAGGTCTCCAAGAGCAGTCGCTGCTGCGGGTCCATGGCCAGCGCCTCGCGCGGCGAGATCCCGAAGAAGCCGGCGTCGAACTCCCCGGCCCCGTACAGGAATCCGCCCTGGTTCACGTACGACGTGCCGGCCTTGTCCGGGTCCGAGTCGAACAGGCCGTCCAGGTCCCAGCCACGGTCCTCCGGGAAGCCGGTGACACCGTCCCGCCCCTCGCTGACGAGCCGCCACAGGTCCTCAGGGTTGGTCACTCCGCCCGGCAGACGGCACGCCATGCCCACGATCGCGATCGGCTCGTCCGCACTGTGCGCGACCTGCTGCCGCAGGTCGTGCAGCTCGGCCGTGACACGCTTGAGGTACTTGAGGAGTTTCTCGTCCGTGGCCATCTTCGGTTTCCTCACCGGGTGTTGGGGAGCGGCAGTCAGCGAAGGCGTGGTTTCTCAGGAGATTCCGAGTTCGTCGTTGATGAAGTCGAGAACCTCATCGGCGGAGGCGGACTCCAGTTGCTCTGCCACTGTGGAGTTCTCCGTCTGTTCGCCGAGTCCGTTGAACTTCGCCATCAGCCCCTGGAGTCGGAGCATGACGCCGGTCTTCTTGGCCTCGTCGGAGAGCAGTCCGGTGATCAGTGATTCGATGTCTTCGATCTTGGAATTCACCAGCGACAGTGCGTCGTCGGTGGTCCCGAGCTCGCCGTGCAGATAGCGGGCGAGCGCCAGCGGGGTCGGGTAGTCGAAGACCACCGTCGCGGCCAGCTTGAGGCCGGTGACCTCGCGGAGGCGGTTCCGGAGCTCGACCGACGTGAGCGAGTCGAAACCGGCGTCCTTGAACGCCGTCTCCGCTCCGACGTTCGCGACCCCGGTGTGGCCGAGCACGTTCGCCACATGGCCGCGGACCAGGTCGAGCAGCAGCGCCTCCTGCTCCTGCGGCGCGAGGCCGACGAGCCGGCGGGCCAGCCCGCCGTGGTCACCGGAGGCCGAACGGGCCGTCTGGCGACCGGAATTGACCAGTCCGCGCAGGAGCGGCTGCGTCGGACGGCCCGCCGCCGCGTCGGCGCGCAACGCCCGCAGGTCCAGCTTGATCGGCACCGCCAGCGCGATGGGACTCCGCAGGGCCGCGTCGAACAACCGCATGCCCTCCGCAGGAGCGATCGGCAGGACACCGCCACGGCTCATACGTGCCTGATCGGCGACGCCCAGATGCGCGGTCATGCCGCTGGTCTGCTCCCACAGACCCCAGGCGAGTGAGGTACCCGGCAGACCCGCCGCCCGGCGCCGGTGAGCCACCGCGTCCACGTAGGCATTCGCCGCCGCGTAGTTACCCTGACCCGCCGACCCGAACAACCCGGACGCGGAAGAGAACACCGCGAACACCGACAAGTCCAAGTCCCGGGTCAACTCGTCCAGATGACCTACAGCCGCCACCTTTGGCCCGAACACAAACGCCAACCGCTCCGGCGTCAGCGCCCCGATCACACCGTCGTCCAACACACCAGCCGTGTGCACAACCCCGGTCAGCGGGTACTCGTCGTCGACCGAGCCGAGGAGCGCTGCCACCGCATCCCGGTCGGCGACATCACACGCCGCCACCCGCACCGACTCCGCACCCAACTCCCGCAACTCGGCGACCAGTTCCGTCGCACCCTCGGCCTCCGGACCACGCCGACTCGCCAACACCAGATGCCGGACGCCGTATTCGGTGACGAGGTGCCGGGACACCAACGCGCCCAACGACCCCGTACCACCCGTCACCAGCACCGTGCCCCCCACAACCGGAGCAAGGCCCCCGACCGACTCGACGACAGCGGCACGCACCAGACGCGGCACGGACAACTTCGCGCCGCGAACCGCGAGTTGAGGCTCGCCGATAGCGAGGGCCCGGCCCAGGACCGTGGTGAACGGGTCGTCAGCGGCCGGGTCCAGGTCGAGCAGGACGATCCGGTCAGGGTTCTCGGCCTGGGCCGTGCGG
>NZ_JNXE01000088.1 GCF_000716605.1 Streptomyces sp. NRRL F-525 | reverse complement strand
ACCCCGCTGCCGCTCCCGCCCCCCAACCCACCCCTCCAACGCCGCCGCACACGCATGATCCACATGCCGCAACCCACCCAACTCCAGCCGCACCACCCGATCACCCGGCACCGCCTCCAACGCCTCCAACAACCTCGGCAACCGCAGAAACGTCGCATGCCCCCACACCCGTACGACGATCCCCGCGTCCCCGAGATCCTCCGTCTCCACCCGCACATGACTGATGTCCCACGCGGTCTTCGCCACGGCCAACGCCAGCCCGACCAACACCCCCTCGAACAAACTCCCCACCACGATCACCACCGCGGTCACCCCGAGCACGACCACCTCACCCCGATGCCCGGCCCACAACCCCCGCACCTGCCGCACCGGCACGAGCCCACACCCGACATACACGAGCACCCCCGCCAGCGCCGCCACCGGAACCACCCCCAACACCCCGGGCAGCAGAACCGCGAACACCAGCAACCCCCCACCGCACAGCACCCGTAAGGCCTTGGCCCGAGCCCCCACCCGAACTCCCCCAGAGGGGACCTCCTCAGAGGGGACACCCCCAGCCACACTCCGCATCCGCACGCCCACCGCGGTCATCGGCAACGCCCCAAGCACCCCGCACACGGCGTTCCCCACACCCCGCGCGCTCAACTCCCGGTCGTAGGAAGCCCGCGGCCCCCGACACAGCCGGTCCACCGCCGCCGCGCTGATCAACGACCCCGCCGAAGCGATCAGCGCGAACGCCACGACCGTCCCGCTCACCCCCGCTTCTGTAAGCCGCCCGAAATCCCCCCACTCCGGCACCCGCACGGCACCGACCAGCCCCCGCACATCAACCCGCCGCACCGCCAGGTCGAACCCCCCGGTCACCGCCGCGGCCAACCCCACCGCCACCAACGGCGCCGGAACCAGCCGAGCCACCCACTCCCACCGAGGCCACAGCAGCAATACGGCAAGGGTGGCACCCTCCACTGACAACGCCACCGGATCAACCACCCCCGGCAGCGACACCAGCCCGGCGAGCTTCCCGACCCCGCTCGCCGGCGCGGCGACATCCCCGAGCGCGTACACCTGCCCGGCGACCAGCACGAGCCCGATCCCGGCGAGCATCCCGTGCACCACGGCCGAGGACACGGCCCGGAACCACCGCCCGAGCCGCAACACCCCGACCACGAGCCCACCGGCGAGCCCGGTCACCAGCCCCAGCTCGGTCGGCACCCCGGAGGCGATCACCACGCCCACGCACAACGGGAGCGCGACAAGAAAAACAACTAGAGAAGCGAACAACTCGGCCTTGCCCACACCACAGCGCATGACAACAGCACCTCCGATGACGAACGGGAGATGCGCGGGTGCCGCACCGGGGGAGGGCACGGCGAACTGAATTCCATTGTCGCCAAAGCGAGTTGACCGCGCACCCCCTCCGCGCCACGACCCCGCAACCACGGAAGCACACATACCGGACCACCCCCTTCCGATCACACCCCCACGCGCCTGCGCCACCCCACACCCCCACCGAAGATCACGGCCGCCCTCCCCGGACGAGACACCTCCCACCGAAGACCACGACCGCCCTCCCCAGAGAAGGCACCCGCACCCACCGAACCCACTTGACGCCCCCACCCGGCCGGAGCATTATTCATCACGTGATGAATTATCTCCCCGGCCCGCCCGGATCCCCCGACACCTCACCCGTCACCGCAGTCGGCACCCGACCCGAAACCGCCCCCGGCGCAGGACACGGCCCGGCGATCCAAGCCGAGTCCCTAACCGTCGCCCGCGGCCCCCGCACCGTCCTCCACGCCCTCGACTTCACCGTCCCGCGCGGCCAGATCACCGGCCTCCTCGGCCCCTCCGGCTGCGGCAAGTCGACCCTCATGCGCTCGATCGTCGGCACCCAGGCCAAAGTCACCGGCACCCTGAACGTCCTCGGCCGCCCCGCGGGCCACCCCACCCTCCGCACTCGTATCGGCTACGTCACCCAAGCCCCCTCCGTCTACGACGACTTGACGGTCCGTCAGAACCTCGACTACTTCGCCGCGATCCTCGATCCTGGCCGCGCCGCGGCCACCCGCCGCCACGACGACGTCACCCGCGCCATCACCGACGTCGACCTCACCACCCACGCCGACGCCCTCGCCGGCAACCTCTCCGGCGGCCAACGCAGCCGCGTCTCCCTGGCCGTGGCGCTCCTCGGTACCCCGGAACTCCTCGTCCTCGACGAACCCACCGTCGGCCTGGACCCCGTCCTCCGCCGCGACCTCTGGTCCCTCTTCCACGACATCGCCGCCTCCCGCGGCGCCACCCTCCTCATCTCCTCCCACGTCATGGACGAGGCCGAGCGCTGCCACCGCCTCCTCCTGATGCGCGAGGGCGAGATCCTCGCCGACGACACCCCGGACGCCCTCCGCACCAGCACCGGCTCCGGCACGGTCGAAGCCGCCTTCCTGCACCTGGTCGACGAGGCCGCAGCCACCGCCCGCCAGAAGGAGCCGACCCGATGAGCACGAACACGGCCACGACGACGGCCGCTACGACGACCAGCGCTCCCACACCTGCCGGTCCCCGCGCCCTCAGCGCCTCCCGCACCACCGCCACCGCCGCCCGGGTCCTGCGCCAGCTCCGCCACGACCCCCGGACGATCGCGCTGCTGATCCTCATCCCGTGCGTGATGCTCGTCCTGCTGCGCTACGTCTTCGACGGCAGCCCGCGCACCTTCGACAGCATCGGCGCCTCACTCCTCGGCATCTTCCCCCTCATCACGATGTTCCTGGTCACCTCCATCGCCACCCTGCGCGAACGCACCTCCGGCACTCTCGAACGCCTCCTCGCCATGCCGCTGGGCAAAGGCGACCTGATCGCCGGCTACGCCCTCGCCTTCGGCATCCTCGCGATCATCCAGTCCGCCCTGGCGACAGGCCTCGCCGTCTGGTTCCTGGGCCTCGACGTCACCGGCAGCCCCTGGCTCCTCCTTCTGGTCGCCCTCCTCGACGCCCTGCTCGGCACCGCCCTCGGCCTCTTCGTCTCAGCGTTCGCGGCGTCCGAGTTCCAGGCCGTCCAGTTCATGCCGGCGGTGATCTTCCCCCAACTCCTCCTCTGCGGCCTCTTCACTCCGCGCTCCGACATGCACCCCGTCCTGGAGGCCATCTCCGACGTCCTGCCCATGTCGTACGCCGTCGACGGCATGAACGAGGTCCTCAAGCACACCGACATGACCGCCACCTTCGTACGCGACGCCCTGATCGTGGCCGGCTGCGCGCTGCTGGTGCTGTGCCTGGGCGCGGCCACCCTGAGAAGGCGTACGGCATAGAGGAGCGAGGAGCATGGAGGTCTCGTTCCGCCAGCCGGACAGCCACCACTCCTCCCCACGGCCGGTGCGAGGATGGGCCCATGAGTCAGAAAGTCGCAGTCCTCGGCACCGGCAAGATCGGTGAGGCCCTGCTCAGCGGAATGATCCGAGCGGGCTGGGCCCCGGCCGACCTGCTGGTCACAGCCCGCCGCCCCGAGCGCGCCGAAGAACTCCGCACCCGCCACGGAGTCACCCCGGTCACCAACCCGGAGGCCGCGAAGACCGCCGACACCCTGATCCTCACGGTCAAGCCGCAGGACATGGGCACCCTCCTCGACGAACTCGCCCCGCACCTCCCCGCCGACCGCCTGATCATCAGTGGCGCGGCGGGCATCCCCACCTCCTTCTTCGAGGAGCGCCTGGCCGCAGGCACCCCCGTCGTCCGTGTCATGACGAACACCCCCGCCCTCGTCGACGAGGCCATGTCCGTCATCTCCGCCGGCAGCCACGCCACCGAGGCCCATCTCGCGTACGCCGACGAGATCTTCGGCGCCGTGGGCAAGACGCTCCGCGTCCCCGAGTCCCAGCAGGACGCCTGCACCGCCCTCTCCGGCTCCGGCCCGGCGTACTTCTTCTACCTGGTCGAAGCCATGACGGACGCGGGCATCCTGCTCGGCCTGCCGCGCGACAAGGCCCACGACCTCATCGTCCAGTCCGCGATCGGCGCCGCCGTCATGCTCCGCGACAGCGGCGAGCACCCGGTGAAGCTCCGCGAGAACGTCACCTCGCCCGCCGGCACGACGATCAACGCCATCCGCGAACTCGAGAACCACGGCGTACGCGCCGCACTCATCGCCGCCCTGGAGGCAGCCCGCGACCGCAGCCGCGAACTGGCCTCCGGAAACAGCTGACCGGCTAACCGCTCACGCGACTACGCAGGCAGAAGTCCGATGGCTCGATACGCGCTGTCGACCATCGGCTTCGCCATCTCTCTCGCCTTCTCCGCCCCATCCCGCAACACCCCTTCCACATAAGCGGGATCCGCGCACAACTCCTTGTGCCTCTCCTGCACGGGCCTGAGCAGCTCGACCACGGCCTCCGCCGTGTCCTTCTTCAAAGTTCCGTACGACTCATATACACCGCTCAGGTCCTCGGGGTTCCCACCACCGCAAGCGGCCAGGATCTCCAGCAGATTGGCCACCCCCGGCCGCGCCTCCCGGTCGTAGACGACCTCCGCGCCACTGTCGGTCACGGCCCGCATGACCTTCTTCCGTACGGCGTCGGGCTCGTCCAGCAGATAGACGATCCCCGGCCCGGAGTCGTCCGACTTCCCCATCTTCGAAGTCGGCTCCTGGAGGTTCATCACTCGAGCCGCCACCTCCGGCCGGGTCGCCCGAGGAACGACGAACGTATGGCCATACCGCTGGTTGAACCGCACCGCCAGATCCCGGGTCAGCTCCACATGCTGCGTCTGGTCGTCCCCGACCGGCACCTCGTCCGTCCCGTACGCCAGGATGTCCGCCGCCATCAGCACGGGATACGTCAGCAAGGACAGCCGCACACTCCCGCCCCGCTCCCGCTCACGAGCGGCCTTCTCCTTGTACTGCACCATCCGCCGCATCTCACCGTCGGTGGCCACACACTCCATGACGTACGACAGCCGCGCGTGCTCGTCCACATGACTCTGTACGAACACGGTGCACAGCTCGGGATCCAGCCCCGCCGCCAGCAACAGCGTCGCCGCCTGCCGACTGAGCCTGCGCACCCGCGCCGGATCGTGGTCCACGGTCAGCGCGTGCAGATCGACCACACAGAACAGCGCGTCGCTCTGCCGCTGATCCACATCGACCCACCGCCGGATGGCGCCCAGGTAGTTCCCCAGCGTCAGATGCCCGGTCGGCTTGACCCCACTGAAGACCCGCGTCATCTCTCCACCTCCTGTTAGAGACCGCCGCACCCGGCCGGCCGACCCTCTGGAGGGAGAAACGCGAACGGCCGCCGATGTGGCGGCCGTTGAGTACATACGTGTGTACGGCCGCCGTCAGGCGGCCCACCACTGCTGGGTGCACGTATGCGTAGTCACGTCACCCAGCGTACGCCTCTGCAGTGCTCTCCGGAGCGGAGTTGACACGCCCCTACCGCGTACGTAGTGTTCTCCGAGTTGTCCGACGTGAGCGCCGACCCCGGTCGGTCCCCGGACAGCCATTCCACAGGTACCTACAAACAATCGACGATCCGTCGTCGCGTTGTATTGGCATGCGTATTTGCGAAATGAGGAATCCGCGTTCGAAAGGACGCACCCCCCGATTCGCTCGGGACTCAGGAATCCGCTAAAGTCTCACTCGTCGGAACGGCCCAACGGCCGGGAAGACAAGCCCCGCTGACTGGGAGTCAGGCCCGAAAGGATCTGATAGAGTCGGAACCGCCGGAAAGGGAAACGCGGAAGCGGAAACCTGGAAAGCACCGAGGAAATCGGAAC
>NZ_JNXE01000087.1 GCF_000716605.1 Streptomyces sp. NRRL F-525 | reverse complement strand
ACCACCAAAACCTACACCTAAGCCTTCGTCGGCAGCGTCAGATGTGTATAAGAGACAGCCCTCGCGCCGGCCCCGCCGGAAAACCGACCTCCACTCCCGCCCCCCCAACACCCCGTCCGATTTCCGCCAGCCCCACCCCCGGGAATGGCGGAGACTGGACACCGTGATGGACGAAGACACCAGGTACGAAGCCGTGCGGAGCCGGGACGCCCGGTTCGACGGGGAGTTCTTCTTCGGGGTCGCCACGACCGGGATCTACTGCCGGCCCAGTTGCCCGGCGGTGACGCCGAAGCGGCGGAACGTGCGGTTCTTCGCGACGGCCGCCGCCGCGCAGGGCTCGGGGTTCCGGGCCTGCCGGCGGTGCCGTCCCGACGCCGTGCCGGGGTCGGCCGGGTGGAACGCGCGGGCCGATGTCGTCGGCCGCGCCATGCGGCTGATCGGCGACGGGGTCGTGGACCGCGAGGGCGTCGCCGGGCTCGCCGTGCGGCTCGGCTACAGCGCGCGGCAGGTCCAGCGGCAGCTCACCGCCGAACTCGGCGCCGGACCCGTCGCCCTCGCCCGGGCCCAACGGGCGCACACCGCGCGCGTGCTCGTGCAGACCACCGACCTGCCGATCACGGAGATCGCGTTCGCCGCCGGGTTCGCCAGCGTGCGCCAGTTCAACGACACGATCCGCGCCGTGTACGCGTCGACCCCGAGCGAGCTGCGCACCACGAAGGCGCCTCACGCGTCCAAGGCGACGGCGGCCGGTCCCTCCGCCGGAATCCCCCTGCGGCTCGCATACCGCGGCCCGTACCAGTCCGCCGCCGTCTTCGACCTGCTCGCCCGCGAGGCCGTCCCAGGTGTGGAGGAGGTCATCGGCAGCCCCGGCCGCCGCACCTACCGCCGCACCCTCCGGCTTCCCTACGGCACCGGAATCGTCGCCGTCGACGAACGGCCCGGCGCCCTCAGGACCGCGCCCCCCGCCCACCCCGGCGGCTGGCTCGACGCCCGTCTGCATCTCACCGACCACCGCGACCTGACCACCGCCGTCCAGCGACTGCGGCTGCTCTTCGACCTCGACGCCGACCCGTACGCCGTCGACGAGCGGCTCGGCGCCGATCCCCGGCTCGCCGAACCGGTCGCCGCCCGACCCGGCCTGCGCTCACCGGGCACCGCGGACCCCGAGGAACTCGCCGTGCGGGCCCTGGTCGGGCGGGTGGAGGCCGAGCGGCTGGTGCGGCGCTACGGCAAGACGCTGGACGCCCCGTCCGGTGGCCTCACCCATCTCTTCCCCGAGCCGTCCGCGCTGGTGGACGCCGCGCCCGGCGAACCCCTGGCCGCCCTCGCCACCGCCCTGACCGACGGCACCGTACGACTCGACGCCGGTGTCGACCGGGACGACGCCGAGCAGGCCCTGCTCGCGCTGCCCGGCATGGACGCCGCGACCGTCGCCGTGATCCGTACGCGCGCTCTCGGCGACCCCGATGTGGCACCGCCCGGCATCGACGTTCCGGACGCGTGGCGACCCTGGCGTTCCTACGCCGTACAGCACCTACAACACCTGCGCACGGCAGGGGAGTCGGAGTCCCGATGAGTACCCGCTGGACCAGTTTCGAGAGCCCCCTGGGGCAACTCCTGCTCACCGCCGACGAGTTCGGCGCCCTCACCTCCCTCTCCGTGCCCGGCCAGAAAGGTGGCCGTACCGTCCAGCCCGAGTGGCGGCAGGACCCCGGCCCCTTCCGCGCCGCCGGCGAACAGCTCGCCGCCTACTTCGCCGGTGAACTCAAGGAATTCCAGCTGGAGTTCCACACCTCCGGCACCGACTTCCGCGAGCGCGTGTGGACCGCCCTCGACTCCGTCCCGTACGGCGCGACGACGACGTACGGCGAGATCGCCGCGCGGATCGGCGCGCCCCGGGCGGCCGTTCGGGCCGTGGGAGGGGCGATCGGCGCCAATCCGTTGCTGGTTGTCCGGCCCTGTCACCGCGTGATCGGCGCCGGCGGGGCGATGACGGGGTATGCGGGCGGGCTCGAGCGCAAGGTCCAACTGCTCACCCTGGAGGACGCGTTGGGCTGAGCTAGTCGGTCTCCAGGCCCCAGCTGTGGATCCGCCGGGGATGGATGCGGATCACTTCCTCGCTCATGTGCGGGCCCAACTCGTGCGGGCCGACGAGGAGTTCGGCCTCGCCTCGGATGTCGATGCCCCGTACCTTCCAGGGCTTGACGCTGACGATGTCGTCCACGACCAGCGCGACCTTCGGGTTCTTCTCCAGGTTGCGCCATTTCTTAGTCCGGCCCATCGCGTAGCCGCCGACCAGGATCGTCCCGTCGGCCTGCGGGAAGAAGCCGACGGGGTTGGCCTGTGGCTGGCCCTGGGGGTCGACGGTGGCGAGGCGGCCCAGTCGCTGTGAGGTGAGGTAGGCGCGCTCGGCCTCGGTGAATTCGGTCATGACCGCAGCCAAACACGCCTGCCCGCCGCGCGCATCGGCCTCCGGTCCCAGGCCTTAGGCCTTATGCCCCACACCGGAGGGGGACGCGGGGCCCGACGCCGGTGATGCTCCGCCGTCCGCCCGTTCCGGCGTGCCACGTTCGCCTTCCTTTTGGCTGGTGGGAAGAGGTGGAGCGCTCATGGTCAGGGTCGGACGGGTCGTCGTAGCACTGCTGGTGTGCGTGCTGGGGGCGGGAGTTGGGGAGGGGACGGCGACCGCCGAGGGGCCGGCCGGTGGGGCGGCGGCCACCTGGACCGGCACCTGGGAGGCCGCCCCCTCCGGAACCGCCCCGGCCCAGCCCGGCGCCTCCTTCCGCAACGTCGTGCACCTCAGCGTCGGCGGCAGCGCCACCCGCGTCCGGCTCACCAACCGGCTCGGTACCGCGCCCCTCCGCCTCGACGCGGTGACCGTCGCCCTGCGCGAGACGGGTCCGGACGCCGTGCCCGGTTCGATGCGGGTCGCCACCTTCGCGGGTGCCGGGACGGTCACCGTTCCGGCGGGCGAGGACCTCGTCAGCGATCCCGTACCGCTCGCCGTGCCCGACGCGGCGGATCTGCTCGTCACCGTCCACACGCCCGAGGACTCCGGTCCGGCGACCTACCACCGCGCGGCCGGGCAGACCAACTACCGTGCTCCGCAAGGGAATCGGACCGCCGATGTCGACGGTTCCGCGTACACGGCGACCACCACCTCCTGGTACTACGTCACCGGTGTCGACGTCCTCGACGCCCCGGCGGCCGGCAGTGTCGTCGCCTTCGGCGACTCCCTCACCGACGGCAACGGCTCCACCCGTGACGCCAACCACCGCTGGCCCGACCGGCTCGCCGAACGTCTCGGCGCCCTCCCGTCGTACCGCCGCCTCGGTGTCCTCAACGCCGGTGTCTCCGGGAACCGCCTCCTGCGGGACGACGTAGGACCGAGTGCCCTGTCCCGTCTCGACGCCGACGCCCTGTCGCGGTCGGGAGTGCGGGTGGTGATCCTCCTGGAGGGCATCAACGACATCAAGGGCACCCCGAACGCCACCGACCCCGGCGCCTTCGAGGACGCGTACCGCACTCTCGTGAGCCGGGCCCACGCGTACGGGATCCGTGTCATCGGCGCGACCCTCACGCCGTACGGCGGCAGCGGCGGGTACACGGCGGCCCGCGAAGCCGTGCGGCAGGAGATCAACGGGTTCATCCGTGGGGGCGGGCCCTTCGACGCGGTCGTCGACTTCGACGCGGCCGTCCGTGACCCGGCGCAGCCGCAGCGGATCCTGCCCGGTTACGACTGCGGCGACCATCTGCACTTCAACGACGCGGGCATGCGGGCGCTCGCCGAGACGGTCGACCTGACCACGCTCGGCTGAGGGTCAGCCCCAGATCACCGCGCCCACCCACGCGCCCATGATCAGCAGGCAGGTGAACAGTTCGGTCAGGACGCTGGAGCCGCCCGAGCGCATCGCCGTACGGAGGGAGGCCATGGCCTCGCCGTGGCGGCCCAGGCGGAGGCGTTCGTGGAGGTAGATGCCGGCCATGAAGCCGGGGATCGCGCCGAGCACGGGGATCAGGACGAAGCCGAGGAACGCGCCGGCACCGGCGTACACGCCCATTCGGGGGGTCGCGCCGCTCGCGCGCAGACGGCGGGGTGGGAGGGCCCAGCGGACGACCTGGGAGAGGAAGAGGACGACCGTGGCGCCCACGAGGACGCCCCAGGACACCGGCTGCGGGTCCTTCAGCGCCCACCACAGGACCGCGGCCCACACCAGCCACGACCCCGGCACTCCGGGCACCAAGACTCCGCACAGGCCGAGCAGGATGACGACGCCGACCAGGAGGAGTTCACCCACTCCCATCTGTCCAGCGTGCGGGACGGACGGTGAAACCGCAGGTCAGCCGCGGGCGACCCAGCCCCGTTCGTAGGCGTGCCAGCCCAGTTGCAGCCGGGTCGTGACGCCGGTCAGCTCCATCAGGCGCTTCACCCGGCGCTGGACCGTGCGCAGGCCCAGGTCGAGCTGTTTCGCGACGCTCGCGTCGGTCAGCCCGGCCAGCAGCAGGGACAGCACCTCCAGGTCGGTGGCGTCGGGGCCGTCCGGGTTCTGCTCGGTGGGGCCGGACGCGCCGAGGCGCAGGGGGAGGGCGTCCCGCCAGATCGACTCGAAGAGTCCGGAGAGCAGTTCCAGCAGGCCGCTCGCGTGCACGACGAGCGCGGCGGGCTCCGCGGTGTGCGAGGTCAGCGGGACCAGCGCGAGGGTCCGGTCGGCGACCACCAGCTTCGTCGGGACCTTGTCGACCACCCGTACCTGTTCGTCGCGGCTGAGCGCGGCGGTGAGTTCGGTGATGCCGTCCGGCTGGTCGAGGACCGCGCGTTCGAGGACGACCCGGTAGCGGACCCCGCGGTCGGCGGCCTGTTCCTCCGCGTCGTTCTCCATGCCGGTGACGGCGACCGGGGTCCCGGTGACCAGCGCACAGACCTCCTCGGTCGCGCCGAGCTGGAGCTGGAGGAAGCGCTGGGTGACGGCCGCGGCGCCGATCACCACCTCCACCAGGTCGTGTACGGCGGGTTCGGCGGCGGTGGCGCGGTACTCCTCGGCGAGCAGGGCGGCGGCCAGTTCCGCCTTCTCCAGTTCGTGGCGCTGCTGGGTGAGCAGCGCGCCGAGGGCGACCCCGGGCGGGGCGGCGACCCAGCGGCCGGGGCGGGCCGAGGACTGGGCGGCGAGTCCGTGCCGTTCCAGGCGGCGCAGGGCGCGCTCGGCGTCGTACTCCCCGATGGTCAGCCGTCGGGCGAGATCGGGCACGTCCGCGGCGCCGACGGACACCAGTGCCCGGTACGCCGACTCGTGCGCCTCGTCCAGGCCTATCGCTCCCAGCACCAGTGCCGCCTCTCCCCGAAGACCCCGTCGCGTCCCGCGCGCCGTGGCGGAAAACAGCCACGGCGCGAAACCGCCTCGGCACATCATCGCCGTACCACCCGTCACTCTGCCAAGGTTGCGCCACCGGGGCATCAACTGCCGTCCGTAATGCCGGTATTGGGCCTTTGTGGCCTGGGGGTTCGCGCGCGGTGGGTCATGGGGGAGACCGGCGTGAATCACAGGGGAGCTTCAGGAAAGCCGGTCACACTCGGGACCGGGTGGGCCGAACCCGCAACGGGATTCGGTCACTTGGAACGTGACCCGGGCCCATGTCGTGCGCCGGCACGCAGGGGAGTTGGGGCCGGGTCACCCAGTTGTCGCCGGGCGGTTCTCCCGTGGGGGGTGGGACCGTCCGGCGGCCCTGTGTCGACCTGTGTCGCCCTGTGGCGGACGGGTGTTCGGCAGGTCGTCCGACACGCCGTCCGAGGAGGGGCTCGCGTCCGATTTTCCGGACGCCCCGTTTCCAACTGGCCCGTGCGGTGGACAATTAGGGGCATGAGCCAGCAGGGGGGAACGCCGACCGGTCACGAGGACGACTGGTGGAGCCAGCTGTACGACGACACGGCGCAGGACACGGGGCCCACGGGCGCGGGGGACTCCGTCGACGAACGGTTCGCTTCGGCGGCCGGGACGGTGAGGGTGCCTCCGGCGGACGAGCGGGATCAACCGGTGGGCCCGGGTGTCCCGGGGCCCCGGGCGGGAGCCCGGCCCGACTCGGAGCTGCCTGGCGGTACGGGTTCCGCTTCACCGGGGGGCGGGTGGGAGTCGCCGTCCGCGGTACCTCCGGGGGTTGCGGCGGTCCCGCCAGGGCCCCCGTTCCAGGGGTCGGCGGAGACGCCTGGGACCTCTGCTCCCGTGGCACAGGCGCCGGTCGGTGGGCCGGGGTCGGGTGTGGACGGTGGTGGCTCGGTTGGAGCTTCGGGGGTGGGTGGGACTGGGGGCGGTTCGGCGGGGGGTGGTCCCCTCCGGGGTGACGCGCCGGGCGCCGCTGCTCCGGGTGACGGCGCCTCGTCGTCCGCGGTTCCGGGAGGTGGCGGCTCGACTCCGTACGGCGAGCCTCCGGTGTTCACACCTGTGGCGCCGGCCGCGCCCGGTGCGGGCCCGAGTGGTGAGCCTCCGGTGTTCATGCCCGCGACCCCCGACGACACGGCCCCGCCCGTGCCACCCCGGCAGGGCCCGCGCGTGGACACACAGGCCGGCCTCTGGTCTCCCGACCCTCAGCGGCCCGCCGGTGCGGAGCTTCCGCCCGCGTATCCGCCGCGACCGGCGGCTCCCGTGCCTCCTGCCGACAACCCCGGCGTCGCTTCGGGGGACCTGCGTCCGGACGGGCTTTCCGCCCCCGCAGTCGTCGGCCGTTCCGGCGCCCCCTGCCGACAGTCCCACCGTGGCTCCGGAGGGCCTCCGCCCCGATGGGCGGTCCGCCCCGCGTCCCTACCCGCAGTCGTCGGCCGTTCCGGCGCCCCCTGTCGAAAGTCCCACCGCAGCTCCGGAGGGCCTCCGCCCCGACGGGCGGTCCGCCCCGGATGGTCCGTCCGCCCCGCGCCCCTACCCGCAGTCGTCGGCCGTTCCGGCGCCCCCTGCCGACAGTCCCACCGTGGCTCCGGAGGGCCTCCGCCCCGATGGGCGGTCCGCCCCGCGTCCCTACCCG
>NZ_JNXE01000086.1 GCF_000716605.1 Streptomyces sp. NRRL F-525 | reverse complement strand
TGCCAGAGTTCCTCGGGTGAGGTGACATCGCCGGGGTAGCGGCAGCTCATCCCGACGATCGCCAACGGCTCGTCACCGGCCACGGACACAGCTGCGACCTGCGGAATCGCACGATCCGCGTCCGTACCGGCGAGGTTCGTCCTGAGGAAGCCGGCGAGGACGGCGGGCGTCGGATAGTCGAAGATCAGGGTGGCCGGCAGATGGAGTGCGGTGGCGGCGTTCAGCCTGTTGCGGAAGTCGACGGCGGTGAGAGAGTCGAAGCCGACCTCGTTGAACGAGTGGTCCGGTTCGACCGACTCGGGCGAGGCGTGCCCGAGCACGGCGGCCACATGGCCACGGACCAGATCGAGCAACAGCCGCTCCTGCTCGACCGCTTGGAGCCCCGCGAGGCGCTGGGCGAGGGATCCGGCGGCAGCGGCGTCGGCTACCGCGGCGGTACGGCGGGTGGGCGTGCGCACCAGTCCGCGCAGCAGCGGCGGGAGGGTGCCGGAGCCGGCCTGGGTGCGCAGGGCCGCACTGTTGAGCTTGGCCGGGAAGAGGACCGGGGCCGTGCTGTTGGTGAGTGCCTTGTCGAAGAGGCGCAGGCCCTCCTCGGGGCTGAGCGGGGCGATACCGCCGCGGTTGATACGGGCGAGGTCGGCTGTGTCGAGCCGGCTGGTCATGCCGCTGTCGACCTTGGGGCGCAGGACGGTGTCGAGGCGTTCGGGGGTGAGGGTGGTGAGGGTGCCGTCGTCCAGGACGCCGGCGGTGTGGATGACGGCGGTGAGGGGGTGTTCGGCCGGGACGCCCGCCAGGAGGTTGGCGAGGGCGTCGGGGTCGGCGGTGTCGCAGGCGGTGATGGTGACGGTGACGCCGTGCGCGGTGAGTTCGGCTTCCAGTTCGAGGGCGCCCTCGGCCGCCGGGCCCCGGCGGCTGATGAGGAGGAGGTGGCGCATCCCGTACTCCGCCACCAGGTGCCGGGCGAAGAGGGTGCCGAGCACGCCGGTGCCGCCGGTGATCAGCACGGTGCCGTCGGGGTTGAGGACCGGCGGGGCAGCGTCGTCGGTGGCAGGCCGTCGGGTCAGGTGGGGCGTGCTCACGATGCCGTCACGCAGGGCGAGTTGGGCTTCGCCGGTGGCCAGCGCGAACGGGAGGGCCGCGGTCGAGGCCGGTGTGCCGTCCAGGTCGGCGAGTACGAATCTGCTGGGGTTCTCCGTCTGCGCCGACCGGACCAGTCCCCACACCGCCGCTGCGGCAAGGTCGTCGACCTGCTCGGCCGTCCGGGCCGCGACCGCGCCTTCGGTGCGGAGTACCAACCGGGAGGCGGCAAAGCGGTCGTCCGCCAGCCAGCTCTGTACGAGGAGCAGAACGTCATTCAGCGCGCGGTGAGTTCGCTCCGCCGTGTCGTCGGCGAGCGAGCTGCCCTCAGGTGGCGCGACGGGGACGACGACGAAGTCGGGGACGGTCTCTCCACCGATGGCCACCAGCGCCTCGGCCGGGTTCGCGTCGACGACGACCACGCTCGGCGCGGTGACGTCAGAGGCCGCCGAAAGCAGTTCGTTCCAGTGGAGCAGCAGCAGACCGTCGTCCGAGGCGGCGCTGTTGCCCGCGGTGGCCAGCCGGTCGGTCGATATCTGACGCAACGTCAGTCGCTCGACGGTCGCCACCGTCGCACCCGTGGTGTCCGCGACGGTGAGCGCCACCGAGTCCGCTCCCGCCGGGGCCAGGTGGACGCGGAGCGCGGTGGCCGCGGTGGCGTGCAGGGTCACCCCGTTCCAGGCGAAGGGCAGTCCGGGGCTTTCGTTGCCGCCGCCGGCGAACGTCTTGATGCCGACGGTGTGCAGGGCCGCGTCCAGCAGCGCGGGGTGGATGCCGAAACCGCTCACGTCCAGTGCCTCGTGAGCCGGCAGCCGGACCTCGGCGAAGACGTCGTCACCCTGCAACCAGGCTGCCGTCAGCCCCTGGAACGTCGGCCCGTACTGGAAGCCCGCCGCGGCGGTCGACGCGTACAGCTCGGTCAGGTCGACGGCGGTGGCCCCGGCCGGCGGCCAACTGGCGCTGCTGAGTGCCGCGTCGACCGGTTGCGCGTCCGTCGGCAGCTCGGCTCGCACACTGCCTGTCGCGTGGCGGACCCAGCCGCTCGCCTCGGCCCACGCATCGTCGTCCGCCGCCTCGACCGGACGCGAGTGGAAGGTGATGGGGCGGTGCCCGGTGGTGTCCGGCGCGCTCACGGCCACCTGGAGCTGGACGGCCCCGGTTTCCGAGATCACCAGCGGCGCCTCCAGGGTGAGGTCGTCCACCCGGCCGAAGCCGAGCCGGTCACCCGCGTGCAGGGCCAGCTCCACGAATCCGGCCCCCGGCAGCAGCACGCTGCCCATGACCGCATGGTCCGCCAGCCAGGGATGGGTGCGCAGCGACAGGCGGCCGGTGAGCAGCACGGTGTCGTTGTCGGCGATCTCGACCGTGGCCCCGAGCAGCGGGTGGCTCGCCCGATCGAGGCCGGCGGTCCTGACGTCTCCGCCGGTACGGACCAGGCGGGGCCAGTAGTACTGATGCTGGAAGGCGTACGTGGGCAGGTCGAGCGGGCGTCCCCCCGGGGCGGCGTCGGTCGGCGCCCAGATCTTCGCGTCGGTGCTGATGTGCAGCCGGGCCAGGGCCCGGTTGAAGGTGTCGGGCTCGGGGTGCTTGCGGTGCAGCGTGGGAACGGGCTCGGCGTGCGGGAGGGTGTCCGCGGTGGCGGTGGTGAGGACGGCGTCCGGCCCCAACTCGACGTAAATGGTGGCGCCTTGCCGGTCGAGGGTATTCAGGGCGTCGACGAAGCGCACCGCGTGGCGCACGTGCCGGGCCCAGTAGCCGGGGTCGGCAAGGTCGTCGCCGGTGAGGAGGTCGCCGGTCAGGGTGGAGACGATGGGGATGGCCGGCTGGTGGTGGGTGATCCCGGCGGCGAGGGCGGTGAACTCGGCCAGCATCGGGTCCATCAACGGCGAGTGGAAGGCGTGGCTGACGGCCAGCGCCTTGGTTTTACGGCCCCGGGCGGAGAGCAGTTCGGCGACCGTCCGGACCTGGTCGGCGGCACCGGAAATCACCGTGGAGGCAGGGGAGTTGAGCGCGGCGATGTCCACCAGTTCGGTGAGCAGCGGCCGCACCTCGTCCTCGGTGGCCTGGAGGGCGACTATCGCGCCGCCGGCCGGCAGGGCCTGCATGAGCCGGCCCCGGGCGGCGACGAGGGTGGCCGCGTCTTCCATG
This sequence comes from Streptomyces sp. NRRL F-525, assembly GCF_000716605.1. Classification (GTDB taxonomy): domain Bacteria; phylum Actinomycetota; class Actinomycetes; order Streptomycetales; family Streptomycetaceae; genus Streptomyces. The sequence goes on along the minus strand of NZ_JNXE01000086.1, from coordinate 4,655 downwards.
GACCAGACGCCGGCCAGGTGGGCTGCGGCCAGCTCGCCGATGGAGTGTCCGGCCAGGAAGTCCGGCTGGATGCCACGGTGTTCGAGCAGCCGGAACAACGCGGTCTCCAGGGCGAAGAGTGCGGGCTGCGTGTAAGCGGTGGAGTTGAGGTCGCTCGGGTCCGCGTCGAACATCACGTCCTTCAGCGGTCGTTGCAGGTGCGGGTCCAGCGCCGCGCACGCGTCGTCCAGCGCGATCGCGAAGACCGGCTCAGCGGCGTACAACTCCGACCCCATCCGGGCGCGTTGGGCGCCCTGACCGGTGAAGAGGAAGGCGGTCTTGCCGGACCGGCGGCTGCCCTGCACGACCTCGGCGGCGGCCACGCCCTGCGCGAGCGCCTCCAGGTCGGCCAGCAGCCCGTCACGGTCGGCTGCCAGCAGTACCGCCCGGTGGTCGAACCGGGTCCGGCTGGTCGCCAACGCGTGTCGTACCGGGGCCAGTTCGACGTCTGGGCGCTCCAGCAGGTAGGTCCGCAGCCGGTCGGCCTGCCCGCGCAGCGCGGGCGCGGTCTTCGCCGACAGCAGCACCGGCAGCCCCGACGGCTCCGCAGCCGGCGCACTCGTCTCGGCGGCGTCGGGGGCCTCCAGCACCACGTGGGCGTTGGTGCCGCTGACTCCGAAGGAGGAGACAGCCGCCCGGCGCGGATGATCGGTGGCGGGCCACGGCACTGCCTCGGTGAGCAGTGAGACCGCGCCGCTCTCCCAGTCGATCTGCGGAGAGGGCTCGTTCACGTGCAGCGTCTTGGGCAGCACCCCGTGCCGCATCGCCATGACCATCTTGATCACGCCGCCGACGCCCGAAGCCGCCTGGCTGTGCCCGATGTTGGACTTCAGCGAACCGAGCAACAGCGGCTGATCGTAGGGCCGTTCCTGGCCGTAGGTGGCCAACAGCGCCTGGGCCTCGATCGGGTCGCCGAGCCGGGTGCCCGTGCCGTGTGCCTCGACGGCGTCGACCTGGTCCGGGGTCAGCCGGGCGTTGGCGAGCGCCTGCCGGATGACGCGCTGCTGGGCGGGGCCGTTGGGGGCGGTGAGGCCGTTGCTGGCACCGTCCTGGTTGATGGCGGAGCCACGGACCACCGCGACGACCGGGTGGCCGTTGCGCCGTGCGTCCGACAGGCGCTCCAGGACCAGCAGCCCCGCGCCCTCGGCCCACCCCGTACCGTCCGCGTCCCCGGCGAAGGACTTGCAGCGGCCGTCGGCGGACAGCCCGCGCTGCCGGCTGAACTCCACGAACACCGAGGGTGTCGCGATCACCGTGACGCCGCCCGCGAGGGCCAGATCGCACTCGCCCTGCCGCAACGCCTGGCTGGCCAGGTGGAGCGCGACCAGCGACGACGAGCACGCGGTCTCCACCGTGACCGCGGGGCCCTCGAGCCCCAGCGTGTACGAGATGCGCCCGGAGGCGACGCTCGCCATGGTCCCGGTCAGCAGATAACCCTCGTACTCCTCCGGCGACCCGGTCAGATACGTGCCGTAGTCGTTGAAGATGACGCCCGCGAACACCCCGGTCCTGCTGCCGTGCAGTGTGGTGGGGTCGATGCCGCCGCGCTCCAGGGCCTCCCAGGCGGTCTCCAGCAGCAGCCGCTGCTGCGGGTCGATCGCCATGGCCTCCCGCGGGCTGATCCCGAAGAAGGCCGGGTCGAAGTCCCCCGCGTCGTCGAGGAATCCGCCCTCGCGGGCGTACGTCTTGCCGAACCGGTCCGGGTCCGGGTCGTACAGCCCTTCGGTGTCCCAGCCCCGGTCCGCCGGGAAGCCGGACACGGCGTCCACCCCGTTGGCGACCAGGTTCCACAGATCCTGGGGGGACCGCACGCCGCCGGGATAACGGCAGCCCATGCCGACGATCACGATCGGATCGTCGGTGGTCGCGGTGCCCGTCGTGGGCGCGAGGCTGCCGGCCTCGGCGCGACGCAGACCGAGCAGTTCGGTGCGCAGATGGCCGACCAGCGCGGTGGGCGTCGGGTAGTCGAAGATCAACGTCGCGGGCAGCCGCAGATCCGTGGCCGCCGCCAGCCGGTTGCGCAGCTCGACGGCGGTGATGGAGTCGAACCCCACCTCCTTGAACGCCCGGCTGCCCTCGACGGTGGCCGGCGTCGCGTGGCCGAGCACCGTGGCCACGTTCGTCCGCACCATGTCCATCACCACGTCGAGCTGTTCGGCCTTCGACAGTCCGGCGAGCCGTCGTGCCCAGCCGGAACCGCCCTGCGCGGCGGACTTGGCGTCCACCCGGCGGGCGCGGGTAGGGACAAGGCCCCGCAGGGGCGCGGGCAATGTGCCCGCACCGCTCTGATGACGGAGCGCGCCGGTGTCGAACTCCGCCGCGACCAGGGCCGAGTGGGCGCCCGACGCGCGGCCGGCGAGCATGGCGTCGAACAGCGCCAGCGTCTGATCGGCGGGCAGCGGCAGGACACCTTCGGGGTACGCGGTGGCCTCGGCAGCCGCTGCCCAGGGGCCCCAGGCGATCGTTGTCGCTGGGAGGCCACTGGCGTGTCGGTGGGTGGCCAGGGCGTCGAAGAAGGCGTCGGCGGCGGCCTGTTCCGGGGCATCCGGAACGCCCAGGGCTCCTGCGAGGGAGGAGAACAGGACGAAGGCGGCCGGTGGCACGGCGAGGTCGCGGGTCAGGCGGTGCAGATTCCAGGCCGAGCCGACCGAGGGGCCTTCCGCGGTATGGATGACGGCGGTGAGGGGGTGTTCGGTGGGGATGCCGGCGGTGAGGTCGGTGAGGGCGTCGGGGTCGGCGGTGTCGCAGGCGGTGATGGTGACGGTGGCGCCGTGGGAGGTGAGTTCGGCTTCCAGTTCGAGGGCGCCTTCGGCGTCGGGGCCGCGGCGACTGGTCAACAGCAGGTGGCGGGCGCCGTGTTCGGCCACCAGATGGCGGGCGGCCAGGCTGCCGATGACACTGGTGCCGCCGGTGATCAGGACGGTGCCTTCGGGGTCGAGGGTGAGCGGTGCCGCGTCTGTCGCGGTCGTGCGGGTCAGCCGAGGAGTGCTCACCAAGCCGTCGCGTAGGGCCAGTTGGGGCTCGCCCGTGGCCAGCGCAGCCGAAAGCATGGCAGTCGGCGGTTCGGCTTCGTCCAGGTCGGCGAGCACGAACCTGCCGGGGTTCGCCGTCTGTGCGGAGCGGACCAGGCCCCACACGGCGGATGCTGCGAGGTCGGTGATCGGGTCGTCCGCACTGGTGGCGATCGCCCCACGGGTGACCAGGACCAGCTTCGACTCGGCGAACCGCTCGTCGGCGAGCCAGTCCCGGACCAGGGTCCGTACATGCTCCTGGAGGGCCTCGGCGCCCGACACCACATCCTCGGCCCCGGAGATGACAGGCGCGAGGACGTACGCCGGGAGGGTACTCGCCTGGCCGAGTGCGGCGAGATCGGCGCAAGCCGTCGCACCGGAAGCGGAGTTGGCCAGGTCCAGGGTGTCGTCGCCCAGTACGGCGAGCTCGCCGCCGAGGCTCCCGTCCGTGGCCGGCGCCAGTGCCGGCCACTCCCATGTGTAGAACGTCTCCCGGTCCGCAGAGCGGCCCAGCGACAGCTGATCGGCGGCCACGGACCGTACGGCCAGTGCCTCGACCGTCGCCACCAGCCCACCGGACGGGTCCGCGACCGTCAGTGCCACGGTGTCCGGCGCGGTCGGGACCAGCGCGACGCGGAGCGCGGTCGCACCGGTGGCGTGCAGCGTCACCCCGCTCCACGCGAACGGCATCCTGAACTGCCTCTGCCTGGCGCCGGTTTGGGCGTCGTCGTCCTGGGCGTTGAGCGCGCTCAGGGCCAGCGGATGCAGGGCCGCGTCGAGCAGCGCGGGGTGGATTCCGTAGCCGGTGGTGTCGGTGTCCTCGGGGAGCGTGATGTCGGCGTAGAGGGTGTCGCCGTCGCGCCAGGCGGCTTGCAGGCCCTGGAAGAGGGGGCCGTAGCCGATCCCGATGTCCGCCAGCCGGTCGTAGAGGTCGTCGCTCCCGATCCGTACCGCGCCCATCGGCGGCCACGAACCGCTGGGTAGCGCGGCCACGGTGGGCCGGCCCGCCGTGGGCGTGAGGATGCCGGTCGCATGGCGGGTCCAGGGCAGTTCGTCGTCACTGTCGGCCGCGCGGGAGTGGATGGTCATCGGCCGTCGTCCGGCGTCGTCCGGCTCCTTGACGACCAGCTGGAGCTGGATCGGCGTGTCCGGGTGCAGCGCCAGCGGGGATTCGAGGGTGAGCTCCTCGACGTGGTCCAGGCCGAGCTGCGCCGACGCGTGGAGCGCGAGGTCGAGGAACGCGGTGGCCGGCAGCACGCTGGTGTCGGCGAGGGTGTGCTCGGTGAGCCAGGAATGGGTGCGCGGGGGGAGCTGGCCGGTGTACAGAGTGCCCTGGCCGTCGGCGAGCTGGATGGTGGCGCCGAGCAGCGGGTGGTGCGTGCCGGCGAGCCCGGCGGTGGTCAGGTCGCCGGTGCGGGCGGGGGCGTTGAGCCAGTAGCGCTGGTGTTGGAAGGGGTACGTGGGGAGGTCGGGCAGCGGATTCGTGCCCGGCTCGGTGTCCGTGGGGGTGTCGGTGTCGGGGTTGGTGGTGGGCCAGGTTACGGGGTGGCCGTGGGTGTGGGCGGTGGCGAGGTTGGTGAGGAACTGGGTGGGGGTGTGGTGGTT
>NZ_JNXE01000085.1 GCF_000716605.1 Streptomyces sp. NRRL F-525 | reverse complement strand
GTGCGGGTGGGTGGGTGGTGGGTGGGTGGGTGGTGGCGGGGGGTTCCCTCGTCGACCGGTCACCGGAGGCTCGCACGGAACCCCGGGGGGCGCCAAGGACGCCGAGGCACGGCTCCTCGCCCAAGCCGTCCAGAGGAGGTGATCGCCCCTCCGGCACGAGTCGATTGCGCTGCACGCGGCGCCCCCTCTGAGGAACCGTCTCTGAACCCGTGCCAGCTATGCCCCGTACCTGTCCTGGAGTTGAGCGAGCAGACGCCGTGTGTCGGTAGCGGAGAACCAGGTCGCTTCCTCGGTCGGCGGTGCGTCCACGGTGACAACCCACACCCCGGCGGTGTCTCTGGCCTCCACGGCCTCCACGTGAATGGGCGGCCGCGTCAGCCACAGCTCATCGACGCCGTCACGGACCACGACGCCTATGAGGTCGTGAAGCACCGCGGCGGCGATGGCGGCGCTGCCGGGTCCCATGAGCAGGTCGGCCAGGGCCTCCGTCTCGGTGTCTCCCCGCACAGCCGACGCGGCCATGCTGATCTGGTCGCCCGCGTCCGTGAGCGTCACCGCCATGTACGTGCAGTCGACATCGCGCTGCCACGGTGGGGTCAGCCACGGGAAGGTCATACGCCCATCCTCCCCAGTGACTTGGGGGAGCAAGAGTGCGGTTCAGAGATGGTCTCCGAGGGGAAGGTCGCCCGGCGGCCACCCGGTTCGTAGGGTGGCGCACATGACCAGACCAGCGCCGCTCACCGACGAGGCCCGCGCCCTACTCGTCACGGAGCTGCGCCACGGCCGCGCTCCGGACGAGGCAGCTAGGGGCCTGGGATTGGACCTGTCCGACGTCTGGATCGCGGCCCGCACCGATCTGCGGCTGACGGTGGCGCTCGCGGGCCGCGACCCGAACGCCGCCGAGGAGACCGGACGCATCGCCCGCGCCGACTACCTCCGGCTGCTGGCACTCGGCGTCACGCCCAGCCGGGCCGAACTCATCCTCGGAGCGGGCGAGCCGGGCGACTGGCGGGCAGATCCCGCGTTCAACGCCGCGTGCGAGGCCGTCATCCAGGCAGCCGCGCCGCATGGCTATCACGGTCAGACCCGGCTGACACCAGCCCGGGTAGCCCGGTTCCTGGAGAAGCTACGGAGCGGTGCGACCGTGAAGGCCGCCGCCTCAGCCGTGAGCGTGACACCGCCCGCCATCTACCAACGCCGCCGCCGCGACGTCGAGTTCAAGAAGGCGATGGACGAAGCCCGCGCCCAAGGGCGAGCAGCCAACCGCTCGTGAGACCACCGCCGAGGCCCGCGCCCTGGGCCACGGCTCGCGGTCGGACTCCGCCGCCGAACGCCGTTGCCCCGACCGCGAGTTGGTCCGGCTCTCGCAAGGGCATGCCCGACGCTGCTACGTGCCCTTCGGGGGCCGGATGGTGGTCACCGTGATCACGGGCGGTTCCGTGGCGGGACTCACCATGTAGGTGACCGCCAGCGCACCGAGCAGACCCGTACGATCGTCCTCCGCACCCGCCGTACGCGCCAGAGTCGGCCCGCCGTACGGATCGGACGCCAGCGCTTCCAGGTCCTCCAGCAGCGTGCCCAGAGTGGTGCCGGCGAGCAGCGCGCGCAAGGCATCCCGCGACAGGGCACCGGGAGCGATGGCTGTCAGCCGCTCCGCACCGTCCAGCTCTTGCAGGGCCTCCCGGGCAGCATCGGTGAAGACCACCCGATAGCTCACAGGGTCCCGGCCAGCGCGAGGAACACATCGCCAATCTCGTACGTGTCCGCGGTTCCGGCCCGCACGGCGCCGGCCGCCGCGTCCGCGCCCGCATCGGTGGCCGTCTGCGCGACCGCCCCCCACAGCGCGACCAGCGCGAAAAGATCCTCAGGGGCGGCGTCGTCCAGGGCTCCCTGGAAACGGTCGCGCAGTTCCGGCGGGAGAGCACGGCGGATCGCGCCCACCGTACGGGGCCGATCGATCGGCCCGGGGGCGTGATCGAGGGGTGCAGCGGACATGAGCGACCTCCGGATTCGGTGCCTCACCAGACTACGCGGGCCGACTCGGCACCCGCAGGCACTCCGCACGGCCCGAATGCCCCCGTCTTCTGCCGAGCCGCCGAGCTGGCACACACCGAGTGGCCACCGTTCGCGCGTTCCTCGGGTGCGAGTGCACCGCCCGAGTCCCGTCGGCCGCACAGGGCCTACGTTCGTTGGGAAACGATGGTGGTGCCGGGCAGGGCGGCCACGGCGTCGCCGATGGCGGCGGCGCTGTCGAGTACCGCGCACAGAGCAGGGATCTCCTCCAGCAGCGCGGTGACGGGGTCGTTGGCGAGCATCCTCGGCATGCCGAGGACGGCACCGGCCATCGCCAGGACTAGAGCCTTGTGTCCCGGAGAGAGCCAGTCAGCACCGGCCACACCCCAGACCGCGTCGAGCCGTTCCCGCAACGCTTCGGACACGCCGCCTTCGCCCCAGCGGTCGACGTCGTCACAGTCTCCGGGGTCGAGGCTGCGAGTCGCCTCCTCGATGGCGTCGGCCAGACCCGAGATCCAGTTCTGATCCTCCGGGCAGGGAAGGGCCCGCAACCAGCCCGCTGCCCTGCGGCCGGCCGCCGCCGCCGACTCCAGCGCTTCGGCCTCTCCAGGGAATGGCTCCCTCGGCGGACGGACCAACGGAGCGGCGGAGGAGCGGGACAGCTCGTAGTAGGTCATGCCCGACCAACGACAGCCCCGAGGCCGGGGACACCCCGCCAGCCCCGCCGACGTCGAGCATCAGGAGCATGAACGGCCGGCTCCGGCCGGCGGCAGTTCTCCGCGCACGGGCCGTTTCGGCGGCTGTTCGTCCCGCTCAACCGTCACCTCAACCCCGTCGGTGGCGACGTCAGCCAGAACCTCGATGTAGACCCGGATGCCCGGCCCTTGCTTGTTCCGCGTCTCGGAGACATCTCCCACCCGGGTCTCCGGCCAGTTCCGCAGAGCACGCACCACCGCGTCAGCCGTCCGCCGCACCTCGGCCGGGTCTGACCCCATGACCCTCAAGCCCGGCATCAACCCACCCCCTTTTCATCCAGTCCGCCGCCTCCGGCGGCCATCGCCTCGTACTCCGCCGCATACCGGCGCCCCATCGACCGCAGGCAGTCGAGCACCGCCCGGCAGTCACCAACAGCCCGGTGACCCCCGTTCAGGGGCTGCCACGTGTTATTGCCGTGGTACTCGCTCCAGTCCCCCACCCAATCGCTGTACGGGATCATCACGTCCTCGCAGTGCACGGCATCGAGCCAGGCCGTTGCCTGCCCCCGTGCCCAGGCCGCCGCCTCGTCCTCGGTCGCCTCGCCCGCGCTGCAGTCGAGGTAGTACAGCGTCAGCTCGTGCCGCAGCCGACCGACGTCGAACTCATCGTTGTAGATCAACACCCGCTTGCCGCCGAGCAATTCGCCCAGCCGCACCAGCACATCACCGAAGACGGGCGCCGAGGAGACCATCGAGTCCGTGATGCCATGGAGCTCCGTGGCATCGGCGGGAATCGGCTCCCCAGGATTCAGGAGCGTGTCGAGGAGGACCTCCCCGCCGGAACTGAGCACCCCGATCTCGACGATGCGCGCCTCGCCGTGCAAGCCCGTCGTCTCCGTGTCCAGCACCACGACGTTGGGATCGGCGAGCGCGGCCGCGGCCCACCGCTCACGCCTCTCCGCCGCCAACCGCTCGGCCTCCCGCAGCCTCTTCTGCCGTTCCTCGCGCTCTGCCTGGTACTTGGCGCGTTCCTCGGCGTCCCGCAGTTCCTTGACCGCAGCGCACGGCGGGCACCGATCAGGCCACTGCGGAGCCCGCATCCACCAATCCCGCTCCTTCCCCTGATCCTTTTGGTAGGCCCGAGCTTCCGACTTCGTCACCAGCTTCACCGAACAGCCGGCCCCGTAGCCGTCCCCCGGACAGACCGTCACCTTCTCGACCCACGCGACCGCAGACCTACGCCGCTCGGCGAGCTGCATACGACGGCAGCCCCCACACCGATGGTGCGACGGCAACCGCCGCTCGGACACCTTCCCGCAGTCCCAGCACGTCCGAGCGTCCAGCTGCCGCTGTTTGTCACGGGCCCTGTTCCGGCACACCGAACACTGCGGACCGCGCACGATCTCCTTGCGGACCCTGCAGCAGGCCGGGCACGTCCGCCGCTTCACCATCTGAGCCCTCGCCCTCGGCGACAGCCGCTTCATCCTCTGCGCCGACCCCGGGTCGTACAACGCAATGTCGCCGTACTTCCGGGTACGGACGTACCCGAGGACCGGCTGACCCTCCGCCAGCTTCCGCCGGGACTCCCCCAGCTGGGTCTGCGTACGCAGGAACGGCGGCGCCTGCCCCCAGCCATACACCGGCACTCCGCCGACATCGTCCACCGGCGCCCCCCGGGCCTGCCTGCCCGCCTCCTCGCCCTGCCCCGTGCGGGTCGGCGGGATCGCCCCAGCCGGCGCCTGTGTCACCGTGCCCACTCACTACCTCCCAAAAAATCGACGCAATTGAAACGTTAGCATTCCTGCGCGCTTTCTTGCAGCGATTCAAGACAGCCAGAACAACGGAATAGTTGGCAAGAAATAGCCCCCTATCAACTGTGCACACACGGGCGCATTAATAAATGGATCTCCATTAATTTTCGTCAGGCGCGTCCGCAGTCGGGCCGTACCGGGTCAGAGCTTCACGGACGATCCGCGGCACCGGGTACAGCCGCGCGACGAGCTCGTCGCGCTGAAGCCGCTGGGTCTCGTCCAGGACCAGGGCCGCGCCGCCCAGCAAGCGGCGCCGGCGCAGCTCCCGCAACGGAGCCTCAGACCTCCGCCAGGCCGCCGTACGCAGCCGCATCACCAGGTCATCCGGCATCTTGTAGTTGCGCTGGACCAGTCCACCCAGGCCCGGACCCGGCCACCGGCCCGAGAGCGCGAGCTCTGCCTGTTCGTCCTCGGTCAGCGGTTCCCATGGGCCGATCAGGTCCGGCTCGGCCAGGCGCTGTTCCACCGCGGCCGCAACGAACGATTCGAGCGGAGGCCACTCCACCGGCCGCATCCGGGCAACCGCCTTCCGTGCTTCCCGCCGAGTTCTCCCCGCCCTTTCGAGTTCTTCTGCCGTGGCGATCTCCTCTCGTTTCTGCTGCTTTTTCAGGAATTCCAGCCGGGCCGCATGCCTCGCGTAGATCATAACCGTGACATTGATCTTGTCCATGACCCATATACTAATGGAGATCCATTGATTAGTCCGGCTTGCTGCGCGACCGGCCATGAACCGCCCGGCCGGGCGCCACGTACCGTGACGGCATGTCCTCCGCCGACCAGACGCCGCCCCCGATCCGGGTGCTGCTGCCCGACGACCAGGAGCTGCAGGGCGTCCTGCACGAAAGGCGGTGCTGGCCGAACGGCGGCTGGATGTACTGGGTCGGATTGCCGATGTGGGTCACGGACGCCGCGACCGAGCGGGTCGAGCCCCGGGAATATCGGGTGTGGCTGACCGACGAACAAGCGCGCCCGGTCGACGGCGTCACCTACGACCGAGTGCCGACGTACGGGCCACCGAAGGAGGAGAAGGCCTCCGCCCGGTGGTCATGGACGGTCGAGCGGGTCCGGCCCCGCCACGGTCGGCCCGGTGCGGTCATCGTGCACATCACCGGTTGCGAGGCCGCTCCCGCCGGCGGCGACCAACTCGACGTCTTCGACGCGCTCGACGTACTCAGTACGACGGCCGGGGCGGTCGCCTGCAAAGAGTGCGGCGCGTCGATCTCGGTCGGCCCGCTCCTGAACCCTGAGTCGTAGGGGCCCGTACAGGCAGACCACCGCGGACCGCAGCACCGTCCCCCGGACGAGTGACCTTGACGACCCCACCGTCCCGCACCCCCTCGCCCCCGGGTTGGGCACGGCATGAACCGACGGATCATCTACACGAGCGCCGCCCTCGCCGTGGCGTGCCTCATCCCCACCGCCACACCCGCCGCCGCCTCCACGAGCGCCTGCACCCACCACTGGTCAGGCCCCCAGGTCTGCATCAGGATCACCGGCCGCAACGAGATGAACAGCGTCACGGCGATCTGGGTCAACCCGCCCAAGACGACGAAGACCCGCATCGTGCAGCTCTACAGCAACGGGAAGCCCCTGTTCGGCCCCGAACGCGCCCGCCGCGTCGGGACGACCATCAGCTACACCTGGAACACGTTCGACACCGGCGCCCACACCCGCCTCTGCGTCAAGTTCGCCAGCATCACCCGCACCGCCTGCGACTCCACCACGTACAGCGGAGTCCCCGGACCCTTGTGACCGCCGGTCACACTCACGAAGCCCATTCCTGTCCTGAGCTGCGGCTTTCCTGGAAAACCATGGACGCCGTCACCGATATCTATCCTGGCACCCGTTGGCGCATTTTTGTTCCGTGGGCGGGGAAACAACGGGGGCGGTTTAACAGGGTTTCCCTGACAACACCGCCCGGTACTTCGGCGCCGCCGCCCGAGGGGCCGTGTGGTGTATTCTTTCATCCATTACCTCTTCGGCTGCCCGGGTGGCGTCCAGCTGGATTCATCCGGCAAGAGGAGGTGAACAGGTGAAGAGCATCGGCAAGGACCCCCAAGACGGGGACAACGAGCCGGTGTGGACGAAGCTGCTTCGTCAGGCCACAGTCGTGGTCCGACTCGCAGGCGCGATCTTCCAAGTCGTGTACTACGGCCTGAAGATCTGGTGACCTGCGACTGACAAGCAGATGGGCCCAACCCTTGCGCAAGGGTTGGGCCCACCAAGTCCCACCGCCGTGGGCCCCGCGTAACGTACTTCCCGGTGCGAGCGCGGGGCTCACTCATGTGGACTGTGAGATGACCTCAAGCCATCTGTTGCACAAGACTACCACGACTAGTTATTTTCATTGCTCTGCGGATTAACTCAAATCTGGCGTCATGTTGCCGACTTCGAAGTTAACTGTCGAGACCAGAAATAACGTCTCCAAAGTTGTCGTGTTGATTCTGCGAAACAGTGACTGTCTTGCGAGAAGTTAGGAACAAGCGAAGCGCGAAGAACAACGCTAACTTTCCCAACCTCCACCGCAGGCCTTAACTGGCGAGATCTGCGGCCGTGGATCCACTTCTGCACAGTGCCCGTAGACCCCAATCCGGCCGCACCGGCATCGAGGGACACATCGCCGGTTAGCCGATCAACGGCAATGGGCCCTGCCGTTCTCCCGGCCGGACAAGGCGGACACCGGGCAGGACAACCAGGACAACGTGTCTGCGGTCTGTCCATCGGCGAGGACAACCATCCGCCAGCGGACAACGGTCTGTCCTCGCCGGCGTGGACAGCCGGACAGCTCACCGAATACCCGGGTGACTCTCCCTGCACTGGCCCGGTGACACGCGTTGTCCGCCCCCGCCGGACAACGAGGACTGCGTGTCCTCAGCCCGTCCAGCCGGACAGACATGTCCTCGCTCGACGGACAGCGGCTTGTCCTCGGCGACGAGGACACACGGACAGTCCAGCCGGACAGCCGACCGTCCCACCTGCGTGTCACCGCCGGCCGTTCACGTTCACTGCGACGTTCTCCCGGCCCACAGCCAAACCGGTGTGCACCCGGCGAACACCTCGCGCGTGAGCACAACCGCCGCTCGCCGAGCCGCCGCCTCTTCCCGTCAACAAGCCACGCAGCCAATCGAGTTTGGTTCTCCGCCGCCCGGCTGTCTTCCGACGTAACGTCAATCTGGATTTGCCGCACCGGCCGTCAATATGAAGGCCGCAACCGCGAGTAGCCGGCAGACGCTACACCCCTCCTCGCGGCGCCGAGTCTGCTCAGGAACCGAGGCCCGATCAAGAAGAGTCGAGCTATAACCAATGCAACTAGCGGTCACGGTTCGAGCGCTCGTATTTTCGACGCACGAACCGTGACTTCTGGGTTACTGACCAGGCAAGTAGCTACATGGCACTCCGCCTACCCCCAGCCCGTCGTACGCCACCACAGCGGCAACCACCCGGGCACGAGCGACTCCCCCGGCCGGCAGCAAGGCCCCCAGACAGCGGGGCAAACCGAGCCCGGTACGTGCCCGATGTAACCCCCTGCCCCGCGGCTGGCCGATCGGGCCAGGAGACGGAACGTGATCCTCCTTCCGTCGCCGAGTGACCGACATGTCGTCAGTTTCCTCTCGTCATCGCGGGGGCACTCGCTCGGCCGGAGCCCCGTGGACCTCTGGGCGGCTTCTCGCCGGGGTTTACATGGCGGGCCGCACCCCGACCGCCGGCATCGTCGTTGTGCTCGACCCCAGAGTCTGGCGGGAAGGGGAGGGGAGCCG
>NZ_JNXE01000084.1 GCF_000716605.1 Streptomyces sp. NRRL F-525 | reverse complement strand
CTAGTCTCGTGGGCTCGGAGATGTGTATAAGAGACAGCCCCGGATGCACCCCCACCCCGTACCGCAGAGGCTGTTTCCCGAGGTCGTAGCGGGCGTAGCCGGGGTAGAGACGAGGGGTCGGGCGTGGAGGACAGGGCAGCGAAGGTCGACGCGTTGATGGGCGGGCTCCGGGCCGACCTCGTGCGGCTGGCCGCGATTCCCTCCCTGGTGTTTCCGGGGTTTCCGGGCGAGTCGGTAGGGGAGGCGCATGACCTGCTCGTCGAGTTGTTGCGCGGGGCCGGGGTCGAGCGCATCGAGCGGATCGAACTGCCCGACACCGCGCCGGTGATCTTCGCGGAGATTCCGCCGCCGGACCCCGACGCCCCGACCGTCCTCCTCTACTCGCACTACGACGTCCAGCCGCCCGGGGACGAGGAGTTGTGGCACTCGCCGCCCTTCCAGCCGACCGCCGTGGAGGGCGGGTTGCGGGCGCGCGGTGTCGCGGACGACAAGTCGAACGTGATCGCGCATCTCGGGATGCTGCGGGCGTACGAGGGGCGGCCGCCGGTCGGCGTGAAGATCGTGTTCGAGGGACAGGAGGAGTACGGCAGCCCCTTCGACACCTACCCGCCGACCGACGCCGAGCGCTTCGCCTGCGATGCCATGGTCATCGCCGATCTCGGCAATCTCCGCCCCGGCACCCCGACCCTGACCACCGGACTACGCGGGGCGGCCGAGGTGGTCGTAGAGGTTCGGACTCTCCAAGAGCCGCGTCACAGTGGGGAGTTCGGTGGTGCTGTTCCCGATGCGCTGCTTGTGTTGGTCAAGGCTCTGGCCACGTTGCACGACGTGCACGGCGATGTGGCCGTGGAGGGGTTGCGGCGGGAGGAGTGGGGCGGGGCGACGTACACGGAGGAGGAGTTCCGCGAGTTGGCGGGCGTGTGCGACGGGGTTCCGCTCATCGGTGGCGGGAGTCTCGGGGAGCGGCTCTGGAGCGGGCCGGCGATCACCGTCGTCGGGCTGGACGCGCCGAGCGTCGATCACGCGGCCTCGGCGGTCGTGCCGTACGCGCGGGCCAAGCTCAACCTTCGGTTTCATCCGCGACAGGACCCGCGTGAGGCGCGGGCGCGGCTTGTCGATCACCTCAACTCTCTTACGCCCTATGGTGTTTCGCTCACCGTCACCCCGGGTGACACCGGCCCCGGTTACGAGGCCGCGACCGGCGGGCCCGCCTACCGTGCCGCTCTCGCCGCGCTGGAGGAAGCCTGGGGCGCCGAGCCGTCGTATGTCGCGACCGGGGGTTCGATCCCGCTGGTCAACGGGCTCGCGCGGGCCGCGCCCGACGCCGAGGTGCTGCTCTTCGGCGCGCAGGACAGCATGTGCAATCTGCACGCGCCCAACGAGCGGGTGTTGTTCTCGGAGTTGCGGAACACGGTCGTCGCGATGTGCGCGTTCGTCGAGCGATACGCGGCCGACTTCCGGGGCCGGAGCCAGGGTGGGACGGCGGAGGCCGTATGAGTGAGACCGACAGTCCGCAGACCGCCCAACAGCCGTCGCACAAGCCGAAGTTCACCTTCCCCAGTGCGCTGACCGTTCTCGCGATCGTCACCGTCGCCGTGTGGCTGCTCGCGTTCCTCGTCCCGTCCGGGCAGTACGACCGCAACGGCTCCGGCGCCCCGATCCAGGGCACCTACCACCGCGTCGACTCCGGCCAGAGTTTCGTCGACCGCCTCAACGACCTGTTCCTCGCGCCCGTCAACGGCCTCTACGGCGTCCAGGACGAGAAGACCGGCCAGGTCGGCCCGGATCTGGCCGGTGAACTGTACGGCAGCGCGGGCGTGTTCCTGTTCGTGCTCGCCATCGGGGCGTTCATCACCGTGGTGTTCGCGACCGGCGCCCTCGACCGGGGCATCGGCCGGCTCGCCCATCGGCTGCGCGACCGGGGCGCGTTGCTCATCGCCGGGATCATGGTCGTCTTCTCGGTCCTCGGCACGGTCGAGGGCTTCGCCGAGGAGACCCTCGGTTTCTACGGCCTGATCGTGCCGCTGATGCTGGCACTCGGCTACGACCGGATGGTCGCCGTCGGCACCATCATCCTCGGCGCCGGGATCGGCGTGCTCTGCTCGACCGTGAACCCCTTCGCGACCGGCGTCGCCTCCTCCGCCGCCGACATCTCGCTCGGCGACGGCATCGTGCTGCGGTTCGTGATGTGGGTGGTGCTGACGGCGGTGACGGTGGCGTACGTCGTCCGGTACGCGCGCCGTGTGCGGCGCAACCCCGAGCGGTCGATCACCGGGTTCCTGCCCGGCGACCGGGACCAGGACGCCGCCTCGGAGGCCGAGGAACCCGAACTGACCGGGCTGCACAAGGCAGTTCTGGTCACCATGGGCCTCGTCTTCGCCTTCATGATCTTCTCGGTGGTGCCGTGGGCGAGCGCGCTCACCGGTGACGCGGACGCGAAACCGTACGGCTTCGAACTCGGCTGGTCCTTCCCGCAGTTGGCGGCGCTCTTCCTGTGCGCGGCCGTGCTGATCGGGCTGGTGGCGCGGCTGGGGGAGCAGAGGCTCAGCTCGATGATCATCCAGGGCGCCGCCGACTTCATCTCGCCGGCGCTGGTGATCGTGCTGGCGCGCGGGGTCACCGTCATCATGAACAACTCGAAGATCACGGACACGGTCCTGCACTCCATCGAGGGCATCGTGAAGGGCACCTCCTCCGGTGTCTTCGCGATCATCGTCTTCGTCGTGAACCTGCCGCTCGCCTTCCTGATCCCGTCCACCTCCGGCCACGCGACCCTCGCCATGCCGATCCTCGCCCCGCTCGCCGACTTCGCCGGGGTCTCCCGCGCGGTCGTCGTCACCGCCTGGCAGGCAGCCAGCGGGTGGATGAACCTCTGGGTGCCGACGACCGCCGTCACCATCGGCGGGGTGGCGCTGGCGAAGGTCGGCTACGACAAGTACCTGAGGTTCGTATGGCCGTTGCTGGCGCTGCTGTTCCTGATGATCTGCGGGTTCGTGGCGTTCGGCGCGGTCCTCACCTGAACCGGCACGGAGAGGGACGCATACCGTGGCGGTATGAACCTGTCCGACCTCGACCACCGGATCACCGGCTGCCGGGCCTGCCCCCGCCTGGTCGCCTGGCGCGAGGAGGTCGCCCGCACCAAACGCGCCGCCTTCGCCGACTGGACGTACTGGGGCCGCCCGGTACCCGGCTTCGGCCCCGCCGACGCGTCACTCCTGATCATCGGCCTCGCCCCGGCCGCGCACGGTGCCAACCGCACCGGCCGCATGTTCACCGGCGACCGTTCCGGTGACGTCCTGTACGAGGCCCTCCACGACATCGGCCTCGCCTCGCAGCCGACCGCCGTGAGCGCCGACGACGGCCTGGAGCTGTACGGCGTCCGCATCACCTCACCGGTGCGCTGCGCCCCGCCCGCCAACAAGCCCACCCCCGAGGAGCGCGACACCTGCCGTCCCTGGCTCGTCGACGAACTCACCCTGCTGCGGCCGACGTTGAAGGCAGTGGTCGTCCTCGGCGCCTTCGGCTGGCAGGCGGCGCTGCCCGCGTTCGCGGCGGCGGGCTGGCAAGTCCCGCGCCCGCGGCCCGCGTTCGGGCACGGCGCCCGGGTCTCCCTCGACGGCCTCGACCTCTTCGGCTGCTTCCACGTCAGCCAGCGCAACACCTTCACCGGCAAACTCACCCCCGCGATGCTGCGGGACGTCCTCCGCACGGCGGCCGGGGCGGCGGGGCTGCCGACGGCTCCGTAGGGAAGTGGCGGTCGCCGGAGTCGTAACGCCTCGGATCCGGCGGCGAGTTGGTGATCGTCGGCGAAGCCGAGCGCAGCGCGAGCGCGCCCGGTGTCGCGGAGGCGCTGGTGGCGGCGACGGACAAGTACGCCCGCCGGTGGCCCAGTTGGTCAGCCGACCCGCGCCGCCGCCACCGGTCGGGCCGTCACGTCGTAAGTCCCGGTGCTCTTCGATGAGTTGACGCTCCATCGGTACCGCGAGAACTCACCCGTGGTGTCGGAGGCGTAGAACATCATGTGGCCGATGCCGACGCCCTGGAGGTTCTCGCCGGGGACGTTGCTGACCATCCGGGTGTCGGGGTACTTGGGGTAGTTGGTCAGGGCGTAGACGCCGTGCGGGTCGGAGGTGCAGTCGATGATCTCGACGGCGTACTGCGTCTCGCCGGTGAAGTCGGCGGTGCCGCTGAAGACGCCCTTGACCTCGCGGACCATGACGATGTGGCCGGTGTTGTCGGGGTCGCTGCCCTTGTAGTCGACGGCGATGATGTCGCCCGGCTGGAGGTCGGCGACCTTGCGGACGCGCTGGAAGCGGGGGCCGGCGGTGCCGTTCAGGAAGGCGGCGCAGTAGTCGGCGGCCTCCGGGACCTTCTCCTGGAAGTGCTGGAGGAAGTAGTCGTCCGACGCCCAGCCGTAGGTGTGCTTCAGGACGCCGGTGACGAAGGACGCGCAGCGGGCGCGGGCCACCCAGCTCGCCGGGTCGTCGGGCGTGCCCCAGGTGAGGGTGGCGGGCGAGCCCGACTGGTAGACGTTGTTCTCGCGGGCCGTACGACCGCTGACCAGGGCGATCTCGTCGGCGGTCAGGGCGCGGGCGTACGCCCGTACGTCGTCGATGGCGCCCTTGAAGCGGTTGACGGGCGCGCTGTCGAAGCGGGCCCGGCCGATGGAGAAGCCGCCGGGCGCGGCCCAGGACAGGGTGGTCGCGGCGCTGCCCTGCGGCTGCCCGTCGACGTACAGCCGGATCTGTGTGCCGTCCCAGACTCCGGTCAGATGGGTCCAGATGCCGAGACCGGCCGGTGAGGTGGCGAGGGCGGACACCTTGGCCGTCTGGTCCTCGCTGCGGACCTTGAAGGCCCAGGTGGAGACGGTGTTGTCGTACTGGAGGAGGAAGCGGCTGGTCGTCGCGCCGTCCTGGCTCACCGCCGTGTACATGGTCGCCGGGTCGGCGTCGCTCGCCAGGCGCACCCATGCCGAGACGGTGAAGGGGGCCGTCGTGTCCAGGACGGAGTCCGTGGCGGCGTACGCGCCGGACGTCCCGTCGAGGCTCAGCTCGCCGCCCGCGCGCAGCGCCGACCAGGTCGCGCCGGAGCCGGAGCCGAGCGTCACGGGGTGCTCGTGGCCGGAACGGTCCGTACCCGAACCGTCCAGCGGCCAGTGCCCCGCCAGCCCGTCCACCAGATATCCGGCGGCCAACAGCCGCTGATAGCCCACCAGTTGCTCGGCCTGCGCCAGATGCGGTGTGCCGACCGGCGTGAACGGGGTGTCCAGCGCCACGTCCGCCACGGCCACCCCCGCGCCGGTCATCGTCCCGACCCCCACGAAGGCGGCGGCTCCGCCCAACAGGCCACGTCTGCTGACCATGTCCACTTCCCTTGCCTACGGCTGCGCGTCGTCCCCGAACAGATGCCGGACCGTGGAACGGTAGTTGGTCCGTACGTGGGCCAGTGCGTGCGCGCGGGCGCGGTCCGGGTCGCCGGATGCGATCGCCTCGTACAACTCGCGGTGCTCCACGAGGAGTTGGGGCCACTCCTCGTTCCGCCGGGTCATCCAGCGCAGGCGGCCGGCGACCGGTTCCAGGGCGGCGGTCAGCAGCGTGTTGCCCGCTATCGCCACGATGCTGTCGTGCAGGCGGCTGTTGATGTCCGTGATCAGCTCGGCGTCGCCCGCCTCGGTCGCGGCGGCCGCACGGTCGAGGAGTTCCTCCACCTCGGCCAGTTCCTCCGGTGTCGCGCGGGACGCGGCGAGCCCGGCCGCGTAGACCTCCAGGGCCTCGCGCAGTTCGAAGAGTTCCTGCACGTCGTTCGGGGTGAGACGGCGTACGACCGTGCGGCGCGGGGTCTCGAAGTGGACGAACCCCTCGGCGACCAGCGCGCGGATCGCCTCGCGGACCGGCACCCGGGAGACGCCGAAGCGTTCGGCGAGCTCGCGTTCGACCAGGCGGTCACCAGGGCGGAGGCGACCGGCGATGACGTCCTGCCGCAGGGTGGCCAGGACGCGCTCGCGCACCGCTCCGAGGGGTTCGATCTTCTCTGACGTGGAGCTCATGGGGTTATCTTCGCCGACTCCGGGGGTGTTTTACGGAGCGTTAACAACGGAGACATCGGTCGGAACGGTTGACGGGAGGACTATGACGGCAGTTTGGTATACCAAACGACACCGGAAGCCGTCCTGCCCAGCTCTCCCATCGCTCCCGTCCCCTCGCCCTGGAGGCCCCGTGTCCCTCGCCGACAGTGCCGAAGCCACCGGCACGCCAACGTTCGTCCCCGACCCCCGGCTCACCAACGAAGACCTCGCCCCCGCCGACAAGCGGAACTGGAAGGTCTTCGACCTCTTCGCCATGTGGATGTCCGACGTCCACAACCTCGGCAACTACACGTTCGCCGCAGGCCTGTTGGTCCTCGGCATGAACGTCTGGCAGGTCTTCACGTCCCTGCTCGTCGGCTTCGTGCTCATCTACGTCGGCATGAACTGGATGGGGAAGATCGGGCAGGCGCACGGCGTCCCGTTCCCGGTCGTCAGCCGCATCAGCTTCGGCGTGTGGGGCGCGAACATCCCCGCCCTCATCCGGGCCGTGATCGCCATCATGTGGTACGGCATCCAGACCTACCTCGCGTCCGTCGCCGTCAACGTGATGCTGCTGGCCGCCTGGCCGGGCCTGGAGTCCTGGACTCACCACTCCTTCCTGGGACTTGACGCGCTCGGCTGGGTCTCCTTCGTGTCGCTGTGGCTGATCCAGGCGGTGATCATCAGTCAGGGCATGGAATCCGTAAGGAAGTTCCAGGACTTCTGCGGTCCCGCGATCTGGCTGGTGATGATCGCGCTGGCCATCTGGGTGCTGGCGAAGGCCGGTTGGTCGATCTCCCTCACCTCGACCCCGCACCCGGTCTCGTTCGGCGAGCAGTGGCGGCAGTGGTTCGGCGCGATCGGGCTGATCCTCGCGACGTACGGCACGCTGATGCTCAACTTCTGCGACTTCTCCCGCTTCGCGCCGGACTACAAGACCGTCCGCCGCGGCAACTTCTGGGGCCTGCCCATCAACTCCACGGCGTTCGTGGTCGTTTCGGTGATCGTGACGGCCGGTTCGCTGGAGGTCTGGGGCCAAGCCATCACGGATCCGGCCGAGTTGGTCGCCAAGGTGGGCAACACCTGGGTGATGGTGCTGGGCGCGTTCACGTTCGCCGTCGCCACCATGGGCGTCAACATCGTCGCCAACTTCGTCTCACCGGCGTACGACCTGGCCAACGTATGGCCGCAGAAGATCACCTTCAAGATCGGCGGCATGATCAGCACGGTCGCCGCGTTGGTCGTCACCCCGTGGAACCTCTTCTCCAACCCCACGGTCGTCAACTACTTCCTCGGTGGCCTCGGCGCCTTCCTGGGCCCGCTGTTCGGCGTGATCATGGTCGACTACTACTGGGTGAAGCGCGGCCGGGTCGATGTGCAGGCGTTGTTCGACGCGACCCCCGGCTCCCGCTACTACTACCGCGGCGGCGTGAACCCCAAGGCGCTCGCGGCGTTCCTGCCCGCGGCGGCGGTCGCGGGCGTACTCGCCCTGGTGAAGACGTTCAGCGACGTGGCCCCGTACTCGTGGTTCATCGGTACGGCGCTGGGCGCGGGCCTGTACGTGCTGGTCTGCCGCGCCGATCGAGCCGCGGCCGAGCCCGCTCCCGAACCGGTGGAGGTCTGAGCGGAGTGCGCATCGTCGTCACCAACTGCAACACCACGCAGGAGATGACCGAGGAGATCGTACGAGGTGCCCGGGCCGCCGCAGGCCCGGGCACCACCGTGACCGGGCTCACCCCGGAGTGGGGCCCCGAGTCGGCGGAGGGCTGGCTGGACAGTTATCTGTCGGCGGCGGCCGTCATGGACCTCCTCCGTACGTACGAAGGCCCCGCCTACGACGCCGTCGTCATGGCCGGCTTCGGGGAGCACGGGCGGGAAGGCGTGCGGGAGTTGGTGGACGTACCGGTCGTCGACATCACCGAGGCGGCCGCCCATCTGGCCTGTCTGCTGGGTCGGCGCTACGGCGTCGTCACCACGCTGGAGCGGTCCTGCGGGCAGATCGAGGACAGCCTGGAGTTGGCGGGGGTGGGCCGGAACTGTGCGGCGGTGGTGGGGACGGGGTTGAGCGTCCTCGACCTCGGTGGCGACGAGGCCCGTACGGAGGCGGCGTTCCTCGCGGCGGCGGAGCGGGTGTGTGCGGCGGGGGCGGAGGTGTTGGTGCTGGGGTGTGCCGGGATGACGGGGTTGCAGCGGGTGGTGGGGGAGAAGTTGGGGTTGCCCGTCGTGGACGGGGTGGGGGCGGGGGTGAAGCTGGCGGAGTCGTTGGTGGGGTTGGGACTTCGGACGAGCAGGGTGGGGAGTTTCGCGAGGCCGGTGGTTAAGGGGAGGGGGTGGGGGC
>NZ_JNXE01000083.1 GCF_000716605.1 Streptomyces sp. NRRL F-525 | reverse complement strand
GTTCCGATTTCCTCGGTGCTTTCCAGGTTTCCGCTTCCGCGTTTCCCTTTCCGGCGGTTCCGACTCTATCAGATCCTTTCGGGCCTGACTCCCAGTCAGAGAGGGGCTGTCTTCCCGGCCGTTGGGCCGTTCCGACGTCTCAAACCTTAGCCGATTCCCCCGGCGGAGTTCCAATCGAGCCCTAGTGACCTGATCGAACACAGCCGAGCCCAAATCGAATTGAATTCGGGCACGCCGAAATCAATCCCGTTGGGAGATCGTGCGGTTGGTTTGGGTTGCCGCTGTCGCGGCGGAGGTGCTGCCGGAGAACCGTTACGGCTCGGCGGCAACCCGAAGAACTTTACGGATCGAGCAGGGGGCTGTCAAGCACCCTCTGTCAAGATCTTTTATTCGAGGTCGCTGAGCCGGCCACCGGCGTCCGGCTGGGCGTGCTCCACCCTGCGCAGCAGGCGGGTCAGGACCTCACCGAGGACTGTGCGCTCCACCGGGGAGAGGTCCTGGAGGAGGTCCTCCTCGAAGACCGTCGCCATGCGCATTGCCTCCAGCCACTTGCCGCGGCCCTCGGGCGTCAGCTCCACGATCACGCGGACGCGGTTGGACTCGTCCCGCTCCCTGGTGACCAGACCCTCGGCGACCATGCGGTCGATCCGGTGGGTCATCGCGGCCGGCGTGAGGCCGAGGCGCTTGGCGAGGTCGCTCGGGCCCATCCGATAGGGGGCGCCGGCGAGGACGAGCGCCTTGAGGACCTCCCACTCGGCGCTGCTCATGCCGAGGTTCGCGGTCTGGCGGCCGTAGGCGACGTTCATGCGGCGGTTCAGGCGGCCCAGGGCCGAGACGATCTTCTCGACCTGGGGGTCGAGGTCCTTGAACTCGCGCTGGTAGGCGGCGATCTGCTCGTCGAGTGTCGGTTCGCCCATGGGCGTCAGTATCGCACGGGGCCGCTTGGCGTTGAAGTCCTTCTAGATGTACTGTTTAGCTTCGAAGTCTTCGGTGCTAAGAAGTACCGATGGCGACCAACTATCTGATTGAGGTGACCGTGACCAGGGCGATGGGCGCAGCGATGCGCCGGATCCACGTGGGAAACGCACTCAGCGCGTTCGGGCTCGGCTTCACCGTCCCCTACCTGTACGTCTATGTGGCGCAGGTGCGGGGCCTGGGAGCCATGACGGCGGGTCTCGTGCTCGCCGTCTTCGCCGTGGCCGCGCTGATCGTGCTGCCGTTCGCCGGGCGGGCCATCGTCCGGCGTGGTCCCCGACCGGTTCTCATCGTCGCCCTGGTTCTGGCCGCCGTAGGGTCGATGAGTCTGGGGCTGGCGGGGAGTGCGACCGCTGTGTTGCTGTCGGCCGCCGCGCTCGGGGCCGGGCAGGCCGTGATGCAGCCGGCGCTCGCCACGATGATCGTGGATTGCTCTACGGCTGACACGCGCTCGCGTGCCTTTGCCATGCAGTTCTTTCTGCAGAACCTCGGGCTCGGCGTCGGCGGGCTCATCGGTGGTCATCTGGTCGACACGACCAGGGCGTCCTCGTTCACGCTGCTCTTCGGGATCGAGTCGGCGATGTTCCTGGTCCTCGCCGGGGTGATCGCGACCGTGCGGATGCCGCACTCGCCCGTGATCGGTGACGCTCCCTCGCAGTCGGCCAAGGGTGCCTGGAAGCAGTTGCTCGGCAACCGGGCCATGGTGCAGCTGAGCGTGCTCGGCTTTGTGCTGTTCTTCGCCTGCTACGGGCAGTTCGAGTCCGGCTTGAGTGCCTACGGTGTCGAGGCCGCCGGGATCTCCACCTCCGCGCTCGGGACCGCGCTGGCCGCGAACACCGCGATGATCGTCGTCGCGCAGTTCGCGGTGCTGAAGTTCGTCGAGCGGCGTCGGCGTTCGCGCGTGATCGCGGCCGTAGGGATGATCTGGGCGCTGGCGTGGGTCACGGCCGGGTTCGCGGGGCTTGGGCACGGGAGTCAGGAGATGGCTACGGCGGCCTTTGTGTCGACGTACGCGCTGTTCGGGCTCGGGGAGGCGATGTTGTCGCCGACCGTCGCTCCGCTGGTCGCCGATCTGGCGCCGGAGGGGATGGCCGGGCAGTACAACTCGGCCTTCGCCCTCGTCAAGCAGCTCGCGCTGGCTGTCGGGCCCGCGGTGGGCGGGCCGCTCGGGGCTTCGCTGCCGGGGCCGTATGTCGTGACGTTCTTCTTGTTCTCGTTGGGGATCAGTCTGCTGGCCGTGAAGCTGGGGCGGCAGTTGACCGCTGTGCAGGATCAGCCTTGGCGGGCGAAGGGGAGTCTTGTCGTGGCGCGCGGGAGTGTCGAGCCCGTGGGCGTGGAGGCGTAGGTCAGGCCGGGGGTGTGTTGGGGAGTACGAACTCGCACCAGACGGCCTTGCCTCCGCCGGGAGTGCGGCGGGAGCCCCAGTTCGAGGCGATCGTCGCGACGATTGCGATGCCTCTGCCCGACTCGTCGGCCGGTTCCGCGCGGCGGCGGCGCGGGAGGTGGTCGTCGCCGTCCGTCACTTCGACGATGAGGCGGCGGTCCGTGCGGCGCAGGCGTAGGCGCATGGGTGGGGTGCCGTGCTGGAGGCTGTTGGCGACCAGTTCGCTGGCTGCCAGGACGCCGAGGTCGTGGAGTTCGGTGGGGAAGCGCCAGCTGGTGAGGACTCCGGAGGCGAAGGCACGCGCGCGTGGGGCCGCTTCGACTCCGCCGAGGAGTTCCAGGGCCGCGTTGCGGAAGAGGTCGCCGGCCGGGCCGGTGCGGGCCGGGTGCTGGAGGACCAGGACGGCCACGTCGTCGTCGTGGTCGGCGGTGACGCCGAGCGAGCGGACCAGGCGGTCGCAGACGACCTGGGGGGTGCCGGTGGCGCCGGCCAGGGCGCGCTCCAGGGAGGCGATTCCCTCGTCCAGGTCCTCGTCCCGGCGCTCCACCAGGCCGTCCGTGTAGAGGACCGCCGTAGAACCGGGGCTGAGGGGGATCGAGCCCGAGGAGTGGATCCAGCCGCCGGTGCCCAGTGGGGGGCCGGTGGGTTCGTCGGCGCGTTGGACCGCGCCCGTCTCGTCGCGGACGAGGATCGGGAGGTGGCCTGCGGAGGCGTAGACCAGGCGGCCCTCGTTCGGGTCGAAGATGGCGTACACGCAGGTGGCGATCTGGTTCGCGTCGATCTCCGTGGCGAGGCCGTCCAGAAGCTGGAGTACCTCGTGCGGGGGCAGGTCGAGGCGGGCGTACGCCCGTACGGCGGTGCGGAGTTGACCCATGACCGCTGCCGCGCGGACGCCTCGGCCCATGACGTCGCCGATGACCAGGGCGGTGCGGCCGCCGCCGAGGGTGATCACGTCGTACCAGTCGCCGCCGACCGCCGCCTCGGTGCCGCCGGGCTGGTAGGTGGCGGCGATGCGCAGGTCGTCGGGTTCTTCGAGTTCCTGGGGGAGCAGGGAGCGCTGGAGGGTCACCGCTGTTTCGCGTTGACGGCGTTCGCTGGCGCGGAGGCGTTCGGCGGCCTCGGCGTGGTCGGTGACGTCGGTGGCGAAGATCAGGACGCCGCCCTCGGCGGTGTCGGCGCTCTCGGCGACCGGGGTGCACGTGAACGTGTACGAGCGGCCGCCGGGTGCCTTGCGGGACTTGAGGGTGCGGGGCTTGCCGCTGCGCAGGACCTGGTCGAGGAGCGGGAGCAGGCCGAGCTCGTCCAGCTCGGGGAGGGCCTCGCGGGCCGGGGCGCCGAGGGTGCGGGTGCCGAAGGCGGTCACGTAGGCGTCGTTGACGTACGCGATGCGCTGGTCGGGGCCGTGCACGAGGGCGACGAGGGCCGGGACGCGGTCGAGGACCTCGCGGACGGGGAGGTCCTCGACCGCGGGGACCGGCGGCGGCTCGTCGGTGAGCTGCTCGGCGCGGGCCGCGGGCACGGAGCCTTCTCCCCGCCGGTCCGGGGTGACCGTGTGGTCGGTCCGCGCGGCGGCGCGGCGCTGCGTTCCGGGGAGCCGGGCGCTCCAGCGCGTGAAGTTCACGAATCCTTGCCTCGTGTAGGTGTTGTCGGCCCGCTCCGGACCCTGCCGGGGGTCCGGGGGTTGGCCCCCGGGGGATGCAGCACAGTGGGGAAAGCCTCTTGGGTGAGAAGGGCGGGTGTGGGCCCGCCCGAAGTCGTGGACCAGTCTGGCAGTGTGACCGACCGGGCCGACATTCGTCAGACGCCTCGGCGGCCGGTGGAGTTCCTCGGTCCGGTCAGTTCGAACCCTTCGGGTCGTGTGGAGGCTTTCCACCGGCCGCGAGTTCGAACTCCGCTCGGGGATGTTCGAGTGAACCGAGAGAAACGATCTCCCTCTTGAAGAGCCCCGCAAGGGTCCATTCGGCGAGCACGCGGGCCTTGCGGTTGAAGGTGGGCACCCTGCTCAGGTGGTAGACGCGGTGCATGAACCAGGCAGGGTAGCCCTTCAGCTTCCGGCCGTAGACCTGCGCGACGCCTTTGTGCAGTCCCAGGGAGGCGACCGAGCCGACGTACTTGTGGGCGTACGTCTCCAGAGGCTCCGCGCGCAGGGAGTGCGCGATGTTGTCGCCGAGGATCTTGGCCTGGCCTACGGCGTGTTGGGCGTTGGGGGCGGTGGTGGTGCCGGGTTCGGTGGCCGTCACGTCGGGGACCGCCGCCGCGTCTCCCGCGGCCCACGCGTGCGTGGCGCCGTCGATCGTCAGCTCCGGGGTGCACTTGAGGCGGCCGTGCGCGTCGAGCGGGAGGTCGGTGGCGGCGAGGACCGGGTGGGGTTTCACGCCGGCCGTCCACACGAGGGTGCGGGTCGGGAAGCGCTGGCCGTCGCTGAGGACGGCGACGCGGTCGACGCAGGATTCGAGGCGGGTCTCCAGGAGGACCTGGATGTTGCGGCGGCGCAGCTGGGTGATCGTGTAGGTGCCCATCTCCTCGCCGACCTCCGGGAGGACGCGGTTCGAGGCTTCCACGAGGATCCACTTCAGGTCGTCCGCGTCGACGTTGTGGTAGTAGCGCACGGCGTAGCGGGCCATGTCCTCCAGCTCGGCGAGCGCCTCGACGCCGGCGTAACCGCCTCCTACGAAGACGAAGGTCAGCGCGGCGTCGCGGATCGCGGGGTCGCGCGTGGAGGAGGCGATGTCCATCTGCTCGATGACGTGGTTGCGCAGGCCGATGGCCTCCTCGACGGTCTTGAAGCCGACGCCGTGCTCGGCGAGACCGGGGATCGGGAGCGTGCGCGAGATGGAGCCGGGGGCCAGGACGAGTTCGTCGTACGCCAACTCCTCGGTGCCCGTGCCCTCTTCCTCGGTGGCGAGGGTGCTGAGGGTCGCGGTGCGCTTGCCGTGGTCGATGGCGGTGGCCTCGCCGATGACGACCCGGCACCGGTCGAGGACGCGGCGCAGCGGGACGACGACATGGCGGGGGGAGATCAAACCGGCGGCGGCCTCGGGGAGAAACGGCTGATACGTCATGTAAGGGTCGGGGCTGACGACGGTGATCTCGACCTGCCCGCGCTTGATTTCACGTTTCAACTTCTTCTGAAGGCGCAGGGCTGTGTACATCCCGACGTAGCCGCCACCGACAACGAGAATGCGCGCGCGTTCCTTCACCATCCCATGACGCACCCGGCGCTTGAGTTTGTCCACAGCCTCGACAAATTGTGTGACCGGCGGCGGAGGGTGCGCGGGGGTGCCGAAAGTGCCGTCGCTGAGGGCAGGTTCGCAGGTCAGTGAGGGTGATCGGGGTGGTGCCCCGGGGTGCAATAGGGGCGTATGCGACCCGTACTCCGATCGGGGGGCGCTCCGTGCGGAACCTGCCCCTTCTGAATTGACCCCCTCTCAACTATGTTCGTGTGTCGACGGGGTGAAGGGGGATGTGCTCAGCGAGTCCGCGAAGAGCGGGGCTCGCGAACCGGGCTTGTCTCACGATGCTCCGGCTGCCGATGGCGGGGAGTCTCCGGGGGGAGACGTCATTAACCGGGGGAACGTGTATGCATATTCAGGATTCTCATTGGACATCCGCGTCAGCCGTCGCATCCGGCGGCGCGGTCGGAGCGGCGGCGAACGGGCGCGGGGACTCCTCGCGGACGACGCCGCTGCGGGTGGACGCACAGCGCAATCTGGAGCACGTGCTGCGGGCGGCGCGTGAGGTCTTCGGCGAGCTGGGCTACGGCGCGCCGATGGAGGACGTGGCGCGGCGCGCGCGGGTCGGTGTCGGCACGGTGTACCGGCGCTTCCCGAGCAAGGACGTCCTGGTGCGGCGGATAGCCGAGGAGGAGACCTCCCGGCTGACCGACCAGGCGCGTTCGGCGCTCGGGCAGGAGGACGAGCCGTGGTCGGCGCTGTCGCGCTTCCTGCGGACGTCGGTGGCGTCGGGGGCGGGGCGGTTGTTGCCGCCGCAGGTGCTGCGGGTCGGCGTCGCCGATGAGGGGGAGGGTGCGGCTCTTCTCGACGAGGCGCGGGTGCCGCAGCAGCGGATGCAGCCGGGGGCGGGTGAGCTGCGGCTGGTTCCGGAGGAGTCGGCGGGGTCTTTGGGGTCCGTGGAGTACGACGCCGGGGCGACTGCGCTGCTGGAGGTCGTGGGGCAGCTGGTCGATCGGGCTCGGGCGGCTGGGCAGTTGCGGGCGGATGTGTCGGTGTCGGATGTGCTGCTGGTGATTGCTACGGCGGCGCCCTCGTTGCCGGACGCTGCGCAGCAGGCGGCGGCGTCGGCGCGGTTGCTGGACATCTTGTTGGAGGGGTTGCGGTCGCGGCCGTTGTGAGCGTGGGCCGGCGTTGGTGTGGGCGTCTCTGGGGGCTGCGCCCCCAGACCCCCATCGGCCCTGAAGGGGCCTCGGTCCTCAAACGCCGGACGGGCTGAATCTGCTGCCCTGCGCCGGCAGGGTGACTCGAATAGGTGACTGTGAGGCGCGGGTACCGCACCGCCCGCGCCCCTCGCGATCCCCGGGGACGTTCCGGGCATTTCAGTCACCGTCGCCAACTCCCCTTTCACGCACGACAGTTGAGCCTTCCCCGGAGGGGTGAACGCTAGTACTGCGGTGCGGAAAGTCCCCACGGATGAGTGGATGGTCCATGCGACGGGGTCCTGAACAAAAGCCAATATGGCTACGCTGACCCGGTGTTCGGGACTGGTTGGACTGGCTTGGCAGGCGGCGGGGGCTTTCCGCGATGAGTGTTGACGGGCGGGACGAGTCACTGGGTGACGGTGACCCGGAGGCCGGTGGGCTGACCTCACCACAGGTGCCGAGTCAGGGTGGGCCGAGTGGTGTCCCCCAGGGTGGTGTCCCCCAGGGTGGCGATCCCGGTGAGGGCAGTGTCCCGCCGCAGCGCGAGGGCAGTGTGCTGCCGCCGTCGTTGCCGCCGCGGGAGATGCCGGCGGCCGACGCCTCGCTGATCGAGCGGATGCGTGCCGGTGACGACACGGCGTACGAGGAGCTGTACCGGCGCCACGCGGACGCCGTGCGCCGGTACGCCCGGACGTGTTGCCGGGACGGGCACACCGCGGACGATCTGACCGCCGAGGTATTCGCCCGCATGTTGCAGGCGGTGCGCGGCGGTTCCGGGCCCGAGCACGCCGTACGCGCGTATCTGCTGACCTCCGTCCGGCGCGTCGCCGCGAACTGGACGAAGTCGGCGAAGCGGGAGCACCTCGTCGACGACTTCGCGGTGTTCGCCGCGCAGTCCGCCCGGGTGTCCGAGGTGTCCGATGACGACACCATCGATCTCGGTGCCGATGTTCGGGCCATGCATGTGGCCGAGCAGTCGATGGCGATGCAGGCCTTCCGGTCGTTGCCCGAGCGGTGGCAGGCCGTGCTGTGGCACACCGAGGTCGAGGACGAGTCGCCGAGCGAGGTCGCCACGCTGTTCGGGCTCGACGCCAACGGCACGCGCGTACTGGCCAGTCGGGCCCGTGAGGGGCTCAAGCAGGCCTATCTCCAGGCCCATGTCAGCGCGACCCTCACCGACGACGAGGAGTGCGCGCGCTACGCCGACCAGCTCGGCACCTACGCCCGCCGCCGGCTGCGCACGCGTGCCGAACGGGGGCTGCGCAAGCACCTGGAGGAGTGCGCCAAGTGCCGGCTCGCCGCGCTGCAGATCGAGGAGGTCGCCAGCGGTATCCCGGCGGTCGTCCCGGTCGCGGTCATCGGCTGGTTCGGCGCCGCTGGGTACGCGAAGGCGGTCGCGCTCATCGCCGGTGGTGCGAGCGCGGGCGCGGCCGGTGCCGCGGGTGCCGCCGCCGCTGCGGGCGGGAGTTCGTCCGGGAGTGCCGGTGCCGGGGGCGCGGCCGCCTCCGAGGGGCTCGGCGCCCCGGTGAAGGCGGGTATCGCGGCCGGTGTGGTCGCCACGGCGGCAGCGGCGGCGATCGCCCTCGCGCTGGCCGGCGGCACCCACACCCCCGCGAAGAAGCCCGAGGCGAAACCGGCGCCCTCGTCCTCGCCCATCGCGAAGCCCGAGTCGACTCCCCCGACGCCCCCGAAGAAGCAACCCGCCCCGGAACCAGCGGTGTTGAAGCCCCAACCGACACCCACGCCGACCCCGACGCCCAAGCCCACCCCCCCGGCGAAGCCCACCCC
>NZ_JNXE01000082.1 GCF_000716605.1 Streptomyces sp. NRRL F-525 | reverse complement strand
GGCGGGGGGTGTCCCTGCGGGGCGTGCGGGGCTCGTCGAGGGGCTTGAGGGCGACGAACTTGCTGGTGCGCTCGGCGGGGGTCTCGGGGGTCTCGGGGGTCTTGGAGGGCTGGGGGGTCTTTGTGGCTCCGCCCAGCTTGAGCATGGTGGTGGGCTGGTCGACCTGGGGCTTGGGGGGTCGTGGGGCCTTGAAGACGGCGGTGGGGTGATCGACGGCCTCGGCTCCGCCCTCGGCCGCCTTCGTGTTCCCACCCGCACCGCCCGTGCGGGTCTCGTCGTCGGGTGCGGGTGGCCCTGCGGGGGCCTTCTCGTCGCCGGCGGCTTGCGGTCGTGCGTCGGAGGGGGCGGCGTCTTCGGGGTCGGTGCCGGTGCCGGTGGTCTGGGGGGCCGCGTCCGTGTCGCCTTCGGCGGCTTCCGGGTGGCTGTCGGCCTTCGGGGGCGTCGCGTCGGTGGGTGTCTTGCCTTCGGCTGACTTCGGGCGGTCTTCGGTCTTCGGTCCGGCTGCGTCGGCGGACGTGCTGCCTTCGGCGGGTTCCGGATGGTCGGCGGTCTTCGGCCCGGTCGCGTCGGTGGGCGCCTCGCCTTCGGCGGACCCCGGGCGGTCTTCGGTCTTCGATCCGGTCGCGTCGGCGGACGTGCTGCCTTCGGCGGGCTCCGGACGGTCGGCGGTCTTCGGCCCGGTCGCGTCGGCGGACGCCTCGCCTTCGGCGGACCCCGGACGGTCGTCCAGCTTCGTTCCGGTCGCCTGAGGGGATGTGTTGCCTTCGGCGGGCTCCGGGGCGATGTCGGCCTCGGCTTCAGCGGGTTCGGCGTCGGAGGTCTCGCCCGAGGCGGTCTCGGTGGCCTCAGGCCGCGCGTCAGCATCCGCGTTGGCCTCGTCGGCTTCCGCGGACGCGGGAGCCCCGGCCGCCTTGGAAGCGTCCTCGGTGTCGGCGTCGTCCTCCGCGGCAGCGGCAACGCCCCGCTCGCCCTCGGTCACGTCATCGTCGCCGGCGGACTCGCCCCCGGCGTCAGCCGAATCGCGTGCCTCGTCGTCCCCGGCACCCGCACCCCCGGCCCGCTCGCCTGCGTCGGCGCCCTGGGCGGTCTCAGCGTCCGTGGAGGCGTCGGAGACGGAAGCTTCCCCCGCGTCCTCGGCGTCCCCGGTCTCCGGGCCCTCAGCGGGCGTCTCCGCGCCCTTGGAGGCGCCGGCGGAGCTGTCGGCCGTAGCGACCGCGTCCTCCGCGCTCTCAGGCACGTCAGCCGTCTCGCCGCCGGAGGCTTCCGCCCCGGTCGGCCGCTCCCCGGCCGACCCCGACGTCACCCAGGCCGCCACAGCCGCCCGGAGCCGCGCATCGCCCTCGGAGCCGCCCGACCCGCCCGACTCACTCGACCCGCCCTTGGCGGAAGGGTTCTGCGTATCGGCGTCCTCGGAGGCCTCGGCGTCACCGGAGTCACCGGCCTCGGCCGATGCACCTGCCTCCGACCGCAGCTCCCTGATCGAGAAGATCTTCGTCGCCGTGTCCACACCCCCCCGCTGCGCCGCGGCCGCGGACACCGCGTCCTCGCGGGCCACCGCCAACCGGGGATCGCGCTCACCCCGTGCCTCAGGAACCGGACTCGCGCTCCCCGGCGTCGGTTCTGCCGACGACTCGCGCTTCTTCGACCTGTCGGGGGACTCGCCCGCCACCGATGCCTCCTCCATGCGCCGCACGCGCCGCGTGCGTCAACCGAACCGACCGAGATAACCGAGTTAGCTACAGAAACAGCCGAAAAATCAGCTGGAAGTCAGCTGGATGTCGGCTGGGAAATCTCTTACCCGCAGTCCGGACAACGCATCAACACCGCTGTCCGAACCATGTACCAGTGTCCTGTGTGCGGGCTTAACCCCACCGGTAGACGAGAACGACATACCTACCGGTTCCACTACGAAGCGGTCACGCACCCTCGACAGACCAATGTGAGAGGGGTCACCCTGTCATTCATCCACGCGGGGAGGCATGGATGGGCAGGAGCCGCAGAACACTTCCGGAAGAGCTTCTGCTGCTGGCATTGGACCCGGCCACGGGTACCACTGCACAGCCGCAGTCGCTCGACCTCGGTCTGGCCGGAGCACAGCTAGTGGAGCTGGCGCTGGCCGGACGGATAGCCCCAGACGGGGATCGTATCGCCGTGGTGGTACCACGGCCGACCGGAGATCCGACTTTGGACTGCGCGTTGGAGTTGCTGCGAAGGCGTGGCGCTCCCGTACGTGCAGTGAACTGGATTGGCGGGCCCCGACTGGGACTTCGCCAGACCTACCTCTCGCATCTCGAGCGGTGCGGCATGGTGCATGCCGTGGCGGGACAGATGTGCGGGGTGCTGCCGACGACTCGCTACCAAGCGACGGACAACGAGATCAGCCGCGAGATCAGGGGCCGACTCGATTCCGCGATCCGCACCGGTGTGCCACCGGACCCGCGGACAGCCGCGCTCGCCGCACTGGCGCACGCGGTAGGTCTCGGCAAACACCTGTATCCGGGTAATGAGGGACGCTCGTCCCGCTCCCGGCTGCGGGACCTGATCAGGCACGACCCCATGGGCGGACTCGTGGCGCACGCCGTGATGGACGTCCAGAACGGAGTGGCGGCACAGCCACGCCGTAGCCCGGCCCCGGCCGGCCGTCAGGCCGCGCCCGGATCAAGGCCACCGGAACCGGCTCGTGGTGTTCCGATGCAGCCGCACCGCGGCACCATGGCGCGCGCCGTGGCTCACTGAGCCGCAGTCCCACGGCACACGCCGGCACCGCGGAGGCACACCGCACGACCGGTACCGACGCACCACCGCACGACCGCAGTACACGCCGCACCGCAGTCCCCAAGACCCGGTTCGGGAGCCGCTGGTCCGAGCGGGGTGGAGTAGACGTAACGTCTCTCCACCCCGCTCGGCCGCATCTACGGACGCCTTCGCGGACGCCTCGGGCAACCCGAACCTGGCTCGTACCTGCCGCATATCCACCGTTTCCCAGCGGTAGAAACCACCTTGGTGGCAGTCTGCTCAACAGCAGATACGCAAAGTGGCAAGCGCGTGGCAAGCAGTGAGCAGCACGTAGCAGTCAGCAGTGGCAAGTAGAGGCATGCAGCCGGAGGTGCACGTTCCCGTGGCGTCAAGTGTCAATCCCACCGTCAGGAGACGCCGGTTGGGCCAGGAGTTGCGTCGACTCCGAGAGCTCAAGGGCATGACGGCCGAAGAAGTCGCCGAGCGGTTGCTGGTGTCGCAGTCGAAGATCAGCCGGCTGGAGAACGGCCGGCGCAGCATCAGCCAGCGCGACGTCCGCGACCTGTGCGGGGTCTACGAGGTCGAGGACGTCCGCATCGTCGACTCGCTCATGCAGATGGCCAAGGACTCGCGCCAGCAGGGCTGGTGGCACTCCTTCGGCGACATTCCGTACAGCGTCTACATCGGACTGGAGACGGACGCGGCGAGCCTGCGCGTCTACGATCCCCAGGTCGTCCCCGGCCTGCTGCAGACCCGGCAGTACGCCGAGGCGCTCATCACCGGGGCGTTGCCCGAGACGGCCCTGGCCGATGTCGAGAAGCGCGTCCAGGTGCGGCTGCGCCGGCAGGAACGGATCTCCGCGCCGGAGAACCCGCTGCGGCTGTGGACCGTGATGGACGAGTCCGCGGTGCGCCGCGTGGTCGGCAACCGCTCTTTGATGCGGGACCAGTTGGAGCATCTCGTCGAGCAGTCCCAGCTGCCGCACGTGACCGTGCAGGTGATCCCGTTCGACATGGGCGCCCATCCGGGGCTCAACGGGCAGTACGCGATCCTGGAGTTCCCCGACGCGGCGGACTCCAGCGTCGTCTACATCGAGGGCGTCACCAGCGACCTGTACCTGGAGAAGGCGAACGACGTCCAGAAGTACAGCGTGATGTACGAGCACTTGAGGGCGCAGGCCCTGAACGTGGACCAGTCCCGTCAGTTCATCGCGGACATCGCGAAGGAATACGCGCGCTGAGGGGCCCCGTTGGCGGAAGGTGCCGCAGAGTACACCTTCCGCCGGTCGGGATGGAAGCACCAGGGGTATATGCCACCCGGTCGAGTGAATGGCCGCTTCGCGCGCCGATGTTGGCGAGTAGCGTCGATCACGCCATCGAGCAACAGGCTTTGGCGCAAACCGTGTTGTACGTCCGATGCGTTCGTGGTCGGACGTGACGCGCGGTGACAGCAACTCATCAACTGGCAATAACCGGAGCAAAAATGGCAATTCGTCAGGGCGCCACGGACAAGTGGACCAAGTCCTCGTACTCCACCGGGAACGGCGCATGCGTCGAGATCAAGTCACCGGTTCTCGCGGCCATGGCCGTACGGGACTCCAAGGTCGACGGGGGTCCGGCGCTGGCCTTCCCCGCCGACTCGTGGAACGCCTTCGTGGCAGATGTCGCGCGGGGGGCGCACGACCTTCACTGATGCGGCTGGTTCACCTTTCACAACTCCATAAGCAGCACAGTGCAGTTCATGCACGACAAGCAGTACGAGCAGCACAAGCAGTACGAGAAACACAGGCAGTACGAGCAACACAGGCAGTACAAGAAGCACAAGCATTTCAAGAAGAGCCCTCTCGACTGGCCCGCCGTCCTGGCCGAGGGGGCTCGGCTTGTGCCCGGCGCCGTGCGCCGGCCGGTGCCTCACCCCACCGGGAACTCCACGGGGAACGCCACATCGCACACCGGGTCCCCAGGCCCCGCCGCCCCCCACTCCGCGAAGTACACCTCGCGACAGGGCCCGGCGTACCGCAGCCCCCGCTCGGCGACCCACTGCTCCACCGCCTCGAACGCGGCCAGGATCTGCGGATGCGCCACCTGAGCCTTGGTGATCCGGGCGTACGCCAGCGTCCGCGCCGGCTCCACCCGCACCGCCGTCTGCCGGGCCCGCCCCTGGCGCGCCGCCCACGCCCGCGCCGCCGCCTCGTCCGCGACCGGTACGCAGGCCTCGGCCGGGCCGTCGCTCTCCGTCGACACCTCGGCGTGGTAGACGACGAACGGCGCCGCGCTCACACCCCCGCACTCCTCCGCCGCCGCCTCGAGTCGCCCCAGCGAGGCGGGGATCCAGGCCGGCAACTCGTCCGCGAGGGTGTGCCGGGTCTCGGTGATCAGCACCTGTTCCGGTACCTCGACCGTCTCGACCACGAACTGTCCGTACATCTCGGAGCTCCTCCCCGAAAGGCGTGCACGGAGGTACTCGGCGAGCGTGCGCTGCCCGGCGACCCGGGTCTCCACGTCCGTCCAGTACGCGGCGAGGAGATCGGCGGCGTCGCTCCCGTCCGCCTCCACCACCGAGGCGATCCGGGCCAGCGGCATGTCCAACTGCCGTAGCAGCGCCACGAGTCGGGCCCGCTCGACCTGGCCGGCGCGGTAGTAGCGGTAACCGCTGACCTCGTCGACGTGCGCCGGAGCCAGCAGTCCGAGCCGGTCGTACAGCCGCAGCGCCTTGGCCGAAAGCCGAGCCCGCGCCGCGAACGCCCCGATGGTCAGCAGGTCGTCGTCGTCCATCTCAGCCATCCTCCGTCACCGGGCGGTTCCTGTCCGCCCGGCGAGAAGGACGCTCAGCCCTGCCCCAGGGGCAAGGTCAACACCTGCCTGCGGCAGACCTAGGCGACGGCCGTCTCCACCGCCGCCACGACCTCCGCCGACTCCGGCTCGGTCTGCGGGGAGAAGCGGGCGAGCACCGTGCCGTCGCGGCCGATCAGGAACTTCTCGAAGTTCCAGCGGATGTCACCGGTGTGGCCCTCGCCGTCCGCGAAGCCGACGAGGCGGTCGTACAGCTCGTGCCGGCCGTCCCCGTTGACCTCGACCTTCTCGGTCAGCGGGAAGGTCACGCCGTACGTCGCCGAGCAGAACTCGGCGATCTCCTCGGCGCTGCCGGGCTCCTGCCCGAGGAACTGGTTGCAGGGCACGCCCAGCACGGTGAAGCCCTGCGCCGCGTACCGCTCCTGGAGCCGCTCGAGGCCCGTGTACTGGGGGGTCAGCCCGCACTTGGAGGCCACGTTCACCACGAGGACGGCCTTGCCCGCGTACTGCGAGAGGTCCGCCGAGCCGCCCGTGAGCGACCCGATCTCGACACCGAGGGGACCCGTGTTCTCTGTAGTCGTCATAACCGGATGCTAACTCCGGTAAATGTCGTTCTCCCCACGGGCCCATAGGTCTACGGTCCCGCGGGCCCCCGCACTCACAGCCCCGCCGCCTTCACCACGACCTCCCCCGCCGCCGTCCGCGAATACAGCACCGACCGCCCCGCCCGCCGCCGCTCCACGAGCCCCGCGTCCAGCAGCACGCGCAGATGCCGCCCCACCGAGCCGAGCGCCTGCCCGGTCACGGCGGTCAGCTGGCTGGTGCTCATCGGCGACCCGAGCAGCGTCAGCACGGCCGCGCGGGAGGGGCCCAGCAGCGCCCCCAGGCTCGCGGGCACGGGCCGCCCGCCATGGTCGGCGAGGACGCCCGCGCACGGGTACACGATGGCGTACCGATCCGGCGCCTCCCAGGACACCCACCCGCCCTTCGGCGTGACGGGCATGAGGAGCAGCTCCGCGCCGGAGATCTCCCGCGGCGGGTTCTCGTGCAGGTTGATCTGCAGCCGGCTCTCCCCGAGCCACCGCGTCCGCCCCGGCGACAACGTGTCCAGCACGGCCGCCCAGCCGCCCTGGCTCACCTGCGCCGTCCGGGCCACCACGTCCGCCTCCAGCACCCGCCGTCGCCGCGCCCAGTACGGCCGTACGGTCTCCTCCCAGACGTACTCCAGGAGCCGGGCCGCCCGCTCGGGCAGATCGTCGCGTTCCAGGGCGGCGGGGAGCGGCCCGGCGAGCGAGACACGGAGGTTGTCCCGCGCGGCCTGGGGCCGGGTCTCCCGCACCCGGGCGACGGTCTCGGCGAACGACTCCCGGTCCGTCTGGGTCGGGCAGAAGAAGTCGGCGATCCAGGCCCGCCCGAGCGCGGCCCGCACCAGCGCGCCGGTGACCG
The DNA here is from genome assembly GCF_000716605.1 of Streptomyces sp. NRRL F-525. Taxonomy (GTDB): domain Bacteria; phylum Actinomycetota; class Actinomycetes; order Streptomycetales; family Streptomycetaceae; genus Streptomyces. The sequence continues at coordinate 1,558 of NZ_JNXE01000082.1, read as the reverse complement.
GATCGGCCGCCAACAGCCCCTGATAACCCGGCAGATGATCCCGCAGCCACACCTGCTCACCGGGGTGCGCGCCCACCCCCGCGTGCAGCAGTTTCAGCGCCGCGAAGGTCTCAGCGAACGACGACAGGACGAACCGGCTCCGCGCGAGGGTGTCCGCGTTGAGCTGCCACAACCCCATCCGCCCACCCCCGTGTTTCGCGTCCGCGCGAAAGAATAGGACCACCGCCCACACCCCCGCAGACTCCGCGCATGCGCAGCTACCGCGAGCTCTTCCGCACCCCCGAGTACACCCCGTTCTTCTTCTCCTTCGCCGCCCAGAACGCGGCCCTCACGATCAGCGGCCTGGCGCTCGCCACCCTCGTCTACAAGGCGACGGCCTCCCCCTTACTGTCGGCCGTGAGCATGTTCGGCCCGCAGCTCGCCCAGATGCTCGGCGCGACCTTCTTCCTCTCGGGCGCCGACCGCCTGCCCCCGAGGCTCACCCTGACCGGCATCAACACCGCCTTCGCCGTCTGTACGGCGGTCCTCGCCCTCCCCGGCCTACCGATCGGCGCGGTCTTCGCCGTCGTATTCGCGCAGGGCCTGATCGCCTCCCTGGGCGGCGGGGTGAGCGGCGGCCTGCTGAACGAGATCCTGTCCAAGGACGGCTATCTGCTGGGCCGTTCGGTCTTCAACATGGCCTCGGGCCTGATGCAGGTGACAGGCTTCGCGACCGGCGGAGCCCTCCTGGCCCTGCTCGCTCCCCGAGTCTGCCTGCTCCTCGCGGCGGCGCTGTACGCGACGACGGCCCTGGTCCTCCGCCTAGGCCTGACCGCCCGCCCACCCCGCACGGCGGGCCCCCCGTCGGTGGCCGCGACCTGGCGCACGAACGCCCTCCTGTGGTCCTCCCGCCCCCGCCGCCTCACCTACCTCGGCATGTGGGTCCCCAACGGCCTGATCGTCGGCTGTGAATCCCTCTACGTCTCCTACGACTCCGGTTCCGCGGGCGTCCTGTTCGCGAGCGCTGCCCTGGGCATGTTCGTAGGCGACCTCACCCTCGGCCGCTTCACCCCACCCACCCTCCGCGCCCGCCTGGACATCCCCCTGCGCCTCCTCCTGGCCACCCCGTACCTGCTCTTCGCCCTCCACCCCGGCATCCCCTGGTCGGCGATGACGGTCTGCGCGGCCTCCATCGGCTACGGCGCGAGCCTCGTCCTCCAGGAACGCCTGATGGAACTCGCCCCCGACGAACTGGCGGGCCACGCCCTGGGGTTGCGCTCCGCGGGCATGCTCACGATGCAGGGCGTGGGCGCGGCCCTGGCAGGCACGGCCGCCCAACTAACCTCCCCGGCAACGGCGATGACCCTGATGGCCGTGACATCGGTAGCGGTGACACTGACTCTCGCCCTGCTGGGCCGACAGGCGCGGGGGGAGATCCCGGAGGCCCAAATGGCTTAAGGAGCCAGGGTGTTGGGGCACCCGGCGGGGCGACTAAGAACCGCGCCGGGCGCCCCGCTCCCACTCCGCTCCCACTCCGCTCCCACCCCGCCCACCCCCAACCCCCAGGGGCGCGGGGAAC
>NZ_JNXE01000081.1 GCF_000716605.1 Streptomyces sp. NRRL F-525 | reverse complement strand
GTTGGATGTGGCGCTTGCGGATCCGGCGGGTGAGGGCCGTGGGGATGCCGGGGAGGGTGTGCATCTGCCGTTCGGTTGGAGTGGGTTGCGTCTGCATGCTGCGGGTGCCTCCGCCCTGCGGGTGCGTCTGATGCGGTCCGCCGCTCACACGCTGTCTCTTGAGGCCGCCGACGGGACCGGTGGTCCGGTGCTCAGTCTGCAGTCGCTGGTCTCCCGGCCCGTGCCGGTCGAGCAACTGGGCGGGACGACCGCCGACGGCAGCCGCGGCGCCCTGTTCGAGGTGGAGTGGACCGAGCTGCCCGGCAGCGCGGCCCCGGGCATGGAACTGCCGCCCGCCTGGGTGCCCGTGGCCTCCCCGGACCACGTTGCCATGCTGAACAACGGTGCGGGCATTCCGCCGGTCGTCGTCCTGGACGCCGCCGGTGACGGTTCGGACGACGACGAGGCGCTCGCCCTGACCGGTCGTGTTATGGAGGTCGTCCAGGCGTGGCTGGCCGCACCTGGCCTGGACGATGCCACGCTGGTCGTGGTCACCCATGGCGCGGTACCGGCGGGTGACCACGCCGCCCGCGTCGCGGACCCGGCCGGCGCCGCCGTCTGGGGCCTGACACGGGTCGCTCAGTCCGAGCACCCGGACCGGCTCGTGCTCCTCGACACCGATGCCGCACCCGGCACCGACGTCGAACCGGTGCTGGCCGCCGTCCTCGCGACCGGTGAGCCCCAGGTCGCCGTGCGCGGCACCGCGCTCTTCGCCCCCCGGATCGCCCGCTCCGGCCCCGGCTCCGGCACCCCCGTCACCTTCGCACCGGACGGAACGGTGCTGATCACCGGAGGCACGGGCACACTCGGCGGCCTGGTGGCCCGGCGACTGGTCGCGGAACACGGCGTACGGCATCTCCTGCTGGCCGGACGGCGCGGTCCCGACGCCGAGAACGTCGCCGAACTGACCGCCGATCTGGCGGAGTCGGGCGCATCGGTGGCGGTCGTCGCCTGTGACGTCACGGACAGGGACGCCGTGTCCGAGCTGTTGGCGGCCGTACCGGCGGAGCATCCGCTGACCGGGGTCCTGCACACGGCCGGTGTCCTGGACGACGGGGTGATCAGTGCGCTGACGCCCGAGCGGCTGGCCCACGTGTTCGGGCCGAAGGTCACGGCCGTACGGCATCTGGACGAGCTCACCCGTGAACTCGCCCCGGAACTCAAGGCGTTCGTGGTCTTCTCGTCCGCCGCCGGAGTGTTCGGCTCGGCGGGACAGGGCAACTACGCCGCGGCGAACGCCTACCTCGACGCCGTGGCGCACCGGCGCCGCTCGGACGGTCTGCCCGGCCAGTCGCTGGCTTGGGGCCTGTGGGAGCAGGCCACCGCGATGACCGCCCATCTGGGAGACACCGACGGGGCGCGCGTGAGCCGGAGCCGAAGCCGGGCCCTGACGTCGGCCGAGGGCCTGGACCTGTTCGACGCCGCACTGCGCAACGGCGAGGCCCTGCTGGTCCCGATCAAGCTCGACCTACGGTCGATGCGCGCCGACGCGACCGCCGGCGGCGCGGTCCAGCCACTGTTGCGGGGTCTGATACGGGTCACCCGGCAGACCGCCCGCCCCGCCGCCGAGGGCGACGGCACCGGTGGCCTGGCCGCCCGGCTCACCGGACTGACGGCCGACGAGCAGGAAACACTGCTCCTCGACCTCGTCCGTACGCAAGCGGCGACCGTCCTCGGCCACGCCGGACCTGACGGTGTACCGGTCGAGACCGCCTTCCGCGAGACCGGATTCGACTCGCTCACCTCGGTCGACCTGCGCAACCGGCTCCGCGAGGCCACCGGCCTCAAGCTGACCGCCACCGTCGTCTTCGACCACCCGACGCCGCTCGCACTCGCCCGCCATCTGCACGATGAACTCGGCGTGTCACCGGAGACCGCGGCCCCGGCATCGCCCGCCGCGCCCGCGGCGGCACCGGCCGATCCCGGTGAGCCGATCGCGATCGTGGGCATGGCGTGCCGCCTGCCGGGCGGAGTGGCGAGCCCCGAGGACCTGTGGCGCCTGGTCAGCGAGGGCCGGGACGCGGTGTCGGGCTTCCCGGAGGACCGTGGTTGGGACCTCGAGGGTCTGTTCGACGCGGATCCGGGCAAGGCGGGTACGTCGTACGCCGACCAGGGCGGGTTCCTTCAGGGAGCCGGTCTGTTCGATCCGGGATTCTTCGGGATCTCGCCGCGTGAGGCCCTCGCCATGGACCCCCAACAGCGGTTGCTGCTGGAGACGTCGTGGGAGGCACTGGAGCGAGCCGGTATCAACCCGGGAACGCTGAAGGGCCGTGATGTCGGGGTGTTCTCCGGCCTGATGGGCCAGGGCTACGGTTCGGGCAGCGACGTGCCCGCCGAACTGGAGGGCTTCGTCACGACCGGTGCCGGCACCAGCGTGGCGTCGGGGCGTGTGTCGTACGTGTTCGGGTTCGAGGGCCCGGCGGTGACCGTCGACACGGCCTGCTCGTCCTCGCTCGTCGCCATCCACCTGGCCTCGCAGTCGCTCCGCCAGGGCGAGTGCTCGCTCGCCCTCGCCAGCGGCGCGGCCGTCATGACCAGCCCCGGGGCCTTCGTTCAGTTCTCGCGGCAGCGGGGTCTGGCGGTCGACGGCCGGTGCAAGTCGTACGCGGACGCCGCGGACGGTACGGGCTGGGCCGAGGGCGCGGGCGTGGTCGTACTGGAGCGTCTGTCGGAGGCGCGCAGGAACGGGCATCGGGTGCTGGCGGTCGTACGGGGTTCCGCGGTGAACCAGGACGGCGCGTCCAACGGTCTTACGGCCCCGAACGGCCCTTCTCAGCAGCGGGTGATCCGCAAGGCGCTGGCCGCGGTCGGCCTGTCGACGTCGGACATCGACATGGTCGAGGGACACGGGACGGGCACGGTCCTGGGCGACCCGATCGAGGCACAGGCGCTGCTGGCCACGTACGGGCGGGATCGCGATCCGGAGCGCCCGCTCTGGCTGGGCTCCCTGAAGTCGAACATCGGCCACACCCAGGCGGCCTCGGGTGTCGCCGGCGTCATCAAAACGGTGGAGGCGCTGCGCCATGGCGTGATGCCGCCCACCCTGCACGTGGACGTTCCGTCGTCCCAGGTGGACTGGTCGGCTGGCGCGGTCGAACTGCTCACCGAGGCGCGGGCGTGGCCCGAAACCGGCCGACCGCGCCGGGCGGGTGTCTCCTCCTTCGGGCTCAGCGGGACCAACGCGCACCTGATCCTGGAGCAGGCGCCACAGGACGACTTCGCCGAACCGGCCGCAACGCCGACCGGGGGCGCGGTGCCCCTGGTCGTATCGGCGAAGAGCGCGGGTGCGCTGGCGGGCCAGGCCGAGCGACTGGCGTCGTTCATCCGTACCGCTGATGGTGCGACCCTGCCGGAGATCGCGGGGGCGCTGATCGGGGAGCGGGCGCTGCTGTCCGAGCGTGCGGTGGTGGTGGCCGGTTCGCGGGAGGACGCGCTTGCCGGGTTCGGCGCGCTGGCGCGGGGCGAATCGGCCGACGGGGTGGTGACGGGCAACCGGGGTTCGGCTGTTCGTACGGTGGTGGTGTTTCCGGGTCAGGGTTCGCAGCGGGTCGGGATGGGGCGTGAGTTGTATGCGCGCTATCCGGTGTTCGCGGAAGCCTTCGATGAGGCGTGTGCCGTGCTGGACGCGCAACTGTCGGGCTGGGTGGAGCATCCGGTCAGGGATGTGGTCCTGGGTGATGCCGGTGATTTGAGTCGGACGGTGTTTACGCAGGCGGGTTTGTTCGCCGTGGAAACTGCGTTGTTCCGGCTGGTGGAGTCGTGGGGTGTCAAGCCGGATGTGGTGATGGGCCACTCCATCGGTGAGATCGTGGCGGCCCATGTCGCCGGGGTGCTGTCGCTGGCGGATGCGGCTGCGGTGGTGGCGGCTCGGGGCCGGCTGATGCAGGCGTTGCCCTTGGGTGGCGCGATGATTGCGGTGGCCGCGTCGGAGGACGAGGTCGCCGGGCTGTTGGGTGAGGGTGTGGGCCTGGCGGCGGTCAACGGTCCCGCGTCCGTTGTCCTTTCCGGTGCAGAGGACGCTGTACTGGCGGTGGTGGAGAAGCTCGGGGATCAGGGCCGTAAGACGAAGAGGCTGAGCGTCTCTCACGCGTTCCATTCGGTGTTGATGGAGCCGATGCTTGACGAGTTCGCCGCTGTGCTGTCTCAAGTGTCGTGGTCGGAGCCGGAGTTCCCGGTGGTGTGCAACGTGACGGGGCGGCTAGCCGAGCCGGGTCAGCTCACCGATCCGCAGTACTGGGTCGACCACGTCCGCCGTCCCGTGCGTTTCGCCGACGGTGTGGCGGCCGCGGCCGGCGACGGTGATGTGGTTGTCATCGAACTGGGCCCGGGTGCGGCCCTGTCGAGTGTGGTGATGGAGTCGGCGGGCGATCGGGCGTCGTGTGTGGCGGCTCTGCGGGACGGTCGTCCCGAGGCGCAGACCCTCCTCGCCGCTACCGCCGAGGTCTTTGTTCACGGCGGGTCGGTCGACTGGGCGAAGGTGTTGCCGGTTGCGGGTGCTTCGCATCTCGACCTGCCGACGTATGCCTTCGACCACCAGCACTACTGGCTTCGGCCCGGCGTCAGCACGGACGCGGCCTCTCTCGGGCAGGGCAAGGCCGACCACCCGATGCTCGGTGCGGTGGTGAGGCTTCCGCACTCCAACGGGCTGGTCTTCACCTCTCGACTCTCCCTGCGCACGCACGCGTGGCTCACGGACCATGCCGTCGACGGGGTCGTCGTCGTCCCTGGCGCTGGACTGGTCGAGTTGGCGGTCCGGGCCGGTGACGAAGTCGGCTGCGGCACGCTCGAAGAGTTGGTCATCGAGGTGCCCCTGGTCGTCCCCGCGCAGGGCGGTGTCCGCGTCCAGGTCGCAGTCGGCGGACCGGGCGCGAACGGCATGCGGAGCATCGACATCTACTCGACCCGTGAAGGCGCGGAGGCCGACTCCACGGACGGTGAGACATGGGTCCGCCACGCCACCGGTGTCCTCGGGGCGGTGGCCAAGGCAGCCGTCAGCGCACGGGCCGACTTCGCCAGCTGGCCCCCGCCCGGGGCCCAGAAGGTCGATGGGGAAGGCCTGCACGCCGACCTGGTCGCCCATGGCTATGAGCACGGCCCGGTGTTCCAGGGCCTGCGGGCGGTGTGGCGGCGTGGTGAGGAGGTCTTCGCCGAGGTCGCTCTGCCGGAGGAGCAGCGGGAGAGTGCTGCCCGGTTCGGTATTCACCCTGCTTTGCTGGATGCGGCCCTGCACCCGGTGCTGCTGTCGGGCGCCACGCCGGAAGACCGCGAGCGGACCTGGCAGCCGCTCGAGTGGCGTGGGCTGACGCTGCACGCCGTCGGCGCCACGGCGCTTCGGGTGCGGATCGCTCCGCAGGGGCCGGACGCGCTGTCGCTGACCGCCGTCGACGAGACGGGCGGTGCGGTGCTGTCGGCCGACTCCGTCGCGCTACGACCGGTGTCCGCGGCCGAGTTGGAGGCCGCGGCGGGCACCACGAGTGACGGCGGGCCCGGGCTCTTCCGCGTCGAGTGGACCACGCTCTCAGAGCTGCCGTCGCAGAGCGCCGGGGCGGTTGTGGCCTCGGAGGAGCGCCCGGTGACCGTAGCCACCCCGGAGGACCTGGCGGCTCTGACGGGCGGGGCGGATGTGCCACCGGCGGTGGTCCTGGAAGCCATCGCCGGTGGGGCCAGTGTCGTGAGCGGTGAGGACGAGGGAGTCCTTCCGGCCGTGGTCTCGCGGGTCCTGGCGGTGACGCAGGCGTGGCTGGCCGACGAGACACTGGAGAGTTCCCGGCTCATCGTCGTGACCCGTGGCGCGATGCCCGCGGGCGGTGACGCCGCAGCGACCGACCCGGCCGGTGCGGCCGTCTGGGGCCTGGTTCGTGCCGCCCAGGCAGAGAACCCGGAGCGGATCGTCCTCCTCGACCTGGACCCGGCGGCGCCCGACTCCACGGCCTCCACCACCCCGGGCCCCGTCACCCTCGGTTCCACTCTCCTGGACGCCGTCCTCGCGAGTGGCGAACCGCAGGTGGCGGTCGTCGGTACGGCGCTGACCGTCCCGCGCCTTGTCCGTACGCCGGTGCAGCAGCCGGGACAGCCTGCCGCCGCCCTCCCCGAGCGGCTCCCGCTCGACCTCCACGGCACGGTTCTCGTCACCGGCGGCACCGGATCGCTCGGTGCCCTGACCGCCCGCCACCTGGTCGCGGAGCACGGTGTCCGGCACCTGGTCCTCGCGGGGCGGCGAGGGCCGGAGGCCGACGGCGCGACGGAACTCGTGGCGCAGTTGACGGCCGAGGGGGCCGAGGTGTCGGTCGTGGCGTGCGACGTCACCGACCGGGACGCGGTCGCCGCGCTGCTGGCCTCCGTACCCGCCGAGCATCCGCTGACCGCGGTCGTCCACGCCGCCCGGGTCTTCGACGTCGGCCTGATCGGCGAGACGACCCCGGAACGGCTGGCCCAGGTCTTCGCGCCGAAGGCCACCGCGGTCCGGCACCTGGACGAGCTGACCCGTGAACTCGCCCCGCAACTCAGGGCGTTCGTCCTCATGTCGTCCGCCTCGTCCGTCTTCCTGGGCGCGGGTACCGGCGCCTACGCGGCGGCGAACGCCTACGTCGACGCGGTGGCCCACCGCCGCCGTGCCGAGGGCCTGCCCGCCCTGTCGCTGGCCTGGAGTCCCTGGGAGCAGCTCGCCGCCCCGGAGCCCACTGCCCCCGACGGCGCCCCGGCGACCGGCCCGGACCGGACCGGGCGCCGCGGCGGTGTGGAACCCCTGACAGCGGCCGAAGGCATGGAGCTGTTCGACGCGGCTCTCAGGGTCGGCGCGGACGACGCCGGTCTCGACACAGGCCCCGGCAACAGCACCGCCCTCCTCGTACCGGCCAGGCTCGACCTGCGGGCGGTCCGGGCCGACGCCGTGCTCGGCGGGGGAGTCCCGCCGCTGCTGCGCGGACTGGTCCGCCCCGGCCGGCAGCAGGCCCGCACCGGCGCCGGTGACGGCGGCGGACTGGTCGCACGGCTCGCCGGTCTGTCGGTGACCGAGCAGCAGGCTCTGCTGCTCGACCTCGTACGCGGCCAGGTGGCGATCGTCCTCGGCCACACCGGTCCGGAGCAGGTCGGACCGGAGACGGCGTTCAAGGACACCGGCTTCGACTCGCTCACGTCGGTCGAACTGCGCAACCGGCTCCGCGGCGCCACGGGGCTCTCCCTCCCCGCCACGGTGGTCTTCGACTACCCGGCGCCGCTCTCCCTCGCGCGGTACCTCCACGGTCGGCTCGACCCCACCGCACAGTCCACGCCCGGAACGCATCCGCTGCTGGCCGAACTGAGCAGGCTCGAAGCCACGTTGGCCGAGACGCCCGCCGACGACTCGGCCCGCGCCCAGGTCGCTACCCGGCTGCAGGGCCTCCTGACCGCCTGGTCGACGGCGAACGGAACCCCGCCCGCCGAGGAGGAGCTCGACTTCGACGCCGCCTCCGACGACGAACTCTTCGACCTCATCGACACGGAGTTCGGCAACTAGCAACCGCCGACCCGTCCGCCGCCCCGCAGCCGCTGACCCGACGCCACAGCCTCTAGGAGCCGAACCTCAATGGCGGATGAAAGCAAGCTTCGCGACTATCTCAAGCGCGTCCTCGCCGAGGCACGCCGCTCCCAGCAGCGTGTGCTGGAACTTGAGGCCGAGAAGTCGGAGCCGGTCGCGATCGTCGGGATGGCGTGCCGGCTTCCGGGCGGGGTCGCCGGACCCGAGGACCTGTGGCGACTGGCCACCGAGGGCCGGGACGGGGTCTCCGGCTTCCCCACCGACCGCGGCTGGGACCTTGAGAGCCTGTTCGACGAGGACCCCGAGCAGAGCGGCAAGTCGTATGTGACCCGCGGCGGGTTCCTGCACGAGGCCGGGCTCTTCGACGCGGGCTTCTTCGGGATCTCGCCGCGCGAGGCCGTGGCGATGGACCCGCAGCAGCGCCTGCTCCTGGAGACCTCGTGGGAGGCCATGGAGCGAGCGGGCGTCGACGCGACCGGACTCAAGGGAGCGGACGTCGGCGTCTTCGTCGGTGTCATCAACGAGGGCTACGCCACTGGCGGTCCGATCCCGCCCGAACTGGAAGGCTTCACCGGAACCGGCACCACCGGAAGCGTGGCCTCGGGCCGCATCTCGTACGTGTTCGGCTTCGAGGGCCCGGCCGTCACCGTCGACACGGCCTGCTCGTCCTCACTCGTGGCCATGCACCTGGCCGTGCAGGCGCTGCGCCGCGGGGAGTGCTCGATGGCGCTGGCCGGCGGCGCGACCGTGATGGCCGGCCCAGGCATGTTCATGGAGTTCTCGCGCCAGCGCGCTCTTGCCGCCGACGGCCGTTGCAAGTCGTACGCGGATGCCGCCGACGGCACCGGCTGGGCCGAGGGCGCGGGCATGGTCGTCCTGGAGCGGCTGTCGGAGGCACGCCGGAACGGCCACCGGGTGCTGGCGGTGGTGCGGGGTTCGGCGGTCAACCAGGACGGCGCCTCGAACGGCCTGACGGCCCCGAACGGTCCCTCTCAGCAGGTCGTCGCAGGTGGACTGGTCGGCGGGTGCGGTGGAGTTGTTGACGGAGGCGCGGGAGTGGCCGGTCACGGGTAGGCCGCGTCGGGCTGCGGTGTCGTCTTTCGGTGTGAGCGGGACGAATGCGCATCTGGTTCTGGAGGAGCCGCCGGCCGGGGAGGCGGAGCCGGTGGCGGTTGGTGCTCCGGTGGCTGATGGTGTGGTGCCGCTGGTGGTGTCGGCGCGGAGTGTCGGTGCGTTGGCGGGTCAGGCGGAGCGGCTGGTGTCCTTCGTGGAGGCAGGTGAGGAATCGCTGTCGCGGGTGGCTGGTGCACTGATCTCTCGGCGGGCGGTGCTGTCCGAGCGGGCGGTGGTGGCGGCTGGTTCGCGGGAGGAGGCGTTTGCGGGGCTGCGTGCGCTGGCGCGGGGCGAGTCAAGTCCTCTGGTTGTCACCGGTGGTGGGAGTGCGGTGGCTGCTGGTCGGACGGTGTTGGTGTTTCCGGGTCAGGGTTCGCAGTGGGTTGGTATGGGTCGTGAACTCCTGGATTCCTCCCCGGTGTTCGCGGAGCGGGTCGCCGAGTGTGCGGCGGCGCTGGGGCGTTGGGTCGACTGGTCGCTCGTGGATGTGCTGCGGGGGGACGCTCCGGCTGAACTCCTGGAGCGGGTCGATGTGGTGCAGCCCGCCAGCTTCGCCGTGATGGTGGGTCTTGCGGCTGTGTGGGCGTCGGTAGGTGTGGTTCCCGACGCGGTGATCGGCCATTCCCAGGGTGAGATTGCCGCTGCGTGCGTGTCGGGTGCGTTGTCGCTGGAGGACGCTGCCCGGATCGTGGCGGTGCGCAGTCAGGTCATCGCCGGGAGCCTCGCGGGTCGTGGGGGTATGGCGTCGGTGGCGCTGGCGGAGGCCGACGTCGTGGAGCGTTTGGAGCGCTGGGCGGGCCGGGTTGAGGTCGCGGCGGTCAACGGGCCGACGTCGGTGGTCATCGCCGGTGACG
>NZ_JNXE01000080.1 GCF_000716605.1 Streptomyces sp. NRRL F-525 | reverse complement strand
TGAGACGTCGAACACCTCCCTCAACGGCGTAGGGGCCTTGTCCGTTGCGGACGCCGACGTCGTCACCTGATCAGTGGCCACACTGAAACGGCTCAGTGATGCTGACAGGTTGACGCCGAAGGTGGCCTCCTGGCGCGAGACGAGCTCGCTGAGCGTGACCTTCAACGATCCGCTGAAGCTGATGCCGACGGTCCCGGACGCCTCGGCCGAGAACGTGGTGCTCTCCTTGCTGCTGGTGCCGTTGTAGTTGGATTGAGGGGCGCCGATGGCGCGGATGTATCTGCCTCCGAGGTGAGTAGGGCGGTAGACGCCGCCCGAGTCGCAGAACCGACCGGCAGGTGCGTTGCCGGCAGGCGTGTCCGTGGGGGCCGCCGGCTCGGATGTGACGGCCGCGGGGTCCGTAGGCGCGTCGGTGAGGTCCGTCTCCGCGGGATCGACCGGCGGCAGCGTCGTCAGGGTGCCGTCGTCGTCGTTGCCGTCGATGGAGAACCATCCTTGGAGGTCGACGATGAGCTGGATGGTGCCACCGCTGGCGTTGTAGATGCTCACCGCGCCCTGGTCACCGGGCTGGGCGATCACCAGGTCGGTGGTCGAGGTGTTCGCCTGGAAGTTGTCCACCGACGTCGTCGACGGCATCGGCTGCCCGGTCGGCCACACGCGAAGATAGCCGGAGTTCTGCTGCCCGGTCGTGGTCAGGTTGAGTACGGCCGCGCCGAAGGAGGTGGGGATACCGTCGTTGCCCGCCACGGTCACGCTGACGCTGCTGTCGGCCGGGATGGCGGTGGTGGTGCGGGTGTCGAGCAGGCGGTCCTGGGCGGCGGTGAAGACCCCGTCACCGGAAGTCGCCTGGGTGAAGTAGCCGTAGACGTCGAGGACCACGTCGACCGACTGGGTGGACGACCCGTTCTTCAGGGTGATCTGGCCGTTTGCGCCTACGGGGATCACCGCGCCCTGCGACGTGGTGACGCTCTTGTAGTCGACGACCGGCTGCCCGGCCGATCCCCCGGTGGCGTACGCGTACAGGGTCCCGGCACTGCCGGGAGAGGGGACGGTGATGTTGGCATAGACCGACGCCTGGTCGGTGATGCCGTCCTTACCGTCGATCTGGACGTTCAGCGTGCCACCGGGCGCGATCTTCGCCTGCGTGGCGCCGGTGCCGTCACGGGTGTCGACGAGTCGTGACTGCGTGACCGGAACGTACCCGCCCGGGGAGGCGGTGCCGCCGTCGGCGGTGAAATAGCCGTTGACGCTCACGATGAGGTCGACGGTGCCGCTGGAGTTGTAGGCGTCGATCTTCCCGTCCGAACCGACTGCCACGATGGCCGAGTTGCTTGCGTCCGCGCTGCTGGAGAAGTTGATGACGGACGCCGGGTTGGGCCTGGTGGTGCCGTCGGGCCAAAGCTCCAGGTAACTGCCGGACGAGGTGGCGTTGGCCGCGGTGATGTCCAGCGACACGGCCGACACGCCGGAACTGGGGATGCCGCCCTGCCCCAGTACTTGGAAGGCGGCGGTCGAAGCCGCACCGAGCGCGCTGCCGACGCCGAGCGCCGAGCGCGTGTCGACGATTTTGGCAGAGGGCGAGATAGCGGAGAAGTTCCCGCTCGTAGTGGTGGCACCTGCCTGGGCGATGCTGGTCAGGCCGAAGCCGGCAAGGACCGTGAAGAAGACGACTGCCAAGGACAGACGTCTGCGTCTTGTGCGTCTCGCTTGCAACATATGTGAACCCCCCTGTGTTTCATGGAATTCACTCCCTGATGGGAGGCACGTCCATGCCGGAGGATCGTAAAGATCACTTACTTAAACAAACAACGATCTTTGACTAAAGGACGCATAAAGAACAGAAGGGCTAATGGGCACTGACCTGCATGAATCCATCGCCCGAATATCCCTGGCGCCCCGTCAATAATCCGCGCAGCACCCGCAGTTCACCATCTACGCCCTCATTTATCGGGGAGAACCACCGACGCCTCTCCGAGGCCACCGCCCTACCGCTGAAGTCCGAACTCGGAGGGACCTCGATCGGGGCCAGCGCATGGTCAGGCTCGGGGAACACATGTCGGCTGAATTCCCGCATCGCACGGGTCTGCCGTTCGACCGCCTCCGTGATGTCGAGGTCCGCCAACCAAGGTGGGGCGGCCTGCCGGTGGGCAACGAGAGCACCGTGGTAGCCATCGCTGGCCAACTACCGTTTCTTCGCTGGCCCCTTGGGCGCTTCCGGGATCTGGAGGACGACGTCGCCCCGAGGCCCATCGGCTCGCGCCCGCCGCACCGGACCACCGACGTCGTGCACGGCTTCGCCTTCGCCGTACGGGTGTTGCCGCGGTTCTTCCTAGCCGCCTCTAACACGACCCGGGCCAAGTCGACGCCCGACAACGCTACGCCGAGACAACCACCAGCAACAGGGCCTGCTGATCTACGAGTTGACTCAGCCCGTTCATCCGGCGGCCTTCCGCAGTCCGGGCAGGCGATGTCGTACGACCCCGGTGCCTGCAGTCGGCGTTCCACCCCGATCCTGCGTTCCGCGAGGACGGGCTCGATCCGCTCGTAGTGTGGAATCTTCGACACGATGCCGGTACCGGTGTGGGCGTCGACGACACAGTCCTTGCCCGCCACGGGCTGGCAGCGCGGACAGCTCCTCTTGGTCCAGAACCGGCGCGCCACCTGCTCATGCCGCACCGGCCTCGGCGCCCCGATCGCAGGAGCGGAACGTCCCGACCCCCTACGGCAACGGCAACAGGTTGTATGCGGCGCGGACCCGGTCGGCCTCCTCCGGAGCAAGCACCCCGGTCGGGATCCGCTTGGTGGACGGCGAGTTGGGGAACGCGACCCGCTCCTCCGCCGCGGACCCGAGCAGCGACAGTGCCTTCTCCGAGGAGATGACCCGCTCGGGGCGCGGCGCGCCGATGCCCTTCAGGATGCGAGGGCCGCCAGCTCCACTCCCGCGTGGAGGAAGGCGCCGACCCCGAAGTCCGCAGTGGTGTCGTAGGTGACGGGCTGGCTGGAGTCGGGGCGGTCGCCCACTCCCTGGACGTAGCCGAGGACGCCGTCAGGGTGGACGGCGGTGGTGACCAGGCCGTTCCAGGCACGGGCTGCGACCGGCAGGTAGGTGCCCCGGTCGACGAGGGCGGTGGCGACGGCGTAGGCGATGGCGCAGACGAAGAAGGACGTGCCGCTGCTCTCGGGGCCGGGGAAGTGGGTGGGGTCGGCAAGGTTGACGTTCCAGAAACCGTCGGAACGCTGGATCGGAGGGAGGGCGGTCACCAGGCGGGTAAGGGTGTCGCGGTACTCGGCGGTGTCGGACTGGGTGGGCGGCAGAGCCTTGAGGGTCTTGACGTGGGCGGCGGCCACCCAGCCATTGCCCCGCGACCAGACGACGGGCTTGCCGGAGGGCGAGACGATGTGGCCGGGCAGGAAGTTCTTGTCGCGGTACCACAGGCCGGTTGCCGGGTTCAGCAGGCCGGGGCCGCCCTCGGCGTGCTTGGTGTGCTGGTACAGGCTGTACAGCTTCTGGTAATAGCGGGCGTCGCCGCGCAGGGTTCCGAGGCGCGCGAAGGGCGGCATCGCCATGTGGAGGGCGTCGGCCCACCACCAGTCGTCGTTCTTGTCGACTTGGTCGGTGTAGGTCATGCGGTGCAGCGAGGTCTCGATCGCGCTGATCTTGTGCGGGTCGGGTTCCAGCGCGTAGAGGTCGAGATACGCCTGTCCGGCGTTCTGGTTGTCGGCGATCCGGGTGCTGGAGCCCCCGTTGAGGGCGTAGTTGTTCTGCTCGGCCCAGAACCGGGCGTAGTTGAGGTAGCGGGCGTCCTTGGTCAGGGAGTACAGGGACAGCAGGCCGGAGAAGAAAGTCGCGTTGGCCCACTGGTTGTTGCCCGGGTTGCCGTGGGCGGCGATCCAGTGGTCGGCGACTCGGCGCAGTACGGCGATGATCGCGGCGCGCGAGGGCAGAGCGGACGAGGGCACGGCGGCGGGGGCCGCCATTGCGCGCGGCCCTTCGATGCCGGTCAGCGCGGAGATTCCCACAGCGGCGAGCGCGCCGCCACCCGTCGTAGTCAGGAAGCGTCGTCGGTCCATGTCCTTGTCCATGGAGGCCAGGGCCTTTCGTGTCTGGGGAGCGGGCGGATGTCCCGGAGTTGGGGGGGGTGAAGGGTTGGCTGCGGCGCGGCAGCCCCCTTACGGGAACCGACGCGGCGCATCGCCAACGGTGCGCAGCACGTACTCAGTTGGGGTTCTGGGCGTTGGTGAGGGTTTCCCAGGCCACGAAGAGGTTGTTCGTGCCGGCCGGGCGGTTTCGCTCGGTGAGGGTCTGGGTGTTGGCCATCGCGACGCCGTGGAGGGTGTTCAGCGTGTTGAAGCCGACCTCGGTGACGGGGCCGAGTCCGAGTTTGAGAGTGCCGCCGCACACGGTGGAGGGGACGGCCGCGCCGAGTTGGTACTTCGACTGGAAGCCCAGTGCCTGCCGTAGCCGTTCACCGACCTGCGGGTAGAGGTCCTGTCCCTGGATGCGGGCGGTCTCCAGGACGTGGGAGATCGAGGAGATGCCGTAGCCGGTGTGGGTGAAGTCGCGGCAGGTTTCCTGGGTGATGCCGGTGGTGAAGGTGCTTGCGCCGAACCAGAAGCCGACGATCTGGTCGCGAGTGGTGAGGTGCTGGCTGGGCACGGTCTTGGGCAGCGCGCCGTCCGAGGAGAGGTAGACGAAGGCGGGAACGCGCTGCAGGTAATGGCCGATCGCGGTGTCGTAGCCGGTGTGGTCGTCAAGGAACACAGAAATGCTGACGGCCGCCTCCAGCATCGTCAGGTCCCAATTGCCGGTGCGGTTGGAGCCGTTGACGACCAGCGGGAGATAGACGGTGCGCAGCATCGTCGCGAAACGGCCGGCGTTGGGCCAGTTGCCGTGCACGATCTTGATGATCTCGGCTGCCTTGGGCCAGGAAGAGCCCGCCCAGCCGGTCTGCAGCGGGGCGTTGTCGTTGGTGTGGTTACGGATGGTCGCGGACCAGGCGTCCATGAGCTGGATCGCCTTCTGCGCGTAGCGGTCGTCGCGGTTGATGTGCCAGGCCAGCGCATCGGTGTACGCGGCTATCGCGTCCTCGCGTTCGTCGGTACAGCCGTTGTTGGGATTCGAGGAGGGGCCGCACTCCACCGTCGCCCGGGGTTTGGGGCTGCGTGACAGCGAGGCGTACGCGCTCGCCGTCATGCTGTCGTACGCGGCCTTCCACGGCTGGGCCCCCGCCTGGACCTTGGCCCGCACGAAGTCGAGCTGGGCGGAGTCAAGGTTCACGCCCGGGTGCACGAACACCGCAGGCGATGCGGCAACTGCTGCGGCTCTGGCGGTGCCGGGCTGAACGGCTGTGGCCCGCGTGGCTGCTTCCCGCGCGAGTGCCGGGGAGGCCGAGGCGGGAGCCATGACGGCTGCGGCCGCCACAACGCCAAGCACGGCGGACAGGCCAGCGAACCGGGAGAGGGCTGTTGAACGCATGGGGGGGACGGCCTTCCACGAGGCGACTGCCGCTACGGAATTCCTATACGTGAACAGTGAATGCGATTGTGAACCGCTGATGCCGGAAGTTAGTCGCGCAGGACCGAGGGCGTCAAGGTCTAGACCAACATTCCTGGCGGCCTGCGGCCGCGCCATCACGCGTCCCACGCAGTCCGGGACGCCAGGGCACTACGCGCGCCGCAGGCACTGTCGAGGGCGATGCCGACAGTGCCGACAGTGCCGACCGCTCTCAGAACTCGACCACCCAGCAAGCACCGATCCGACGGACGTGTGGACCTGACGATGGCATCGCCATGCGGCCGGTTAAGCCGTAGGAGGCGGCGTTCCTCCTCTTCTCCCTGCCGGTGACGGACAAGGAGGGACGGATGCCGGAGGTGTAGCCGTTCGTGCGGCAGATCGTCGACTTCAGATTCGCCTGCGTGACCGCCGGGGAGACCGCGCTCGGAGTGCACTTGGGATCCTCCAACGGCTCCCCCTTCAGATACCGGTAGTGGCAACTCCCTGCGGCCGACTGCTGGCTGCTGCACCGTGTACGTCCTCTGCGGGCCCGCCCCCACCGCGATCGCCCGTCCTGCCGCGCCGCCGCCCGAAGGACCCGTCAAGGGGCCCCCTCCCTGACGGCACTGCCCGTGAACCACTCGTTGGCGGGCAGGGACATGACGTTTCGTCACCGCGTGGCCTCGACTACGACCGCGCCGCACCTGGCCTACGGCGTCCTCTGGCTCTGCCTACGTCGGTGCGGAGCGGGGCGGTTTGACGGTGGCTTCGTTTCAGCCAGTGGCACGGCCGGCTCGCGGTGTGTGCCCAACTCCAGCCCGTTGAGCAGGCGTTCACGGCCGAGGCGGGCGGCGTACCGCCACACCGGTTTCACCGCCGCCGATCCCCCTGAGACCGCACCGAGACCGCGCTGAATGGAGGGTCGGTCACGCTCTGCGGCATGACGACGACGGCCCCGCCAGGGGCAGCGGACGGGGAGGGGATCACCATGAACGGCCTGCGACTTGTCCGTCTACACGCGGCGGTCTTCGGGCGCTTCGCCGGGCTGGGCAGCGCGGTCACTCTGGCGGCCGCGGCGGCCCTGGTCCTGCTTTCGCAGTGGATCCCGTGGATGGCGGCGAACGCGCTGACCACCGTCGCCTCCGCCGTGGTCGCCACCGAGTTGCACGCCCGCGTCTCCTTCGGCCACGGACGGCCCGGCCTTGCCGGGCACCTGAAGAGCGCGGCCACCATCGCTGCCGGCTGGCTTGTCACGTCCGCCGCGGTCGGCGCGCTGACCGTGCTCCGCCCCGGCGCCGGACTCGTCCTGCAGCAGACGGTGTACTTGTCGGCCACCGCGCTCGTCGGGATCGGCCGCTACCTCGTACTGCGTCTGGCGGTGTTCGCCGAGGGCGCCCCGCAGCGCCGAACCGGCGGCGAAGTCCGGTCGCGTGCCGACTACAACGCGGCGGCGTAGGTGGGCGAATTCCGGTGAGCGCCGCAACTCGTGATCATTCCAGTGTTGCGACGAGCTCACTGAAGAGCTCGGCGGGTGTTTGCCGGCCGGGGATCTTGCGGGGGGGGGCGGTCGTTGAGTTCAGCGGCTACGCAGGCGAGATCTTCGGCACTGCAGATCGACAGGTCGGTGCCCTTGGGAAGCACTGCCGCAGCAGGCCGTTGGTGTTTTCGTTCGAGCCGCGCTGCCATGGGCTGGCCGGCTCGCAGAAGCAGATCGGGATGTTGGCGGCGCGCGTGAACTCGTCGCGCCGTCCCATTCCGCTGCCCTGATCCCAGGTCTGCGAGCGTGTCAACTCGGCCGGCAGTCCGGTGAAGGCGTGTTCGAGCGCGTCGCGGACGTGCTCGGCTGGCCGCGCTCGGTCTGGAGTTGGCGCATGAGGACGGCCCGTGATGTGGCCTGGGCAGCGGTCAGGCTCCGGCGCGCGGGCTGAGCGTCGCGCAGTCACGGACAAAGTCGCGGAAGCGGAACGGCGGGCGCGCGAGACCCGCGTCACGGGCACGGTTCCGTCGCTTCCGGCCAGGGGCCGCCCAAGTCGGCGCGGGGACGGCGGACATCAGGGCCTGTGACGGGATCCGGCCCACCCCCGGACGACGGGAGTGGACCGGATCGCGGCAGCGCTCCGCGGGTCAACGGACCGTGGTGACCCGGTGCTCCTTCAGCGCGGCGCAGTTGGAGCCCGTCACGTAGACGTACACGTTGTCGATGTGGCCGCCCCAGTCGACGCAGTGGGCCTTGCCCTGGACATAGGTCGGTCCGGCGTACGAGGTGTACGCGCCCTCGTCCTGGGCGTACTCGTCGGTGTCGGGGACGTAGACCCAGGCGCCCATGTCGCGCGCGGCGCCGGGGTTGGTGCGGATGGTCGCGACGCAGTTCTTGCCGTTGGAGGCGTTGTAGGTCAGGTAGACGGTGCCCTGCGTGCCGACGGGCGCGGAGTTGACGGTCTTGTAGCTGCTTCCGCAGACCTTCTGCGCGGTGGTGTTCGGTGCTGCGGAGGCGGGGCCGGCCAGAACGGTCGTCGCGCCGACCGCCAGGGCCGCCAACGCGGTACCGGCGAGAAGAGAACGATTGAATATCATATTTCCCCCTTATGGTCTTAGGAGTGTCTTGCTCCTGACAGGTCAGACACGTGCAGGTCGCGCAGGGTTGTGACCCTGCACCGGCTCGATCCGGCCGAGTTGGCCGGGCGGGCCGGGAACACGGCTGGCTGGCCGTGACCTGGGTGGGCGGGGAAGTTGCGGCGGCACCCGGGCCAGCCGTCCACGCACCGGGGCAGTCCGCGCCGTCACAGCCGCGGTCTCCGTCCGAGGAGATCGCAAGCCGAGAACGCCAGGCAGCAGCGCGGGGGGCCAGGGGCCGCCCGCGCCCGACGCCCCGCCACCGCGGATCCACCCGACAGCACGACGACGCCCGGACGTCGGCGCATTCCTGCCACAACCCCTTGGCGCACTATGCGTCGAAGAAGTCCATTCAAGTCCGGCTCAGAGACCTGCACCGTGATCCCGCTGGCCGCCCCGGGCAGCGAAGGGACGCTGTCGAGCCCATCTGGCCTACAACCGCGGAACAGTGCTGCTCCGCTACGCCGACCAGTGTGGGTCCGGCAAGGACATCAAGCCGATCTTGGGGGAAGTCTCCGCTGAACGCGGCGACAGGTTGCGCGTACTGGAAATCGACTACGACCAACCCGGCCAGGCCTGTTGCAAGGCGCGCCGCACACACGTATCAAACAGGGCAAAAAATGCCACTCCGTGCCCCCACCCGGCCCAGTACCGCAGCGTCGTCCACCGCGAACCGCCCACGGCTGTAGGTGATGGCACTCTTACCACTAGAATTGACACCATGACTGCCATCACCCTGCGGATCCCCGACGCCATGGACAAACAACTGCGCGACGCCGCCGCCAGCGCCCCCTCCCTCAACGACTACATCGTGCGAGCCGTACGACGACAGATGACCCTCGATGCCGCGCGCAAACTCGCCACCATCACCCCCCTCGACCTGG
>NZ_JNXE01000079.1 GCF_000716605.1 Streptomyces sp. NRRL F-525 | reverse complement strand
CCAGGAGTTCACGACCCATACCAACCCACTGCGAACCCTGACCCGGGAAGACGAGCACCGTCCGACCCGCACCCACCGCACTGCCACCACCGGTGACAAGCAGAGGACTTGACTCGCCGCGCGCCAGCGCACGCAGCCCCGCCAACGCCTCCTCCCGCGAACCAGCCGCCACCACCGCACGCTCAGACAACACCGCCCGCCGCGAAGCGAGCGCTGTCGCGATCTCCGGCAGGGCCGTACTCTCCGCGGAGCCGACGAACGACCCGAGCCGTTCGGCCTGGCCCGCCAGCGAGCCGGCGCTCTTCGCCGACACCACCAGGGGAACCACGAGCGCCGCGACGCCGCTCTCGGGCACCGGGGTCGCCGGGGCCTCGACGGGCCCCGCGGGATCCTCGGGTGACTCCTCGAGGATCACGTGCGCGTTGGTGCCGCTCGCGCCGAAGGAGGACACGGCGGCCCGGCGCGGCCGGCCCGTAGCCGGCCACTCGCGGGCCGTCCTGAGGAGTTCGACCGCACCGGCCGT
Organism: Streptomyces sp. NRRL F-525; assembly: GCF_000716605.1. Classification (GTDB taxonomy): domain Bacteria; phylum Actinomycetota; class Actinomycetes; order Streptomycetales; family Streptomycetaceae; genus Streptomyces. The sequence goes on along the minus strand of NZ_JNXE01000079.1, from coordinate 8,798 downwards.
CCAGTCCACCTGCGGTGTCGGCTCCTCGACATGCAGGGTGGGCGGCAGCACGCCGTGCCGCAGCGCCTCCACCATCTTGATGACGCCGGACACACCCGCCGCGGCCTGGGTGTGGCCGATGTTGGACTTCAGGGAGCCGAGCCACAGCGGGTGGTCGGCGGGCCGGTCCTGGCCGTAGGTGGCGAGCAGGGCCTGGACCTCGATCGGGTCGCCCAGGGAGGTGCCGGTGCCATGGCCCTCGACGACGTCGATGTCCTTCGTGGACAGGCCCGCGTCGGCCAAGGCGCGCCGGATGACCCGCTGCTGGGAGGGACCGTTGGGGGCGGTGAGGCCGTTCGAGGCGCCGTCCTGGTTGACCGCGCTGCCGCGCAGCACGGCCAGGATCGGGTGCCCGTTGCGACGGGCCTCCGACAGCCGCTCCAGGACGACCACGCCCACGCCCTCGGCCCAGCCGGTGCCGTCGGCGGTCGAGGAGTACGCCTTGCACCGGCCGTCGGCGGAGAGTCCGCGCTGGCGGGCGAACTCCACGAAGGCGTCCGGGCTCGACATGACGGTCGCACCGCCCGCGAGAGCGAGCGAGCACTCGCCGCGCCGCAGTGACTGGGCCGCCAGGTGCATCGCGACGAGCGAGGAGGAGCAGGCCGTGTCGATGGTGACCGCCGGTCCCTCGAAGCCGAACACGTACGACACGCGCCCGGACGCCACGCTCGACGAGGTGCCGGTCATCACGTAGCCCCGGACGTCCTCCGGGACTTGTCGCAGCCGGGTCACGTAGTCGTGGTGGACGATGCCGGTGAAGACGCCGATGTCACGGCCCCGGGTGGAGGCCGGATCGAGGCCGGCGCGCTCCAGCGCCTCCCACGAGGTCTCCAGCAACAGCCGCTGCTGCGGGTCCATGGCCAGGGCCTCGCGCGGCGAGATCCCGAAGAGTGAGGCGTCGAACTGGGCGGCGTCGTGCAGGAATCCGCCGACGCGGGTGTAGGTGGTGCCGGGGTGGGTGGGGTCGGGGTGGTAGAGCTTGTCGACGTCCCAGTCGCGGTCCTGCGGGAAGGCGGAGAGCGCGTCGCGCTCCTCGACGACCAGTCGCCACAGTTCCTCGGGGGTGTCGACACCGCCGGGCAGGCGGGTGCTCGTGGCGATGATGGCGATCGGCTCGTCGGGTTCCACGGGCACGGCGGGTACGGATCCGGCGGTACCGGCGCTCGCGGCGTCCTCGCCGAGGAGTTCGGTGCGCAGGTGTCCGGCGAGGGCGGCCGGGGTCGGGTAGTCGAAGACGAGGCTGCTGGGGAGGCTCATGCCGGTGAAGTCGTGCAGCCGGTTGCGGAGTTTGACGGCGCTGAGGGAGTCGAAGCCGAGCTCCTTGAACGGCTGGTTCACGTCGAGGTCGTCGGCGCCGGTGTGACCGAGGACGACGGCGGCGCTCTCCTGCACGAGGTCCATCAGGACACGCTGCTGTTCGGCGGCGCCGAGCACGGCGAGCCGGTGGGCCAGTGATCCGTTCTCGGCGGCCGGCCTGCCGACGACCCGCCGGACGAGCGGCCCGTCCCCCGTCGTCCGTGCCTCGCGGACGGCGGGGTCGGTGACGGATTCCGAGGTGGGGTGGCTGTCGGGGCGGCCCAGGGTCAGCGGGCCGAGCGCGGCGACCGGTTCGCCGGTGTGGTCGGCGAGTTCCACGAGGTGGCGTCCGCCCTCGACGGGTGTGATCCGCAGCCGCAGGGCGGTGGCGCCCTGCGCGTACACGGCCAGGTCGGCGCAGTCGGTGAGGTCGAGCCCGCTGTCGCCGGTACGGGCGGCCAGGAGGTGAAGGACCGTGTCGAGGAGCGCGGGGTGGAGGGTGAACCCCGCTGCCTCGTCGGCGAGTTCCGGAGGCAGGGTGAGGTCGGCGGAGAGCAGGCCGTCCTGTTCCGTCAGGCCGTGTACGCCTCGTACGACATGGAGGCCGAGGCGGTCCGCCGGTGCGTCGGCTCCGCTGGCGGGCCAGGTGCGCAGGTCGAAGGAGGGCCTGGGCAGGCCGGGCCGGAGCAGGGCGCGGGCGTGGCACGTCCAGGTGGCGTTCCCGTCGCCGGTCCGCCTGCTGTGGACGGCGACCGGGCGCAGTCCGTCCCGGCCCGGGGCGTCGACATGGACACGGAGCTGGAGGTGGCCGTTTTCGGGCACGGCCAGCGGTGTGTCGACGGTGATCTGTTCGACGGCGCCGCTGCCCGCCTCGGTGCCGGCGTGGACCAGCAGGTCGAGGAGCACGGCGGCCGGAACGACGCCGGTGGCGGGATCGAGGAGCCGGCCGAAAGCGCGTCGGTCGGGCCGCCCGGTGAGCACCACACGGGTGCCACCGTCGCTGGGCGTGCCGGCGTGGTCGTCGTCGGGGATCTCGACGGCCGTGCCGAGCAACGGGTGGCCGGTGGAGCGGGCGCCGAGCGCTTCGGCGTCGATGGCGGTGGCCTCGGGTTCGGCCCAGTACCGCTGGTGCTGGAAGGCGTACGTGGGCAGGTCGGTGCCGATCGCGGCGGCCGGGGTACCAAGGAGGGCCGGCCAGTCGATGTCCGTACCGCGGACATGCAGTTCGGCGAGTGCCGTGAGGACGGCGGACTCCTCCGAGCCGTCCTCCCGCAGCGTGGCGAGGCAGCCCCGGTGGTCCGGGCCGAGCGTGCCGAGGGCGAGGGCGGTCAGGCCGCCGCCGGGGCCGATTTCCAGGAAGGTCCCCGCGCCCTGGTCGCGCAGCGCGGCGACCGCGTCGGCGAACCGTACGGCGTGGCGCACCTGGTCGACCCAGTACTCCGGGGTGGCGAAGCGGCCGTCCTCGGCGGGGGCACCGGTGAGCGTGGAGACGACCTTGACGGTGGCCGGCCGGGGGTGCAGCCGGGCGACGACGGTACGGAACTCGTCGAGCATGGGTGCCATCAACGGCGAGTGGAAGGCGTGGCTGACCGTCAGTCGCTTGGTCTTCCTGCCCTGGTGGGCCAGTCTCGCCGCCAGGGCCAGGACGGTGTCCTCGGCGCCGGAGAGCACGACGGCGTCGGGTCCGTTGACCGCGGCGACAGCGATCTCGCCCGTGGCCTCGGCCAGCAGCGGCGCCACCTCGGCCTCGGCCGCCTGGACGGCGACCATCGCGCCGCCCTCGGGCAGGGCCTGCATCAACCGTCCGCGGGCGGCGACCAGTTCGCCTGCCTCCGCCAGGTCGAGGACTCCGGCGGCGTGGGCGGCGGAGATCTCGCCGACCGAGTGCCCGGCGACCAGGTCCGGCCGTACGCCCCAGGAGGCGAAGAGCCGGAACAGCGCGGTCTCCAGGGCGAAGAGACCGGCCTGTGTGTACAGGGTGCGGTCGAGGAGCGCGGCCTCGGTCGTGCCGGGTTCGGCGAACACCACCTCGTGCAGCGGGCGCGCCAGGTGCCCGTCCAGGTGGCGTTCGACGGCGTCGCACGCGGCCGTGAAGGCGTTGCGGAAGACCGGGTACCGCGCGGCGAGTTCGCGGCCCATACCGGCCCACTGACTGCCCTGTCCGGTGAAGAGGAAGGCCAGTTTGCCCTCGGCGGGGCTGCCGGTGACGGTGACGGCGGTGGGGGTACCGTTCCCGAGCGCGCGCAGCGCGTCGGCGAGCTGTTCCCTGCCGGTGGCCATCAGGACCGCCCGGTGGTCGAGCCGGGCACGGGTGGTGGCCAGCGCGTGCGCGGTGTCCGCGAGGGACAGTTCGGGCCGCGCGTCGACGAAGCGGGCGAGGCGACCGGCCTGGGCCCGCAGAGCCGCCGCCGACCGGGCCGACAGAGGCACTGGCAGGAGAGCGGGCGCTGACGGTACGAGGGCCACGGCGGGTGCCGCGTCAACGGCGGGCCTGCGGTCCGAGGCGGACTCCGGCGCGACGCCGGGGACCGGGTGGCCCGCCGACGTCCGCCCGGACGCCGCGGTGTCCTCCGCCGGTGCCTGCTGGATCACGACATGCGCGTTGGTGCCGCCGATACCGAAGGACGAGACGCCGGCGCGCCGCGGGTGCCCGCCCTCCGGCCACTGCCGAGCCTCGGCGAGCAGTTCCACCGCGCCCGCGGTCCAGTCCACATGGGTCGAGGGCCGGTCCACGTGCAGAGTGCGGGGCAGGACGCCGTACCGCATCGCCATGACCATCTTGATGACGCCCGCCACACCGGCCGCGGCCTGGGTGTGACCGATGTTGGACTTGACCGAGCCGAGCCACAGCGGGCGGTCGGCGGGCCGGTCCTGCCCGTACGTCGCGAGCAGGGCCTGCGCCTCGATCGGATCGCCGAGCACCGTACCCGTGCCATGCCCCTCGACCACGTCCACATCGGCCGCCGCCAGGCCGGCCTCGGCGAGCGCCCTGCGGATCACCCGCTGCTGTGAAAGCCCGTTCGGCGCCGTCAGACCGTTGGACGCGCCGTCCTGGTTGACCGCGCTGCCGTTGACCACCGCGAGGACCTGGTGGCCCCGGCGGCGTGCGTCGGAGAGCCGCTCGACGAGGAGTACGCCGACGCCCTCCGACCAGCCGGTTCCGTCCGCCGCGTCGGCGAAGGCCTTGCACCGGCCGTCCTGGGAGAGTCCGCGCTGCCGGGAGAACTCGACGAAGGTCTCGAGGTTGCCCATGACCATCACACCGCCAGCGAGGGCCATGGAGCACTCGCCGCGCTGGAGCGCGCGGGCCGCCAGGTGCAGGGCGACGAGCGAGGACGAGCAGGCCGTGTCGACCGTGATGGCCGGTCCCTCGAAGCCGAACTGGTAGGCGATCCGGCCCGACAGCACGCTGCCTGAGCTGCCGGTGAGGCGGAAGCCCTCGACACCGGCCGCGTGCTGCGTCCGTACGGTGTAGTCGTGGCTGTTGACGCCGACGAACACGCCGACGTCCTGACCACCGAGCGCGGTCGGGTCGATCGCGGCGCGTTCGAACGCCTCCCAGGAGGTCTCCAGGAGCAGTCGCTGCTGCGGGTCCATCGCGAGCGCCTCGTTCGGGGAGATCCCGAAGAAGGCGGCGTCGAAGCCGGTCGCGTCGTCCAGGAACGCGCCGTGCCGTACATAGGTCTTGCCGACGCTGTCGGGGTCGGCGTCGTAGCGCCGGTCGATGTCCCAACCGCGGTCGTCGGGGAACTCGCTGACGACGTCGACGCCTTCGGCGACCACTCGCCACAGGTCCTCGGGGCTCTCCACACCGCCCGGAAAGCGACAGGCCATCGCGACGATGGCGATCGGGTCGTCACCGAGGGCGGCGGTGTCGGTGGCGCGCTCTCCGGCGTCCCGCTCCTGTCCGTCGCCCGTGGGCTCGTCGTCGCCGAAGAGCCGTACGCGCAGGTGGCCGGCGAGCGACACCGGCTTCGGGTAGTCGAAGACGATGGTGGAGGAGAGGGGCAGACCGGTCGCGGACGCGAGCTTGTTCCGCAGTTCGACGGCGGTCAGTGAGTCGAATCCGGTGTCCTTGAAAGCGCGGTCGGCACGGACCGCGTCGGGCCCGGAGTGGCCGAGGACCTGGGCGGCGCTCCGGCGGACCAGGTCCACCAGTGCCTCGGTGCGCTCCTGTGTGCCCAGGCGGTCGAGCCGCTGCCGCAGGGAGCCGGTGCCCGCCGCCTGCACGGCTCCGGCCGTCGGCCGCGGGGTGGGTGCGAGGCCGCGCAGCAGGGGCGGTACGGGAGTTCCGGCGCGGGCGGACGCCCGCAGGGCGGGCAGGTCGAACCGGGCGGCCACGAGGGCGGCGGGTATCTCGTCGCCCGACCGCAGGGCCGTGTCGAGGAGCGCCATGCCCTCGGCGGCGGAGAGTCCGACCATGCCGAGACGCCGGGTGCGGTGCAGGTCCGCGGCGCCGAGGTGGCGGGTCATACCGCTGGCGTCGCTCCAGTAGCCCCAGGCCAGGGAGACACCGGGCAGACCGGACCGGCGGCGGTGCAGGGCGAGCGCGTCCAGGGAGGCGTTGGCGGCGGCGTAGTTGGCCTGACCGGGGTTGCCGAGGACGCCGGCGGCGGAGGAGAAGAGGACGAACGCCGCGAGATCCGCGTCCCGGGTCAGTTCGTGCAGGTGCAGTGCGGCGTCGAGTTTCGGCCGCAGGACGGTGTCGACCCGGTCCGGGGTCAGGGCGGTGACCACGCCGTCGTCGAGGACGCCGGCGGTGTGGACGACCGCGGTGAGCGGGTGTGCGTCCGGTACGGCGGCGAGGAGTGCCTCGACCGCGTCACGGTCGGCGGTGTCGCACGCGGCGACGGCGACGGTCACACCGAGGGCGGTCAGTTCCTCGCACAGCGCCGCCGCCCCGTCGGCGTCCGGCCCGCTCCGGCTGGCCAGCAGCAGGTGCCGTACACCATGGTCGGTCGCCAGGTGCCGGGCGACGAGACCGCCGAGCATCCCGGTTCCGCCGGTGACGAGCACGGTGCCGTCGGGATCGAGCTCACGCCGAGGGCCTTCGGGAAGCGGGGTGCGCACCAGCCGAGGCACGGAGACCACACCACCGCGCACACGGATCCGGTTCTCCCCGGCGGCCACGGCGAGCCCCACGGCCTTCACGGCCGCCCGGTCGTCCAAGGGCGCCATGCCGTCCGAAGCCGCCGAGTCCTCAGAGGCCGACGTACCGGCGCGATACTCGTCGCCATCGCGGTCGTGGTCGTGATCGTGGTCGACAAGGACGATGCGGTCCGGGTGCTCGGACTGCGCCGACCGCAGCAGACCCGACACGGCGGCCACGGCGAGTTCGTCCTCGGCGCCGCCGGGGATCATCACGACAAGGCGGGTGGACGCCAGGGCGGACGCCGCCAACCACGCCTGGAGAACGGCCAACGCGGCGGCCACCGCCGCACGCGGATCGGCGGTCGCGCGCCCTGCCTCGTACAGGAGGAAGTCCGGAACCACCTCGCCGTCCGCCGCGAGGGCAGCGACGTCCTGCGCATCGGCGACAGCCACGGCGGTGCCGACGTCCTCGGTCATCTCACCTGCGGCCAGGGGCAGTTCGGCCCAGTCGACCTGGAACAGGGCATCATGCGCCGCCGCGTCCGCGATCCCCGCCCGCTCGGGCGAGAACGGCTCGGCGACGACGGCGTCGGCGGTCAGCACCGGCGCGCCGGTGGCGTCGCGCAGCTCAAGTCGGGTCTCCCCGGCAGTGGTACGGGCTGAGTTCACCCGCACCGCTGCGGCGCCGGAGGCCAGCAGGGTCACGCCGCTCCACCGGGTCACGATCATGCCTTCGGGGAGGGTCGTCCGAACCGCCGCGTCGAGCAACGCCGGATGCAGGCCGTAGCGGTCGGCGTCGCCGAACGCGTCGTCGAGGGCGACATCGGTCGCGGGGCCGTCGTCCGGCGGCGCGCTGCCGGAAGCGGCCGGAGCGACCGCCCCGGGCGCCAGCGTGCCGTACGCGTGACGAGTCCAGACGGCGTCCAGACCCACGTCGTCCGGTCGGGAGTACACCCCGACTGTTCGCCGCCCCTGGTCGTCGGCCTCCCCCACGGTCATCTGTACGGCCCTGCCACCGCGCGGCGGAAGCACGACGGGCCGGTCCACCACCAGGTCCTCGACCACGGGACTGCCGACCTCGTCGCCGAACCGGACGGCCAACTCGACCAGCGCGGCGCTCGGTACGACCACGACGTCACCGACGGCGTGATCACCCAGCCAGGGGTGAGCGGCCACCGACCACCGCGAGGTGGTCGTGAACCCACCGGAGTCCGGCCGGCCGATGATCGCGCCGATGAGCGGGTGGTCGGCAGTGGCCTGGCCGAGGGAGGCGGCGTCGGTCGCGGGGGCGGTCTGGAGCCAGTAGTGCTGGTGGTCGAAGGCGTACGTCGGCAGATCGACGTGACCAGCAACCGTGCCGGCCGGGAGGACGCCGGTCCAGTCGACAGGCACGCCCCGCACGAACAGCTCGGCCATCGACGTGAACAGGCGGCGGGGACCGCCCTCGTCGCGGCGCAGCGAACCACTCACCACGGCATCGGCGTCCGTCTGGTCGACGATTTCGCTGACCGGCTGGACCAGGACGGGGTGGGCACTGGACTCGACGAACACCGTATGGCCTTCGGCCAGGAGAGCCGCGATCGCAGGACCGAAACGGACCTGACCCCGCAGGTTCCGGTACCAGTAACCACCGTCCAGGACACCGGCCTCGCGGACCCACTCCCCCGTCACCGTCGAGTAGAAGGGAATCAGCGGCGCCTGGGCGCGGATGTCGGCGAAGGCGGTGGCCAACGTCTCCTCGATCGCCTCCACATGCCGGGTGTGGGAGGCGTAGTCCACCGCCACCCGACGCACCCGCACACCATCCGCCGCCAGGACATCAAGGGCCTCGTCGAGGGCTTCCGCGTCACCAGCGATCACGACGGACGTCGGACCGTTGACCGCCGCGACCTCCACCCGGCCCGCCCAGCGCTCCAAACGCTCCACGACGTCGGCCTCCGCCAGCGCCACCGAGGCCATGCCACCACGGCCCGCGAGACTCCCGGCGATCACCTGGCTGCGCACCGCCACGATCCGGGCCGCGTCCTCCAGCGACAGCGCCCCGGACACGCACGCTGCGGCAATCTCGCCCTGTGAGTGGCCGACCACCGCATCGGGCACCACACCCACCGACGCCCACACAGCCGCAAGACCCACCATCACCGCGAAGCTGGCGGGCTGCAACACATCGACCCGCTCCAGGAGTTCGGCCGGAGCGTCTCCCCTCAGCACGTCGACGAGCGACCAGTCGACCCAACGCTCAAGCACCGCCGCGCACTCCGCGACCCGCTCCACGAACACCGGGGAGGAATCCAGGAGTTCACGACCCATACCAACCCACTGCGAACCCTGACCCGGGAAGACGAGCACCGTCCGACCCGCACCCACCGCAC
>NZ_JNXE01000078.1 GCF_000716605.1 Streptomyces sp. NRRL F-525 | reverse complement strand
ACCCCACCCCCACGATCCCCGCCCCCACGAACAACGGAGCCGCATAACCGAACCCCGCACTGATGACCAATCCCCCCGCCCAAGCCCCCACCGCGTTCCCCACATTCGAAGCCGACACATTCGCGCTCGCCGCCAACGGCACACCCCCCGCCGCATCCGTGACCCGCGTGATCATCCCCGGTACCGTCGCGAACCCGAACACACCCAGCAGGAACACCAGGATCACCGAGGCCGGGCGGCTGCTCGCCAACGCACCGAACACCGTCAACGTGACCGCCAACCCCGTCAGCGACACCAGCAACGTCCCGTCCCGGTTGTGGTCCGCGCCCCGCCCGCCCGCGATGTTGCCGACGACCAGCCCCGTGCCGTAGACCACCAACAGCCACGCCACATCCGTCGTCGAGAAGCCCGCGACCCGCGTGAAGGTGTACGCGAGGTAGCTGAACGCGCCGAACATGCCGCCGTAGCCGAGGGCCGTGGCCGTCAGGGTCAGCCAGACCTGGGTGGAGCGGAAGGCGCGCAGTTGCGTGCGGAGGTCCGCTCGGCCACCGCTCGCTCCCGCCCATGCCGGTACCAGGACGGCGATGGCGACGAGCGCCACCGCTCCGATCGCCGTGATCGCCCAGAACGTCGCCCGCCAGCCCCAGCGTTCGCCGACGAGCGCGCCGAACGGGACCCCCAGGACGTTCGCCACCGTCAGGCCGGTGAACATCAACGCCACTGCCCGCGAGGCGCGTTCGGGAGGGACCAGGCGGCGGGCGACGAGGGAGCCTATGCCGAAGAACGAGCCGTGGCACAAGGCCGCCACGACTCGGCCCAGCAGCATGACCCCGTAGCCGGGGGCCAGTGCCGACAGCAGGTTTCCTGCGACGAACAACGCCACCAGGCCTACCAGGACCGGCTTTTGGGGCAGAGAAGCCGTCGCCGCCGTCACCGCTATCGCGCCCACCGCGACCGTCAGCGCGTAACCGGAGATCAGCCAGCCCGCGGCCGCCGTGGACACGTGCAGGCCACGGCTCACCTGTGGCAGCAGCCCGGCGATCACGAACTCGGTCAGACCGATTCCGAAACCGCCGAGCGCCAGGGCGAGCAGGCCGAACCGCCCACCGCCGTAACCGACTTCCGACCCCGCGGTCAGATCACCACCCCGTCGATCTGCAGCGTCTGCACCGCCCCCGCCGCGAACGTCGCGCTCACCGTCTTGCCGCTCAGATACGTGTCCGAGTGGGCGGTGTACAGGTCGCCCCCGCCGCCCGTCACCGTGTTCCAGCGCGGGACCAAGCCGCTCGAACCCCCCGCCACCGTCGTGAACTTGGACAGGTCGAAGGTCAACTTCGTAGACGACGAGCCTGTGTTGGCGGCGACTATCACCAGCCGTTTCGCCGACGCGTCGTAGCCCGCCGCCGCGTAGCTCACGCCCGTGTCCAGGATCGTCATGCCGGGGCGGATGTGGCGGCTGAACTGGGCCATCACGTAGTACTTCGTCTGGACCGCGCCGGCCGTGAGCGTGCTCTGGTCGTACGCGATCATCGCCCAGCCGGACGACGGGTCCATGACCTGCCAGTACGTCCATGCCGTGGGGTGCAGCCAGCGGAAGTCGTAGAGGAGGTTGCTGGCCATCGTCAGGCCCGTGGAGTCGCTGTCGCCCGTCTCGGAGTTCCAGAGGGCCTTGCCCGACGTCGTCACCACGTCCGTGTAGAGCAGGTCCCTGCGGCCGCCCGAGCCCTGGTAGCCATGGACGTTGACCCGGTTGACGTACCCCTTCGTCGTCGAGCTGAAGGCGCTCCACGTAGTCCGTGCCAGGTCGTAACTCGTCTCGTCGGACGCCGAGATCTTCGTGCTCGTCAGGCCGCGGCTGTCCAACTCGCTGCGGACATACGGGAGTACGGCCGCCTGGACGGTCGAGTCCATGTGGCAGCCCTCCTGCGTGCCCGTCGCCGTCCACCAGCTCGACGAGGGCTCGTTGAAGGCCTCTACCGTCGCGAAGTTCACGCCCCAGTTGTTCTTCGCGTAGAGGGCGACGGACGCGAGGTGGGAGGCGTGCTGGCGGTAGTTCCAGGTCTGGAGGTTGTTGCCGCCGCCCGAGGCGCCCGAGGGGTTGTGGTTCGAACACATCCACCACATGGGGGAGTTGGCGAAGAGTTCGGTGGTCGCGCCGCGCGAGGTCGCCTTCACCAGCATCGCCCGCTGGGTCGCGTCCGCCGTCCAGTCCCAGGCCGAGGAGGTGGGGTCCTCGTTGTTCCAGTCCTGCCAGTAGCCCTCGATCTGCTTGAAGGCGGGGATGTTGGCGGAGGCGACCATCGACTCGCCGTTCACCGAGTTCCAGCTGCACGCGCCGAGGTTGTAACGGGCGATGTTCAGACCCAGGCCGGGGAGCGAAGTGCCGTTGTACGTCGTCGACTTGGTGGTGAAGAAGATGTCGGCGAAGTCGTCCCGGGCGCCGAAGACGTTCGCCCACCAGGCGAGCGAGGTGCCCCAGCCCTCCCAAGTGCCGTACTTCGTCGCCGGGTTGACCGCGACCGTCGCGTCGGCGCGTGCGGTGCCGGTCGCCAGGGCGGTGCCGAGGAGCCCACCGCCCGCTGCGGCCAGCAGGGTTCTGCGTCGGATCATCTCTACTCCCGATTCGCTCAACCGCCGGTCGTCCCACCGGCGTCGGCCATCCCCCCGGCTCGTGCCATCAGGAAGCATCGGGTGTGCCGCGTGAGGTTGTCGAGGGTTGTGACACCCCTTTCTAAAACCCGTGTACGAACCTGTACGGAGGGTCGAACGGGCACCCTTTCCGGTAATCGGGGCCATGAGTCTGGTGAGTTCGCGAACCGGCCCTTATCGTGCGGCCCATGCGGGTTCCCGTCGTGCAGCACCGCGGCCGTCGACGCCGTGCGCTGGGCCGACGCGCCCTGTGGACCGGTGGGGAGTTCCTCGTCACCGCCGGGGTCGTCCTGCTCCTCCTCGTCGTCCACGAGCTGTGGTGGACCAACCGGGAGGCCCGGCAGGGCGCCGAGCACCAAGTGCAGGCCCTGGAACGGCAATGGGCGACACCGGGGGCGGGGGGTAGCGACACCCCGTCGGCCAACAGCGGGCTGGCGGGCGGCAGTTCACCGCGCCGGGGCACCTCCGCCGATGGCTCGACCGCGGTCACCGGTTCCGCCGCCACTCCCCGCCGTTCCCAGGCCTACGCCATCCTCACCATCCCCCGCCTCCACCTCCGCGTCCCGATCGCGGAGGGCGTCAGCAAGCAGAACGTGCTCAACAAGGGGTACGTCGGTCACTACCCCGGCACCCAACAGCCGGGCCAGGCAGGGAACTTCGCGCTCGCCGGGCACCGCAACACCCACGGCGAGCCGTTCCGGTATCTCCCGCGCCTGCGTCTCAAGGACACCGTCCAGGTCGAGACGAGCGCGGCCACCTACACGTACACGGTCGACAAGATCCTGCCGCAGACCTCCGCGTCCGACTCGGGTGTCATCCGGCCGATCCCGCGCTCGACCGTCAGACCGGCCTACGGCTACAGCCGACCGGGGTACTACATCACCCTCACCACCTGCACGCCGGAGTTCACGTCCAGGTACCGCATGGCGGTGTGGGGCATGCTCACCTCCACGCACCTCCGGTGATTCACGCCCGCTCCCGCAGCACCCCCACGCTCACCGCGGCCAACACCGCGAGCCCGGCCGACACCACCATCGCGATGTCGGCGCCGCGGGCCAGTCCGCCGCCCGCCGACGTGGCGATCGCGATGGTCAGCGCGACCCCGGCGCACGAGCCGATGTACCGGAACGTCTGCTGCGCCCCCGACCCCATCGCCGCGCGCGCGGCCGGTACGGACTCCACCGACAGCAGCGGCAGCGCGGCGTTCAGCAGACCGCTGCCCACGCCCGCGATCACCAGCCCCGGCAGCAGCCGTAGCCACGAACCGGAGTCCAGCGCGCCCAGCATCGTCAGGACGCCGGCCGCGTGGAGGAGGAAACCCAGGGCGAGTTGGTGCCGGGGCGGGACGCGGCCGGCGAGGCGGCGGGCCTGGAGGGCGACCGTGAAGGACAGGCCCGACCAGAGGAGGAACAGCCAGGCGGTGTCCATGGCGGACAGGCCCAGCGTCTGCTGCAGCAGCGCCGGCAGGAAGCTGAACAGGCCGATCACCGCGAAGCCCGTGAACAGGCCGCCCGCCGAGGAGGCCAGGAAGAGGCGGTGGCGCAGCAGGCTCAGGTCGATCATCGGGGTCGCGACCCGGCGCTCCACCAGCGCGAAGACGCCGACCAGCACCACGGCCGCCAGCAACAGCAGCCCCACCGGCGCCCGCAGCCAGCCGTCCCGGCCCAGGGTGAGGGCGGCGACGAGGGCGACCAGGGCCAGTCCGAAGGTGACCGCTCCGGCGAGGTCGGGGCGTCCGCCGCGCGGCGCGCGGGATTCGGAGAGCGTGCGGACGCCGAGGGCCGTCACGACGAGCGCCGCCGCGCCGAGCACGACGTAGATCAATCGCCAGTCAGGCATCGCGCCCGCCACCAGTGGGCCGACGGCTATGCCGCCGCTGACGAACGCGCCCCAGACGCCGGTCGCGTGCAGGCGGCCGCGCGGGGTCGGGAAGGCGTGCACGATCAGGCCGAGGCTGCTGGCGAGCAGGGCCGCGCTGGACGCGCCCTGCGCGATCCGGGTCAGCGTGAACAGCCAGGTCGAGGACGTGAGCGCGGAAAGCGCTGTCGTGATGCCGAGCGCGAAGGTGCCGGCCAGGAAGATCCGGCGGCGGCCGTAGTCGTCGGCGAGGCTGCCGGCGACCAGGAGCAGGGCGGCGAGGCCGAGCGGGGTGCCGTTCAGGAGCCAGGCCTGGGCGGAGAGCGGGGTGTGCAGGGCGGCGGCGATGTCGGGGAGCGTGACCATCGGCGCGGTGTACGTCATCAGCGCCACGGCGGTGGCCGCGCTGGTCAGGGCGAGGGTGGCGCGGGGGTGCGGCACGCCCGGCTCGGAGACCTGTGATGTCTCCGAGGCCATGGACGTCCCGGGAACCTCGGCGAGGGTTCGTTCACTGAACCTAGTCATGTGGAGCACCGTAGCACCCTAGGTTCGTTCATTGAACTTACTGTCGAAAAGTGGCTACAGTGGAGGACATGTCACTAGGCAAGGACTATGCGGGACAAGAATGCTCGATGGCCGGGGCGCTCGAGGTGGTCGGCGAGCGCTGGACGCTGCTCGTCGTCCGGGACGCCCTCTACGGCGTGCGGCGCTACAACGACTTCCTCGTCCACCTCGGCATCCCGCGCGCGGTCCTCGCCAGCCGTCTCCAGGCCCTCACCGCCGAGGGCATCCTCGAAAAGCGCCGGTACCAGGAGTCCCCGCCGCGCGACGAGTACGTCATCACCGAGCGCGGGATCGCCCTGTGGCCGGTGCTGCGCTCGCTCGGCCGGTGGAAGCGCGAGCAGTACGGCGAGACGCAGCTGCGCTACTTCCGGCACGCGGACTGCGGCACCGAACTCGGCTCCTACGGCGAGTGCCCCACCTGCGCCGTCATCGTCCCCGTCCCGGATGTCATCATGGACCCGGGCCCCGGACTCGACCAGAACCCGGCGGACCCGGTCAGCCGGGCGTTCCTCAAACCGAGGCGACTGCTCCAGCCGATCGAGGCGGATCCGGTATAACGGACGGTACGAGAACGGCAGTTGAGGGAGGGGGGACCATGAACCAGCGTCGGGCGAGCGCCCTGCTGCTCCTCTTCCTGCTCCCGATCGTGCTGGTGGACACCGCGAGCCTCCCGGCCGCCGTCGCGCTCGCCGCGACCGGTACCGCCCTCGCCGTCTGCGCCCTCCTCACCGCGCGCAGCGCACCCGTCGTACCGCCCACCCGGGTCCGTACGGCCATCCGCGACCGCGCCCGCCGTACGGCGTTCCTGCCCCAGCGCGACCCCGACGCCTCGGGCCGCCCACGCCCCCGAGCCCCTGGACACCCCCTCCGGACGACTACCGCGTAAGGCGCTTTTTTCCGCTGCCCCCGCGCTGAGGGTCGTCCCGTCGCCATGCCCAAATCCCGGCACGACGAGACCCACGGAGGGCTCACCCATGTCCGTTTTCGCTGCCCTGGTCGACCAACTCGCCGACCTGCTCCACCCGTTGTTCGGCACGGCCGCGGCCGCCGCCGCGATCGTCCTGTTCACCGCTCTCGTACGACTCCTCGTGCATCCCCTGTCGCGGGCCGCGGCGCGTGGCCAGCAGGCGCGGGCCCAACTCCAGCCGCGCGTGGCCGAGTTGCGGAAGCGGTACGCGAAGCAGCCCGAGAAGCTGCAGAAGGCCGTACTCGACCTGCACGCCGAGGAGAAGGTGTCCCCGCTGTCCGGGATCCTGCCGAGCCTGCTCCAACTCCCGGCGTTCTTCCTCCTCTACCGCCTGTTCTCCGGCGGCGGCGACGGCCTGCTCTCCCACCAGCTGTTCGCCGCGCCGCTCGGCGGACGCTGGGCCGACGCGCTCGCCGGTGACGGGATGTTCGGACCGGCCGGACTCGTCTACGTCGGCCTGTTCCTCGTCGTCGCCGCGGTCGCGACCTTCACCTACGTCCGCACCCGCCGCGCGGCCGCCGTCGCCCCGGCCGGCACCGGTACCGGCGCCCTCGGCAAGGTGCTGCCGCTCCTCTCCTACGGCACGCTGATCACCGTGGCCGTCGTGCCGCTCGCCGTCGCGCTGTACGTGGTGACCAGCGCGGCGTGGAGCGCCGTGGAGCGGGCGGTGCTGTACACCTGACCGGCCGTGGTTACGGTCCAGTCCGTGAACCGGGTATTGCGGACTGGACCGTGAGCTTGGAGGATCGACCAGTCCTCCGATGGCTGCACCCATCGGTCGACCGTCCGCGATCGATGGAGATGGTGAACATGAAGCTGCTGCGAGTCGGTACGGCGGGGGCGGAGCGGCCCGCGCTGCTCGACGCCGAGGGGACCCTGCGGGACCTGTCCGGCATCGTCCCGGACATCGACGGGCCGCTGCTCGCCGACACCGCCGCGCTGGGCCGGATCCGGGCCGCGGCCGACGCCGGGGAGCTGCCCGCGCTGGACGCCGACGGGCTGCGGGTCGGGCCGCCGCTGGCCGGGATCGGCAAGGTCGTGTGCATCGGGCTGAACTACCACGACCACGCCCGCGAGACCGGCGTGGAGCCGCCCGCCGAGCCGGTCGTCTTCTTCAAGGCCGCGGACACGGTCGTCGGGCCGTACGACACCGTGCTGGTGCCTCGTAAGTCCGTGAAGACCGACTGGGAGGTCGAACTCGCCGTCGTCATCGGGCGTACGGCGCGTTATCTGGAGTCCCGGGAGGAGGCGCTCGCGCATGTCGCGGGGTATGCGGTCGCGCATGACGTGTCCGAGCGGGAGTTTCAGATCGAGCGGGGTGGGACGTGGGACAAGGGGAAGAACTGCGAGACGTTCAATCCGCTGGGGCCGTGGTTGGTGACTGCGGATGAGGTTCCGGATCCGCAGGACTTGTCGCTGCGGCTGTGGGTCAACGGGGAGTTGAAGCAGGACGGGACGACCGCCGAGCAGATCTTCTCGGTGGCTGAAGTGGTGCGGTATGTCAGCCAGTTCATGACGTTGTACCCCGGGGATGTCATCAACACCGGTACGCCTGCGGGGGTTGCTCTTGGGCAGCCTGAGCCGAAGCCGTTCTTGCGGGCCGGGGATGTTGTGGAGTTGGAGATCTCGGGGCTTGGTCGGCAGCGGCAGGAATTTAAAGACGCCTAAGGGGTGGGGGACTGCTCATTGATCGCGGGTGCGCGTGCGCTGTGGCTGGTCGCGCAGTTCCCCGCGCCCCTAAAAGGCGTCACCCCTACGCCAGTAGGGAGGCGAGGTTGCGCCAGGCCTCCCTTGGGAGGTCTTCGCGGGTGTTGCCGTCCACGATCTGGAGCGCTACGTGGTCCGCGCCTGCTGCTACGAAGTTGTCGATGCGGGTGCGGATCTGGGTGTCGTCGCCCCAGGCGAAGACCGCGTCGATCAGGCGGTTGCTGCCGCCGTCTGTGAGGTCGGACTCGGTGAAGCCGTTGCGGAGGAAGTTGTTGGTGTAGTTGGGGAGGGTCAGATACATGGCCAGGTAGTCGCGGGCCAGGGTGCGGGCCCGGGTCGGGTCCGTTTCCAGGACCACCTTCAACTCCGGGGCCAGGAGCGGGGTTTCGCCGAGGAGTTCGCGGGACCGTGCCGTGTGTTCCGGTGTCACCAGGTACGGGATCGAGCCGGCCGCGCGGTCCCGGGCCAGCTCCACGGTCTTCGGGCCCAGGGCGGCCAGGAGGCGGCGGTCGGCGGGGACTCCGGCGGCGTCCAGGGCGTCCAGATGAGCGACCAGGGCCGAGTACGGGCGGCTGTACTCGGCCGTGTTCTTGGCGTGCGCCACCCCGAGGCCGAGCAGGAAGCGGCCCGGGTGAGCCTGCTCCAGTTCGGCGAAGCTCGCCGCGCTCTCGGCCGCCGTGTACTGCCAGATGCTCTGGATGCTGGTTCCGACGGCGATACGTGACGTCGCCTCGATGAGCGGGGCGGCGTTGCGGGCGGCGCTGCTGCCGCCCAACCAGACCGCGCCGTAGCCGAGTTGCTCCAACTCCGCGGTGGCCTCCGCCAACTCGTCGCGCCGGGACGGATCTTCCGCGCGCAGGCCCGCGCTCCAGATGCCGTACCGGCCGACCGTTTCCTTCAGGGTGCTGCTCATCGGTGCCGTTCCCTCCGGTGTCGGACGTGTCGGTCAGTCCCAACCGGAGGGAGCCGCGGGTTAATTCCGGTCCTGGTCCAGGAACTGCTCCAGTGCCGCCACCACGAACCGGTGGTCCTGCAGCTGCGGCAGCCCGCTCACCGTCACCGTGCCGATCACGCCGACGCCCTCGACCCTGATCGGGAACGAGCCGCCGTGTGCCGCGTACTCGTCCGGGTCGAGGCGGGAGGAGTCCTCGAAGGTGCTGCCCTTGGCGCGGAAGCGGGTGCCGACCAGGTAGGAGGCTGCGCCGAAGCGCTCGACCACCTTGCGCTTGCGGTCGATCCACGCGTCGTTGTCGGGGGAGGAGCCCGGAAGCGCCGCGTGGAAGAGCTGCTGGCCGGCGCGGCGGATGTCGATGGCGACCGGGGCCTGGCTCTCGCGGGCCAGTTCCACGAGGAGCGAACCCAGCGCCCAGGCGTCGTCGTAGGTGAAGCGCTGGAACACCAAGTGCCGTTCCTGTGCTTCGAGTTCCTCCACCGTCGGGGTGATCTCGGGGGCGATCCGCTGGGTGATCGCGGGCTTGTTCTGGGTCACAGGGTCACCGTCACTCCGTCGCGGGCGCTGCGGCGCGCGGCTTCCAGTACGTCGAGGGTGGCGGCCGCCTCCAGGGCGGTCACCGGGTTGGGGGCGCCGTCGCGGAGGGCGGCGGCGACGGCCGCGTAGTACGCGGGGTAGTCGCCGGGGAGGGTCGGCTCGGGGCGGCCGCCGCCGGTGAGGGGGGACTCGCCGGCGCCGACACGGCCGTAGAGGGACTCGGGTTCCTGGCCCCAGGTCTTCTCGGTGCCAGGGCGCTTGCCGTCGCGCAGGTCGGCTTCCTGGGGGTCGAGGCCGTACTTCACGTAGCCCGCCTTGGAGCCCAACACGCGGAAACGCGGGCCGAGTTGGGCGGTCGTAGCGGAGACGTAGAGGTGTGAGCGGACGCCGTTCGTGTGAGTCAGGGCGAAGAACGTGTCGTCGTCCGTCTCCGCGCCCGGGCGGCGGATGTCCGACTCGGCGTACACGGAGGCGGCGGGGCCGAAGAGGGCCAGGGCCTGGTCCACGACGTGGCTGCCGAGGTCGTAGAGGAGACCTCCGATCTCTGCCGGGTCGCCGGACTCGCGCCAGCCGCCCTTGGGCTGCGGGCGCCAGCGCTCGAAACGGGACTCGAAGCGCCAGACGTCGCCCAGTTCGCCCTCGGCGAGGAGCTTGCGGAGGGTCAGGAAGTCGTTGTCCCAGCGGCGGTTCTGGAAGACGGAGAGGAGGAGGGAGTGCTCCTCGGCGAGGGCCGCCAGCTCGCGGGCCTCGGCTGCGGTGCCGGCGATCGGCTTGTCCACGACGACCGGGAGGCCGGCCTTGAGGGCGGTCGTCGCCAGCGCGACGTGCGTCTTGTTCGGGGACGCGATGACGATCAGGTCCAGGTCGTCGGCGCGGGCGAACAGGTCG
Organism: Streptomyces sp. NRRL F-525; assembly: GCF_000716605.1. Taxonomy (GTDB): domain Bacteria; phylum Actinomycetota; class Actinomycetes; order Streptomycetales; family Streptomycetaceae; genus Streptomyces. Next base: position 722 of record NZ_JNXE01000078.1, on the reverse strand, counting down.
TCGGGGGTCGCGACGGTGCGGACGTCCGGGAACTCCGCGCGGGCCTGTTCCTGCCGCTCCGGGTTCGAGGTGACGACCGTGTCGAGCGCCAGGCCCTCGGTCGCGGCGATCAGCGGGGCGTGGAAGACGGAGCCGGCGAGGCCGTAGCCGACGAGGCCGACGCGGAGGGGTGTGCGAGTCGTGCGTCCAGTCATGCCCTCCACTTTCGCAACGCTGTTGCCAAAGTGCAAGTGGTGGGGACAATGGGGGTGTGGACAACAGTGCGCGGGGCGGGAGCGGTGGCGGGGTGGGTTTGGGGGCGGCTCGGGGTGTAGTGGCGGGCGCGGGTGCGGTGGGGGCGAATCTGCTTGCCGTGCGGAGTCATAACGCCGCGTTGGTACTCGATCTGCTGCGGACGGCCGGCGCGGACGGGATCAGCCGGCTCGAACTCGCCGAGCGCACCGGGCTCACCCCGCAGGCCGTCAGCAAGATCACCGCGCGGTTGCGGGACTCCGGGCTCGTCGCGGAGGCGGGGCGGCGCGCGTCCACGGGCGGGAAGCCGCGCACCGTCCTGCGGTTGGTGCCGGAGGCGGGGCATGCGGTGGGGGTGCATCTGGATCGGGATGAGTTGCGGGTGGTGCTTGTCGATCTCACGGGTGCGGTGGTGGGGGAGCGGGGCGCTTCGCTGGATCTGGGGGCGGGGGCCGGGGTTGTCGTGGAGGCGGTGGCTCGGGAGGTTGAGT
>NZ_JNXE01000077.1 GCF_000716605.1 Streptomyces sp. NRRL F-525 | reverse complement strand
GCCCAACTCCCGCCCCCGCCAGCCCACTTCACCGGCCGCGTCGAAACCTTCCGCGCCCTGCACGACACCCTCGCGCGCCTCTCCGTCGACCCCGGAGCGCAACCCCTCGCCGTCATCAGCGTCATCAGCGTTATCACCGGCATGGCCAGCGTAGGAAAGAGCGCGCTCGCGCTGCACACGGCCCACGCCCTGCGGAACCGTTTCCCCGATGGGCAGTTGTACGTGAACCTGCACGGCGCCACCCCCGGCATGACCCCCCTCACCCCCGGCCAGGCACTCCACGCCCTGCTCCGGGACCTCGGCGCCGAACCGCGGCACATCCCCGAACACCCGGACGCGGCAAGCGCGTTGCTCCGCTCCCTGCTCGCCCCCACCCGCACGCTGATGGTGCTGGACGACGCCGAGAACGCCGCCCAGGTACGGCCGTTGCTGCCGGCCGGCACCGGCTGCGCGGTGATCGTCACCAGCCGTTCGCCGCTGACCGCGCTCGACGGGGCCCGCCGCTTCCCGCTCACCCCCCTGTCCGGCGAGGACAGCGCCGCACTGCTGCGCACGGTCTCCGGCCGCGACGGCCTGGACGCGGCCCACCCGCTCGTCGAACTCACCGGCCGCCTCCCGCTCGCCCTGCGCATCGTCGCCGCCCGGCTGGCCGCCCGCCGCGCCCTCACCCCGGACGTCCTGGCCGGTCAACTCGCCGCCACGGAAAGCCGGTTGCACCACCTGGAGTACGACGACCTCAGCGTCCGCCGCTCCCTGGCCGTCGCCCACGACGCCCTCGCCGCCTCGGACCGCCAGACCGACCGCGACGCCGCCCGCACCCTGCACCACATCGGCACCCTCGACCTCCCGGCCTACGGCGCCCCCCTGCTCGCCCGCGTCGCCGGCACCGGCGAACACCGCGCCGAGGCAGCCCTCGACCGCCTGGTCGACGTGGCCCTCCTGGAGGAGGCGTCGTACGGCCGTTACGCCCCCCACGACCTGGTCCGCGACTTCGCCCGCGAACTGGCTGGGGGGGAAGGGGAGTTGACGGGTGAGGGAGGCAAGGGAGGCGGCAGGGAAGGGAAGAACACCCTCGCCGACGCCGACCCTGCCGACCCCATAACAACCGCCCTCGCCTGGTACGCCGCCCACGCCGACCGCACCCTCACCGCGATCGTCGAACCCGGCCTCGACCAGGACGACCGCCGCCGACCGACGGCAGCCCAACTCCCCGGCCACGCCACGGAGGTCGCGGCCACCACCCCCTTCCCCTGCCCCGAAGACGCCTTCGCCTGGGGCGACTTGGAGCTGGAGAACGTGGTGACGCTGGTGAACCGGTACCGCGACACCCCGGATCTCCGCCGGACCGCCCACCTCTCGACCCTCGTCCGCCTCCTCTTCCCCTACGTCCTGCGCAGTGGCCGCGCCGCCGAGACGGAGGTACTCGGACGGGCCGCCCTCGGCGCGGCCCGCCGGCTCGGGGACGCGGCGGCGGAGGCGTACGCGTTGGGGGACCTCGCCGGGCTGCACTTCCTGACCGGTCGGCAGAACGAGGCCCTCGTCCTCAACGACCAGGCCCTGGCGATCTGGTGGCGGCTCGACACGGTCTCCTGGATCCGCCGCTGCCTCAACAACCGCGGCCTGCTCCTCGAAGGCCTGGGCCGTTACGCCGAGTCGGGCGTCGCACTCCGTCAAAGCCTCGCCCACTCACGGCAGTTGAACGACCCCTACGGCGAGGCCGTGACCCACAGCCACCTCGGCAACCTGTACGAGCACACCGACCCGCGCGCCGCCATCGAGCAGCACCGCCGCTCCCTCGCCATCGGCGACGAGATCGGCGCGGTCATCGTGCAGCACTCCGCGCACTGCAACATCGGCTACGCCCACCTCACCCTCGGCGAACCGGCCGCCGCCGTACCGCACTTCGAGGAGAGCCTGCGCATCCTCGGCGGCCACGGCGACTGGCACGGCGAGTCCCAGACCCGCCTCGGCCTGGTCCGCGCCCTCCGTCTCCTCGGTCGCACCGAAGGCACCCGCATCGAAGCCACACACACCGAACGCGCCCACACGGAGTGCGCCGAACTCCTCCGCCGCGCCGACGCCCGCGCCGACCGCTACATGGGCGGCCTCGCCCGGCACCAACTCGGCCTGCTGCTACGGGAACAGGGCCGCGAGCGCGAGGCGTACGACGCGTGGCGGGCGGCCCTCGACGCGCTCGACGGGACCGACGAGAAGGTCGTCGTCCAGGAGCTCGGCGAGCTGTTGTCACAGCGTGACGCGCGTCGACCACCGCAGCCGTAGACCCTGGCCACCCGGCGACAAGCCCTGCACACCGCAGCCGTAGGCCCTACTTGGCATCCGCGTAACACTCGACCACCGCCACCGTGAAGGGAAACCGCACCGGCGTCTCCCCGAACGTCAGCCGCCCGGCGAGATCGGCCGCCTCCTGTATCGCGGCGGCGACGGTCTCGGCCTCCGCCTCCGGGCAGTGCACGATCACCTCGTCGTGCTGGAAGAAGACCAGTTCCGCCGACAGCTCCGCACAGGACCGCCGGAGCGCGGCCAGCATCAGCAGGGCCCAGTCCGCCGCGCTGCCCTGGACGACGAAGTTGCGCGCGAAACGGCCCCGGGCGCGGGAGTTGGTGGACGCGTAACCCGGCACCCAGCCCTGGTCGGCAGGGGCCGTGACGGGGTCGTCCTGGGGGATGCCCGCCTCCTCCGCCGCGTCCTCGCCCCCGGCCACCGGCGGGCAAGTCCGCCCCAGCCAGGTCCGGACGAGCCGTCCCTCCTCGCCCGCCTTCGCGGCGTCATCGACGTACGCCACCGCCTTGGGGAACCTCCGTCTGAGCGCGGCGAGGTTCTTGAGGCCGTCGCCGGAGGTCTGGCCGTAGACCGCGCCGAGCACGGCGATCTTGGCCTGGTCGCGGTCGCCGGAGAAGGCGCGGTCGGACACGGACTGGTAGAGGTCGGTGGCGCGGCCCGCGACCTCCATCAACCCGGGGTCGCGCGAGATCGCGGCGAGCACCCGCGGTTCCATCTGGTCGGCGTCGGCGACGACGAGCCGCCAGCCCGGGTCGGCGACCACGGCCCGCCGGATGACCTTGGGGATCTGCAGCCCGCCCCCGCCGTTCGTGACCCAGCGCCCGGTGACCGTCCCGCCCGCGAGGAACTCCGGCCGGAACCGTCCGTCCCGCACCCAGTCCTGCAGCCAGGACCAGCCGTGGGCCACCCAGATCCGGTACAGCTTCTTGTACTCCAGCAGCGGCTTCACGGCCGGATGGTCGAGGGACTGGATCTCCCAGCGCCGGGTCGACCTGACCTTGATCCCGGCCTCGGCGAAGGCCTTGACCACATCGGCGGGCAGATCCGGCCGCACCCGTCTCCCGAAGGCGACGGACACCTCGTCCGCCAACTCGGCCAGCCGCCGCGGCTCACCGCCCCCGGCATACCGATCGCCCAGCAACTCGTGCAGCATCTCCCGGTGCACCTCGGCGCTCCACGGCAGCCCGGCCCGGTTCATCTCGGCCGCGACCAGCATCCCCGCCGACTCGGAGGCGGTGAGCAGCCGCATCCGGTCGGGGTGCGTGGCCGCGTCGTGCCGCCGCTGCTGCTCGGCGTACACCGCCAGCAGGTCGGCCAGCGGGAGATGGACGCTCTGCGGCTCGAAGAGCGAGGGCTGCGCGCCCGGTTCGGCCGCCCGCTGCGGCGGATCCGGCGGTACGGCCCCGCCCCGCAACCGGGCCAGCGCGGCCGCCGCCGACCGCGGCTCACCGTGCCGCCCCTGGTGCCCGAGCAGCAGCGTCTCGGCGTCCTCCACGTCGTAGCACCGCTCCACCCGCACCCCCGCGGCGAGCAGCAGCGGATACACCTCGGCCGTGGACCGCCACACCCATCGCCCCACGTCGGGCCGTCCGCGCACGGCCTCGACGAGATCCGCCTCCCGCTCCACCGCCCCCACGGGCAGCCCGTCCGGACCGAGGGCGGCGACCTCCACACCACCACCCTCGGCCGGAGCGAGCGCCCAGCGATCGGTCATGTCCGCGAGTGTGGCACGCAGGTCTGACAACGCCCCCGACCTGCGCGGATCGCGTCGCCCGCACGGCTTCCCCGAGCGAAGAAACGTCACGCGCACACTCGTACGGGTGACGCATCACGAGATCACGGGCGCCCCTCTCGCCTACGCTGACAGGGTCGCTCCGTACGAAGGAGGTCCGCCGTGGCACTGACCGCCCCAGAGCGTCACCTGAGTCCTCATCCGAGTCCGAGTCCGACGAGTCCTCATCCGAGTCCGACGGAGGAGAGGCGCATGGACGCTTCGGTCGAGGCCGCCTTCGATACGTTCGACGCAGCTGCCCCTGAGGGATGGCGCGTGGAGTTGATCGAAGGGAAGATCCACGTGGTACCTCCGGCCAATGGGGAGCATGAGGAGATCGTGTCCGAGACGGCGGAGCAGGTCACGCTCAACCGTCACGACGGCGATCTGCGTACGTACACCGGTCTCGGCCTGCACGTTCCGGACGCCTCTGTCACCGGCCAGGTCGTCCCCGACCTGGTGATCGCTCCGAAGGGCAGCTTCGCCGACGACCAGCGCTACCACGACCCCGCGCCCGTCGTCCTCGTCGGCGAGGTGACCTCCGAGTCCACCGCCGTCAACGACCGCGGTCCCAAACTGCGTGGCTACGCGCGCGCGGGCATCCCCTGTTACCTGCTGATCGACCGCGAGGCCGGGACGGTCATCGTCTACAGCGAGCCCGCCGAGGACCGCTACACCAGGGCCGCCGAGATCGAGATCTCCAAGACCGTGGCACTGCCCGAGCCGCTCGGGTTCGACCTCGACACGAGTCAGTTCTGACCCGAGCGGCGGGCCGGCCGCACCTCACCCCTGGAGCTGGTTGAGCATTTCGGCGATGCGCCCTTCGGTCGTGGCCTTGTCGATGCCCAGGCCGTTGAGGACGCCCTCGCCGTTCTCGTGCTCCAGGAGGGCCAGCAGGATGTGTTCGGTGCCGATGTAGTTGTGGCCGAGGCGCAGGGCCTCGCGGAAGGTGAGTTCGAGGACCTTCTTGGCGTCGGGGCCGTAGGGGACGAGCTCCGGGACCTCGTCGGCGGCCGGGGGGAGCGCGGCGGTGGCCGCCTGGCGTACGGCGTCCAGGAGCACCCCCTGCGCGACGATCGCCTTGCCCGCGACGGCGTCCGGTTCGGCGAGCAGGCCGAGGACCAGGTGCTCGGGGCGGCCCTCAGCGTTGCGGGCGGCGATGGCTTCGTTGTGGGCGGCCATCACCGCGTTGCGGGCGCGCGGCGTGTACCGGCCGAACCCCTGACTGGGGTCGAGGTCCGCCGACTCCTTCGCCACGAAGCGCTTCTGCGCGGCCTGCCGGGTGACCCCCATGCTCCTGCCGATGTCCGTCCAGGAGGCACCGGAACGCCGGGCCTGGTCCACGAAGTGCCCGATCAGGTGGTCGGCCACGTCGCCCAGGTGGTCGGCGGCGATGACCGCGTCCTGGAGCTGGTCGAGCGGTTCGGGGTGGACCTTCTTGATGGCGACGATGAGGTCGTCGAGACGTACGGACGAGGGGACGTTCGGGTTGGTCGTCATGTGACAACCGTAGGTTGACAGTGCGGAGGTGTCAACCCCGAGTTGACACCTGTGACACCTGTCCGGCAGATGAAGGTGAGGGCGTGATCAAGTAAAAGCCCACCTGTGGAGATTTCGATAATGATAGATATGGAAGGTCGCCACCCCCGACACCCCCACCTCCCCAATGGAGTTCTCGTGCAAAAGGTCATCGATTACATAGAGGAACGCCGAGCGTCGTACGAAGGGCATGAATTCTTCACCGAATTATTGGCCGACGAGTCGCTCCCCGGCGAAAAGCGCCTGGCGTGGGGCCCGAGCGTGATCCCGTTCATCATGGGCTACTCCGACCTGAACAAGTACGTCTTCCGCAAGAGCGCCGAGGAAGCCGAACGCGACCAGTTGCAGTCCCTGCTCAACGCGCACACGTACGAGGAGGACTTCCACTGGCAGTGGATGCTGACCGACCTGGAGAAACTGGGCGCCGACGGCGAGATGCCCCTGTCGGACGCCACCCGCGTCCTGTGGAGCGCGGACTTCCAGCACTCCCGGCGCCTCGTCATGGAACTGGCCGCCCTCGCCGCCGACGCGCCGACGTACGCCGTCTTCGCCATGGTGGAATCCATCGAGGCGGTCTCCATCACCATCTTCACGCACTGCCGGGGAATCGCCCTGCGGGACGGCCGGGAATGCGAATTCTTCGGTACGAAGCATTACCTGGCGGAGGCGTCGCACAGCATCAAGTCACCGGAAGTCGAAGAAACGAGCCTGCCGTCCCTCGACGAGGCCCAGCGTGAGGAATCCAAGCGCATGGTGGACCGCACGTTCGCCCTTTTCGACGACTGGTCCGGCGCTCTCCTGCGATTCGCGCTAGACAACTCGGACCCCGACCGCACCTACGCGCGGATGATCCAGCAGAGCAAGGATCTGCTGCCGGAAGCGGAAGCGGCGGCCGCGAGCGCTTTCTAGCCAGGGTGTGAACGGGCTACTTCATGAGTGACCCGGCGGCACCGGCCAGCAGCCAGTCGAGGCCGCGTTCGAAGCTCGCCTCCGCGTCGTCGTTGTAGAGCAGCTCGGAGAAACCGGTCTCGGCGAGGTGGGGGAGCCGGCCTGCGTCGATCTGCTTCTGGACGTACTCCGTGGTGGCCGCGCGCCGGGCGGTGCCGGCCTCCTCGGTGGTCCGGCGCCGGATCCCGCCGGACAGCTCGGCCATCACATGCCCGAGCGTGAACGTGTCGACCGCGAGGATCAGCGCCCGCAGTACGGCACCGTCGGCGTCCAACCCCCGTACCGCGGCGGCGGATTCGTCCATGCGCTTCAGGGAGGCGGGGCCGACCGGGCACCCCGTGTCCCGGGTGGCCAGCAGCCACGGGTGGCGCAGCGCGGCGGCCCGGTTGGCGCGGGCGAGCACGCGCAGCGCCTCGCGCCAGTCGGAGGGGACGTCCCCGACGAGCGTCTCCTCCGCGGCGGCGTCATGCATCAGCTCGAACAGGTCGTCCTTGCTGTCGATGTGCGCGTAGAGGCTCATCGGCCGGGCCTTCAACTCCCCGGCGATCCGCCGAATGGAGACGGCGTCGAGCCCCTCACTGTCGGCGACCGCCATCGCGGCCCGCACGATCCGCTCCCGCGTGAGCGGCTGCGCCTTCGGCTTGGCGTCGCGCTCGGCCTCACGCAGCCAGATCGGCTCGCCGTGGTTCGGGGCGGGAGGGCGTTGTGTGGGCACGGTCCGGAGTCTAACGGTGTGGGGTACGGGGTACGCCCGAGCGATACGCTGTACGGAGTTCCGATACGCTGTATCGCGCTCGGGCTCAGAGCCCCGCGCCGTACCGATGTCGCCGGCACAGGAGGAACGCAGTGGAGACCAAGACCGCGGACACCACGGACGCCACGGACACCAAGACCATCGAGTGCTACCGATTCGTAGAACCCGACCTGGCCTCGGCGAACGGAGACGTGACCTGGCGGATCGGCGAATGGAACCGGACGACCGGGCCCGTCCGCTGCTGCGCGAACGGCCTGCACGCGTCCCCGACGCCGAGGGACTCCCTGCGCAACGTGTACGGCCGGCGCTGGTTCCTCGCGGAGGCGAGGGGTGAACTCTCGCGCCAGTCCCACAAGTTCGCGGCGAGCGAGATGCGCCTGGTGGAGGAGATACCGGCAGCAGTTCTACGACGTTTCGCGGTCCGGTGTGCGCAGGACGCCCTCGATCACCTGGAGCGGCGGCACCCCGTCGACGCCCGGGTACGTCAATGCCTCCAGGCCGCCGACGGCTTCCTGGACGGCACGCTCCACGCAGCCGACCTGCTCGAAGCGCGCCGGGCCGCAGGCGGGTTGGTCGCTTCCGGCGCCCCCATCGGCGCGGACACGGGACGCGCCGTGGCCGCCGCCATCGCCGCGTCCTGCGCCGCCGACGGGGACGCAGCCTCCTGGGCGTCCGCTGCGGTGGCAGCGGCGTACGCGGCTCATACCGCCGCCGATGCCATCGAGGCGGCCGAGGCCCTCGTAGCCGTATACGCGCCGGTGCACAACGTCGCGGCTGGCATCGCCGCCTCGCACACCGCCGACCGCGCCGCCACCGCAGCGCACACGGCCGCCGCAGCAGGAGCCGGCGCCCACGCCGCAGCCGTCGCGGCGGCCCGCGGCACCTACGCGGCCGACACGGCGGCCGACCCCTACTTCGCGGCGTTCTCGGAGTTCTCCACCCACCCCGCCGACACGCACTACCTGGCGCAGAACGCCGTGCTGCTCGAGTTGATCGGCGATGCGCGAACAGTCCGCGCGTGATGACCGGCCTGACCGGGTCGGCTCGGCGGCAACACCCTTGAGGGGGAAGAGAGTTCACCGCCGTAGCCCCTACGGCCCCGACCCCGCCCCCGGCCCCCGCCGCAGCAACGGCCCGACCGCGTCCCGCAGTTGACCGACGTGCCCGTAGTGCAGTCCCGTCAGCCCCGCCTCGCGGGCCGCGACGACATGGCCGTAGGTGTCGTCGACGAACAGGCAGCGCTTCGGGTCGGCTCCGACGCGTCCGGCGGCCAACTCGAAGACGCGCGGGTCCGGTTTGGCCACTCCGACGCGGGCGGTGTTGACCACCGCGTCGAACGCCTCGGCCAGGCCGACCGCGGCGAGGTAACTCTCCAGCCGGGTCGTGGCGTTGGAGAGCAGGACCACGGGCACCGTGCGCCGGACCTCGGTGAGCAGTTCCATGACGTCGGGGTCGACCCGGCCGGTGAGCGCGGTCCACGCGGCCAGCAGGTCGCGGGCCCGTTCGGCCGAGCCGCAGACGGGCGTCAGCTCGTCGGCGATCCGGGACCGCCACTCCTCGTCACTGAGCCGCCCCGTCACCGCGGCCCGCAGCAACCCGCCCTCGAACGCGGCCCCGGCCAGCGTCCCCTCGGCCAGCCCCCAGGCCCGGTCCAGCGCGGTCATCCCGTCCGGATCCCACATGTGCACGACCCCGTCGAAGTCGCACAGCACGGCGTCGAACGGCAGCGTCTCCATACCAACCGATCTTGCCAGGCGGGCCGAAATCCCAGCGCCCCAACGCCCGTACATCCGCAAGGAGTTGGTTGTCCACAGGGTGTGGACGGACCGAGACGCGACCACCGGCCGGGCAGACCGGGTCCCGCGCTTCCCGGCGTCGTCGGAACGTACCCCGCCCCGTCTCCCCACCACCCCATGACACGATCGACCGGTGACCAGCAAGACCACCACCGTCGAGCGCGCCTTCGAGGCCGCCCTCTACGCAGACACCCACGACGCCCTCGACGCGGGTGCCTCGATCCTCGCCGCCGATCCCTCCGCGGACCCCGAACTCGCCCTACGCGGAAGGGAGTTCGTGGCGTCGGCCTGGCGGCGCGGCTGGCAGCCCGCGGATGTCGTACGGCTGGTTCGGCGGGAGTTGGACGACGTACACGTACGACTGGTCGCCGGGCTGATCCGGGCGCAGGCGCCGGACGACCGGGCGCGCGGCCCCCGTTGGGCGGCGCAGCTCGACGAGCTGACCGCCGAGGAGCCGCCCCGCACCGACCGTTTCACGCACGCCACCACCGTGCTGGAGCTGTACCGCCTGCTGCTGCGGCTGCCGAGCCTCGAACCCCTGGATGAACAGCGACCGCACGAGAACCGTCGGCCCGCCTCCCGCATGCTCACCCGGATCCGCGCGCTGCTCGCGAAGGCGGAGGCGACCGGGTTCCTGGAGGAGGCGGAGGCGCTGAGCGCCAAGGCGCAGGAGCTGATGGCGCGGCACAGTATCGACGAGGCGCTGCTCGACGCGCAGGCCCCGGCGAAGGACACGCCCGGTGCGTGCCGGATCGGGGTCGAGGCGCCGTACGAGCAGGCGAAGGCGGTGCTGCTGGACGCGGTCGCCGGGGCGAACCACTGCCGGGCCGTCTGGAACGAGGCCTTCGGTTTCTCGACCGTCGTCGGGTTCGAGGGCGATCTGGAGGTGGTCGAACTCCTCTACACCTCGCTCCTTGTGCAGGCCACGACCGCGATGACGCGGGCGGAGGCGGCCCAGCGCGCGGGCGGCCGGCGGCGGACCAAGACCTTCCGGCAGTCCTTCCTCGCGGCCTACGCCCACCGCATCGGGGACCGGCTGGCGCGGGCCGCCGGGACGCAGGTCACCGACGACCTGCTGCCGGTGCTCGCCACCCGCGAGGTCGCCGTCACCGACCGCGTCGACGCGATGTTCCCGGAGACGACCACGACCCGCCTGCGCGGCGTCACCGACGAGGCGGGCTGGACGGAGGGCGCCGAGGCGGCGGACCGGGCCCAGGTCAGGGCCCGGCCGCCCCTGGACTGACGGAGGTCAGTCGCCGGCCTGCGTGAACGCGCTCACCGAGGCGTCCGAGTCGCTCACCGAGGTCTTGCCCTGGACGGGTCCGTACGACCACTTGTAGCTCGCGGTGTCGCTGCTGCCGGGCAGCGTGATGACCACCTTCGTCGCGGCCAGGCTCAGCTTGTCGCCCGCCTTGCCGCGTACGTAGGTGATGGTGAAGGAGGCCGCGTCGCCCTTGGCGAGCTTCAGCTTCTGCGCCTTGGCACCCTTCTGGGTGGAGAGGGCGACCTTGGTGTCGCCGGCCACCAGCGTGGCGCCCGCGAAGCCGTTCAGGTCGCAGGGCTTGCTCTGGTTGGTGAGCGAGACGGGCACCTCACCGGTGTCACCGGCGGCCGGAGCGGTGCTCGCCGGCCCGACCTGGACGGCGACCCCGTCGAACGAGCAGGCCGACCCGTTCTTGCTGTCGGAGGAACCACCGCCGCTGCCACTGTCGCAGGCGGTCAGAAGCAGAGCCGACGCGAGTGCGGCGACGGCGAGGGGAATGGTGCGCATGAGGGGATCATCCCGCACCGGACCCCCCTCCGCAGACCGCCCCGCACCCCGGGAGCCACCCCGGACCTGCCTCGCCCCTACTACCCCAGGCTCGCCGTGGGCAGCCCCGACGGCATCTTGCCGCCCTCGGCCCGCGTGTACGTCTCCTTGGCGGTGCTCCCCGACCAGGTGACCGCGAGGCTCGACTTGCTGACGGAGTCGACCATTCCGGTCGTCCGGGTCTTGCTCTTGTCCGTGCACTTGAGGTGGATCATCTGCATCCCCGCCTCCTCACCGGCCGTCCCGTTGCACACGGTGCCACCGGTCGTGAACAGCGCGGCCTGCTTGCCGGTGACCACAAGGACCAGCGCCTTCCCGTCCGCCGTGGCGAGCCAGCTGCCCTGCAGCCCGTCGGACGCGGCCGACGGGCTGCTGCCCGAGCCGCCGGAGTCCGCCGTCGCGGTCGACGTCGCCGACGAGGACGCGCTCGGCGTGGAGGAGGAGTCGTCCGAGGAGTCACCGCTGCACCCGGTCAGGGCGAGCGCGCCCGCCAGCCCGGCGGCGGCCGCCGCCATCCGTACCGTCGACACCGTCGAAAACGCCGTAGTCACTGGTGGCTCCCAAGCTGTAGCGGGACGCGGACGGCCGCCCGGCCGGCCTTGGCCTCGGCCCTGGCCGGAACGACCGCAGCAAGCTACCAGGGGTTACCAGGAGGACTTGCGGACGCCGGGTAGGTATCCGCTGTGAGCCTGGCCGCGCAGGTTCACCCGGGACAGCCCGAAGGCGCGGAAGTAGCCCCGGGGCCGCCCGTCGACCTGGTCGCGGTTGCGAACCCGGGTGGCGCTCGCGTCGCGCGGCTGGCGGCTCAACTCCCGCTGCGCGGCGGCCCGTTCGACCTCCGTCGAACCGACCCGCCGGACGATCTCCTTCAACTCGGCCCGCCGCGCCGCGTACCGCGCGACGATCTCCCGCCGTTGCTCGTTCTTCGCGATCTTGCTCTTCTTCGCCATCAGATCCGCACCCCGCGCTCGCGGATCCGGGCCACGGCCGCCTCGACGCCGATCGCGTCCACGGTCTTGATCCCCTTCGCGCTCAGCCGCAGCCGTACGTAGCGGCCCTCGCCGGGCAGCCAGTAGCGCTTGGACTGGATGTTCGGGTCGAAGCGGCGCGAGGTGCGCCGGTGGGAGTGGGAGATGCGGTTGCCGAAACCGGGCCGGGCGCCGGTCAGCATGCAGTGGGCGGACACGAGTGACGTACCTCTCCTCGATCGGGGCCGTAGCCAGTGCTGCTAATGGAATTCATTTTCAGTAAGGTATCAGCCATGGCACGCAACGAACTCCGCCCGGTCATCAAACTCAGGTCCACGGCCGGCACCGGCTACACCTACGTGACCCGCAAGAACCGCAGGAACAACCCCGACCGCCTGGTCCTGCGCAAGTACGACCCGGCCGCCGGCCGCCACGTCGACTTCCGAGAGGAGCGCTGACCGAGATGCGCGAGAACATCCACCCGCCCTACGGCCCGGTCGTCTTCCGGGACCGCGCCGCGCGCCACGCCTTCCTCACCCGCTCCACTCTGACGAGCACGAAGACGATCGAGTGGGAGGACGGCCACACCTACCCCGTCGTGGACGTCGAGATCTCGAACGTCAGCCACCCCTTCTACACCGGCACGGCCCGCGTCCTGGACACGGCCGGCCGCGTGGAGCGCTTCGAGCGCCGCTACGGGAAGCAGGCCTGACGGTGTCCGACCTCTCCGTCGCGATCGTCGCCGGCCTGCACGCCGACGCCCGCCGAGCGACCGTCGCCCAACTCCTCCACGACGTCCCCGGCAGCGTCGTACTCCACCACGACCTCGCTACGGCCACCGCCGGCACGGTCGTCCGCACGATCAGGGACGCCACGGGCATCGTCGACGCGGGCGAGACCCCGCTGGTCAACGACTGCGCGTGCTGCGCGCTCCGCGAGGACCTGGTCCCGGAACTCCGCCGCCTCGCCGCGACCGGTCAAGTCCCCCTGGCGATAGTCGAGTTGTGGGACTCCGTCGAACCCAAGGCGATGGCCGAGGTCATCACCTCCGGCGGCCTCACGGTCACCGCCGTCATCACCGCCGTGGACCCGTCCCTGCTCCTCCCGTACCTCGGCAACGGCGACGACCTGGCCGAGACCGGCCTCGCAGCGGCAGCCACCGACCAGCGAACCATCGCGGACACCTTCGCCCGCCAACTGGAGTACGCCCCGACCCTCGCCGTCCTCGACTCGCCCGACGCCGACGACGAAGACCGCGAGCTCCTGGGCCAGTTGCACCCGACAGCCCACCAAGTACCGGTCGGGGGCGTCGACTTGACGAGGAGCAGGAGTACCCAGGCCGGCGACACCCCGGCACAGGCTCCAACCCCGCCCACCCCCAACCCCCCAGGGGCGCGGGGAACTGCGCGACCAGCCCCCAC
>NZ_JNXE01000076.1 GCF_000716605.1 Streptomyces sp. NRRL F-525 | reverse complement strand
GGCCACCCACGCCGACCCGGCCCCGGCCACCCACGCGGCCCCGGTCCACGCCAAGTCTGTCGCCGAACCCCTCTCGTCGCTGAGCGCGGCCGAGCGGGCCAACGCGGTGGGCTGACCCCACCCCGAGGAGTCGCACGCCTCCCCGAGAGCCTCGGGCTTCTGCCCGGTGCGGGAGGCGTGCTGCTCCGCACGACCCGCCGTGGACCTCGTTGCCCCTCGGAGGGGTGGCAACGTGCCCTGGATGAAGATCGGGCGCCCCTGTGGATCGGCGCACTTGGGTTGCAACCGGTCCTACGTCACCCTCTACTCCCGCCACCCTCGCCACGTGTTCGCCCCTCCACACGGCCACGTCGGCCTGAGGTTGGAAAAGGCACAGAGTCTTTTGATCTTGATCAAGTGGCGAGTTCGAGGGCGACGACGGCACGGACGGCGGCGGTGATCCGGGCGGTGCTGCAATGGAGCTTCCGCGGGAGCCGCCAGCATTTGAGGGCTCGCGTTGCCTGACCTCATCACTGTGCACCTGGACGCCGGCTGCGACTAGGACACCACCCGTGCTCTGCTCAGCGAACGCGGCCTGCACGGACGTATCGCAGACAAGGCGGGAAGGCGCCTGTTCAGGTCGGTCGGCGTTGGTATGTCGAACGCACTCACGCGTGGCAGAACGCCTGGCATCGTCTCGCCCGGTGCTCCGTAGCGTCGCGTCACTGTCATTGAGCTTCTTCAGCGTTGCCGCTCCAGGGTGAGGACGGCTTTGGCGATTGACGTCATACGGTTTGGTCTACATCGGGACCTGCGGAAGATCCGCCAGGGCTTCAGGCGTGCGACGCTGCGCTCGATCGGGGCCCGTGCCGAGGCCAGGGCCCGGTTGACGGTCTTCTCGCTGACGGTGAGTTCCTTCAGGGGCCTGCGGTTGATGCCCGTGGTCAGCCATGGGCCTCCGCCCTGGTAGGCGAGATCGGCGAGGACGGGGACGCCCTGGCGCTCGCAGATCCGTCTGATCCGATGGGTGCGGGCGGTGGTCAGATCGTGAGTGCGGCCCGGTAGGGCGGGCGAGAGCCACAGCAACCGGCTGGCGGGGTCAGTGAGGACCTGCACGTTCACCCCGTGCCCGCGGTGTTTGTGGGAGTAGTCGGCCCGTCTGTCGCCAACCCGGTCGCACGTGGCGAGCGTGCCGTCCAGCAGGACGAAGTCCTCATCGGTCTCGCGCGGCCCAAAGGCTGAAAATCCGCCGCATCCTGCACCTCGCCGGCTCCCGGTCGGCAAGCGCAGGAGCCACAGGTGACCGCCCAAGGAGCCCGGACCGCCGATCGCGGAGCGCGCGGCGATCTGTTCGATCCCCAGTGCCCGACGCGGCAGTTGCTGGACCGCATCGGTACGAAGTGGACGTCCATGGCCGTCAAGACGCTCGCCGATGCCGCACCGGACGAGGTGCGCTTCGCGGAGCTGAGACGCCGGATGCCCGGCGTCTCGCAGAAGATGCTGTCCGTGACGCTGCGAAGCCTGACCGGCGACGGGCTGGTGTCGCGCCGGGTCGAACCGACCGTGCCGCCGCGGGTCTTCTACCGGCTCACCGAACTCGGGCTGTCCCTGGAAGTCGCGCTTGCGGGGCTGCGGACCTGGGCGGAGGAGCACATGGCCGAGATCAACCGGGCCCACGAAGCCGCCGACCAGTAGGTCGATGAGGGATAGGCAGGCCGGTTCGCGCTCGCTACTGGTGACTCGGTACTCGATGTAGCCGGCGTCGGCGCCCTGGTACCGCGTAGGAGATGGGGGGGATGTCGTCGGCGCAGTGGCCGGCGACGAAGGAGTTGGCGAAGGGCGACGGGGAGATGGTGTTGGAGGATGGCGTCTCCTGGCTCTGCCCGAAGCACTCCAAGATCCTGAAGCTGGCCGTCGAGGGCACCTGTCCGAGGTGGTTCCTAGCTTGTTCTTGAAGGTCCGGCTGGGAGGTCAGAGCCACCGCATAGCATCCTGGCGATGGGGCCGGTACCGGGGCCACCAGCACCGAAAAACGGCAGCCTCCCTTGTCTGCGCGGGGGTGGTTACGGCCTAGCCGGCGTCCAGGCACCAGCTGAGGGCCACAAGTGCAGCCCGCCAGCCCGGCCCCATCGAGCGGCTCGAAGCGCCATCGCCACAGCCCAAGGTGAATGGCGGCGGCCGACACGGCACGATGGCGGCGCGACGTGGGAGCAGAGGGCGGAGGGCCGCCTCGCGGCACGGCGGGGGACTACCCGACAACAGACCCTTCGGCGGGCACGGGGTCCGAGGGCGTGGAACTGAGGATGAGGTTCTCGCTGGTCCGAGTCGTCCTCCGGTTGGCTTCCCGCAAGCTGCTAGTCACTGGTATCGACTGCTAGCTATGCTGGGGCCTATGAGTAAGCAGACCAACATCCGGCTGGACGAGGCCGTGCGGGCAGCGGCCGAAGAGCGGGCCAAGCGGCGCGGGCTGAGCTTGCAGGGGTACGTCGCCGATCTGATCGAGCAGGACGTGAACGAGTCCCGGTCCGCGTTCATGGCCGGTGCTGCCGGCTTCCTGGCGTCCTACGCGGAGCGGTTCGAGGCGGAGTTCGGGGAGGACCGATACCCGGGCCTCCCGGACGGGCTGCCGAAGGACGCGCCGAGGGACGCCGCGTGAACCTGAAGGTCGACCTCGCGTGGATCCTGGCGGTGGCGCAGCAGATCCCGGGGGATCCCCAGGTCGCCGACTACGGCGTCACGGTCGCTGCCGAGGCCCGGCACCGTGCGGAGATCCTGGGCCAGGAGGTCTACCCCGAGCCGCACCACAAGGCCGCGGCACTGTTGTGCGAGCTGGCGCGGCAGCCCAGTCTGGAGGTCCGCAACCTGCTGTTCGCTGCCACCGTGACCGCCGCCTATCTGGCCGCGTGCGGGCTGCCGGTCAGCCCCGGTCTCGACACCGTCATCCCCCTTGCCCGGGCCGCCCGGGACGGACTCCCGGTACGCGAGGTCGCGGCCCAGATCGAGACGTGGACCAGCTGAACCTTCTCTGTCTGAGTACGCAGACTGCCGTCGTGGACTGGGCCTTTTGCTGGCGCCGCGCTAGCGGCGGAACGCGCCGCCGCGGCTTGGGGAGCGTGAATACAAGGCTCTTCGCACGGCTGGCGCCTCGTGCCGAGGACATTCACTCCAGGAGGGCTGCGACGGACGCGGGGAGAAGATCCCGCAGATCGGTGATCTGAACGTGGGCGGCATGCGTCGCGGTGAACTGGGCGACGGACATGCTCGGTGTGCCGAAGACGCTGGTGAAGGTCCGCAGTGCCCCTGGGGCGCGATCCAGGGCCCAGGCCGCGGTTGACGTGCTGGTGGCCAGGAAACGGCGGGGCTCGGGACCGATCACAAACAGCTCTGCCCGGCGGCCGGAGGTATCGGCGGCGAGCATCACGAGGTCCTTGAAGGTCTGGCGCTTGCGCATGGCGTCCGCGCCGCGCCAACGAGCGAGCTTGAACTCCGCGATGCGCTGGTCCGTCTCCAGGTCGTACGGGCGGCTCGGGTCGTTGCCGGCGCCGAGGGAGGGACGGACGGTGATGCGTTCTTCATCCCCGAGGATCTGGGGCAGTACGAGGAGGATGCCGCAGGCGTGGATCAGGTCATTGATCCGGCCCAGGCTCTCGCGGACCGTGAGCGCTGAGGCAAGCAGCTCCGGCACGACGTGGCCCTCCTCGGCGACCCGCATGACATGCGTCCCGTCGGCGCCCTCCAATCGGTGCTCCAGCGAGGCCAGGGCCTGGGTGAGCGGCTGGCGGCTCAGGAAGTCGGCGAGGACGCCCACGGCGGTGCTCAGCCGCTCTGCTTCTTCACGGTCCTGGTTGGCTGAGGAAGTGTCCATGGCGGACAGTCTGGCTTTTCCTCCCGTCTCCGGTGGGCGTCGGGACGGCTCTCGCCGGGAGTCTGTGGCGGTACACCGCGGCCTCCTGATGCAGGCTGCCGGGCGGTTGCTCGGCGCCGAGGGCCTGCCGCTGGTCAGGGCTTGTCCCCGCCGGCAGTCGGCTCGACGCCACTCGTCTGTTCAGTGCCTTCGCCGGTGCCGTGCGACTGGTCGGCCGCTCGGTCGGCTTGTGAGGGAAGGGCTGTTCGCGCGACGCGGTCGATGATGATCTCTCGGTAGGTGTCGGCCGGAGGTACCAGGGGTGCTGCATGACCTCGTCCGCAGGTGGACCACTCGGTTCCCCGGTCTTCGAGGCGTGGAACTGCTCAATGAGCGTTGCCAGTTCACCGAGGGCTTCGCTGTGCTGCGGTGCGTCGGCGGCCCGGCGCCGGATCAGGGTCTCGGCATCGGAACGGACGCCGCGTCATATTCCGACCTCGCGTCAAGAACCCCCACGTCTCTCTCCCCGCCTCGACCAGGCCGAGTACCGCCTGACGGGCTGAACGGTTTCCCTACAGGAGAGCTGCGCCCATGTCCGACAAGCATCCGACAATGTTTCGACCGTAGGCCGGATGCGAACCTTCAACCGGGTGCAGGGGGTGCAACGGGGGTGAAGGGCTTGAGCAGGCGCGGAGGGATCGGGCCGGATACACCACAGCGGCTTCCGGGACGGCGGTCGTCGCCGGCGGTCGGGGCCGCGGTTGCGACAGCTGCGGCTACGGCGGTTGCCGCCCGGACGGCGAACGTGGCGACATCGGCGGCGGTGCCCATGACGTCGTCGCCGGGCGCCGCGGGCCGCAGTGTGCTGGAGGGAGCTTTCGGTCTTCTCGAGGCGGTGGAGCGGGCCGGTGAGGCGGGGCTGACGAGGCTGACGGTGGAGTGCGGACTGCCCAAGTCGACCGCTCACCGGCTCCTTGAGCAGCTGGTCGAGCTGGGCGCCGTGGAACGGCATCGCGGCAACTACCGGATGGGGCCGGAGATGTTCCACCTCGGGCGCCGGTGGCAGCCGCACCCCGGGCTGCTGTCCGCGGCGCGGCAGCCGATACACGGCCTGGCGGAGCTCGCGGGTGTCGGGGTGGGGATCTGCGTGCTGTGGAAGGGGCAGGTACAGGTCCTGGAATGGGTGCCCGGCAAGGAGGTTGAGCCGTCTGCCGTGACCCACCGGGGGATGATCTGGCCGTGGCGGACGGCGGCGGGCAAGGTGCTGGTGGCCGCGGCTGGTCCTACTGCCCTGCCGGGTCCGCCTCCTGAGTCCTGGGCGCGGGAGGCCGCGGGCATACGGGCCCGCGGCGCCGCTTTCGACCGTCAGGAACTGGTGGCGGGAGTGTGCTGCACGGCCGTACCGCTGCACGGATGGCCGGGGCAGGCGCCGATGGCGTCGTTGTGTGTCGTGACCGATCCCGCGCACCATCTGGAACGACTCGCCCAGGCGACCGCGCGCACCGCCCAGGTCATCAGCACCGAGTTGCGGCGGCGGTGAACGGGGGAGTGCGGAGGGCTGCGGAGCCGCTGCCTTCATCACTGTGGCGGAACCGCGACTACAACCTGTGGTGGTCGGGTACCGCCGTGTCCGCGCTGGGTACCAGCGTCTCTGGGCTGGCGTTCCCGCTGTTGATGCTGGTCTCGACCGGTTCCGCCGAAGCGGCCGGTTTGGTGGGAACGTGTGGGAGCGCCGGCCTGGTGGCGGGCCTGTTGCCCGCTGGCGTTGCCGGTGACCGCTATTCGCGCCGGGCGCTGCTGACCGGGGCGTCACTGATCCAGCTCGTTGTGATGGGGGCAGTCTGCTGGTCGGTGGTTGCCGGGCGAGTGTGGCTGCCGCTGATGGCCTTCCTGGCACTGGTGCAGGGCCTGGCGTCCGCGGTGTTCGCCGGCGCGGCGGCACCGCTGGTGAAACGGATTGTCCCGGGGGCTCAGCTCAAGGCTGCCTTCGCCCGGGCTGAAGTGCGTGATCACGGCGCGCAGTTGGCCGGAGGACCGCTCGGCGGGACGTTGTTCGCGCTGGCTCGCTGGGCGCCGTTCCTCGCGGACGCCCTCTCGTACGCTGCCGTCACGCTTGCCTGCCTCCTGATCCGTACGCCGATGGGACCGGACCCCGCCGAACGGGCCGCCCGTCGCGTGC
The DNA here is from genome assembly GCF_000716605.1 of Streptomyces sp. NRRL F-525. Classification (GTDB taxonomy): domain Bacteria; phylum Actinomycetota; class Actinomycetes; order Streptomycetales; family Streptomycetaceae; genus Streptomyces. The sequence goes on along the minus strand of NZ_JNXE01000076.1, from coordinate 7,506 downwards.
CGTTGCGCCGGGACCTGGGGGCCGGTCTCGCGTTCGTCCGGGGCGTGGCGTTCCTGCGGTACGCCTTGGTGTGGTCGGCACTGATGAATCTGCTCTTCACCGGGATCGGCTTCCTGTTCATCGTGGCGCTGCGGCACCGCGGAGCCTCTCCCTCGCAGATCGGTGCGGCTGAGGGGATCGCCACGGCGTGCGGCCTGGGCGGCGCGCTCGCCTGCGGGTGGGTCGTGCGGCGTGTCAGCGGCCACCGTCTCGTTCGGTTGGTCTCCTGGATGCTTGTGTTAGGCGTCGCCGGGCTCGTCCCGCTGGCTGCCTGGCCCTGGGCGGCGGGTCTGTGCCTCGGTGTGAGCATCGTGTTCGTCACTCCGCTGAACGCCGTGTTCGGGGCAGCCATGGTTGCCGTGGTGCCGGACGCGATGACCGCACGGGTTCTGACGTCGGTCAACATGGCAGTGCAGTCCTGCGTCTGGCTCGCCCCCGTGCTCTGCGGGGCGCTGGCCGACGCCTTCGGTGTCGAGGTGCCGCTGATCGGGATTGCCGCTGGCCTGGCTGTGCTGGCGGTCGCCAACCATGTCGTGCCGGCCGTGAGCCTGTTGGACGGGATGGGTGGGGAGGGGATGGGTGAAGCGGGCCAGGACGCCGGCAATGGGGAGTCTCGCGTCGACCCGGACGGTCGTATCGCCCGATGACGAACGACGGACGTGTCACCCGCTGACACACCGGCGCGACGGCATCATCCGGCCCTGGACGCCCCCACGATGACGCACGTGTAGTCCATACGTATCCCTCCGCCCTCCTCGGCGTCGAGATGCCTGGCCACCGCGCGCAGCAGTCGGCGTCGAATCGCCCACGGCAGGGCCAGGTGTCGGCTCTCGGTGCCGAGGAGTGTGCAGAACTCCCGTGAGGTGAGGTGGCTCTGCCAGGGCACCGCCGTTTTCGTCACGGCGAAACCGTGCGAGCGCAGTTCTTCGGCGTATTCGTCGGCGTCGGCCTCCGAGAGGTCCTTCCGGCCGCCCTCCCCGGTCGGCAGCCCGTGCGGCAGGGCGGCGGCGTAGACCCGGGTCAGGCCGGCGCCGATGGACGGTGTGTGGGAGCCGAAGTTCCAGGCGAGCAGGACCCGCCCGGCCGGGTGCAGGCAGCGCGCCGCCTTGGCCGTACGGTTCCCGGCGCGCAGCCAGTGCCAGGCCTGACCGCAGGCCACCAGGTCGAATCGCCGGTCGCAAGGGTCCCATTCCTCGAAGGTGGCGACCTCGACGGCGAGTCCGTTCGCAGCGGCGACGGCCGCCATCCGCGGGTCCGGCTCGACACCGGTGACCTCGTGGCCGAGGGCGGCCAGCGCGCCGGCGAGCTTGCCCGTTCCGCAACCGACGTCCAGCGCGGTGCCCGGCGGACCGCCGCCCAGGGCCGCCCAGGCCTCGGTCAGAGCGCGGCGAGGATAGCCGGGGCGCAGCCGGTCGTAGTCGTGTGCACGGGCACCGAAGCTGGTCGGGGCCTTGGCCGGTACCGCACGGTGGGTCATGTCCATCCTCCGATCAGGGTCACGAACGTGGTCGGTGGGAGAAAGAGCACATAGGTACCGACCGAGGCGAGGCTGAAGGGCACCAGCCGCTTGGGCAGCATCGAGGTGAAGGCGGCATGGGTGAGCAGTCCGAGCAGTGCCCCCACACGCCAGGTGACAGGGACGATCAGCAGGACGGGCAGGGCGGCCTCCACGACGATCGTCGCCAGGGACGGAATACGCCAGCGGCGGGCGACGAGGGCCGGTTCGTCGGTGGCGAACCGGCGGGTGAACCAGTCGGGGAAGTAGTACTCGCGGCGGCCCGCCGGCAGTTCGTCGCGCACGGCGGCGAGCTGCTCGAAGACCTTCTGCATGGTGTCTCCGCTGGTGAACTGGCGGGAGGCGGCCTTGAACCACGCGCTGCTCCAGTACACCTGGAACATCAGGACCACCGCGGCGAACTGCGGCCAGGACAGCGTTCCGCCGTCGTGGATCCGGGGCGGGTCGAGGAACGCGGCCGGGGAGGGGGCGTTGAGCAGCGACTGCAGGCTCAGATAGGCGTCGGATCCCTGGGCGAAGACGAACGGGAGGCACATCATCCCCAGGAAGAGGGTGTTGAACTTGCGGTCGAAGGTGAACTCGAACATGCACCAGGCGGCGGTGAGTGCCGCCGCGAGCGGGGTGAGCACGCCCGCGAACAGGCACAGCACCGCCACGGCCCGAGCGGCGTAGAACACCTTGTACGCCGTCGGGCTCAGGAGCACTTTCACCGCCATCTCGTCCCGCTCGTAGCGCCACCGCACCAGGGACTTGGGCCGGTCGTCGAAGAACCGTGCCATGCCGAACACATGGTCGGCGGTGATCTTCCACAGCAGCGCGGTGCCCAGAAGCAGGCGGAAGCAGCACAGAGCCGGGCCGGCCGTGGCGCCGTGCACCGACAGCAGGTCAGGCACGGACGACCTTGCCGTTTCTGACCGCGATCCTGACGCGGTCGAAGGGCATCAGGATCACCCCGTTCCCGGCCACGCGGCGGCCGTGCACCTCGTCGAGGTAGGTGACCAGGGAGCTGAGCGCGTCGGGGGAGTTGAAGTGGTCCTGGCGCATTTCGTATTCCCACGGACAGACGGGCTCCCCGTCGCGCACGTCGTGCAACTGGGCCCGGTAGGCCCAGATGTGGGAGAACATCGCCCACGAGCCGAACGAGCCCGGCGACGTGCGGAACCCGCGCCACACCAGCCAGACCACGGCCCCGCAGGCGAGGACCCCCGCGGCGATGTCGTTGACCACGGCGTCTCCTCCAAGCGCTGCCATTGCTGCGATTCATCGGGTTCGTTCGATTGCTTCACGACGCTGCCGCCCACGTCGGTCACAGGACCATGGACGGCACCGGCCACCTGTCCATCAAGTACGGGGCCCACCAGTCCAGGCCGCCGAAGGTGAGGAGGAGGCGTTCGGCGCGCAGTGCGGCAAGGACCTCGGGATCGACCGCGTCCGTCTCCTGTTTCTCCAGGAGGGGCACCGCCTGTGCGTACTCCGGTCGCACCAGGTCGAACCGTTGCAGGACGCCGTCCCGCCGGTCGCGGATCTGCACGAATCCGGGACCACGGCGCCACACGCAACGGCCGATGTAGAAACGGGTGTTCCACTGGGCGAGGCGTTCGGCAGACCGGGGGCCGTCCAGGGAGAGCGGGGGCTGGAGGTGGGACAAGTCGTGGGCTGTCAGAGCGGGCAGGGCCCGTCGCCCCGCGCGCAGATGCCAGCGCACCAGCAGGCCGTGAGCGCTGGCGATGCGGACGAAGTCCAGGGCGCGAAGGTCGCGGGGGCCGGGCGAGCGCAGTGAGACGGGCTCGTCGAGGTCCGCGCACCGAACGCCGCTTCGGTAGAGGTCGTGCACCTGGTCGCCGATTGGCCCGTACGGGGTCGCCGACGGCGCGGTCAGGAGATCTTCACGCATGTGGGCTCCTCGGCTAGGTCCAGGGCCAGTTCGGGTCCGCCGGTCTGGTCCGACTCGCGGCGGATGCGGCAGATCAGCTGGTTCTCGTGATCGGTGGCGACATGGACGGCACGGTCTCCCTCGATGAAGACCAGCCCCTGGCGGCGCCAGTCGGCCAGCAGCGACTCAACCCGTTCCCGGTCCCAGGCGGTACAGCTTTTGGCCGTGCGACGCACCAACTGGTCGGCGGACCGGGGGTCGTGCAGGGCCCGGAAGAGTTCGACCTCCGTGGCGTCCCGCAGGGTCATGGTCCGCCAGGCGAAGTCCGGCCTGGAGTTGGTGAGTTCGATGCGGTCGCCGTGATCGACGTAGGAGAGACGGCTGTGGATGTAGTTGCTGCCCCACTCGTCCAGCGCCTGCTTGAGCCGCTCCGCCACCTTGGCATCGATGCCCTGGCTGGGAGTTTCGAACACATAGGCAAGGTCGGCCAGTTCGGACTCTGGCAGGTCGTAGGTGACCTGGTACTGCTCCTGCGGGCGCCGCTCGGCGAAACCCAGCTCGGGACGGTCGAAGTAGGGACTGAAGCGTTCCAGCGCGATGCGGTTGACCCCGTTGGAGGGGTGCAAGTGGTGCAGCGCGGGGAGCTGTTCGATGATGGGCAGGTAGTCCTCGGCGGTCTCGCCCGGGAAGCCGTACAGGTAATTCCAGGCCACGGAGAGGCTGTTGCTCTCCGCGTCCCGCAGGAAACGCACGTTGTGGGTGCCGCTCACGCCCTTGTCCATGATCTTCAGTACGCGGGTGCTCAGGCTCTCGATGCCTGCCTGGACGCTGACCACTCCCGCCCTGCGCATCTGGCCGATCTGCGACAGCTTCATGTTCGACTTGACCTCGTACTGGATGCGCAGGTCGAAGGGCGCCTCCGCGAGCCTGTCCAGGACGGAGTCGAGATAGGACATCTCCAGAATGTTGTCCACCGCGTAGAAGTCCAGGACGTGGTGGCGCTCGGCGAGGGTGAGAATCTCCTCCAGGTAGGTGTGCGGGCTCTTGCTGCGGAAGGTCATCGCCGAGCCGTTGAGCCCGCAGAACGTGCAGTGGTGCTTCTCGCCCCACCAGCAGCCGCGCGCTCCCTCGACGGTGAGCACGGTTTCGTACCAGGACTGGACACGGGAGCGCCGCAGCCGCTCGAAGTAGGGGTCGTAGTCGGGGGAGGGGATCTCGGACGGCGCCAGCAGCCGTTCGGCTGGTGGATTGCTCACGCTGCGGCCGCCGTCGCGCCGGCACAGGCCCGCGATGTGCGAGGTGTCGCCGCCGTGATCGCCCTTGAGCGCCGCGACGAGTTCGGGGAACGTCCGCTCCGCCTCACCCCGTACCACGTAGTCGAGGAACGCGAAGTTGCGATGCAGGGCCTCTCCCTGCGGGCCGTCGCAGTTGGCGCCGCCCATGACGGTCTTCGTGGCGGGAGAGAGTTCTTTGATGCGGCGCAGCAGTGCGAGCGAGGCCACGTTCTGCTGGAACGTCGAGGTCGCTCCGACGACATCGGGCTCGCCGGCCACGATGCGCCGCGCCATCGCGTCGATGAATTCGGGCACCAACTGGTGCAGCCGCAGGGACGCCTCCATCTGGTCGGCGGTGATCCTGTTCTGGTACGCGCCGCGGAATTCGTCGACCCGCCAGCACGAGTCGTCGTAGAGAGCGGACGAGAACACCCAGTCACCGCACCCGAGGAAATAGCTGTGCAGGGAGAAGAAGCTGTACTCGGCGGCGCCCAAACCCCCTTGTTCGTCCATCCAGTCGGCGAAATCGATGTTGGCGTAGACGGTCTCGGTCGCGACCTCGGGAAAGGTGTTCGCGATCCTGCGCGAGAGAATACCGAGCGCCAGTGAAGGAGTTGCTGTGGTGGCCCACGGCATGCAGACCAGAGTGATCTTCATACGTTCTCCAGGGTGGTCCGGCGCTTCACGCACGGGGAAGCGCCGGACGCGGCTCAGGAAACGAGACGAAAGGGTCAGAACTTCACCGTGATGAGGACCATCACCGATAGGAACGTCGATTGGGAGTCGTCCTGGTTCTGTGCTTGCGGGTTGTTGTTGACGACGGTTTTCTCCATGGCTCCCCTTTTCCTCACTGTTCGCTGCGCGGTACCGGCGTACAAGTCGTCATCTGCGGATGCGCTTCCGGTGCGGTCGGGGCAATGGCCGCACCGGAAGCTCGGGGCGACCTGTGGTGGGAAGCGGGCGGCGTCAGAACTTGACGGTGATCCCGACCTCGACCTTGACCGATTCCCGCTCGTCGCTCTGCGGGTCGCTGGTAACGACGGTCTTCTCCATGGCGTTCCTCCTTTCGGCTGTTTCGTGTGCCAGGCACGTCGAATGCCGTACAGCCGTACCGGCACGCCCTGCATCGTCGGGAACAGCGTGATACGCCGCGTGCGGCTTGTCGTGCTCTGTCCCGTTCAACGGACCGGTAGTTGACACGTGACCATGAATTCGCGAGCATCGATCCCCCTTTTCCCGGCTCGTGTTGAGGCGTGGTGAAGGAAGAGGGCGGCCCGCGCCGCGCGTCGAGAACCTCACCTCGGACGGCGAACCGCTCCGTACTCCTACTGATCCGGAACTCAAAGGGTTCTGTTCGAGGGTGTAGAGCACGTGGGGGCCGCCGATGCAGCCGCGGACGATGTGTGGCTGACGTTGACGACGAGGGAAGAACCTGCGGGTTTCGGCGGCGAGTTGGGCCTGGTCGCGGGCCCGGTGGTGCATGGGCAGGCTGCGTTCGAGGTCGGCGTTGACCAGCTCGTCCGGGTTCGGCTCGGGCGAGTACGACGGCAGGAAGTGCAGCTCGATCCGGTCGGGGTGGGCGGCGGGCCAGGCACGGGCCTTGCGGGAGCGGTGCGCGCAGTGGCTGTCCAGGACGAGGTGGGCCTTGTGCTCGACGTGTCCGGCGAGACGGTCCAGGAAGCGGCACATGACGTCGGCGTCGATGGTCTCGGTGAACACCATGAAGTGCCCGCGGCCCTTCGTGCTGATCGCGGACATCGCGTTCACGGAGAACCGGTTGCCGGTACGGCGCACGGTCGGGGTGCGCCTTTTCTCGCCCCAGGTGCGGCTGGTGACCTCGTCGGAGCGGATGCCGGCCTGGTCGGCGAAGAGCACCTCGCTCCCCTCTGCCCGGGCCTTGGCGCGGATGGCCGGCCAGGTCTCCTGGTACCGGACGTGGACGGCTTCCGCGTTCTGCTCGACGGCCCGCTCGTCCGGGCGCTGGAACGTCAGGCCCCATCGGCACAGGTACGTGCCCACGCCCTGCTCGGTCAGCCGTACCCGTACAGCGGCGCGATCAGATTCCCCACGCCGGCCCGAGTCCACAGCCGGCCTGCAAGACCCACATCACACGGCCGGTGATCCAGGACGGCCTGTTGCTCGACCTCGTTCAGCAGCTGGTGCTCGCCGGCCCGGCGCCCGCGGGGCTGCGCCACCAGGGCCCCGCATCCGCCCGCGAGCAACTTCGCCCACCACTTTTCCACTGGCGTGAGCGATACCTGGAACACCGCGGCAACGCCCTCGCGATCCCGCCCCGCCACCAGCGCGGCCACCGCCCACGTGTGAAGCGCCTCCTGCGCCGACGGCGACAACTGCCGCGCCCCCCCACCAGTTCACTCACGCGAGGACCAGTGGCTCAGAACATCTGCTGTCTCGGATCGATAGGTCCGGCCGGTGCCGGCTGCCGTGCGGCGACAGGGGCCGCGCAGCAGGGGCCGGGGCGATGGCCATCGATGCTCGCTGGCATAGTGCCCGCATGCTTCGACGGTTATTGATCACCGGACGCCTCTCCATACTGCCGGCGTGCCTCGTCGCTGTTCTCGCCTCAGTGGCGGCGGCGCCCGCGATCCCCGCGGCGGCCGACGACTTGGGCCGGGTTTCTCTGCGGGTCGAAGTCCCAGCGGTCTTCCGGATGTACAGCGCCGACGAGGGCGGCAAGGCCGCGAACAGTGAGCTCTTTCAGCGTTGCCGCTCCAGGGTGAGGACGGCGGCGGCGATTGACGTCATTCGATTCGGGCTGCACCGGGATCTGCGGAAGATGCGCC
>NZ_JNXE01000075.1 GCF_000716605.1 Streptomyces sp. NRRL F-525 | reverse complement strand
CCGCGCGGCAGGTCCGGGCTTTCTCCGGAGCCTGTTGGGCTTCGGTGCGGGTTGTGGCACCCGGTGTGGCGAGGGAGGGGCCGCTGCCAGCGCACAGGCGGCGTCCGTGTGCGACCGTCGCGCTGCGCTGGGCGGCTGCCAGCCCGCGGATGAACGGGGTGACGCTCTCCGGCAAGGTTCCCGAGCGGTGTGGCTCCGGCGGGTGCGGAGCCGGGGGCGGCGGGGTGTTGCTCCGGAATCTCGGTGGCGGCCGGGGTGATCAGGCCCGTCCTCGGTCCGGGCGCAGTCGTTGACGGGGACCCGCTCGGTGGGGCGGGCCGGGCTCTGGGTACCGATGCACAGGCGGCGGCCGGACCCCTCGCTCCCGCACCGCAGTCTATGCACGTACGGGCAGCCGGAGAGCACGCCCGGGTCCAGCACCCCACCGGGGCCCAGGACGACGGTGCGGCCGCCTGCCCAGTCGGGCGGCACGGAGCCGTCCATGTGGACGCTCAGGGAGCGACCGTCCTTAGGTCTGCGTCCAGCAGTGAGCCGGTTGGCGCAGGGAAGGCGAACCGGCCTGCCCGGCCGTGTTCCAGCAGCGACCGGGACATCGCCGGCTTCACGTACAGGTGGTCGGCACTGGGCTCGCCGACCCGTGGCCGGCGGTAGACGAACGGGTTCCGCCGGACTGGGGATAGTGCTGGAAGTGGCATTGTCGGCCGAGGTGCAGCTTGTGCGCGGGCTGGGCGCCGCAGCCGCCCAGGAGCGTCCCGCACCAGAAGGTGTCATGGGCATGCGTGCGGTGGAAGGCGTCGAGTTCGATCGCCTCTACCGGCAGTACGACGGGCACGTCCGAGCGCTCATCACCGATCACTGCCGTCTGCACCAGCTGTGTATCCCGCACGATGACGACCCCCAGTCGCCCATGGACAACGATAGATCCGCAGACGGCATGCACGACAGGAGCCCGCTACGTCCGGGCTGGCTGTCTGGGCGACCGGGGAAGGAGTGTCGTTAACCACACTCCTGGAAGGGAGTTGACACGGTGTCGGTGCTCGTCTTACGTGTAGCCGGTTGGCTGCATGTTTTCGGGGGCGGGCTTCATCGCGCAAGCGGTGGAAGTCGGGGAATCAACCTCAGGAGACATGCGGCGCGAAGCGGCTCGCTGCTTGTCCGGGGCTGAGTTCCTCGCGGGCCTGTCCCTTCCCGGCGGGGAAGGGACGGCGGTGTCGTCGCGGGTTGGGCCACCGGAAGAGAGCTCTGCTGTTTCAGGTACCGCCCAGCAATCCCGGCAGGGCTCGATCACCGCAAAGCCGACTTGGTCGCGCTCGTGTGCATCCTGGCTGCCTGCACCGTGATCTGCCTGTCAGTTGGTGCGGTAGCGCTTCAGGCCGTGATCGGCGCGGCCGGTATTTTGTTCGCCGCATGGCGCACACCACCGCGGGCCAGGCGGAGCCAGCATCGGTTTCAGCCCAACGCCGGCCACCCCGGCGCCACTTGCCGCTCTGCTGCAGGACAGCTTCACGGTCCGCCCAGGACCGTCGCGAGGTGAAAGCTCGGACACCACGCCTTACTCGGCCGCCCGCGAGGTCGGGGACCTGCAGGCCCTCATGGCGCAGGCCGGCGGCGAGGCGTACGTCTGCGCGGTCTCCTCCGGTACGGCCCTTGCCGTGGCGACCGCGGCAGCCGGCCCCGGGAGCAGCAAGTTGGCGCTCTGCGAGCCACCGTTCATGGCCGGGGTCGAAGACGGCGCCTGGATCAAGGAGTAGACCGAAGGGCTCTACGAGCTGTTCGACGGCGGGCGCAGGGGCGACGCCGTGGCGCTGTTGACGACGAACGCCCCGCCCAGGCCGTAGCGGGCATTCGGGCACAGCCGGGCTGGGCCGTGTTGGGGCCGTCGCCCCGAGGTCCGGCTACGACGACGAGCTGCTCGGCGACGGCGGCGTGCCGCGCGACTTCGCCTCGGCGATCGCCGTTCGGGTCGGGTCCTCGCCGGTGGAGCCGGCCCGCAGAGCCTTCAGCAGGCGGCGAAGTCCACCGCGGACGCTTTTCCCGCGGCCGGGCACCGGACGCTCGAGGGGCAGGTGCACGAGGTGGCCCCGGACGCGCTCGTCCGGTGCTGGTCGAGTTCTTCGGCAGCTGACGAGGCGCGTCGGCGTACCGGTGGAAGTGCCCCGTGAAGTACAGCTGAACGGGGTCTGGCGCTGCCGGGTGGTCCGCGGCGAGCCGTGCCCGGGGCACGGCGTCGGCCGTCCGGGTCAGGCCGGTGTGCCGCAGGTGTTCGTGCCCGAGCCGGTTGGCGATCTGGTCCCGCCGGTGTGGATCGGGTGCGTGCTCTTCGCGCGTATCTGCTGCCGGGCGGGCACGGTACATCCGGTCCGTCCCCCGGTCCGGGGTCCTGGACCTGTGCCCGGTGTCACCGTTGCCGGACGCACCGGGCCGGTTCGTACGGCGGTTGGAGGAGCAGTGTGTTCGAAGCTGCCCTGCCGGCGCGTTAAGGGCCGCATAGGGTCACGCCCCGACACTGGGCCCGTGCGTAATACGGGGACGCGGGAATGGGGCGGCATCGGATGGCCGGGCGGGGGTGGGCGGGCTGGGGGCGGCTGCTGGAATGGCTGCTCCCCGGGCTGCAGTGCGTCTGCTGGCTCTACGGGCCGCCGGCGGACTCCCACGCCTGGGAGCACGCGCTGGCCGCGGCGGCCGAGCCGCCGGCCGGCCATCCGGAGCGGATGATCCCGGAGGTGCCGCTGTCCGCGGCCGAACGCGCTCTGTGGGATCAGCTGAGGTATCTGCGGTGAGCGCCGCCGGCGGCCTACGGCACACCCGGGCCGGCGATCCAGGGGCCCAGCGCGATCTGGGCGGCGCGGGCGATCTGCCCCTTCATGTGGTCGGGGTTCTCGGACAGCGTCTCCTTGGCCTGCTCGGGGTCGTCGAACAGGGCGGCGAGCGCGGAGGAGATGGCGCCGACCATGGCGCCGACCAGTGCCGCCGCGCTGATCTCGTCGAGCTGGTCCGGGAACGCGGCTTGGAGATGGCGGGCCATGTCGCGCTGCGCGGAGAACAGGATCTGCAGGCCCCGGCCGCGCACGGCGGGTACTTCGAGGACCAGCCGCATCCGTACCGCCGCCATCCGGCTGACCATGTCGGTGTCCACCTCGCCGACGTGCTGGAGGGCGCGCAGCAGTACGTCGACCGGCCGGTCGTCCGGACCGCGCGCGTCGATCGCGTCCACCGCCAGCTGCACCCGGCTGGCGCTGTCCGGGAAGAGGATCTCTTCCTTGCTGGCGAAGTAGCTGAAGAAGGTGCGGGCCGAGACGTCGGCGGCGTCGGCGATCTCGGCGATCGTGGTCTCGTCGTAGCCCTGCCGGTCGAACAGGTCGACCGCGGCGTCGATGAGCGCCTGCCGAGTACGCAGCCTCTTGCGTTCTCGCAGCGAGGGCTTCCGTCCGTGCAGTGCGCACTCCTGCCTGCTGGTCGGGTGCGGTTCCTGAGCGATGGCCATGGCTTCAGTGTACTGCAGGCATAGCATATCTGCAGTTATTGCAAATATGCAGCGAGTGCGAGTAGCTTGGTCGGCATGGAACGCATCCTTGACAGCCTGGGCCGCGCGATCGCCGCTCACCCGTGGCGCGCCATTGCCGCCTGGATCCTCGCCGCAGTCGTTCTCTTCGGCATCAGTTCCTTCAGCGGCGGCGCGTTCGGGAACGAGTACACGATTCCGGGCGCCGACTCCCAGCACGCGGTCGACCTGGCCACCGAGCACTTCCCCGCCACCGGTGCCACCACGACCACCGTGGTCTGGCACACCGCCACCGGTTCGCTCAAGGACCCGGACAAGGCCGCCGTCATCGCTTCCACCGTGCAGGCGTTCGGCAGGGAGCCGAAGGTCGACTCCGCCGCCAGTCCGCTGGCGGCCGGCGCCCGGATCAGCACCGACGGCCGTACCGCCACCAGCGACGTGCAGTACGGCGCCGCGCTCAACGATCTGTCGGCCTCTGACGCCAAGCTGCTCGACTCGGCTGCCGCCGGGGCGCGTTCGGCCGGTGTACTGGTCGACTTCCGCGGACAGGTGCCCGACCTGGCGTCGACCGCGGAGACCGGACCGGCCGAATTCATCGGCATCATCGCCGCGTTGATCGTGCTGCTGGTCGCCTTCGGCTCGGTGGTCGCGGCCGGGCTGCCGGTGATCACCGCGCTGATCGGCCTCGGCGTCGGCATCGCGCTGTCGCTCACCGCCGCCTCGGTGATGGCCATCCCCACCATCGCGCCGAGCGTGGCGGTGATGCTCGGCCTCGGCGCCGGCGTCGACTACGCCCTGTTCGTGGTGACCCGGTTCCGCCAACTGCTCGACACCGGGCTGAGCAAGCAGGAGGCGGTCGGCAAGACCCTCGCATCGGCCGGTCACGCAGTGTTCTTCGCGGGCGGCACGGTGGTGGCCGCGATCCTCGGCCTGCTGCTGGTCGGCGTTCCCTTCATCGGCGGCACCGGCATGGCCGCGGCGCTGACCGTCCTGGCCACCATGCTCGCCGCGCTGACCCTGCTGCCGGCCGTGCTCGCGCTGCTCGGCCACCGCGTCAACCGCTGGCGGGTCGGCCGCCGCCCGGCGGTCACCCAGGCCACCGCCGACGGAGCGCCCATCACCGGCCGTTGGGCCAGCTGGGGTGCACGGATCGGCCGCCGTCCCACGCTGTTCGCGCTCGCCGCCACCGCGATCATGCTGGCGATCGCCGCCCCGGCACTGTCCATGCGGCTCGGCACCCCCGACGACGGCAACCAGCCGACGTCCTTCACTCAGCGCCGCGCCTACGACCAGGTCGCCGCCGACTTCGGCCCCGGCTGGAACGCGCCGCTGCTGCTCACCGTCGCGCTGCCGCCGACCGGTGGCGCTGACGCCCTCGACCGGCTGACCAGCGGCCTCACCGCGGACCTCGAAGTCGCCGCGGTCACCCCCGCCGAGCAGTCGCAAGACGGCAAGTACGCGCTGGTCACCGTCGTGCCCAAGCACTCGCCGCAGGCCGTCCAGGTCTCCCGGCTCGTGCACCGGATCCGGGACGACATCGGCCCGGCCGCGCTCAAGTCCGGTGGCGGCCGCGCCTACGTCGGCGGGACCACGGCCTTCGCCATCGACATGGCCGACACCGTCGGCGCGCGGCTGCCGCTGCTGCTCGGCGCGGTGCTGGTGGCCGGCGCGCTGCTGCTGTTCGCGATGTTCCGGGCGCCGTGGATCGCGGTGAAGTCGGTGGTGATGGCGGTGCTGTCGATCGGCGCCGCGTACGGCGTGCTCGTGGCCGTCTTCCAATGGGGCTGGGGCCGTTCGCTGCTCGGCGTGCAGGAATCGCTGCCGATCCAGCCCATGGTGCCGATGCTGCTGTTCGCGGTGCTGTTCGGGCTGTCCATGGACTACGAGGTGTTCCTGCTCTCGGCGACACGCGACGAATACCTCGCGGGCGGCGATGCCCGGCGCGCCGTGGTGGCCGGCCTGTCCCGTACCGGACGGGTGATCGCGGCCGCCGCCGCGATCATGACGCTGGTCTTCCTCAGCTTCGCCGGGATCAGCGACCCGATCCTGAAGATGTTCGGCCTCGGGCTCGCCGTCGCGGTGGTGCTCGACGCCACGATCATCCGGCTGGTGCTCGGACCTGCCGTCCTCACCCTGCTGGGGGAGCGCGCCTGGTGGCCCGCCCGGCCCCGGACACCGCACCCCGGGGCCACTGCGGCGTACGGCACCGCGGATGCAGGACCCGCAGGCGACCTGACTTCCCGCTGAACCACTCCGCTGAACCGCACCCGCTCGACCCGACCCTGGGAACCCAGAGGAAGCAGACAGCGCCATGACGACTGAAACCCACCCCAATCCCCGCCGTTGGTGGGGGCTCGGCGCCCTCGCCCTGGCCGGCCTGGTCATCGGGCTGGACCTGACGATCCTCAACGTCGCCCTGCCCACCCTCGCGACCTCGCTGCACGCCTCCACGCAGGACCTGCAGTGGTTCGCCAATGCCTACAACCTGGTGCTTGCCGCGCTGCTGCTGCCGGCCGGCCTGCTCGGCGACCGCTACGGCCGCAAGCTGTTCCTGCTCGGCGGACTCGTGGTGTTCGGCGCCGCCTCGGCGCTGTGCGCGTACTCCACCTCGGCCGGTGAACTGATCGGCGCCCGGGCGCTGCTCGGCCTCGGCGCGGCGTTCCTCACCCCGATGACGCTGGCCATGCTGCCGGTGCTCTTCGAGGAGAGGGAGCGCTCCCGGGCGGTCGCGGTGTGGATCACCGCCAACTCGGTCGGCATCCCGCTCGGCCCGATCATCGGTGGCGCGCTGCTCGACCGCTTCTGGTGGGGCTCGGTGTTCCTGCTCAACGTGCCGGTGATCGCGTTGGCCCTGATCGCGGGCTTCGTGCTGTTGCCGTCTTCCAAGAGCCCCGACCGGCCCACGCTGGACCTGCTGGGCACGCTGACCTCCAGCGCCGGCCTGGTCGGGATCACCTTCGGCATGATCGAGGCCGGCCAGAAGGGCTGGAGCGACGCGGCGGCATACGGCCCGATCGTGGCGGGCGTGGTGTTCCTCATGGCATTCGTGCTGTGGCAGGCCCGCGCCGGACGGACCGGCCGGCGTCCGCTGGTGGACCTGGCGCTGTTCAGGCCGGCCGGCTTCCGCTGGGGCACCGCACTGGGTCTGATCTGCACCTTCGCAATGTTCGGCCTGCTGTTCACGATGCCGCAGTACTTCCAGGTCATCGACGGCGCCAACGCGCTGGGCACCGGTCTACGGCTGCTGCCGGTGGTCGGCGGCATGCTGGTCGGCACCCGGATCGCGGACCGGATCGGACCGAAGGCCGGTGCCAAGGTCGTGGTCACCATCGGCTTTGTCGTGATGGGCATCGGCCTGCTCAGCGGCGCGCTGACCGGCACCGGTACCGGATACGGCTACGCGGCCGCCTGGTTCGCCGTGGTGGGCGCCGGACTCGGCTTCGCCATGCCGACCGCGATGGCAGCCGCCCTCGGCTCGGTGTCGGCAGAGCGGGCCGGTGTCGCCTCGGCCGTCTTCCAGGCGATGCGGACCGTCGGCGGCACCGTCGGCGTCGCGGTGCTCGGCACCGTGCTCAACACCGCCTACGTCAGCCGGCTGCACCTCACCGGGCTGCCGGCCCAGGCCACCACCGCGATCCGGAAGAACGCCTCGGGCGGCATAGCGGTCGCCGACAGGCTCGGCTCGGCGAGCCTGCGGAGCACCGTCAGCGGCGCCTTCGTGCACGCCCTGGACACCATGCTCGTGGTGTGCGGCGTTGTCGCCCTGGTCGGCGCGGTGCTGACAGTGGTGTTCCTGCCGGGCGGCCGGGCCGAACCGGCTGCCGAGGACAAGGACGCGCCCGCCGCCGCAGCGGGTGCCGTCGTCTGACCGACGTACAGGGCCGGTCGGTACGGATCCGTACCGACCGGCCCTGTACGCCTGTCCGCCCACGCCGAAGGACGGGCGAAAGTGACGCTCTAGGGCCGCATGAGAAGCCGCAACCACCATCTCAAGCGACCGGCAGCGGTTGTCCTGCGCCTGCTGGACCGTCCAGGAAGCACCACGAAAGGAAGGCAGCCACCCATGCGAACAAGCAGCACAGCATGGCACCGCGCGGCTTGGACCGCGGCAGCGGTCGGCGCGGCCCTGGCCCTGCTCGCAGCCTCGAACGCCAGCGCCGTGGCCAACGGTGACGGCGCCGCCCACGGGAAGAACCCCCGGGCGTGTCTCCGGCTCCACGTGACCGAGAAGATGATCAAGTTCGACACCAGCCTGCCGCCTGCCGCGGACCTGCCGGTCGGCTTCATGTCGACCTGGTTCGACGAGCTCTACGACGCGAGCGGAGCGAAGATCGCCACCGCGACCGGCAACATGGACATCATGTACGCGCGTCCGTCCGACGGACACAAGATGCAGTTTCAGATGGAGCAGGTCCAGCTCCCCGACGGCACCTTCTCGATGGCCGGCCCTTTCGACCGGACCGACGTCATCGAGAGCAACTGGATCACCGCTCCGGTGGTCGGGCTCAGCGGCCGGTACGCCGGCTGGAAGGGCACCTGGGTCTGGCGCACGCTGCCGGTCCCGCCCGGCGAGACCGCCCCGCCATTCGAGGACAAGATCGTCCTCTGCGGTCCCTGACCGTACCCCGGACAGCATGCGAGCGCCCCGCCCACCGTTCTGCGGTGGGCGGGGCGCTCGCGGCACGGGACTTCGGTCAGCCGCTACGGTGCCGCGACGTTCCCGACGCGCAGGACAGGCGCATGGGACGCGGATGTTTGCGGCCCGCAGATCTGGCCGGCAACCCCAGTTGCTGTACCTGGGAGGGGGCCGGCGACAGCGGCAACCGCTGCAGCAGCGCGACCAGTTCCCTGCGCCGGTTCACCCCCAGCTTGCGATAGACCCGGGTCAGGTGCTGCTCGACGGTGCTGACGGTGATCACCAGTTGCTCGGCGATCACCCGGTTGCTGTGCCCCTGCACCGCGAGCAGCGCCACCCGCCGCTCGGAGCCTGTCAGTTCGGACAGTGGGTCCTCGGTCAGCTGAGAAACACCCTGCTCGGCGGGCCGGGCACTACTGTCCGGCGGCAGGCTCCGCACGAGCGGGACCGCGTTGCAGCGCTCGGCGAGCTGCCGGGCGCGCAGCCGCAGCGCCTGCGCCTTGTGCCAGTCGCCCAGAGCCTGCTGGGTGTCGCTCAAGTCGGCCAGCGCGTGGGCCAGCTGAAAGTGGTCGCCCGCCGCCTGCAACAGGTCCACCGACTCGTGGAGCGCGTCGAGCCGCTGCTCCGGGGGCTGCAGCCGGGCCAGTTGTTGCAGTGACACCCCGCGGATCCGGTCGTAGTCGCCGCCGGGCAGGTCCAGTTGCTCCAGCACCAGCCGGCTGGCTTGGTCCCGGTCGCCCAGCCGCAGCAGCGCCTCGGCCGCGCCGGTGCGCCACGGCACCAGCGCGGGTGTGTCGAGCCCCCATTGGTCGACGGTGTCGCCGCAGGCCAGGAAGTCCCGCAGCGCCGCGTGCACGTTGTTGGTCGCGAGGTGGTACTTCCCGCGGGCCTGGAGATAGGGGGCGGCGAAGATGGTCTGGAACAGGGCGGGCGGTACCGGGCGGCTTATGCACTCCTGAGCCTCCTCCCAGTCGCCCATGGAAATGGTGGCGGTGAGCAGCAGCGCCAGCGGATAGCCGATGCCCACACCCCAGCTGTGCGGGGCCAGGGTGGACAGGGCGTCCCGCGCCGACTGTCTGGCCACCGCCGGCTCGCCTCTTCGCAGCGCGATCTCCGCGGCCACCGTGCTGAACAACGCCTGCCAGGTGGGGACCCGGCGCGCGGTGGCGTCGTCCTGGAGCACCCGACACCAGTGGTCGGCCTGCTCCAGCTGGTCGGCGTAGACCAGGGTCAGCAGCGCGGAGTGCGCCGGTTCCAGGGTGCGGTCGCCGAGCCGGCAGGTGGCCAGGATCTGTTCGGCGTGCGCGACGTCGGTGCTCAGCGCGCCCTCCCTGAGTACCGAGACCAGGGTGGTGGTGGCCTGCATCCGCTCGCTGAGCGGCACCGGGCTGGAGCCGGTGCACGGCGAGCCGGGCTCGTCCAGGTGCGGCAGCAGCGGCGGACAGACCGCCTGGAGCCACTTGTAGGTGTTGCGGATCTCGGCCGCGGTCTCCTTCAGCATGCCCCGGGACATCCCGCTCTGCGGCTGCGCGTTGATGGTGTGCAGCGTCTCGGCCGCCTGGTCCAGCATGCCGAACCAGACCAGCATCCTCAGCATGCCCAGCGCCTGGAGGTCGCTCATCTCGCCGCGGCGCATGGCGGTGAGCAGCGAGGGGATCCGCCGGGAGGCCGCGGTCGGGTTGAGCCGCCACTCCGCGTCGGCCAGCGCGGCGGTGATCGCCAGCCGCTCGGCGCTGTCGGCGTTCGCCCGCAGTGCGGCCTCCAGGAAGGCGACGGTCAGGTCGACCTTGTCGTGGTGCAGGGCGGCCTCGGCCGCCTCGCGCAGTACCGGGACGACCCAGCTGCCACCGACCTCGCCGGCCGCCACGATGTGTTGAGCGACGGTGAGGACGTCGGTACCCGCGTCGTCCAGCAGCTGGGCGGCGCTCAGTTGGGTCCGGGAACGGTCGCCGAACTCGGGGTCGGCGAGCACCGCCGCCTCGGCGGCGGGATGGCGGAACCTGGTGCCGCGCAGCAGCCCGGCGCCGGTCAGTATGTCCAGCAAGGCCGTGGTCTCCGCGGCCTCCAGGTCGCACAGCCGGCCCAGCCGCTCGGGGGTCGACTCGGCGCCCAGCACGGCCACCGCACGGCCCAGTTGCAGCACGGTCTGCTCCGACCGGTGCAGGCAGGCGACCACCGCCCGACCGTATGCCTCGCCGGCCGGGACGCCTGCTCCCGGCCCGGTCCGCGGGCGCTGTTGTGCCGCGAAGTCGGTGAGCAGCGCGCGGACCAGCAGCGGATTGCCGCCGCTGACCGCGTGGTACTCGTGCGAGAGGCGGTGGGCGGACAGCGTGTCGAGTCTCTCGGCGAGCACCCGGCCGACCTCGGCGGGGGACAGCGGTCCGAGCCGCAACCGGTCGGTGTGCCGCTCTCGGTGCAGCTCCGCATGGAAGAAGGGGTGCACGGTGCGACTCTGCTCGGACTCGGTGAGCATCACCAGGATCCGGGCGGAGCCGATCCGCCGGACCAGGTAGAGCAGGCACTGCAGCGAGGCGGCGTCTGCGTACTGGATGTCGTCCACGCAGATGAGCAGCGGCTGTTGTTCGGCCGCGTCCAGCAGAATCTCGCCCAGCCGCTGGGTCTCCTCCTCCTGTATCAGGGGCACAGCGAGGCGAGTTCGTGTGCCGGAGCCGGCGGCAGCATTGCGGAGCAGTTGCCGGACGATTCCGTATGAATAACCGCTCTCCGCCCGTGCGGCCACGGCGGTCAGCGGGGCGATTCCCATTGCTCTGGCGATGTCCGCGGTATGGATGAGCAGGTCGGACTTGCCGAACCCCACCGGGGCCGCCACCATGACGACTTTACCCTTTCGGGATTGACATTCGCTCAGTAGGAGTCCGATTCGGTCTGTCTGCGATTCGCGTTCCATCAGGCCCATGGCTAAATGCCCCCGTTGAGACTGTTTTTGACCGGTGCGCGATCTCCTTGGGCGCTCGAAGGATTCGGCGCCGGGTGGGAATGTGGAAGTGAGCATTCCGTCGATCTCCAAGGAGACGGGAAATCTGGAGTCTAGTATTGCCCGGCCGCGTGCTGTCAACGATGCCTGCGCGCGCATTGCGTCCGGCGTATTAAATTTCGATATCACGAGGTTTTCGGTGGTGGTGCGGAACGTTCCTTTCCGCTTTGGGGCCAGGTCGGCTGCGGTACGACGCACCACTCCCTGTGAAACCGCCGAATCCCCTCAAGTCGGTACCCCGTAAGCCCCCACCAGAGGGCAGGGCCGCCGGTCGGTTTAGGGGTTCGGACTGTCGTGTAGGGGTCACCCGGTCGGCGTTTTCTGGGGTGGTGCCGACAATACCGGGGCTGTATCTTTCCGGCATGGACGTGACTTCGTCAACAACGGGTGCACTGAAAACCGACCGGGAATCATCGTTCAGTTCTTCCGGCGAAGGCCCGGAGACAAATACTGAAGCCGATGTGACGGAACCAAGGCCGAACATAATTCTACAGGGTGGCCCTATGGAATCCGAGCCCACTCATTTGCGGGTCCGCTATCTCCAGGACTGCACCGACAGGTACAAGCTCTTCCTGGGAAATCGCTACGAGCACTTCGAACCATCCGCCGAGACGGTGTCCTTCGGCGGCGATGATCTTCGGGTGTTCATCTGGACGCGACGCACCTACGTCGCCGAGTGACACCGGCACGATCCGCGCGGCTCAGCACATGGACGACCTCCCATTCGGCTGACCGTCGGCAACGGCCCCACCACGGCCGGAACCGGCGTGACGCAACACGACTACGGGGTGACTTGTGAGGTACGAAATACTTGGAAAACTCCGGTTGGTGGAGAAAAGCGAGGTCAGAACGATCGGCGCACGCAAGATCGAGACCCTGCTGACCGCCCTCCTCATCCGGGCCAATCATGTGGTGTCCGCCGACCAGTTGGTCGCGGAGATGTGGGAGGGGCACGTCCCCCGCAGATCCACCGCCTCGCTGCACGTCAACGTCTCCCAGCTGCGGAAGACGGTACGCAGACCGGGCCAGGACAGCCCCATCGTCACCAGAGCGGCCGGCTACAGCCTCACCCTCGGCGACGACGAACTCGACCTCGCCGAGTTCCAGCAGCTCATGCGGCAGGCATGGACCAGCGCCCACGCGCGCCGGCACGCCGACGCCGCTGCGGCCTGCGAGCGGGCCCTCGGCCTGTGGCGCGGGGAGAGCGACGCCTGCTTCTTCGGCGGCCCCATCGCCAACGGATTCTGGGCCTGGTTCGACGAGAGCCGGCTGGAATGCCTGGAACTCATGGTCGAGTCACAGCTCATGCTCGGCCGGCACCGCGAACTGGTCGGCCTGCTCTTCCGCCTGGTCGCCGAACACCCGCTGCGCGAGTCCTTCCACCGCCAGCTCATGCTCGCGCTGTACCGCTCCGAGCGGCAGGCCGACGCGCTGCGGGTCTACCAGGTCGCCCGCGACACCCTGCGCCGCGAACTGGGCCTGGAGCCCTGCCGCGCCCTCCACGAGGTGCATCGCGCGATCCTCGCCGCAGACGTACAGCTGGAACTGCTGTCCGCCGTTTGACGCGCCACCACCCCGGCAGGCTCCGAACCCCTCGCGAAAGGACGTCGTGGCCACTCCGACCCGCGACAGAGAACTGTGGATCCAGCGCTTCCCCGCCGAAGGCCGCTCCGGCACCCGGCTGGTGTGCTTCCCGCACGCCGGCGGCTCGGCCAGCTTCTACTTCCCCTTGTCCCAGGCGCTCGCCGCCGACACCGAGGTGCTCGCCGTGCAGTATCCGGGCCGCCAGGACCGCCGCAAAGAAGTGCCGGTCGAGGACATCCAGCTGCTTGCCGACCACATCGCTGACGCACTCGACGGCCGCCCCGAGCTGCCGACCGCCTATTTCGGCCACAGCATGGGCGCCGTCGTCGCTTTCGAGGTCGCCCGCCGCCTGGAGCGCCGCGGCAACGGCCCGGCGCTACTGTTTGCCTCCGGCCGGCGCGCCCCCTCGACGCACCGTGAGGAGTCCGTGCACCAGCGCGACGACGACGGCGTGATCGACGAACTCAAGCGGCTCAACGGCACCGACGCCCGGGTGCTCGCCGATGACGAGCTGCTGCGGATGATCCTGCCCGCCATCCGCGGCGACTACCGGGCCATCGAGACCTACCGCTGCCCGCCCGGCCCCAAGCTCGGCTGTCCGGTCACCGTGCTGGTCGGCGACGCCGACCCGCGCACCACCCTGGACGAGGCTCACGCCTGGAGCACCCACACCACCGGCCGCTTCGACCTGCGAGTCTTCCCCGGCGGCCACTTCTACCTCAGTACCCACCCGGAAGCGGTCACCGAGACCGTCGCCGCCGGCCTCGCCACGCTGGTCTGACGCCCCGCCCGCCGACGAAGCCGCTCCCGCCCCCGGTCGCCGGGGGCGGGAGCGGCTTCGTATCGGCCCCTACGCCGCCTCAGCCGCGCCGAACCAGGCTGCCAGCGCCGCCCGCAGCTCCTCCGGCCCTACGGCGTCGCGTGCTGCCCACGCCACCACGCCGTCCGGCCGCAGCAGCAGCAGCTCCGCGTCCAGCTCCGGTACCGGCTGCGCTGACACCACGCCGACCCGGCCCGCCCAGCCGGACGCACCGGCCGCCTCGACAAACGCGGCGCCCGCCGGGGTGCCCGACAGATCCAGCAGTACGCCCCGGCCCTCGCGCAGCACCGCGGCCGTGCTGGTCTCGCCGTCCGCCCGCTTCAGCCCCACCTGCGGCACCGGACGGCCCGCCAGCGGGTGCGCGTCCGCGCCGCCCGGCATCGGGTAGTGAATGTCGGTGACGATCGTGATCAGGTGTCGGTTCACGTCCTCGTACCGGGTCAGGTCCGCGAACACCTCACGCAGTGGTCCCACCTGGTCCAGCGGGTGGGCCAGCGCCATCTGGGCCCGGGTGCTCGTGCACGCCCGCCGCCCGACCGGGTGCCGCTCGCCGTGATACGTGTCCAGCAGGCCCTCCGGCGCCCAGCCGTTGATCTCCGCGGCCAGCTTCCAGCCGAGGTTCGCCGCGTCGTGCAGGTTGGTATTGACGTTGTGCCCGGCCGGATAGAAGTACACGTGCGCCGCGTCACCGGCCAGGAAGACCCTGCCCTGGCGGTACTTCTCGGCGAGCCTGGTCACGCCCGTGTAGCGGCGCAGCCAGCTCGGACTGCCGACTGTCACCTGCCGCCCGGTCACCCGCTCGACGTTCTCCCGCAGCTCGTCCAGCGTCACCGGCTCGTCGTCGCCCGGCGCCGGCACGTCGAACGAGGTCGCCTGGAGACGGAAGTTGCCGACGCCGTCCGGCAGCGCGCCGAAGATGCCGCCGGGGTAGACGCCCACCTCGAACTCGCCGTCGTACTGCTGCAGATCACCCAGCACCCCGTACCAGGACGAGCCCTCCGGCGGCGCATCGAAACCGACCAGCCGCCGCACCGCGCTGTCAGCCCCGTCGGCGCCGACCAGGTAGCCGCCGTGGATGTGCTCCTCCCCGCCCGCGTGCCGCACGGTGACGGTGACCCCGGACTCGTCCTGCTCCACAGCGGTCAGTTCGTGGCCCCGCCGTATGTCCGCGCCCAGCTCCACGGCCCGCCGCTCCACGATGTCCTCGACCTGGCGGTGCGACAGCATGAAGAAGTACTCGCTGTCACCCATCTTCTCCAGGTCCAGCCACAGGTGACCGAAGTGGATCCGCGGCCACTTGGGCAGCTGGTCCTTGGGGATCTCATCGAACAGGCCACGCTGCTCCAGCAGTTCCACCGACCTGGCGTGGAAGGTGCCGATCTTTACGTCGTCACCCGGCTCGGCGAGCCGCTCCACGACGATGGTCGGGACACCGGCCAGTCCCAGCTCCGCGGCGAGCATCAGACCGGTGGGACCGGCCCCTGCGATGATGACGGTACGACTCAGCGGACTCAGCGGACTCATCGAAGACTCCTTGACGTTGACGATGGTTGATCGGATGAAGGCCGGAGGGGAAGAAGCGGGCGGGCTGCGGAGGGCTCACGACGCCGCCCCCACTGGCGGCCCGGGCGACTCCGCCTCGGCCAGCCCCGCCCGCAGCCGGTCGGCGAGAGCGGCCGGCGACGGGTGTTCGTAGACGGCCACCGGCGGTAGCGCGAGCCCGGAGGCCGCTCGCAGCCGGGTACTGAGGTCCAGCACGGTGAAGGAGGAGAAGCCCAGCTCCAGGAAGTCGTCGTTCGCCCCTACGGCGTCCGGCGAGGAGTGACCGAGCGCCGCCGCCGCGTGCGTGCGGACCAGGTCAAGCAGCAGCCGCAACTGCTCGTCGTCGTCCGCCCTGCTCAGCCGCTCCAACAGCTGCCCGGCGCCCTCCGCCGTCTTCGTCTGGTCCAGCAGCGCCCGGACCTCCGGTACGTCCTCGAACAGCGGCACCCGGCGGGATCGGGCCAGTTGCGGCACCAGCCGCTGCCAGTCGATGTCGGCCACCACCAGTGCGGCCCCGCGCCCGGCCGCCTGCTCCAGCACGGCCACCGCGACGCCGGGCGCGACCGCCCGCAGGCCCCACTGCTCCAGGCCCTTCGTCGCCGCGGTGTTGTCCTGGTCGTCCGGACCGGACCACGGACCCCAGGCCACCGACAGGCCCGGCAGCCCCTCCGCCCGGCGCCGCGCGACCACGGCGTCCAGGAACGCGTGGGCCGGCGCCGCGTTGCCGACCCCGGGCCCACCGAGCGTGCCGGCCACCGACGAGAAGACCACGAACGCGGCCAGGTCCATGTCCCGGGTCAGCGCGTCCAGTTGGGTCACCGCCGGCACCACCGAGGCCAGCGCGCGTTCCGCCAGCTCCAGATTCAGCGGCCCGGCGGTCTGCGCGTCCAGCTCCGCCGCGGCATGCACCACTCCGGTCAGCGGATGCCCGGCCGGCACCCGGGCGAGCAGTGCGGCCAGCGCCGGACCGTCCGCCGGATCGCAGTCCACCACCTCTACGGAAGCGGCCCCGAGCGCGGTCAACGTGTCGGCGACCCCGACGGGCCAGCCGGTCCCGGCCAGCAGCAGGTGCGCGGCGCCGTGCTGCGCCACCCACCGCGCTGCGGGCAGCCCAAGCGAGGGGCGCCGCGCGGTGATCAGTACGGTGCCCTGCGGCCGCCAACTCTGCCGCTCGCCGCTCGGTCCGGCCGCCTTGGTGAGCCGGCGGCCGTACACACCCGAGGCGCGTACGGCCACCTGGTCCTCGCCGTCAGCGGCGGCCAGCACCCGTGCCAGCCGCGGCAGCACCCGCTCGTCCAGCACCTCGGGCAGGTCGACCAGACCACCCCACCGCTCCGGACACTCCATCGCGGCGGCCTGCCCCAACCCCCACACGGCGGCCTGCGCGGCACGTGCCGGCCGATCCGCCTGCCGTACGGACACCGCGCCGCTGGTGGCGACCCACAGCGGGGCGTCCACCTTGGCCCGGCCCAGCGCCTGGACGAGCGAGACCGTCATGGCCAGACCCGTCGTCACGGCGGTACGGCCCGGCGCGGGCCGCTCGTCCAGTGCGAGCAGCGACAGCACGCCCGCGAGCGCGGCCGGGGCTGCCTCGGTGTTCCCGGTCTTCTCGGTGCTTCCGGTCAGCGTGTCGAGCAGCAGCCGGGCCAGCCTGCGAGGGTGCGCGAACGCGGAGTCCACCACGACCGCAATCACCCGCGCCGCCGGCCCTTCGGCCAGCGACCGCAGCATCTCCATGACCAGCGGGTCCTGCGACCAACCCTCGGGGACCACGACGAGCCAACTGCCCAACGCGATCGGCCCCGAGCCGTCCGTCACCGGCTTCCAGCTGATCCGATGCTGCCACTGCCCGCGGCGCCGCCAGGCGGAGAGGACCGGCAGCAGCGCGTCGAGCGAGCGGCGCTGAGCGTCGTCCACGTCCAGGGCGCCGGCGAGCGTGGCGACATCACCCCGCTCCACCGCCGTCCAGAACTGCCCCTCGGAGCCGGGCCTTTCGGCGCCGGTGGCGGGCTTGTCGGTGGTGGTGGGCGGGTTGAGCCAGTAGCGCTGGTGTTGGAAGGCGTAGGTGGGGAGGTCGGGGGTGGTGTTGGTGTTGGTGACTGATGTGCGGGTCCAGGTGCTGGTGTTGGTGGTGGTGTGGAGTTGGGCGAGGGTGGTGTGGAGGGTGGTGGTGTCGGGTCGGTTGCGGCGGAGCAGGGGGGCGGTCAGGGGGTGGGGGGTGTTGTCGCCGAGGGTGGCTTGGGCGAGTGGGGTGAGGATGGCGTCGGGGCCGAGTTCTATGAAGTGGGTGACGCCC
>NZ_JNXE01000074.1 GCF_000716605.1 Streptomyces sp. NRRL F-525 | reverse complement strand
CTTCTGCAGGGAGGGGGACCCTCCCTGCAGAAGTGTGTCACTTTCGGCGGGAGTGTCACACTTCTGCGGGTCACCTCCCCTGCGGCTGGGCGCCCCGCACGTCACTCAACGTCGAAGCCCCCTCAAGCCGCAGCGAGCTCACACCACACGAGCTTCCCCCGCCTGCCGTTCCGGGACAGCGGCTGCCAGCCCCACTGATCGGCGCAGGCCCGAACGAGCGCGAGACCACGACCGTCTTCCGAGTCGCCGAGTTCCTCCAACGCCCGTGGCGGCTCCGGCGGTTCGGGGTCGGCGTCCCAGGCCCCGAGCCGCAGCACCCCCGCCGCCCAGCCCACCCGCAGGGCGGCGGACCCTTCTGTGTGCCGTACGGCGTTGGCGACCAACTCCGTCGCGAGGAGCTCGGCGGTGTCGGCCAGCCGGATCAGACCGTGCACGGTGAGGATCAGGCGCAGGGTGCGGCGACTCACGGTGACGGCACGCAGGTCGTTCGGGATGTAGAGGCGGTACTCCCAGGGCACGGGCGAGTTTTCGGGCATGCGTCAACTCCGGTTCGGTGATGTGGGGTTGGAGATTGCCGACGGTGGCTCTGCCGCAGCCGTCATGGCATGACGGGGCGGTGCGCTTCCGGGATCCGGCATTTCCGCAGAGTGTGCGTCGCATCACTGACGGTAGATATAAATATAGAGATTCAGCAAGTGGTTCGCGTAGTCTGACCCCGAACGAGGAGCGCCCGCAGGCGCGTTGAACCGAGGAGCGGTCGAGAGCTTTGAGGCGCGAACCAACAGCCCGCCAACTCCGTCTGGCAACTGAACTGCGCAGGCTCCGCGAAGCGGCAGACCTCAACTCCCGTGCGGCGGCTGCGCTGCTCGGAGTGAGCCCGGCTCAGATCACCCACATCGAGTCCGCTCTCGCGGGAGTGAGCGAGCCGCGGCTCCGGCGCCTCGCATCCCACTACGCGTGCACGGATACGGAGTTCGTCGATGCTCTGGTCGCGATGGCCACCGACCGGACACGAGGCTGGTGGGAGGAGTACCGAGGTCTGCTGCCCACGTCGTTCCTGGATCTCGCCGAGTTGGAGCATCATGCCGTGTTCTTGCGCGACGTAGCGATCCTGTACGTTCCGGGCCGACTCCAGACGGAGGACTACGCCCGCGCCGTTTTCGGGTCCAGGCTGCCCGAACTCACCTATGAAGAGCTTGACTTGCGTGTCTCTCACCGCACGGCACGCCAGCAGACCGTCATCCCGCACGAGGTCGTCATTCACGAGGCGGCGCTGCGTTTCAGGGTCAGCGACCGCGCCACCGCAAAGGCGCAACTCCGTCGGCTGCTTGAGCTCTCCGAAGCGGATCACGTCACCCTGCGTGTCGTGCCCTTTGACCTGGACGGCTTCGCCAAAGCCTCAAGCACGATGACGTATGCGGGCGGCCCGCTGCCGAAGCTGGACACCGTGGTCCGTGATGCGCCCCACGGCTCGGTCTTCATCGATTCCGAGGCTCAGCTCAATACCTACCGAACAAGCTTCCGTAGAGTGGAGGCCGCGTCGCTCGAACCCGAACGGTCACGCGAATTCATCCACAAGCTGGAGAAAGAGCTGTGAGGCAACGCATGGACAACTGGCGGAAGTCGTCCTACTCCGGCGAGGGTGACGGCAACAGTTGCGTGGAGATCGCGAACACCCCCACCCACGTAGCCGTCCGCGACACGAAAACCCCCTCCAGGGCCACCCTCACCTTCCCGGCCCCTGCTTTCACCACCTTCATCGAAGCCCTGAAGCCGCACCCCCACCCCTGACCCCACCCCACTGTCACACCCGCCCGGTACCGTCGACCCATGTCCAACCAGGCGGCAAAACCGGGGACCCCCACAGGCGAGCGGCACCTCGCCGTCCTCGAAGGCGTCCTGGAGCGGATCACCTACGCCAACGAGGACAACGGCTACACGGTCGCCCGCGTAGACACCGGCCGGGGCGGCGGAGACCTCCTCACCGTCGTAGGCGCACTGCTCGGCGCACAGGCCGGCGAATCCCTCCGCATGGAGGGCCGTTGGGGCTCGCACCCCCAGTACGGCAAGCAGTTCACCGTCGAGAACTACACGACCCTCCTCCCCGCCACGATCCAGGGCATCCGCCGCTACCTCGGCTCAGGCCTCGTCAAGGGCATCGGCCCGGTCTTCGCCGACCGCATCACCCAGCACTTCGGCCTGGACACCCTCCAGATCATCGAGGACGAGCCCAAGCGCCTCATCGAGGTCCCGGGGCTCGGCCCCAAACGCACCAAGAAGATCACCGACGCCTGGGAGGAACAGAAGGCGATCAAGGAGGTCATGCTCTTCCTCCAGACCGTCGAGGTGTCCACGTCGATCGCGGTGCGCATCTACAAGAAGTACGGCGACGCGTCGATCTCGATAGTGAAGAACCAGCCGTACCGCCTCGCCTCCGACGTCTGGGGCATCGGTTTCCTCACCGCCGACAAGATCGCCCAGTCCGTCGGCATCCCGCATGACAGCCCGGAGCGCGTCAAGGCAGGCCTCCAGTACGCCCTTTCGCAGGCCACCGACCAGGGCAACTGCTACCTCCCCGAAGAGCGCCTGATCGCCGACGCCGTCAAGCTCCTCCAGGTCGACACCGGCCTCGTCATCGAGTGCCTGGCCGAACTCGCCCTCCCCGACGAGGAGTCCGGCGACCCCGGGGTCGTACGCGAAAAGGTTCCCGGACCCGACGGCAGCCCCGACCCCGTCACCGCCGTCTACCTGGTCCCCTTCCACCGCGCCGAACTCTCCCTGGCCGCCCAGCTCCGCCGCCTCCTCCACACCGACGCGGACCGCATGCCCGGCTTCCACGACGTGGCCTGGGACAAGGCGCTGGCATGGCTGAAGGGGAAAACAGGCGTGGAACTCGCGCCCGAACAAGAGGCCGCCGTCAAGCTCGCGTTGACCAAGAAAGTCGCCGTCCTCACCGGCGGCCCCGGCTGCGGCAAATCCTTCACGGTCCGCTCCATCGTCGAACTGGCCCGCGCCAAGAAGGCCAAGGTCGTCCTCGCCGCCCCCACCGGCCGCGCGGCCAAACGCCTCGCCGAACTCACCGGCGCCGAGGCCTCAACTGTCCACCGCCTCCTGGAACTCAAGCCCGGCGGCGACGCGGCGTACGACAAGGACCGCCCCCTGGACGCCGACCTGGTGGTCGTCGACGAGGCCTCCATGCTCGACCTGCTCCTCGCCAACAAGCTCGTCAAAGCAGTGCCCCCAGGAGCCCACATCCTCTTCGTCGGAGACGTGGACCAGCTCCCCAGCGTCGGCGCCGGCGAGGTGCTGCGCGACCTGCTGGCCGACGGCGGCCCGATCCCCGCCGTACGCCTCACGCGCGTGTTCCGCCAGGCCCAGCAGTCCGGCGTCATCGCCAACGCGCACCGGATCAACTCCGGGCAGCACCCCGTCACCGACGGCATGAAGGACTTCTTCCTCTTCGTCGAGGACGACACGGAGGAGGCCGGCCGGCTCACCGTGGACGTGGCGGCGCGGCGGATTCCGGCCAAGTTCGGGCTCGACCCGCGCCGGGACATCCAGGTGCTCGCGCCCATGCACAGGGGCCCGGCGGGCGCGGGCAACCTCAACGGCCTGCTGCAGCAGGCGATCACGCCCGGCCGTCCCGACGTCGCCGAGAAGCGGTTCGGCGGCCGGGTCTTCCGCGTCGGCGACAAGGTCACCCAGATCCGCAACAACTACGAGAAGGGCGAGAACGGCGTCTTCAACGGCACGGTAGGCGTCGTCACCTCACTCGACCCGGTGGACCAGCGCCTCACGGTGCTGACGGACGAGGATGAGGAAGTGCCGTACGAATTCGACGAACTGGACGAGCTGTCGCACGCGTACGCGGTGACGATCCACCGCTCCCAGGGCAGCGAATATCCGGCCGTCGTGATCCCGGTCACCACGAGCGCGTGGACCATGCTCCAGCGGAACCTGCTGTATACGGCCGTGACCCGGGCCAAACAGCTGGTCGTCCTCGTAGGTTCACGCAAGGCGATCGGCCAGGCGGTCCGCACGGTGTCGGCGGGCAGGCGCTGCACGGCCCTGGACTTCAGACTCTCGGGCCCGTGAGCGCAGGTGTTCGGGCGTACGGCCGGACTCATCACAAAAAATGATCGATCAAATGAGTCAGGAAGGTCACACAGCACTTCCAGATGCCGGGGTGGAGGGGGCAGGATGAGCAGGTTGGCGGCACTGAGTGCCGCCAATAGGCCCAATGGTCGACCCCGAGTGCACTCTCCTGCGCCAAATGGGGGATGGTAGAGACAGTCAGGGCAACCTCGAAGAAGAGGCACAACGTCGGTGAGGGATGACGTGAGCGACAACTCTGTAGTACTGCGGTACGGCGACGGCGAGTACACCTATCCGGTGATCGACAGCACCGTCGGCGACAAGGGCTTCGACATCGGGAAGCTCCGCGCCCAGACCGGTCTGGTGACGCTGGACAGCGGCTATGGGAACACCGCCGCCTATAAATCCGCCATCACCTACCTCGACGGTGAGCAGGGCATCCTCCGGTACCGCGGCTACCCGATCGAGCAGCTGGCCGAGCGCTCCACGTTCGTGGAGGTCGCCTACCTGCTCATCAACGGCGAGCTGCCGACCGTCGACGAGCTCACCGTGTTCAAGAACGACATCACGCAGCACACCCTGCTGCACGAGGACGTCAAGAACTTCTACAAGGGCTTCCCGCGCGACGCCCACCCGATGGCGATGCTGTCGTCGGTCGTCTCGGCGCTGTCCACCTTCTACCAGGACAGCCACAACCCGTTCGACGAGAAGCAGCGCAACCTCTCCACGATCCGGCTGCTCGCCAAGCTCCCGACGATCGCGGCGTACGCGTACAAGAAGTCGATCGGCCACCCGTTCGTCTACCCGCGCAACGACCTCGGCTACGTCGAGAACTTCCTGCGCATGACCTTCTCGGTCCCGGCGCAGGAGTACGACCTCGACCCGGTCGTCGTCTCCGCGCTCGACAAGCTGCTGATCCTGCACGCGGACCACGAGCAGAACTGCTCCACGTCCACGGTCCGCCTGGTCGGTTCCTCGCAGGCCAACATGTTCGCGTCGATCTCGGCCGGCATCAACGCGCTGTGGGGCCCGCTGCACGGCGGCGCCAACCAGTCCGTCCTGGAGATGCTGGAAGGCATCCAGGCCAACGGCGGCGATGTCGACTCCTTCATCCGCAAGGTGAAGAACAAGGAGGACGGCGTCCGCCTGATGGGCTTCGGCCACCGGGTGTACAAGTCCTTCGACCCGCGCGCGAAGATCATCAAGGCGGCGGCGCACGACGTCCTCTCGGCCCTCGGCAAGTCCGACGAGCTGCTGGACATCGCGCTGAAGCTCGAGGAGCACGCGCTCTCCGACGACTACTTCGTCTCGCGCAACCTCTACCCGAACGTCGACTTCTACACCGGCCTGATCTACCGGGCCATGGGCTTCCCGACCGAGATGTTCACGGTCCTGTTCGCCCTCGGCCGCCTCCCGGGCTGGATCGCCCAGTGGCACGAGATGATCAAGGAGCCGGGTTCTCGTATCGGGCGCCCGCGTCAGATCTACACCGGTGTCGTCGAGCGGGACTTCGTCCCGGTCGAGGGTCGCTGAAGCACTGCGCCAAGCGCTCAGCCGGGTCCGTTGTTTGCCGCGGGCCCGGTGGGGGCTGGTCGCGCAGTTCCCCGCGCCCCTGAAAGCGGCAGTGGCCGGCGTCCCAAAGGAAACTCCGGACCACGACAAGACCGCGCCCCTTCAACTCCCTCGCCTGACGCGGCGAGTGAGCCGAAGGGGCGCGTCGTTGTCGAGAGGCCGAGCGCGCGGAGGTCCGCAGGGTCGAGCACGGTCGGCCTCTCGACAACGACTTTGGCGCCCCGGAGGCGAACCGAGCCTTAAAAAGGGGTGGGAAGAAGGCGCCCTGCCGACGGTCCCCCCACGGGCCGGCGTACAGGGCGCCTTCCCATGTCCCGGTGCGGATTCCCCCCACGGGATCCGGCCGGGCGTCTTTGAGAACCAGCGCCTGAATCGCTGTACTGCGTACTGCCGAAGCCCGATGAAGCCGAGCTTCGTTTGAGTAGAACGAGCAAAACTCCTCGTACTACTGGGTGGAGCCAGTGATGTGTGCGATCTGCCGGGACATCGCACGTCGGGAGGGCCGCTCAAAGCTCCCCGTTGCACGTGCCCCGGCAACGCATCTCTGAGGAAGTCCCCCAAGACATCCTCAGATGCCAGTTCGCGCCCCCCAAGACGCTTGCTGACATCGTCAACTTAGACCTTCGAACCCCTTCGATGGTTACGTTCACATCACTGTGATCTGCGTCTCTTGCATATGTCCGTTAGGTGCGCAAGAGCCCCGATGTCGTGGTCGGGGCCCCAGCGTAAGGATGATGCGCGAGCCTTGTGAAGAGCTTATGTGAGGCCGTCCTCGGTCTCTAGGGGGACTCTTACTTCAGCTTCCCGTAACTCCCGGTAACTTTGCGGAACTTCAGCGAAATGTCCTAAGTCGCAGGCTGTTGGAGACCACGAACACCGACGAGAAGGCCATCGCGGCCCCGGCGATCATGGGATTCAGCATCCCCGCGGCGGCCAGCGGAAGCGCCGCCACGTTGTATCCAAAAGCCCACACGAGATTGCCCTTGATGGTGCTGAGCGTCCGCCGGGACAGCCGGATCGCGTCCGCGGCCACCCGCAGGTCCCCGCGCACCAGCGTCAGATCGCTCGCCTCGATCGCCGCGTCCGTCCCGGTGCCCATCGCGAGCCCGAGATCGGCGGTGGCGAGCGCGGCGGCGTCGTTGACCCCGTCGCCCACCATGGCGACGCTCCGCCCCTCGCTCTGCAGCCGTCGTACGACAGCGACCTTGTCCTCGGGCAGCACCTCGGCGATGACGTCCCCGGGGGAGATCCCGACGGCGGCGGCCACGGATTCGGCCACCGCGCGGTTGTCGCCGGTCAGCAGCAGCGGGGTGAGTCCGAGGGCCCGTAGCTCCCGTACGGCCTCCGCGCTGGTCTCCTTCACCGCGTCGGCGACCGCGACGACTCCGCGCGCGGTTCCGTCCCAGCCGACCACCACGGCCGTACGTCCGCCGCTCTCGGCCTCGGACCTGGCGCGGGCCAACTCCTCCGGGAGATCGCCGTAGAGGCGTCCCACGGCCACCTCACGGCCCTCCACGCGGCCGCGGACGCCGCGTCCGGGCACGTTCTCGAAGTGCTCGGCGGACGGCAGCGGTCCGACCCGCTCCTCCGCGCCCGCGGCGACGGCCCGCGCGACGGGGTGCTCGGAGGCGTGCTCCAGGGCGCCCGCGAGCCGCAGCAGCTCCCGCTCGTCGGTGCCGTCGGCGACGTAGACCTCCTGGAGGGTCATGCGGCCGGTGGTGATCGTGCCCGTCTTGTCCAGTACGACCGTGTCGACGCGGCGGGTGGACTCCAGGACCTCGGGGCCCTTGATCAGGATGCCGAGCTGGGCGCCGCGGCCGGTGCCGACCATGAGGGCGG
The DNA here is from genome assembly GCF_000716605.1 of Streptomyces sp. NRRL F-525. Classification (GTDB taxonomy): domain Bacteria; phylum Actinomycetota; class Actinomycetes; order Streptomycetales; family Streptomycetaceae; genus Streptomyces. The sequence continues at coordinate 10,298 of NZ_JNXE01000074.1, read as the reverse complement.
TCGGGGTGGCCAGGCCCAGCGCGCACGGGCAGGCGATGATCAGCACGGCGACGGCCGCGGTGAACGCGGCGGCCACATCGCCGGTGACCGCGAGCCACACCCCGAACGTGCCGACCGCGATCAGCAGCACCACCGGCACGAAGATCCCGGAGATCCGGTCCGCGAGCCGCTGCACCTCGGCCTTGCCGTTCTGCGCGTCCTCCACCAGCCGCGCCATCCGCGCGAGTTGGGTGTCCGACCCGACACGGCTCGCTTCTACGACGAGCCGCCCGCCGGCGTTCACGGTCGCGCCCGTGACCCTGTCACCCGGTGCCACGTCCACCGGCACCGACTCTCCGGTCAGCATCGACGCGTCGACCGCCGAGGCGCCCTCGACGACGGTGCCGTCGGTCGCGATCTTCTCCCCGGGCCGTACGACGAAACGGTCGCCGACCGCCAACTCGGCCACGGGCAGCCGTACTTCACGGCCGTCGCGCAGAACTGCCACGTCCTTGGCGCCCAGTTGCATGAGCGCGCGCAGGGCCGCGCCCGCACGGCGCTTGGAGCGGGCCTCCAGATAGCGGCCCAGCAGAATCAACGCGACGACTCCGGCGGCCACTTCGAGGTAGATCGTCGAGGCGCCGTCCGTACGCGAGACGGTGAGGCGGAACTCGTCGTGCATGCCGGCCATGCCCGCGTCGCCGAAGAACAGCGCCCACAGCGACCAGCCGAACGCGGCCAGCGTGCCGACCGAGACGAGGGTGTCCATGGTCGCGGCGCCGTGCCGCGCGTTGGTGAACGCGGCCTTGTGGAACGGGAGTCCGCCCCAGACGACGACGGGCGCGGCGAGCGTGAGCGCGAGCCACTGCCAGTTGTCGAACTGCAGGGCCGGGATCATCGAGAGCAGCACGACGGGTGCGGCGAGGAGGGCGGAGACGGTCAACCGCTCGCGCAGGGAGGCGAGTTCGGGATCGGCCTCACGCGTTTCTGTTTCGGGCTCCGGCGGGGCGGGTTCCTCGGCGGTGTACCCGGTCTTCACCACGGTCGCGATGAGGTCGGCGACCTGGATACCCGCCGGGTAGCTGACCTTCGCCTTCTCGGTCGCGTAGTTGACCGTGGCGCTGACGCCGTCCATGCGGTTGAGCTTCTTCTCGACGCGGGCCGCGCAGGAGGCGCAGGTCATCCCGCCGATGAGCAACTCGACCTCGGCGGCGGGGGGTTCGGGGGCCGCGGCTATGGGTGTCTCCGCGGTGGTGCCGATGGTGGTGGTACTGGTCATGTCCGGACTCCAGACATCGGACCGGACCGCGCGGAGCCAGTATCAGCTGGTCGGCACGGCCCGGTCGGAAAGCAGAATCGTCGTGCGGGTGTCGCTCGGGCTGATGCCGGTCAGGCCTGGCCGACGAGCTCGAAGCCCGCCTCGTCGACCGCCGCGCGGACGGTCTCGTCGTCGAGCGGGGCGGCGGAGACGACCGTGACCTCGCCGGTCGACGCGACGGCCTTCACCGAGGTGACGCCGGGCAGCTGGGAGATCTCGCCGGAGACGGAGCCCTCGCAGTGTCCGCAGCTCATCCCGCTCACCTTGTAGACGGTGGTGACGGAACCCTGGGTGTCGGTCTGGGCGGTCATGTCGTTCTCCTCGTGGAGGCGTGTGAGGTCGGAGTGGCCCACGGTGGCTCACTCTGTCCTCAGAGTATACCCCTAGGGGGTATTTCTCCAAGAGGGATCGCGCCGGGCCAGCGACCGCACCCAGGTGATGCCGTACAGGGCCACGAACACCATCCCGCCCACCGAGAACAGCGTGAACAGGTGCTCCTGTTGGTCGGTCGGACTCGGGATGTACCCCTGGGCGAACAGGTGCTTGTCGAGGCCCGTGCTCGACAGCCGGGCCACCAGCCAGATCGCGATGCCGTGCGTCGAGTCCCACAGGGCGTGCAGCAAAGAGACGCCGAGATACGTGCCGACGACCGGGGCGGTGAACCGGAAGCGCCCGTTCAGCTGCCGGTACGTGAGCAGGACGCCACCCGCGATCGCCGTCCACAGGCCGTGCCCGAAGGGGGCGAGGACCCCGCGCAGGATCTCGGTCTCCAGGAGTGCCCGCAGATCGATGCCCTTGGTGGAGACGGCCGCGTTGAAGGCGTACCCGGCGCTCTCCAGGGCGGCGAACCCGAAGCCGACCGTCGCGCCGAGCACCAGCCCGGCGCGCATCCCGTGCAGCCGGGGCTGCCGCCGCAGCACGAACATCAGTGCCCCGAGCTTCACGGCCTCCTCGATGAGGCCGACGCCGACGAACATCCACAGGGAGGGGTGCAACAGGTAGTACTCCATCACCGAGGCGCCCAGCACCCCGAGCGTGCCGCCGGTCAGGAAGCAGCCGAGGATCACGCTGACGCCCAGGTCGCGCCCGTGCCGCTCGTACGCCCACAGGACGAAGGTCACCGGCACCAGGAAGCTGCCGAGCAGGATCAGCGTCGGCAGGAGGGTGGTGTTCTTCGTCGCGTACGTGACCAGCGCGGTCAGCACCCACAGCGCCAGCCCGCCGCCCAGACAGTGCTTCCACAGTCCGGTACGGATCTGGGGGTACGTCGGCGGTGGCTGCTGCGGCCCGGGGATGCGGGCCCGGGGCGCACCGGGCGGCGGAGAGTAGGTCACGGCAAATCCCCTCGTACTTCTACAGGGCAGATTTACCGGCACTTTATGGTAGGTAAGCCGCATACCGCAGTCCGGGACGGCCGTCCTGGCCATGGCCGTCGGCGTACGGGTGATCGGCGGCCTCTACGGCGTGAGGTCGGGGGTGCGGGGTGGAGACGCGGGGCGGAGTCGTGGTGCGGGGGGTCGGGGTTCGTGCTTCAGGCCGTGCCCTGTGCCGCCGCGACCATCGGCGCCAGATAGCGGATCAGGACGTTCTTCAGCTCCCGGACGTAGGCCTCGCGCTCGGCGCCCTCGTGGGAGAGGACCAGTTCGAGGCCGGCCTTGTAGAGGCCCAGGCACATGCGGGCGGTGCGGGTGACGTCGGCGGCGGGGGCGTCGGGCAGGAACGCCGCGATCACCGTCTCTATCCCGGTGAGCAGGTTCGCGTGCAGCGCGTCGTGGTCCTCGGCGAGCCGGCCGGGGATGTCCGGGCCGTGCATCAGGGCGAAGAACACCGGGTGCCGGCAGTTGAAGGCGGTGAAGCGGTCGACCACCCCGCCGACCGCCTCCTCCAGCGGGGTCGACGGGTCGACCGGCGCGAGCGCCTCGCCGTACATGTCCCGCATCTCGTGCAGCAGCCGGTCGCCCAGCTCGATCGCGATCGCTTCCTTGTTCGGGAAGAACTGGTAGAGCGTGCCCGGTGAGACGCCGGCCTCGCGGGCGATGGCGTTGGTGCTGGACGCGGTGTAGCCCGTCGTGCAGAAGACGGAGGCGGCGGCCTCCAGCAGCTGGGCGATGCGGCGCTCGCCGCGGGCCTGGCGGCGGGGGCCGGCCTTCTCCTGGTCCACGGACACGAGTTATCCCCAGCTCTCCGAACGGCGTTGACAAACGCGAGTGGTCGCTCGCATTCTGGTGCTCCGGCGAAACGCGAGCGGTGTCTCGTGTTTCCCATTCTATTGCAGTGCCGACCCATGCCACCGCTCTGCGCGGAGGCCGGGTCAAGGTGAAGGGGAGCACCGCACGATGACCGAAGTCAACAGCCCACCGCGGCCCGGGGGATGGACGCGTTTCGTCACCGCCCGCCCCCGGTTGTCGCTGCTCGTGGCCCTGGTCCTCACCGCGCTCGCCGTGGTCGCGGGCAGCGGGGTCGCCGACCGGCTGGGCAGCGGCGGCTGGGAGGACCCGACCGCCCAGTCGACGTACGCGACCAAGGCGCTGGAGCGCGAGTTCCCGGCCTCGCAGCCCAACCTCCTGCTCCTCGTGGACTCGGGCAGCGCCTCGGTGGACGACCCCGCGGTCGCCGCCGAGGCCGACCGCCTCACCGCCCGGCTGGCGAGCGAGCAGGGCGTCATAGGCGTCGGCTCGTACTGGCGGACCAAGTCCCCCGCCCTGCGCGCGAAGGACGGTCACGAGGCGCTGATCGCCGCCCACCTGACGGGCGACGAGAAGGCGACGAACGACACCCTGGACCGCATCGCCCCCGCCCTCCGGGGCGCGCACGGCCCGGTGCACGTGAAGGTCGGCGGCATCGTCGCGGTCCGCCACGAGATGCAGACGATCATCAAGGAGGACCTGGCCCGCGCCGAGATGATCGCCCTGCCGGTGACCCTGCTCCTGCTGGTGATGGTCTTCGGCTCCGCGATCGCGGCCCTGCTGCCCCTGGGCATCGGCATCGTCGCGATCCTCGGGACGAACGCGGTGCTGCGCGGCCTCACGGAGTTCACCGACGTCTCGGTCTTCGCGATGAACCTGACGACAGCCTTGGGCCTCGGACTGGCCATCGACTACGCCCTGTTCATCGTCCGCCGCTTCCGCGAGGAACTGGCCACCGGCGCCGACCCGTTGACGGCCATCGCCACCACCCTGCGCACGGCCGGCCGCACGGTGCTGTTCTCCGCCCTCACGGTCGCGGTCTCCCTGGCCGCGATGCTGGTCTTCCCGATGTACTTCCTGCGCTCCTTCGCCTACGCGGGCATCGCCGTGGTCCTCCTGGCCGCGGCAGCCGCCCTGATCCTCCTCCCGGCAGCACTCCTGCTGCTCGGCCACCGGGTCAACTCCCTGGACCTACGGCGCCTGTTCCGCCGAGGCCGCCCGGCGAAGGTCTCCGGCGAGGAGGGCACGGGCTGGGCCCGCCTGGCGAACCTCGTGATGCGCAGGGCCCCCTTCTTCGCCCTCGCCACCGCAGCGGTGCTCGTCCTCCTCGGACTGCCCTTCCTGGGCGTCAAGTTCGGCACAGCGGACGACCGCCAACTCCCTGCGGGTGCCGAGTCCCACGTAGTGCAGCAGCACATCCGGGACGGCTTCCCGGGCAACCCCGGCGGCGGCCTCGAAGTGCTCGCCGAGGGCCGGGCGACACCGGCGCAGTACACCGCCTACAAGTCCCGGATCGCCCAACTCCCCGAGGTGGCACGGGTGGACGGCCCCCTGGTGAAGGGCGACTCGGCGTACTTCACGGTGCTGCCCAAGGGCGAGGCGGTCGACGCCGCGGCCCAGCGCCTGGTCGGCGACCTGCGCGCCACGGACGCCCCCTTCACCACCAAGGTGACCGGCACGGCGGCCGTCCTGGTCGACTCCAAGCACGCGATAGCCACCCGCCTGCCCTGGGCGGCCGCCCTCATCGCCGTCGTCACCCTGCTCCTGGTCTTCCTCCTGACCGGTAGCGTCCTGATCCCGATCCAGGCGGTCCTGCTGAACGCGCTCAGCCTCACGGCGATGTTCGGCGCGGTGGTCTGGGTCTTCCAGGACGGCCATCTCTCCGGCGCACTCGGCTTCACCAGCACCGGCTCGATAGAGACGACCCTGCCCGTCCTCATGTTCTGCGTGGCCTTCGGCCTCTCCATGGACTACGGCGTGTTCCTGCTCTCCCGCATCAAGGAGGAGTACGACCGCACGGGCGACCACAACGAGGCGGTCCGCCACGGCCTCCAGCGCACGGGCGGCCTGATAACCGCCGCCGCGGTCATCCTGGCGGTGGTGATGATCGCCATCGGCACCTCCCGGGTCACCAACACCAAGATGCTCGGCCTGGGCATCGCCCTGGCGGTCCTGATGGACGCGATGATCGTCCGCAGCCTGCTGGTCCCGGCGGTGATGAAGCTGACGGGCAGGGCGACGTGGTGGGCGCCGGGTCCGTTGCGACGCTTTCACCAACGGTTCGGTCTCAGCGAAGGGGGAGAGAACCCACCCAGGGGCGCGGGGAACTGCGCGACCAGCCACGACGTACCCGCAGACAACAACGGCGATGGGAGCCCAAATGAAAGCGGTGGTGTTCGAGCAATACGGTGACCCCGCCGAGGTACGAGACGTACCCGACCCCACTCCCGCACCCCACGGAGTGACCGTCCGGGTCGAAGCCACAGGCCTCTGCCGAAGCGACTGGCACGGCTGGCAGGGCCACGACCCGGACATCACGTTGCCCCACGTCCCGGGCCACGAACTCGCCGGCGTGGTCGAGGCAGTCGGCAACAGGGTGACGGCCTGGCACCCCGGCGACCGAGTCACCGTCCCGTTCGTGTGCGCCTGCGGAACCTGCCCCGCCTGCGCCGCCGGCGACCAGCAGATCTGCGAGCGCCAGACCCAGCCCGGCTTCACCCACTGGGGTTCCTTCGCCCAGTACGTCGCCCTGGACCACGCCGACGTGAACCTGGTCGCGATGCCGGACGAGATGACCTTCGCGACGGCGGCCTCCCTGGGCTGCCGGTTCGCGACGGCGTTCCGCGCGGTGGTGCAGCGGGGCCGGGTCGCGCCGGGGGAGTGGGTCGCGGTGCACGGCTGCGGGGGAGTGGGCCTGTCGGCGGTGATGATCGCGGCGGCCGCCGGAGCCAGGGTCGTCGCGGTGGACATCTCGCCCCAAGCACTCGCGCTGGCAAGGAAGTTCGGGGCGACGGAGTGCGTGGACGGCACGCACACCCCGGACACGGCACGGGCGGTACGCGAACTGACAGGCGGCGGCGCCCACGTGTCGCTGGACGCCCTGGGCTCCCCGGCGACCTGCGCGGCCTCGGTGAACGGCCTGCGCCGCCGGGGCCGCCACCTCCAGGTCGGCCTCCTGCCCTCGCCGTCGGGCACGACCCCCGTCCCCATGGCCCGCGCGATCGCCCTGGAACTCGAACTCCTCGGCAGCCACGGCATGGCGGCCCACACCTACCCGCCCATGCTGGAGCTGGTCCGGGCGGGAGTACTGCGCCCCGACCTCCTCGCCACCGCCACCATCACCCTGGACGAGACACCGGCCGCCCTCACCGCGATGGGCACGGCACCGGGAGCGGGGGTGACGGTCATCGAGCCGTGGAGGTGACTTCCTCGGGACGACCCCGATGCGCGTTCCACTCACGGTCGAGCAGCCCCATGACGACCTCGTCCACCCACTCCCCGTTCCGCGACCGGGCCTCACGCAGGACGCCTTCGACCACGAAGCCGACCTTCTCGTAGACCCGCCGGGCGCGGTGGTTGTGGCCGTAGACCTCCAACTGGATCCGGTGCAGGCCCAGTTGCTCGAAGCCGTAGCCCACGATGAGGCGGGTGGCCTCCGTGCCGATGCCCCGGTCGCGGCCCCGGGGGCCGAGGAGGGTGCGGAAGGTGCAACTGCGGGTGCCGTGATCCCAGTTGTGGAGGACGACCTCGCCGAGGAGTTCGCCGGTGGCCGGGTCCGTGACGGCGAGGTCGAGGCGGTCGGGGTGGGTGGCGCGGGACGCGTACAGGGGGCGCAGCCGTTCCAGGGTCAGTTCGGCCGGGGGCTCGAAGGTGAAGCGGATGATCTCCGGGTCCTGGATCAGCCGCCAGATGCCGTCGGCGTCGGCCTCGGCGACGGGGCGGAGGACGGTCTTCTCGCCCGTGAGGACGGGTTTGGCGGAGAGGTTCATCCCGGGATCCTCGGCGGCGGACCGGAGATCGGCAAGCGGATTGGCGACCGGACCGCCGGTCAGTGGTCCGGGGCCGGGACCAGGTGCTCGGCGATGCTGCGGAGTTTCTCGCAGGTCTCCTCGTGTTCGCGGGCCGGGTGCGACTGGCGGACGATGCCGGCGCCGGCCTGGAGCCAGCAGTGGTCGCCCTGGCGGAAGACGCTGCGCAGGACGAGCGCGGCGTCGAGTTCGCCGGAGACGTCGTAGGTGAGGACGGCGCCCGCGTACAGGCCCCGGGGGCGGCCCTCCAGCGCGCGGATGACGTCGTAGGCCGGGGTCTTGGGGATGCCGGTGGCGGTGACCGCGGGGAACAGGGCGGCGAAGGCCTGCCAGGGGGTGCGGTCGGCGCGGAGGCGGCCGACGACGGTGGAGGCGAGGTGCTGGACGGTGCCGCGTTCCTCGACGGTCATGTACGCGGTGGCGCAGGTGTCGTCGCAGACCAGGGCGAGGTCCTCCAGCGCCAGTTTCACGGAGATGGCGTGTTCGTGGACCTCCTTCGGGTCGCTCAGGAGGTCGGCGCGCAGCTGAGCGTCCTCGTCGGGCGAGCCGGTGCGGGCCCGGGTCCCGGCCAGCGGCCGGCTCACCACCCGCCGGTCGCCGGTGACTTCGGCGACGGTCTCCGGGCTGAAGCCGGCCGCGCTGATGCCGCCGAGGTTCAACAGGAAGGAGCGGGCAGGGGTGTTGGCCCGCCGCCCCACGACATAGGTGGCGGTCAGGTCCAGCGGTACCGGCACGGCGACCCGCCGCGACAGGATCACCTTCGCCAGCGGACCGGGCCCGCGCAGATCGTGCAGGGCGGTGGTGACGGCGTCGCGGTACCCGCCGGTGTCGTCCAGCGCCACGCCGACGCGCCCGACGGGTTCGGGCGGCCCGGGTTCAGCGGGCGCCCCGGCCTCGACCAGCCGTACCAGCGCGTCGAGTTGACCGGGGTCGACGGCACGCAGCAGCAGCCGCTCACCCCGGGCCCGCACCTCCACGGCCGGTACGACCAGGTGCAGCAGGGGCTCCCCGGGGTCCGTGCCGCTTCCGCGCACCCCGGCCAGCGCGGCCCCCAACTCGAAGGCGGCCCAGCCGTAGACGCGCCACCCGGTCACCGGCACGTCGGCGAGCCACTCCTCGACGGCGGCGAGATCCCGCGCGTCCGCCGTGAGGCGGAAGGTCGCGAGGGCGCCGCCGGCGTACGACCACTCCGGGCCGTTCTCGTACACGGTGTACTGGTCGTACGGGCCGCCGCGGGCGAGCCGGGCCATGAGGCCGAGGGGCTCCTCCGTCAACGGCAGGCGGATTTCCCGGTATTGGGCGGTCATCGCGGGCTCTCCTCTCCGGGACGCCGGCCGAGCGCGCTGATCAGGGGATAGGAGCTGACGACGAAGCGCGGGTCGTCCAGGAGGGCGAGGAAGGCGGCGACTTCGTCGGAGCCGACCCCCAACTCGGCCAGACCGTCCGCGACTTGCACGGTGTTGACGCGGTGCAGGCCGATCCCCTCGCCGCCGCCCTGCCAGGTCTCCGCGTAGGTGGTCGCCGTGACCTCGTCCAGTCCCGCCCGCAGCATCGCCCCCACCACCTGTCGGCCCCACCGGGGTTCGGCACCGGCCCGTTCCAACAGGGCCATCAGGGAGGCGTGCAGGCGCTCGAAGAGCAGTACGGCGTTGTCGTCGGGCGCGGCGAGCACGGGGATCCAGCCGCAGTCGAAGTCCTCCAGGACGAGCCAGCCGCCCGGGCGCAGGGCACCGGCCAGCAGCTCCAACACCCTTAGCCGTTCGGGGAGATGAAGCAGCACCAGCCGGGCGTGCACCAGGTCGAAACCGTCTCCGGGCAGCGGATCGTGGGTGATGTCGTGGCGCAGGACCCGTACGTTGGCCGCGGTCGGGCGGGACGCGGCGCGGGCCGGATCGATGTCCGTGACCGCCACCTCGCCGTCGGGGCCGACCCGTTCGCCCAGCCAGTTCCCCAACGAGCCGCCGCCACCGCCGACTTCGAGACACCTCCACCCCGGACCGACCCCGGTGCGCTCCAGTGCCGCTCTGGACGCGGTGTCGTAGCGGGCCTCGAGTACGGAGAAGCGTCCTGCCGTCTGGACGGCCGTGTTGTCGAACAGATAGCGGGACACGCGCACCTCTCGAGGTCGCAGAAGCACTGCTCGACAAAATGGTCACATCAGAAAAAGGCCGTATGCAGGGCGTGTTGGCGGACGGCGGAGTCGCGCGGACGCGAAGCGGATTGTCGGATGACTACGGCACGCGCTTTCCGTGTCGACGCCGGGCGCCGGGCGGCGGGTGCCCACGCTGCGACACGGGCACCCGGCCCCTCACCGGCTCGGGTCAGTCGTCCCTACGCCCCCGGTTGCCGGGCCGGGAGGCCACCCACGCCCGGACCGTGTCCGCGTACCAGTACGGCTTGCCGCTCTCCACGTGGTCGGGCGGGGGCAGCAGGCCGTGCTTGCGGTACGAGCGGACGGTGTCGGGCTGGACGCGGATGTGGGCCGCGATTTCCTTGTACGACCAGAGCCGTCGGTCGGTCATGAGTGCACCTCCCTGCGCGCGCCGCGGCGGCGGCCGGGGGCGGCCGTCGGGGGAGCCGTGCGCTGCGCTGGCGATCACAAGCCTGTGCCGGGTGAACGACACACGGTGATGGACGGGAAGCGCCTGTCGACCGGGTGTGACGCAAAACCCGCGTACACGCGATATGTGTGACACGAGGGGGGCTTTTGTGACACACGTGACGCAAAGGCGCACGCGGGCGCGGGGGCGCGGCGCGTTGACGTGGGGGGTGGGGGTGTGGTGGGGC
>NZ_JNXE01000073.1 GCF_000716605.1 Streptomyces sp. NRRL F-525 | reverse complement strand
CTCCGCCGACCCGACCAGCACCCACGAAGGCTCCGGCTCCGCCACCACCCCAGGCGCCGCCGCCAACTCCGCCCACTCCACCTCGAACAGGGCATCCCGGCTGCCGCCGGCCGCCGCGGTGTCCAACTGCGCCACGTCCACCGGCCGGAAGGTCACCGATTCCACCGTCAGGACTGGGCCGCCGGTCTCGTCGACGGCGGTCAGCGATCGAGCGTCCTGGCCCTGCGGTGCGATCCGCACCCGCAGCGAGGAGGCTCCGGCGGCGTGCAGCACCAGCCGGTTCCAGGCGAACGGCAGGACGTTGTGGCCGTCGTCCGACTGTGCGAACGCCTCCGTGTGCAGTGCGGCGTCCAGCAGGGCCGGGTGGAGGCCGAACCGGGCGGCGCTGTCGCGCAGTTCGTCCGGCAGCACGACCTCGGCGAACAGTTCCTCGCCACGCCGCCACACCGCCCGCAAGCCCTGGAAGGCCGGGCCGTACGCGTATCCGTGGCCGAGCAGTTCGTCGTAGAACCCGGTGACGTCGAGCGGCACTTGCTCCGCGCCGGCCGGCGGCCAGACGGAGACGTCGAAGCCGGCCGTTTCCGTACTCCTGGCCGGAGCCGCTCCCAGGGTTCCGGTGGCGTGCCGGGTCCAGGTGTCCGCGCCGATCTCGCCACCCGTGTCCTCGCGTGCCGAGTAGACGGCGACCGTGCGCGTGCCGTGCTCGTCGGGGCCGCCGACGGCGACCTGGACACGGACACCGCCATGGGCCGGGACGACCAACGGCGCCTCGATGACCAGTTCCTCCAGCATCCCGGCGGCCACGACATCTCCGGCGCGGACGGCCAGTTCGACCAGTCCGGTACCGGGGACGAGGACGACTCCGCCGACAGCGTGGCCCGCGAGCCAGGCATGCGTACGCAGGGACAACCGCGAGGTGCACAGGACGCCGCCGGTCTCCGGCACCTCGACCACGGCACCCAGCAGCGGGTGATCGGCGGTGGACTGGCCGAGCGACACCGCGTCGGCCGCCGGAGCCAGTTGGAGCCAGTAGTGCTGGTGGTCGAAGGCATACGTCGGCAGGTCGAGGTGCGAAGCACCCGCAACCGGCAACACCTTCGCCCAGTCGACCGACCCGCCGTGAACAAAGACCTCGGCGGTCGCGGCGAGGAGGGTCTGCGCCTCAGGACGACCGTCCCGCAGAGCCGCCACACAGGCCGCCCGCTCACCGGCGGACTCGGCCACCACACTCGACAAGGCCGCACCCGGGCCCAGTTCGATGACAACCACATCACCGTCGCCGGCCGCGGCCGCCACACCATCGGCGAAACGCACCGGACGGCGAACGTGGTCCACCCAGTACTGCGGGTCGGTGAACTGACCGGGCTCGGCAAGCCGTCCCGACACGTTCGACACCACCGGGAACTCCGGCTCCGACCACGTCACTTGGGACAGCACGTTCGCGAACTCGTCGAGCATCGGCTCCATCAACACCGAGTGGAAGGCATGCGAGACGCTCAGCCGCTTGGTCTTACGGCCCTGCTCCCCGAGCTTCGCCGCCACCGCCAACACAGCGTCCTCGACGCCGGAAAGGACCACGGACGCCGGACCGTTGACCGCCGCCAGGCCCACACCCTCACCCAACAGCGCCTCGACTTCCGCCTCCGACGCGGCCACCGCGACCATCGCGCCACCCGACGGAAGTGCCTCCATCAGCCGACCCCGAGCCGCCACCACCACCGCCGCATCCCCCAGCGACAGAACCCCGGCCACATGCGCCGCCACGATCTCACCGATCGAATGACCCATCACCGCATCCGGCCGCACACCCCACGACTCCACCAGCCGGAACAGGGCCGTCTCCACAGCGAACAACCCCGCCTGCGTAAACACCGTCCGACTCAGATCACCGGCATCACCCAGGACGACATCCCTGACCGGATGCTCCACCCAGCCCGACAGTTGCGCGTCCAGCGCGGCACACGCCTCGTCGAAGGCCTCCGCGAACACCGGATAGCGCGCATACAACTCACGCCCCATCCCCACCCGCTGCGAACCCTGCCCCGGAAACACCACCACCGTACGAACCGAGCCCCCGGCACTCCCCCTGACCACAACAGGACTCGACTCGCCCCGCGCCAACGCACCCAACCCAACAAGCGCGTCCTCACGCGAACCGGCCACCACCACCGCACGCTCCGACAACACCGCCCGCTGAGCCACCAACGCACTCGCCACGGTGCCCAACGGCACCTCCTCGCCCAACTCCACGAAGGACGCGAGCCGTTCGGCCTGCCCCGTCAGCGCACCGGTGCTCCGCGCAGAGACGACCAGCGGCACCACACCGTCGACGACGTCTGCCGTCGGCTCGGGCTCCGGCGCGGCCGGCGCGGGCGCCTGTTCCAGGATGATGTGCGCGTTCGTGCCGCTCACGCCGAAGGCGGAGACGCCCGCCCGACGCGGCCGGCCGTACTCCGGCCACTCCCGGGCCTCGGTCAGCAGCTCCACCGCACCCGCCGACCATTCGACCTCCGTCGACGGTTCGGTGATGTGCAGGGTGGACGGCAGGACGCCGTGCCGCAGGGCTTCCACGGTCTTGATCACGCCGGCGACGCCGGCGGCGGCCTGTGCGTGCCCGATGTTCGACTTGACCGAGCCCAGCCACAGCGGCCGGTCTTCGGGCCGGTCCTGCCCGTAGGTGGCGAGCAGTGCCTGCGCCTCGATCGGGTCGCCGAGGACGGTACCCGTGCCGTGCGCCTCCACAGCGTCGACGTCGGCCGTCGACAGGCCGGCGTTGGCCAGCGCCTTGCGGATGACGCGCTGTTGGGAGGGCCCGTTGGGCGCTGTCAGGCCGTTCGACGCACCGTCCTGGTTGACCGCCGAGCCGCGGATCACCGCGAGCACGTGGTGCCCGTTGCGCCGGGCTTCCGAGAGGCGCTCCAGAATCACGACACCGGCGCCCTCGGCCCAGCCGGTTCCGTCGGCGGTCGCGGAGAAGGCCTTGCAGCGGCCGTCGGGCGACAGCGCCTGCTGGCGGGAGAACTCCACGAAGGTGTACGGGTTCGCCAGGACGGTCGCACCGCCTGCGAGCGCCATCGAGCACTCGCCCTGCCGCAGTGCCTGGGCGGCGAGGTGAATGGCGACCAACGAGGACGAGCAGGCCGTGTCCACGGTCACGGCCGGGCCCTCGAAGCCGAACACGTAGGAGACCCGGCCGGAGGCCACGCTCCCGGCGGAGCCGGTCGCGGTGAAGCCGCCGAGTTCGGCCGGGACCTCACCGCCGAAGCCGTATCCCTGGGTCATCACGCCGGAGAAGACGCCGACATCGGTTCCCTTCAGGGTTCCCGGGTCGATCCCGGCGCGCTCCATGGCCTCCCACGAGGTCTCCAGGAGCAGCCGCTGCTGCGGGTCCATGGCGAGTGCCTCGCGCGGCGAGATCCCGAAGAATCCCGCGTCGAACAGGCCCGCGTCGTAGAGGAATCCGCCCTGGTCGACGTACGAGGTGCCGACCCGGCCTGCGTCGGAGTCGAACAGGCCGTCGAGGTCCCAGCCGCGGTCGTCCGGGAAGCCGGACATCGCGTCCCGGCCCTCGCTGACCAGCCGCCACAGGTCCTCGGGGTTCGCGACGCCGCCCGGCAGGCGGCACGCCATGCCCACGACGGCGATCGGCTCGTCGGGGTCGGCGACCGACACCGAGGGCGCGACCCGTGCGGCGGTGGCCGCGGGTATGTGGCCGAACGCCTCGTGCAGGTGGCGGGCGAGGGCGAGCGGCGTCGGGTAGTCGAAGACGACGGTCGTCGGCAGGCTGAGGCCGCTGGCCTCACGGACCCGGTTGCGCAGTTCGACCGAGGTGAGCGAGTCGAAACCGGCGTCCTTGAACGCCTTCTCGGGCCGTACGTCGTCGGCCCCGGCGTGCCCGAGGACGGTCGCCACCTGGCCGCGGACCAGGTCGAGCAGCAGCGCCTCCTGCTCCTCCGGCGTGAGCCCGGCCAGCCGGTCGGCGAGGCCGCCGACGCCGCGCTGTGCGGTGGCCGCGCGGGCGGTCTGCCTGCCGGTACGGACCAGGCCGCGCATCAGCGGCTGCACCGCGCCACCGGACGCGGCGTCGGCGCGGGCGGCTCGAAGGTCGAGCTTGATGGGTACGACGAGCGCCTGTTCGGCGTGGAGGGCAGCGTCGAAGAGGGCGAAGCCCTCGGCCGGGGTGAGTGCCTGGACGCCGCCACGGCTCATGCGGGCCTGGTCGAGTTCGCTGAGGTGGGCGGTCAGGCCGGTGCTCTGCCGCCACAGGCCCCAGGCCATCGAGACACCGGGCAGACCGGCGGCCCGGCGGCGGGCCATCAGGCCGTCGAGGAAGGAGTTGGCGGCCGCGTAGTTTCCCTGACCGGCCGATCCGAAGAGCCCGGCGCCGGAGGAGAACACCGCGAAGGTGGTCAAGCCCAGATCGCGGGTCAGTTCGTCCAGGTGGCGGACGGCGGTGGCCTTCGGGGCGAAGACCCCTTCGACGCGTTCCGGCGTCAGCGCGCCGATCACCCCGTCGTCCAGCGCACCGGCCGTGTGGACGACACCGGTGAGAGGGTGCTCGGCCGGTACGGCCGCCAGCAGTGCCGCCACGGCGTCCCGGTCGGCGACATCGCACGCGGTGACCGTCACCATCGCTCCGGACTCGGTGAGTTCGGCGACCAGTTCGGCCGCGCCCTCCGCGGCGGGGCCGCGGCGACTGACCAGCAGCAGGTGCCGTACACCGTGCTCGTCGACCAGGTGCCGCGCGAGCAGGGAGCCCAGGGAGCCGGTGCCGCCGGTGACGAGGACAGTGCCCTCGGGGTCGAAGGCAGCGGGGGTGTCGGAGGTGGCGGCTCCGGTCGTGTCGCGGACGAGGCGAGGGGCGCTGAGCAACTGGCCGCGGGCGGCGAGCTGGGGTTCGCCGGTGGCCAGGACCGCGGCGAGGACCGGTTCCATCTCGATGCCGGTGACATCGAGATCGGAGTCGGCGGCGGTGTCCAGCAGGACGATCCGCTCGGGGTCCTCCGCCTGGGCGGCCCGGATCAGGCCCCATACGGCGGCGCCCGCCGGGTCGGTGACATCGGCGTCGCCGCCGACGGGCATCGCGCCCCGGGTGAGAACGACCAGCCGGGAGGCGGCCAGGCTCGGGGCGGCGAGCCACGCCTGGACCATGGACAGGATGCGGTTGGTCAGGGGCAGCGCGTCATCGCCGTCGCCGCTGCCGAACGCCTGCGCCACGGCGACGACCGGGGTGGTGACGTTGGCGGCGAGGATCTCCACCTCGTCGGCGTGGAACAGCGGCACCCACGGCGGCAGCGTTTCCGTGCTCGGGGCAGGTGCGGGCAGTTCGGCCCACTCCACCCGGAACAGGGAGTCGTGGCCCGGGCCCGCGACGGCCGCCGCGGCGGAGAGCTGTTCTGCGGTGACCGGCAGGAAGGAGAGCGCGTCCAGCGTCAGGACGGGTGCGCCGGTCTCGTCGGCTGCCGTCAGCGACAGCCGGTCGGACCCGGCCGGCGCGAGCTTCACCCGCAGCGACGAGGCGCCCGTGGCACGGAGCGTCAGTCCGGTCCACTCGGCGGGCTGCCAGAGGCTCTGCCTCTCGTCCGTGGCCGTCGACGCGTTCGGGCTTGTGCCCACCCCGTTCCCACCGGCGTCGGTGCTCGCGTCGGCCACGGCCGCGTGGCGCAGGCCGGAGTGGAGAGCCGCTTCCAGGAGTGCCGGGTGCAGCCCGAAGCGGCTCGCGTCGCCGCGCTGTTCGTCCGGGAGGGCCAGTTCGGCGAAGACCTCGTCACCGCGCCGCCACAGCGCCCGTACGCCCTGGAAGACCGGGCCGTACGCGTGGCCGAGCCGGAACAGGTCGTCGTAGAGCTCGTCGACGTTCGCGGGCCGGGCTCCCGTGGGCGGCCAGAGGGAGAGGTCGTCGTCGGTCGTGGAGCGGTCGGCGGCTGCGGTGGAGAGCCGTCCGGTGGCGTGGCGGGTCCAGGCGTCCGCGCCCGTGTCCTCGGCGGCGTCCTCGCGGATCGAGTAGACGTCGATCGTGCGGGCCCCGTCCTCGGCGGGTCCGCCGACGGTGACCTGGATACGGACACCGCCCTGCTCGGGCAGCACGAGAGGCGCCTCGACGACCAGTTCGTCCAGCGTGCCGCAGCCGACCTCGTCACCGGCGCGAACGGCCAGTTCGACCAGCGCGCCGCCAGGCACGACGACCATGCCGCCGATGACGTGGTCCGCGAGCCAGGGGTGGGTGCGGAGCGACAGGCGGGAGGTGAAGGCCAGGCCGTCCGACTGCGGCAGCCGGACCACCGCGCCGAGCAGCGGGTGGTCGGCGGCGGCCTGGCCGAGGGAGGCGGCGTCGGTCGCGGGGGCGGTCTGGAGCCAGTAGTGCTGGTGGTCGAAGGCGTACGTCGGGAGGTCGACCTGGTCGGCGGATCCCTCGGGGAGCATGCCGGTCCAGTCGACCGCGACACCGTGGACGAAGAGTTCGGCCATCGAGGTCAGCAAACGGCGCGGGCCACCTTCGTCACGGCGCAGCGAGCCACCGACAAGCGCCGTCGCGCCCTCGGTATCGACGATCTCGCTGACCGGCTGGACCAGCACCGGGTGGGCACTGGACTCGACGAACACCGTGTGTCCTTCGGCCAGGAGAGCCGCGATCGCGGGACCGAAGCGGACCTGATTGCGCAGGTTGCGGTACCAGTAGCCGCCGTCGAGGACACCCGCCTCACGGACCCATTCACCGGTCACCGTCGAGTAGAAGGGAACCAGGGGCGCTTGGGCGCGGATGTCCGCGAACGCGCTGGCGAGGGTCTCCTCGATCGCCTCCACGTGCCGGGTGTGGGAGGCGTAGTCCACCGCCACCCGACGCACCCGCACACCATCCGCCACCAGGACATCAAGGGCCTCGTCCAAGGCTTCGGCGTCACCGGCGATCACCACCGACGCCGGACCGTTGACCGCCGCGACCTCGACCCGACCCGCCCAGCGCTCCAGCCGCTCTACGACGTCGGCCTCCGCCAGCGCCACCGAGGCCATGCCACCACGGCCCGCCAGGCTCCCGGCGATGACCTGGCTGCGCACCGCCACGATCCGGGCAGCATCCTCCAGCGACAACGCACCCGACACACACGCGGCGGCAATCTCACCCTGGGAATGGCCGACCACCGCATCGGGAACCACACCCACCGACGCCCACACCGCAGCCAAACCAACCATCACCGCGAAGCTGGCGGGCTGCAACACATCGACCCGCTCCAGGAGTTCAGCCGGAGCGTCTCCCCTCAGCACGTCGACGAGCGACCAGTCGACCCAACGCTCAAGCACCGCAGCGCACTCGGCGATCCGCTCCGCGAACACCGGCGAAGAATCCAGGAGTTCACGACCCATGCCAGCCCACTGCGAACCCTGACCGGGGAACACCAACACCGTCCGGCCCAAAGCGGCGGTGCCGAACGATCCGCCGGTGACGACGCCGGGGTGGGACTCGCCGTGTGCCAGGGCATTGAGGCCTGACAGGGCGTCGTTCCGGGAGGCGGCCACGATCACCGCGCGGTCGGAGAGCAGCGCCCGTCGCGTCACCAGGGTCGCCGCCACGGCCTCCAGCGGCACGGTCTGTGCCGTCTCGGGCGTCTCGACGAACGACGCGAGCCGCGCGGCCTGTCCCGCCAGGGATGCCGCCGAGGCGGCGGACACGACCAGGGGAACCACACCGTCGGTCGAGGTGGCCGGCGGTGCGGATTCGCTCTCCGGTGCCTGTTCCAGGATCAGGTGCGCGTTCGTGCCGCTGATGCCGAAACTGGAGATCCCGGCGCGGCGCGGCCTGCCCTCCTCCGGCCAGGCGCGGGCCTCGGTGAGCAGTTCGACCGCGCCCGCCGTCCAGTCGACCTGGGGCGTCGGTTCCGTCACGTTGAGCGTGGGCGGCATGACGCCGTGCCGCAGCGCCTGCACCATCTTGATCACGGCGGAGACACCCGCGGCTGCCTGCGTGTGACCCACGTTCGACTTGAGCGATCCCAGCCACAGCGGGCGCTCCGGGTCCCGGTCGCGGCCGTAGGTGGCGAGCAGGGCCTGTGCCTCGATCGGGTCGCCGAGTTCCGTGCCGGTGCCGTGTGCCTCCACCACGTCGATGTCGGCCGCGGCGAGGCCCGCGTTGGCGAGGGCCTTGCGGATGACGCGTTGCTGCGAGGGGCCGTTGGGCGCGGTCAGGCCGTTCGAGGCGCCGTCCTGGTTGACCGCCGAGCCGCGCACGACCGCGAGCACCCGGTGTCCGCGGCGGCGGGCCTCCGAGAGGCGTTCCAGGACGACGATGCCGACGCCCTCGGACAGGATGGTGCCGTCGGCACCGGCCGAGAACGCCTTGACCCGGCCGTCGGCGGCGAGGCCGCGCTGCCGGGACATGCCGCGCAGGCCGATCGGCGAGCCCATGACGGCCACTCCGCCGGCCAGGGCGAGCGAGCACTCGCCCTGGCGCAGTGCCTGGGCGGCGAGGTGGATGGTGACGAGGGACGAGGAGCAGGCGGTGTCGACGGTCACGGACGGCCCCTCGAAGCCGAACGCGTACGAGACCCGGCCGGAGGCCACGCTGCCCGCGGTGGCCGTGGTGACGAACCCTTCGAGTTCGTCGGGCATGTTGCTGAGGGACTCGACGTAGTCGTGGATGGAGACGCCCGAGAAGACGCCGATGTTGTCGCCGCGCGCGGAGCGGGGGTCGATGCCGGCGCGCTCCAGGGCCTCCCACGAGGTCTCCAGCAACAGCCGCTGCTGCGGGTCCATGGCCAAGGCCTCGCGCGGCGAGATCCCGAAGAAGCCGGCGTCGAACTGGGCGGCGTCCTGCAGGAATCCGCCCTTGTGCACATAGGCCGTGCCGGGCTTGTCGGGGTCGGTGTCGAACAGGCCGTCGAGGTCCCAGCCGCGGTCGTCGGGGAGGGCCACCATGCCGTCGCGGCCCTCGGCCACGAGGCGCCAGAGGCTGTCGGGGTCGTCGACGCCACCGGGCAGGCGGCAGGCCATGCCGACGATGGCGATGGGCTCGTCGGGGTCGGCGGTCACGACGGTGGAGAGGGTGGTGGCGCCGGCGCCCGCGGTGTCGTCGCCGAGTTCCTCGCGCAGGTAGCGGGCGAGTGCCACCGGGGTGGGGTAGTCGAAGATGAGGGTGGCGGGGAGCTTGACGCCGGTGGCGGCGCCGAGCCGGTTGCGGAGTTCGACGGCGGTGAGCGAGTCGAAGCCGATCTCGCTGAACCCGCGGGTGCCCTGGGCGAGTTCGGCGGCGTTGAAGCCGAGGACCGCGGTGGCTTCGGCCTGCACGATGCCGAGGAGGACGGCCTCCTGTTCCGCGTCGGGCAGTCCGGCGAGGCGGCGGACCAGGTCGCTGCCGTCGCCCGCGCCGGCGCGGGCGAGGCGGCGGCCACTTCGCACGAGGCTGCGCAGCAGGTGCGGGACGGTGCCGCCGGAGCTCGCGTCGGAGCGCAGGGACCGCAGGTCGAGCTTGATCGGCACGAGCAGGGCGTGTTCGCCTCGCAGGCCGGTGTCGAGGAGGGCCAGGGCCTCGGCGGGGGCGAGCGGCAGGACGCCGCCGCGGCTCATGCGGGCCTGGTCGGTCTCGCTGAGGTGGGCGGTCAGGCCGGTGCTCTGCCGCCACAGGCCCCAGGCCATCGAGACACCGGGCAGACCGGCGGCCCGGCGCTGGGCCATGAGGGCGTCGAGGAAGGAGTTGGCAGCCGCGTAACTGCCCTGGCCTGCCGAGCCGAGCAGTGCGGCGGCGGACGAGAAGACGGTGAACGACGCGAGCCCGGGGGCGAGTTCGCGGGTCAGTTCGTCCAGGTGGCGCACGGCGGTGACCTTGGGGGCGAAGACGCCTTCGATACGTTCCGGCGTCAGCGCGCCGATCACCCCGTCGTCCAGGACGCCGGCGAGGTGGACGACACCGGTGAGAGGGTGCTCGGCCGGTACGGCCGCCAGCAGTGCCGCCACGGCGTCCCGGTCGGCGACATCGCACGCGGCGAGGGTCACCACAGCGCCGGACTCGCTGAGTTCGGCGACCAGTTCGGGCGCGCCCTCCGCGGCGGGGCCGCTGCGACTGACCAGCAGCAGGTGGCGTACGCCGTGCTCGTCGACCAGGTGCCGGGCCACCATGGCGCCCAGGGAACCGGTGCCGCCGGTGACGAGGACGGTGCCCGCGGGGTCGAAGACGTACGTGGCCCCGCTCTCGGCCTGGGGCTCGGCGGGGGCGGCGGTCGCGCGCACCAGGCGTGGCGCGGACAGGGCCGTGCCGCGGACGGCGACGAGGGGCTCACCGGTGGCCAGTACGGGCCCGAGGACGGGACCCGCTCCGGCGGAGCCGGCGGGGTCGAGGTCCACGAGCACGATGCGGTCGGGGTTCTCCGCCTGGGCAGCGCGGATCAGGCCCCAGACGGCGGCGCCCGCCGGGTCGGTGACGTCGGCGTCGCCGCCGGCGGGCACCGCGCCCCGGGTCGCGACGACGAGGGGCACGGCGTCCAGGCCGGGTGCGGCGGCCAGCCACGCCTGGATCACGGCCACGACGCGGGTGGTGAGGCCGAGCGGATCCTCGCCGTCTCCGGTCGTCGCCGTGAGGACGGCGACCGGCGGCAGGGTCTCGCGTGCGGCCAGCGCCGTCACGTCGTCGGCGGTGGCGAGCGGAGCCCAGGAGGCGGGCGCGGCGGCGCCCTCGGGAGCGGGCAGCGGGGTCCACTCCACGCGGAACAGCGAGTCGCGGCTGTCCCGGCCGGCCGCTCCGGCGTCCAACTGCTCGGCGGTGACCGGCAGGGACACCAGCGAGTCCATGGTCAGGACGAGGTCACCGGTCTCGTCGGCGGCCTGGAACGAGAGGGCGTCCGGGCCGCTCGGGGCGACGCGCACACGCAGGGCGGAGGCGCCCAGGGCGTGCAGGACGAGACCGTTCCAGGCGAAGGGCAGGACCTTGCGGTCGTCGTCGGGGTTGGCGAAGGCGTTGGTGTGCAGGGCGGCGTCGAGCAGGGCCGGGTGGATGCCGAACCGGTCGGCGTTCTCCCGCTGCTCGGGCGGCAGCGCGGCTTCGGCGAACAGTTCGTCGCCGCGCCGCCACACGCCGCGCAGGCCCTGGAAGGCCGGGCCGTACGCGTATCCGCGGGCGACCAGGTCGGGGTAGAAGTCGTCGATGGCGACGGGCTGCGCGCCGGCCGGGGGCCAGGCGGCGAAGTCCACGGCGGGCTTCGGGTCGGCGACCGGGGCGGCGATGGAGAGCAGGCCGGTGGCGTGCCGGGTCCACTCCCCCTGTCCGGCCTCGTCGGCGGCCTCCTCACGGAGGGAGTACACGTCCACGGTGCGCGAGCCGTTGGGGCCGGCACCGCCGACGGCGACCTGGACGCGGACGCCGCCCTGCTCGGGCAGCACGAGGGGCGCCTCGATGACGAGTTCCTCCAGGACGGCGCAGCCGAACTCGTCGCCGGCGCGGACCGCCAGATCGACGTAGACGGTGCCGGGCACGACGACCACGCCGCCGATGGCGTGGTCCGCGAGCCAGGGGTGGGTGCGCAGGGAGAGCCGGGAGGTGAGGACCAGGCCGTCGGACTGGGGCAGCGGGACCACCGCGCCGAGCAGCGGGTGGTCGGTGCCGCTCAGGCCGAGCGAGGCGGCGTCGACGGCGGTGCCGGTCAGCTGGATCCAGTAGTGCTGGTGGTCGAAGGCGTACGTCGGGAGGTCGATCCGTCCGGCGTCGGGGCCGGCCGTGAGGATGCCGCTCCAGTCGACGTGGACGCCGCGGACGAAGAGTTCGGCCATCGAGGTGAACAGGCGGCGGCTACCGCCCTCGTCGCGGCGCAGGGAGCCGGTCACGACGGCGTCGGTGTCGGCGCGGTCCACGATCTCGCTGATCGGCTGGACCAGGACGGGGTGGGCGCTGGATTCCACGAACACCGTGTGGCCCCCGGCAAGGAGGTCGGCGATCGCGGGACCGAAGCGGACCTGCCGGCGCAGGTTGCGGTACCAGTAGCCGCCGTCGAGGACACCCGCCTCGCGGACCCATTCCCCGGTCACGGTGGAGAGGAACGGTACGGCGGGGGCCTGGCTGCGGATGTCGGCGAAGGCTTCGCCCAAGGTCTCCTGGACGGCCTCGACGTGCCGGGAGTGCGAGGCGTAGTCGACGGCGACGCGGCGCACGCGTACGCCTTGGTCCTCCAGTGCGTCGAGGGCCTCGTCGAGGGCTTCGGCGTCACCAGCGATCACGACCGACGCCGGACCGTTGACCGCCGCGACCTCGACCCGACCCGCCCAGCGCTCCAGCCGCTCCACGACGTCGGCCTCCGCCAACGCCACCGACGCCATGCCACCACGACCCGCGAGACTGCCGGCGATCACCTGACTGCGCACCGCCACGATGCGGGCAGCGTCCTCCAGCGACAACGCTCCAGACACACACGCGGCGGCAATCTCACCCTGCGAATGACCGACCACCGCATCGGGAACCACACCCACCGACGCCCACACGGCCGCAAGACCCACCATCACCGCGAAGCTGGCGGGCTGCACCACATCGACCCGCTCCAGGAGTTCAGCCGGAGCATCTCCCCGCAGCACATCCACGAGCGACCAGTCGACCCAACGCTCAAGCACCGCAGCGCACTCGGCGATACGCGACGCGAACACCGGGGAGGAATCCAGGAGTTCACGACCCATACCAACCCACTGCGAACCCTGGCCCGGGAAGACGAGGACGACTTTTCCGGCCCCGCCCGGCGTCGACGCGCTACCGACGGCCACCGTGGAAGCGGCCTCGCCCGCCGCCAGGGCACGCAGCCCCGCCAGTGCCTCCTCGGACGAGCCGGCCACGACGACCGCACGCTCGCCGAGCACCGCCCGGCCGGTGGCCAGTGCGGCCGCCACGTCGGCGAGCGCGACCGTTCCGGAGGCCTCGACGAACGACGCGAGCCGTTCCGCCTGGCCGGTCAGCGAGGCGACCGTGGCCGCCGAGACGACGAGCGGCACCACGCCGTCGGCCGTGGGAGCCGGAGCGGAGTCCGCGGCGGGCTCCTCCTCCAGCGCCTGCTCCAGGATCACGTGGGCGTTCGTGCCGCTGGCACCGAACGAGGACACACCGGCCCGGCGCGGATGGTCGTCCTGGGGCCAGTCCCGTGTCTCCGTCAGCAGTTCCACCGCACCCGCCGTCCAGTCCACCTGCGGGGTGGGCTCGTCGACGTGCCGGGTGGCGGGCATGACGCCGTGTCGCAGCGCCTGCACCATGTTGATCACGCCGGCCACGCCGGAAGCGGCCTGGGTGTGGCCGATCACCGACTTGACCGAGCCGAGCCGCAACGGCCGGTCCCCGGGCCGGTCCTGGCCGTAGGTGGCCATCAGTGCCTGCGCCTCGATCGGGTCCCCGAGGACGGTGCCCGTGCCGTGACCCTCGACCATGTCGATGTCGGCCGCGGTGAGGTCGGCGCTCTCCAGGGCCTTGCGGATGACGCGCTGCTGCGCGGGGCCGTTGGGCGCCGTCAGGCCGTTCGAGGCGCCGTCCTGGTTGAGGGCCGAGCCGCGGATCACCGCGAGCACCCGGTGCCCGTTGCGCCGGGCCTCGGACAGGCGTTCCAGGAGGATCACACCGGCGCCCTCGGCCCAGCTGGAGCCGTCCGCGCAGGCCGCGTACGACTTGCAGCGGCCGTCGAAGGCGAGGCCGCGCTGCCGGGCGAAGCCGACGAACCCGCCGGGGGTCGACATGACGGTCGCGCCCCCGGCCAGGGCCATGGAGCACTCACCGCGCCGCAGTGCCTGGGAAGCCAGATGGATGGCGACCAGGGAGGAGGAGCACATGGTGTCGACGGTGACGGCGGGGCCTTCGAGGCCGAGGGTGTAGGCGACCCGCCCCGAGGCGACACCGCCCGCGGTACCCAGGGCGCGCTCCAGGCTGAGGAAGCCCTCAAACCCGCTGAGGTCGGGCGCGTAGTCCTGGTGGACCATGCCGGCGAACACGCCGATGTCGGTGCCGCGCAACGAGTGCGGGTCGAGGCCGGCCCGTTCGAGGGCCTCCCAGGAGACCTCCAGGAGCTGCCGCTGCTGGGGGTCCATCGCGAGCGCCTCACGCGGCGAGATCCCGAAGAACGCGGCATCGAACTGGCCGGCGTCGTGCAGGAACGCGCCCTCGCGAACGTACGTCGTACCGGGGTTGTCCGGGTCGGGGTGGTAGAGGCCCTCCAGGTCCCAGCCGCGGTCCTCCGGGAAGGTGGTGTAGACGTCGGTGCCGTCGGTCACCACCCGCCACAGGTCCTCGGGGGTGCGGATGCCGCCCGCGTACCGACAGGCCATCGAAACGATCGCGATGGGTTCGGCCGAGGCCTCGGAGAGACGCTGGTTCTCCTGTTGGAGCCGCGCGTTCTCCTTGAGCGAGGCACGCAGTGCGTTGACGATCTGCTCGTCCGGCGCCGTCATCTCGGTACGTCCTCCGTCTTTGCCGCTGTCGGTGAGTCAGGTGTCGGTGAGTCAGGTGCTCAGTTGGCGTGGTTGCCGAGGGCGCGCTGTACGAGGTCGGCGACGTCCATCACGTCGATCAGGTCGGTGTCGGCGGCGGCGGGCGCCACCGGTTCCGGTTCGGTCGCCGACCCGGGGACGGAGCCGTCCTCGGGGCCCACGAGGGTGAGCAGCGTGTCGAGAAGGCCGGCCTCCCTGAAGCGGGAGATCGGGACCTGCGCGAGTACGCGTCGCAGGTCGTCCTCCCGCCCGTCCAGGTCGTCGTCGCCCGTCTCCGTCAGCAGCTCGGAGCGGAGGAATCCGACGAGGGCGTCCGGGGTCGGATAGTCGAAGACGAGGGTCGCCGGCAGCCGCAGACCGGTGGCCACGTGCAGGCTGTTGCGGAGGTTGACGGCGGCGAGCGAGTCGAAGCCGACCTCCTGGAAGGACTGGAGCGGGCCGATGCTCTCCGCGCTGCTGTGTCCGAGGACGGTCGCGGCCTGCCCGCAGACCAGCCGGAGCAGCAGTCGGTTCTGTTCGGCCTCCGGGACGTCCTGGAGGGAGTCCACCAGGGACGAGGTGGTGTCGCTGTTCTCGGCGTCGGGCTGGGACGCGCGCAGGGCGGCGGCGGCCTCGGGGAGGTCGGCGAAGAGCGGGCTGACCCGTACGGAGGTGAACGCCGGGATGAACGCCTCCCAGTCCATGTCGACGACCGTCACGGCCTTCTCCCGCGCCTCCACGGCCTGTTCGAAGGCGGTCGTCGCGACCTGCGGGGCCATCGGCAGGACACCGCGGCGGCGCAGCTGGGCGAGGGTCGCCTCGTCCATGCCGGGGCCAGCCTCGTCGAGGGCTCCCCAGGCGATCGAGGTGGCCGCGAGGCCCCGGCCGCGGCGCCGTTCGACCAGGGCGTCCAGGACGGCGTTGGCCGCGCCGGAGACGCCTTGACCGCCACCGCCCCAGATCCCGGCGATCGAGGAGAAGACCACGAAGGCGTCGAGCGGGGTCCTCCCAAGGGTGTCGGTCCCGGTCCCGGTATCGGAATCGCTGTCGCCGTCGCCGTCGCCGTTGCTCTCCATGAACACTTGGTCGAGCCACAGGGCGGTGTCGACCTTTGCGGCGAACACCTCCGTGAGGTCGGCGAGGCCGGTGTCGGCCACGTTGCTGGTCCAGGCGGTGTCCGCGGCGTGCACGACGGCGGTGAGCGGCTCTCCCTCCGGGGTCTCGGTGATCAGGCGGGCGAGCGTCCCGCGGTCGGCGTCGGCACAGGAGACGACGGCCGTGTCGGCCCCCATGTCCGCGAGCTTGCCCAGCAGGTCGGCGACGGCGTCGGCGGGCGCCTGAGCCGTGGTCGTGACGATGAGACGGCGTACCCCTGACCGGGCGAGCCAGAGCGAGGCGTGTGTGCCGAGGGCCTCGGCGCCGCCGGTCACCAGGACGGTGCCCCGGGGCTGCCAGCCACCGTCGGCGGGTGTTTCGGGGGCGGGCTTGCGGGTGAGTCGGCGGCTGTAGACGCCGGCACGGCGGACAGCGAGCTGGTCGTCCCCCGCGGTGCCGTTCAACGCGCCCACGAGGTACTGCGCGGTGCGGGCGTCGGCGGTCACCGGCAGGTCGATCAAACCACCCCACCGGTCGGGGTGTTCCAGGGCCACGGCACGGCCCAGGCCCCAGAGGGCCGCTTCGCCGGGCGCGGTGACGGTGTCCTGGACGCCGGTGTTCACCGCCCCCCGGGTCAGACACCACAGCGGCCCGTCGACGCCCGCGTCCCCGAGCGCCTGAACCAGCGCGAGGGTCCGGGCAGCGACGGCGGTGGCGTCCCGCGTGCCGTCGAGGGCGAGCAGGGAAAGGACCCCCGCGGGCTCGTACTCGGCCCGGACAGCGCTCAGTTGCTCGGCGAGCCCGGTACGGGTGACGTCGGACACGGCGATCTCCAGGGGTACGACATCCAGTCCCTGGGCGCCGAGCGCCACGAGAAGCTCGGTCACCCGGGAGCCCGCCGCGGAACCGGTCGGGCCACCCGCGGGCAGGACGGCGAGCCAGCGGCCCGCGGGCACCCCGGACACCTCGCGCTCCAAGGGCCGCCAGGTGACGGCGTAACGGAGGCGCTCGGCGCTGGACCGCTGCCGCCGCCTGCCGCGCCAGTCCGCCAGCACCGGTACGACGGTGCGTAGGGCGTCGCGCAGGCCAGCGGAGTCCGGAGCGAGCAGCCCCGCGAGCGAGTCGGCGTCGGTCCGCTCGACGGCACTCCAGAAGTCCGCGTCGGTGTCCTCGCCCGAAGCTCCGCCGCCGTCGGCGCTCTCGGCCTCCTGCAGCCAGTAGTGACGTCGGTCGAAGGCGTACGTGGGCAGGTCCACGTGCCTCGTATCCGTGCCGACGCCATTCGGGAGGACGCCGGTCCAGTCGACGGGCACGCCCCGGACGAACAGTTCGGCCATCGAGGTCAGCAGGCGGCGCGGGCCGCCGTCCTCCCGGCGCAGCGTGCTGCCGACGACGGCGCGCAGCCTGACCGTGTCTTCCGCCTGATCGACGATCTCGCTGACCGGCTGGACCAGGACGGGGTGGGCGCTGGACTCCACGAACACCGTGTGTCCCTCGGCCAAGAGAGCCGCGATCGCGGGACCGAAGCGGACCTGACCCCGCAGGTTGCGGTACCAGTAGCCGCCGTCCAGGACGTCCGATTCACGGACCCACTCACCGGTCACCGTCGAGTAGAAGGGAATCAGCGGCGCCTGGGCGCGGATGTCGGCGAAAGCGGTGGCCAACGTCTCCTCGATCGCCTCCACATGCCGGGAATGGGAGGCGTAATCCACCGCCACCCGACGCACCCGCACACCATCCGCCGCCAGGACATCAAGGGCCTCGTCCAAGGCTTCCGCGTCACCGGCGATCACGACAGACGCCGGACCGTTGACAGCCGCCACCTCAACCCGACCGCCCCAACGCTCCAAACGCTTGAGCGCGTCCTCCTCCGCCAGCGCCACCGAGGCCATACCACCACGGCCCGCCAGACTCCCGGCGATCACCTGACTGCGCACCGCCACGATGCGGGCAGCGTCCTCCAGCGACAACGCACCCGACACGCACGCGGCGGCAATCTCTCCTTGTGAGTGACCGACCACCGCGTCGGGCACCACACCCACCGACGCCCACACCGCCGCCAAACCAACCATCACCGCGAAGCTGGCGGGCTGCACCACATCGACCCGCTCCAGGAGTTCAGCCGAAGCATCGCCCCGCAGCACATCCACCAGCGACCAGTCGACCCAACGCTCAAGCACCGCAGCACACTCGGCGACCCGCTCCGCGAACACCGGGGAGGAATCCAGGAGTTCACGACCCATACCAACCCACTGCGAACCCTGACCCGGGAAGACGAGCACCGTCCGACCCGCACCCACCGCAC
>NZ_JNXE01000072.1 GCF_000716605.1 Streptomyces sp. NRRL F-525 | reverse complement strand
GGGGTTCCAGGGGCGCGGGCCTCGGGCCTGCGCCGGGGAGACTAGTGCCGGGCGGGGTGAGACCGCAGGTCGGGGGCGGGAGACCGCGGGTTGGGGGTTGGGGGGTTGGGGGCCGCGGGGTGGGGGGCGAGGCCACGGGCCCGGGGAGGGAGCGAGGCCGGAGCCGGATCTCAGTGCCGGGGGCCAAGGCCGAGGGTCGGAGACGAGTAGCACGCCGGGCACGGGCCGGGCTGGACCCGGGACGGAACCGAAGCTGGGGCCAGGGCCGGAGCCGCAGCCGCGTGGTCACAGGCCAGGACTACTAGGACTGCCAGGACCAGCCCCGGGCCGGAGCCGAGGCTGGAGCCAGGGCCAGAACCGGAGCGACAGTCGTGGCCACACACCAAGACTGGACCCGCGCCGGAACCAAGACTGGAGCCAGGACCGGAACCGAAGCCGCAACCCTGGCCACACACCGGAGCCGGAGCCCGCAGGCCCGGCGTAGCCAGGAGCCCCGTGTTCAGGTCGGCGGCCGAAACCCGCCGGAGCCGTTCGCCTCGGGGTACTAAAGTCGGGGCATGGCTTCCGAGGGTGCGGACGAGACCGACGGCGACAACGGAACCGGCGCGACCACCACGAGCCGGAACACCGACGCGCCCCAGAGCCCTGCGGCTGAGCCGCACAGCGATGCCGTGGCCGCGGCCAAGGCCGCCGGTCCCGCGAACGGTGCGAGCGTCCGCGTCGACAGCTGGATCTGGTCCGTCCGTCTGGTCAAGACCCGTTCCATGGGCGCCGCCGCCTGCAAGGGCGGCCACGTCCGTGTCAACGGTGAGCGGGTGAAGCCCGCCCACTCCGTCCACGTCGGCGACGAGGTGCGCCTCCGTCACGAGGGCCGCGAGCGCGTCGTCATCGTGAAGCAGGTCATCCGCAAACGGGTCGGCCCTCCGGTCGCCGTCCAGTGCTACGTGGACAACTCCCCGCCGCCCCCGCCCCGCGAGGCCGTCGCCCCGGCCGGCATCCGCGACCGCGGCACCGGCCGCCCCACCAAGCGCGACCGCCGCGACCTGGAACGCCTGCGCGGCCTCCCCGGCGCCGCCCCCGACCCCACCGCCGCTCCCGACACCCACCGGGACCGGGACACCCGTCGAGACGCACGCCGCAGTACCCGACGCGACCCGCAACGGTGACGTCCGGCCCAGGCCCCTCGGCCCACCGGACGCCACCGTCACCCTGCGCTCAGCCATAGCCATAGCCATAGCTGTGGCTGTACGGATCACGCCCGCCGTCGTACCACCCGCAGCAACTCCGCGTTCTGCCCCCGCCGTGCCCAGGCGATCAGGGCGAGCGGAATGATCAGGATCAACGGTGTCGCCGCGTTCACACCGTGGAACACGGTCATCTGGACGACGAACGCACCCACCATCAGCGCGCTGAGCGCCGTCGCCGCCACCGACTGCAGCAGCGGGACCAACAGCCCGACGGCTCCGGCCAGTTCGAGCGCGCCGATCGTGTACATGGCCCCGCTGCCCCAGCCGATCTTGTCGAAGGACTCCACGGCCGACGAGTTCGCGATCAGCTTGGGCAGCGCACTCGCGACGCCGTAGAACAGGGCGATCAGCACCTGGAGGGCACGCAGCGCGATCCGGGCACGGCGACCGCGCGTGGTCGCGGACTCGGCGACGACGGTGCGGGAGGTGGCGGAAGCGACGGTCTCGGACATGAGGTTCTCCTGTGGGAAGCGGTCCGTGTTGCTGTCACAGAGGTAGACCGACCCTCGCCCTCGAACTCATCGCCACCGAAAGAGACTTCCTCCGCTAGTCCGCCGGCGTCGCAGCCACCGGCACCGCCCTCACCCATATCCGGTCCGGCGTCAGATAGCTGTCCACTCTCAGTCCCGCCTCCGCCAGCGCCTCCTCGAACTGGTCCTTCGTGAGCGGCCGGGACAGGAACGTCTGGGTCCAGACCGCGTCCGGGAACACATACTCCGCACGCACCGAGTCGACCCCGTCCCCGACCGGCTCCGCCGACACCATCCGCACGGTGAAGCCACTGGGATCGATCCGCTCGCGCGGCAGGTTCGTGTGGTAGTCCTCGCCCTCCCGCTGGATCAGCACGCAGCCGCCCGGCGCGACATGCCGTACGCAGGTCCGCAACAGTCCGCGCCGCACCTCGGCGTCCCCGGCGTGCACCAGGAACGACGCGAGCATCACCACGTCGAAGGTCTCGCCCAGATCGAGGTTCTCGATCGGGCTGCATATCGTGCGCGCGCCCTTGACCCGCTCCAGCATCTCGGCGGATTCGTCGACTGCCGTGACCGTGAACCCGCGCTCCAGGAGGGGGTGGGTCATCCGCCCCACCCCGCTGCCCAGCTCCAGGATCCGCGCACCCGCCGGCACAGCCGCAGCGATGATCTCCGGCTCCTGACCGATCGACAGCCGCGAGTACAGCTCGACCGCGCAGCCGTCCGGGGTGATCGCCCCGGGTCCTGTCCCCTCGTATCCCTCACGCATTTCGATTCGCATGCCCGTCCAACGGACCACGTCC
Organism: Streptomyces sp. NRRL F-525; assembly: GCF_000716605.1. GTDB lineage: Bacteria > Actinomycetota > Actinomycetes > Streptomycetales > Streptomycetaceae > Streptomyces. The sequence goes on along the minus strand of NZ_JNXE01000072.1, from coordinate 15,470 downwards.
GCACACCCGTTCCCGACTCGCACTGATTCACCCGTACGAGTCAATTCCCTTCAGAGAAGCAACGGTTGGTCAGAAAGGCAGCTGTGGGGGCCGAAGCCGAGCCGGGATCAGAGCGGAAACCACCCGTGCCCGATGTACCAGTTCCCACCCGCCCGCAGATGATCCCCGACGGCCCGCTCCACGGACGTGCGCCGCGGCAGGCTCTCCACCGCCAGTTCGGGATGCCCGAACACGAACTGCACCGGCTCGGTGTCGGCCGGCTCCGTGTCCTCGCGGATCACCCGGAACCGTTCCTGGAAGCGGACGATGTTGGACTCGGCCGGGAGGTACCGCTTCAACTGCGGGTCGAGCAGCCAGGAGTGGCAGATCGCGACCTCGTGACGCTCCTCGGGAAAGTGCCGGGCGAAGAACGCGCGGGCCAGCTCCAGCGAGCGCTCGCACGCGGCCGGGGTGAGCGGCCCGGAGAAGTCGGGGATGTGCAGGTTCAGGCAGGGCACCCCGGGCGCCGCGTCCAGCCCGGCCGCCGTGAGCGCCTGCGCACTGCGCTCACCGAGCCGCGCCCGCTCGAACTGCAGCCGCCCCAGCTGGTACAGCTCACCGCGGAAGTGCGGGACGAGCCACTGCGGGAACGGCAGCCCCGGCCCGCCGAACCGCTTGTGGTGCACCGCGATGTTGCGTCCCAGGTCGGCGAGGGTGCGCCGGGAGACGTCGGCGGGGATGCCGCGTTCGCGGTGGTACGCGCGCGTGGCGGGCAGCGCGGCGACGAACACGTACACGGGGAAGTAGCCGCCGATCTCGGGCGGGGCCTCGGGCAGCCGGGCCAGGAGCAGCTCGGTGAGCCGGGTCCAGTGACCGTGCTCCCCGATGTCCTTGATCAGCTCGCCGACGCACTCCTCCAGGAGCCGCGTCGCGTCGGTGTCCCGCGTCAACACCCGGCGCAGTCGCACCAGTTCGTTGATGTCCTCATGGGGTACGGCGAGGTCGAGCAGGACCTCGGGCAGTTCGTCGGCGTCCGGCAGCACGATGCGCTTCCCCTCCCTGTGGAGCCTTGTGGAGCCCTGTGGAGAACGTCCGAGCCGAAGAGTACGTTGCAAGGAGGAGTAGTGATCCCGATGCGTACAGGCAGTGAGCCGACGACCGCGCGCAGTCCGCTGCGGACGCGGTTCTGGCTGAGCGTCTGGGGGCTGGTCTGGACGATCTTCGGCACGGTCGCGTTCGCGCTCGCCGGCCGCCCCGGGTGGGCGGCGGCCTGCGCGGTGCTGTGGCTGATCGTCACGATCGACATGACCATGATCCTCAGACACATGCGCCAGGGCCCGCACTACCAGCCGGGCCCGGACGTCCCGCCGTACCGGCCGCCGGAGCACCGCCACCCCTGACGTGCGCGAGCGCGCTCTACGGGCGTGCGCCTACTCCTCGAACCGGGCCGCCTTCAGGTACTGCGGTTTCGGATCGAGCGCGGCGGCCAGCCGGAAGTGGCGTTTGGCCTGGTCGGCGCGGCCCTGTCGCTCGTAGGTGCGGGCGAGCGCGAAGTGCGCGAAGGCGTTGTCCGGCTCGCGCTCCAGGACGATGGTGAACTCCAGCTCGGCCGGTCGCAGTTGCGCGGCCGCGAAGAAGGCACGCGCGCGCAGCAGGCGCGCGGCGGTGTTCTCCGGGTGCGCGTCGATGACGCGGTCGAGCAGCTTCACCGCGCCCCGCGGGTCCCGCGCGTCGAGCAGTTGCTCGGCGGCGCGGAAGTCGATGACATGCGTCTCCGGAGTACGTCCGGTCGTTCCGCTGTTCTCGGGCACGGCAAAGTCCTTCCCTCACTCGGACGTTTCAACGCCCGCGGAAAGGGCCGCTATTCCTGAGGGGGCTGCTGGGGCGCGCGCGCCCTGCGCACGAGTTCGGCCCATACGTCCCGCACGCGCCGCTCCAGCGCCTCCAGGGGTACGTCGTTGTCGATGACGATGTCGGCGATGGCGAGCCGCTTCTCGCGCGTCGCCTGGGCGGCCATACGCGCGCGTGCGTCGTCCTCGGTCATCCCGCGCAGCCTGACCAGCCGGTCGAGCTGGGTCTCGGGGCTCGCGTCGACGACGATCACCAGGTCGTACAGCGCGGTGAGGGCGTTCTCGGCGAGGAGGGGGACGTCGTGGATCACTACGGAGTCGTCGGCCGCGGCCGATTCGAGCTCGCGGGACCGCCTGCCGACCAGGGGGTGCACGATCTCGTTGAGCACGGCCAGCTTCTCGGGGTCGGCGAAGACGATGGAGCCCAGCTTCGGCCGGTCCAGGGCGCCGTCCTCGCCGAGCACGTCCTCCCCGAAGGCCTCGACGACCGCCGCGAGCCCCGGAGTTCCGGGCGCGACCACCTCGCGCGCGATGCGGTCGGCGTCGATCAGCACGGCGCCGTGCCCCACGAGCAGCCGCGACACTTCACTCTTACCGGCACCGATGCCCCCGGTGAGGCCGACCTTCAGCATGGACCGAAGCCTACGGCCTGTCACTGACAGGGCACGCGGTGACCGGCGGCAACCGCCCTCGCCCTAGTTGTCGCCCTCGCGCTCCGCCAGGAAGCGCTCGAACTCCTGCCCGATCTCGTCCGCCGAGGGGATCTCGACGGGCTCGGCGAGCATGTTGCCGCGGCTCTCGGCGCCCGCGGCGGCGTCGTACTGGTGCTCCAGGCCCTGGACGAGCGCCACGAGCTCCTCGTCGCCCTCCTGGATCTGCCGGTCGATCTCGGTCTGGGTGCGGTGGGCCTCGGTGCGCAGGGAGTGCGCGATGCCCGGGAGGACCAGTCCGGTGCCCGCCGTGATGGCCTCCAGGACGGTCAGGGCCGCGTCCGGGTAGGGCGAGCGGGCGATGTAGTGCGGGACGTGTGCGGCGACGCCCAGGACGTCGTGACCGGCCTCCATGAGGCGGTACTCGACGAGCGCCTCGGCGCTACCGGGGACCTGCGCCTCGTCGAAGGGGCTGCGGTGCCCGGGGACGAGGTCGTTGCGGTTGCCGTGCGGGGTGACGCCGACGGGCCGGGTGTGCGGGACGCCCATGGGGATGCCGTGGAAGTTCACGGACAGCCGGACGCCGAGCCGCTCCACGATCTGCTGGACGGCCGCGGCGAAGCGCTCCCACTCGACGTCCGGCTCGGGGCCGGAGAGGAGCAGGAAGGGGGCTCCGGTGGCGTCCTGGACCAGTCGTACGTCCAGGGTGGGCTCTTCGTAGTCGGTCCAGCGGTCCCGCTTGAAGGTGAGCAGCGGGCGGCGGGCGCGGTAGTCGACGAGCCGGTCGTGGTCGAAGCTGGCCACGAGCTGGTGGGGCAATGTATCGAGCAGACGTTCGACGATCTGGTCGCCGGTCTCGCCCGCGTCGATGTATCCGTCGAAGTGGTAGAGCATGACAAGACCGGCCGACTCCTGTGCGAGCGCCATGTCGACGACTGCCAGGCCCTTCGGCTCCCATGCGTACAAACCCTGCGGATCAAGCACAGTGACCGCTCCTCCTCGTGTTCGTACTGCACAACGCCCTCCAGGGCATGGGCATTCCCGCCCATGCCCCTGATCAGGCACCTCTTACGGGCTTTTCATGCACCGCTCCCCTGTGTCACCAGGTGGGCGTCCACGTCACGAGGACAGCACGCGCGCGTGGAGTGCGGTCACGGCCTTGCGGGCGGAGGAGAACGCGCCGTGCTGCCAGGCGTCGGTGTAGCTGAGCCAGTCGCCGGCGAAGTAGACGCGTCCGGTGGGGTCGTTGAGCGGCTTGTAGCGGGCGTCGTCGGGGCCACCGGGGGTGTCGTGCCACGCGGCCTCCAGGTGGGGCGTCTGACGCCAGTGGTGGGAGAAGGACGAGGCCAGCTCGCTGCGGTACTTCTCGCCGTAGATCTTCACGCCCACGGCCACCGCCCGCTCTTCCCGCCCCTTGGGGGTGAGCTTCGCGTAGGAGTCCGCGTCGTCGTCGTAGTTGTAGTACCCGATCAGGACGCCCCGCTCACCGTGGAAGCCGTAAGAAGGGTGCCAGATGTGGGTGACGTCCTGGTCGGTCTCGGTGATACCGCCGTAGATCCGGTGATCCAGCTCCCACCAACGGGACTTGTACTCCAGGCCGATCTTCGCGGCGGACGACGGGGTGATCGCCTCCAGCGCGGTCTGGACGCCGGTGCCGAGGTTGTGCGGGATCTTGGAGAGGATGTTGGGCGGCAGGGCGCCGACGCAGTAGTCGGCCTCGATCACCTTCGTACGGCCGCCCTGGGTGTAGGTGACGGAAATGCCACTCCCCTTGTCGGTGATTTTCGAGACGGCCGCTCCCGTACGGATGCGGTGCGCGCCGATCGCCCGGGTGAGGGCCTTGGGTATCTGGTCCATGCCGCCGACCGGCTGGAACATCAACATGGCCTGGTCGAAGCCGAATTCGAAGGAGAAGTAGCGGCCGACACCGCTGGCGAACACCTCGGAGGCGCTGGGCACGTCCCCGAGCAGCACACCAGGGGTGCCCGCGGCGGCCGGAACGGTCGAGTACCCGCGGAAGTCACCACCTTCATAGGTCAGTTTGTCCCCGAGCTCTCCCCAGCCCTTGAGGAACTCGACGAGCCTCTCCTGGTCGGTGGCGGTCAACTCCTTGTCCAGGGCGCCCTTGTCGGTGGCCTTGGCGAGCAACTCCGAGACATAGCCGTAGACATCGGCCTTGGCGGTGCGGTAGCGCTCGGGCTTGGTCATGCCGGTGGACTCGTTGTAGATGTACGCGTCCGCGTTGACGTTGGTGAACACCTGGATGGGGACGCCGAGTTCACGGCAGTAGTCGAGGGTGACCATCCACTGCGGGATCCGCGCGGGGCCGCAGTTCATGTAGTGGCCGTCGGCGAAACGGGCGGTCTGCCGGTTGCCGTACAGGTCGGTCGTCGTGTCCCCGCCCCGGACGGTGAAGTTACGGCCGCCGGTACGGTCCCTGGCCTCCAGGATCGTACAGTCGTAGCCGGCCTTGCCCAGTTCGTACGCCGTGGTCAGTCCGGCGATGCCACCACCGACGATCACGACCTTCGCAGCGCCGCGTCCGGTGAGATGGAAGTCGCTCGCGCTCAGCGCACGGAAGGGCTGCTCCCGCTGGGCGGCCTGCGCGGTGGGGGCGAGTCCGAGGGCCCCCATGGTGGCGAACATCGTGCCCGCGCCACCGGTGAGACCCACGTTCCGCAGAAAAGCACGTCGGCTCTGGTTACTTGCCATGGTCCGGCTCCCCTTTCCGATCATGAATGACCGAGGAAGCCTCCCAACACCCAGTTACGGCCCGGCAGTTACTGATGTATCCCGCACGTTTCTACAAAGTCGAGGGAAACCCAGGCAGGGGCGCGGGGAACTGCGCGACCAGCCACGACGGACCCGCAGCCGCATTACGACCGGCGACGCACACGACTGAGGGACCGCACCCCGAAAGGTACGGCCCCTCAATCAAGAGCTACAGCTCAGTGGGCGTTCAGCTCTGCCCACCCGCCAGCTTCTCACGCAGCGCGGCAAGCGCCTCGTCGGACGCCAGCGCACCGGAGGTGTCCGCACCCTCGGAGGAGTACGAACCGCCGCCGCCGCCACCACCGGCCGCGGCCGGAGCCGCACCCGCCGTGTCGACGCCCTCGGCCGCCGCCTGGGCGTCGGCCTCGCGGGACTTGATGACCTGCGCCTGGTGCTGCTCGAAGCGCTGCTGCGCCTCGGCGTACTGGGTCTCCCACACCTCACGCTGGGACTCGAAGCCCTCGAGCCAGTCGTTGGTCTCGGGGTCGAAGCCCTCGGGGTAGATGTAGTTGCCCTGGTCGTCGTACGACGCGGCCATGCCGTACAGCGTCGGGTCGAAGTCGACCGTCGCCGGGTCGGCACCGAAGGCCTCGTTGGCCTGCTTCAGCGAGAGGCTGATGCGACGGCGCTCGAGGTCGATGTCGATGACCTTGACGAAGATCTCGTCGTTGACCTGGACGACCTGCTCCGGGATCTCCACGTGGCGCTCGGCCAGCTCGGAGATGTGCACCAGACCCTCGATGCCCTCGTCCACGCGGACGAACGCACCGAACGGAACCAGCTTCGTGACCTTTCCGGGCACGACCTGGCCGATCTGGTGGGTGCGGGCGAACTGCTGCCACGGGTCTTCCTGGGTCGCCTTCAGCGACAGGGAGACGCGCTCGCGGTCCATGTCCACGTCGAGGACCTCGACGGTGACTTCCTGGCCGACCTCGACAACCTCGGAGGGGTGGTCGATGTGCTTCCAGGACAGCTCGGAGACGTGGACCAGACCGTCGACGCCACCCAGGTCCACGAAGGCACCGAAGTTGACGATCGAGGAAACCACGCCGGAGCGGACCTGACCCTTCTGGAGGGTCGTGAGGAACGTCTGGCGGACCTCGGACTGGGTCTGCTCCAGCCAGGCACGGCGGGACAGGACCACGTTGTTGCGGTTCTTGTCCAGCTCGATGATCTTGGCCTCGAGCTCCTTGCCCACGTAGGGCTGGAGGTCGCGGACACGGCGCATCTCGACGAGAGAAGCCGGCAGGAAGCCACGGAGGCCGATGTCGAGGATGAGTCCACCCTTGACGACCTCGATGACGGTACCGGTGACGATGCCGTCCTCTTCCTTGATCTTCTCGATGGTGCCCCAGGCGCGCTCGTACTGGGCGCGCTTCTTCGAGAGGATCAGGCGGCCTTCCTTGTCCTCCTTCTGGAGAACAAGGGCTTCGATCTCGTCGCCGACCTTGACGACCTCGTTCGGGTCGACGTCGTGCTTGATCGAGAGCTCGCGGCTCGGGATGACACCTTCGGTCTTGTAACCGATGTCGAGCAGGACCTCGTCCCGGTCGACCTTCACGATGACGCCGTCGACGATGTCGCCGTCGTTGAAGTACTTGATCGTCTCGTCGATCGCGGCGAGGAAGGCTTCCTCGTTACCGATGTCGTTGACCGCTACCTGCGGGGTGGTGGCGGTGGTCTCGGTGCTGCTCGTCATGTGGGAAAGGGCTCCGGTACGGACATTGAAGTCGTAGGTACTGCTCACGCCGAGAGCCTTTTTCGCTTCGCTCTGCAGAAGGCCGGACAGCCAAGGAAGCGCCGATCCGGAACACCAGGTGTCCGGTGGCGCCTCGAAAACCGAGGGGACATACATACAGATGCGAGCGCAACCTGCTACGTCTGAGGTGCGCAGGCCCGCAGCGCAACTTGTAGCATACGGGGGCAGCCAGGCAGGGTCAATGCGCGAAGGCGCACACCCGGGGCGGATCGCCGCATACCCGGCACAAAACGTGTCCCGCGAGGCCACGCAGGCCTGAACCACCCCTTCAGTGACGCCGCCGGGGACAGCCGCACCGTAGAGGTGACGGAAGAGTACGACGAGGGAGCCGATCATCCAAGAGCCCGATGCGTTCGAGCCGGAAGCCACCCGACGTGACGCCGACGTCACCGAGAGTTCCCGGGCCAACCGGGGCTGGTGGGACCGGAACGCGGACGACTACCAGGTCGAGCACGGCACGTTCCTCGGCGACGACCGCTTCGTGTGGGGCCCGGAGGGCCTCGACGAGGTGGAGGCCGAACTCCTCGGCCCGCCCGAGGAACTGAAGGGCAAGGACGTCCTGGAGATCGGCGCCGGCGCGGCCCAGTGCTCGCGCTGGCTGACCGCCCAGGGTGCCCGCCCGGTCGCCCTGGACCTCTCCCACCGCCAGCTCCAGCACGCGCTGCGGATCGGCGGATCGTTCCCTCTGGTGTGCGCCGACGCCGGCGCGCTGCCCTTCGCGGACGAGTCCTTCGACCTGGCCTGCTCGGCGTACGGGGCACTGCCGTTCGTCGCCGACCCGGTGCTGGTGCTGCGCGAGGTGCGCCGGGTGCTGCGGCCCGGCGGCCGGTTCGTCTTCTCGACCACGCACCCGATCCGCTGGGCCTTCCCCGACGAACCGGGCCCAGAAGGCCTGACGGTCTCCGCCTCCTACTTCGACCGCACGCCGTACGTCGAGCAGGCCGACGACGGCAGCGCGGTCTACGTGGAGCACCACCGCACCCTCGGTGACCGCGTCCGGGACATCGTGGCGGCGGACCTGCGCCTGGTGGACCTGGTCGAGCCGGAGTGGCCGTCCTGGAACACGGCCGAGTGGGGCGGCTGGTCGCCCCTGCGCGGCAACCTGATCCCCGGGACGACGATCTTCGTGTGCGAACGCGACCGGTAGAACCACTCAGGGGCTGACGGAACGCGGGCACGCGCGCGTAGAGGTCGTTTCGCACGGCGTACGACACTGGGGTCGTGATCCGCTACGACGCCCTCGACGCGCTGCCCGTCCGCAGTGCCCTGCCCGGACTCGACGCCGCCCTGGAGGCGGGCGGTGCGGCCGTGCTCGTCGCGCCGCCCGGCACCGGCAAGACGACGCTGGTGCCGCTCGCGCTGGCCGGGCTGCTCGGCGAGGGGAACGAGGGGCCCGCGCGGCGGGTGGTCGTCGCCGAACCGCGGCGGATCGCGGCGCGGGCGGCGGCCCGGCGTATGGCGTGGCTGCTGGGCGAGAAGGTCGGCGAGAGCGTCGGCTACACCGTGCGCGGCGAGCGGGTCGTCGGACGGCACGCACGCGTGGAGGTCGTCACGACCGGCGTGCTGCTCCAACGGCTGCAGCGCGACCAGGAGTTGGCGGGCGTCGACGCCGTGATCCTGGACGAGTGCCACGAGCGGCACCTGGACGCGGACACGGTGGCCGCCTTCCTGATCGACGTACGGGAGGCCCTGCGGCCCGAGTTGCGGCTGGTCGCGGCCTCGGCGACCACCGACGCGCAGGGCTGGGCCCGGCTGTTGGGCGATGCGCCGGTGGTCGAGGCGGAGGGTGTCGCGTACCCGGTGGAGGTCCTCTGGACGCCTCCGGTACGTCCCGTACGGCCTCCCCACGGGATGCGCGTGGACCCGGCGCTGCTCACGCACGTGGCGTCGACGGTACGGCGGGCGCTGGGCGAGCGGGACGGGGACGTGCTGTGCTTTCTGCCGGGCGTGGGGGAAATCGCGCGCGTGGCCGGGCAGTTGGGCGACCTGGGCGGGGCCGAGGTGCTCCAGGTGCACGGGCGGGCACCGGCCGCCGTGCAGGACGCGGTGCTGTCCCCCGGGGCGCGGCGGCGGGTCGTGCTCGCGACGTCCGTGGCGGAGTCCTCGCTGACGATTCCCGGTGTACGGGTGGTCGTCGACTCGGGGTTGGCGCGGGAGCCGCGGGTCGATCACGCGCGCGGGCTGAGCGCGTTGGCGACGGTACGGGCGTCGCAGGCTGCCGGGCGGCAGCGGGCGGGGCGGGCCGGGCGTGAGGCGCCGGGGGCGGTGTACCGGTGCTGGGCCGAGGCCGAGGATTCCCGTCTGCCGCGGTTTCCGGCGCCGGAGATCAAGGTGGCCGATCTGACGGCGTTCGCCCTGCAGGCGGCGTGCTGGGGGGATCCTGGGGCGTCGGGGCTGGCGCTGCTGGACGCCCCTCCCTCCGGGGCGATGGCGGCGGCGCGGGGTGTGTTGGCCGCCGTGGGTGCCGTCGACCCGGGTGGGCGGGCCACGGCTCGGGGGGTGCAGTTGGCCCGGCTGGGGCTCCATCCCCGGCTGGGGCGGGCCCTGTTGGACTCGGGTCCGGCCGGCGCCGAGGTTGTCGCGCTGCTCAGTGAGGAGGCGCCGCGGGCTTACGGGGATGATCTTGCCGGGGCTTTGCGGAGTGCTCGGCGTGGAGGGGACGCCTATGCCGGGCGGTGGCGTGCGGAAGTTCGGCGGCTGCGGGCCGTGGGAGGGGAGATTTCCCGCCCGCCGACCCGTTACGCCCCTCAAGAAGTGGACGTCACAAGCGATGACCGTGCCGTCGGACTCGTCGCCGCCCTCGCCTACCCCGAACGCGTCGCCAAAGCCGACGGAGGCTCCTACCTCCTCGTCTCCGGCACCCGTGCCGAAGTCGGCGAAGCCAGTGCCCTGCGCGGGGCGCCCTGGATCGCCGTCGCCGTGGCCGACCGCCCCATCGGCAAGGGGCACGCACGCGTGCAGCTCGGGGCCGTGGTCGACGAGGACATCGCCCGGTTCGCGGCCGGGGCGCTGCTCAGCGAGGTGGACGAGGTCCACTGGGCCGGCGGCGATGTCGTGGCGCGGCGCGTCGAGCGGCTCGGGGCCGTCGAGTTGGCGGTGCGGCCTCTGAAGAACGCCGACCCCGTTGCCGTACGGGAGGCGCTGGTCGACGGGCTGCGGCAGGAAGGGTTCGGGCTGTTGCGGTGGTCCGACGATGCTCAAGTGGTGCGGCAGCGGCTGGCGTTCCTGCATCTCAATGTCGGGGAGCCCTGGCCCGATGTGTCCGACGATGCGCTCCACGCGCGTGTGGACGAGTGGTTGGAGCCGGAGTTGGGGCGGGCTCGGCGTCGGGGGGATCTGGGACGGATCGACGCGGGGCAGGGGCTGCGGCGGTTGTTGCCGTGGGCCTCGGGGGACGCGGGGCGGTTGGACGAGTTGGCTCCGGAGCGGTTTCTCGTGCCGAGCGGGTCCAGGATCCGGATCGACTACGGGAACCCTGAACAGCCCGTGCTCGCCGTCAAGTTGCAGGAGATGTTCGGGCTTCACGAGTCGCCGAGCGTCGCCGGGGTGCCCGTGCTCGTGCATCTCCTCTCCCCCGCCGGGCGGCCCGCCGCCGTCACCGCCGATCTCGCGTCCTTCTGGAAGGACGGCTACAAGGGCGTGCGGGCCGAGTTGCGGGGCCGGTATCCGAAGCATCCGTGGCCGGAGGATCCGGCCGCCGCCGAGGCCACGCGGTTCACCAACGCGCGGCTCAGGCGGTGACCGGTTCCGGTTCGTGGACCTCGGTGGGGGCGGGGTCTCCGGGGCGCCTGCCGCGGGCCTCCAGGTAGAGGGAGAGGGCCAGCAGGAGCAGGCCGAGGGTCAGGAAGCCCCAGGGGAGGTAGGAGACCATCAGCAGGACGAGGGTGCGGTTGGACTTCACCAGGGCGACGGTGTGCTTGATGTAGTCCTCGCGCATCTTCACGTCACCGGCGAACGCCGTCACCTTGTCCCGGCCCCCCAGGAGGGTGCCGCCGCGCAGTTCCTCCTTGTGGATCTCCTCGCCGTAGACCGGTGCTCCGGTGACCGGTTCGACCCAGAACCTGCGGACCGTGGTGTACCAGCGGGTGGTGCCCGTCTTGGCGACGGACTCCGGGGTGATGCCCTTCACGGGCATCGTCTTCGGGAAGGGGACCTTGGTCCAGGGGATGGTCTGCTCGAAGTAGTAGACCTTGACGCCGCGGAAGTTCTGGGTGCCCTTGTAGTGGATGGGGTTGGTGGTGCGGGTCTGCGCGTCGAAGTACTCGTAGTCCCGTTTCTGCGTCAGGAACGGCCACTTGAACTCGATGCCGTCCCGTTTCACCGGGTCGCCGTCGACCATCTCGCCGGTGGCGTGGACGGGGTCCTGGGTGTGCGCGTCGAAGATGTAGCGCTCGGGGATGGAGGAGACCATCTTGCCGTCGGGGCCCTGGACGTAGGACAGGCCGTCCCAGACGACGACGTCCCGGCCGGCCGTCCTGTCGATCTTCTTCGCGGCCTCCACGTTGCCCTTGAGGGTCTGCACGATGGTGACCTTGGGGACCGTCTTGGCCTGCATGGTGCCGTAGTCGAGGAGGGTGGCGTTCTTCGCCTCCAGGACCATGTCCTGGTACTGGTTCGCCGGGATCTTGGCCAGGCGCGGGAAGGCGTACCAGCGCATCAGCGGGGACAGCGCCGTGAAGAACACGGCGAGGGCGAGCAGGATCAGGCTGGCCTTGCGGCGCATCTCGGCCTCCATCCCAGGGAGTTAAACGCTTGCGCAAGCGTTTACGGGTGCGCGGGCACCGTCGTCAGCAGCGGTTTCGGGGAGGTCTTGCCCATCGGCGAGCCCATCGCGGTGATGGTCAGGACCAGCGCGAACGCGAGCACGAGTCCGGTCGCGGCGGCGATCAGGGCACGCATGCCAGCCTCCCGACAGACAGAAACCGAATGGATTCAGCAACTGATTCAGAGACTGATTCAGGAACTGATAGGTCGTCAGGTCCGGCACCGTAGCAACGCGCGGGCGAGATGAGAACACGTTGCACACGCACGACGTACGGACACGACGAAGGCGCCCACCCGCCGAAGCGGAGGGCGCCCTCTTCCTACGGTCGTGCGGCCGGACTACGCGCTCGGTGACGCGGACGGGCTCGGGCTCGCGCTCGGGCTGGACGACGAGGTGTCGGCCGCCGCCACGGTCAGTTCGACCGTGAGGGTCGCGCCGCCCGTGGTGGTGATGCGGAGCAGGAAGGTGCCGGTGGTGTCGTCCGCGTACAGCTTCGGCAGCTTCAGGAGGCCGTCGGCGTCCGTGGCCAGGCCCGTGAGGGTGCGTACGGTCTTGCCGTCCGCGTCCTTGAAGTAGGGGCCCTTGTCGTTCTCGGTGGCGTCGTCGGCGGCCTTGATGAGGGTCGCGGTGGCGGCGACCTTGTCGGCGACCGCGCCGTTCTCCGTGGCCTTCACCTCGGCCTGGTCGGCGAACTCGCCGCCCGGGGTGCAGGTCAGCGCCGCGGTGCTGGTGCGGACCAGGGTGTCGGCGACGCGGGGCGTGACGCCGGCCGCGTAGTCGAGACCGGCGATCGTACGGCCGACGACGGTCGCGCGGACGGTGAAGTCACCGGTGGTCTCGCCGGCTTGGAGGGCCGGGGCGACGGCCACACCGGAGGCGTTGGTGGTGACCGTGGCGACCTTCTCGCCGCCGGTGAACGTGGCGTCGGTGGTCCCGACGATCGTGAACCGGATCCTGACCTTGGCGACGGTCTTGCCCGCCGAGGTCTGGGCCTTGGTGCTGATCCTCTTGCTGAACTGGTCGCCCGCGACCGCCGTGAGCTTCGCCGTACCCGCGTCCGCGAGCTTGGCCACCGTGTCGGTGGGCGTGGGAGTGGGCGTCGGGGTCGGGCTGGCCGGCGCGGACGGGCTGGTGGTGCCGCCCGGCTTGCTCGGAGTCGGGTCGGGGGTCGACGGGGCGCTCGGAGTCGACGACGAGGGCGAAGTCGTAGGAGTCGAAGGGGAGTTGTCGTCGCTGCGGCCCGACGGAACCGTGCCCGTGCCGTCCGGGACCGAGTGGGTGCCCTTGCGGTAGTACTCCAGCCAGGACAGGACCGTGTTCAGGTAGTCCGTCGAGTTGTTGTAGCTGAGGATCGCGCTGCGCAGGCCCGCGTCGGTCGACAGGTTCCAGTCGTTGCGGCACAGGTAGTGGCCGGCGGCGAGTGCGGCGTCGTAGACGTTGTTGGGGTCCTTGACCCCGTCGCCGTTGCCGTCGCGTCCCGCCCAGGCCCAGGTGGACGGGATGAACTGCATGGGTCCGACGGCCTGGTCGTACGTGCTGTTGCCGTCGTACAGACCGTGGTCGGTGTCCTTGATGAGCGCGAAGCCGTTGCCGTCGAGCGCGGGGCCCAGGATCTTGGAGGTCGTGGTGCCGTCCGCGTCGACCTGGCCGCCGCGGGCCTGGCCGGACTCCACCTTGCCGATGGCGGCGAGGAGTTGCCAGGGCAGGTTGCAGCCGGGCTTGGAGGAGGCGAGTTCGGTCTCGGCCTTCTTGTAGGCGTCGAGGATCGTCGCCGGGATGCCGGCCTCGGCCTCGCCCACCGAGACCGGGGTCCCTATGGACGGCGACTGGCTGGCGCTCGGGCTCGGATTGGGGCTGCTCAGGGGCGGGAGGTCCGTGTAGTACGGCGAGTCTCCGGTGGCGCTGTGGTCGGTGCTCCCGTCGGGCGTCGCCTGGCCGGTGGCGAGCGTTCTGTGGCTGCCGGTCACCGCCGGAGCCTGGGACGCGGACAGTGCCGCGACCGCTGCCGCGGCCACCGCCGTCGTCGCCGCACCCTTGCGCAGCCGCCTGCCGAAATGCGCCGTCATGGAGTGAACCCCTCCCAGGGACGCCCGAGCGCCCGTCTTTGTCTGTTGCCTCTGCGCCTGTTGTGACGGTCGACCCGCCCCGCAGGTTGCCCTCGTGGTGCTTTTCGGATGGTGTGTACTTCTGTTCCGGTGCCTCCGCCCGCCCGTGCTCCCCTGCGCGGGGACCCAGGCGACCCTACGACAACTTGCTTTGCACGGGCACCCGTTCGTGACCGTTATTCACCGCTTGGCCATATGCCGATGTCTCCTACGGGGAGCCCCGTTGCCGTTCACCTTGAGTCATGCCGCCGCCGTACTGCCCGCCGTGCGCGGCGACGGACGGGGGCGCGGGCGTCTCGTACCGGCGGTGCTGGTGGCGGGTTCCTTCGCCCCCGACATGACGTACTACGCGGCGAGTGCGGTCCCCGGGGCGATGGAGTTCGGTGAGGTCACGCACTCCTTCCCGGGCGTCTTCACGGTCGACGTCGCGATCACCTGGGCCACGGTCGCCCTGTGGCTGCTGCTGCGCGAACCCCTGGTGGCCCTGCTCCCGCGCGCCCGCCAGGCCCGGACGGCGACCCTGTTGCGCTGCGGCACTCCACGCGCGCGTGCGACCCCGTCGCTGGTCGCCTGGTGGTACGTCTCGGCGGTCCTCGGCGGCCTGACCCACGTCGTGTGGGACGCGTTCACGCACCACGACCGGTGGGGCGTACGCCTGTTCCCCGTCCTCGACCGGGAGGTGGGCGGCAGGCCGCTGTTCTCGGCGCTGCAGTACGGCAGTTCGGCGGTCGGCGCGCTGCTGATCACCGCGTTCGTGGTGCGTGCGCTACGACAGGTTCCGGCCACCCAGCCGGTGGGGGTGCCCGAGCTGTCGGTACGGGACCGCTGGGCGGCCGGACTCGTCCTGGCCGCCTGCGCCCTGACCGCGGCGGCGGAACGGGCGTCGACCTGGTGGGCCTACTGGGGTTCGACGGCGACCCCCTGGGACCTGATCCCGACCCTGTGCTTCGGCGCGGGCGCGGGGCTGGTGCTGGGCGTGCTGCTGTACGCGGCCGGCGTCCGCGTGTGGCGCCCGGCGGCCGCAGGGGGGTCTGCCGGCTCGGCCGAGGTCAGCGCGGGGCGGGACCGTAGCGCCGGCTCGCGCTGAGCATGGTCAGGGGCGGTGGAGGGCCGAGGGGGACTCGGTCACGCCGAGCCGCCCGGCGGGGGCGCGATGAACACCGTCATGGTGTGCGCGGAGGGTGACCTCGGGAGCCGGGTGAGGACGAGGTCCAGGTAGCCGCGCCCCAGGTCGGCCCAGAGCCGCCACACAGGGGTGCCGGTGGGAGTGATGGCGGGTCCCTGCGGATGTCTGGCCTGTTCCCGGGGGTCTACGGCGGTGTCGTCCCGGAACGTGAGGCGTCGCCGGAGTCCTGCGGCCGTGTGCTGGACGGCCATCGCGAGGTCGGCGGGGATGCGGGCGGTGCTTGCGCCGGCCGAGAGGGCCGGGACCGGCGGGCGGCGCGCACCGTGCGCGGCAGCGTCGCCCGCTGCCCGCACCTGGGCCGTCCGGCGGTGGAGCGTGCGTATACCCATGCCCGCATCCTTACGGTCGGCGGGGGCGGGGGGCGCTTCCGGCGGGGCCACGCGGGTGACGGGCCCTCCGGGGGT
>NZ_JNXE01000071.1 GCF_000716605.1 Streptomyces sp. NRRL F-525 | reverse complement strand
GTGGGGGGCGTTGTCGGGTGCGGAGGGTTGCTGCGGGGGCGATTCGCCTTCGGCGGCCGGGGGTTGGAGCAGCTGGGGGTGGAGCGGGGGATTGGAGGCGGGTGGCCCTTGTGTTGCGGGTTCGTCTTCGGCAGGTGCGGGGGGTTGCTGTGGGGCGGGTTCGCCTCCTGCGGGTGCAGGCGGTTCTTGCCGGGCGAACTCGCCGTCGGGGGGCGTCGGTTGGAGTGGGTTGGGGTGGCGAGGGGTGCGGGAGGCGGGTGGCCCCTGTGGGGCGGGTTCGCCATTGGCCGCTGTGGGTTGGAGCAGTTTGGAGCTGGAGGTGGGTGGCCCCTGCGGGGTGCGTTTGCCGTCGGCGGCAGGTGGCCCCTGCGGGGTTCCTTCGTCATCCACGGACCTAGGTGACTCCCGCAGGGCGGTTTCGCCATCAGCCGTTGTGCGCTGCAGCCGCTCGGGGTGGAGCGGGGCGTTCGGCGCGACTAGCCCCTGCTCGGCGAACTCGCCCCCGGTGACCGCAGGTTCAATCCCTTGCGCGGTCGGCGCCAGACCATTGCCCTCGTTCTCCTCGTGGCTCACAGCTGGACCTCGTCCTCATCCGCAGCCAGCACGTACTCCCGCTGATCCCGCTGATCGCACTGATCGCGTCGCACCACGCCCCCCGTGCCCCACTTCCCGCCCTCCCCCGGAACCAGCAACTCCGCGATGTCCAGCACATGGTGGCCCGCCATCGCCGGTAGGCAGCTGCCCTTCGCCGGGCCGATCGCTGATGCCCAGTCGGGCGGGATCGCGGACGCGCCCCGGGTCGCACCCGCCAACGCGCCTGCCACCGCGGCCGTCGTATCCGCGTCCCTTCCCATGTTCACCGCCGTGAGGACCGACTCCACGAAGTCGCCGTCGGCTGCGGCGTACGCGCCGAACGCCAGGGCTACTGCCTCCGGGGCCAGGTCGGTCCACGGGTAGCCGCCGATGACCACTGCGGAGCGGACCGCTCGTTCGCCTCGGTGGGCCACCGCCACCGCCCGGCGTAGGGAGCGGGCCGTCCAGGAGTCGTCCGGGACCACCGCCAGGGCGGAGGCGACGACCGCGATCGTCGGGGCGCCAGCCATCGCCGCCGCCACGCCCGCCGCGACCGCCTGGCCGCCGTAGATGCCCTCGCCGTCGTGGCTCACCGAACCGTCGATCGCGACCAGACGGGCCGCTTCCGCCGGGCGGCCCGCCGCGAAGACGCCGAAAGGGGCCGCGCGCATGGCCAGGCCGTCGCTCCAGGCGTGGCGGTGTTGGGCGGAGATGGGGGCCGCCAGGCCCCGGCGGAGGTTCTCCAGGGTGCCTCGTTCGCTGAAGCCCGCTCCCCGGAACGGGCCCTCGTCCCGGTCCGCGATCCACTCGTGCCAGGCCGCCTCCACGTGGGTCGGCGTGAGGGCCGAGCCGTGGCGGGCCAGGAGGAGGCCGGAGAAGATCGCGTACTCCGTGTCGTCCGTGCCGGCCGGGTTCTCCGCGACGTAGCCCGTGATGCGGCCCCAACGGGCGCGGATCTCCGAGGGCTTCATGTTTTCCGCCGGTGCGCCCAGGGCGTCTCCCACCGCCAGGCCGAGCAGCGCGCCGCGCGCCCGTTCGCGGAGTTCGGTGGCGTTCTTGGGCGCCGGGACCGGGGGAATGCAGGCGATCGATGCCATACGCGGCCTCTCCTACGGGGTTCCCTCAGGGCGCCTCAGGGCGCGGAACCCTTTGCGGATGTCTCCCACGGGAGGCCTTCGGCAGAGCCTGACGGAGTGCAGCGTCACCCGGTCGACATCTGATCGGCCTTCGTCACGGATGAGCGTTCGAGGGTAAAGGTGCAGGTTAGCCCAGCCTTTCCTTGCTGGAGGGCGGGAAATGAAAGGCGTATGTTCAGTGTTGTCGAAGAGTAGAACTTGTCTAAAGTTAGCCTCACCTTAGCTTTCGGGGGGATCACCGCATGGCCATCATCGAGACCGAAGCGACGCTCCACGAGGCGCACCGCGACAACCACACCCACCGGGATGTGAACGGCGGTTGGCTGCGCCCCGCGGTGTTCGGCGCGATGGACGGTCTCGTCTCCAACCTCGCTCTGATGACCGGTGTCGTCGGTGGTGCCGTCACTCATCAGACCGTCGTCATCACCGGGCTGGCCGGGCTCGCCGCCGGTGCCTTCTCCATGGCGGCCGGTGAGTACACCTCCGTCGCCTCCCAGCGCGAGCTGGTCGAGGCCGAGCTGGAGGTCGAGCGGCGCGAGCTGCGCAAGCACCCGGAGGACGAGGAAGGGGAGCTCGCCTCCCTCTATGAGAGTCGTGGGGTCGAGGCCGCGCTCGCCCGTGAAGTCGCCCGGCAGTTGTCCCGTGATCCTGAGCAGGCCCTTGAGATACACGCCCGCGAGGAGCTGGGGATCGACCCCGGTGATCTGCCCTCCCCGCTCGTCGCCGCCGTCTCGTCCTTCGGGGCGTTCGCGCTGGGCGCGCTGCTTCCCGTGCTGCCGTTCCTGCTCGGGGCGACCTCGCTGTGGCCGGCGCTGCTGCTCGCGCTCGTCGGGCTGTTCGGGTGCGGTGCCGTGGTGGCCCGGGTGACCGCGCGGACCTGGTGGTTCAGCGGGCTGCGGCAGCTCGCGCTGGGGGGTGCGGCGGCCGGTGTGACGTACGCCCTGGGCACCCTGTTCGGAACGGTCGTAGGATAGCTCGACGCGCACTTATGCGTTGGGTTGCATAAGTAGCCGTTACTCGCTGGTTTCGAACGCTTAACCACTGGGCATGAGCCGTAAGCGCTGTGGGCAATGACGCTCGCGGCGCACCCGCGGGATGGGCTACGACGCTCCCTCTGCCCTGGACCGACGGACATCGATCTGTCCGCTTTGGTCCCCTTCACCTCCACCGCTTGTGCGGTGCACCGCCGCGACCCCGTGGCGTCCGCATGTTGGAACGGAGTATCCGGTTCCCGAGAACCGTTCCATCATGTAACCTGCACGAAATTTTGCGCTAACTCGCAGAGGGCCAACGTCGTCCCTATGCCCATGCATATGCCACGACGACGACGGGAGAGCCGATGCGTACGCCGCGCCAGCCGTCCCAGCACACCGCGAATGGCCAGAACTGGTCCTTCATGGATGCTCGCCCTGCCGCGCAGGGTATGTACGACCCCCGCAACGAGCACGACGCCTGTGGCGTCGGCTTCGTGGCCACCCTCACCGGCGAGGCGAGCCACGCGCTGGTCGAGCAGGCGCTCACCGTGCTGCGCAACCTGGAGCACCGCGGTGCTACGGGTGCCGAACCCGACTCGGGTGACGGCGCGGGCATCCTGTCCCAGGTGCCGGACGCCTTCTTCCGCGAGGTGGCCGGATTCGACCTCCCCGCCGCCGGTGGATACGCGGTCGGCATCGCCTTCCTGCCCGAGGACGGCGCCGACGCGATCGTCTCGCAGGTCGAGACGATCGCCGTAGAGGAAGGCCTCACGGTTCTCGGGTGGCGTGAGGTGCCGACCGCGCCCGAACTCCTTGGCGCTACGGCCCGCTCCACCATGCCGCTGTTCCGTCAGCTCTTCGTGAGCGACGGGCAGAGCCAGGGCATCGACCTCGACCGCAAGGCCTTCGCGCTGCGCAAGCGCGCCGAGCGCGAGGCCGGCGTCTACTTCCCGTCGCTCTCCGCGCGGACCATCGTCTACAAGGGCATGCTCACCACCGGTCAGCTGGAGCCCTTCTTCCCGGACCTGTCCGACCGGCGCTTCGCCTCCGCGATCTCCCTCGTGCACTCCCGGTTCTCCACGAACACCTTCCCGTCGTGGCCGCTCGCCCACCCGTACCGCTTCGTCGCGCACAACGGCGAGATCAACACGGTCAAGGGCAACCGCAACTGGATGGCGGCCCGCGAGTCCCAGATCGCCTCGGACCTCTTCGGCGACCAGGACAAGATCGACCGGATCTTCCCGATCTGCACGCCCGAGGCCTCCGACTCCGCGTCCTTCGACGAGGTGCTGGAGCTGCTCCACCTCGGCGGGCGGTCGCTGCCGCACTCCGTGCTGATGATGATTCCGGAGGCGTGGGAGAACCACGACTCCATGGACCCGGCCCGCCGCGCCTTCTACCAGTTCCACGCCACGATGATGGAACCCTGGGACGGCCCGGCCTGCGTCACCTTCACCGACGGCACCCAGGTCGGCGCGGTCCTCGACCGCAACGGCCTGCGCCCCGGCCGCTACTGGGTCACCGACGAGGGCCTCGTCGTCCTCGGCTCCGAGGTCGGCGTCCTCGACATCGACCCCGCGAAGGTCGTCCGCAAGGGCCGCCTCCAGCCCGGCCGCATGTTCCTCGTGGACACCGCCGAGCACCGCATCATCGAGGACGACGAGATCAAGGCCGGCCTCGCCGCCGAGAAGCCGTACGCCGACTGGCTCGAAGCCGGTGAGATCGAGCTGTCCGACCTGCCCGAGCGTGAGCACATCGTGCACACCCACGCCTCGGTCACCCGCCGCCAGCAGACCTTCGGCTACACCGAGGAGGAGCTGCGCGTCATCCTCGCGCCGATGGCCAAGGCCGGTGCGGAGCCGATCGGTTCGATGGGCACCGACTCGCCGATCGCCGCGCTGTCCGCCCGGCCCCGGCTGCTCTTCGACTACTTCACCCAGCTGTTCGCGCAGGTCACCAACCCGCCGCTGGACGCGATCAGGGAAGAGCTCGTGACCTCCCTGCGCTCGTCCCTCGGCCCGGCGAGCAACCTGCTGGAGCCGACGGCCGCGTCCTGTCGTAGCGTCACCCTGCCCTTCCCGGTGATCGACAACGACGAGCTGGCCAAGCTCATCCACATCAACGCCGACGGCGACATGCCCGGCATGAAGGCCGCGACGCTGTCCGGTCTGTACCGGGTCTCCGGCGGCGGCGACTCCCTCGCCGCCCGCCTCGCCGAGATCTGCACCGAGGCCGACGCCGCGATCGAGAACGGCGCCCGGCTGATCGTCCTCTCGGACCGGCACTCCGACGCCGAGCACGCGCCGATCCCCTCGCTGCTGCTCACCGCCGCCGTCCACCACCACCTCATCCGCACCAAGCAGCGCACCCAGGTGGGCCTGCTGGTCGAGGCCGGTGACGTCCGCGAGGTCCACCACGTCGCCCTGCTCATCGGCTTCGGCGCCGCGGCCGTCAACCCGTACCTGGCGATGGAGTCCGTCGAGGACCTCGTCCGCGCGGGCACGTTCCTCACCGACATCGAGGCCGAGCAGGCCATCCGGAACCTGATCTACGCGCTCGGCAAGGGCGTCCTCAAGGTCATGTCCAAGATGGGCATCTCGACGGTCGCCTCCTACCGGGGCGCCCAGGTCTTCGAAGCGGTCGGTCTGGACGAGCAGTTCGTCAACGCCTACTTCAGCGGTACGGCCACCAAGATCGGCGGCGTCGGCATCGACGTCATCGCCAAGGAGGTCGCCGCCCGCCACGCGAAGGCGTACCCGGCGAGCGGCATCGCGCCCGCGCACCGGGCCCTCGACATAGGCGGCGAGTACCAGTGGCGCCGCGAGGGCGAGCCGCACCTGTTCGACCCGGAGACGGTGTTCCGCCTCCAGCACTCGACGCGGACCAACCGCTACGACATCTTCAAGAAGTACACGGACCGCGTGAACGAGCAGTCCGAGCGGCTGATGACGCTGCGCGGCCTCTTCGGCTTCAAGTCGGACCGCCCGTCGATCTCCATCGACGAGGTCGAGCCCGTCTCCGAGATCGTCAAGCGCTTCTCCACCGGCGCCATGTCGTACGGCTCCATCTCCCTGGAGGCGCACGAGACCCTCGCCATCGCCATGAACCAGCTGGGCGGCAAGTCCAACACCGGTGAGGGCGGCGAGGACGCGGACCGGCTCTACGACCCGGCCCGGCGCAGCGCCATCAAGCAGGTCGCCTCCGGCCGCTTCGGCGTCACCTCCGAGTACCTGGTCAACGCGGACGACATCCAGATCAAGATGGCCCAGGGCGCCAAGCCCGGCGAGGGCGGCCAGCTGCCCGGCCACAAGGTCTATCCCTGGGTCGCCAAGACCCGGCACAGCACCCCCGGCGTCGGTCTCATCTCGCCGCCGCCGCACCACGACATCTACTCCATCGAAGACCTCGCCCAGCTGATCCACGACCTGAAGAACGCGAACCCGCAGGCGCGGATCCACGTGAAGCTGGTCTCCGAGGTCGGTGTCGGTACGGTCGCCGCGGGTGTGTCGAAGGCGCACGCGGACGTCGTGCTCATCTCCGGCCACGACGGCGGTACGGGCGCTTCGCCGCTGACGTCGCTCAAGCACGCTGGTGGACCTTGGGAGTTGGGCCTTGCCGAGACCCAACAGACCTTGCTGCTCAACGGACTTCGCGACCGGATCGTCGTCCAGACCGACGGCCAGCTGAAGACCGGCCGTGACGTCGTCATCGCCGCGCTGCTCGGCGCCGAGGAGTTCGGTTTCGCGACCGCGCCGCTCGTCGTCTCCGGCTGCGTCATGATGCGCGTCTGCCACCTCGACACCTGCCCGGTCGGCATCGCCACCCAGAACCCGGTGCTCCGCGACCGGTTCGCCGGCAAGGCCGAATACGTCGTGAACTTCTTCCAGTTCATCGCCGAAGAGGTCCGCGAGATCCTCGCCGAGCTGGGCTTCCGCACCATCGAGGAAGCCGTAGGCAAGGCGGGAACGCTGGACGTCGAGCGGGCCGTGGACCACTGGAAGGCGCAGGGCCTGGACCTGGCTCCGCTCTTCTACGTCCCCGAACTCCCGGACGGCGCCGCCCTCCACCAGGTCATCAAGCAGGACCACGGCCTGGAGAAGGCGCTCGACAACGAGCTGATCAAGCTCGCCGCCGACGCCCTCGCCGCGTCCAGCGCCACCGACGCCCAGCCGGTCCGTGCGCAGGTCGCGATCCGCAACATCAACCGCACGGTCGGCACGATGCTCGGCCACGAGGTGACGAAGAAGTTCGGCGGCGCGGGCCTGCCCGACGACACCATCGACATCACCTTCACCGGCTCGGCGGGCCAGTCCTTCGGCGCCTTCCTCCCGCGCGGTGTCACGCTGCGCCTGGAGGGCGACGCCAACGACTATGTGGGCAAGGGCCTTTCGGGCGGCCGGGTCATCGTCCGCCCCGACCGGGGCGCCGACCACCTCGCCGAGTTCTCCACCATCGCGGGCAACACCATCGCCTACGGCGCGACCGGCGGCGAGCTGTTCCTGCGCGGGCGTACCGGTGAGCGGTTCTGTGTCCGCAACTCCGGTGCCACCGTGGTCTCCGAGGGTGTGGGCGACCACGGCTGCGAGTACATGACCGGCGGCCGGGCGGTCGTCCTGGGCGAGACCGGCCGCAACTTCGCGGCGGGCATGTCCGGCGGCATCGCCTACGTCATCGACCTGAACCCCGACAACGTGAACGTCGGAAACGCGGGCGCCGTGGGCGAGTTGGACGACACCGACAAGCAGTGGCTGCACGACGTGGTGCGCCGGCACGCCGAGGAGACCGGTTCCACGGTCGCCGAGAAGCTGCTCGCCGAGTGGCCCGTGTCCGTGGACCGCTTCAGCAAGATCATCCCCAGCGCCTACAAGGCAGTGCTCGCCGCCAAGGACGCCGCTGAGCAAGCGGGTCTCTCCGAGACCGAGATCACCGAGAAGATGATGGAGGCGGCGATCAATGGCTGACCCGAAGGGCTTTCTGAACCACGGGCGCGAGGTCGCCAAGTCCCGCCCCGTGGACGTCCGTCTGAAGGACTGGAACGAGGTCTACGTCCCCGGTTCCCTGCTGCCGATCATCGGCAAGCAGGCTGGCCGCTGCATGGACTGCGGTATCCCGTTCTGCCACAACGGCTGTCCGCTGGGGAACCTGATCCCCGAGTGGAACGACTACGCGTACCGCGAGGACTGGACGGCCGCGTCGGAGCGCCTCCACGCCACCAACAACTTCCCTGAGTTCACCGGGCGGTTGTGCCCCGCGCCGTGCGAGGCGGCCTGCGTGCTGGGCATCAACCAGCCGCCGGTCACCATCAAGAACGTCGAGGTCTCCATCATCGACAAGGCCTGGGAGACGGGCGATGTCGCCCCGCAGGCCCCCGAGCGACTCTCCGGCAAGACCGTCGCGGTCATCGGCTCGGGCCCGGCGGGCCTCGCCGCCGCGCAGCAGCTGACGCGGGCGGGCCACACCGTCGCCGTCTACGAGCGCGCGGACCGCATCGGGGGTCTTCTCCGGTACGGCATCCCCGAGTTCAAGATGGAGAAGCGGCACATCAACCGCCGTATCGAGCAGATGCGCGCGGAGGGCACCCGCTTCCGCACCGGCATCGAGATCGGCGTCGACCTCAAGGCCACCGACCTGCGCAAGCGCTACGACGCGGTCGTCATCGCCGCCGGCTCCACCACCGCGCGTGATCTCCCCGTCCCCGGACGGGAGTTGACCGGCGTCTACCAGGCGATGGAGTACCTGCCCCTGTCGAACAAGGTCCAGGAAGGCGACTACGTCACCGCCCCGGTCTCGGCCGAGGGCAAGCACGTCGTCGTCATCGGCGGCGGCGACACCGGCGCGGACTGCGTCGGCACGGCGCACCGCCAAGGGGCCGCGTCCGTCACGCAGTTGGAGATCATGCCCCGCCCGGGCGACGAGCGGAACGCGGTCGCGCAGCCCTGGCCGACCTTCCCGATGCTCTACAAGGTGACCTCCGCGCACGAGGAGGGCGGTGAGCGGGTCTACTCCGTCAACACCACCCACTTCGAGGGCGACGAGGACGGCAACGTCCAGTGGCTGCACCTCGTCGAGGTCGAGTTCGTCGAGGGCAAGCTGACCCAGAAGCCCGGCACCGAGCGCAAGATCCCGGCCCAACTGGTCACGCTGGCCATGGGGTTCACCGGCACCGACCGTGAGAACGGCCTGGTCGACCAGTTCGCCCTGGGCCTCGACGAGCGCGGCAACATCGCCCGCGACGCCGACTTCCAGACCAACGTCCCCGGCGTCTTCGTCGCCGGCGACGCGGGCCGCGGCCAGTCCCTCATCGTCTGGGCCATCGCGGAGGGCCGCTCGGCCGCCCGCGGAGTCGACCGCTTCCTGACCGGCGCCAGCGAACTGCCGGCGCCGATCCGGCCGACGGACCGTGCGTTGATGGTCTGACGGTTCATGGTCCGACGGTTCGCCGTCTGACGGTTCATCAAAAGACGTCCGCACAAAGGCGTGCGGAGCACGAGACGGCGCCTGCCTTGTCCCCGACCGGACCCGGCAGGCGTCGCCGTATGTCCGGGTCCAACTCGCGCCCCTCTACGGCACCTTGTACGTCTCCCCGTACACCTTCCACACCAACGGCGTCCGCAGCTCCAGGTTCCCCTCCTCCAGGAACTTCCGCTGGGCCGTGTCGATGCGGGTGGTGTCGATGCCGGGGTGCTTGGCCCGCATGGTGGCGCGGCGCACGTCGAGGAAGGTGCTGAGGTACGCCTTCTCGGAACCGCCCTCCGCCGGGGTCTTGGCCTGCCGCATCGCGCGCTCCCGGATGCCGTAGAAGCCGTCCGTGCCGGGGCCGTGGAAGACGATCGCGTCGTAGTAGATGAACTGGCCGAGCGGGCCCAGGCCGTCGCGTTTCGCCGCGCTGACCGCGGGGTCGAAGTAGATGCGGTCGCGCTCCGCGTCCTGCGCCGCCTGGAAGGCCGGGACCTTCGCCTCGGCGCGCCAGGCGGCCGGGAAGCCGGGGTCCAGGCCCTCGTGGGAGGCCGTGCCGTCGACCTTGCGCAGGGCGGGGAGGTAGCGGGCGAGGCCGTTGTCGGGGTGGGCGGCGGTGTAGCGCTCGACCAGGACGAGGAGGTCGTGGGTGCCGGTGCAGAAGCCGATGATGCCCGCGGTGTAGCCCTGTCCGTCGCCGATGTCCTGCACATAGCCGTACGCGCTGCGCCAGTCGAGCGTCGAGTTCTCCGCGCTGGCCACCAGTTCCTGGGCGAGGTTCTTCATGGCCGGCGCGGCCAGGCCCTCGGGTGCTCTACGTTCGGTCGCGGCGGACGGGTGCGTGGGCCGCGGGTCGGTGTGGGCGGTGGGTGAGAGGCCGTAGGCCGTCGCTGCGATGGCGACGGGCACGGCGGCGAGCATCAGGACGCCGGCGCGTTTCATGGGCCCAGCGTAAGGGCGGTTACGTCCGTTATTTCGGGGGTTGAGGGGACAATGCGCCTGCCGGAGCTCCGTGGCGTAATCTCGATCCTTTCACCGTGATCCGAAGGGAGCCTCCGTGGCCGCGATCTCTCTCAGCAAGGTCGAGGAGACCGCGCCCGCGCTGGTCAGCCTGTACAAGAGCGCCGGGGTCTCGCTCCGCAAGCACGGGCTGGACGGGCAGCGGGCCGCCGTCTATCTCGTGGTCGACTACTCGGGCTCCATGAAGCCGTACTACAAGGACGGCAGCGTCCAGGCCCTGGCCGACCGGGTGTTGGGCCTCTCGGCACACCTCGACGACGACGGAACCGTGCCGGTCATATTCTTCTCGACCGACGTCGACGCCGTCACGGACATCGCGCTGGCCGACCACCAGGGCCGGATCGAGCGGATCGTGGCCGGGCTCGGGCACATGGGCAAGACCAGTTACCACCTGGCCATGGACGCCGTCATCGACCACTACCTCGACAGTGGCGCCAAGGACCCCGCCCTCGTCGTCTTCCAGACCGACGGCGGCCCCATCAACAAGCTCGCCGCGGAACGGTACTTGTGCAAGGCGGCCAAGCTCCCGCTGTTCTGGCAGTTCGTCGGCTTCGGCGACGCGAAGAGCAAGCAGTTCGAATTCCTGCGCAAACTCGACGAGTTGGCGGTGCCGCAGAAGCGGGAGATCGACAACGCGGGCTTCTTCCATGCCGGTTCGGATCCGCTGATGATGTCCGACGCGGAGCTCTACGACCGCCTCGTGGGCGAGTTCCCGCAGTGGCTCGCGACGGCGCGGGAGCGGGGGTTCGTCCAGTGATCCGCGCCCTGCCCGCCTCGGCCCGAACTGCCGTGCCCTGGAAGAACGGTGGCGGTGTGACGCGCGAGATCGCCGCCTGGCCCGAGGGCTCGGGCATGGACGACTTCGTATGGCGGGTGAGCCTCGCCGAGGTCGCGGCGGACGGCCCGTTCTCGGCCTTCCCCGACATCGACCGCACCCTGACCGTCGTCGAGGGCGCGGGCATGGATCTGACGGTGGGCGGCGAGCGGTGGCTGGTCAACACCCGTTACGAACCAAGGGACTTCAGGGGTGACGTACCGACCGACTGCCGGTTGTTGGACGGCCCGGTGGTCAATCTGAACGTCATGTGGCGCAGGGGAGCGGTCTCTACGGCTGTTGTTCCTACGGTGGCTGTCGTGCGGGGGCGGTTGCGGCTGGGCGCGGGCACACTGGTCGTGGCACTCGACGGCACCGCCGAAGTCGCCGGACTGACTCTCCAGCCTTACGACGCCGTGCAGTTGGGCGAGGAGGCGGTGCTGCACGCCCAGGGACGTGCGGCCGTGATCGGGTTGCCGATGGCCGCTGACGCACCGTTGGCTTAGCCCGGACCTCGTGGCACCCTGTGGGGTGATCCGACGGGGAGGGCGGCCAACGTATGGACGGCGCACGATCGGTGAACGGAGCGGTGGGTGCCGGGCGGGCGCCCGGCGCCGGTAAAGGGGAGAAGCTCGCCGACTGGGCGGACGGGCGGCTCGGGCTGTACGCGATCGCCAAGTCCAATATGCGCAAGGTCTTCCCGGACCACTGGTCCTTCATGCTCGGCGAGATCTGCCTCTACAGCTTCATCATCCTGATCCTCACCGGCGTCTATCTCACCCTGTTCTTCGAACCGAGCGGCGTCGAGGTCATCTACCACGGTTCGTACGCGCCGTTGAACGGCATCCCGATGACCCGGGCGTTCGAGTCCACGCTCGACATCAGCTTCGACGTGCGCGGCGGGCTGCTGATCCGGCAGATCCACCACTGGGCGGCGGTCGTCTTCATCGCCGGCATGCTCATCCACATGATGCGGGTGTTCTTCACCG
This sequence comes from Streptomyces sp. NRRL F-525, assembly GCF_000716605.1. GTDB lineage: Bacteria > Actinomycetota > Actinomycetes > Streptomycetales > Streptomycetaceae > Streptomyces. The sequence continues at coordinate 6,078 of NZ_JNXE01000071.1, read as the reverse complement.
GCGCGTTCCGCAAGCCGCGCGAGATCAACTGGGTGTTCGGCTGGACCCTGTTGTTCCTCGGCATCATCACCGGGCTGACCGGCTACTCGCTCCCCGACGACCTGCTGTCCGGCACCGGCATCCGCTTCGCGGACGGCGCGATCCTGTCCGTGCCGATCGTGGGCACGTACATGTCGATGTTCCTGTTCGGCGGGGAGTTCCCGGGGCACGACATCATCTCGCGGCTCTTCCCGGTCCATGTCCTGCTGCTGCCGGGGATCATGCTGGGCCTGGTGGTCGCGCACCTGATCCTGGTCTTCTACCACAAGCACACCATGTATCCCGGGCCCGGACACAACCAGAAGTCCGTGGTCGGCATGCCGTTCCTGCCGGTCTACATGGCCAAGGCGGGCGGCTTCTTCTTCCTCGTCTTCGGCGTCCTCGCGATCATGGGCGGGATCGCCAGCATCAACCCCGTGTGGGCCTTCGGACCGTACCGGCCGGACCTGGTGACGACCGGCGCGCAGCCCGACTGGTACCTCGGCTTCTCCGAGGGACTGATCCGGGTGATGCCGGGATGGGAGCTCAACGCCTGGGGCCACACACTGGAGTTGGGCGTCTTCATCCCCTTCACGCTCTTCCCGCTGATCCTCGCCGCCATCGGCGCCTACCCCTTCATCGAGGCCTGGATCACCGGCGACAAACGCGAACACCACATCCTTGACCGGCCGCGCAACATGCCCGTGCGCACTGGGCTCGGCGTGGCCTGGCTGAGCCTGTACGCGGTGCTGCTGATCGGCGGCGGCAACGACGTCGTGGCCACGCATCTCAATCTCTCGATCAACGCGATCACCTGGTTCGTGCGGATCTCCTTCTTCGTCATGCCGGTCGCCGCGTTCCTGGTCACCAAACGCGTCTGCCTCGGGCTCCAACGCCGGGACCGGGACAAGGTGTTGCACGGCCGTGAGTCCGGCCTCATCAAGATGCTGCCGCACGGCGAGTACGTCGAGGTCCACGAACCCCTCACCCCGGACGAGCGGTTCAGGCTCACCCAGCACGAACAGGAACCGCCGTACGCGATCGGCCCGCTCGTCGACACGAACGGCGTCGAACGGCAGGTCAAGGGCGGGCAGCGGGTACGGGCCCGGCTCGCCAAGGCGATGTTCGGCCCCGAGGCCCGCATCCCCAAGCCGACGGCGGAGGAGTACAAGGAACTCACGAGCGGCGACCACCACCACTGAGGCCGTCGAGTACGGCGGCCCGGCACTCGCCCGGGCTGCCCCAACTCGACCGCAGGGCACGGGCCTTGGTCAGCCACAGCGACAGGTCGTACTCCGCCGTGTAACCGATCGCGCCGTGCAACTGAAGCGCTGTACGGGCCGTCCGGTACGCCGCCTCGCACGCCGTGACCTTCGCGGCGGCCACGTCCGACTCCGTCATGGTGAGCGCGGCGCCGAAGAGCAGCGGGCGGGCGAACTCCAACGCGAGCTTCGCATCGGCCAGTTGATGCTTCACGGCCTGGAACGAGCCGACGGGCACCCCGAATTGGGTGCGCTGTTTGACGTAGGCCACGGTCCTGTCGAGCAACGCGAGCCCGACACCGAGGGCTTGGGCGGCGGTGGCGAGGCGGGCCCAGGTGAGGGCGTGGGCCAAGGGTGGTTCCGGGGTGAGGAGTTCACCGCCGGGGAGGAGGCGGGTGAGGCGGCGAGCGGGGTCGAGGGACGCGCGCACCGGCCCGTGCCCGGGGGCCATCCGCAGACCGTCCCCGTCCCAGCTCAGGCGCGTCGTCGCCACGTCACCGTCCAGTGCGTACGACCCCGCCGGTGCCGCCGTCGCCATCACCTCACCCGACGCCAGCGCGGGCAACAGGCGTTTGGCCGGACCGGGTTCGGTCAGCAACGCGGCTGCCATGACCATCTCCACCAGCGGCCCCGGAACCGCGTGCCGCCCCAACTCCACGAACGCCACGGCGAGTTCGACCGGCCGGGGTCCCAACCCCTCGTATGCCTCGGGCACCGCCAGCGCGAACACCCCGGCCTCGGCGATACGGCGCCACAACGCCCGCCCGCTCGTATGCTCGCCGCGACTCCACTCCCGCACGACCGACGGGGTGTCCGCAGCCGTCAGCATCGCGTTCAACGAGTCGGCGAACGCCCGCTGTTCGGGGTCTAGGAGGAAGCGCATCAGCGGCGGCCCTTCGGCAGGCCGAGCAGGCGCTCGGCGATGATGTCGCGCTGGATCTCGTTCGTACCGGCGTAGATGGGCCCGGCCAGGGAGAAGACGTAACCCTCGGCCCAGTCGGTGTCCGCCAACTCGCCCTCCTCGCCGAGCAGTTCGAGGGCGGTCTCGTGCAGGGCGATGTCGTACTCGGACCAGAAGACCTTGTTCAGGCTGGACTCCGGGCCGATGGACTCGCCGTCGAGGAAACGGGAGGCGTTGGCGTAGGTGAAGAGCTGGTAGGCGCGGGCGCCGATCACCGCGTCGGCGACCTGGTCCCGCGTGGTCTGTGAACTGCCTTGTGCGCGCCAGAGGTTGAGGAGGCGGTCGGCGGCGGCGAGGAAGCGGCCGGGGGAGCGGAGGGTGAGGCCGCGTTCGTTGCCGGCAGTGGCCATGGCGACCCGCCAGCCCTGGCCCGGTTCGCCGATGACGTCCTCGTCGGGGACGAATACGTCGTCCAGGAAGAGTTCCGCGAAGGCGGGCTTGCCGTCGAGGCGGCCGATCGGGCGGACCGTGACGCCGGGCGCGTGGAGGTCGAACATCAGGTAGGTCAGGCCCTGGTGGGGCTTCGGGGTGTCGGGTTCGCTGCGGAACAGGCCGAACGCGCGGTCCGCGAAGGCCGCCCGCGACGACCACGTCTTCTGCCCGCTGAGCAGCCAGCCCCCGCCCGTGCGCATCGCGCGCGAGGTGAGCGAGGCCAGGTCGGATCCGGCTTCCGGCTCCGACCAGGCCTGGGCCCACACCACTTCACCGGTGGCCATCGAGGGCAGCACGCGCGCGCGTTGCTCCCGCGTGCCGTGGTCGAAGAGGGTCGGGGCGAGCAGGTTGATGCCGTTCTGGCCGACCCGGCCCGGCGCGCCCGCCGCGTAGTACTCCTCCTCGAACACCAGCCACCGCACGATGTCCACGCCCCGGCCGCCGTACTCCTCCGGCCAGGACACCACCGACCAACGGTCCGCGGCGAGTTGGGCCTCCCAGACGCGGTGCGCGGCGAAGCCGTCGGTTGTTTCCAGGGAGGGGAGGGGCTCGGGCGGCACGTGCGCGCGCAGCCAGGCGCGGGCCTCGGCGCGGAACGCCTGCTGGTCGGGCGTGAAGTCGAGGTCCATGCGGCCGTCTCTCCTCAACAGTCCTTCCCTAACAAGTGTTTGGTAGGTTAGCGTGGGCCCATGACAGGCGTCGAGAGTCCGGCATACGTCCCCGGGCACGGGCTGCTGAAGGGACGCACCGCCGTTGTCACCGCCGCCGCCGGCGCGGGCATCGGCGGGGCCACCGCGCGCCGCTTCCTGGAGGAGGGTGCGCGCGTGCTGATCAGCGACGCGCACGCACGGCGACTCAAGGAGTACGAGGCCGAGTTGGCCGGGGAGTTCGGCGCGGAGGCGGTCGTAGCGCTGCCGTGCGACGTGACGGACGAGGCTCAGGTGCGGGCGTTGTTCGACACTGCCGTGGCCGCGCACGGACGTCTCGACGTCGTCGTCAACAACGCTGGTCTGGGCGGCACTTCGGACCTCGTCGACATGACCGACGAGCAGTGGTCGAAGGTGCTGGACGTGACCTTGAACGGCACGTTCCGGTGCACCCGGGCGGCCCTGCGCGCGATGCGCGGGAGCGGTGGCGGGGTGATCGTCAACAACGCCTCCGTCGTCGGCTGGCGTGCCCAGGCCGGGCAGGCGCACTATGCGGCGGCCAAGGCGGGCGTGATGGCGCTGACCCGGTGCGCGGCGATCGAGGCCGCCGAGTACGGGGTGCGGGTCAACGCGGTTTCGCCGAGCCTCGCGATGCACCCGCACCTGGTGAAGGTGACGACACCGGAGTTGCTGGCCGAACTCACCGGGCGCGAGGCCTTCGGGCGGTACGCGGAGCCCTGGGAGGTGGCCAACGTGATCGTGTTCCTGGCCTCGGACTACTCGTCGTACATGACGGGTGAGGTCGTCGCTGTGAGCAGTCAGCATGCGTAGCGGCACGAGGGGCTGCACGGGAGGCCGGGGCCGGGGCACGACAATGGTGCCGTGCCGACCAAGAAGAAGCCCCCGGTGACCGCCGCTCCGGCCCGCCGTCGTGAACTCCTCGACACGGCGGCCGAGGTCTTCGCCGAGCAGGGGTACAACGCCACCACCGTACGGAAGATCGCCGACCACGCGGGCATGCTCGCGGGCAGCCTCTACTACCACTTCGACTCCAAGGAATCGATGCTGGAGGAGATCCTGCGGACCTTCCTCGACGAGCTGTGGGGCGGCTACGACACCGTCCTGGACGCCGAGTTGAACCCGCGCGAGACGCTCGAGGCCCTGGTCACCGAGTCGTTCCGGGAGATCGACCGGCACCGCGCCGCCGTCGCGATCTACCAGAAGGAGAGCAAGCAGCTGGTCGCGCAGGAGCGGTTCGCGTTCCTCGCCGAGTCGCAGCGCAAGTTCGAGAAGGCGTGGCTGTCCACGCTGGAGCGCGGGGTCGCCGCCCGGGTCTTCCGGGCCGACCTCGACGTCCGGCTCACCTACCGGTTCGTCCGGGACACGGTGTGGGTCGCCGCGTCCTGGTACCGGCCGGGCGGCCAGCACAGCGCCGAGGAGATCGCCCGGCAGTACCTCTCGATGGTGCTGGACGGGATCGCCGTACGCACGTAACTCACGGGTGTGGATGGGGAGTTGGCATGGCCGAGGCCTATATCGTCGAAGCGGTCCGTGCGCCCGTCGGGCGGCGCCGGGGAGGGCTGAGCGGGGTGCATCCGGCCGACCTCGGGGCGCATGTGCTCAAGGAACTCGTCGCGCGCTCGGGGATCGATCCCGCCGCCGTCGAGGACGTCGTCTTCGGGTGTCTGGACGCGGTGGGGCCGCAGGCCGGGGACATCGCGCGGACCGCCTGGCTGGCGGCCGGGCTGCCCGAGGAGGTGCCGGGCGTGACGGTGGACCGGCAGTGCGGCTCCTCGCAGCAGGCGGTGCACTTCGCGGCGCAGGGTGTGCTGTCCGGCACGCAGGACCTGGTGGTCGCCGGGGGAGTCCAGAACATGTCGTTGATCCCCATCGCCTTCGCCTCCCGCCAGGCCGCCGAACCGCTCGGGCTCACCGACGGCCCCTTCGCGGGCAGCGAGGGCTGGCGCGCGCGGTACGGGACACGGCCGGTGAACCAGTTCGCCGGGGCCGAGATGATCGCCGCGAAGTGGGGGATCAGCAGGCAGGACCAGGAGGAGTTCGCGCTGCGGTCGCACCGGCGGGCCCTGCGCGCGATCGACGAGGGCCGATTCGAACGGGAGACGGTGGCCTACGGCCCGGTCACGGTCGACGAGGGCCCACGGCGGGACACCTCGCTGGAGAAGATGGCCGGACTGAAGCCGGTGGTCGACGGTGGCACCATCACCGCCGCGTGCTCCTCCCAGGTCTCCGACGGCGCGGCGGCGATGCTGCTCGCCTCGGAACGGGCCGTCCGCGAACACGGGTTGACGCCCCGCGCCCGTGTCCACCACCTCTCCGTCCGCGGCGAGGACCCGATCCGCATGCTCTCGGCCCCCATCCCGGCCACCGCCCACGCCCTGAAGAAGACCGGCCTCTCCATCGACGCGATCGACCTCGTCGAGATCAACGAGGCGTTCGCACCCGTCGTCCTGGCCTGGCTGAAGGAGACGGGCGCTGACCCGGAGAAGGTCAACGTCAACGGCGGCGCGATCGCCCTCGGCCACCCCCTCGGCGCGACCGGCGTCAAGCTCATGACCACCCTCCTCCACGAACTGGAGCGCACCGACGGCCGGTTCGGCCTCCAGACGATGTGCGAGGGCGGAGGGCAGGCCAACGTGACGATCATCGAACGGCTTTGATCGACGGGGGTCACGTCTTAGCTGCCTGCCCCTGGGGGGCCTCCCCCCTCCCCCCGCCCCTTCCTCCCCGCCCCCTGCCC
>NZ_JNXE01000070.1 GCF_000716605.1 Streptomyces sp. NRRL F-525 | reverse complement strand
GGGCGTTGGTGACGGTGGCCGCGTTGGGGGCAACTGCCGCGCTGGGTACGTTGGTTCTGGCCAGCGCCCTCCATTACCCGTCCCAGACCGACAGTCTTCAGGATCTGCTCACCGATCACTATGCCCGGCCCGACCGCACGCGGCTGTGGCCTGAATTCCTGCACCTGGAAGCGAACTTCTGGGTGGAGTGGACTCGGCAGCAGTTGTGGCAGCCGATGCTGGTGGCCGCGTTGGGTGCGGGGGTGTGGGGCGCGGTGCGGCGGCCGGCGTTCGGGGTGTTTCTGGTCGGGGCCGCGTTCACCGGAGTTCTCACGCAGGCCGCGCATCCCGATATCAGTGTGTGGGGTGGGCGGTTGATCGTGTTGGTGTGGCTACTGCCGGTGGTGGGGGTGCCGTTGTTGTTGGAGAGTGTGGTGCGGGGGAAGGCTGTTGTGGGGGTGGCCGCCGCAACTTCGGTTCCGGGGCAGGGAGTTGGGGAGCATGCCCCGTCGATGACGTGAGGTTCGGTGCGACGCGAGAGGGCCGGCGGCTTGTATGCCGCCGGCCATCTCTGTGCCGGGTCACGAGAGCGTCGTAGGAACCAACCGGAGCGTCGTAGGGACTACTCGACGACGAGGTCGACCTCGATGTTGCCGCGGGTGGCGTTCGAGTAGGGGCAGACCTGGTGGGCGGTCTCGACCAGCTTGCGGCCGGTCGCCTCGTCCACGGTGTCGGGGAGCTCGATGCGCAGGGTCACCTTGAGGCCGAAGCCCTCGCCCTGCTTGCCGATGCCGACCTCTGCGGTCACGGCCGCGTCGGTGACGTCGACCTTCGCCTGGCGGCCGACGAGGCCGAGGGCGCTGCCGAAACAGGCGGCGTAACCGGCGGCGAAGAGCTGCTCAGGGTTGGTGCCCTGGCCGTTGCCGCCCATCTCGACCGGGATGCCGAGCTGAAGGTCGATCTTGCCGTCGTTGCTGACCGCGCGGCCGTCGCGGCCGTGGGTGGCGGTGGCTACGGCGGTGTAGATCGCGTCCATTGGAAACCATCCCTCTCGGAAGACTTGGTGGGGGTGACCGGTCCGGGTGTCCGGGCCGCCTCACGGGGACAAGTAGAGCACACAATTCAATTGCCCACAACTAAATGGCCCGCTCGCGCTATCCTGGGGGCATGACCACCACTCCCGCCGCCGCGCCCACCGCGGATTGGCTCCGCCTCGACCAGCAGATCTGCTTCTCCCTGAACGCCGCGTCGCGCGCCTTCGGCGGTGTGTACCGGGTGATCCTCAAGGATCTCGGGCTCACGTATCCGCAGTACCTGGTGATGCTGGTGCTGTGGGAACACGGCGAGCTGCCCGTCAAGAAGCTTGGCGAACATCTGCGGCTCGACTCCGGCACGCTGTCCCCGCTGCTCAAGCGGCTGGAGACGGCGGGGCTTGTACGGCGTGAGCGGAGCGTCCGTGACGAGCGGTCGGTGGAGGTGCGGCTCACGGATGAGGGGGTCGCTCTGCGCGAGCGGGCGGTCGAGGTGCCTCGGCGGATTCTTGGGGCCACGGGGTTCGACATCGATGAGATCCGGGCGTTGCGGGAGCGGCTTGACCAGCTCACGGGGGCGTTGGATTCGGCGACGCTGGACGAGGCGTAGGTGTAGGCGTGGACACCGGCTGCGTGGATTGCGGGGGCATACGGCGGATGTAGAGGGCCAGCTTCACTCGCCCTCGTACGTACTGCTGTCTTCGCGCGAACTCCCCGTCCACGACGTCGAGTTTGACCCGGTCGGTGGGGTCGCCGGGGACCCAGCGCGAGGGCAGCAGGTTCGACTGCGCGACGATCCAGACGCGGTCCACACCGGCGAGCCGTGCGCGCAACTCCCCCGGCCCGATCTCACGCCCACTGAGCGTCCCCGACCTCGCCCCGGACTCCCCCAATGCGAGATCCCGGGCCCCGACGAACGGCCTCGGATACGCCAACGCCGTCACTCGCCAGAACGACGGCAGGAACAACACGGGGTCGCCGGGCCGTAGTTCACGTCCCGCGAGTGCGGAGACCGCGGCTAGGTTCTCGGGGCGGCGGGCCGCGTCACGGTCGTTGCGGTAGTCGGGGAGGCCGTGGAGGAAGGTGGCGGTTGCGGCCAGGACGCCGGCGACGGTGATGAGGTTGGCTCGGGTGAGAGATGGGCGGCTTGTGGCTGCGGTCGCGGTTCGGGTGCCGCCTCCAGCTGCGGCTTCGCCTCCGCCTCCGGCTCTCTGTCCGGCTCCGGCTGCGGCTCCGTCTCTGGTTCCGACTGCGGCTGCGGCTCGGTTCCCGCCTCCGGCTGCGGCTTCGCCTCCGCCTCCGGCTCTCTCTGCGGCTCCGTCTCGGGTTTCGAGTGTGGTTGCGGCCGTGGTCCTGTCTTCCGTTGCAGTTCTACGGTCGCTTCCCAGCCGGTGACCGGTCCCGCTCGCCGCGCCCACCAACTCGCGATGCCTCCCCGCCCTGGCTACGACCCGCTCGGCCTCCGCCCGCCTACCACTCGGCGCGCCCTGCCCCTCCAGCCACAGCCACCTCAGCGCCCCCAGCACCCGGTCCGCCCCCGCTGCCACCAACAGCGGTGCCCCCGCCAGCGCATACAGCACATACCGCTCGTGGAACAAGGGCCGGAATTGAGACACCGTCAGCAGGAGTACCGGGGGCAGCAGGAGCAAGGGCAGGGCGACCGAGGTGAGTCGGCCGGAGCCGAGGGCGAGGAGGATCAGGAGGAGCGAGGTCCAGAAGACGATGCCGGTCGGGGTGATGGCCAGGAAGTCGCGGGCTAGGCGTTCCGTGGTGTCCCAGTCCGGGATCCTCAGCCAGGCCACCTGGGCCGACTGGCGTTGGGACACCCAGGCCAGTGGCGACAGGGTGCCCAGCGCGACACCCGTTGCGCATCCCCAGCCGAGCCACACCTGCCTGCGTACCCGCGCCGCCGCCAGCGTCAGCGCGTGCGCGCAGAGCACCAGGGCCGCGAACTCGTGCAGCAGAAAGGTCACGGCGAGGACGGCGCCGTACGGCCACCAGGACCGGTGGAGTGGTTCCTCCAGCGCCCTCACCAGGAGCAGCGTCGCCCCGGCCACGCCCGCGGCGACGAGGGCATAGGAGCGGCCCTCCTGGGCGTAATGGCCGGTCAGTGGGGTGATCGCGTAGAGGAGGCCGGCCCAGAGGCCGACTCGGGGGCGGGCCAAGCGGACGCCGAGGGCCGCGACCAGGCCCGCTGTCGCCGTCGCGCCGCACACAGACGGTAGGCGGAGGGCCACCTCGCCGGGGTGGACGGCGAGGGCGAAGTGCATGAGGAGGTAGTACAGGCCGTGGACCGCGTCCACGCCGTGCAGCAGGTGCCAGATCTGCGGCACCGTGCGCCGCCCGACCAGGAACGTGACGCCCTCGTCGCCCCACATTCCGCCGCGGTCGAGACCCCAGAGCCCCAGCGCGAGCATGACGGTCACCGGCACGAACACCGCCACGGCCTCCGTCCTCGTCCACCGGAGTCGCCGCTTGTTCTCGTCCTCGTCCTGGCTGTCCACCTGGCTGATTTTGTACTGTTAGCAAGCTCTTACCGACGATTGACGGTGTATTAGCATTCCTGCGGCATTCACCCGGCTTACGATCCGCCATGATGAACGCCGCCCGCAGACACCGCCTCCTCGCCCTCACCCTCGCCTGGCTCGCCACCCGCGCGGGAATGCTGCTCCTCCTCGCGTACAACGGCCTTCCCCTGCTCGGCCATGGCGGGGTCGCCCGGGAGGTGTGGCGCCTCTACCACCACTGGTACGGCGTGCTGTCTCACGGCGCGTTCCCGGCGCACGATCCGCTGTGGCAGTACCCGCCGGGCGCCGGGCCCGTCCTGCTGGCGCCCGCACTGCTGCCGGACCTGACGTACTTCCAGGCGTTCGTGGTCCTCACCCTCGCGACCGACGCCGTGATCACCGTGGTCCTGGCCCGCGCGGGCACCCGCCCCGGCCACAGCCTGCGCGGCGCCGCGTACTGGATCGCCTGCCTCCCGCTCCTGCTGCACATGCCCCTCGTCCGCTACGACGTGCAGGTCACGGCGTTCGCCGTCATCTCCCTGTTGACGTTGTCGCGCTCCACGCGTGTGTGCGGCGCGTTCGCGGCGCTGGGCGCGCTGGTGAAGGTGTGGCCGGCGCTGGTGCTGCTGGGCATGCCGAGGGGGCGGACGACGCGGTCGGTGTGGTCGTGGGCGGTGGGGACGGGGGTCTTGTCGCTCATGTCTCTCGTGGTTTTGTTCAACAATCCTTTTGCCTTCTTGCGTCAGCAAGGCGGCCGGGGGGTGCAGATCGAGTCCCTCGGGGGTACCGTCCTCGGCCTGGCCACCCACGTCGGCTGGCCGGGGCAGGTGCACTACCGGTACGGCGCGATGGAGTTCACGGGGTCGTATGTCTCCGTCGTAGCCGATGCCTCCCTCGCGCTCACGGCGGTCGCCTTCGGGCTGCTGCTGTGGTGGCGGCTCCGGGCCCGCCGCTGGACCGACGCGACCCCGTACGACGCCGCCCTGAGCGCCGTCCTGCTGTTCACCGTGACCAGCCGGGTGATCAGCCCCCAGTACATGATCTGGCTGCTCGGCCTGGCCGCCGTCTGTCTGACCTCGCGGCACACGACCCAGCGCCTGGTGGCCGCGCTGATCGTGGCGGCGAGCGCCGTCAGCTCCGTCGAGTTCCCCGTCCTGTACGTCGACGTCATCCACAGCACCTGGACGGGCTGCGCCCTGATGGTCGTACGCAATGGCCTGCTGGCCGCCGCGGCCGTCCTCTCGTTCGTCCGGCTGTGGCGGTCGTCGAGGCCGCTCCCGGCGACGACGCACACGCGCGTGCAGTCGCCCGACCCCTACGGGGAGTCCCAGCAGCTGACCTCGGCACACTCCGGCGCCTGATTGACTGTGGGCCGAAACGCACGGGGGACGCAGCACCCGCGCGGGTCGAACGACATCCAGTGACGGAGGGGACGGCCGCACATGACCTGGCTGATCACCGGCGGCGCCGGCTACATCGGGGCGCACGTCGTGAGGGCGATGACCGAGGCGGGCGAACAGGCGGTCGTCTACGACGACCTGTCCACCGGCATCGCCGAGCGCGTGCCCGACGGCGTCCCCCTGGTGGTGGGTTCGACCCTGGACGCGGAACGGGTGGCCCGCACCCTCGCCGACCAGGACGTCACCGGAGTCGTCCACCTGGCGGCGAAGAAGCAGGTCGGCGAGTCGGTCGACCTGCCGTTGCACTACTACAGGGAGAACGTCGAGGGCCTGCGCGTCCTCCTGGAGGCGGTCACCACGGCCGGCGTCCCGTCCTTCGTCTTCTCGTCCTCGGCGGCCGTCTACGGCATGCCGGACGTGGAGCTGGTGACCGAGGAGACGCCCTGCGTCCCGATGTCGCCCTACGGCGAGACCAAGTTGGCGGGTGAGTGGCTGGTCCGCGCGACGGGCAGGGCGACCGGCCTGTCGACGGCCTCCCTGCGCTACTTCAACGTGGCCGGCGCCGGCGCCCCCGAACTCGCCGACGTGGGCGTCTTCAACATCGTCCCCATGGTCTTCGAGAAGCTCACCGAGAACGCGCCCCCGCGCGTCTTCGGCGACGACTACGCCACCCCGGACGGCACCTGCGTCCGCGACTACATCCACGTCGTGGACCTGGCCGAGGCCCACGTCGCCGCGGCCCGCGCCCTCCAGGCCTCCCCCGGCCGCGACCTCACCCTCAACATCGGCCGCGGTGAAGGCGTTTCGGTCCGCGAGATGATCGACCGCATCAACGCGATCACCGGCTACGACCGCCCCCCGACCGTCAACCCCCGCCGCCCCGGCGACCCGGCCCGCGTCGTCGCCTCCGCCGACCGCATCACCACCGAACTGGGCTGGAAGGCCAAGCATGATGTCGACGACATGATCGCGTCGGCCTGGGAGGGGTGGGTGCGGTTGCATCCGGGGGCGGCGCGCGCCTGATGAGCGCGATCCGATGAACTCCGGCCCGATGAACTCCGGTCCTGTGGGCGGCTGTTGATGAACTCCGGCCCGGTGGGCGGCTGTTCCCGGTCGGAACGCGCCTTGGGCGCCGTCCTCGGCTCCGCCGTCGGCGACGCTCTCGGCGCGCCCTTCGAGTTCGGTCCCGAAGGCGCCTTCTCCGCCCGCTTTCCGGTGGCCGGTCAGGGCGGTGAGATGTGCGGGGGCGGCGGCTGGGACCCGGGCGAGGCGACCGACGACACGCAGATGGCCGTACTCGTCGCGGAGTCGCTGCTGGAGTGCGGCGGGCTCCAACTCCCGGACATGTTCCGGCGGTTCAGGCAATGGGCGGCCGCCGACCCGAAGGACATCGGCCTGCAGACCGAGGCCGTGCTGACCGGCGGCGACCCCTGGGACCTGGCCGCCGCCCTGCACTTCCAGTCGAGTCAACGGGGCGCCGGGAACGGTGCGTTGATGCGTGCCGCCCCGTCGGCCGTTTACTTCGCGTGTGCGGGACGCGAGGCCACGATGGACGCCGCCCGCCGCATCTCCGCGCTCACCCATGGAGACCGCGCGGCCTGGGAAGGTACCGCCGTCTTCCACGAGTTGGTGCGCGTCGCGCTGGAGGGCGGCGACCCGCTCGTCGCCGTCGAGGAGACCCTCCAGTACGTCCACCCCGACCACCGGGAGCGCTACGGTGTCGTCCTCGCCCCGGACTGGCACCCCGACCTGGCGACCGAGTTCAACGGCGCCGTCTGGCCCTGCCTCGCCTCCGCCGTGTGGGCCCTGCGGACCACGGCCACCTACGAGGACGCCGTACGCGCCGCGATCGACCTCGGCGGCGACACGGACACCGTCGCCGCCGTGACGGGCGGCCTCGCGGGGGCGGTGTACGGGGGCGCGGCGATCCCGGAGCGTTGGGTCGAGGCCCTGCACGTACCGCTGCCGGGGTTCGGTGACCGGGTGCTGCGGGTGGCCGAACTCGGGGAACTGGCGCGGCGGTTGGACCATGGGGCGGCCGACTCGCCAGCCAGCTGAGGGGTACGGGAGAGAAGGGGCGCCGATCGGTCGGCGGGTACGGCGGAGCCCTACAGCGCCTTGAGCCCCTCCGTCGTCGCCCGGGCCAGCGCCCCCAGGTACCCCTTCGGCAGCTTCGGGCTGCGGATCACCACGGCACGCCAGTACAGGGGGCCGGAGATCAGGTCCAGGGCCAGGTCCTCGTCCATGCCGGGGCCGATCTCGCCACGCCGTTCCGCCGCCGCGAGGATCTTGCTGGCCACGCCCTCCTGGCCCTCGCGCAGCGCCTTCTGCATGGCGTCGGCGATCTCGGGGTTGCGGGCGGCCTCGGCCTGGAGGTCGGGGATGATCTGCGAGGCGACGGGGTGCCGCAGCGCCCGTGACGTCACCTCGTACAGCATCCGGAGGTCGCCCTCCAGCGAACCGGTGTCCGGCGTCGGCAGTCCCATCACCGCGATCGCCGACACGACGTCGAGCACCAGGTGCAGCTTCGAACGCCAGCGGCGGTACACCGCCGTCTTGCCCACCCCGGCGCGACGCGCGATCCCCTCGATCGACATCCGGGCATACCCGACCGCCGCCAACTCCTCGAAGACCGCCGCCCGAATGGCTTCGGTCACATCCTCGCGGAGTACGGCCGCCCCGGCGGGGGTGCGGCGGCGCTGACGTGTCTGGGGCTCGTCGGCGTTCGTCGTCATAGCCCAAGCATAGGGGCGTTGCGACGAAACGGTTGCGTTCCGACGCGGCGTGTGTGTGGCGCGTTGCGACGAAACGGGCTCGTCGTAACGCGGGCGCCGCGCGGCGGGCGGTGAACCGGCGAGCGGGCGGGCGGGCGGCGCGTCGGGACGTGACCGGTCCGTCGCCGCGACGGAACCGGCCCGTCCTCGCGACGCACCCGGCCCGTCCTCACGCCAAGATCCCACCGTCCACCCCCGCCTGCCCAGACCGTATCGACGCAACAGGCCCGTCCCGGCCCAAAACCTAACGGCCTCATCACATCCGTCACGACGAAACGGTTGCGTTCCGACGCCGAATCCGCCTACGCTCACGTTGCGACGATACGGTCCCGTTCCGACGTAAGAGAACGTAAAGAGAAGCGTAAGGAAACGCCGGGCGACGGGACACGGCAGCCGGACGCACGCACCCCCTCCCCCCGAGCGAAAGCAGCGGATGTGAGCCAGGTCCTCCACACACCGCCCCCTTCGCCGGCTCCGGCCGACGAAGACGACCTCGCGGCGCTCGCCGCACGCCACGGCCTCACGGTCAGTGGCGCCCGCCCCTCCCTGCGCGAGTACGTCCGCCAACTGTGGGAGCGCCGGCACTTCATCACCGCGTTCGCCACCGCCAAGCTGACCGCGCAGTACAGCCAGGCGAAACTGGGCCAGGTCTGGCAGGTGATGACGCCGCTATTGAACGCGGCGGTGTACTACTTCATCTTCGGCATCCTGCTGGGCACCAAGCGCGGCGTGCCGGACTACATCCCGTTCCTGGTGACGGGCGTGTTCATCTGGACGTTCACGCAGAGCTCGATCATGGCGGGCACCCGGGCGATCTCGGGCAACCTCGGCCTGGTCCGGGCCCTGCACTTCCCGCGGGCCGCGCTGCCGATCTCGTTCGCGCTGCAGCAGCTCCAGCAGCTGCTGTTCTCGATGGCCGCCCTGGTCGTGATCCTGCTCTGCTTCGGTGTGCCGATCAGCTTCTCCTGGCTGATGGCCGTCCCGGTGCTGGTCCTGCAGTTCACGTTCAACGCGGGCGTCTCGATGATCATGGCCCGGATGGGCGCGAAGACGCCGGACATCGCTCAGCTGATGCCGTTCATCCTGCGCACCTGGATGTACGTCTCCGGCGTCATGTGGAGCATCGACAAGCTGACCAGCAAGGACCACCTGCCGCACATCGTGACGCTGGCCCTGGAGACCAACCCGGCGGCCGTCTACATCGACCTGATGCGCTACTCGCTGATCGACAGCTTCCACTCCAGCCAGCTCCCCCCTCACGTGTGGCCGGCCGCGTTGGGCTGGGCGCTGATCGCCGGAGTCGGCGGCTTCATCTACTTCTGGAAGGCTGAGGAGACGTACGGCCGTGGCTGAGCAGACCATCGAGTACCACACCGAGCGGACCCGCGTGGCCGCCGACAGCACGATCCCCACCGTCGTCTGCGACGGCGTGGACATCGTCTACCGGGTCAACGGGACCGGCGCCGGACGCGGCTCCGCGACCGCCGCCCTGAACCGCATGATGCGCCGCGAGAAGGCCGAGAAGGCGGCGGGCGTCCGCAAGGTCCACGCCGTCAAGAAGGTGTCGTTCGTCGCCTACAAGGGCGAGGCGATCGGGCTCATCGGGACCAACGGTTCCGGCAAGTCCACCCTCCTCAAGGCCGTCGCGGGCCTGCTCCCGGTCGAGAACGGCCGTATCTACACCCACGGCCAGCCCTCCCTCCTCGGCGTCAACGCGGCCCTGATGGGCGACCTGACCGGCGAGCGCAACGTGTACCTCGGCGGCCTCGCCATGGGCATGTCCCGCGAGCAGGTCAAGGAGCGCTACCAGGGCATCGTCGACTTCTCCGGGATCAACGAGAAGGGCGACTTCATCACGCTGCCGATGCGGACGTACTCCTCCGGCATGGGTGCCCGGCTGCGCTTCTCCATCGCCGCCGCCAAGGACCACGACGTCCTCCTGATCGACGAGGCGCTGGCGACGGGCGACCGGTCCTTCCAGCGGCGTTCGGAGGAGCGGATCCGCGAGCTGCGCCAGCACGCGGGCACGGTCTTCCTGGTCAGCCACAACAACAAGTCGATCCGCGACACCTGCGACCGCGTGCTGTGGCTGGAGCGCGGCGAGCTGCGGATGGACGGGCCGACGGAGGAGGTCCTGGAGGCGTACGAGGCCTTCACGGGCGGCGCCGACAAGCCCAAGGACGCGGCCCCGGCGCCGGCCCCGGCGGGCAAGGTCGCCTGAGAACCAGCCGTCAGAGGTCCTCGTCCTGGAACACCCACGTGCGGTAGACCAGGAAGCGGAACGCGGACGCGAGCACGATCGACAGGGCCTTCACGGCATTCGCCTCGAGCGGACCGTGGAGGCCCAGTCCGTGGTAGCCGACGTAGAAGAGGCCGCTCTCCATGGCCACGCCGATGACACTGAAGACGAAGAACAGCGCGATCCGGCGGGCGCCGGGGGCGTCGCGGTCGCGGTAGGTGTAGTAGCGGAAGCCGAGGTAGTTGGCGCCCATCGCGACGCAGCTGGCCAGGACGGTCGCGAGCATCGCGGGCCAGTGCAGGCCGTGCAGCAGGGCGTTGAAGACCGCGAAGTTGACCAGGACGCCGCTGCCGCCGACGATCCCGAATTTCACGACTTCCAGGACGACCTTGCGCACCGGTCGGACGGGCTCGGTCACGCGTTCCTGGGTGAGGTTCAGAGTCACGTCACCAGGCTTAGCGGGGCAGAGTAAGCCCTCCCCCTGATTACCCCTAAGGCACTCCGTGAAAAGGGCGCCCCGGGCCATTGCGGCTCGGGGCGCCCTCATCGTCGTAGCGACTTCTGAAGAAGCGCCTTCTAAAGAAGGGTCGCAGCAACTACGACCCAGGAACTACGAGTGCGTCCGCAGCAGCGTGCGCATCGTGCGCATCGCCACCGACAGGTTGGCCAGGTCGAACGTCTCCGAGCCCTGGATCTCGTCCAGGGTCGTGCGCGCCCGGCCCAGGATCGCCGCGTTCTTCTCCTGCCAGGCCACGAAGCGCTGCTCGGGGGTCGAGGTGCCGTTGCCCGCCGCGAGGATGTCGGCGGTCAGGGCCGCGTGGGCCGCGTAGAGGTCCTCGCGGATGGAGGCGCGGGCCATGGACTGCCAGCGGTCCGCGCGGGGCAACTCGATGATGCGGTCCATGAGCTGGGTGATGTGGAGGCGGTCGGCGAGGTCGTAGTAGACCTCGGCGACGTCCATCGGGTCCTTGCCCGTGCGGTCGGCCACCGAGACGATGTCGAGCGCCGGGAAGGCGGAGGAGAAGCCGGCCACGCGCGTGGCGAGTTCGGCCGGAACGCCGGCGCCGGTCAGCTCGTCGTAGATCTCCTGGTACCAGTCCAGGTCCGCGCCGCGCAGCAGCTTGGGGAGCTGGGACCAGACCTGCTCGACGCGCTCGCCGAAGAACTCGACGGTCTCGGCGAGCTGGAGTGGCTGCGGCCGGTTGTTGAGCAGCCAGCGGGTGCCGCGCTCGCACAGGCGGCGCGAGTGCAGGCGGATGCGGGTCTGCACGGGCGCCTCGACGGTGTTGTCGAGGGCCTCGACGCCGTCCCACACCTCGGCCGCGTCGAAGATCGCGCGGGCCGCGGTCTGCGCCCTGACGATCTCCTCCAGGGAGGCACCGGTCTCCTCTCGGAGGCGGTGCAGGAAGCTCGTGCCGCCGGTGTTGACCGTGTCGTTGACGAGGACCGTGGTGACGATCTCGCGGTGCAGCGCGTGGGTGTCGATCTGCTCGGCGAACTTCTCGCGCAGCGCGGTCGGGAAGTAGGCGTGCAGCAGGGTGCGCAGGTACGGGTCGTCGGGCAGCGTGGTGTGCAGCAGCTCGTCCGAGACCGTGATCTTCGTGTAGGCGAGGAGGACGGCCGTCTCGGGACCGGTCAACCCCTGTCCCTGGGCGAGGCGTTCGCGGATCTGGCGGTCGGTGGGCAGGAACTCCAGGGCCCGGTCGAGGTGGCCCTCGCGGACCAGGGTGCGCAGGAAGCGCTGCTGGGCGTGGAGCATGTCCTTGGACTGGGCGAGCGCGTTGGCGATCGCGGTGTTCTGCGCGTAGTTGTTGCGCAGGACGAGCGCGCCGACCTCGTCGGTCATCTCGGCGAGGATCTTGTTGCGCTGCTTGACGGTCATGTCGCCGTCGGTGACCAGGCCGTTGAGCAGGATCTTGATGTTCACCTCGTGGTCGGAGGTGTCCACGCCCGCGCTGTTGTCGATCGCGTCCGTGTTGATCTTGCCGCCCTGCTGGGCGAACTCGATCCGGCCGAGCTGGGTCAGGCCCAGGTTGCCGCCCTCGCCGACGACCTTGACCCGCAGGTCGGCGCCGTCGACGCGGATCGCGTCGTTGGCCTTGTCGCCGACGTCCGCGTGGGACTCGGTGCTGGCCTTGACGTACGTGCCGATGCCGCCGTTCCACAGGAGATCGACCCGGGACTTGAGGATCGCCTTCATGAGGTCGGCCGGCGTCATCTTGGCGACCTTGTCCTCGATGCCGAGGGCCTCGCGGACGTGGGCGTTGACGGGGATCGCCTTCGCGGTGCGCGGGAAGACGGCGCCGCCGGCCGACAGCAGGTCGGTGTTGTAGTCGGCCCAACTGGAGCGCGGCAGCTCGAACATGCGGCGCCGCTCGGCGTACGAGACGGCCGCGTCCGGGGTCGGGTCGAGGAAGATGTGCCGGTGGTCGAAGGCGGCGACCAGGCGGATGTGCTCGCTCAGCAGCATGCCGTTGCCGAACACGTCACCCGACATGTCGCCGACACCGACGACCGTGAAGTCCTCGCTCTGGGTGTCGACGCCCAGCTCCCGGAAGTGCCGCTTGACGGACTCCCAGGCACCGCGCGCGGTGATGCCCATCTTCTTGTGGTCGTATCCGGCCGAGCCGCCGGAGGCGAAGGCGTCGCCGAGCCAGAAGTTGTAGCTCTCGGCGACTCCGTTGGCGATGTCCGAGAAGGTCGCGGTGCCCTTGTCGGCGGCGACGACCAGGTAGGTGTCGTCCTCGTCGTGCCGGACGACGTCCGCCGGAGGGACGACCTCGCCGGCCACCAGGTTGTCGGTGATGTCGAGCAGGGCCGAGATGAACATCTTGTAGCTGGCGATGCCCTCGGCGAGCCACGCGTCCCGGTCCACGCTCGGGTCCGGCAGCTGCTTGGCGACGAAGCCGCCCTTGGCGCCGACCGGCACGATGACGGTGTTCTTCACCATCTGCGCCTTGACCAGGCCGAGGATCTCCGTACGGAAGTCCTCGCGCCGGTCCGACCAGCGCAGCCCGCCGCGCGCGACCTTGCCGAAGCGCAGGTGCACGCCCTCGACGCGCGGCGAGTACACCCAGATCTCGAACGCCGGGCGCGGCGCCGGGAGGTCCGGGATGGCCTGCGGGTCGAACTTCATCGAGACATACGCGTGCGCGTGCCCGCCGAGCGCCTCCTGGAAGAAGTTGGTGCGCAGGGTCGCCTTGATGACGGTCAGGAAGGAGCGCAGGATGCGGTCCTCGTCGAGGCTCGCCACCTGGTCGAGCGCCGCGTCGACCTCTTCGAGGAGGGCGTCGACGATCTCGCGCCCGGCGCGCTGCCGGTCCGGCGACATCCGCGCCTCGAACAGGGAGACGAGCAGCCGGGTGGTGTGGACGTTGTTGCGGAGGGTGTCCTCCATGTAGTCCTGGCTGAAGGTCGATCCGGCCTGCCGCAGATACTTCGCGTACGCCCGCAGCACCATCGCCTGGCGCCAGTCGATCCCGGCGCTCAGCACCAGCGCGTTGAAGCCGTCGTTCTCGGCCTGTCCGGTCCAGGTGGCGGCGAACGCCTCCTGGAACCGCTGGCGTCCGTCGTCGCCGAGTTGGTCCCCGCCGCCGTTCTGCGACTTGGGCATCCGCAGCCCGAAGTCGTAGATCCACGCCGTCGTACGGTCCGAGCAGCGCAGTTCGTACGGCCGCTCGTCGACGACCTCGACGCCGAGGCGGCTGAGGACCGGCAGCACGGCCGAGAGGGAGACCGGGGCACCCTTGCGGTAGATCTTGAAGCGGCGCTCGTCGGGGGCGGCGCCGACCGGCTCGTAGAGGCTCAGCTCGAAGGTCTGCTCCTCGGTGAGCTGTTCGAGGTGGACCAGGTCGGCCACGGCGGCGCGCGGTGAGTGGTCCGCCTTGTAGCCCTCGGGGAAGGCGTTGCCGTAGCGGCGCACCAGTTCGGCCGCGCGCTCCTCGCCGCACTCGGCGTTCAGCGCGTCGCCGAAGCCGTCGGCCCAGGAGCGGGCGGCCTCGACCAGGCGGGCCTCGATGCGGTCCTTGTCGGCGTCGGACAGCTCCGGCAGCTCGGTCCCCTGCGGGACGCGGACCACGAAGTGCAGCCGGGAGAGGATCGACTCGGTGTTCCAGGCGGTGAAGTCGACGCTGATGCCGTCGAGCTCTTCTTTAAGGATGTCGATGATCCGCAGGCGTACGCCCGTGGTGTAGCGGTCGCGCGGGAGGTACACGAGGGCCGAGTAGTAGCGGCCGTACTCATCCTGGCGGAGGTAGAGACGCAGTCGTCGGCGTTCCTGGAGGTAGAGCACGGACGTGACGATGGACCGGAGTTCGTCGACCGGGGTCTGGAACAGCTCGTCGCGCGGGTACGTCTCCAGGATCTGCAGCAGGTCGCGCCCGTCATGGCTGTTGGGCGAGAAGCCGGCGCCTTCGAGCACCTCGTCGACTGTGCGCCGGATCACGGGAACCCGGCGGACGGACTCGGTGTAGGCGGCGGACGAGAACAGGCCCAGGAAGCGGCGCTCGCCGACGACCTCGCCGTTCTCGTCGAACTTCTTCACGCCCACGTAGTCGAGGTACGACGGACGGTGCACCGTGGAACGGCTGTTGGCCTTCGTCAGCACGAGGAGCTTGTGCTCGCGGGCCTTGGCCCGGGCGTCGGCCGGGAGCCGCTCGAAGGACGGGCTCACCGGGTGGCTGTCCTCGCCACCGTGCTGCGGGTCGGAGCGCAGGATGCCGAGGCCGGTGCCGGGGACCGCGGCCAGCGAGTCGTCCTTGCGGAGCTGGTACTCGCGGTAGCCGAGGAAGGTGAAGTGGTCGGCGGCCAGCCAGCGCAGCAGCTGGCGGGCCTCCTCGACCTCGCTGGAGGGCAGGTCGGAGGCGGTCGGCTCGGTGGGCAGCTCGTCGGCCATCCGCAGGGCCGAGTCCCGCATCTTCTCCCAGTCCTCGACGGCCTCACGGACGTCGGACAGGACGCGCAGCAGGTCGGCGGTGATCTGCTTCAGGTCGGCGCGGTCGGTCTCCCGGTCGATCTGGACGTGGATCCAGGACTCGGTGTGCGCGTCGTGCGGCAACTCTCCGGCGGGCGGGGTGGTGAGCACCTCGACGAGCTTGCCGGTGAGGTCGCGGCGGACGACGATCTGCGGGTGGATGACGACGTGGATGCCGCGGCCCTGGCGGGTCAGCTCGTTGGTCACCGAGTCGACGAGGAAGGGCACGTCGTCGGTGACGACCTCGACGACGGTGTGGCTGCACGTCCAGCCGTTCTCCTCGACCGTCGGGGTGTGCACCCGTACGTTCGCCGTGCCCTGGGGTCGGGTCTCGGCCAGCCGGTAGTGGGAGAAGGCGGCACCGAAGACGTCGACCGGGTCGCGGTCCGCGAGGTCCTCCGGGGCGGTGTGCAGGTAGTAGCGCTGGAGGAACGCGAGCACGG
Source organism: Streptomyces sp. NRRL F-525 (assembly GCF_000716605.1). Classification (GTDB taxonomy): domain Bacteria; phylum Actinomycetota; class Actinomycetes; order Streptomycetales; family Streptomycetaceae; genus Streptomyces. The sequence goes on along the minus strand of NZ_JNXE01000070.1, from coordinate 12,214 downwards.
TCTCCTGGTCCGGAGTGCTCTCGTCCGTCGTCCCGGTGGGTAGGTGCCCCCCGACCGGGCTGTTCTCAGCTACCCGAGCAGCCCTCTCGAGCAACTCGGCCTTGGCTTCGTCCAGCTTGGTCTGCATTGTCCTCTGGCTCCTGTCGCGCGCCGTTGCGTGACGTAGAAGGAAGTACGGTCTCTTCCCCTGCGGCTCGACGCCACGGCCCGGGTTCTCCGGTCTGCTCAGACGCTATGCCGCAAGGTGAGATGAGCGGTGGGTTATCAGCCATTTTCGGCACGCCCGACGGGTGTGACGCTGCTCTCTGTCGCGCCGGTACCGGGGGTGTGCACGGCGTCCTGGGAGCCCTGGGAGCTCCGTCCCGCCCGCGCGGGCCTGTCGGACAGGCCCTGGGAGGACCAGCGACCGCCGCCCGGTCACGGATGTATTCCGTGGTCGCCGGGCGCGGAGCAGGGGCGACGATGCCCCCGCGAAATATCGCGCTGATCACGCCACAAGGCTATCTCTCCTCACCGGGGGCTCGTCATGAGCCGGTTGTGTACAAAACAGAGGGTGGAACTTTGACGTTATGCACAGGGGCGCAGCACATGAAATCGTCGTATTCACGGGCAGTCGGGACGGTGACGACGCCGGAGCCGCGAGGGCCCTTGGCAAGAACCCCGGCGCGCGGCACGTTGCCCATGAGCCCACGGGCGGGTGAGTCCATGACGCCCGGCAAAGACGCATCCCACGGCCACAGAGGAGCGCACCGACATGACAGCGAAGATCCTCATCGTCACCGGCGACGCAGCGGAGTCGCTGGAGGTCCTCTACCCCTACCAGCGCCTGCGCGAGGAGGGCTACGAGGTCCACATCGCCGCCCCCGAGCGCAAGAAGCTCCAGTTCGTCGTCCATGACTTCGAACCCGGCTTCGACACCTACACCGAGAAGCCCGGCTACACCTGGCCCGCCGATCTCGCCTTCTCCGAGGTCGATCCCGGCCAGTACGCGGCCCTCGTCATCCCCGGCGGGCGGGCCCCCGAGTACCTCCGCAACGATCCCGAACTCCGCAAGATCCTCAAGTCCTTCTTCGACACGGACAAGCCCGTGGCCCAGATCTGCCACGGCCCCCTCCTCACCGCCGCGATCGACGGCCTGCGCGGCCGGCGCGTCACGGCGTACCCGGCGCTCGAACTCGACATGCAGTCCGCCGGCGCGACCTTCCAGGACGCCGAGACGGTGGTCGACGGCACGCTGGTCTCCGCTCGCGCGTGGCCGGATCACTCCAGCTGGATGCGGGAGTTCCTGACGGTGCTGCGGGCGAAGGCGCCGGTGACGTGACCTGGGCGGTCGGCGTGACGGGAGGGCGGTCGGCCTGGCGGGACGACGCGCGGCTTCTCCTGAGGCGCCGTGTCTCTGAGGCGCCGCGTCTCTGAGGCACAGGGCTCGTGAGGCGCGGTGCTTCAGAAGGCGCGGTTTGAGGCGCCGCGCCTCGTCACACCGGCCGACCGGTCACCGTCACGCCGCCAGCCGCTCCGCCTCCACGACGGCCTCTGCCAGCGAGTCCACCACCGGTACGCCCACGACCTCGAGGCTGGCCCGGCTGTGCGAACCGCCGGTGTAGAGCACGGCCCGCGCGCCCACGTGCAGGGCGGCCACCGCGTCGTCGGCCGCGTCCCCGATCACCACGGTGCGCGCGGGGTCGACGCCGGTCAGCGCCCCGAGGTGCCGCACCATGTGCTCGGCCTTGCTGCCGCCGGAGGGGCCGGTGCGCCCGTCGACCCGTATGAAGTGCGGTTCTATCCCGAACTCCCTTACCAGCGGGACGAGTTCGTCATGGCCGTACATGCTGAGGATCGACTGGCTGCGACCCGCGGTCCGCCACCCCGCGAGCAGGTCCGCCGCGCCCTCGGTGAGTCCGCAGACGACGCGGTGCTCGGTGTAGTACCGATGGAAGGTCACGTCCATGACCTCCCACTCGGCGTCCGTGGGCAGCCGCCCCAGCAGCCGCTCGTAGAACTTGGGCACCGGCACGCAGTACAGCGCCCGGTACTCCTCCATCGTGATCGGCGTCAGCCCCAGCTCGGCGAACGCCGCGTTCGTCGCCCCGATGATCGCGTCATTGTCGTGGAACAGCGTGCCGTTCCAGTCCCAGACGATGTGCGCGCTTCCTTGCATCCCCATGCCAAAAACGTACCCGCCGCCACTGACAATCAAGATAATCGCAGGTCAACGGGCATATACCGGCGTGCGGCAGACTCAGTCGGCCAGCCCGACGAGGTTCGGGATCTCCTGCGTCGCGTACCAGAGCAGCTCGTGGTCCTCGGCCCCGTCCACGACGAACTGCGCGTCGTCGTCCCCGCGGTCGGCCGCCGGAAGCGCGTCGGCGGCGGCGCTCACGTCGCCCTCCGCGTCCTCGAGATCCACGTGTACGGCGGCCGCCTTGGCCAGGGCCACGGTTCCGCTGACCTGTACCTCGCCGAGCGCCGCCGGGTCGAGTCCGCGGTCGGGGTCGGCGTGCGCGGTGCCGTCGGGTACGTCGACGGCGACCACGACCCGGCGCCGCGGCGCGTCGGGGTGGACCGCCAGCAGCCGCAGCGAGCCGAGCGCGGCCCGGTTCAGCGCCGCGTACTCCAGCTCCTCGATGTCGTCGGAGAGGTACCACTCGCGCAGCGCGGGCGTCACGGCGTAGGCGACGAAGGGTCCCGTCCCCAGCTCACCCGTCTTGTACGCCTCGGCGAGACCGGGGAGGGTCAGGGGGACGTAGACGCGCATGGCTGACCGCTTTCGTAGTTCGGTTCCGTGGTTCGGTTCCGTGGTTCGGTTCCGTGGTTCGGAGAGTGTCTCGGGAGACGGTTCCGCGGACGGTGCCGCGCCTCCGGGAGGGCCTCCAGGATACGTGCGCGGGTCCCCTATCGAGTCCCCACCCGGACCGTCGGAGGCGTCCACCCCACGCCTGAAATTCACCCGGGACACCCTTGCACCGACGGGCTCCGAGGCCCCTCAATCACTCGGATAAGTGAACAATCCGGCCCCTCCGACTCGCGCCGCCCCTTCCTTGCGGCCCCCGCCCATGGCCCCGTACAAGATCCCCAACCACGAAGTTACTTCCCGGTACATCCCGGGCCGACCAAACGGGGACCCCCATGCACAAGGTCATGACCAGGACCGCCCAGCACACCCCGACCCGCCCTCCGACCCGCCGCGACCCCCGCCGCCCCGGCACGGCTTCGCCTCGCGGTCAGGGCGGGGGAACGTCCCGTACGACGCCTGCGGCAGAGAGCGCGACTCCGGCGACGGGCACGGGCACCCCGGCCGCGGCTCCCGGCCAGGGCGCGGCCCGCACGGCACCGGGAGACGGCCGCCCGGCAGCTGCTCCGGGACGCGGGCCTCGTACGACAACTACGGCGGGACGAGGCGCAGCCTCCGCCACTCCCCCGCCGACCGCGGGCAGGGGCGCAGCCCCTACGGCCTTCACGCCGCCGCCGAACCACCGCACAGCCCCTACGACGTCAACTCCCGTGGCAGGCCGAGCGGAACCCCACCCCGTCCCCGCCCAGGCCGCCCGCATCCGCGTCCCGCAGCCCCGCCCCACCGATCTCTTCGCCGACCGCCTCCTCGCCGTGCTGAGCGGTCAGAAGCCCGTCCACTGGATGCTCCGGCACACCGCAGGCCGCGCCTACGACGACCTGGCCCACCTCGCCGAACACGGCCCCCTGCGCGCCACCCGCGGCACCCGCCCGGTGGTTCGCGACATCGGCTACTACGTCGCCCGCGAGGGCGCCGTAGAGGCCTTCGCCCGCATCGGCGCCGGTGACCAGGTACGAGCCATGGCCTTCCGCCTGGAACGCGGCGCGGACCTCCGCTGGCGCTGCACGGCAGTGGAACTGGGCGGCCCCCGCGCCCCGCACCAGGACGACGAGCTGGCGAGCTGGCGAGCTGGCGAGCTGGCGAGCTGGCGAGCTGGCGAGCTGGCGAGCTGGCGAGCTGGCGAGCTGGCGAGCTGGCGAGCAAGGCAACCACCCACTACGCCGGGGCGCCCCCGCCCGCGCCGGTCGACGCCCCGTGTCGCACCCAACCCGCACCCACCGCGCCCCCGCAACCCGCACACACGCGTGCAACCCGCCCGCACACCAAAGGGCCGGGCACCTCAACGATGCCCGGCCCTTCAAGATCTCCTCGCGGGAAGCGGCGGCCCCGGCAAGCTCAACCCCTCACTGAAGGGCCCGCCCACCACAGCTCACCGCTCAACCCGCGGAGCGCCCGTCACTTCTTGCGGCGGCTGCCCCGGCGACCCTGCTTGCGGCGCTCCGCGCGCGTGAGGCCGTCGGCCTCGGAGCGCACCGGCTCGTCGTCGCTGGTGAAGTCGCCCTCGACGATGCCGCCCTCGCCGTCCACGGACGGCGCGGAGAAGTGCAGGCGGTCCGGCCGCTGCGGGGCGTCGAGCCCCTTGGCGCGGATCTCGGGACGGGCGCTCGCCTGCGCGGGCACCGTGTCCTCCTTGTCGAGGGAGGGCTTGTCGTCCTCCACGAGGACTTCCTCGACCTGCTGCTCGACCTGGACCTCCAGGTTGAACAGGTAGCCGACGGACTCCTCCTTGATGCCGTCCATCATGGCGGTGAACATGTCGAAGCCCTCGCGCTGGTACTCGACCAGCGGGTCCTTCTGGGCCATCGCGCGCAGGCCGATGCCCTCCTGGAGGTAGTCCATCTCGTAGAGGTGCTCGCGCCACTTGCGGTCCAGGACCGACAGCACGACCCGCCGCTCCAGCTCACGCATGATCTCGGAGCCCAGCTGCTCCTCACGGCCCGAGTACTGCTCATGGATGTCGTCCTTGATGGACTCGGAGATGAACTCGGCGGTCAGACCGGCCCGGTCCCCGGCCGCCTCCTCCAGCTCCTCCACGGTGACCTTCACCGGGTAGAGCTGCTTGAACGCGCCCCACAGACGGTCGAGGTCCCAGTCCTCCGGGAAGCCCTCGGCGGTCTCCGCGGTGATGTACGCGTCGATCGTGTCGTCCATGAAATGGACGACCTGGTCCTGGAGGTCCTCGCCCTCCAGGACGCGGCGGCGCTCGCCGTAGATGACCTCGCGCTGGCGGTTGAGGACCTCGTCGTACTTGAGGACGTTCTTGCGGGTCTCGAAGTTCTGCTGCTCGACCTGCGACTGGGCGGACGCGATCGCGCGCGTGACCATCTTGTTCTCGATCGGCACGTCGTCCGGGACGTTCGCCATCGACATCACGCGCTCGACCATCTGGGCCTTGAACAGCCGCATCAGGTCGTCGCCGAGGGAAAGGTAGAAGCGGGACTCACCCGGGTCGCCCTGTCGGCCGGAACGACCGCGCAGCTGGTTGTCGATACGGCGCGACTCGTGCCGCTCGGTGCCCAGCACGTAGAGCCCGCCGAGGTCCTTGACCTCCTCGAACTCGTCCTTGACCGCCTGCTCGGCGTTCTCCAGAGCACCGGGCAGGGCCTGGGCCCACTCCTCGATGTGCTCCTCGGGGTCGAGGCCGCGCTGGCGCAGCTCCGCCTCGGCGAGGTCGTCGGGGTTGCCGCCGAGCTTGATGTCCGTACCGCGGCCGGCCATGTTGGTGGCGACGGTCACGGCGCCCTTGCGGCCGGCCTGGGCGATGATCGGCGCCTCACGGTCGTGCTGCTTGGCATTCAGCACTTCGTGCTGGATGCCGCGCTTGGCGAGCTGCTGCGAGAGGTACTCGGACTTCTCGACCGACGTCGTACCGACGAGGATCGGCTGGCCCTTCTCGTGCTTCTCGGCGATGTCGTCGACGACCGCCTCGAACTTCGCGACCTCGGTGCGGTAGATCAGGTCGGACTGGTCCTTGCGGACCATCGGCCGGTTGGTCGGGATCGGGACGACGCCGAGCTTGTAGATCTGGTGGAACTCGGCGGCCTCGGTCATCGCCGTACCGGTCATGCCGGAGAGCTTGCCGTAGAGGCGGAAGAAGTTCTGCAGGGTGATCGTGGCGAGGGTCTGGTTCTCGTCCTTGATGTCCACCCCTTCCTTCGCCTCGATCGCCTGGTGCATGCCCTCGTTGTAGCGGCGGCCGGCGAGGATACGGCCGGTGTGCTCGTCGACGATCATGACCTCGCCGTCGATGACGACGTAGTCCTTGTCCTTCTTGAAGAGCTCCTTCGCCTTGATGGCGTTGTTCAGGTAGCCCACCAGAGGGGTGTTGACCGACTCGTAGAGGTTGTCGATGCCCAGCCAGTCCTCGACCTTGGTGACACCGCCCTCGTGGATGGCCACCGTGCGCTTCTTCTCGTCGACGTCGTAGTCGCCCGTCTCCTCCAGGCCCTTGAGCGGGTTGCCGGCCTCGCCCTTCTTCAGGCGGGTGACGAGCTTGGCGAAGTCGCCGTACCACTTGGTGGCCTGGTCGGCCGGGCCGGAGATGATCAGCGGCGTACGGGCCTCGTCGATGAGGATCGAGTCGACCTCGTCGACGATCGCGAAGTTGTGGCCGCGCTGCACCAGTTCGTCCTGCGACCACGCCATGTTGTCGCGCAGGTAGTCGAAGCCGAACTCGTTGTTCGTGCCGTACGTGATGTCGCACGCGTACTGCTCGCGGCGCTGGGCCGGGGTCATGTTGGCCAGGATGCAGCCGACCTCGAGGCCCAGGAACTTGTGGACGCGCCCCATCATCTCGGAGTCGCGCTCGGCCAGGTAGTCGTTCACCGTGATGAGGTGGACGCCGTCCCCGGAGAGGGCGTTCAGATACGCGGGCAGGGTGCCGACCAGGGTCTTGCCCTCGCCGGTCTTCATCTCGGCGACGTAGCCGAGGTGGAGGGCCGCGCCGCCCATCATCTGCACGTCGTAGTGGCGCTGGCCGAGGACGCGCTTGGCGGCCTCGCGCACGGTGGCGAACGCCTCGGGGAGCAGGTCGTCCAGGGTCTCACCATCGGCGTAGCGCTGCTTGTACTCCTCGGTGAGGGCCTTCAGCTCGGCGTCGGAGAGGTCGACGAAGTCCTCTTCGATGGAGTTGACCTGGTCCGCGATGCGGTGCAGCTTGCGCAGGATCTTGCCTTCGCCTGCACGCATGATCTTCGAGAGGACGGACACGGGGGTTGGTCTCCTTGCCGGTCGGGCCTGGGACGGTCGGTTTCCAATGACATGACTGAGCAACGGCCATCGTATGCGAGGACCCCGCCACGCCGGGAGCCTGCCGGGGACGCCGACCGTCCACTCCTTCAAATCTGCTTCAAAGGGGACAACGGCCGGGGGTCGCCGATGGTGCCGCGTCCCTCCGAGGAATTGCGCGAAATGTGATCACCCGCTCACGCAGCGCAAAAGTATGGCGTCCTTGTGCGCCCCCGAGCAGAATCGGCCGATGGAACCCGTCACGCTCACGACCGACCGCCTCCTCCTGCGCGCCGTCGGCCCGCAGGACACCGGTGTCGTGTATTCCGCCGCCCAGGACTCCGAGATCCAGCGCTGGACGACGATCCCCTCGCCCTACCTCCTGGAGCACGCGCGGAGTTTCACCGAACAACTGGTCCCGGAGGGCTGGGAGAACGGTTCGATGTTCACCTTCGGTGCCTTTCTCCCCGAACTCCCTGAACTCCCCGAAGGGGAGTTGGTGGGCATGCTCGCCATCACGATGCGCTCCCTGGGCGTCGGCGAGGTCGGCTTCTGGGCCACGAAGGAGCACCGCGGCAACGGCTACATCACTGAGGCCACCGTCGCCGTCTCCCGCTGGGCCTTCACCCGCCTGTCGGTCGACCGCGTGGAATGGCGCGCGGAGGTCGGCAACAAGGGCTCCCGCGCGGTCGCCGAACACGCCGGTTTCACCATCGAGGGCACGCTCCGCTCCGCGATCAACAACAAAGGCGTACGACGGGACTGCTGGGTGGGCTCCCTGCTCCCGTCGGACCTGGGCCTGCCGTCGACGGCGCCGTACCTGCCCACCCAGCCGTAGCGCGGCCGCAACGGGACGAATCCCCAGCTCAGCCCGCATTGTCAGTGCCACCCTCTATCGTGCGGAGACATGACGAGTGCCCCGCGCCCCACGACCGACCTATCGGCAGCCGACGCCTGCCGCATCGCCCTGCGCGCACAGGGTTTTCTCGGCGCCCCCGACCGCCGCGGGGGCGTGCGCGGCGTGCTCCGCCATCTCGGCGCGGTCCAGCTAGACACCATCTCGGTCCTCGCCCGCTCCCACGAACTCATCCCGTACGCCCGCCTCGGCGCCGTCCCCCGCAAGACGGTCGAGGACGCGTACTGGACCACTGCCCCCATTGGCGCGCCTCCGGCACGACCCCACGCCTTCGAGTACTGGTCCCACGCCGCCTGCATCCTCCCCGTCGAGGAGTGGCCGCACTTCGCGTTCCGCCGCCGCGCCTACCGCAGCCGCCCGCACTGGAACCACGACCTCCCGGACGGCACCTACGACCAGGTCATCAAACAACTCCAGACCGAAGGCCCGCTCACCTCAACGGAGTTGGGCGGCGCCAAGCGCACCAGCGAGTGGTGGGACTGGTCCGGCGCCAAGGTCGCCGTCGAGCGCGCGCTCATGTACGGCGAGGTGGTCTGCGTCGAGCGCCGAGGCTGGAAGCGGGTGTACGACCTCGCCGAGCGCGCGATCCCGCAGGCGTTGCTGCACGACGAGCTGGATGACACGGAGTGCCTCCGCCGCCTGGTCAACCTGGCGGGCGTCTCCCTCGGCGTCGGCACGCGCGCGGACATCGCCGACTACCACCGCCTCAAGGGCGAGCAGGTCGACGCGGTGATCGCCGACTCGGGCCTGGTCCCGGTCACCGTCGAGGGCTGGGGCAAGCCCGCCTGGGCCGACCCGGCGGCCCTGGAGACACCCGTGCGCGGCCGCCACCGCACCACCCTCCTGTCCCCGTTCGACTCCCTGATCTGGGAACGGGCCCGCACGGAGCGCATCTTCGGCTTCACCCACCGCCTGGAGGCCTACGTCCCCAAGCCCAAGCGGATCTACGGCTACTTCGCGATGCCGGTGCTCGCCGGGGGCCGGCTGGTCGGTCGCGTCGACCCCGCGCGCGAGGGCCGCACCCTGGTGGCCAAGCAGGTCACCCTGGACGGCGTGAAGGCCGTCCCGTCCGTCGCCCAGGCCCTGGTCGAGGCCGCGAGCTGGGTGGACTGCACGGACGTACGCGTGGAGCGGGTGGACGCCCCCGAGCTGCGCGCACCCCTCGCCAGGGAACTGGTCCGTCTCCTGGCGTGAGAGGTGATGGGTAGGGCGGTGAGGCGGTGAGGGTCAGCGGATCTCGAGGATCTTCTCCCGCATCGCGTACACGACCGCCTCCATCCTGGAGTGCAGCTGCAGCTTCTCCAGGATGTTGCGCACATGGTTCTTCACGGTGTTCTCGGAGATGAACAACTGCTTGGCGATATCGCGGTTGTTCATTCCGGTGGCGACGAGTTTGAGAACCTCCAGCTCACGGTCGGTGAGCCGGGGCGCGGGCACCAGCCGGCGCTCGTCGGTGCGCTGGATCATCGACTTGAACTCGGTGAGCAGTTTCGACGCCATGGAGGGGCTGATCTGCGACTGTCCGTCGGCCACGGCGCGAATGGCGGTGGCCACTTCGTCGGTCGAGATCTCCTTGAGGAGATAACCCGTGGCGCCCGCCTTGATCGCGTCGTAGAGATCGGCCTCTTCGTCGCTGATCGTGAGCATGATGATTTTCGCGCTGGGTGCCACCTCCTTGATGGAGGTGCACGCCTCGATCCCGCCCCGCTTCGGCATCCGTACGTCCATCAGGACGATGTCCGGCAGCAGATCCGCGGCCTTGTCCACGGCCTCGGCACCGTCGCCCGCCTCGCCGACGACCTGGATGTCCTCCTCGGCCGCCAGCACGATCTCCAGGCCGCGGCGGAAGAGGGCGTGGTCGTCCACGACAAGGACTCTGATCGGCTCCTTGCGTGTCGAGCCCGCTTCCGGGCCCATGCCGACGACGCCGCCGTCGGCATCCCCGACATGCATCGGTCCGAAGCTGTCCGCCATCGTTCCTCCCCCTGAAGGCTGTGGCCTGTGGTCCTGTGCCATCGCCAACCCAAGGCAGCGGCCCACCGGTTGGGCCTGTACGGCCATGATTCCATGCCCGGACGACAGTGCGGTCACGGAGCGGGGCGCGAAGTGGTCGCACACCGGTGCCCCTGAGGGCGCACACGCGCTCCAGGGGCACCGGCTCAGCTGTCTGCCGGGTGGGTCAGCCGCCCAGCGTGCCGCCGGCCGCCGGCGGTTGCGCCTGCGTGACCATCGGGTCCGTGCTGAGGTGGATGACGCCGTAGTCGTAGGCGTGCCGTCGGTAGACGACGCTCGGTTCCTTGGTCTCGGAGTCGACGAACAGGTAGAAGTCGTGTCCGACCAGTTCCATCTCGTAGAGCGCCTGGTCGAGGGACATCGGAGAGGCGACGTGGGTCTTCTCGCGGACGACGAGGGGGCCTTCGCCCTTGACCTCCAGCGAGCCGATCTTCTTGGTGGGCACACCGTCCGACTGCTCGTCCGGGACGGCGTGGCCGTTGCCGTTGAGCGTCGCGGCGCCCGGGACGTGGTCGGGGACCTCGGCGGCGGTGAGCCGACGGGCACCGCGTCGCGTGTTGCGCTTGTCGTGCTGCTTGCGCAGCCGGGCGTCCAGCTTCTCCGCCGCGAGGTCGAGCGCCGCGTACGGATCGTTGGCCGATGCCTCCGCCCGGATCACCGGACCGCGGGAGCGGAGCGTGATCTCCACTCGGTCACAGCGGTCGGCCTGTCGGGGGTTCGGCTCCTTGGACACCTCCACGTCGAGGCTGATCACCTTGCCGTCGAGCTTCTGGATCTTCTCCAGCTTCAGCTTCTCGGCCACGTGCTTGCGGAACCGCTCGGGCACCTCGGTCTTGCGGCCCTTGACGACGATGTCCACGCAGAACTCCGTTCCCGGATCGCTCCGCTTCGCTGCGGAGCGTCTCCCTTTCGCACCAGGCTCCGGTCACCCCGGAACCTCGGACTCGGTGACTTCCACCTCCTCCTCCCCCATGGGCAAGATCTCCACCCCATGGCCGCGGGTGATTGCAGAAAACCCGCAGCACGGCATTCGGATAGGAGAGGTGCGGCCTGCGCCTTTCTCTCACAACCGAACATATCTCGCCCGGACGGATGTCGTCACCCTCTACCGCGGCGTACCTCCGTTCAGGTGAATTGCTCCTGTCATTACCTGCAACGACGCAAGTCAGCGGTCAGTTCCGGTTTATTTCGAAGGAATCTGGCGACGCCGCGATCACCGCGGCGCAGATCAGGTCAGCGGGGCCGTTCACACTCACGATTCCCGGTGCACTGAGTGCCATGTCCCTCCCGTTCTCCATTGGTCCGCCGTTTGATCCATCGGCGTGTTCCTCTCTGCCTTCCCTGGACGCACGCGCATACACAGCAGCGGTCGCGCCAACTTCTCCGCCGCCCGCGATCGCCTCCCGCACGGCACGCGCCGCCTCCCTCAAGGAGGCCCCGGTCGTCATCAGGTCGTCGACGAGCACCACCGGACCACCCACGAGCAACCGCGCACCGCCCGCGACCACCTCCAGCGCACCGGCGAGATTGTCCAGCCGCTGCCGGGAGTTGAGCCCCGACTGATCGGCCACCCACCGCCGCTGCCGCAACACGGCCACCACCCGGGCCGGCGTCCCGCTCCGCCGCAACTCCCCCGCCGCCGCGAGCGCGATCCGCCGAGCCGGATCATGCCCCCGAGCCCGCACGGTGCTCCGCGCAGAGGGCACAGGGACGAGCAACGCCGGCGCCTGACCGTGCCCGTGTCCGTGGTTCCGGGACGGAACACGACCGGCATCCACATGCCACCCGCCTTGCGGCCTACGCTGCCCTGCCTGAACCTGCCCGCCCTGATCCTGACGCTGCCCTGCCCGAGCCTGCGCGGCCTCCGCAGTTTGAGCGTGTCGTGCCTGTCGTGCCCGCGGTACCTGGCCCTGCCTGCCCGGCACCTGACCTGCCTGCCCCCGCCCACTCGGCACCGCACCTAACCCTGCACCAAGCCCCGCTCCAAACCCCGAAGCCTCTGCCTCTGCCGATGCCTCTGCCTGCCCCACCTCTCCCGTGCCAGGCGGCCCGGCCACCCTCGACCACCCGACCCGCCCACCACCGAAGCCTGAACCTCCCACACCCCACCCCGACCGCTCTGCCGCGCCCCGCACCCAACCGCCCCTGTCGGCCTCCTCCCTCAGCTCCCCACCTGCCTGCGCCAAGCCCCCACCCAACCCCCCCCC
>NZ_JNXE01000069.1 GCF_000716605.1 Streptomyces sp. NRRL F-525 | reverse complement strand
CGAGCGTGCGCGCTGCCGTCTCGCCAGCACGCCACCCCGGCTCAGCGGCCAACCCCCGGTGGGTGGTTGCTGGAAGCCGGGGGCAAACCTAACCACCCTCGCAGGATTTAACTGGTTAGAAATGACCCCGGCTTCCAGAGAGGGCGGGGCCGGGGGCCGGGGGTGTGTGGGGCTGGGAAGTGTGACACTTCCGCTTCGACTGTCACACTTCTGCGGACCAGGTGTCCCGGAAGGGCCGACCGATCGGCAGACGGGGGGCGCCGCCTGGGTCATCGCCCGAGCCGCCACCCAGAACCGGTTCGGGAGGTCCCCACCGGCCAGGTAGCCGCTAAGCCGGCCCGCGCGCAGGCGATACGCCAGCACGCCACCTCGCCCCCAACTTGACCTCCGACCCCACCCACTCACCGTTGGCCGCTTAGCCGGCCCGGCGTGCTGGCGGGTGGAGCGCAGCGGAATCGCCGAAGGCGACGCGTAGCGCAGCGGAGCGCCCTTTACTCGGCTCCCGCAATCCCGACACTGACAAGAAGCGGGCGGCCCGACGGTCACTTCGCAACTCCGGGTCGCAGCAACCCCTAGTCCTCCAGCGACTCCTCCAGCGCGGCCAACGCCGGGTCCAGCACGATGTCTTCGTCCCGTGCCTCGATCGTCGGCTCCTCCGGGAAGTGGCAGGCCGTGAGGTGGGCGGGGCGGTTGCCCTCGATCTGGATCAGGGGTGGTTCCTCGGTCGCGCACTTGTCCTGGGCCTTCCAGCAGCGGGTGCGGAAGCGGCAGCCGGAGGGGGGCGAGATCGGGGAGGGGACGTCGCCGGCGAGGCGGATGCGTTCGCGGCCAACCGTTTCGTTGTCGCTGAGGTTCACCTCGGGCACCGCGGAGAGCAGGGCGTGGGTGTAGGGGTGCCGGGGGCGGGTGTAGATGGAGTCGCGGTCGCCCACCTCGATGATCTTGCCGAGGTACATGACCGCCACGCGGTGCGAGAAGTGTCGTACGACTGCGAGGTCGTGGGCGATGAACAGGAACGCGATGCCGAGTTCCTTCTGGACCTCCTGGAGGAGGTTCACCACCTGGGCCTGGATCGAGACGTCCAGGGCCGAGACCGGTTCGTCCGCGACGATCAGTTTGGGTTCGAGGGCCAACGCGCGGGCTACGCCGATGCGTTGGCGTTGGCCGCCGGAGAACTCGTGCGGGAAGCGGTTGTAGTGCTCGGGGTTGAGGCCGACGATCTCCAGGAGTTCGCGGACGCGCGCCTCGCGGCCGCCTTCCGGCTGGATGTTGTTGATCTCCATGGGGCCCGAGATGATCTTGCCGACCGTCTGCCGCGGGTTCAGCGACGAGTACGGGTCCTGGAAGATCATCTGGATCTCGGAGCGGATCGGGGCCAGTTGTTTGCGGGAGGCGTGGGTGATGTCCTGGCCGCTGTAGGTGATCCGGCCCGCGCTCGGCTCCAGCAGGCGGGTGATCAGCCGGCCCGTCGTGGACTTGCCACAGCCTGATTCACCGACCAGGCCGAAGCTCTCGCCCACGTGCACGGTCAGGTCGATGCCGTCGACGGCCTGCACGGCACCGACCGTACGCCGGATCGGGAAGCCGCCCTTCACCGGAAAGTGCTTGGTCAGGCCCTCCACCACCAGCAACGGGTCGCCGGAGGCTTCCGGTACCGCGTCGCGCGGGGCGGGCAGGACGAGGTCCTCTGTCATGACGTCTCCTCCTAGCCCAGTCGGGGCTTGATCTCTTCGATGAAGATGCTGCGTTTCTGGTCCGCCGTGAGGTGGCAGGCCGAGGCGCGGTCGGGGGCGAGCAGCGGGCGTTCGGTGACACAGCGGGTGCCGCCGACCCGGTCCTGGAAGGTGCAGCGGGGGTGGAAGCGGCAGCCCGAGGGCGGGTTCAGGAGGGAGGGCGGGGCGCCGGGGATCGGGTCCAGGGGCGCGCTCAGGTCCGAGTCCAGGCGGGGCATGGAGTTCAACAGGCCCCAGGTGTAGGGGTGTTGGGGTGAGCGCAGGACCTCGTTCGTCGAGCCGCGTTCCACCGCGTTGCCCGCGTACATCACCATGATGTCGTCGGCCATGTCGGCGATCACGCCGAGGTCGTGCGTGATGAAGACGATCCCGGAGCCGAACTCCTGCTGGAGGTCCTTCAGGAGGTCGAGGATCTGGGCCTGGACCGTGACGTCGAGGGCCGTGGTCGGCTCGTCGGCGATCAGCAGGTCGGGGTCGCAGACCAGTGCCATGGCGATCATCGCGCGCTGGCGCATACCGCCGGAGAACTGGTGCGGGTAGTCCTTCGCCCGTTCCTTCGGGTTGGGGATGCCGACCTTGCCGAGCATCTCCACCGCGCGCGCCCAGGCGGCCTTCTTCGAGGCGCCCAGGTGCTTCATGTACGGCTCGGCGATCTGGCGGCCCACCGTGTAGTACGGGGAGAGCGCGGTCAGCGGGTCCTGGAAGATCATGGCGACCTTGTTGCCGCGCAGCTTCTCCATCTCGGACTCGCGGGCCGTGGTCAACTCCTGGCCGTCCAGGAGGATTTCGCCCTCGACGGTGGTGAACATCGGGTTGTGCAGGCCGAGGATCGTCAGGTTGGTGACGGACTTGCCGGAGCCCGACTCCCCCACGATGCCCAGCGTCTTGCCGCGCGCGACGTCGAAGGAGAGACCGTCGACGGCACGGACGACGCCGTCCTCGGTCTTGAAGCTGACGTGCAGGTCCCGCACCGAGAGAAAGGCACCCGCGTCGGCCGGCGAGGGAGCTCCGGCTTCCTTGGTCAATGTGGTCACGAGTGCTCCTAGGCCAGCCGCACGCGCGGGTCGATGAAGGCGTAGCAGGCGTCGACGATGATGTTGAAGAGAAGGATCATGGTGGCGGAGAACAGCATCACGCCCAGCAGCAGCGGCAGGTCGCTGTAGAACACGGCCTGGACCGCGAGGTTGCCGAGGCCCGGCAGGCTGAAGGTGTACTCGGTGATGATGGCGCCCCCGAGCAGTGCGCCCAGGTCGATGCCGAAGATGGTGACGATGGGGATCAGCGAACCGCGCCAGGCGTAGCGGAAGAAGACGTATCTGCGGGACATGCCCTTCGCCTTGGCCGTACGGACGTGTTCCTCCTGGAGCTGTTCGATCATCGCGGAGCGCGCCATACGGGTGTACTGCGCCGCGAAGATCGTGGACAGCACCACCCAGGGGATGATCAGCCCAGTGAACCAACTGACCGGGTTCGCGGTGAAGTTGTTGTACGCCGGCTTGTCGAAGATGTGGGTCTGATAGACCAGCAGCGCCAGTGCCAGCGGGCCCAGGAAGTAGATCTGCATCGAGCTGAGAACCATCGCTCCGGCCGTGGCCGTCTTGTCGATGATCGTGCCGCGCTTCCAGGCGGCGAGCAGGCCGGTGCCGAGACCGATGAGCAGGAAGAAGAAGGCGCCGCCGAGGGTGAGCGAGACCGTGGTGGGCAGCCGGTCGATGAGCGTGGCCCAGACGAGGTCGTTGGTGTGGTACGAGTACCCGAAGCACGGGGCGGGGCAGGGGCCTTGGGCGAAGCCGCTGCTGCCCATGACGAGGTTCTTCAGGAAGATCCCGTACTGCGTGCTGATCGGCTTGTCGAGGCCGAGCACGTGGTGGATGTTCGCGAGGCTGGTCGGGTTGCAGGTCTTGCCGCACATCAGCAGGCCCGGGTCGCGTGGCATCCCGAAGAACAGCAGGAACGTGACGATGCTCAGCAGGAAGAGGATGACGACGGCGCCGAGGAACCGGCGGACGAGGAAGCGCAGCATGACAGGGGCAGCTCTCTGACGTCGGCGGGCCGCCCGGCACCCGGTGCGTCGCCCCGGAGCGGGGCGGGAGCACCGGGTGCCGGACGGACGGCGGTTACTTGACGAACAGGCGACGCGGGTCGACGCCGCCGATGACGTCGTCGTAGACGAGGCCGCCGACCTTGGAACCGGCGATCTGGGTCTGCTTGTAGTACGCGGTCGGGACGAAGGCGACGAGGTCCTTCACGAGGTACTCGTCGATCTTCTCCCAGGCGGCCGCGGCCTTGACCGGGTCGGTGATCTTGTTCGCCGCGTCGATGTCGGCGTTCACCTTGGGGTCGTTGACCTGCGAGTAGTTCTGCGCACCGTCGGCGATGCCGCGTCCGTCGTAGAGCGGCGGGACGACGGTCGAGGCGGACGGCCAGTCGGCGCCCCACGCGGTGTGGAAGATGTCGTAGTTGTTGTCCAGCTTGCTGACCTGGTCGTAGTAGGTCTCGGCCGGGATCTCCTGGCGCTGGACGTTGAAGCCGGCCTTCTTCAGGCCCGCCGCCATGGCGGTGGAGTACTGCTGGCCCTCGGGGGTGTTGGTGTAGCCGAAGGTCAGCTTCATGCCGAGCTTGCCGGCCTTCTTCAGCAGCGCCTTGGCCTTCTCCGGGTCACCGGCCGGCTTCTTCTTCTTGCCGAACGGGTCGAACGCGGCGTTGTAGCCGGAGACGGTCGGGCTGATGGTGCCGCCGGCGACCTCCATCGCGTCGGTGCCGCCGAAGGCACGGAGGAACGGCGTGATGGGCAGCGCGTAGGCGATGGCCTCGCGCACCGTCTTGTCCTTCATGGCCGCGTGGCTGTTGTTGATGTTCATCTGTCCCACGTACGGCTGGTAGCCGGAGACCGTGCGGGACTTCAGCTTCGGGTCCTTGAGGACGCTGGACAGGTTGCCCGCGTCGACCTGGTTGTTGAAGCTGATGCCGGTCTGGTCCGCGCCGCTGTCCGCGAGGAGCGCCTTCGTCGACGTCTCGAACTGCTGGTTGAACGTGAAGTTGAACTGGTCCACGTACTGGTGGCGGATCGGGTCCGTCTTCGGGTCCCAGTTGGTGTTCTTCACGAGCACCATCGACTTGCCGGACTTGAACGACTGGATCTTGTACGGGCCGCTCGTCACCGGCGACTTGTCGTACTTCGCCTGGGTGTCACCCTTGGCGGAGACGACGGCGTAGCCCGCCATGGCGAGCGCGTACGGCAGGTCCGAGTGCGGCGCCTTGAAGTGGAAGATGATGGTCTTCGCGTCCGGCGTCTCCAGGACACTGCTCGGCAGGTGCTTGCCCTTGTACGGGCCGTCCGGCAGCAGCTTGCGGTAGTCGGCGCCGGAGGTGTTGGCCAGCCACTGCTGGAGGTAGGACGGGCCCTGGTTGATGAAGGGCGCGAAGAGCCGCTCGAAGGTCTGGCGGAAGTCCGCGGACGTGATCGGCGTGCCGTCGGCGAACTTGATGCCGTCCTTGAGCGTGTACTTCCAGGTCTTGCCGCCGTCCGTGGTGGTACCGGAGTCGGTGGCGAGGTCGCCGACGACCTCGTGGCCCTTGCCGTCGTTGGTCGTGGTCTTGTAGCCCGTGAGACCCCGGTGGATCAGGGTCGCGAGCGAGCCCTCGTCCGAGACGTATATCTGGGCCGGGTCGAGGTGGGCGTAGCTGTCACGCTGGAGCACCTCCATCGTGCCGCCCGACTTGGCGCCCGGTACGGCCGCGGCCGGTCCGGTGGAGTCCGCGGTGTCGCCGAACTTGATCGACTTCTGCTGTCTTGCCGCGTTCTCCTTGTCCTGCTTGTTGTTGTCGCTCGCGTCGCTGCCGCCCTTGCTGCAACCGGTGAGCACAAGAGCCCCGGCCGCGAGCACGGAGAGCGCGGCGTATACGTGGCGTCCGCCCCTACTCATCACTCAGTTTCCACCCATCTGTGTGTCACCAGTGCACAAAGGAATTCCCGTGCTGGATCGCCGTGCTGGATCGCTGTGCTGTGTTGCCGTGCGGTATCCGGGCGAGGACGCCCACCAACGGACGGTCAGCGTGCCGTCTTGGGATCGAAGGCGTCCCTGACCGAGTCCCCGAGCAGGTTGAAGGCCACGATGAAGATGATCATCGAGACACCCGGGAAGAACATGTAGGTGATGTCGTTCGACATCACGAGTTCGGTGGACGCCTTGGAGAACATCTGTCCCCAGTCCGGCGTCGGTTCGACGATGCCCACGCCCAGGTAGGACAGGCCGGCCTCGGCGGTCACGAAGCCGGGAAGCATGTACGTGGACTGCACGAGGATCGGCGTGACCACGTTCGGCAGGATCTCTCTGCTGATGATCCGCCAGGACGAGGCTCCGCTGACCCGGGCCGCCTCGATGAACTCCCGTTCGCGCAGGGCCAGACTGGTGCCGCGCAGAATGCGGGCGAGGCTCATCCAGCCCAGGAACCACTGCACCGCGATGAGCGCCACGACACGGACGTAGGTCGGCGTCTCGTCGGTCGGGCTCACGAAGAGGGAGACCACGACGGGCATGCTCGCGATGAAGAACAGCTGGGCGGGGAAGGCCAGCAGGAAGTCGATGACCCGGCTGATGAAGTAGTCGGACTTGCCGCCGAGGAAGCCGGCCGCGACGCCGAGCAGGATGCCGGTGAGGACGGTCGCGACCGTCACGCAGACGGAGATCATCAGCGAGGTGCGGATGCCGTAGAGGAGCTTGGTGAACACGTCGTAGCCGTTGCCCGGTTCGAGGCCGAACCAGAACTGGCTGCTGATCCCGCCGTTGGGCTGCAGCGGGACGCCCGCGCTGTCGAAGAGCTCGGGGCGTTCGTCCGCGTACACGGTGTACGGGTCCTTGCCGTACAGCTTGGAGATCAGTGGTGCGAGGAGCCCGACGAGGAAGAAGAAGGCCACGACGTAGGCCGAGATCACGCCGGTGCGGTCGCGCTTGAAGCGGATCCACATCAGCTGGCCGGGCGACCGGCCCTCCATCTTCTTGGCCTCGGGTTCCGCCTGCGGCCCTGGTTCGCCGTCGACGACGACCGAGGTTCCGCCGCCCTCAATGTCGATAGGACTTGTCACTGTTCGCCCATTTCACAGGTGTGGGTGTGCCGAGCGGGCGACCGGCGCAGGGTGTGCGCGATCACCGTTCGGAGCTAGGAAAGAGGTCCGGAGCGTCCCGGTGCCGCGGGAGATCCCGCAGCCGGACGCGCGTAGTTGAACGGCGGCACTAGACCGCCGGCCGACTCCTCAGAGCCAATCTCCGTATGGGCGGGCGAAGTTGCTACTGACGGACGGCGTGTCCCACCTGGCGTTCGTGACACCACGCATGGGGCTCCTCCTCATGACTCCACGTGTTCACCAACAGGAGGGGGTTCACGTCTTTCCCCCGCCACCCCTGGCGGAGGGTCAGACACCCCCTGGTGCTCGCGAGTCGGCGCCGTCCCCACGGCGCGGTGACCCATTGACCCGAGCGCTACGCGGCTAACTATCTGCCATGCGCCAGGTGCCGACCACTGTCTTTAAATCTCAATTCAGTCACAGCTCGCCCGTACATCTTCCAAAACATGGACAAACTGTTCGATGCGAGAAGGCCACGAAACGGACTTGTTACATGGGTATCGGGCGAGGATCTCCGCATTACGGACAGACCGCCTCGGGAAACGGGGCTTAATTCGGTTGCAAAAAGCCCGGGCACCCCCAAGATGGGGGCACCCGGGCTCAGTTGGCCGGTAACAGCGCCTGGAACGGCCTGCGATCGTATGCGTCAGCCGTGCTTGGCGCGGCTCGCGGAGCGGCCGCGCTCCTTCTGGTCGAGGACGACCTTGCGGATGCGAACGGCCTCTGGGGTCACCTCGACGCACTCGTCGTCGCGGCAGAACTCCAGGGACTGCTCCAGGGAGAGCTTGCGCGGCGGCACGATCGCCTCGAACGAGTCGGCGGCGGCCGAGCGCATGTTGGTGAGCTTCTTCTCCTTGGTGATGTTCACGTCCATGTCGTCGGCGCGCGAGTTCTCGCCGACGATCATGCCCTCGTACACCTCGGTGCCGGGGTCGGTGAACAGCACACCGCGCTCCTGGAGGTTCGTCATCGCAAAGGCGGTGACGGCACCGGCGCGGTCGGCGACCAGCGAGCCGTTGTTACGGGTCGTCAGCACGCCGAACCACGGCTCGTGGCCCTCGTGGATGGAGTGGGCGATGCCCGTGCCGCGCGTCCCGGTCAGGAACTCCGTACGGAAGCCGATGAGACCGCGGGACGGGACGACGAACTCGAGGCGGACCCAACCGGAGCCGTGGTTGGACATGTTGTCCATCCGGCCCTTGCGGACGCCCATGAGCTGCGTGACCGCGCCCATGTGCTCCTCGGGCACGTCGATCGTCATGCGCTCGACGGGCTCGTACGTCTTGCCCTCGACCTGCTGGGTGACGACCTGCGGCTTGCCGATGGTCAGCTCGAAGCCCTCGCGGCGCATCTGCTCGACCAGGATGGCCAGCGCCAGCTCACCGCGGCCCTGCACCTCCCAGGCGTCGGGACGCTCGGTGTCCAGCACGCGCAGCGAGACGTTACCGATCAGCTCGCGGTCCAGGCGGTCCTTGACCTGGCGGGCGGTGACCTTGCGGTCCTTGACGGCCGCCTTCGCGGTGGCGCCCTTGCCGGTGCCGCCGCGGCCGACCAGCGGCGAGGTGTTCGTACCGATGGTCATGGAGATCGCCGGCTCGTCGACCGTGATGAGCGGCAGCGCGATCGGGTTCTCGGGGTCGGCGAGGGTCTCGCCGATCATGATGTCCGGGATACCGGCCACGGCGCAGATGTCACCGGGGCCCGCCATCTCGGCCGGCTTGCGGGTGAGCGCCTCGGTCATCAGCAGCTCGGTGATGCGCACGTTGGACATCGTGCCGTCGCGCTTGATCCACGTGACGGTCTGGCCCTTGCGCAGCTCGCCCTGCTCGACGCGGAGCAGCGCGATACGGCCGAGGAAGTTGTCCGCGTCCAGGTTGGTGACGTGCGCCTGGAGGGGGGCGGCCTCGTCGAACTGCGGGGCCGGGACGTGCGACAGGATCGTGGAGAAGAAGGGCTCCAGGTTGTCGCTGTCCTGCGGGACGGTGCCGTTCTCGGGCTTGGTCAGCGAGGCCACGCCGTCACGCGCACACGCGTAGACGATGGGGAACTCGATCTGCTCCTCGTCCGCGTCCAGGTCCAGGAACAGGTCGTACGTCTCGTTGACGACCTCGTCGATCCGGGAGTCCGGGCGGTCCGTCTTGTTGATGCAGAGGATGACGGGCAGGCGCTGCTGGAGCGCCTTGCGCAGCACGAAGCGGGTCTGGGGCAGCGGGCCCTCGGACGCGTCGACGAGCAGCACCACCGCGTCCACCATCGACAGACCGCGCTCGACCTCGCCACCGAAGTCGGCGTGGCCCGGGGTGTCGATGATGTTGATGGTGATGACGTCGCCGCCATCCTTCGGGTGGTACTTCACGGCCGTGTTCTTGGCCAGGATCGTGATGCCCTTCTCACGCTCCAGATCGTTCGAGTCCATCATTCGGTCGTCGAGCGATTCGGCGGCGTGCGCGGCGAAGGCACCGGCCTGCTTCAGCATGGCGTCGACGAGGGTCGTCTTCCCGTGGTCGACGTGGGCGACGATGGCGACGTTGCGGATGTCGTGGCGCGTGGCCATATTGCGGCGAACTCCCGGAGAGTGAGGAAGGCCTGCGCGTACATCTGTGTTACGCGGACCCTGCCGGGCTGGACACGCCACGGCCTTACCCCATCGTACGTGGCGTACGGGGACGGGGCCTCCGCAGGGCCTTACGGGTGGCGGCGGGAGGGGTCAGACGCCCGTCACGGCACGGGACCCGGCGGGGCACAGTTTCGCGGCGGCGACCTTGGCCGGGGCGCCCTCGGAGGGCTCGGAGCAGGGCAGGAACCCGCCGCCGTAGGTGTCCCAGGTGTGTACGTGGCCGTGCACCGGCTGGTTCAGTCCGCAGGTATAAGTGAAGTCGGCCTCAACCAGGTCGATCGACTCCCAGGTGTAGTACGGCTGCCGGGATCCGCCGATCTCGTTGAAGAGATCCGTCTCCTCACCCCCGGCCCTCTCGGAGGGCCCGGCGAGCGGCTCGTCCGTCTTCAGGTGGGCACCCAGGGCCTTGATCACCCGGGCGGGGCCGACCCCCTCGGGCGGATGGGTCACGGTGGGGCGGTAGACGGTGCCGGAGACGGGTTCGATGACCCCCTGGTACCCGCCGTCGGCGTACGTGATCCGGTCGGGCAGCCCGGTCAGCCGCTCGACGTGCCGGATGCCGGACCAGGCGTACGTCCCGTGCGCGCAGATCGTGGCCGCGTCGGCGGACAGCCGGCCGGCACCCGCCGTGACACCACAGCCCGCCGAACCCACGCCCAGCACCACCACGGCCACCGCCGCTCCCCAACCCCGCACAGCCCACCCCCGTACGACGACCGCCGCCCCGCAAGTAGCTGCGGGACGGCGGCCGTGCTCGTCATGTGCGGGTGATGCTAATCCCTAGTCCTTGGTCGGGCTCGCCGAGGGGTGCGCGCCCTTCTTCAGGAAGCCCATGTCCTCGTAGACCGGGGTCTGGAAGCCGAAGGAGCCGGCGTTGACGACGGTCCTGCGGGCGGCCGTGAGCTGGGGGCGCTGGTAGAGGGGGATCGAGCCGGCCGCCGCCCAGATGCGGGCGTCGGCCTTGCGGACCAGGGCGGCGGACTCGTCCTGGTCGAGGGTCGAGGCGGCCTGGTCGAAGAGCTGGTCGACCTGGTCGGTGCCGACGCGGGTGTAGTTCTGCTCGACGTTCAGGGAGCCGTCCGCGGCCGGTACCGGCTTGGCGAAGATCGGGCGCGCGTCGGTGGCCGGGTAGGCGGACGCGGGCCAGGAGTAGAGGGCGAGGTCGTACTGGCCGGACGCGATGTGGTCCTTGAAGTAGCTGTCGTCGGAGACCTTGGTGATCTCCGTGCGGATGCCGACCTTCTCCAGCATCCGGGAGATGCTGTCGGCGACCGCGCCCAGCGACTCCGAACCGGTGCCGGACGGGAGCACGAAGCGGAGGGTGAGCGGCTTGCCGTCCTTGGCGAGCGGCCCGGTCTTCGCGCCGGCCGGGGCGGCCGTGCCCTTGGGGGCGTACGCGCCGGGCGCGCCGCCCTGCTTCACCTTGCGGCCGTCGTACTGCTTGCCGTCGGCGAGGTGCTTGGAGCCCTCATCACCGTGCCCGTGCTTCTTGGTGTGGTCCTGCGGGTCCTTGTTGTCCTCGCCGACGATGTACTGCCCGTCGGAACCGCCCTCGGACTCGGCCTCGTCGTCGGACTTCTTGCCCTTCTTGCCCTCGGAACCGGCCGCCTTCTCGCCCTTGTCCTTGAGCGGTCCGCCGGGCACCCAGCCGGCGTCGGCGAGCAGCGCCTGCGCCTCCGCGGTGTCGTGGTCGCCGAGCGCGCCGCTGTTGTCGGCGTACGCGGCCTGCCCGGAGAGCGCGAGGTGACTGCCGACCGGTACGGCGGGCAGACCGAGCGGCTTGAGGACGACCTTCGCCAGCTCGGTGCGGTCGAGCGCGCGGGCCACCGCACGCCGGACGCGCTCGTCGCGGAGGGGGCCTTCGGAGCCGTTCAGCGCGAGCTGCGTGTACGCGGGCTCAAGGGAGCGGCGGACGGTGAAGGCACGCAACTCGTCCTGCTGGCGCAGGTACTTGGCGAGCGCCTTGCGCTCCTTCTTGCTGAGCTTCTTCTTCTGCCGGCTCTCGTTCTTGTTCTCGTCCTTGCCAGCCGGGCTCGCGCCCTGCAGCGGGGTGCTCGTCCCCTTCGCCCGGCCCGCGAGGGCGATCCGGCTCGCGTCGGCGGGGTCGATCTCGGCCAGGTCGACCGTGCCGTCGGCGAGCGCAGCGGCCCGCTTGTCGAGCGGTACGGCGTGCAGCACGATCTCGGAGAGCTTCGCGGGCCGGCCCCACCAGTGCGGGTTGCGCGCGAGGACGATCTCCTTGTCCTTGCGGTCGACCTTCTGCAGTCCGAACGCGCCGGCGGTGACCTTCAGCTTGCGGCGCGCGCCGTCGTTGAAGGCGTCCGGGGTGCCCATGACGTCCTTGGGGTACAGCGGCGAGAACAGCGCCTTCCAGTCGGCGTACGGCCTGCTGAAGGTGACCTTGACCTCGAGGTTGTTGGCGCCGCGCTCGATCTTCTCGATGCGGTCGTAACCGGCGTTGCGCGCGGTCCAGTACGCCGAGTCCTTGCCGGACAGGGCGCGCCACTGGGCGGCGAAGTCGGCGGCTCCGATCTCGCGGCCGTCGCTCCACACGGCCTGCTGGGCCAGCTTGTAGAGGACGACCTGCTTGGGCTCGGTGTCGACGACCTTCGCGGACTCCAGGAAGTCGGCGTCCCGCTGCGGGCGTCCCTGCGCGTCGAGCCGGAACATCGCGGGCAGCACGGCCTGCGCGACGCGGGTGGTGGTGTCGTCGGCGTCCGACTGGAAGGTGTTGAGGGTCTCCGGTACGTCGTCGACGGCCCAGTTCAGGGTGCCGCCGTCGGCGACCAGGTCACGGCCGACCGGCGCGATGTCCTGCCCGGCCAGCGGCTTGCCCGATTCGTCCTCGGAACTGCACGCCGCGAGGGTGGTCACCGCGAGCGCGCCCGCGGTGAGGAAGGCGACCGAGCGCATGACCGCGCGCAGTCTGACGCCGTCGTGGGACATCACTGCTACCTCCGGTAAGCCGCGGGACTTCTGATCACTTATGGGCGTATATGGAGCTGATCAGATCTTTGCGGCCACTGAAGAGGAAACGGTTCGGCCATGAAGGGCGACACGGCGAGGGGCGCCGGGAAGCCCACCCGTGCGGCGCAATGTTCGAATCTGCCCCCGTACACACCAACGCACCCCGGCCAATCCGTGCACACCGCTTCCCACCGGTAGGTGTGGCGCGCAACACTCGCAGGCGCATGAACGTTGCCGTCCAGGGCCGACGCCCGCGGAAGTGAGGTCACGTCATGTCCGTGCACGACGAACTGACGTCAGTCCAGCGCTGTCTCGACGACCTGTTCAGGTCGGTGGGGCGGCTGGAGAACCAATTCGGCAGCGGCGGCCTGGAGATGCGCAGGGTCAAGGCCGACGCCGACCGGCTGCGCGAGAGCGTCGCGCTGCTGCGTGACGCCGCACCAGGGATCGAGCGCCCCCGGCGCCCCGATCTCGTCTCCATCCCCGACACCCCCTACGACAACACCCTGTGGACGGACTCGGACGACGAAGGACTCGGCGCCCACGACCGCCACGCACCCTGAACCGACCGGAGTCCTGACTTGGCCACTGGTACGGAACCCCAACCGAAGAGCGGCGGCGTCCACACCGGGACGCGCGCCGCGATCGACGCCCCGCATCTGCGGACCGACCGCTGGTGGCTGGCCCCGGCCGTCACCGCCGCCGGTCTGCTGGCCTTCGTCGTCTACTCGACCTGGCGGGCCTTCGCGGACTCGAACTACTACTCGGCGCCCTATGTCTCGCCGTTCTACTCGCCCTGTCTGGCCGACCGCTGCAGAACCATGCACGCGGGCCCGAACGCCGACCTCTTCGGGAGCTGGTGGGGCATCTCCCCCGCCATCATCATCCTGATCTTCCCGCTCGGCTTCCGGCTGACCTGCTACTACTACCGCAAGGCCTACTACCGCGGCTTCTGGGCCTCGCCCCCCGCCTGCGCGGTGGCCGAGCCGCACAAGAAGTACAGCGGTGAGACCCGCTTCCCGCTGATCCTGCAGAACGTCCACCGGTACTTCTTCTACGCGGCGCTCCTGGTGGCGGGCACGCTGACGTACGACACCGTGCTGACCTTCCGCGACGAGCACTACCACTGGGGCCACATGGGCCTGGGCACCCTCGTCTTCGTGGCCAACATCGTGCTGATCTGGGCGTACACCCTGTCCTGCCACTCCTGTCGGCACATCGTCGGCGGCAAGCTCAAGCACTTCTCCAGGCATCCCGTGCGCTACAAGGCGTGGAAGTTCGTCGGGAAGCTGAACAACCGTCACATGCAGCTGGCCTGGGCGTCGTTGATCAGCGTCGCGGCTGCCGACTTCTACGTGTACCTGGTCGCATCCGGAGCTTTCAATGATCCGCGCTTCTTTTAGATTGGATGGGGCCTTCTGATGTCCGTGGTCGAGCGACAGGAGTGGGACGTCGTCGTGGTCGGTGCCGGTGGCGCCGGTCTGCGGGCCGCCATCGAGGCGCGCGAGCGCGGTGCCCGTACGGCGGTGATCTGCAAGTCGCTGTTCGGCAAGGCCCACACGGTGATGGCCGAGGGCGGCATCGCGGCGGCGATGGCCAACGTCAACGAGCACGACAACTGGCAGGTCCACTTCCGCGACACCCTGCGCGGCGGCAAGTTCCTCAACCAGTGGCGCATGTCGGAGCTGCACGCGAAGGAAGCCCCGGACCGGGTATGGGAGTTGGAGACCTGGGGCGCCCTCTTCGACCGTACTAAGGACGGCAAGATCTCCCAGCGGAACTTCGGCGGCCACGAGTACCCGCGCCTCGCACACGTCGGCGACCGTACGGGACTTGAGCTGATCCGCACGCTCCAGCAGAAGATCGTGTCGCTCCAGCAGGAGGACCACAAGGAGACCGGTGACTACGAGTCCCGCCTGAAGGTCTATCAGGAGTGCACCGTCACAAGGGTGTTGAAGGACGGCAGCCGGGTCTCCGGGGTCTTCGCCTACGAGCGCGAGACGGGCCGCTTCATGGTCCTCGAAGCCCCCTCCGTGGTGATCGCGACGGGCGGGATCGGCAAGTCCTTCAAGGTGACGTCGAATTCGTGGGAGTACACGGGCGACGGGCACGCGCTGGCGCTGCTCGCCGGGGCGCCGCTGCTCAACATGGAGTTCGTGCAGTTCCACCCGACGGGCATGGTCTGGCCGCCGTCCGTGAAGGGCATCCTCGTCACCGAGTCGGTGCGCGGTGACGGCGGGGTGCTGCGCAACTCCGAGGGCAAGCGGTTCATGTTCGACTACATCCCCGACGTCTTCAAGGAGAAGTACGCCGAGTCGGAGGCCGAGGGCGACCGCTGGTACGAGGACCCCGACACCAACCGCCGTCCCCCCGAACTGCTCCCCCGCGACGAGGTCGCCCGCGCCATCAACTCCGAGGTGAAGGCGGGCCGCGGCTCACCGCACGGCGGGGTCTTCCTGGACGTGTCGACGCGGATGCCGGCGGAGGTCATCCGGCGCCGACTCCCGTCCATGTACCACCAGTTCAAGGAGTTGGCCGACGTCGACATCACGGCGGAGGCGATGGAGGTCGGGCCGACCTGTCACTACGTGATGGGCGGCATCGCGGTCGACTCGGACACCGCGGCGGCACGCGGAGTGGAGGGCCTGTTCGCGGCCGGTGAGGTGGCCGGCGGCATGCACGGCTCCAACCGGCTCGGCGGCAACTCCCTGTCCGACCTGCTGGTGTTCGGCCGCCGGGCGGGCTGGCACGCGGCGGACCACGCGGCGGACCTGGCGGACAGCCGCCCGCTGGTGGACGACACGGAGGTCGACCTGGCGGCGGCGGAAGCCCTGCGCCCGTTCTCGGCGGAGGGCCCGGAACCCGGCCAGGAGAACGGCCGTCCGCCGGAGAACCCGTACACCCTCCACCAGGAACTCCAGCAGACCATGAACGACCTCGTCGGCATCATCCGCCGCGAGGGCGAGATGGAACAGGCGCTGGAGAAACTCGCCGACTTGCGCGTACGAGCCCGCCGCGCCGGGGTCGAGGGCCACCGGCAGTTCAACCCGGGCTGGCATCTCGCGCTGGACCTGCGGAACATGCTGCTGGTCAGCGAGTGTGTGGCGCGGGCCGCGCTGGAGCGCACGGAGTCGCGCGGCGGGCACACCCGCGAGGACCACCCCGGCATGAACCGCGACTGGCGCCGCATCAACCTGATCTGCCAACTGACCCATCCCAACGGCGGGTTGGCGGCCACCGACCCGGTGTCCGGCCAGATCAGCCTGACCCGCGAGACGACCGAACCCATCCGC
The DNA here is from genome assembly GCF_000716605.1 of Streptomyces sp. NRRL F-525. Taxonomy (GTDB): domain Bacteria; phylum Actinomycetota; class Actinomycetes; order Streptomycetales; family Streptomycetaceae; genus Streptomyces. The sequence continues at coordinate 4,161 of NZ_JNXE01000069.1, read as the reverse complement.
GCCGACCTGCTCGCCCTCTTCGAGAAGGAAGAGCTGGTCAAGTACCTCGCCGAAGAGGAGCTCTACGAGTGAGCAGCTACGAGGCCCGCTTCAAGGTGTGGCGGGGGGACGTCGAGGGCGGCGGCCTGGAGGACTACAAGGTCGAGGTCAACGACGGCGAGGTGATCCTCGACATCATCCACCGCATCCAGGCCACCCAGGCCTCCGACCTCGCCGTGCGCTGGAACTGCAAGGCGGGCAAGTGCGGTTCGTGCTCGGCGGAGATCAACGGCCGTCCCCGGCTGATGTGCATGACCCGCATGTCGACGTTCACCCGCGAGGAAACGATCACCGTCACACCGCTCCGCGCCTTCCCCGTCGTCCGCGACCTCGTCACGGACGTCGGCTTCAACTACCAGAAGGCCAGGGAGGTTCCGGCGTTCGTACCGCCGGAGGGGGTCGCGCCCGGCGAGTACCGGATGATGCAGGAGGACGTCGACCGCTCGCAGGAGTTCCGCAAGTGCATCGAGTGCTTCCTGTGCCAGGACACGTGCCATGTCGTGCGCGACCACGAGGAGAACAAGACGGCGTTCGCCGGACCCCGATTCCTCATGCGGGTCGCGGAGTTGGACATGCACCCGCTGGACGCGGCGGCCGAGAGCGGCCTCGACCGCAAGAAGACCGCCCAGGACGAACACGGCCTCGGCTACTGCAACATCACCAAGTGCTGCACCGAGGTCTGCCCCGAGGGCATCCACATCACGGACAACGCGCTGATTCCCTTGAAGGAAAGGGCAGTTGACCGGAAGTACGACCCGTTGGTGTGGCTGGGGTCGAAGATCAGGAGGCGTTCTTCGTAGGGTGGGCGCGGTCTGGGGCCGGCTGTTCTCGTCGCTCGTCTCCCCACGCGTAGCGCTCCGCGTCCCGGAGCCAGGCCAGATACCAGCCCGCGAAGCCGGCTCGGGCGCCCTGCAACGGCACGATGCCCTCGTCGGCGGCCCGGAGGTCGTCCCAAAGTGTGCCGCGCCGGGGGCCGTTGAGGACGAGAAGCGTGAAGTAGCCGCAGCCTTGGTGATTCAGACAGAGGGTGCCGACCGCGAGCTGTTCGTCCAGGGTGTCGTACTCCCGCTCCCAGGTCTCGTACGCCGCCCGCCGCTCCCGCTCGTCGGCGGGTGCTCCCGGCGCGCCGTCGTACGGCTCGACGTCCGAGTGGGCGGCGAGGCGGTCGGCGAAGTCCTGGTCGACGACGGGCGGTTCGGTGCCGTTGCGCCAGGGCTCGCGTTCCGGGTCGGGGCGGAGCAGCCCGTACGCGGGGCCCGCCCCGCTCGCACCGACCTCCAGCAGGAAGGTCCGGTACTCGTCGGGCAGACGGATGCCCAACCGGGCCTCGATGTCGGCGACTTGATGCCCGGTCAGGACGTCTGCCGGCTCGAAGGCATGCTCGTGCGCGCCGAACACCTTGTCCCGGTGCGGAGCCGCGCTCAGCGCCAGGACCCGCTCGCGTACGCCCGCCCAGACGTCGACGCCGGTCACGTCCGCGCCGCGAGGGACAGCGCCTGCTGGAGGTTGTGTTCCGCGATGCCGCGCATGAACTCCGGGTCGGGGAAGTCCCCGACGTCCAGGAGACGGAGGGGGCCGGCCACTAGGGAGAGGTGCATCGCCAGGCGGTAGAGGCGTAGGCGGTTGGCGTCGAGGGCCGGGGTGTCCTCGGTGCGCAGGGCGTCGTAGTGGGGGCCGAAGCGCAGGCGGAGGAAGGCGTGTTCCCACTCGGCGTCGAAGTACATCAGGCCCTCGATGTCGATGAGGGCGAGGTCGCCGTCGGGGGTCACGCGGACGTGGTCGGGGCCGAGTTCGCCGTGGATGAGGGTGGGGGGTCCGGTGCGGGGTCGGACTTGGGAGGCCAACGTGCGTATCGCATCGCACAGTTGGGGGTGGGCGGCTGCTGCTCGTGGGTCGCGTGCCGGTAGTTCGTCGAGGTCGCTCAGGGCTCGTTCGGCTACGACCGCCTCGCACGAACCGCCGTACGAGGAACCGCCGTTGTCCACGACCGCGACCTTCCCGAAGCGCGGGCCCGTGCAGGCGTGCAGGGTGTTGAGGAGGGCCGCCGTCCGCTTCAGCGCCTCTGTCTTTGATACGGCGGGCAGGTCGCCGTCCAGCAGGTCCTCCAGGGTGCCGCCCGGGAGGTCCTCGACGATCGCCACGTCCGCCGGGAGGTGGGTGTGCGTGGGGTCGGCGTGGAGGAGGCGCGGGGCGCGGACGCCGGCTGCGGCGAGGCGGTTGGCCGCGGCGGTGAAGAGGGTGAGGCCGGAGGCGTGGGAGAAGGGGTCGCGGGGGTCGCCGGGGCCCGCGTCCCAGAGGTCCTCGTCCGGGGACCAGACGTAGGCCACGGCGGTCGAACCGTCCCGGAAGGCGAGGCGGTAGACGCCCTTCTTCGAACCGCCCCGGAGGCGGGTGACAGCCGTCGGGGTGCGGTTGAGGGCGGCGCGGGCCGGCGGGGCCAGGTCGGCGAGGGTGAGTTCCTTGCGGGTGGCGGTCACAGGGTTCCGGGGCGCTGCGCGCGCCACTGCAGTACACCGCCGAGGATGATCAGTGCGAACGCCGTCGCGCCGCCCAGGTTGTCCATCGTCAGGGAATCCGCCCACCAGTGCAGGGACAGGCCGGTCCCCATGCCCAGCGCCGAGGTCAGCGCGCCGAGTCCCCACAACTCGGGCCGTACGACCCTGCCTCGCGCCGGCGGCGGCATCCAGCCGGTCGCCACCGTGAAGACTCCGAGTACCGCCATCAGCAGCAAGGCCACCGCGGCCAGCCATGTCAACACCATCGCCCACCATCCCCCGTCGGACGTGACAGATCATCGCATCCTCGGCTGTGAACAGCGCCGTGTTTTCAGCACACTTGACCTCGTGCTCAACGCACCCAGCCCTCCCGGTACGCCGTCCAGTCCGCCTCCGTCGCCGCGAAGTCGACGTACAGGGCGACGCCGAAGTTCGTACGGTGCGCGTCCGTGCGGGACAGGCCGAGGCGGACGCCGCGTACGGCGGCGGGGACGGTCTCGGCGGAGCCGCGGTGGCCGAAGCGGTTCTCGTGGTAGAAGGGCAGGCCCATGAGGAGGTCGGTGTCGTCCGGGGTGACCTCCAGGGCGAGGGAGGTCTGCTGGGCGACGTAGCCGCCGTAGAGGCTCTGGAGGGGTTGCATCGTGTCGTACGACATGACGGCGATCTGGTCGACCCGGCGGGCGACCTGGCCGAAGTACGCCTGGGACCACCACTTGGGGTGGTTGGTGACGGTGCCCCAGAAGGAGTGGAAGGCGGGGAGGGGGTCGATCTGGTGGGCGGCGACGGAGAGTTGGGCGTTGTTGGCCTGGGTGACCTCGTGGAGTCTGTCGAGGAGGTCGAGGTAGTCGGCGTCGCCCGAGTGGAGGGGTTCCAGGTCGAAGTGGGCGCCCTCGAAGCCGGCGGCGAGGATCTGGCGGGTCGAGGTGACGACGGCGGTACGGGTCGCGGGGTTCTGCAGGCGCAGGCCGTCCGGGCTCTCGGTGGCGAGCTTGTCACCCAGCCAGGCCTGCACCCGGACCCCGGGCAGTTCCCTGTGCACCGACTCGATCAGCCATGCCGCCCTCGGGTAGTCCGACTCCGGGAGGGTGCCGTCGTGCTCCAGGGGGCCTGAATGGACGTACAGGTCCCGGATACCGGTGCTTTTGAGCCTCCTGGCCAGCGCTGCCAAGTCCGCGTCGGTCTTACGCCCGTCCACCCAGGCGTGCCCCAGCCAGATCGCGTCCTGACCCCGGGTGTACGTACCGTCGGCTGGCTCACCGGTGTAATTCAGGCGCAGGGCGATCTCGGCACCGAGGGCGGGCAGCAACAGGGCAAGCACAAACGCGACGAGGCTCCGCCGAACCCACTTGGTTTTCCCACCCCGCCCACCCGTACTGCTTTCGTCGTCGGGTGCGGGTGGCCCTTGTGGGGGTACGCCGCCGTCGGCGACCTCGGGTGGATCGGTCGCCGCAGGCGCGTCCGTCGCCGCAGGCGCGTCCGTCGCCGCAGGCGCGTCCGTCGCCGCAGGCGCGTCCGTCGCTTCGCTCCCGCCGCGCCTCCCGATCTCCGGTTCCCCTTCCCCCACACCCCCTCGCCCCGAGCCCATCCCCGACTCCGACCCCGAACCCGAACCCGAACCCCCTACACG
>NZ_JNXE01000068.1 GCF_000716605.1 Streptomyces sp. NRRL F-525 | reverse complement strand
GAGGAAGTCGGGGCGGATGCCGTGGTGTTCGAGGAGCCGGAACAGGGCGGTCTGCAGGGCGAAGAGTGCGGGCTGGGTGTAGGCGGTGGTGTTGAGGTCCGTCGGGTCGGTGTCGAACAGCACGTCCTTCAGTGGCCGGGCCAGGTGCGGGTCCAGTGCTGCGCAGGCCGTGTCGAGGGCGGCCGCATACACCGGCTCGGATGTGTACAGCTCCTCTCCCATACCGGCGTACTGCGATCCCTGCCCGGTGAACAGAAACGCCGTCCCGCCGAGCCGGGGCGTGCCCTGGGCCAGTCCGGCGGCGGTCTCGCCGCGGCTCAGTGCGTCCAGGGCCGCGCTCAACTCGGCGCGGTTCCGGCCGAAGACGACGGCGCGGTGGTCGAAGACCGTGCGGGTGGTCGTCAGCGCCCGGCCGACGGCGGAAGGGGACAGCTCGGGATACGCGTCCAGGTGCGCGCGGAGTCGTACCGCCTGGTCGCGTAGCGCGGGCTCGGTCTTCGCCGACAGCGGCCACGGAACCAGCGCCTCCGGGCGGTCGCCCGAAGCGTCCGGCTCGGCGGTGTACACCGCCTCGGCCAGGGGCGCCTGCTCGATGATCACGTGGGCGTTGGTGCCGCTGATGCCGAAGGAGGAGACCGCGGCCCGTCGTGGACGGCCGTCGGTCTGCCAGGGCGCCGCCTCGGTGAGCAGTGCGACGGCACCGCTGCTCCAGTCGACGTGCGGGGTCGGCTCGTCCAGGTGCAGCGTCTTCGGCAGTACGCCGTGCTGCATGCCCATGACCATCTTGATGATGCCGCCGACTCCGGCGGCGGCCTGGGCGTGGCCGATGTTGGACTTGAGCGAGCCGAGCATCAGCGGCCGGTCGGCGGGCCGTTCCCTGCCGTACGTGGCCAGGATCGCCTGGGCCTCGATCGGATCGCCGAGCCGGGTGCCGGTGCCGTGTGCCTCGACGGCGTCGACCTGGTCCGGGGTCAGCCGGGCACTGGCGAGCGCCTGCCGGATGACGCGTTCCTGGGAGGGGCCGTTGGGGGCGGTGAGGCCGTTGCTGGCGCCGTCCTGGTTGATCGCGGAGCCGCGGACGACCGCCAGCACCTCATGGCCGTTGCGCTCGGCGTCCGACAGCCGCTCAAGCAGCAGCAGACCGACGCCCTCGGACCACGCCGTACCGTCCGCCGAAGCGTCGAACGGCTTGCAGCGACCGTCGGGGGACAGGCCGCGCTGGCGGCTGAACTCCACGAACATGCCCGGCGTGGCCATGACCGCCGCGCCGCCGGCCAGCGCGATGGTGCATTCGCCCTGCCGCAGCGCCTGACTGGCCAGGTGCAGCGCGACCAGGGACGAGGAGCAGGCGGTGTCGACGGTGACCGCCGGGCCCTCCAGCCCGAAGGTGTACGCGACACGCCCGGACGCGACGCTGCCGGTGCTGCCGGTCAGGAGGTATCCGTCGTATCCCTCGGCCGACTCGTGCAACCGGGGGCCGTACTCCTGGGACATCGCGCCGACGAACACCCCGGCCTGGCTGCCGTGCAGCGAGGCCGGCGTGATGCCGGCCCGTTCGAACGCCTCCCAGGCCGTCTCCAGCAGCAGCCGCTGCTGCGGGTCCATGGCGGCGGCTTCCCGCGGGCTGATACCGAAGAAGGCCGGGTCGAACTGGTCGGCGTCGTGCAGGAATCCGCCGGACCGGGTGTAGGCCTTGCCCGACCGACCGGGGTCCGGGTCGTACAGATCCTCGGCCCAGCCGCGGTCGGTCGGGAACGGGCTGATCGCGTCCACCCCGTCGGCGACCAGCCGCCACAGGTCCTCGGGCGACGCCACACCGCCCGGATAGCGGCAGCTCATCGCGACGATCGCGATCGGCTCGTCCGGCGCCGTACCCGTCACGGGCACCGGCTTGCTGTCGCCGAGACCGAGGGCCTCGGCCCGCAGGAAGCGCACCAGGGCCATCGGCGTCGGGTGGTTGAACAACAACGTGGTCGGGAGGTCGAGCCCGGTCGCCGCGTTGAGCCGCGTGCGCAGCTCCACCGAGCTGACCGAGTCGAAGCCGTGATCCTTGAACGCCTGCTCGGCATCGACGGCTTCGGGCGTGACATGACCGAGCACGATCGCCACATGTGTCAGTACGAGGTCGAGCAGCTCGCGCTCCTGCTCGGCCTGCGGCAGGCCGGCGAGGCGTCGGCCCAGCGACGCGTCCTCACGTGCGTCGGCGTCGGCCAGAGCCTCGGCCCCGGCGGCGGCGAGGGGAACCGGCGGCACGGTGGGCGGGACCTCGGCTCCGGCCGCGTCCACCCAGTAGCGCTGGTGCTGGAAGGCGTAGGTGGGCAGGTCCAGCGGGCCGGAGGCGGTGACACGGTCGGCCGGCCAGATGGTCAGGTCGCTGGTGGTGTGCAGCTCGGCGAAGGTGGTCCGGAGGGTGACCGTGTCTGGGCGGTTCCGGCGAAGGAGAGAGATGGCGGTGATGGGGGAGTCGCCCGCGAGAGTGGTGTGCGTCAGTGGAGTGAGGACGGTGTCCGGGCCCAGCTCCACGAAGTGGGTGACGCCCTGCTGCTGCAACTGCTTGACCGCGTCGGTGAAGCGGACGGTGTGCCGGACGTGGCGGGCCCAGTAGCCGGGGTCGGCCAGCTCGTCGGCGGTGAGGGGCTCGCCGGTGAGAGTGGAGACGATCGGGATGGCCGGCGCATTGGTGGTCAACGACGCGGCGACCGACTGGAGTTCGTTGAGGGCGCTGTCCATGTGGGGAGAGTGGAAGGCGTGCGAGACGGTGAGCGCCTTGGTTTTACGGCCCCGGGCCTTCCATGCGTCGGCGACGTGATGGGCGGTCTCGTAGTCGCCGGAAATCACCGTGGAAACGGGTGAGTTGAGGGCAGCGATGTCGACGCCGGGAGCCAGCGTGGGCAGCAGCTCGTCCTCGGTGGCCTCGATGGCGATCATCGCTCCGCCGGGGGTTGAGGCCTGCATCAACCGCCCGCGAGCGGCGACCAAAGTGGCAGCCTCCGCCAGCGGCCACACTCCCGCGACGTGCGCCGCCGCCAGTTCCCCGACGGAGTGCCCGGCCAGGAAGTCCGGCCGGATGCCTCGGTGTTCGACCAGCCGGAACAGCGCGGTCTGCAGGGCGAAAAGAGCCGGCTGCGTATAAGCGGTGGTGTTGAGGTCCGTCGGATCGGTGTCGAACAGCACGTCCTTCAGTGGCCGGGCCAGATGCGGGTCCAGCGCCGCGCATGCCGCGTCGAACGCGGCTGCGTACACCGGCTCCGATGCGTACAACTCCCCTCCCATGCCGGCGTACTGCGATCCCTGCCCGGTGAACAGGAACGCCGTTCCGCCCGCCTGCAAGGTGCCCTGTACGACGTCCGGCGTCGCCTTGCCCCGAGCGAGCGCGTCCAGGCCGGCCAGCAGCTCCTCCCGGTCACCGGTCAGCAGCACCGCCCGCTGGTCGAACCTCGTCCGTCGGCCCGCCAACGCGGCGCCCAGCGAGGCCGGTTCGACGCCTGGCCGCTCCAGCAGATACGTCCGCAGCCGATCGGCCTGACCCCGCAGCGCCTTCTTCGTCTTGGCTGACAGCACCACCGGGGTATCGCCCGGATCCACAGGTGTCGCCGCGGGCGAGCGCCATTCGGTCAGGGCCACATGGCAGTTGGTGCCGCCCATGCCGAAGGACGAGACCCCGGCGATGAGCGGGCGGTCCGCCGCCGGCCAGGGGCCCAGCTCTGTCTGCACCCGGATGCCCAGCCGGTCGAACGGGATACCCGGGTTCGGGGTCTCGAAGTTGAGGCTCGGCGGGAGTTCGCGGTGGTGGATGCTGAGGACCGCCTTGAGCAGGCCGACGATGCCCGCCGCGCCCTCCAGGTGGCCGACGTTGGTCTTCGCCGAGCCGACCCGCACCGGCTGGTCGGGGGAGCGGTCGGCGCCGAGGGCCGCGCCGAGCGCGGACGCCTCGATGGGGTCGCCGACCTTGGTGCCGGTGCCGTGCAGTTCCACGTACTGCACATCGGACGGCCGGATGCCGGCCCGCTCGTAGGCCAGCCGCAGGACTTCCTCCTGCGCCCGCGGACTGGGGACGGTCAGACCCGTCCCGCCGCCGTCGTTGTTGGTCGCGGTGCCGCGGATGACGCAGTACACCGGGTCGCCGTCGGCCACCGCCAGCGCCAGTGGCTTGAGCACGACCAGGCCGCCGCCCTCGCCTCGGACGTAGCCGTTGGCGCGCGCGTCGAAGGTGAAGCAGCGGCCGTCGGGGGACAGGCCGCCGAACTTCGATGCCTCCATGGCGCTTTCCGGCACCAGGTTGAGGTTCACCCCGCCGGCCAGCGCGAGGGTGGACTCGCCGCGTAGCAGGCTCTCGCAGGCCATGTGCACGGCGAGCAGGGACGAGGACTGCGCGGCGTCCACGGTCAGGCTCGGCCCGCGCAGGCCCAGGGTGTACGAGACGCGGTTGGCGATGATGCTGCGGTGCAGTCCGGTGATGGTGTGCCGGGTGATGGCGCCGGTGCCGCCGCGGTGCAGCAAGGTCGCGTAGTCGTCCCAGATGGCCCCCACGAAGACACCGGTGCGGCTGTCCTTGATGGTGCCCGGCACGATCCCGGCATCCTCCAGGGCCTCCCAGGCCAGCTCCAGCATCAGCCGCTGCTGCGGGTCCATCGTGACGGCCTCGCGTGGCGAGATGCCGAAGAAGGCCGGCTCGAAGCCGTCGACGCGGTCGAGATAGGCGCCGTGCCGGGTACGGGCGCCGCCCGGCGCGGAACGGTCCCGGTCCATGAGAGCGTCGGGGTCCCAGCGGTCGGCCGGCGTCTCGGTGACGGCGTTCACACCGTCCCTGAGCAGCCGCCAGAACGCGGCGGGACTGGGTGCCATCGGCAGCCGGCAGGACAGACCGACGATCGCGATCGCGTCGTCCAGGTCGGTACCGGCGTCGGACATGGCGGGAACGGGCCCACTCGTCATCGCGTCTCACTGCCCCTCGTGGTGAACAGTCTGGGTGCGGTCGCGGTACGCAACAACGCGGCGGCCGCAGCCGGTTTCTGATGCCGGCACCAGTTTTTCCGGCGCGGCTAACGACGTTCTTCGCGCGATCTAACACGCGGTCTCGTACGGTCCCGCGCGTGCTTGTCGTGCCTGCTCTTGTGCCTGCTTCGTACGCGGTCCGGTGCGGGCCGGCGCCCTCAGGCTCAGCGGGCCGACGGACGTGCGGTCTCCGCTGGCGTGGACTATCCCGGCGTGGGCACTGTTTCCCGCAGTACCGCGACCAGCCGGTCCAGGAACACCGCCGGGGAGTCGCGGACGAACAGATGCCCGCCGGGGACGACCTGCACGGTCGCGGTCGCGAGGGTGTGCTGCGCCCAGGCGGCGGCGTCCTGCTCGGGCACCAGCGCGTCGTCCGCGCCGGTGAAGACATGGATCGGGCAGGACAGCGGCGAATGCCGCGCCTCCTGCTCCTGGCCGTCGTGGTGGCTCTCGCAGACCTGCAGGTCGTCCCGGAGTATGCCGACGGCCATCCGCAGCCACTCGGGATAGCCCAGCAGCATCGGCGACATGCCGCCCATGTCGACCAGCCACTGGGCCAGGTCCTGGTCGCCGAGCGCCAGCGCCCCGGCCAGCGCGGGCCGGCGGTGCGGCGCGGGATAGGCGCCGACCAGCAGACTCACCGGCGGCTCGCCCCCACAACGCACCACCCGCTGGGCGAGATTGCGGGCCAGCAGGGCTCCCATGCTGTGGCCGTAGAAGGCGTACGGCCCGGCCAGCGCCGGGCCGAGCCGCTCGTGCAGTTCGGGCAGCAGCTCTTCCATGCTGGTGAAGCGCGGCTCGCGGACCCGCTGTTCGCGGCCGGGCAGCTGTACGGGGACCACGCTGATGTCCGGGCCCAGCGCCTGCTGCCAGTCCCGGAACAGCGAGGCCGCCCCGCCGGCATGGTGGAAGCAGAACAGCCGCAGCCGCGCGCCGGGATCCGGGGGCACCGGCAGGTATGCGCCAGACATGTCGGACACGTCGGTCGACCGGCCCGTGGCCTCCGTCATGCGGGCGTGCCCGCGAGTCGCCTGCGGACCCGCGTCGCCTGGAACAGCGCGCCGATCACCGCTCGTTGCATCCCGCCGGCCTGCCGCATCCGCAGCACCGACAGCACCGTCCACAGCCGGGCCTCGGCGGCGTGCGCCGGCGAGCCGTGCACGTCGTCGTTGGTCACCAGGTGGACGCCCTTCACATGGCGGCGCAGCAGTTCCACGTCTCCGGGCGGGATGATCTCGTCGCGCGCGCTGGCCATGCAGTGCACGGGGATGTCCAGGGCTTCGAGCTCGTCCACACTCAGCGCCCAGTCCCGCAGCTGCCCCAGCGTCTCGGCGGGCTTGGTGCCGGTCAGGTGCGCCAGCGTCTCCACGGTGACGCGCGGCACCCCGGCCTGCCAGTCGGTGTCGGTGAAGAAGTCCCGTACCGGCGGGCCGGCTGTGACGACGCCCTTTATCCGGGGGTCGTTCACCGCGCAGCGCAGGGCCAGATGGCCGCTGAAGCTCAGCGCGATCGCGTACGTCCGCGTCACGTCGGCCACGTGGGCCAGCTCGTCCAGCACACCGGACAGCAGCTGCCAGCTGTCGGCGGTGTACGGGAGCGAGTTCTCGCCGACGCTGGGCATCTCCACGACGACCGCGGCCATGCCGAGCCGCCGGACCGCGCCAAGCACCTGCGCCCACTGCTCCTTGATGCTGACGATGCCGCCGCAGATCAGCAGCACCGGCAGCGGCCGCGCCGCGGACAGGCCGCTGGTCCAGCAGCGAACCCGGCCGCCGGGCAGCTTCAGCTCGCGGCGCTCGATGAACGGGAAGTCGGCGGCCCACTGTTCGAAGGCACCGACGCAGTTGGTCAGCGCCTCCTGCCGGGCGGGTCCGTCCACGTACGGGAAGCGGGCCAGGTTGTAGTACCGCACCGCGTCCAGGTGCCTGCCCTGCTCGGCCAGCGCCCGCGCCGAGCGGCTCCACTCCACGGCCCAGGAGCCGGGCATGCCCTCGTCGTCGGTGCGGATACGGCCCAGCATCTCGCTGTACTGGGCGGGCGCGATGCCCTGGGTGCGGGCGTGCACCTGCACGAACTGCTTCAGCTCGTCGATGTCGTTCATGCGGCGAACTCCTCGAGGTTCCGCTTGATGTCGGCCAGCAGGTCGGCGGCCTCGGCGCCGTCCACGACCCGGTGGTCGAAGGCCATGTTCAGCCGCAGCACCGGGGCAACAACGATCGCGCCGTCCTTGACCACCGCCCGGTCGATGAAACGGCCCACGCCCAGGGTGACGGCGGTGCCGCCGACCGAGTGGAAGCCGTCGACCGGGCGGTGCCCGAGCGAGGTGACGGCCAGCGTGCCGAAGGTCTCCGCGCGGCGCCGCAGCGGCCGTACCCCGAGGCGGAACAGTGCGGCGCCCAGTGGCCGGGGCAGGCGCTGCATACCGCGTACGCCCTGGAACTCGGCCATGGTGTCGGCGCTGCCGTCGCGGTAGTGCTCGACCAGCTTCTGGATCTCCCGCAGCCCGGCGGTGTCCACCGCAGGCAGCACCGCAGCGAGCACCACCCGCTGCCCGTTGAGAGACTTGTCCAGGGTGAGCTTGACGTTGACCGACGGGTAGCCGGCGACGCGCTGCCGCAGCCGGCCGCCGATCGCGGCGTTGGCCTGCGGGTGGTCGGCCAGCGCGCGGGAGGCGGCGTGCAGCACGTAGCTGACCACCGAGAACCGGTCGCCTTCGCCGCCGGCCAGCTCCCGGTGCGCCAGGACAGTGCCGAGGTCGACCTCGGTGTCCAGGAAGACCGGCATGACCGAGCGGATCTCGCGCAGGAAGAACAGGGTGTGGCGGCGTTCGCGGGCGAGCGGGGTGATGTTCACGCCGCCACCGCCACCACGTCGTAGATGCCGCCGATGCTCGGGGCCTCCAGCACGTCGGGCAGCGAGATGCTACGACCGGTGCGCTGCTCCAGCACGGTCAGCAGCCACACCAGGTGCACGGAGTCCCAGCCGGGCACCTCATCCAGCCGGCGGGCGGCGTCGTCGCTGGTGACGGGCAGACCGAGCTCATCGCGCAGGATCGCGATGAAGTCGTCGATGGTATTCACTGGAGTGCCCCTTCGAGGTTCTCGGTCAGGTGGATGTGCTCGGGCGCAGGGGCGATAGCCGCCAGGCTGTGCCGGAAGACGACCGTCTGCCCGTAGCCCGCGAAGTGCTGGAATCCATAGCGCGGATAGAAGTCCTTGACGATGCTGTTCTTGGCGCTGGTCCGGTACATGCCGCACACCGCGGACAGGCCGCTGTCCCGGGCGAGCCGCAGCAGCGCGGACAGGCAGGCGTGCTCGATGCCACGGGAGAACACCCGGCAGCTGAGCAGGAAGTTCTCGATGTGCAGCTCGTCGTTGGTGCGCCGGGCGAAGATCGCGCCGACCAGGCCGTTGTCGCCGAACCGGTCGGCGGCCGCGATGCCCAGCACCAGGCTGTCACCGTCGTCCCGCATCGCGCGGACCTCGGAGGGCTGGAGCCGGAGCGTGGTGAGGTTGAACTGGTTGGTGCGCAGAGTGATCTGGGAGATCCGGGACACCTCGGTGTCGGCGGGCTCGGCCAGCCGCACCTCGATCTTCAGCTCCCGCAGGTAGTCCTCGATCGACTCGAAAGTGTGCAGGAAGTCGTTGCGGACCAACTCGTCGCGGTACTTGGAGACGCGGGTGATGTCCTCGGTGGTCAGCTCGCGGCTGTCGAACCAGCCGTCGGCCAGCACCTTCCCGATGTGCTGGGCCGGTTCGGTACCCACCGGTACCACGGCCACACCGGGCAGCTGACGGCGGACCAGATTGCACTCGTACGGGCTGTCGTCGACGAACACGAAGCTGTCCACACCGAGGTTGAGGTCGGCGGCGAGTTCGAGCAGGTTCTCGTGCTTGGGCCGCCAGTTGGCGGTGATCCGGACAAAGTCGGAGGCGGCCAGCGTCATCCGGGGATGCGTGAATGCCTCCTGGACCCGCTCGACGTCGTTCTTGCTCACCGCGGCCAGCAGTACGCCCTGCGACGCGATCTGCCGGACCGCCTGCTGGAACTGGCGGAACGCCTCGCCGCGGTAGCTGTCGGCCACCTGGATGCCCTCGACGCCGTCCTCACCGAGGACACCGCCCCACACCGTCTCGTCCAGGTCCACCACCAGGCACTTCTTCGTACGCCCCGACACATGCCGGGCCAGGTGACCGACGTCCCTGGCGTAGTGCGCCAGCAGCTCGGTGGACAGGTGCGCCTTGGCGTACACGCTCAGCCTGGGGTCGGTGGCCGCGGTTCCGTCGGCGGTGACCGGGTCCAGGTCGAGCACCACCAGGGACGTGTGCTCCTCGGCCAGCCGGAGCAGCCGCGCGTTGGCCTCGCGCCAGATCGCGCCGAGCCGGGCCCGGGAGCGGTGGTCCAGCAGCTGGCGCGGGTAACGGGACGGCAGCGAAAGGGTGTTGAGCACGAGGGTGCCGCTGCCGGCGGACCCGAATCGGGCCACCAGCTTCTCGATCAGCGCCAGCTTCGTGTCGAACGCGTCGGCGACGTCCTCGGGCCGCCACGGCGACGGCACCGCGTCGAAGACCACCGTGTGGTCCAGCAGGCACAGCGTCAGATCGGCCCGGACCGCGTAGAGCGCGCTGTCCGGGTCGGTCAGGTCGAAGACGTAGTTGTCGAACGTCGACTGGTGGGCGCGCAGCAGCAAGCCGTGCCGGGCGCACTCCGCGGTCAGCGCCGGCACCAGGGTGGCCAGCGTGCCGTGGCCGGTGACCGCGACCGACACGACCGGGGTGGCCGGGTGGGCAGCCAGCACGTCGTCTGGGTCGAGGCGGGCGAGCAACTGCCCGGCGTGGGCAAGACCGCTGCTGTCCAGATCCGTCAGCAGCCCGCCGACCTGCGGGTAATCAGTGACGAGAGCGCCGGAGCGGTGCAGGTCAAGCAGCGTGGCGTTCGGTGCGGCGGCCGGGACGGGGGACGCGGCTTCGGTTGCTGACATGACTCAGACCTTCTCCAACGCGAACCCAGCTTTGATCCACTTGCTGGACTCGACCGCGACGGCGATGGCGCGATCGCCCGGTCCCATCCGCTCCAGGGCGCGTTCCAGCTGGAAGAAGACCAGCGCGTTGCCGTTGTTGCCGGTGTCCTGAACGCAGCTGACCTCCTGGGCGTCGGCCACCGCCAGGCGCTCCACGATCCGCTTCGTCATCCGGCCGGACAACTGCGGCGGGAGTAGGAAGTCCAGGTCGGCCTGCTGCCAGCCCAGCGTGTCCAGCAGCTCCTTGAGGATCTCGCCGGCCATCACCGGCACCGACTCCTCGATGGCCTTGTAGTCCTCCATGCCGGCCGGCCGGTCCGAGGCACGGTCGGCCAGGCCGAACCACTCGATGACCTGGCCGGGGGCGCGGCCGAGGCCGGTCAGCCGGTTCAGCACTGCCTTGATGGTGACTGAGCCGGGGGTCGGCCTGGTGCTGAGCACCGCCGCGCCCGCTCCGTCGCCGAACAGCACCACGTTGACCAGCTGCGCCGGCGCCATGCTCGACACGTCCATGTCGATGTCGAGGTGCTTGGCGCACACGTCGCCGCCGATGACCAGCGCCGTGGTGTGCCGGCCGGTCAGCAGCATCTCGCGGCCCACGTCCAGGGCCTGCACGGCGCCGGCGCAGCCCGACTGCAACTGGTAGGTGGGAATGCCGTCGATGCCGAGCCGGTCCGCGATCAGGTTGACCGTCGCGGGCATCAGTGCGTCGGGAGTAGCCGTGCCCATCACGATCACGTCGATGTCGGAGGCTTCCAGGCCGGCCGCCGCCAGCGCCCGGCCGCCCGCGGTGGTGCCCAGGTCGGCCAGCGAGTGGTTCACCTCGCCGGTCTCCAGGTCAACCGAGAGGTGCCGGGTGCGGGTGCCGATGAACGTGTCCACCCACTGTTCGAACTGCTGGTGCGTGCCGAGCTGACGGGCCAGGGTGGCGTTGTCCACGGGGGGTCCGGGGAGTGCGGTTCCCACGGACAGGATGTGGATCTCGGGGGCGTCCATCGGGTCCCTTCTCAGGGGATTGGGGCTGGCTGCCGGTCGCCGCCGAGCGTCGCTCGGACCTGCCGGTCCGGGCGGGTCACCTGCTCAGCGGCTGCGGAAGTCCGTGCCGTCCGAGCCTCAGTGGCACAGGACGATGCTGGACACGTACGTCTGCGGGTCGATCCGGCGGTAGGTCCGGGCACCGGTCATGCCGAGGTAGCGGCCGCTGGTGCCGACCGCGGGCTCGGTGACGGTGGCGCCGGCCACGGTGCCGGTGGCGTCCATCACCGAGTTCTCCGTGACGTCGCCGCCGATCAGCTTGTCCACGTTGGTGTTGAAGGCCATCACGTGGTTGTCGCTGGCCCGGACCAGCACGGCGACGCTGGATCCGGTCGCGGTACCGATCTGCTTGCCGTGCGCGTCGATCAGCGCGTTGGTGTAGCCGCCGCTGTCGGTGAGGCTCAGCCCCTTGGGGTCGTTGTCGGTACTGGTGGCACTGAGCACCTTCTCGTTCAGCGCCGTGAAGCTGACGCAGCGCGGCGAGCCGAGGTCCGGGCCCGCGGCGGCGGGCGTCGGGGAGAGAACGGCGGTGAATGTGGCCCCGACGGCACAAGCCGCGAAAAGACCGATACCGTACCGCCCACTGCGTGCGGTGATACGCATGAAAAGGCTCCTGTCGTTGTCCCGGATGCGGAGGCCCGCGCCCGGTTCATCGTTGATGCCACGACTAATGCGGCCCTTACGCAGTCCTTCGGGCGGTGGCTCACCGAGGCCGGGTGGTGCAACGACGATTCCCCGGACCTGCCAATCCCCTCGCAGCGTGGAGACGATTTACGCTGCTTGCTGCCAGACTTGCTGAGCCCAGTACCGCTGCTCGAACTCCACCGGGCTGACGAAGTCGCACACGCTGTGCAGCCTCCGAGCGTTGTAGAAGTCCGTGATCCACGTAGCGATCTTCAGCCGGCCCTCGCTGCGGGTGGCGAACCAGTGCCGGTGGTGTATGTACGCTGCGTCTGCCTCACGTTCGACTGCCGACTGTTCAACGACGATCCCGACCGGGGCCTTGCCGCGGAGTTCCTCCGCCACACAGCCGGCACGAGCCACACATGACCGACGAATGCGCCCACTGGTCCCGCTTGCCCGTCTATTGGAGCGCCTCGCGGGCAGCTACGCGGCAGCTGCCGCAATGGACACGATCGCCAGGGCCGAAACTCTTGACGCCCTACGCGTGCACGGTGTACTGGACGATCACGCTACCGCAGTACGTCAGCTTGCCACCGAGTGCGACTTACTGGACTCAGGCCAACACGTTGTGCACGGACACGCTCCACGAGATCGCCCGAACTCAGCAGGAGAGCCTTTTCCTGGCCGTAGTCCTTGGCGGCCTCCCGCAACTGATCGCGGGTGAAGCTGGCCTCCAGATCGGCGTGTGCGGCGAAGTGACAGTCCAGATTGGATCGGTCCAAGACTGAAATCGCCGCTGGTAGTTAGTCGGCGAACTTGTCGACGAAGGTCCGCTCGGAGACCGTTGGCGTGCACGGCACCACCAGCGTCCACTCCGCCGGGTGATGCGCCATGGCCCGCCGGAACGACTTCTTGATCGCTGTCCTACGGCCCCCGAGCGAGCCGGGGAAGCCGTCCGGGCGATACTTGAGCTGGAAGACCCGCAAGTCGGCATCGCCGGTAACCTGCACGTCGATACCGCCGTCACCACCGCGCCCGTTGACCACGACCACCTGCCTGCTGTCATCGAACATGCGGTGCAGCAGTGCCTCGACGAGCTGGGCGAAGGCCAGCGGCGGTTCCACTCGATCGCCAAAGCCCGTACCTCCCAGGTACTCCACCGCATCGTCACACGCCGGTCCGACAACACCCCCGGACCACGGTGCCTGAAACCCCCGGACGGGCAAGCACGGCCAGTGCGATGCCCAGACCCGAGCGCATCTCTCCCATCCGCCCCGTCACTGCTGGGAACATGGCCGGTATGAGTACCGCCGTCCTCTCCCCGTCCTGGCCCGGCCGTCCCGAACGGGCCCAGTTGTTCCCGGACCAGGAACAGGGAGTGCGGCGAGCGGTGCGGCATCTGCGCCGGCCCGGCACACGCGCCTTGTACGTGTCGGCCACCGGTACCGGCAAGACCCTGGCCTCGATCCGGATCGCCGACGAGCTCGACGCACGGCTGGTGCTGTTCGTGGTGCCGACGCTGGACCTGGCCGCGCAGACCGCGCTGGCCTGGCGTGCCGACGGGCGCACCGAGCACATGCTGATCGTGTCCTCGATGGATGCCTCCGGCCATGACGCCCTGGTGGCCCACCGGGTCGGCTCGACCGGTGACTTCCGCGCCCTGGCCGGCCTGATGTCGGTGACGGGGGAGGGGGCGGACCAGATTCCGGCCCTGACGGTGATCTGTACCTACGACTCCCTCGACAAGATCGAGAACACCCGGCACAGCCGGTTCGACGTACCCCCGTTCGACCTCGCGATCATGGACGAAGCCCACCGCATCGCCGGCCGCGCCGACAAGAAATGGGCCGCCGTCAACGACGCCACCCGCATCCGCGCCGAGCGACGCCTGTACATGACCGCCACCCCCCGCCTCATCGCCGCACCAGACCTCTCGGAGTCCGCCGACACCACCCGCCCCCGCCGACGGCACCCCGCAGCACCCGACCCGGACTCCTACGCCAACTCGATGGACAACGAGGCCGTCTACGGCAAGAAGATCCACGAGTACCCCCTCGCACAGGCAGTCGCGGACGGCCGGGCCGCGGACTACCGCATCGTGATCCCCACCCTCACCGACACCGAACTGCGCACCCGCCTCAACCTCCCCACCCCCGACACCGACGACAACGGCCACACCCGCCCCGGCACCGACGACGCACAACGCACCACCGCCCTGCACCTCGCGGTCCTCAAAGCCCTGACCGACCACCAACTGCACCGGATCCTCGTCTACTTCAACCTCGTCGAGGACGCCAAACGCTTCGCCCGCGAACTCGGCCACACCCTGCGCCAGTTGCGCCGCACCGCCCCCGAGCTGTGCCCCGACACAGACCCGGAACTGTTCTTCGTCCACGGCGAGCACACCCCGCAGCAACGCGCCGACATCTTCGCCGACTTCTCGGCCGCGCCCCATGCGATCCTCGCCAACGCGAAACTGATCTCCGAGGGAATCGACATCCCCAGCGTCGACGCGATCGTCTTCGCCGACCCCACCCGCTCCGTACGCCGCTGCGTCCAGGCCCTCGGCCGCGCCCTGCGCCTGTCGGTAAGCGGCAAGATCGCCAGCCTGATCATCCCCGTCTACATCCCGCCCGGCGCCGACCCACAGGACATCCTGGGCACCCCCTACGAGCCGGTGTGGGCGATCACCACCGCCCTGGCCAGCCACGACCACCGCATCGCCGAGCGCCTGCCCGACAAGGCCAACCGACTTTCCAGGGAGACCAGCCGCCTCATCCAGCACCGCTGGCACTTCGACTTCACCGTCCACCCCGAACGCATCGCCCGCGCCATGGACCTGGTCACCTTCGACCCCCGCGACACCACATCCCGCCCCCGCCGCGAAGGCCTCGCAGCCGCCCAGTCCTTCCACGACCAATACGGCCACCTCGACGTCCCCGCCGACCACGTAGACCCCACCGGCTACACCCTGGGCTCCTTCATCACCGGCATGCGCGATGCCCACGCCGCCGGCCGCCTGGACGCCGCCTGGATCACCGAACTCGACGCCCTGGGCATGATCTGGAACAAGCACGAGGCCGCCTGGCGCGCCAACCTCACCACCGTCACCGACTACCACCGAGCTCACGGCCACCTCGCCATCCCCGCCACGGCCCCCGGCGGCACCTTCCTGGCCGAACAGCGCTCCCTGGCCGCCAAGGACCGGCTCGACCCCGCCCGAGCCGAGGCACTCGCGGCCATCGACCCCGACTGGCAGCTCCCGCACGGACCCGACTGGCACCGCAAATACCAAGCGCTCCGCGCCCACCTCACCGCCGGCCATGACCCGGCCACCCTGCACCTGGACACGCTGATCGGCCCGGTCAAGGCCGGACGCTGGCTGCACCGACAGCTCACCGGCTTCACCACCCTCCACCCCCGCCAGCAAGACCTTCTCACCGAGATCGGTCTCACCCCCGACACCAACCCCCTCACCCCGCCCCGCCGACCCCGCCGGACTTTCGAACAGACCGCCCAGCTCCTGGAGTTCTTCATCGCCCGCGAAGGACGTGCCCCCACCGCCCGCGAGAAGATCCTCGTCGACGGCGAGACGGTGAAGCTCGGCCCCTGGTTCGCCAAGGCCCGCACCCACCGACGCACCGGCCGGCTCCCCGAGGAGCATCACGCACTCATCGCCCCGCTCTTCGACGGCGACTGGACCGACGACACCGCACAGCCGGTCTCTCTCGCGTAGCGCAAGGGCGGGCGAAACGCATGCGCGGCTGCAGCCATTCTCGCCGGAGTCGCGAGCCGCGAAGTCAGCGTGCCCGTGTTCCGCGCCCTCCTCCGCTGACCGCAGGGCGGAATGCTGGGGTTCCAGAGAGTGCTGGAGTCGGCCTCGGCAAAGTTCCCGACCCCGGCCGGGGTCTCCTCCGCCAGGTCAGTGGCGGAACCGTGCGTTCAGCCAGCGAAGGAGAGGCGTGAGGCGTCGCTCGGCGGGCACGGGAGCCGCCTCCTGGAGGTTCCCGGCCGGGGTGTGCGGGTCATCGACGGCGCCGCGGCCGCTGCGGTTCGCGGCGATCTGCTTGTCGGACCAGCGCCGGGCCCAGTGCACGGTGTTGTTGCGGATCCAGTAGTGCGACCGGCAGGGGAAGCTCCAGTTGCCGATGGACGGGTGCAGGGAGATGGATTCGCCGTCGAAGGTGAGTTTCCACTCCGCGCGGCCGAGCGGGGTGACGGCTTCGTTTCCGCAGCCGCAGCAGCACAGGTGCGCCACGGTCGCATACGGGATGGAGACGTACACCGTGCCGGGTTCCAGCTGGTCGGGGAAGCAGTCGACGAAGGTGTGCGCCAGGCGAGCGGTGGTCATGTCGTGTCCTCGTTGGTGAGGACGTTGCCGTCGATCTGGTACACGCTGTGGTGCTCGTGTTCCAGGTCGGCGTAGAAGCCGCAGAACTTCTTCCATTTGATCACCGCGAGCGCGGCGTTGACTGCGTTGAGGTCGGCGATCTGGATGTTGCGGGCGTACTCGTTGTTCTCGTCCTCGTCCCCGAACGGGATCCGTCCCATCGCATGGACGTGCGCTCGCTGTTCTGGGGTGCTGGTGGTGACCCGCACCAGGCCGGCCAGTGAACCGTCGCCTTCGTACACGCCCATGCCGACGTCCACGAAGGCGATGCCGTACTCCTCGAGCGCGTGGACCACCAGCTTCCGGGCGGGGCCGCGGTCGATCGAGAGGAACACGAAGTCCATGCCGCGCAGCTCCGCGACGTTCGCCTCGTCGAGATACACCGAGTGGGGGATGATGCCGCGGCGCATCTTCCCGTACATGGCGGCGAGGTAGTCGACTTTCTGCGGCCCGCCGCGGAGGTCTTCCACCGTGGCCGCGCCGGGCGACCGGAAGGCGTTGTGCTGCAGGAAGCGGTCGCCGTCGAAGAGGTGGATCTCCCGCACCGGGGTCTTGGCGACCAGGTCCAGGATGTAGGCGCCCGTGCCGCCCAGGCCGACGATCGCCACCCGGTTGCGCTCCAACTGCTGGGTGACGGCGCTGATGCCGGCCCGGCTGGAGGCGGTGTCGAGATAGCGGAAGACGGAGTCGTCCTCGGGTTCGCAGGTCACCACGGGGAAGGTCTTGGCCGTCGCCCCGGGGTCGATCGCCTGGGCGTGGGCGGACAGGATCGCGGCGTAGGTCGACATCTTCTCGTAGTAGTCCGCGTAGCCGCCGCTGGGCGGCTTGCTGGAGAAGTCGAAGTCGACCGGGAGGCCGTCGGCCAGCAGCCTGGGGGAGCGGGTGTTGATGATCTGCTCCAGCGGGCGGCCTTCGTGGTCGCACGGCGTCGACCCGCTGAAGTGCACCACATGGGTGCTCGGTGCTGCGGTGACGTCGCCGCTCAGGGTCAGCTCTGACACCAGGCGGCCGTAGCGGACGGTGCGGTCGTCGGTCACGTACGGCACGTGGCCGACAACCAGGTAGCCGCCGTGCACCTCGACCTCGAACCCCTCGTCCTGGAGACGCTTGAGGTCGGCGCTACGACTTGTCAGTCTGCGTGACATTGAAGGTCGTCCCGTTCTTGATCTTGATGTGGCCGCCCACGGCCAGCGTCCCCTCGGCCGGGCGCTGCGCCGCGTGCCGGTAGCCGATGGTGAAGACGACGTTCGGGCCGGTGGGCACCGGGTGGAAGGCCAGCCGGACGATCTCGTCGAAGGACAGCTCGTCGTGGTCGACGGTCTTCTCGCGGGTGTTGACGATGATCTTGTACTCGCGGTGGAGTCCGCGCTCCGCGGACTCGTCGGGGGTGTCAGGCATCCCAGACTCCTTTCACGTGTTCATTGAAGCCAATGAAAGCGTAGCACGAGGCCGATCACACCCATGCGACACGCCCGAACACATGAACGCGCGCCGCCCCATAGCAAACGCCTGGCATCCTGATAGACCATGCTGCTGGAACTCGCCGGACGACACCCCCTGCTCCGCAACGACCTGCACGCGAGGGGACAAGCGGACTCCGGCCTGGTCGTCGACGCCCGGCGACTGCGCTTCGCCAGCCCCCTCGACCTCGCCGGGATCGCGGCGCTCACCCATACACGCGCAGACGCCGGAGGAAGCACAGAACTGGTCCTGCCCGCAGACACCGACGTGGCGTCCTACATACAGCGCATGGACCTGATCGAACGCCTCCCTCCTGACACCCGGATTGTCGGCGCGCTCCCGCTCGACGACCGGCGCGACCGCTCATCGACGCTGCTGGAAACCAGCATCCTGACTTCCGGGACGGCCAACGCCGTGGGGGAACGCATCGGCCGACTCGCCACCGCAGGCCTCGGCGCGAAAGCTGGCGCCCGGGCCGCCAGAAGCATCGGCGAACTGATCGACAACGCCGTCAGCCACGGGCAGGGACACCCCGGGGCATTCATCGCGGCCCAGGTCTACACCGGCAAGACCACTCGCTACCGCAGGCTCGAGGTTGCCGTCTGCGACCCAGGAGTCGGCGTGCTCGGCCACCTGCGCCGCAACCCCGAGTACAAAGACACCACAGACAGCGCACAAGCCCTGCGCCGGGCACTGAAGCCGGGCGTCACCGGCACAAGCGAACAACGCGGCCACGGACTGCCCGACCTGCTGGCGCATGCCGGCCTCAACGGCCCCACCCGTCTAGTGCTACGCAGCGGCGACGGACTCCTACGCGTCGGCCGTTTGCTGGCCGACGCGTCCACCGTGCAATCCCACACCTCCTCCACCTGGGTCGACGGCACCTGGACATGGCTGAGAGTGTCATTCACGCCGTAACCCTGCTGTGCTTCAATGCGTTCAATGAACCCGACGAAGCAAAAAGCATCGCCCACATTCGCCGTGCACGGCTTCGGAACCTTCCTGTTCACCCGCACAACCGGCATCACCGTACGCAGCGAACTGGAAAAACAGCTCCACAGCGCCGGACCGGCAGCCCTGCTCACCATCGACTTCACAGGCGTTGAAGCGATGACGAACAGCTTCACCGACGAGTTCCTCGGCAAGTTCTACGTCGCGCTGGCCGCGGGAGACAACGACGTCGAGGGCGTACAACTCGTCGGCCTCAACGAAGAGACCCGTGATGCGGTCACCGTCTGTCTCGAACGCCGCAAGCAGATCGCGGTCGACGCCGCTACCCACGACCTGCTCGGCGATGCAGCGGTACTGGCCGACACCTATCAGCAAGCACGAAAACTCGGAACATTCCGCACCACCGCTCTCTCCGAAGCACTGCAAATCTCCCTGCCCAACGCCAACAACCGACTCAAACGCCTAGTCGAAGCGGGAGCACTCAAACGCGAACGCGCCCCCGGGCCCGAACACGGCGGCAAGGAGTTCACGTATGCCCTACCTCAAGCGCACGAAGACACGTAGACCCCGGACACAGGCCCCCAGAACGCTTCTGCGGATCAGCTTCAGCACTGACCGACAGCCGTCGCGCCCTAACGCCACGGCGGGATCCGTGCAGGAGGGGAGCGGCTAGACCCCACAGACGTCGAAACCGACCACCCTTCTGGGCCAGGCAGGCGCCCGGTGACCACAGCCCGGCACGTCGTCCTCGACGACACGGCCATGATCACCGCTGGCCGCAGCAACCGCCTGGTCTCCCGCCGTATCCACCACGCCCGTGCCGAACTCGGCTGGTACCTTTACGCCCTGGTCGAGGCCAACCGCACCCGTCCCGACGTACCGCCGAGCACATCGCCGTGCCGACCTCGACTGTGGCACGAGACATCACTTGGGCCGCCGTCCGCGCCCGCCACACCGACTTTCCCACTCCTGAACGGCCCCGATGGCGCCGCCATCGCCACAACCGACCCTGGTCAGTGGGAGTGCCAGTCAGGATGGACCGCACCAGCTGAACTCAAACGGCTGCGTATCCCGGCGAGCACTTTGACGTCACCTCAGCCCGCGCGCCGAGAGAGGCACCCCGTGCACACACACGCCAGAGGAAGGGGAGTAAAACTCGGATCCACCATACTTTTCGCGGAAGGAAGCAGCGAGCGCCAGTGGTTGCTTCCTTCCGGCCAAGAGGCACTGACTCCTCACGGAAACCTGACTGAACCCCAGAGACCCAGCCCGGCAGAGCCCACAACAGTTGCCAGCCAAGGACTCGAAGGCGAAGCCGGAGAGTCCCAGCAGGGGTAAGCGAAGCGTTCCCTGCTGCAGGCGAAGCCTGCTCATGCCCCGAAGGGGCGGGATCCGCGAAGCGGATTCTCCCGGAACGAAGTGACGGGGTATCAAGCCGGCGAAGCCGGCTCGTTGCGCGAAGCGCAACTTTTCTCTCAGTAGGTGCGCAGCACCTACTTACCCGCTC
>NZ_JNXE01000067.1 GCF_000716605.1 Streptomyces sp. NRRL F-525 | reverse complement strand
ACCAACGAACCACCACTCCCCCAGCCCCCTCACCCTCACCACCTCCCGCACCCCCTCCCTCCCACCCCGAGAATCCCTCCGCCTCCGCATCCGCTGGGCCCAAGAGCTACAGGTACGCCTCGTACGAGAGGCCGCACGCCGACTCGGCCCGGCCGACACGGACCGCGTAGGCCTGCTGCGCTGGCCGGAGTTGGCCGCCGTACTCGACGGCGAACCCTTGCCCGGTGACCTCCACGCGCGCGTGCCGCAGGCCGAGTCACCGCCGTTGCCGGACGCCTTCCGGCTGTCGGCGGCGGGCACGGTGGTCGCCGAACGCACGGGCACCGGCGGCAAGGGCACCGGTGACGGTGACGGCCGGGGCGTCTCCAGCGGTCGGGCCGTAGGGACGGTCTGGGACGGGACCGGGCCGCGCCCCACCGACCCCGTACTCGTCGTCCGCACCCTCGACCCCGCACTCGCCCCACTCCTGCCCCAACTCACCGCGCTGGTCGCCCAGACCGGCAGCCCGTTGTCCCATCTCGCGGTACTGGCAAGGGAGTTCGGGTTGCCTGCCGTGGTCGGCGCGACCGACGCGGTCCGGCGCTTCCCGCCCGGTTCGCGCGTCGCCGTCGACGGCGCCACCGGTGACGTACGCCCGAAAGAGGCCCGGACGGGCAACGAGCGGACAGGGGACGGACGATGAGACGCATCGCCTACGTCTTCGGAAGCCTGGCCGCCGCCGGAGCGGGGACCTACCTCGTCGTCTACCTGTACCGCTGGCAATGGCAGCGAGCCATCCTCTGCGGAATCCTGCTCCTGGTCGTCGAAGTCATGCTGCTCGGCATCGTGCTGCTCGCCCGGCTCACCCGGATCGAGGAACGGGTGAAGGAAAGTGACGCCAGGCAACGGGAGTTGACGGCACGTCAGGAGGACGTGCTGGGTCGGCTGCGGCAGACGTCCGCCGAGCGCGACGGCGCCCGCTTCCGCTGGCTGGAGGACACCGCCGACCGTACGTACGTCTTCGTGCCCGTCCTCATGGTCACCGGGGTGCTGCTGTCCGGGCTCGCCTGGGTGGTGCAGCGGATCGCCTCCGCGACCGGACGCCCCGCCGAACGGCGCCTCGCGGGACGCCTGGCCGTCCTCACCGCCCCCGAACCGGGCACGCTGGCGGGCGAGTTGGAGGACCGGCCCGCGATCGGTCGGCGTTCCAGGGGCCGCGTCGCCCGCACGGCCGTCGTCGGCGTCGTCGGGGCCGCGCTGCTCGCCGCGCTCGTCGTCGGGCTCGCCGATCTCACCCAGACCCGGGAGCAGAGCGCGAGCGGTTCGGAGGCGACCTCGGTGCTCGTCCAAGTCGACGTGCGGGGTGCGGACATGACCGCCGAACGGCAGGCACTCGCCGCGCAACAGGTCTGGGAACGCTGCCGGGACTCCACCTCCGTGCTGCTGAACCACGCCACGCTCGGCAGCCTCGGCGACGGCATGTTCGCCGGGGTCGTACGGCCCGCGCTCGCCGAACACGACCGGATGCGGCTGCGCGGCTGCCTGGAGGACGCGGCTCTCGACCGCGCCCACCTCACGGTGATGGGCATGGGCGACACCGACGCGGACGACGACTGAACGGGACGGACGCGCGGAGCGGACGCCGGACAGCAGGCCACACCCCACCGGAACACACCATGCGGTCGTACGATGCCAAGGCGCCCCCGTCCCCGAGCATCCCGGGCCGCCCATGGCAACCGTTCTCACGCCCTCGCCCCAACTCCGCCTGCCCAGGCGTGCGATGAGGCTGCTCCTCGTCGTCGCCCTCGGCTACCTCACCCTGTGGGCCACCGGTGCGCTCGGCATCCTCGCGCTGTCGTACTGGGCACGCGAGGAGACCCCGCCGCCTCCCGGGACCCGTACCGTGCAGGGCATCCATCACTTCCAACCCGTCGACACCGACGGGACGTTGTGGCGAGGCGGCGCTCCCTCCCCCGGCGGCTACCGGGAGTTGGCCCGCCTCGGCTTCACCACCGTCGTGGATCTGCGGGCGGAGGACCTGAGCGCGGCGCAGCTCGCCGAACCGCGCAGGGCCGGCTTGGACGTCGTACGGCTGCCCATTCGGGACGGGCAGACGCCAACTCCCGTGCAGGTACAGCGGTTTCTTGACGTCGTCGCGTCGGCGGCCGGGCCGGTGTTCGTGCACTGCGGTGCGGGGGTGGGCCGTACGGGGACGATGGCGGCGGCGTATGTCGTGCGGACCGGGGAGGCGTCGTCGGCGTCGGCGGTCCGGCGGAATCTCGCCGTCGGGCCGCCGTCGATCGAGCAGATCTACTACGCGCTGAGCCTCGGCCGGGGCCCGGGCCGACTGGAGCAACCGCCGTTGCCGGTGGTCGCCGTCAGCCGGCTGGTGGACGCCCCGCGCCGCATGCTGTCGTGGTTCTGAAGCCCGGCAGCGGGCGGGGTCAGGGCTTGCGCCCCACCGCCCCGTAGCCCGGAATCGTGCCGTCGTCCTGGCCCGGCACCACCTCGCCCAGCTCCGGATGCCACCGGTCGACCACCGCCACGCCGGGCTCGACCAGGTCGAGGCCGGTGAAGAAGCGGGCGAAGCCGGTGCGGGGGCGGAGGGTCAGGGTGATGCCCGCCGCCGTGAGCATCTCGACCGCCGCCGTCGACTCCTCCGGGGTGAAGTCGGCGGTGGCGTGGGTCATCATCAGGTAGCTGCCGCTGGGGAGTTGGGACAGCAGGCTGTCGACCAGCTCGTGCGCGCCGTCCTCGTCGGGGACGAAGTGCAGCAGCGCGACGAGGGACAGGGCGACGGGCCGGGTGAGGTCGAGGACCGCTCGCGCGGCCTCGATGACGGTATCGGGATCGCGCACGTCGGCCTGCGCGTACGCGGTCGCACCCTCGGGTGTGCCGCGCAGCAGGGCCGCCGAATGGGCCAGCACGGCCGGGTCGTTGTCGCAGTAGACGACCCGTGCCTCGGGCGCGACGGCCTGTGCGACCTGGTGCAGGTTCGGCTCGGTCGGGATGCCCGTGCCGATGTCCAGGAACTGCCGTACGCCGTGCTCGGTGAGCCAGCGGGTGGCCCGGTGCATGAACGCGCGGTTGACACGTGCCATGACCGGCACCCTCGGGTCGAGGGCGAGCATCTGGCGGCCCATCTCGGCGTCGACGGGGTAGTTGTCCTTGCCGCCGAGATACCAGTCGTACATGCGGGCGGGGTGGGGCCTGCTGGTGTCGATCCTGTCGGTCTCGCCGGTGGGCCGCACGGTCATGGCGTGCTCCATAAGCTCTTAAAGCAACATGTGATCAAGTCGGTACCAAAATAAGGAGGTTCGGTAAGGAAAAAGCATTCAGCACAAGCTCGTCGGCTCAGGACAGCAAGAAGTCCGCCTCGCCCGCTTTCGCCCCCTCGATGAAGGCCGTCATCTCGTCGGTCGTGTAGATCAGGGCCGGCCCGTCCGGGTCGGTGGACTGACGGACGGCGATCCGGCCGTCGGCGAGCTTCATCGCCTCCAGGCAGTTGCCGCCGTTGCCGCCGCTCCACGGCTTGTGCCAGCCTTCGCTTCCCAAGTCCCGCGCGGGCATACCGTTGTAGACGCTCATACGCGGCTTGATGCGATCCATTCACAGCTCCTTGCGGAGATCCTTGAGGATCTCCTTCGTGCGATGTGCCGTAGCGGCCTGCGCCGCCATGCGGTCCATGACCTCGAGATGGGTCGCCACCTCTTCGCGCGCGTCCAGATAGACGGCGCCGGTCAGGTACTCGCTGTAGACCATGTCCGGCAGTTCTGACATGGCAAATCGGAACAGCACGAAGGGCCCGTACGTGCCCGGGTGCGGCCCCGAGGAGAACGGGGCGACCTGCAGGGTCACGTTGGGCAGCTTCGTGGCGTCGAGCAGTTTGTCGATCTGGGCCCGCATCACCTCCGGGCCGCCGACCGGGCGGCGCAGGGCGGTCTCGTCCATGACGATCCAGAAGCGGGGCGCGTCGGGACGGGTGAGCAGGTCCTGGCGCTGCATCCGCAGATCGACGTGGCGCTCGATGTCGTCGGGCTCGGTCTGGCCGATGGCACCGGACTTCAGCACTCCGCGCGCGTAGTCCTCGGTCTGCAGCAGCCCGGGCACGAAGTGCGGTTCGTACGACCTGATGAGCGCGGCCGCGCCCTCCAGGCTGACGTGCATCGAGAACCAGCCGGGCAGGATGTCGTGGAAGCGCTGCCACCAGCCGGGCCGATTGGCCTCCTCCGCGAGCTGGACGAAGGCCTCGGCCTCCTCGTCGGAGACGCCGTAGGACTTCAGGAGGAGCTGGAGGTAGGGGATCTTGAGGGAGACCTCCGCCATCTCCATGCGGCGGACCGTGGCGGGGGCGACACGGAGGACGCGGGCGGCCTCCTCGCGCTTGAGCCCCGCGCGTTCCCGCAGGTCCAGCAGGCGCCGGCCGAGGACGACCTGGCCGACCGTCGGTGCGGACCGCGGCTCGCTCACGCTCCACCTCCACGAATGAGTCACGAATGAGTACCGGGTAATGACCTGAGTGCCGACTGCTGAGCGAGAAGTGCCGGGTAATGGGTTGAGTACGGACAGCGCATACGTCCGTACAGCCCGGCGAAAGGGTTCTCGCGGCCCGACGGACCGATCCTGGCGAACCGAATCCTGACAGCCCTGCGGCGCCATTCGAAGACTCATTCGAAGATCGGGACAGACCTCCGGAGATCCCAACTGGCGCCGCGCGACTTTCTGTTGCGAGCAGTGTGCCACGACCGTGCAGAGCGTCATACGGCACTCTGCATTTTTCATAGTGACACTTGCCAAGTGTTCACGGCGGGGCGATAGTGGCAAGCGTGATTCCGTCCGCGCCCTTAGGAACAGACGCCGCCGCAGGCCGCCTCGGTCTCGGTGCCGCCGCGGGAGCCGTCCCTGGTGGGGCCGCTGCCGAGCGCCGGTTCCGGTTCGAGCTGGCCGCACATCCGGGTTCCCCGGCCCAGGCGAGACGCCTGACGCGGGCCCGGCTGTCCGGCTGGTCCGTCTGCGAGGACACCTGCGACACGGCGGTTCTGGTCGTCTCCGAGCTGGTCACCAACGCGATCGTGCACACCGCGAGCAGCCACATAGTCTGCGAGCTGCACGATGGCGACGACCTGGTGCGGATAGCCGTCCGTGACGAGGGCTGCGCTCCCGGTGAGCCGCGCCCTTCCCCGCAGCGGCCCGATGAGGAGCACGGGAGGGGACTGCTTCTCATCGACGGGCTCTGCCGGGCCTGGGGCGCACAGGAACACGGACCCGGCCTGCTGGTCTGGGCCGACCTGCCACGGCAGGCGGACCCGGCGCACGGCCACCACCCGGCCCCCGTCCACGACAGTTCCGTACCGCTCAACGACCTGGGTTGGGGCGCACGACCCAAGCCGGGTCCGTCGGGTGGTTCGGGCGACGAGGACGAGGCGACGGCACACTTCGGGGCATTCGAGGATCTGGGCGTATTTCCGGGGCGGGGGCATGGGGGTGCCTCCGGCAGCGGGCATGGGGGTGCCGGCGACTTCGGAGGTCTGGACCTCGGCGGCTTCGGGGGCCGGGAGCACGAAACCGGAGGTGGTCCTGCTCGTGGGTCCGGCTCCGGTGCGCGGGGCCGGGAGGGCGCGGGCCACTTCGGGGGCCTCGGTCAGGAGACCACGGGTCTCTTCAGGGGCCGGGGACACCAGGACGCCGGCGACCTCCCGGACTCCGCGGAAGTCGGGGAATCCAGTGGGTTCGGGGATTTCGGGACGGGAGTCGAATGGGTGTGAGCGGCGTGTCCGGTCCCGGCCAGGTGCTCAGTCTCGACACGCTGGTCCGGCTGGGGCGCGCACTGCACGGGCCGGCGGGTACGCCCCGTCGGCTGGCCGTCCCCGAGGGCATGACGGCGCCGCTCGGCTGTGACGCGGTGGCGGTGCCCGCGCGGTTCGGGCCGCTGGTGCTGCCCCGGCTGCCGCGCGTCGGGTGTGTCTACGCCGACGAGGCGCACTGGTGGTGGATCGTGCCGTCCGACTCCGACTACGCCCTGGACTGGCCCGCGCCGGCGCGGTACACCACGGGGGCGCTGGTGCCGGACTCGTCTCGGGCGCCCGGACTCATCCACAAGCCGGACGGGAAGCTGCCGTATACGCCGCCGATTCCGTTGTACCTGGCGGTTTGTCGGGTTACGGGGGCTACGCCTTCTTGGTCGCGGCCCATCAGCGCGTAGCGCTCCGCGGGTTGAGCGGATTTTGTCTGCCGGTTCGGTGGGGGCTGGTCGCGCAGTTCCCCGCGCCCCTGTGCTCGCGCGGCTGCGCCGCACATCGACAATTACCCCGGCCCGCCGCCTTCCCGGCGTACGCCCGCGCGTCTCCGCACCACCTCCCCGCGCTCTCCCCCGCACCCGCCCCACCCCGCGATAGTGGCCGTTCGTCCACGATCGGGGGAGGTCGGCGGTGGGGAGGAAGGGTGACTCGGGGCCTGGAGAGCCGTCCGCGTCGGAGCGGCTGCTCTTTGGTGGGCCCCTGCGGTACGACACGGGGTGGAGTCAGCACAACGACGCGTTTCTGGAGCTGAGCTTCCGGTCGATGGTGACGCGGTTGCCGGCGATGCTGCGGTCGAGTTTCCGGCTGGCCTGGCAGGCCGATCCGCGGGCCGCGCGTGTGGTGCTGGCCGCCGAGGCGTGCCGGGGCGCCACGCAGGCGGTGAGTCTGCTCGCGGTGAACAGTGTGCTGGGGCGGCTGATCACCGGCGGTGCCATCGCGGACCGGCTGCGCGGTGCCGCGCCCGCGCTGGTCACGATGGCCGCGGTGATGCTGGTGGGCGCGCTGCTGCGGGCCGCGTCGACGTACGCGACCGGGCGGCTGGAGCCGAAGGTGGAGAGGGTCGCCACCGAGCTGTATCTGGAGCGGGCGGCGGCCGTGGAGCTGGCCGCGATCGAGGACCACGCGTTCCACAAGCTGCTGGACACCGCGCAGTACGGCGCCATGTCGGCCCGCCGCATGATCTCGTACGCGACGAACGTCATGAACGCGCTGATCTCGCTGATCGCGGCGGCGGGCGTGCTGACCGTGCTGCACCCGGCGCTGCTCCCCCTGCTGGCGACGATGACGCTGCCGAGCGCGTGGGGCGCGCTGACGAACGCGCGGCGGCACTACGAGTCGTTCCACACCTGGGTGCAGCACGTCCGGGCCGGCCGTCTCATCGGTTCGCTGCTCACCGAGCCGGAGGCGGCCCCGGAGATCCGCGTGCACGGCGTCGGGCCGTTCCTGCTGCACCACTTCCACGAGATGTCGGAGAGCGCGGAGGCGGAACAGGCCCGGCTGGCCCGGCTCACGGCCCGCACGGGGCTGATCGCGGCCACCTGGACGGGCCTCGCGACGGCGGCGACGTACGCGACGCTGGGCGGGCTGCTGCTGTCCGGGGCGATGGCGCTCTCCGTGGCGGGTACGGCGGTGATCGCGATCCGCACCGGTTCCGCGAGCCTCGACACCCTCGTCCTGGCGGTGAACCAGCTGCACGAGGAAGCCCTGTTCGTCGGCGATCTGCAGAAGCTGTACGAGGAGGCGACCGGGTGGGCGATCCCGGTCGGCGGGGCCGCGCTGCCCGAGGAACCCCGGGAGATCCGCTTCGAGAACGTCACGTTCAGCTACCCGGGCGAGGCCACCCACCCCGCGCTCGACGACGTCTCCCTCACCCTCCCGCTCGGCCGGATCATCGCCCTGGTCGGCGAGAACGGCTCCGGCAAGACGACCCTGGTGAAGCTGCTGGCCGGGCTGTACCGGCCGGACCGGGGCCGGATCCTGTGGGACGGCGTCGACGCGGCGGACGCGGACCGGCAGCAACTGGCCGACCGGATCGCGATGGTGGCGCAGAACTTCAAGCGCTGGCCGTTCACCGCCCGCGTCAACGTGGCCGTCGGCCGGTCAGCCGCGCCACTCACCGACGAGCGGCTGACCGAGGCCGTCGCCGAGGCCGGTGCGCAGGACGTGGTCGCGGATCTGCCGCGCGGTCTGGACACGCTGCTGGCCCGCAACTTCAGCGGCGGGCACGAGCTGTCCGGCGGTCAGTGGCAGCGGCTCGGGATCGCCCGGGCCGCCTATCGCAGGGGCCGCATCCTGATCGTGGACGAACCGACGGCGGCCCTCGACGCCCGGGCCGAGCTGGAGGTCTTCGAGAAGATCCGCGCGCTGGCCGGCACCGGGCAGACGGTCGTGCTGATCACGCACCGGCTGGCGTCCGTACGCCACGCGGATCTGGTGCACGTGCTCGATCAGGGGCGGCTGGTGGAGTCCGGGACGCCCGACGAACTGCTCGCGAGCGGCGGGGTGTACGCGGAGCTGTACGCGCTCCAGGCGGACCAGTTCACGGCGAAGGTGCCCGCCCCGAAGGCGGGCTGACCTCTCAGGCGGCGACGTCCACGACGTCGCCGCTGCGCACGATGACCAGGAACGCGTCGGTCGCGATGTCCATGACGACCTCAGCCTGCAGGCCCTCCAGACGGCGCGCCTGCGCGAACTCCTCCGCCGGCCACGAGCCACGCGGCCCGCCGGCGGGAAAGCTCTCAAGCACCGTTCGCCCGTTCACCCTTTACCTCCCTGTCGTGCTGAACTCGCAGAACTTCCTGACGCCTCACAGAGGAGACCGTCATGAAGCCTCATAGAGTTAAACGCCGACAGTACGGTGAACGGCTCGCGAAGTGACGGTACTGAGACATAGTCGACACCCGGTCGCGTACTTTCCCCGCACTTTCCGTATCAGTCCTCGTACTCGTCGTGATAAAGCACGCGCGCGCTGCCGGCGGGCGCCCCCAGGGCCGACGCGCGCCCCTTGGGCTCCTCCCACTCCTCCTGTCGCCCCAGTGCGGTCAGGTCCAGGAAGGTGGTGGTCGAGCCGAGCCCGTCGAGCCCGCGCTCATAGGCCGAGTAGGTGTGGAACACCCGGTCGCGGTCCCGCAGGAAGCAGCTGACAGCGGGCCGCTCGACGGGTTCCCCGTCCCCGACGAACGTGACCTCGAAGTCCCAGTTGAAGTCCCCGCCGAAGGACGAGTACCAGGGCAGCGTCCACCCCATCCGCGCCTTGAACGGCAGGATCTTCGTGTACGGCGCCCTCGACACGGCGGCGAACGTGGTGCCGCGCGCCTTCAGATGGGCCAGGTGCCCGATCTGGTCGAGGAACGCCGAACAGCTGCGGCAGCCCGCGTCCCACTCGGGCGCGAACATGAAGTGGTAGACGACGAGTTGGCCGCGCCCCTCGAAGAGGTCGAGCAGGGTGGCCTTCCCCTCGCCGCCCTCGAAGAGGTACTCCTTGTCGACCTCCACCATGGGCAGCCCGCGCCGCTCGGCGTTGAGCGCGTCCCGCGCGCGCGTGGCCGCCTTCTCCTTGACCAGCAGTTCCTCACGCGCCGCGCGCCACTGCGCACGCGAGACGATCTCCGGAAGCGACATGGGGGCCCTCCTGTGACAACGGTCCGTTGAGGGGTGGACCGGAGGGAGGACGGGAACTCATCGCTGTCCCGGGAAAAGCTCCAAAAAAACTTCAGAGGGACTTCGTCGCGTACGTCACCGGAAGCGCGAGCAGTCCCCGGGCGCGCAGCGACGGCCGCCACCGCACCTCGCTCTCCCCCACCCCCAACTCCAGCCGCGGGAACCGCTCCAGCAGCGCGGCCAGCGCGATCTCCGTCTCGGCACGGGCGAGCGGCGCGCCCAGGCAGTAGTGGATGCCGTGCCCGAGCGCGAGATGCCCGGAGGTGTCCCGGGCGAGGTCGAGCCGGTCGGGCTCGGAGAACCGCCCCGGGTCACGGTTCGCGGCGGACGCGGACACCAGGACCGTCTCGCCGGCCGGGATGGTGACCCCGCCGATGGTGACGTCCTCGACGGGGAAACGCCGGATGGCGAGCAGCGCGGGCCCTTCGAAACGCAGGAACTCCTCTACGGCGGCCGGGAGTTGAGTGGGGTCCGCGCGCAACGCGGCCAACTGCTCGGGGTGTTGCAGCAGGGCGAGCACCGCGTTGCCGATGAGCTGGACGGCGTTCTCGTACCCGGCGAAGAGGATGAGGAAGGCGAGGGACATCAGCTCGTCCTCGCTGAGCCGGTCCCCTTCGTCGCGTACGGCGATCAGGTCGGAGAGGAGATCGTTGCCGGGCTCCTCCCGTTTGTCGGCGAGGAGTTGGGTGAAGAAGCCGAGCAGCGCGACGACCGCGTGCTTGCCGGCCTCGGGCGGTGTCCCGGGGGCGGGCGCGACGAGGGTGTCGGTCCACTCCCGGAAGTCCCGCCGGTGCCGGTCGGGTACGCCGAGCAGGTCGCAGATGACGGTGATCGGGAGCGGCGCGGCGTAGGAGGCGATGAGGTCGGTGTCGCCCGACTCCCCCAGCGCGTCGAGGAGTTGGTCGGCGGTGCGCCGGATCGGCGTACGGAGCTGCTCCGTTCGGCGCGGAGTGAACGCGCGGCCGACCAGGCGCCGGATGCGGGTGTGGTCCGGCGGATCCATGTTGAGGAGGTTCGCGTCGAGCGCGGGCGGCAGCGAGAACCCCTTGTAAGTCCCGGCCGTGGCACGCCTCTTGTCCAGCGAGAGCCGCGGATCGGCCAGCGCCGCCCGCACGTCGTCGTACCGGGTGACGAGCCAGGCGGGGGTGCCGTCGGGGCCGGCGATGCGGTGCACGGGGGCGCTGTCGCGCAGGCGCCGGTACACGTCGTACGGGTGGTCGAGAAGGCCGTCCGCGAGATCCATGCGCCTAGCGTAGAGGCGCGGCTCAGGTGTCGTATTCCTGGATCCGCCGGCCGTGACTCCGGTCGACGAGGGCGGGCAGACGATCCTCCAACTCCCGTACGACAGCGGGCAGATCAAGGGTGAGCAGCTCGCGGTCGCGCATCAGCACCCGGCCGTCGACGATCGTGGTCCGGACGTCGGCGGAACGGGCGCTGTGCACAAGGGTCGCGGCGAGATCGTGCACGGGCTGGGTGTGCGGCCCGGTGAGATCGACGAGGATGATGTCGGCCCGCCTCCCCGGCGCGACACACCCGATCGAGTCCCCCAGCCCGACCGCCCGCGCACTCTGGAGCGTGGCGTGATGCAGGGCTTGACGGGACGTCAGCCAGCGCGGATCACCCTCGACGGACTTCTGCACCAACGACGTGAGAGCCATCGACTCCCACACATCGAGGGAGTTGTTGGAGGCGGCACCGTCCGTGGCGAGTCCGACCGGGATGCCGAGGGCGCGCAGGGCGCGGATCGGAGTGGTGTCCGGCCACGCGAACTTGAGGTATCCCCGGGGCGCGGTGGCGACCGCCGTACGGCCGCTCGCGCGTTCCAGGACGGGGAGGTCGCGGTCGATGATGCCGGTGCCGTGGGCGATGAGCAGGTCGGTGGCCAACAGGCCCGCGCGGTCGAGGACTTCGATGGGGGTGAGGCCGTGGCGGGCGAGGCTGGTGTCGGCCTGGTCGCGGTTCTCGGCGGCGTGGATGTGGACGGGGAGGCCGTGTTCCAGGGCGAGTCGGGCCGTGGCGGCGAGGTCGGCGTCGGTCACCGTGTACGGGGCGTGCGGGGCGAGGGCGGTGGTGATGCGGCCGTCGGCGGTGCCCCGGTGCCGTAGCGCGAACTCCAGGGATTTCTCCCGGCCTTGGGGACCCTGGGAGGAGAAGTAGGCCTCGCCGAGATGGGCGCGCATCCCGCACTCGGCGACCACGGCGGCCACCGTGTCCATGGAGAAGTAGTGGTCGGCGAAGCAGGTGACCCCGGCGCGGATCATCTCGGCGCAGGCGAGCCGGGCCCCCAACTCCACATCCTTTTCAGTGAGGTTGGACTCGACGGGCCACACGACGTCGTTGAACCACTCCTCCGTGGGGAGGTCCTCGGCGAGCCCGCGCAGGGCGACCATCGGCGCGTGGGTGTGGCAGTTGACCAGCCCCGGGAGGGCCACCTGCCCGCGTGCGTCGATGTGTTCGACGGCGGCGAGGCCGACCACGTCCGCCGCGCTGGTCACCGACTCGACGAGCCCGTCCCGTACGACGATCGCGGCGTCCTGCTCGAAGCCGATGTGCTCCTGGTCGTCGTGGACGAGGACGGTGCAGCCGGTGATGAGGAGATCGGCGAGAGAGTGGCTCACACTCCCAACGTACGACGCCGTCCTCGCCCCGCGTGAGCCGAACCGCGCATCCCGGCGTGGCGCTGTCGCGAGTCGCCCCGGACCAGCACGCTTGCCTCACGACCAAGGCTTACGGCGCACGAACAAAACGTCACGACCAAGGCTTCTGGAAGGGGCCCGCATGCTCCTCGGCACCTGGAATCTGGAGAACCTGTTCCGTCCCGGCGGCCCGTCCGGCCCGAAGGACAAGGCCACCTACGAGACGAAGCTCGCCTCCCTCGCCGCCGTGATCACGGAACTGGACCCGGTCCTGCTCGGCGTCCAGGAGGTCGGCGACCCGGCCGCACTCGACGACCTGGCCGGGATGCTGGACGGCGAATGGCACACCGCCACCTCTGCGCATCCGGACGTCCGGGGCATCCGGGTCGGCTTCCTCAGCCGTACGCAGCCGCGGGTCGTCGCCGACACGAACACGTTCCCGGCCCACCTGCGCCCGGTGCAGTCGGACGACTCCGGCGCCGAGGAACCGAACGCGGGCCGGGGTTTCCTGGCGGTGGAGGTCACGACGGCGACCGGCCCGCTGACGGTGGCGGTGGCCCACTTGAAGTCGAAGCTGCTGACGTACCCGGGCGACCGTTTCTTCCCGCACGACGAGGGCGAACGGGCCCGCTACGGCGCCTACGCCCTCTACCGCCGGGCCGCCGAGGCGGCGACCCTGCGCGCGCTGGCCGACGAACTGCTCGCCGGTGAGGGCCGTACCCGGGACGTGGCGGTGCTCGGCGACATGAACGACGAGGTGCAGGCCGCGACCACCCAGATCCTGCTCGGGCCGCCGGGTTCGGAGATCGGTACATCGGGCTACGACCGCGCCGACCAGGGCGACGCGGTCCGCCTGTGGGACGTGGCTCCGCTGATCCCCGCCGACCAGCGCTACTCCCGGATCAACTCCGGGCGCCGCGAGCTGATCGACCACATCCTGGCCAGCCACCACCTGGTCCACCGGGTGACGGCGGCGGGGACGGGACTGCCGGGTGCGGGAGCGCCCCAACTCCCGTCGGTGGGACCGGATCCGGCGGAGCGGCGGGAGGCGCCGGGGTCGGATCATGCGCCGGTGTGGATCCGGATGGACTGACCGGGCCGGTCCAAGTGCCTAGACCGCGATGGTCAGTTCGATGGCGCGCAGCCCGACCCGCCCCCGTCCCCGCTCGAACTCCTCCAGCAGTTCGGTGAGTTGCTGGATGTGGTGGGACGTGAGGCGCCCCGTGTCATCGAGATGGACGGCGCAGGCAGTGGTCGTGTCGACGAGCCGTTCGAGGACGGCCGCGACCTCGTCCGTGCCCTCCGTGTGCCGGGCGAGGGCGGGGAGTTCGGCGGCCGAGACGGCGATGGCGCCGCGGGCCTCGGCGAGGGTGCGGTAGGCCTCGCGGCGGAGGGTCCAGCGTTCGGCGCGGTCGTCGGACTCGCTCAGGACGTGCACGAGGTAGGCGTGCGCGGCGGCGCCTGCGGTCCCGAGCCGGGCGCGTACGCCCCCGCCGCGCTCCCCCGGCATCGGCAGATGCCCGACGATCAGCACGATCGCGCAGGCCAGCAGCGTCTCCCCGATCCGGCTGGCGGAGGCCTGCGGTTCCCCGCCCACCATCACCAGGGACAGCACGAGGACGGTGACGACGGCGGTCTGCGCGGCGAAGTGCCGGGTGGCGACGGGGATGAGCGCACCGCTGAGCGCCACGAGCGCGATCAGCCCCTCGGGCCGGGGCAGCACGGCGGCGAACCCGGCGAACACCAGCGCCCCCAGCACGGTCCCCGCCGCCCGGCTCAGCGCCCGCGAGGCGAGCGGCCCGAGGTCGGGCTTGACGAGGAAGACGGCGGTGGCGGGCAGCCAGTACCAGTGCTCGTGCTGCCCGTACCAGCGGGCCTGGTGCAGCGCCTGGGCGACGGCGACGCTGGCCCCGAAGCACAGAGCCACCCGCAGCCCGTACTCCCGCCCGCCGGCCCCAAAGGCCTTGCGGAGCAGATCAGTTGGCGTACGCCGACGCGTGTGCAGACTCGATTCGCTCCCCTCCGCCTGGTCGAAGGCGTCGGCGGCGTGCAGCAGGGCGTCGTCGAGGGCGCGCAGCGCGGGCGCGGAACGGTTGGGCGCGGGCAGCGGCCCGGTGGGCGCGTTGTCGCGTACGGCGGCGGCGAGCCGGCGCGGACCCTCCCCCGCCCGGGCGGACACCGCCTCCCCGGCCCAGGCGATCGCGGTCGCGGCCTCGGCGAGCGGCAGCGCGGCGGCGTACTGCCCGTGCAGCCGCCGCTCGGCCGCCGAACTGGCGTACCGCCGCAGCCGCGGCCCGGCGAGCGCGTCCTGCGCGTGATCGAGCGCGGCGGTCAGCGCGGCGCGCCGCCCCGTCGCCTCCGGCCCACCGCTGGCGTCGAGCAGCGCGGCGATCGCGTCGTACACGGCGGCTACGGCGTCCCGCTCGCCGTCGAACCGGTAGTCACCGGCGATGGCCCCGGGCGTGGGCAGCGCCAGCCGCAGCAGGACCAGCCAGGCGGCCCCGGCAAGGAAGGCGAGGGCGCGCTCCCACCCGGGTTCGGGCAGGGGCATGCCGGCACCGATGGCGGAGGCGACGAGCAATTGCGTACCGGCACCGGAAGCGACGGGCCCGATGGCACTGAACCCACCGGCGACCAGCCCGATCCCGGTGAGCAGCAGAGTCAGCACGACAGCCCCGACATGCGCCCCGGCATACGTTCCGACCAGCAGCCCCGCCGCACCCGCGAGCGCGGGCCCGCCCAGCCGCTTGACCGAGGCCCGCCGGCTGCCGGGCCGGTCGTTGATCCCGGCGAGCATCGCCCCGAGCGCGGCCAGCACCCCGAGAGACGTCCGCCCCACGAGCACCGCCACCATCAGCAACGGCCCGGCGGCCAGCGCCCCGCGCGTGACCGCGCTCCAGGGAACCGGCCCGCGCTGGGCACGGAGCGTGTGGGCGAGCCAGGGCGGAAGCGAGAACGCGGCGGTACGACGGGACACAGGGCTCCTGTCTTGACGAGGGCGGGGTGTGCCTTCGGGCGACGGTGGCCGGGGCGGTAGCGGTAGCGGTAGCGGTAGCGGGTGCTGAAGCCGATGTGGGTGGCTGGGGTGGTAGCCGTGGTGTCCACGGTAGTTCGCGACCTTGTGCGGAACGGGCCGTGCGCATTTCGGCGGTGTGAAGGTTGGCCGTAAAGCCGCTTTCTTTATGAACGCAACGCCGAGAACAACGCCCCCGCGTCGGAAACCGCGCGATCAAGCACATCCGGTTCGGGCCGCAGCCCGGCCACGATGCCGTCGACCGCCCGCAGCCCGGCCCGCTCCAGCAACCGCTTCTCGTTCGTCACCCACTCCCCCCTTTCCGCCAGCACCCCGTGCCCGGCCTGCGCGGCGGCCACGGCGATCGCCCCGGCGACCTCGGTGAGCCGCCCCTTCGGAAAGTGGTTGGCCCGCGCGTACGCGAGGGTGGCGTCGACGGTGCCGTACCAACGCTCGGCGGCGGCGAGCCGCAGCTTCGCGGGATAGCCGTCCGGGCGCGGCAGTTCACCTCGCAGGACACGGTTGACCGCCAGCTCGGCGACCACCAAGTAACTGGGAA
This sequence comes from Streptomyces sp. NRRL F-525, assembly GCF_000716605.1. Lineage (GTDB taxonomy): Bacteria > Actinomycetota > Actinomycetes > Streptomycetales > Streptomycetaceae > Streptomyces. The sequence continues at coordinate 4,690 of NZ_JNXE01000067.1, read as the reverse complement.
TCCCGGCGAGATGGAACAGCAGCGGCTCCACCGTGAAGCGCCCCTCCTCCGCCTCCCCCAACTCCCGTTCCACCACGTCGAGATCGCGATAGTGCACGTCGACGCGCCGCCCGTCGATGGCCAGCCAAACACCCCCGTTGAAGACCCCGCCGCCCCATCCGCCGACTTCGGAGACCTCGCCGGGCCAACCGATGGCACGGAGATCGGCGGGGTCGAAGGGGCCGCGGTAGTAGACCGCCAAGTCCCAGTCGCTGTCGGGGTGGTGAGTGCCTTGGGCACGGGAGCCGCCGAGGGCTACGGCGCAGACGGTGGGGAGGGTGGCGAGGCGCTCGGCGGTGCTGGCGAGGAAGTCCGCGTCGTCGGCGGGCGTGGGTGCGGGCACGGCTGGGGCTCCAACTGGTCTGTTGGGGGCGGGGATTGGCGGGAGCGTACGCAGGGGGTGCGCTCGGCGCCACGCGTTAATGCGCGACGCCTCAGACCGGCGCCCCGCGTCGCCGCGCGACCGCTCGGCCCGCCGCCGCCATCCCGAAGTCCGCTCCCGAGATATCCCCCAGGGCCTCCGCGATCCGCAGCAACGGCTCGCGCAGGGCGGTCAGTTCGGTACGCATCGGCTCAGCCTGGGGCCAGGCGGCCTCATGGTCGAGGGGGGGCCGTGTCTGCCGGGCAGCGGGCCTCGTAGGCGGCCAAGCGGGGGTGCCAGATGCTGGTGTAGGGGCCGATGGTGTCGCTAATGCCGGCGAAGGAGGCGACCCTGGTCTCGTCGGTGAACACCTCGAGCCCGCCGTCGCGCAGCACCTGCGCGAGCGGTCGGACCCGCACCACATCACCGCAGCTGTAGCTGAGGAAGACATCCCACACGACGGCTTACCCTACTGTGGTTACCGGGGAGGGCGATCATGAGACGCAGGCGGCGGGGCCGGGGCGGCCCGTCACAAATCACGGCCAGGCTGACGATCCCGTTCGTCGGCGAGATCTCCGGCACCTGGGAACCTGCCGACGCGGAGCGCAGCGCGGCCTGGGAGCTGTACCTGCAGCTCGTCACCCGCGTGTCGGTCGAGGAACTCGCCGCCGACGAGGGCTTTCTGCGTGAGGCGCTGTCGTCGTTCTACACGTTCTTCGGCACCACCCGAGACATCCTCCACCGTCACGGGCCCCAGATCGCGCCGCCCGTCCCCCCTGGTCACGTCAGCTTCGCCGTCCTCGCGGTCACCGTCCTCAACCGCGTCCTGCGCCCCCTCCTCGCGACCTGGCATCCCCGCCTCGCCGCCTACGAGTCCCAGCGGCCCGAAGGACGCGATCCGGTGGCGTGGGAGCGGGAGTGGGAACACGCGGACGCCCTGCGCGGTGCGATCGCGGAGGTGCGGGGTGTGCTGAGGTCGTTGGCGCGGACCTTGCAGGAGGTGGCCGAGGTCGGCGATCTCATCGACCTGCCCGCGCCGCGAGTTCCCGAGGACGCGGCGACAGGGGCGAATCGGGTCACCCCACCGGTGGTTCAAACAGGTCCTGACGCTCCGAACACTCCTGACGCTTCCGGAGTCTGAGGTCACGCTCGCCGCGTGAGGCCGTCGGGCCGATTGTCAGTGGTGCGCGCTTCACTGGAGTGGTCACTGAGAGTCACCACGGGGAGCGGTCGATGGCAGCGCACGAGACGAATGAGAGTAGGCAGGAGCGGGAGCAGGGGCGGGACGCGGAGGGTGGCGGCGACGCGCACGCCGCTCGTACGCATCTCTCGGCCGCCGGGTTGCGCGCTCGGGGGTGGACCGCCGGGATGGTGCGTCAACTGCTCGGTGAACCCGATCTGTTGCGGGTCAATCCCCATTCCCGGGCGGCTCCGCGCATCCGGCTGTACCGCGTCGAGCGGGTCGAGGCCGCCGAGCGGAGTGGGGAGTTCCGGGCCGTTTCGGCGGCTGCCGCGAGGAGGTCGGCCGCGGCGCGGATCGCTGCTCGCCGCAGGCGGCGGGAGGTGCCGGCACGGATCGCTGCGGAACCGATCGACGTGCCGCGGCTGGCTCCGCAGGAGCTGGCGGCGCTGGCGGTCGAGCATCGCGATCGGCGGGGGCCGGTGCCGGATGGTGCCGCTTCGCTCGATCGGTGGAAGGTCGACTATCTGCTGCACCAACTTGCCCGCTACGACGAGTTGTTGAGCGGGCTGCACGGGGGTGCCGGGCGGATCGCGGCCGAGGAGTCGCTCCGGCGGCGGGTCTACGCGGCCATCACCGAGGCGTACCCGTTCCTTGCGCGGGAGTGCGAACGCAGACTGGCTGGGGGAAATTCGGATGCGGGCGCCTCGTCCATGTGATCGGCTGACGCCCGCACCGTGCCGACCGCCGACCGCCAACTACCGGCCGCCGGTGATCGATCGACCGATTTCTGGGAGACCCCGTGCTCGAACGCGTCACCGTCCCCACGCTCTTCCCGCCGCCCACCTACTCCCACGCCACCGTCGTCGAAGCCGGTACGAAGCTCGCCTTTCTCGCCGGGGCGGTTCCGCTGGACGTCGACGGCAAGGTGGTCGGTCTGGGGGACGCGGTGCGGCAGGCCGAGCAGGTGGTGGTGAATCTCGGGGAGCAACTGCGCGCGGTCGGGAGCGACTTGGGGCATGTCGTCGCTACGGACGTGTACGTCGTGAGCAGCGAGCCCTCGGTGTTGTCCGCCGTGTGGGAGGTGGTCGAGGCGTCCGGGCTCAGTGCGGGGCCGCATTCGTCCACGCTCATCGGCGTGGCCTGCCTCGGGTACACCGGGCAGCTCGTGGAGATCACGGCGACCGCTGTCGTACCGGAGGAAGCGCCGGCAGAGGAAGAGGTGTCTCAGTCGTGAACCCCGACCCCGAGGCCGTCGTCACGCTGCGGCGGGCGGCCGCGCCTGATGCGCGTCCCGCCGCCGATGTGTGGCTGCGCTCGTTCGCCGCCGCGCTGCCGACCGTCGTCAGTCCGCGGTCCGCCGACGACGTGCGGGACTACTTCCGGGACGTCGTCGTGCCGTTGCGGGAGATCTGGGTGGCCGACGCGGGGGACTGCGGTGGGATCGTGGGGCTGATGGTGATCAACGGGGACGAGGTGTCGCAGCTGTATCTCGAACCGGACTGGCGGGGACACGGGCTCGGGGACCGGTTCGTCGGGCTCGCGAAGGAGCGGAGTCCGGGGGGCCTGGAGCTGTGGACGTTCCAGGTGAACAAACCCGCGCACCGGTTCTACGAGCGGCACGGCTTCGTCGCCGTCGAGTTCACGGACGGGAGTGGCAACGAGGAGCGGGAGCCGGACGTGCGGTACGTGTGGGAGCCCAAGCCGTAAACCGCGAGTCGTGAGCCATGAACCATGAGCCGTGAGTCACAAGTCGTAGGTCAGGGGCGGGCGTTGCGGGCCAGTTCGAGGGCGTTCGACGGCCACCACTGGCCTGCCGCCGGGCCGCCTCGGCAGGTGCCGTCGGACTCTCCGGGGCGTTTGATCCACAGGTAGGCGTCGAGGAGGGGGTTGTCCGTGCGGGTCGTCGGCGGGGTGCCGAGGGCGCGGCCGGGCGGATTGCACCACGCGTCGGTGCCGGTACCGGTGTAGGGGCCGTTGCCGTTGCGGCTGGTGTCGATGACGTAGTGCTTGCCGGCGAGGTCTTTGGAGAGTTGGTCGCCGTACGTCGAACTCGCCTTGTTCGTCTGGTAGTTGGAGACGTTCAGGGCTACGCCGTCGGCACGGTCGACGCCGGACGCCTTGAGCGCGGCGACCAGGCGCCAGGCCTCGGGGATCCAGCTGGAGTTGCCCGCGTCGAGGTAGACGTGGGTGTTCGGTCGCCGTTTGAGGTGGTCGACGGCGTAGGCGAGCAGGGCGTAGCGGTCGCTCGCCGTGACGCGGGTGCAGCCGGCGACGACCTGGGCGACCGCGTCCGGTTCGACGATCACGTAGGCGCCCCGGTCGCCGAGGGCGGTCGCGAACTCGTCGATCCAGGTGCGGTAGGCCGCCGCGGTGGGGGCGCCGCCGAGGGAGTACTGGCCGCAGTCCCGGTTCGGGATGTAGTACGCCACGAGTACGGCGGTGCGGGCTGCCTGGGCGGCGGCGGTGGTGCGGGCGCGGACGACCGGGCCGGGGTTGGGTCCGTTGAGCCACTCCGCCTCGGGCCTGCCCGCGATGCGGTCCATCAGCGTGGCGTCGGCTGTGCGGCCGGCCTCGCGCCAGGCGGCTGCCTGCTGTGCGGCCCGGGAGTCGGGGGCGGTCCAGAAGGGTTCCGGTACGTCGCGTGTCGCCCCGGCGCAGCAGAGTCCTGCGAGGAGGGTGGCGAGGAGGGCACGGCGTACCGGGGTGGGCAAGGTGGCTCCGTTCTTGCCGCGCGGGGTGACTGAGCGGCAGCGTGTCCTTCCCGGAGTTTGCGGGGCGCCCGGGGCTGGTCCGGTACGTGACTTGGCGGGGCGGGGGAAGATCACCCCGACGGGGGTGCAGCGTGACGGCGAGTGCGGTGGCGGCGAGGGAGCAGGGGTGCGATGCGGCGAGAGTGCAGCGTGGTGGGGAATGCGGCGCGGTAGGGGGTGCCGGGATCTGTCGTTTTGCGGGTGCTGCGCCGTCGTGGCTGGTCGCGCAGTTCCCCGCGCCCCTTAAAAGCGCCTCAGCTGAGCCAGGCTTCAGGGGCGCGGGGAACTGCGCGAGCAACCCCCACCCACCCGCACTCCGAACTCAAACCGGCAGCCCCACCCCCGTCAGGACCGCCG
>NZ_JNXE01000066.1 GCF_000716605.1 Streptomyces sp. NRRL F-525 | reverse complement strand
GCCCGGTTACATTCCGAACCCGGAAGCTAAGCCTTACAGCGCCGATGGTACTGCAGGGGGGACCCTGTGGGAGAGTAGGACGCCGCCGAACAAATATTGAAAGGGTTGGACCCTGAACTTCGGTTCGGGGTCCAACCCTTTTTTGTTGTGCGTCACTTGAAGTTCACGTTGCGCAATCACCATCCGAGCATGGGTACTGCTGCAATGCTCAGGGCCGCAGGCGTCGGACTCGGTGACGAGGTCGTCGTGCCGGCGTTCGGGAACGTGGAAGTCGCCGAGGCCGTCACCCTGGCGGGTGGCCTGCCGGTGTTCGCCGACATAGATCCGGTGACCTACTGCCTGGACGTGTCCGCTGTCGAAGCGGCCGTAACTCCGCGTACGGCGGCGATAGTTGTCGTACATCGATTCGGTCGGTCGGCTGATGTCGGGCGGTTGCTCGGGGTTGGGCAGCGGCATGGGCTGCTGGTGTTGCAGCAGGGGGAGTCCGAGGCGCCGTACGACGAAGTCGCTCAGCGGCGGGAGCGGGCTGCCTATCTTGATGCGAAGTTGCGTGGGGTGCGGACGCCCGATGGTGGGGACGGGCACACCTACCAGCAGTACGTCGTGCGGGTGCCGGGGAACGGGCGGCCGGATCGTGACGCCTTCGCTCGGGCCGTGCGCGGTAGGGGAGTTGAGTGCCGGGTGCCGGTGAAGACTCCTGTGCATCGGCTGCCGGAGTTCCGGCGGTGTGTGGCTCTGCCGGAGACCGAGCGGGCCGCGGACGAGACACTTGCGCTGCCCGTGGACGCCTCGTTGACCAAGCGGGAGATGCAGAGGATCGTTTCTGCATGCAACGCGCTCGGGGGACTGTTGCAGCCCGCTTTCTGATCGAGTCAGGGTCGGGAGGCGGTGGTTGGGCGCACGGGCCTGTTCGGGGTATGATTCTTTTCGTTGCCGCGAGGGAAACCTCGGGAAAGCGACAGGCCCTCTTAGCTCAGTCGGTAGAGCGTCTCCATGGTAAGGAGAAGGTCAACGGTTCGATTCCGTTAGAGGGCTCCAGATATCAGAAGGCCCCGCCCAATTGGGCGGGGCCTTCTGCGTGTTCGGGGTCGGTCAGTCCTTCTGGAGGCCCGGGACGCGCATCGCGAGGATGGCCATGTCGTCGGAGGGGGCGTCCGACGCGAAGCGTTCGACCGCGCGCATCACACGGGCCGCCACGGCTCCCGCGGTGAGGCCCGTGCAGGTCGTGAGGACTTCGGTGAGGCCGTCGTCGCCGAGCATGCGGGTGCCCTCTCGGCGCTCTGTGACGCCGTCCGTGACACACAGGAGGACGTCTCCGGGGTCGAGGGTGACCGTCTGCTCGTAGAGCTCCAGGTCGTCCATGACGCCGAGGAGGGGCTGGGGTTCGGCGGCGGGTTCGACGGTGCCGTCCTGGCGGAGGCGGAGCGGGAGGGGGTGGCCGGCGCAGACCACCTTCAGTTCGGCGCTGCCGTCCTCCTGGGGCCACAACTCGCCGTAGAGGAGCGTCAGGAACCGGCTGCGGGCTCCCTCGTCGAGGATCGCGGAGTTGAGGCGCTCCAGGACCGCGGGGCCGCCGAAGCCCTCCCTGGCGAGCAGGCGGAGGGCGTGGCGGGCCAGGCCGGTGACCGCGGCCGCCTCGGGGCCGGTGCCGCAGACGTCGCCGATGGCGAAGCCGTAGACGCCGTCCCGGATGGGGAACAAGTCGTAGAAGTCGCCGCCTACTTCGTTGCCCTCGCCGGCCGCGCGGTAGATGACCTCTACCTCGACGCCCTCGATGTGCGGGAGGTCGGGGGGCAGGAGGCTGCGCTGGAGGGACTGGCTGATGGCCGTGCGCTCCGAGTAGAGGCGGGCGTTGTCCAACGCCAGTGCCGCTCGGCGGCTCAAGTCCTCGGCCAGTTCCAGGATTTCCTGGCGGAAGTGTTCGTCGGTGGGCTTGCCGAGGGTCAGCATGCCGATGACGCGGTTGCGGGCGACCAGGGGGAGGACGACTGTCTCGCCGCCAACTGCCGAGGCCGTGGCGAGAGTTGGGCCGATGCCCGAGCTGACGCGGCGGGTCGGTTCGCCTAGGCCGAGGCTGCGCATGGAGGTGCGCAGGGCGGCCTGGTGGGCGGCCTCGGCGGGGGCGGCCCAGACGCGGGCGCCGGGGGTGGGGACCGGGTCCGGAGGGGCGATCTTCGAGAGCAACGACTTGATGCCGTCGATGAGTTCCTCGTCCTCGTGCAGGACGTAACTGAGGTACGGGTCCGAGGACTGGTCGGCGATCGTGTAGACCGCGCACCAGGTGGCGAGGGTCGGGACCGTCATCTGGGCCATCAGGGCCAGGGTCTGGTCGCGGTCAAGGGTGCCCGCGAGGAGGTCGGAGGCCTCGACCAGGAAGCTGAGGGAGCCGCGGCGCAGGCGTTCCAGTTCGCCGAGGCGGGCCGACTCGACCGCCAACGCGATGCGGTCCGCGGCGAATTGGAGGCGGAGCGCTTCTTCGTTCGAGTACTTGTTGGGGCCTTCGGCTGCGACTCCGAGGGAGCCGGTGAGGCGGCCCTCCACCTTCAGGGGGACCGTGACGACCGAGCGCATTCCGGTGCCGCTCAGGAGCGGTACGGCGCCCGGGACGGCCTGGAGGTCCTCGTGGACGGCCGGCATGCGGGCGGAGCCGTAGCGGCCGGGGCCCGCTTCGACGGGCACGCGCGCGAAGCGCTGGCGGGCGGAGGGCAGGCCGGTGGAGGCGCGGACCTCCAACTCCGTTTCGTCGTCGGTCGCGAGGAGGAGGAAGGCGGAGTCTCCGTCGAGCATGTCGCGGGCGCGCTCGACCGTGCGCTGGAGGAGGCCGTCGAGGTCGTCCGGCGCGGGGGAGCCGATGAACACCTCGAAGGGGTCGGTGTTCTGGCCGTCCGGGGTGGACGCTGCGTCGGGGGCGGGGCCGCGCAACGGGGTCTGCAGAACCGCGCGTTCGTGGTCCCTCACCAGGAGGCACACGGTTGACGGCTCGCCGTCCGTGTCGCGGACGCGGAGGTGGGAGGCGTAGACCGGGGTCACCCGGCCGTCGGCGCCGCGGATGCCGTAGGTGCCCTCCCAGCGGGAGAGGCGGAGGGCCTCTGCGATGCCGGTGCTGGTGCCCGGGGTGTGCGGCCAGGCGGCGAGGTCGGTGAGGGGCTTGCCGGTGACCAGCTCGGCGGCGTAGCCGAAGAGTTCCTCGGCGTCCTCGTTCCAGGACGCGATGGAGCCCGTACGGTCGATCTGGACGACCGCGACGCGGACCCTGCCGTCGGCGAGCGGGAGGAGGGCGGCAGGGAGGGACGGGCCGGCCGCGCGGGTGCCCACCGGGCGTGCGGGGAGGTCGAGTTGGAACCAGACCAGCTTCTTCGTGGGTGTGTAGTCGACGCCCCAGCGGCTGGCCAGGGCCGCGCACAGTTGGAGGCCGCGGCCGCCCTCGCGGTCCGGGCTGCTCATGGTGATCGCGGCCCCCTGGAGGGGGATCTCGCGCTCCGGGTAGTGGTCGGCGACCTCGATCCTCGCGCCGTCGTCACTCCGTAGGCACAGAACGTCCGCGGCCGTGCCGGCGTGGACGACGGCGTTGGTCACCAGCTCGCTGGTGAGGACCACGGCGTCGTCGATGATGTCGGCGAAGCCCCAGCCCTGAAGGGTGTCGCGGACGAAGGACCGCGCGGTGGCGACCGATCGTCCGACGGGCTCGAAGCTGGCGGCCGCGCGCGCGGTGATCACAGAACTCCTCGGCCTGTTGTCGGCGGGCAGGTCACCATGGCCGATCGGCGCCTGCCGGGGCACCGGCTGGTTTCCGGTCGGCGGGGGATCCTGAGGCGTTCCCCCAGGATGCAGTCCGGTGGTCATGGTGCGGTGCCCCTCCGATGCCTGCCCGCTCGTGCTCGTGCCACCGCCCAGGCCGGACGGAACCGGCGCGGCTGGACAGCCGCATGCAAGGTTACTTACCTTCACCGTCCATGCGGATGCCGGTCCGCAGTGTTTCCGTCCCCAGGGTGTGCGGACCGTGTGCGAAGCTGCCGAACTGTTATGGCCTGGTTCAGGCAGGGTGAAACACTGGGCAGGATTCTGGTGACGGTCCGGGCAGGCCGGGTGTCCTCTGTGGACGGAGGACGCCACACCCTGTTGAAGCCCGGTAAACCGGGCAGAGATACGCGGCGGTACCTGATACGCCGAGCAGTTGCACACCGGCACAGCGGTAACGGTCGACCCCTGCGGGAGGGACACAGTGGAGTCTGGCGCAGCGACGCGGGGCACTAAGACGCGCGCGAAAGGCGGACAGTCCCTGAAGAACCAGCGCAAACCGCGCAATGGGACCACGGAGGTGGACGCGGCCTCCTTGGACCGGCTGCTGACGGCTCTGGTCTCCATGCGGGACGGGAACTTTCGCAAGCGGCTCACGGTGTCGGGCGACGGCGTGATGTCCGAGATCGCCGCGGTGTTCAACGAGGTGGCCGACCGCAATCTGCATCTCACGGGTGAGCTGTCCCGGGTGCGGCGCATGGTGGGCCGTGAGGGAAAGCTCACGGAGCGGCTGGAGACGGGCGCCTGCGAGGGTTCCTGGGCCTCGGCCATCGATGCCTCCAACGCGCTCGTGGACGACCTCGTACGGCCCGTCTCCGAGGTCGGGCGGGTGCTGTCCGCGGTGGCCGAGGGTGATCTGTCGCCGCGCATGGAGCTGCGGACGCAGGCGCCGGACGGGACCGGGCATCCGCTGCGCGGGGAGTTCCTGAAGGTCGGGCGGACCGTCAACAACCTGGTCGACCAGCTGTCGACGTTCACCGACGAGGTCACGCGCGTGGCCAGCGAGGTGGGCACCGAGGGCAAACTGGGCGGGCAGGCACGCGTGCGTGGCATGTCCGGCTCGTGGAAGGACCTCACGGAGTCGGTCAACACGATGGCCTACCGGCTGACGGCCCAGGTGCGGGACATCGCCCTGGTGACGACGGCGGTCGCCAAGGGTGACCTGTCGCGGAAGGTCACCGTCCATGTCGCCGGCGAGATGCTGGAGCTCAAGAACACCGTCAACACGATGGTGGACCAGCTGTCGTCGTTCTCCTCCGAGGTGACGCGAGTCGCCCGTGAGGTGGGCACCGAGGGCGAGCTGGGCGGCCAGGCGCAGGTGCCGGGTGTGGCCGGGGTGTGGAAGGACCTCACCGACTCGGTGAACATCATGGCCGGCAACCTGACGGCCCAGGTGCGCGGGATCGCGCAGGTGACGACGGCTGTGGCCAACGGCGACCTGTCGCAGAAGGTGACCGTGTCGGCGCGGGGCGAGGTCGCCCAGCTCGCCGAGACGATCAACCAGATGACCGAGACGCTGCGGACGTTCGCGGACGAGGTCACGCGTGTGGCCAACGAGGTCGGTGCCGAAGGGCAGCTCGGCGGGCAGGCGAACGTGCCGGGTGCGGCGGGAACGTGGAAGGACCTCACCGATTCGGTGAACACGGTCTTCCGGAACCTGACGATCCAGGTGCGGGACATCGCCGCCGTGACGACGGCCGTGGCGAGCGGTGACCTGTCCCAGAAGGTCACGGTGAACGTGGCCGGCGAGATGCTGGAGCTGAAGAACACCGTCAACGGGATGGTCGACCAGCTGTCCTCGTTCGGTGCCGAGGTCACGCGCGTGGCGCGCGAGATCGGTGTCGAGGGTGAACTGGGCGGCCAGGCACAGGTGCCGGGCGCGGCCGGGACGTGGAAGGACCTGACGGACTCCGTCAACACGGCGTTCCGCAACCTCACCGGACAGGTGAGGAACATCGCGCAGGTGACGACGGCCGTGGCCAACGGCGACCTGTCGCAGAAGGTCACCGTCGATGTGTCCGGCGAGATGCTTCAGTTGAAGAACACCGTCAACACGATGGTGGACCAGCTGTCGTCGTTCGCCGACCAGGTGACCCGCATGGCCCGTGACGTGGGCACCGAGGGCCGATTGGGCGGCCAGGCGCGCGTGGACGGCGTCTCGGGCACCTGGAAGGAGCTCACCGACTCCGTCAACTCGATGGCCGGGAACCTGACTTCCCAGGTGCGCAACATCGCCCAGGTGACCACGGCCGTGGCCCAGGGCGACCTGTCCCAGAAGATCGACGTGGACGCGCGCGGCGAGATCCTGGAGCTGAAGAACACCATCAACACGATGGTCGACCAGCTCTCGGCCTTCGCCGACCAGGTGACCCGGGTCGCCCGCGAGGTGGGCACGGAGGGACGCCTGGGCGGGCAGGCGCAGGTGCCCGGCGTCGCCGGTGTGTGGCGCGACCTGACCGACTCGGTGAACGGCATGGCCGGCAACCTCACCGCGCAGGTCCGCAACATCGCGCAGGTCGCCACCGCGGTGGCCCGGGGTGACCTGTCCCAGAAGATCACCGTGGACGCGCGCGGGGAGATCCTGGAGCTGAAGAACACCCTGAACACGATGGTCGACCAGCTGTCCTCGTTCGCCGAGGAGGTCACGCGTGTGGCCCGCGAGGTGGGCACCGAGGGCCAGTTGGGCGGTCAGGCCGAGGTGCAGGGTGTCTCCGGCACCTGGAAGGACCTCACGCAGTCGGTGAACTTCATGGCGAACAACCTGACCATCCAGGTGCGCCAGATCGCCGAGGTCACGACCGCGGTCGCCAAGGGCGACCTCTCCAAGAAGATCACCGTCGATGCCAAGGGCGAGATCCTCGAACTCGTCACGACCGTCAACACGATGGTCGACCAGCTGTCGTCCTTCGCCGAGCAGGTGACCCGGGTGGCCCGCGAGGTGGGCACCGAGGGCATCCTGGGCGGCCAGGCGCACGTGCCGGGTGTCACGGGCATCTGGAAGGACCTCAGCGGCAACGTCAACCTGATGGCCAACAACCTGACCATGCAGGTGCGGAACATCTCCCAGGTCGCGGCGGCCGTCGCCAACGGTGACCTGACGCGGACGGTGACGATCGAGGCGCGCGGCGAGGTCGCGCAGCTCGCCGACACCTTCAACACCATGGTGAAGACGCTGAGTTCGTTCGCCGACCAGGTCACCAAGGTGGCCCGCGAGGTGGGCACGGACGGCATCCTCGGCGGTCAGGCGCGCGTGCCCGGTGTGGCCGGTACGTGGAAGGACCTCACCGAGTCCGTGAACGGGATGGCGTCCAACCTGACCGGTCAGGTGCGCAACATCGCGATGGTCACCACGGCCATCGCCAAGGGCGACCTGACGAAGAAGATCGACATCGACGCCCGCGGCGAGATCCTCGAACTGAAGACGACGATCAACACGATGGTCGACCAGCTGTCCTCGTTCGCCGAGGAGGTCACGCGTGTGGCCCGCGAGGTGGGCACCGAGGGCCAGCTCGGCGGTCAGGCACGCGTGCGTGACGTCGACGGCACCTGGCGCGACCTCACCGAGTCGGTGAACGAGATGGCCGGGAACCTGACCCGGCAGGTGCGTGCCATCGCGCGCGTGGCGACCGCGGTGACCCGCGGCGACCTGAACCTGAAGATCGACGTCGACGCGGCCGGCGAGATCCAGGAACTGCAGGACTACATCAACAAGATGATCGCCAACCTGCGCGACACCACGATCGCCAACAAGGAGCAGGACTGGCTCAAGGGCAACCTCGCCCGCATCTCCGCGCTGATGCAGGGCCGCCGCGACCTGGACGACGTCGCCTCGTTGATCATGAGCGAGCTGACCCCGGTGGTCTCCGCGCAGCACGGCGCGTTCTTCCTCGCGCTGCCCCTGGCGGACGCGGAGGGCGAGGAGGCGTACGAACTGCGCATGCTGGGGTCGTACGGCTACTCCATGGGGTCCATGCCGACCTCGTTCAGGCCCGGTGAGGCGCTGATCGGGACGGCCGCCCAGGAGCGGCGCACGATCCTCGTGGAGAACGCGCCCAGTGGGTATCTGAAGATCTCCTCGGGGCTCGGGGAGGCGCCGCCCGCGCAGGTGATCGTGCTCCCGGTGCTGTTCGAGGGGAAGGTGCTCGGGATCATCGAGCTGGCCTCCTTCACGCCCTTCACGCACATCCAGAAGGACTTCCTCAACCAGATCGCCGAGATGATCGCGACCAGCGTCAACACCATCTCCGTCAACACCAAGACGGAGGTGCTGCTGAAGCAGTCGCAGGAGCTGACCGAGCAACTCCGGGAGCGGTCGGCCGAGTTGGAGAACCGGCAGAAGGCCCTCCAGTCGTCCAACGCCGAACTGGAGGAGAAGGCCGAGCTGCTGGCCCAGCAGAACCGCGACATCGAGGTGAAGAACACCGAGATCGAGGAGGCGCGGCAGGTCCTGGAGGAGCGTGCCGAGCAGCTCGCGGTGTCGATGCGCTACAAGAGCGAGTTCCTCGCGAACATGTCGCACGAGCTGCGCACACCGCTCAACTCGCTGCTGATCCTGGCCAAGCTGCTCGCCGACAACGCGGAGGGGAACCTCTCCCCGAAGCAGGTCGAGTTCGCCGAGACCATTCATGGCGCGGGGTCCGACCTGCTCCAGCTGATCAACGACATCCTGGACCTGTCGAAGGTCGAGGCGGGCAAGATGGACGTCTCCCCGACGCGTATCGCGCTCGTCCAACTCGTCGACTACGTAGAGGCCACTTTCCGCCCGCTGACCGCGGAGAAGGGCCTCGACCTCTCCGTACGGGTGTCTCCGGAACTGCCCGCCACGCTGCACACCGACGAGCAGCGGCTTCTCCAGGTGCTGCGCAACCTGCTGTCCAACGCGGTGAAGTTCACCGACTCCGGGGCGGTCGAGCTGGTCATCCGGCCGGCCGGCGCGGATGTGCCGGTGGCGATCCGGGAGCAGCTCCTGGAGGCCGGTTCGCTGCGGGACGCGGACGCGGGCCTGATCGCGTTCTCGGTGACCGACACCGGGATCGGGATCGCCGGCAGCAAGATGCGGGTCATCTTCGAGGCGTTCAAGCAGGCGGACGGTACGACCAGCCGCAAGTACGGCGGTACGGGCCTCGGGCTGTCGATCTCCCGGGAGATCGCGCAGTTGCTCGGCGGTGAGATCCACGCGCAGAGCGAACCGGGACGCGGCTCGACCTTCACGCTGTATTTGCCGCTGCACCCCAGCGAACTGCCCCCGCAGGGCTACCAGCAGCTGCCCGCGCTGGAGGCGGGCGACCTGGTGGCGTCGGCGGCCGAACTCGCCGAGCTGTCGGAGCGGAGGGAGGTGGACTTCGAGACGCCGGCCGAGGTGAAGTCGTACCACGAGACACAGAACGGTGCCGCCGCGCTCTTCAGGCGCCGCCGTAGGGCCGTCGAGCAGTCCACCCAGCTGGGGCAGACCGTACGGGACCAGTGGGCGGCTCCGGAGTCGCCGCCGCCGTCACGCCGGGGCATCCGGTTCAACGGGGAGAAGGTGCTGATCGTCGACGACGACATCCGCAACGTCTTCGCGCTGACCAGTGTCCTGGAGCAGCACGGCCTGTCCGTGCTGTACGCGGAGAACGGCCGTGAGGGCATCGAAGTCCTGGAGCAGCACGACGATGTGACGGTCGTTCTGATGGACATCATGATGCCCGAGATGGACGGATACGCGACGACGACGGCGATCCGCAGGATGCCCCAGTTCGCCGGGCTGCCGATCATCGCGCTGACCGCGAAGGCGATGAAGGGCGACCGGGAGAAGGCGATCGAGTCCGGTGCCTCGGACTATGTCACCAAGCCGGTCGATCCCGATCACCTGCTGGCGGTGATGGAGCAGTGGATGCGTACGGAGTGAGGGAAACGACCGGACTTGACGGGAAAGCGGCGGGAACGGTGCGGGGAACGTCCGGTGGCCACGCGGAGTTGCTGACTCAGTGTGGCCGGAGCCGTGTAGAAGTACGGGATTCGGGGAACCTTCTGGTCTCCCGCCGCGTTTCTGCTACGTGCACAGTGACATCACGGTGACAGGGTGTGGCGACAGGCGGGGTGCGGCTACCATGACCGGCACAAGGACGGACGGCGCAAGAGAGTCGTCCCCTGGGGCGGCGCCCGGTGCACATCCGGGGCGAGGAGGGCGGGCCATGGTGCAGAAGGCCAAGATCCTCCTGGTCGATGACCGGCCGGAGAATCTGCTGGCGCTGGAGGCCATCCTCTCTGCGCTCGATCAGACACTGGTTCGGGCATCGTCCGGGGAGGAAGCGCTCAAGGCGCTGCTGACGGACGACTTCGCGGTCATTCTGCTGGACGTCCAGATGCCGGGCATGGACGGTTTCGAGACCGCCGCGCACATCAAGCGGCGGGAGCGGACCCGGGACATCCCGATCATCTTCCTCACCGCGATCAACCACGGCCCGCACCACACCTTCCGGGGTTACGCGGCGGGCGCGGTCGACTACATCTCCAAGCCGTTCGACCCATGGGTGCTGCGCGCGAAGGTCTCGGTCTTCGTCGAGCTCTACATGAAGAACTGCCAGTTGCGGGAGCAGGCGGCGCTGCTGCGGCTCCAGTTGGAGGGCGGCGGCAAGCCCGCGGCCGGTGCGGCCAAGGAACCGGCCGGACTGCTCGCCGAGCTGTCGGCGCGGCTCGCGGCCGTCGAGGAGCAGGCGGAGGCGCTGTCCAAGCAGCTCGACGACGAGTCGGCGGACGCGGCGGCGGTGGCGACCGCGGCTCATCTCGAACGCAAACTCACCGGGCTGCGCAGGGCACTCGACGCCCTGGAGCCGGGCACGGGGAGTGGAGCACCTTCGGTTCCGTCGCAGAACTGACGTCCGCCGCAGGCGCAGTTGTGCGTGAGCGGCCGTCAGTTCCCGGTCCCGTA
Organism: Streptomyces sp. NRRL F-525; assembly: GCF_000716605.1. Classification (GTDB taxonomy): domain Bacteria; phylum Actinomycetota; class Actinomycetes; order Streptomycetales; family Streptomycetaceae; genus Streptomyces. The sequence goes on along the minus strand of NZ_JNXE01000066.1, from coordinate 10,231 downwards.
CGGGCGACACGAACGGGTGAAGCAGTGGACGCACGTGTCCCCTGCCGTCTCCACAGGTAACCTCACACCTATGGCCTCACGTCCCTCCGCAGCCAAGAAGCAGCCCGCCAAGAGGGCTGCTCCGGCGAAGGCTCCGGCGAAGAAGGCCGCTGCGAAAAGGGCCCCCGCGAAGAAGGCGGCCGTCAAGAAGACCGCCCGCCCGGCGCCCAGGCCGGCTCCCAGCCCCACCGGGGGCATCGTCAAGCTCGTGCGCGCCGTCTGGCTCGGCACCGCGCACGCCGTCGGCGCGGTGTTCCGCGGGATAGGGCAGGGCGCGAAGAACTTGGACCCGGCCCACCGCAAGGACGGCGTCGCGCTGCTGCTGTTCGGGCTCGCGCTGATCGTCGCCGCCGGTACCTGGGCCGATCTGCGCGGCCCGGTCGGCGACCTCGTCGAGATCCTGGTGACCGGCGCGTTCGGCCGGCTCGACCTGCTCGTGCCGATACTGCTCGCGGTGATCGCCGTGCGCTTCATCCGCCACCCCGAGAAGCCCGAGGCCAACGGCCGCATCGTGATCGGCCTGTCCGCGCTCGTCATCGGCGTGCTCGGCCAGGTGCACATCGCCTGCGGCGCGCCCGCCCGCAGCGACGGCATGCAGGCCATAAGGAACGCCGGCGGCCTCATCGGCTGGGGCGTGGCGACCCCGCTGACGTACACGATGGGCGAGGTTCTCGCCGTACCCCTGCTCGTGCTGCTCACGGTCTTCGGGCTGCTGGTCGTCACGGCCACGCCCGTCAACGCCATCCCGCAGCGCCTGCGGCTGCTCGGGGTGAAGCTGGGCATCGTCCACGACTTCGACGACGAGGACGAGTTCGTCGGCGAGGACGACGAGCGCTACGACGAGCAGTGGCGCGAGGCGCTGCCCGCGCGCCCCCGCAAGCGCGGGAGCGGCCCGGAGGCGTACGACCCCGACAGCGCGGAGCAGGACGCCCTCTCGAAGCGCCGGAGCCGCCCCAGGCGCTCCGCGGTGCCCCAGCCCGACATGAACCGCCCCATGGACGCCGTGGACGTCGCCGCGGCCGCCGCGGCGGCGCTCGACGAGGCCGTCCTGCACGGCATGCCGCCCTCGCCGATCGTCGCCGACCTCACCCAGGGCGTACGGGTCGGGGGAGACCGCGAGGACACCACCCCGACGCCCGTCCCGGCCCCCGCCGCGCGCCCCAAGCAGGAGAAGCTCAAGGCCGAGCCGGCCGAGCGCGTCGTGGCGGACCTGACCAAGGCGCCCCCGGAGGAGATGCGCGACCTGCCGCCGCGGGCCGAGCAGCTCCAGCTCGCCGGCGACATCACGTACGCGCTGCCCTCGCTCGACCTCCTCACGCGCGGGGGCCCCGGCAAGGCACGCAGCGCCGCGAACGACGCCGTGGTCGCCTCCCTGACGAACGTCTTCTCCGAGTTCAAGGTCGACGCCGCCGTCACCGGCTTCACGCGCGGGCCCACGGTCACGCGCTACGAGGTGGAGCTCGGCCCCGCCGTCAAGGTCGAGCGGATCACCGCGCTCACCAAGAACATCGCCTACGCCGTCGCCAGCCCCGATGTGCGGATCATCAGCCCGATCCCCGGCAAGTCCGCGGTCGGCATCGAGATCCCCAACACCGACCGCGAGATGGTCAACGTCGGTGACGTGCTGCGCCTCGCGGACGCGGCCGAGGACGACCACCCGATGCTCGTGGCGCTCGGCAAGGACGTCGAGGGCGGCTACGTCATGGCCAACATGGCGAAGATGCCGCACATCCTGGTGGCCGGCGCCACCGGCTCGGGAAAGTCGTCCTGCATCAACTGCCTGATCACGTCGATCATGTGCCGCGCGACCCCCGAGGACGTCCGCATGGTCCTCGTCGACCCCAAGCGCGTCGAACTGACCGCCTACGAAGGCATCCCGCACCTGATCACGCCCATCATCACCAACCCGAAGAGGGCCGCCGAGGCGCTCCAGTGGGTCGTACGCGAGATGGACCTCAGGTATGACGACCTCGCCGCCTTCGGGTACCGGCACATCGACGACTTCAACCAGGCCATCCGCGACGGCAAGCTGAAGACTCCGGAGGGCAGCGAGCGCGAGCTCAAGACCTATCCGTACCTCCTGGTGATCGTCGACGAGCTGGCCGACCTGATGATGGTCGCGCCGCGGGACGTCGAGGACTCGATCGTGCGCATCACGCAGCTCGCGCGCGCGGCCGGCATCCACCTGGTGCTCGCGACGCAGCGGCCGTCCGTCGACGTCGTCACCGGTCTCATCAAGGCGAACGTGCCCTCCAGGCTCGCGTTCGCCACCTCGTCCCTGGCCGACTCGCGGGTCATCCTCGACCAGCCCGGCGCCGAGAAGCTCATCGGCAAGGGTGACGGGCTGTATCTGCCGATGGGTCAGAACAAGCCCACCCGTATGCAGGGCGCCTTCGTCACCGAGGACGAGATCCACGCCGTCGTGCAGCACTGCAAGGACCAGATGACCCCGGTCTTCCGGGAGGACGTCACCGTCGGCACCAAGCAGAAGAAGGAGGTCGACGAGGAGATCGGCGACGACCTCGACCTGCTGTGCCAGGCGGTCGAGCTGGTCGTGTCCACGCAGTTCGGGTCCACCTCGATGCTCCAGCGCAAACTGCGCGTCGGCTTCGCCAAGGCCGGGCGGCTCATGGACCTCATGGAGTCCCGGGGCATCGTCGGACCCAGCGAGGGCTCCAAGGCGCGTGACGTTCTTGTGAAGGCCGACGAGGTGGATGGCGTGCTCGCGGTGATCCGCGGGGAGTCTGAAGGGTAGGCGTCCGCCGAAAGGTCCGCCGAAAGGATGCGACCGTGATCCACCCGTTAGAGATCCTCGGGCAACCGTTTCCCTTTGCCGTACGTCAAGTTGAGCGAGAAGACAGATCGGGCTCCCACCATGGGGTCCGTGTCTGGCTCGCCGTCGGGCGCTCCGGCCATACCGATGGCGTACAAAGTCCCACCGCCCGGTTGCCCCACCCTTCGGTACCCCCCCTAGACTGAATTTCCAGCACAGGCGGCTACACGCTCGAAAGGCGCCCCCGTGTCCATCGGCAACTCCCCTGAAGACGAGCGTCCGTTCGAAGACGGTCGTTCCTCAGACGGTCATGAGGAAGAAGCCCGCCCTTCCGTCGGCCGAACCCTGCAGCAGGCACGTATCGCCGCCGGGCTGACCGTCGACGACGTCAGCAGTGCCACCCGGGTCCGCATCGCCATCGTGCACGCCATCGAGGCCGACGACTTCACGCCCTGCGGCGGTGACGTCTACGCCCGCGGGCACATCAGGACCCTCGCCAGGGCCGTCCACATCGATCCCGCCCCCCTCCTCGCGCGCTACGACGACGACCACGGCGGACGCCCGGCCCCGACGCCGGCGGCGCCCCTCTTCGAGGCGGAACGTATCCGTCCCGAGCGCCGGGGCCCGAACTGGACCGCGGCCATGGTCGCCGCGATCGTCGCGGTGGTCGGCTTCGTCGGGTTCACGGCGTTCAAGGGCGGCGACAGCGACAGTGACGCCGCGTCACAGGTCACCCAGGGGGCCACGCCCAGCGCCGGCAAGCCCGCCGCGCCCAAGCCCTCGAACACCACCGCCACGCCCAAGTCCGACCCCTCCGACAGTGCCATCGCCGCCGCGCCGCAGGACAAGGTGACGGTCCAGGTGAGCGCGGTCGACGGCCGCAGCTGGATCTCCGCCAAGGACCACAACGGCCGGATGCTCTTCGACGGACTCCTCAAGAAGGGCGAGTCGAAGACCTTCCAGGACAGCTCGAAGGTCAACCTGATCCTCGGCGACGCCGGTGTGATCCAGCTCTACGTCAACGGCAAGAAGATCGAGGACGACTTCCAGCCAGGAGCGGTGGAGCGCCTCACGTACACCAAGGGCGACCCCGAGGTCGGCTGAGACCTCCAGGTCGGTTCCATCGGTCCGACGGGGTGCTTGTTCAAGGGGTTGGCCAAGATCGGCCAGCCCCTTCGACGTGGGGTGTCAGTGGGACGAAGTAGTCTTGAGCCCATGCCTGAACGCCGTACCGTCGCACTCGTCACTCTTGGCTGCGCCCGTAACGAGGTGGACTCGGAGGAGCTCGCAGGCCGCTTGGAGGCGGACGGCTGGCAACTCGTGGAGGACGCCGAGGACGCGGACGTCGCCGTCGTCAACACCTGTGGCTTCGTCGAGGCCGCCAAGAAGGACTCCGTCGACGCCCTCCTCGAAGCCAACGACCTGAAGGGTCATGGCAGAACGCAGGCCGTTGTCGCGGTGGGCTGCATGGCCGAGCGGTACGGCAAGGAGCTCGCCGAGGCGCTGCCCGAGGCCGACGGAGTGCTCGGCTTCGACGACTACTCCGACATCTCCGACCGCCTGCAGACCATCCTGAACGGCGGCATCCACGCCTCGCACACCCCGCGCGACCGCCGCAAGCTGCTGCCGATCAGCCCCGCCGAGCGGCAGGAGTCCGCCGCCGACGTCGCGCTGCCCGGCCACGGCCCGGTCGACCTCCCGGACGGGCTCGCGCCCGCCTCGGGCCCCCGCGCGCCCCTGCGCCGCCGCCTGGACGGCTCCCCGGTCGCCTCGGTGAAGCTCGCCTCCGGCTGCGACCGCCGCTGCACCTTCTGCGCCATCCCGTCCTTCCGTGGCTCGTTCATCTCCCGCCGCCCGAGCGACGTCCTGAACGAGACGCGCTGGCTGGCCGAGCAGGGCGTCAAGGAGATCATGCTGGTCTCCGAGAACAACACGTCCTACGGCAAGGACCTGGGCGACATCCGCCTCCTGGAGACGCTACTGCCCGAGCTGGCGGAGATCGACGGCCTGGAGCGGGTGCGGGTCAGCTACCTCCAGCCCGCAGAGATGCGCCCCGGGCTCATCGACGTGCTCACGTCGACGCCGAAGGTCGCGCCCTACTTCGACCTGTCCTTCCAGCACTCCGCGCCCGACGTGCTGCGCTCCATGCGCCGCTTCGGCGACACGGACCGCTTCCTCGAACTGCTCGACACCATCCGCTCCAAGGCCCCGCAGGCCGGAGTCCGCTCGAACTTCATCGTGGGCTTCCCCGGCGAGACCGAGTCCGACCTGGCCGAGCTGGAGCGCTTCCTGAACGGCGCGCGCCTGGACGCCATCGGTGTCTTCGGCTACTCCGACGAGGAGGGCACGGAGGCGGCGACGTACGACAAGAAGCTCGACCAGGATGTCGTGGACGCGCGGCTCGCGCACATCTCCCGGCTCGCCGAGGAACTCGTCTCGCAGCGCGCCGAGGAGCGCGTCGGCGAGACCGTGCAGGTGCTGGTCGAGTCGGTGGACTCCGAGGACGGCGCCTACGGCCGCGGTGAGCACCAGGCGCCGGAGACGGACGGCCAGGTGCTCCTCACGAGCGGCGAGGGCCTGAGCGTCGGCCGTATGGTCGAGGCGAAGGTGGTCGGTACGGAAGGTGTCGACCTGGTGGCCGAGCCGCTCCTGGGCTCGCTCGCGTGTAGTGAGGAGGCGGGCAGATGACCGGAGTCCCGGCATCGGCGGCGGGCGACACCTCCAGCGCGAACGGCGCGCCCGTGAGCGCGGGTTCCGGTGCGGCCTCCGGTGGCGCCCCTTCCGGCGCGATGTCGGGCAACGTCTCCGGTGGTGCCCCCTCCGGTGGTGCCTCGCCCGGTGTCGTGGAGACCGGTGTGCCCGGCGGTCCGCGGCCGGCGCGCGGTGCGAAGGTCGTCGCCGCGGCCGTCAACCAGGCGAGCGTCTGGAACATCGCCAACTTCCTGACCATGCTCCGGCTGCTGCTCGTCCCCGGCTTCGTCGCGCTGATGCTGGCCGACGGCGGGTACGACCCGGCGATGCGCTCGTTCGCCTGGGCGGCGTTCGCCATCGCCATGATCACCGACCTGTTCGACGGCCATCTGGCCCGCACGTACGACCTCGTCACCGACTTCGGGAAGATCGCCGACCCCATCGCCGACAAGGCGATCATGGGCGCGGCGCTGATCTGTCTGTCCTCGCTCGGCGATCTGCCGTGGTGGGTGACCGTCGTCATCCTCGGCCGGGAACTCGGGATCACGCTGCTGCGTTTTGTTGTCATCCGGTACGGCGTGATTCCCGCGTCGCGCGGCGGGAAGCTGAAGACGCTCATCCAGGGCGTGGCCGTAGGGATGTATGTGCTGGCGCTGACGGGCTGGCTGGCCACGCTGCGGTTCTGGGTGATGGCCGCGGCCGTGATTCTGACCGTGCTGACCGGGCTGGACTATGTGAGACAGGCCATTGTGCTGCGTCGGCAGGGAATCGCCGAGCGGATGGCGGCGTCGGAGGAGACGGAAGCGTGAGTTCCACGGCCACTGAAGTGGTGCGACTACTGACGGTGAGCGGTGCGACGCTCGCTGTCGCCGAGTCGCTCACCGGTGGCCTGGTTGCGGCGGAGATCACATCGGTGCCCGGAGCCTCCAAGGCCTTCCGCGGTTCGGTCACCGCCTACGCCACCGAGCTGAAGCACCAGCTGCTCGGTGTCGACGCCGGTCTGCTGGCCGAGCGCGGAGCCGTGGACGCGCAGGTCGCGGCCCAGATGGCGGCCGGAGTGCGGAAGGCTCTGGGTGCCGACTGGGGCATCGCGACCACCGGCGTGGCGGGCCCGGAGCCGCAGGACGGACAGCCCGTGGGCACCGTCTTCGTGGCCGTGGACGGCCCCTTTGGACCCGATTCGGGTGCCGCCGGTGGCGGGAAAGTGGCCGCGCTGCGGTTGAACGGCGGCCGGGCGGAAATTCGTATGGAGAGTGTACGGAGCGTACTCGCGCTGCTTCTGGAGCGGCTCGTGAGCGAACAGACCGGGAATGAGCGGACACAGGATACGGAACAGAACGGGGGGTTTTGATGTTTGCAGCCCTGAGTGAACACGACATCGCTCCCCGCACGGCCGCGGCGCAAGGCGGTACGGTGGGGCGAGAAGGATGCGGCTACGCGGTCCGAGGAGGGAGCCACCGATGATTCTGCTCCGTCGCCTGTTGGGCGATGTGCTGCGTCGGCAGCGCCAGCGCCAGGGCCGTACTCTGCGCGAAGTCTCCTCGTCCGCCCGAGTCTCACTCGGCTATCTCTCCGAGGTGGAGCGGGGGCAGAAAGAGGCTTCCTCTGAACTGCTGTCCGCCATCTGCGACGCGTTGGACGTACGGATGTCCGAACTCATGCGGGAAGTGAGCGACGAGCTCGCTCTCGCCGAGCTGGCCCAGTCTGCTGCGGCCACCGGTTCTGTGCCCACGTCGGTACGTCCGATGCTGGGTTCCGTGTCGGTGACCGGTGTGCCACCGGAACGGGTGACCATCAAGGCGCCCGCCGAGGCGGTGGACGTGGTCGCCGCGTGACGCTCACGCTGGTGTAGACCGATGAGGCACTGACCAGCCTCAGTTTGAAGTGTGCGGGCCCCGGCCGGGGTTTCTCCAGAGAGATCTGGAGGGGTGCGGTCGGGGTTTTTCGCGTTTGCGGGTTCTCGGGGGGGGGGGGGCTTGCAGGTAGCCCGTACGGCCGGCGCGGTCCGTTTGCCGGTGTGGTCCGGTGCGGTCATGGTTGAGGCGAGTGGTGCGTCCGTGTGCCGGTGATGCGCCCTTCTTGCGGGTGACCGTGACGTTCTAGCGTCGGGCTGGAGGTGGGGCCATGGCGGGGCGAATAGCACGCTGGGGGCTCGCGCTCGGGCTCTGCGCCGTGTGGTGGTGGGCCGTGCTGCGGCTCGCGCTGACGCCGCACGCGGGGGCGCTGGAGGGGGCCGTGGCGGCCGGGGGGTGGGGGTTGAGCCTGCTTCCGGTGCACTGCATGCCGAAGGCGCGGGCGGTTGGGGCTGTGGCTGCGGGGCGGTGGCGGGCGGCTTGGCGGGGGGCCGTGATGCCGGGCGGTGGGGGCATGTCGCCGGAGCTTGGTGTGACTGACGCCGGGGTATTGCCGGATGTCGGCTTGATGGGTGCTGGGGTGTGGCCGGACTCCGGTTCGATGGGCGGTGGGGTGGGCGCTGGGGTGGGCCCTGGTGGGGCGGATTCCGAGGTGTGGCCGGACGCGGCGGTGTCGCTGGACCGTGGGGTGACGGGCGGTGGGGCGGAGTCGGACCCCCGGGCGACGGTCGGTGAGGTAGGGCCGGATGCCGGCGTGACGGACGCTGAGGTGGGGTCGGTGGGTGGGGCGTTGCCGGGTGGGACGGACGCTGGCTGGGATGACGGACGTTGGGGTCATGCCGGACCTGGGAGTGACGGACGTTGAAGTGGGGTCGGTGGGTGGGGCGTTGCCGGGTGGGACGGACGCCGGGATGACGGGCGCTGGGGTGTGGTCGGCGGATGCGCCGTTGCCGGGTGGGAGGGGCACTGGGATGACGGACGCTGGGGTGTCGTCGGCGGACGCGCCGTGGCCGGGCGACGGACCATCGCCGGGTGCCTGGCCGTTGTCGGCCCCCGGACCGGTGCAGGGCGTCGAGTCGGTGCCGGTTACCAAGGCATCGCCACGCCGCCGTTCGGGCGGAGGATCTGGCCCGTCGTGAACGATGACGCGTCCGACGCCAGATGCAGCACGGCGTGGGCGATGTCCTGCGGCTCACCTACCCGGCCCAGCGGCGACAGCCGGGTCATCATCGCTTCGGTACGGGCCTGTGCCTCGGCCTCGTGGTGATCGGTCATGGGCGTGCGGACCCAGCCCGGCGCGACCGCGTTGACGCGGATGCCGTGCCGGCCCAGCTCCGTCGCCAGTGTCTTCGTCAGCTGGACTACGGCCGCCTTGGTCACGCTGTAGCAGAGGAGTCCGGCTCCTCCGGTGTCGATCGCGCCCGACGCCATGGTGACGATGCTGCCCCTGGTGCCGCGGTCGAGCATCAGCCGGGCCGCCTCCTGGCAGGCGTACAGGACGCCCTTGAAGTTGACGTTCAGCACGCGGTCGAGATCCTCGTCCCGGGTCTCCAGCACGGTGCTGCTGTGCATGATCCCGGCGACCGCGGCCATGACGTGCAGCTCCTCGCAGGAGTCCACGGCCTGCTTCAGCTGGGCGCGGTCGGTGACGTCGAGGTGGTGGGTGCGGGCGGTGCCGCCCTTGTCCTTGATCAGGGTCGCCGTCTCGTGCAGGCCCTGCGCGTCGCGGTCGGCGCAGTGCACGGTGGCGCCCGCCTCGGCGAGCAGCACGGCGGAGGCACGGCCGATACCGCTGGCGGCGCCGGTGACGAAAGCGGTGCGTCCGGTGAGGTCGTACGCCTTGACGGGCATGAACCGACCGTACGAGGGTTTCTGACGGGTCGTCAATTAGTCGTACGGTGCTGAGTTCTGGGGGGAGTGGTGGTGCCCGGCGCGGGGCCTACCTGGCAGGTGGGGCACCAGTAGGTGGGGCGGTCGCGGGAGCCGTCGCCCTGGTTGGCCGTGCGGAGGGGGGTGTTGCAGCGGAGGCAGGGGCGGGGGGCTCGGCCGTAGACGAAGAGGTCTGGGGTGTGGGGGTGTGGGGGGTGGTGGAGTGTGGTGCGGGTGCCCGGGGTGGGGTGGGTTGGGGTGCCGGGGGTTGGCATGCGGTTTGGGTTTGGGGTGTTGGTCGTGAGGGTGCTTGTGGTGTTGCGGACGGGGCGGTCGCGGTTGGCTTCCAGGAGGCGCTGGGCGATGGCGGGCAGCTTCGCGGCGCGGTCGGCGGGGAGTGCGCCGATGGGGAGCCAGGGGGTGGCGCCGAGGAGGAAGCAGAGTTCGCTTTTGTAGATGTTGCCGATGCCGGCCAGGTTGCGCTGGTCGAGGAGGGCCTCGCCGAGGGGGCGGGCGGGGTCAGCGAGGAGGTTGGCGAGGGCCAGTTCGGGGTTCCAGTCGGGGCCCAGGAGGTCGGGGCCGAGGCGGCCCACGGCGCGGTGTTCTTCGGTCGTGCGGATGAGTTCCAGGACGGGGAGGCGGTAGCCGACGGCCGTGCGGTCGGCGGTGCCGAGGATCACGCGGATCTGGTGGGCCGGGCCGCCGCTCCAGCGCTGGCCGTTGGCGTACACCCTCCAGGTGCCGTCCATCCGTAGGTGCGAGTGGAGGGTTAGGCCGCCCTCGATCCGGGTCAGCAGGTGTTTGCCTCGGGGGGTGACGTCCAGGACGGTGCGGCCGGTGAGGTCTGCCGTGGCGTATTTGGGGACGCGGAGGTCGCTGCGGGTCAGCACCTTGCCCGCGAGGGCGGTGTGGAGACGCTTCGCGGTCTGCCAGACGGTGTCGCCTTCAGGCATGGGTCAAGGGCTGTCTCTTATACACATCTCCGAGCCCACGAGACTAGGCATGA
>NZ_JNXE01000065.1 GCF_000716605.1 Streptomyces sp. NRRL F-525 | reverse complement strand
ACCCAGCCCCGCCACACCCCCGTCCAGCCCCAGAAAGCCCCCATCCCGCCCCGTCACACCCCCATAACCCTCCACTCCGCACTCCCCAAGCCCCACCCGCACAGCCCCCGCCAGAGCCGCACCCAACGCCCCCGCAAGGCCCAGCGCACCCCGTTCCTTGTGGGCGAGGAGCGCCGCCCGCACCTCGTCCGCGTAAGGAGCTGCCGCGTACGTCGCCGGCAACCCCATCGGCTCGGGCATCGGTCGCACCCGGCTCGGTACGGCCCCGTTAAGGGCGGCACGGCACTCCGGGCAGAGCACCGTGCGAGGCCTGCCGCAGCCTCCGCACTCGGCCGGCAGCACCAGATCCGTGAGGTCCCGCCACCAGCCCGGCATGCCCACCACTGTGCCAACACCCCGACCGACCGGCCACCCCTGTGGACAACGGCCTGTGGACAACTCCGCGCAACCGTCAACGGCCGTCACCCACACGAGTGCAGGGCCACCCCGGAACACACGAACGGCCGCCTCCACCGAGCCTCAGCCCGACCGGAGACGGCCGCTTTCAGTCCGCCACCTCAATGCCCCGACGCGTCATTGCTCCGCCGCGCCGATGCGTCAACGCGTCACCCCGGATAGACCGGCGCCGACCCCGTCTTGACGACCTTCTGCCACTGCGCCCCGCTGGACAGCCGGACGATCCCGTCCTCCGAGTAGGCCACCAGCGGCAGCTTGTCGTCCTCGGACGCGGCGATCTCCTTCACCCCGGTCAGGGCCGCGGGCGCCGGGCCCTCCGGCGTGGAGCCGTCGACCTGGACGTACCGCATCTGCACCACGCCCTCGTGCTCACGCCCCACCACCACGAGCCGGCTGTCACCGGCCCACGACATGGCCGTGATCTCCTCCAGGTCCGGGGTGACGGACCGCAGTTCGAGGACCGAGATCACCGGTGTCTCCCCCGCCGCCCCGCTCCGCTGGATCCGCCCGACGAGCAGGGACCGCTTGCCGTTCTTCTCCACGACGAGCGCGATCCGCACCCCGTCGGCGGCCACCCGCACCGACTCGATACGGCCGTCCAGCCCCGGCATCTCCACCGCTATCGGCTGCCCCGCACCCTTCTGCAGCAGGAGCAGCCGCGGCTTCTTCGGGTCCCGGTCGGCCACCCAGAGGTCGCCCTGCGCGTCCCAGCTGGGAGCCGTCAGCCGGTCGTCCTCCGTCTTGCCCTGGCTGGTCAGCACGGGGTCGCCGAGCGAAGCACCGGACACCATCGACCCGACGTAGAGCGACTTCCCGTCGAGGCCGACCCCGGCCCCGGTCTCCTCGTCGCGCGACACCGCCACCGACCGCAGCTGCGTCTCGCCCTCGCCCAGCGCGCCCGGCACCGGATCGGCGTGCGCGCCGGCGCTGGACATCCGCACCACGCGGTGCTTGTCGTCGAGGAAGTACAGGTACGCGGGCCGGTTCACGGCACCGTGTGCCGCGAGGGTGTCCGCGTTGCCCTCGTTGTAGACGCACAACTGCGCGCCGTCGGCGGCCTGGAGCTCGACCTTGTCCACCGTGGGTGTCATGGTCCGGAGTGTGAAGAGGATCTGCGTGGCCATCTCGTCGCATCGGGCAGTCCCGACCCGCGAGGCCTTCTGGTTCAACGGGATCGTCAGCTTGTTCTGGTCGTCAGGCGTCAACGAGGTGACGCCCTTCCGCAACGCCGTCCCCGTAGGGAAGCTCGATCTGACCACGGGCCCGAGCCAACTGGTGGGCCCCTTCAGGAGCGACCGCACCATCTGCGTCATCGGGTCCACCCGCCGCCGTACGAACACGGGGTCGGCGACCGCGATCGGCTGGGAGCTCGTCCCGGCCGACGTGTTCGACGCGAAGTAGTACTTGTTGACCGACATGTAGTTGCGCTGGAAGTCCGACTCGCCCATGACGACGCCCTGCGGCAGGTCGTCGATACGCCACTGGCCGCTCTTCGCGTCCTTCGTCAGGTGTACGGCCTTGCTGTACTGCCCGTCCGCCGGCGCGTACGCCTGCTGGGAGTCCACTGTGGCGACCCGGTCGCCGGTCAGGGTGTACGTGAAGGTGCCGGTGTCCTCCCTGCCGACGGGGGGACGGACGGGCTCGGTGCTCGGCCCGTCGGCGAGCACCGTGGTGGACAGCTCCGGCTGCCAGTCCCGCGCGGCCTTCGCGGACAGGTACATGCGCGCCGTCTTGTAGTTCGGATCGTCGCTGGTCAGCGCCTCCAGGAAGCCCTGCACGATCTCCCCCTGCGACGCGTCCTCCCGGGGCGGCATCGCGAAAACGCGCACCTGGGTGTCCTGTCGGGGCGTCGACTCGACCCCCCGCAGATCCCCGCTGTCGGGCATCGAGGCGCACCCCGCCAGCACTACGACGCCCATCGCGACGTACGCCGCCGCGCGTGCCGGCCTCCGCCGGGCGCCCTCCGCGCGGTCAGCGCCCACGAGATGCCTCCCCCTGCTTGTTCGCGTCCTCCGGCACGGCGGCCGGGTCCGTACTGCCCGTGGCTTCGCTCCGGGCCGGTTCCGCGGACGACCGGTCCTCCTGCCGCCGGGTACCGCCGGTGGGCCGGGGCACCACGCGCGCGCCGTTGCCGGGCAGCGCCGTCGGGTCCGCCGTGGCGGTCGTGGCGCCCATCCTCGGGGCGATCGGGGTCCGCGCGGACATCGGCGATCCCTGGTCGCCCATCGGCTGCACCGGGACCGTCGCGCGCTTGTCACCGCCCCCGCTCGGCAGACCGGCGTCATTAAGTCCACGATTACGGCGTGAGTCCTTGGGCTCCAGGGGTATCGGCGAGCCCCGTAGCGGTTCGTCCGCGGTCCGCGGCAGCGTCAGCCGGAACTGCGAACCGCCGCCCGGCTCCCCCCACGCCTGCAGCCAGCCGCCGTGCAGCCGCGCGTCCTCCAGGGCGATGGACAGCCCCAGCCCCGTACCGCCGGTGGTACGCGCGCGTGCCGGGTCGGCCCGCCAGAAGCGGCTGAACACCCGGGTCGCTTCACCGGGCTTGAGCCCCACCCCGTAGTCGCGCACCGCGATGGCGACCGCCCCGCCCGCGGTGGCGAGCTTGACTATGACGTCCTTGCCGTCGCCGTGCTCCACGGCGTTGACGACGAGATTGCGCAGCACCCGCTCCACCCGCCGGGCATCCGCCTCGGCCACCACGGGCTGCTGGTCGCCGACGACGCGTATCTGCGTGCCCTTGCGCTCGGCGAGCGGCTCGGCGCCGCTGAGGACCCGCCGTACGACCTCTCTGAGGTCTATCGGCTCGGCCTCCAGGGCCGCCGCGCCCGCGTCGAAGCGGCTGATCTCCAGCAGGTCCGCGAGCAGCGTCTCGAACCGGTCCAGCTGGTCGGCCAGCAGTTCGGCCGACCGCGCGGTCATCGGATCGAAGTCCACGCGCGCGTCATGGATGACATCGGCCGCCATCCGTACGGTCGTCAGCGGCGTCCGCAGCTCGTGCGACACGTCGGAGACGAACCGCCGCTGCATCCGCGACAGGTCCTCCAGCTGCTGGATCTTCAGCTGGAGGTTCTGCGCCATCTTGTTGAAGGCCTCGCCGAGCCGCGCGATGTCATCCTCACCGGTGACCTTCATGCGCTCCTGTAGGCGCCCGGCGGACAGCCGCTCGGCGATCCCGGCTGCCATCCGGACCGGCGTGACGACCTGACGCACGACGAGCCAGGCGATGGCCCCCAGGAGGACGACAACGAAGAGCCCGGCCGTGGCAAGGGTCCCCTTGACCAGGCTGAGCGACTTCTCCTCCTGGGTGAGCGGGAAGAGGTAGTACAGCTGGTAGGGGTCGCCGTTCGGGTCGTTGACCTGCTTGCCCACGACCAGCGCCGGCTGGGACTCCTTGCCGTTGCTGTAGATGATGCGGGTGTAGCTCTGGGCCGCCGTCGTACGGTCGTTGACCCGCGCGCGCAGGTCCTCGGGCACGCTCGCGGACGGGTCGACGTACCCGGAGCCTCGCGGGCTGCGTCCGCTGCCGCTGTCCATGCCCGCGGGCAGTGTCACCACGTCGAAGGCGCCCTGGCCGCCGCTGGACAGCGACGACACGAGGTCGCTCATCCAGGAGATGACGTTCTGGGAGGAACCGTCGTCGGTCGTGGAACCGTCGGCGGCGGCACCGCTGCCCGCCTCGTCGGCCCGCTGCTTGGCCACGGCGAAACCGCCCGTGGCCTGGCTCTGCGAGGCCTTCACCTTGGCGTCCAGCAGGCCGTTGCGCACCTGGCCGATGACGACGAAGCCCAGCAGGAGGACGACGCCCAGGGACATCAGCAGGGTCGTGACGACGACCTTGAGCTGGATGTTGCGCCGCCACAGCCGCATGACCGGCAGCAGCGGCCTGCGCACCCAGCGCATGAACAGGCGGAGGACCGGGCTGCCCTGGACCCCGCCCTGCAGCAGCACGCCCTCCCACAGGCGTCCCCAGCGGGAGCCCGCCGCCGTCCGGCCGACAGGCCGCCCCGCACGAGCCCCGGACCCCCCGGGCGCCGAAGCGGCACTGTCCCTGGACATGTCAGCTCGGTCCCGCCTTGTAACCGACCCCGCGGACGGTCACCACGATCTCGGGCCGCTCCGGGTCCTTCTCGACCTTGGAACGCAGCCGCTGGACGTGCACGTTCACCAGCCGGGTGTCCGCCGCGTGCCGGTAGCCCCAGACCTGCTCCAGGAGCACCTCACGCGTGAACACCTGCCACGGCTTGCGGGCCAGCGCGACCAGCAGGTCGAACTCCAGCGGGGTCAGGGCGATCGACTGCCCGTCCCGCTTCACGGAGTGACCGGCCACGTCGATGACCAGATCGCCTATGGCGAGCTGCTCGGGCGCCGGCTCCTCCGACCTCCGCAGCCGCGCCCGGATCCGGGCGACCAGTTCCTTCGGCTTGAACGGCTTCACGATGTAGTCGTCAGCGCCGGACTCCAGGCCCACCACGACATCGACGGTGTCGCTCTTCGCCGTGAGCATCACGATCGGCACCCCGGACTCCGCCCTGATCAGGCGGCACACCTCGATACCGTCCCGTCCGGGCAGCATCAGGTCCAGGAGCACCAGGTCGGGCTTGCTCTCACGGAAAGCGGCCAGCGCCTTGTCGCCGTCGGCTACGAAAGACGGCTCAAAACCTTCACCACGCAACACAATGCCGAGCATCTCGGCCAGTGCGGTGTCGTCATCGACGACAAGGACTCGTCCCTTCATAAACGACATCATCCCATTCTCGTAACAGTGAAGGTGTTGCAGGTGAGCATGGTCACTGCCCCGTGACGATAGTCGTACCCGAGTGTCACTGTCTGCCCTCGTCCCTGCTCGTTGATGTCAGTGACGGATGTCAGGCTCCCCGCCGATGCTCTACCTACTCTCCCCTGCCCACCACTCGCCCCAGCTTCCATCCCGTCCGCCGTCGACCCACACACCGTGGAGCGGGCGTGGTTCCTGGCGTCCAGGTGGAGCGCGCCACTGTACGAACGACCTGGACGCCAGGGGCCGCGTCTGCTCGGCTCTGCCTGGGTCGATGGTGGTCGGGATGGAAGCACCCCACGCACACCCCTACGGGCCCGCAGCCGCGCACGGCGCCCCCTCCACCCCGGTGCCGGCTGATCCCCCGCCGGAGGCATGTTCTGGCCGTGGCTACTGCATGTCCAGGTCTCTACTCGGGGCCGTAACTTGCTGCGGCCCCAGGGCTTGGCCCCGGCGCCGCAGGCGCAGAGGGGCCGGAGCCCAGGGGCCAGCCCGCGCTTGCGCGGGCACTTGATGAGGTAGAGAAACCTGTAACAACTCAAACTTGTCGGCTTGGAGCATGAGGCGGTCGAGTGGGCTTCGGTGTCGCCGGCTGCCCTCGTGGATACGGTGGGTTCATGAGGCTTGCTTCTGCTGACGCCCGCGCAAGGTTTGCTACGTCGCCGGTCGCGCGTCTAGCGACCGTTGGCGCCGACAACGTTCCTCACCTTGTGCCGATCACGTTCGCGGTCAGCGATGACGCTGTGTACTTCGCGATTGATCACAAGCCCAAAAGCTCATGGAACCTTCGTCGGCTTCGGAACATTCGGGAGAACCCACGGGTCTCGGTTCTCGTCGATCACTACGCATCCGATTGGTCCACCCTCTGGTGGTCAAGGGGCGACGGCCGAGCGGAGGTCTGGGATAGCGGCGACGATCGCCTCAAGGCCGTTGAGCTGCTGCAAGACAAATACGAGCAGTACCGTGATCACCCTCCTGAAGGGCCCGTTGTGATCGTTCGTGTTGAGCACTGGAGCGGGTGGGCGTTCACTGAGTGACGCTGTCGGTGCGGTCGCGTAGGCTAGCTTGCATAGCCAAGTCGAGGTGACCTAAATGCCCGAGAAAGATCTTCCTACGTACAGGAGGATTGCGGACGAGCTTCGCGCATTGATTCTTTCCGGAGACCTGCCTCCGGGCGAGAAACTGCGCTCAGAGAATGAGCTCAAGGATCAGTACGACACGACGCGCGTCACGGTACGCAAGGCCCTGGCACTGCTCAAAGCCGACGGCTTGCTGATCAGCGAACAGGGGCGCGGAGTGTTCGTTCGCCCCCGCCCGAACGTCCAGATGCTCACCACGGGGGCGAACTTCAGGGAGCGTCGACAGACAGGCGTCAGCAACTTCAACGCCGAAGCTGCCGCCCAAGGCCTCCGCCCCGAGCAGCGAATCCTGGAGGTTCGGACGCTGCCAGCTCCCCCCGAAATCGCGTCACGACTCGGGGTGGAAGAGGGCACATCTGTCATCGTCCGCCGGCGCGCGTTCTTCGTGAACGACGCACCGATGCAGCTCGTTGACGGGTACTACCCCGCCGCACTGTTCGGCGGCACGGAGGTTGAAGAGCCGCGCCGGATCCGTGGCGGGGTGAGTCGGCTGATCGAAGATCCCCAGGGGCCGGTGAAGCAGCGGATCGTCCAGTTCGTCGAAGACCTTGAGATCGGCATGCCGAGTCCGGCCGAGATCGACGCGCTGAGCATCCCGCCGGGCGTACCGCTGGCTCGCGTCTTCCGGACCGCACACACCGCCGCAGGTCAGGTGGTCGAAGTGCTCGATTCGCGCGTCCCGTGTGATCGACACGTCTTCCGGTACGTGATCGACGTGCCCTGACGCATCGGCCTGCGTGGATCTCACCTAGAGGGCCTTCGGGTCCTCTTTTTTTAACTACCCACTTGCATATCCAAGTTGAGGGTCCTACGGTGATGACACAGCTTGGATATACAAGCTGCCGGGAGCGAAGAGGCTTGGACTCTTCCGCCGTACAAGGGAGTGACGTATGCCGTCGTTCAAGATTGACGTTTCGACCGCCATGGTGTTCGTGGCGACTGCGCCCGAGCCGAAGGTGAAGAACTTCGCGACCGGTGAGCGGGCCGTGAACCAGGAAGGTCGGGCCATGTCGACCGTGGGTCTGCTGGTCTCGGACGAGGGGGAGGGCAACCTCCTGAAGGTCTCGATCCCCGAGGACGGCTACCCGGAGGGTCTCGCGCCGGGCATGCCGGTTCAGGTCCACGGCCTGAAGGCGCGTGACTGGGACAACGTGATCAAGGGTGAGAAGCGTTCGGGCATCGCGTTCAGCGCGGTCGCGGTCACCCCGCTGGGGGCCTGATCATGGCCGACGCGACGATGTGGCTGGAGACCACGGGCGCCATAGCGGCTGCCGGTGGTGTCGGCTACGCGAAGTACCGCGCTCCTCGCGCGTACTGGTCGCTGGTCGGTCTGCCCGCCACGTGGGGCCGCTTCACGGTGACGTACCGCTCGACGATGGACGTGTGCGGGTTGACGGTCCAGCCGTCCGGCCTGCGGGCGTTCATGGCACGCAACGTCGCCCGCCGGCAGGTGCAGCCGGTTCCGCCGAAGATCCGCCGCGTGCGGGGGACCATGACCGGACTGCGGGTGACCCTGCGTCTTCCGGCGGGCCTGGAGCCTGCCGACGTGATCGCCTCCACGGAGCGGCTGCGGCATGCCTGGGGTGTGCACGCGGTGCGGGTGGCGGTGACGAAGCCGGGGTTCGTGGAACTGCGGATGACCGGCTACGACGTGTTGCGCCGGGTGCGGATGCCGCGCAAGACACAGCCTCACGGCCTGGTGGTGCCGGTGGCGCTGCGGGATGACGGGACCGTGTTCGAGCGGGACTACCGCAAGGTCCCCATGGCGCTGACCCTGGGCGCGAACAACTCGGGGAAGTCCACGTATCAGCGCAACCTGATCAAGGGCCTGGCTCAACTGCCGGTGGCGCTGGTGGGCATGGACTGCAAGCGCGGGGTGGAACAGTCCGTGTTCGCGCCGCGTCTGTCGGCCCTCGCGACCAACCCGGACGATGCCGCCTCGCTGGCGGATGTGCTGGTCACGGAGATGGAAGACCGCTTCGATCTGCTGCACCTGTACGGCGCCTCGGACGTCTGGCAACTGCCCGCAGACCTGCGGCCGGCACCGATCGTGGTGCTGGTCGACGAGATCGCCGAACTCTTCCTGATCTCCCGCAAGGAGGATGAGGACCGCCGCACGCGGATCGTCACGGCGTTGATCCGGCTGGCGCAGATGGCCCGTTCGGTAGGCATCTACTTGGAGATCTGCGGGCAGCGCTTCGGCTCCGACCTGGGCAAGGGCGCGACCATGCTGCGCGCTCAGCTCACCGGGCGGGTCGTGCACCGGGTCAACGACAAGGAAACGGCCGAGATGGGGCTGAAGGACGTCGCCCCGACCGCCGTGCCGGCAGCCTGCGTGATCCCTGCGAGCCGCGCTGGTACCGCCGTCGCCACCGATGCGGATGGCGGCTGGTCTCTGATCCGCACACCCGAGATCTCCCGCGAGGAAGTCGCCGCCGTCTGCCGGGACTTCGACCACCTGGTGCCCGACCTTCCGTTCCTTCGGCCCTTCGCCCCCGCCGCGTCCTCGCCCCTCGTCGGCACCCCGTTGCTGATCAAGCCCTAACCCCCCTCTGCTCCATCGGTTGGCGCGACCGCTTCGCGCCAGGTCCCTACCCCCGCCATGCCGAAAACCGGAAGGAGCGCAGCTCATGCCCGCATCCGACACCGCCGCCCGCGAGACCGACGCGAAGGACTGCCCGGTCTGCCACGGCACCGGAGAGGTCTCCCGCACCGTCCAGGTCGGCCGCAAGCGCCGCGCGGTCGGCAAGCAAACCGGCTTCTGCCTCAACTGCCTGGGCAGTGGCGAAGCCCCCGCCGAATGACCTGTCGGGGTCGGGCGGCTGGAGTTCGCTTCCCCGCCCGCTCCTGGCCCAACTCTCCTGAAGGGAGGTGCCGTTCATGGCCCGCTCGGTCCGTCTGGACGCAGTCCTGATCCAAGCCGTCATCGCCGGCGCCCTCTCGTTCGCCCATCTGCACGACCTGGCGGAAGCGGCTCACCAGTCCGGTTGGAAGGCCTGGGCCTACCCGGTCTCGGTCGACCTGCTGATGGTCGCCGCCTGGCGCCGACTGCGGACGGCTCGCCGCGACCGCGCTGCCTGGACCTGGTTCGTGATCGCCCTGTCCGCCTCGCTCGGTGCGAACGTCGCCACCGCCGGACTCCTCGACCTCGAACACGTTCCTGCTTGGTTGCGCATCCTCGTCGCCGGCTGGCCCGCCCTCGCGTTCCTGGGCGGAACCCTCCTGGTCCACTCGCCTACCGCTGCGCTCGTTCCCGCACAGCCTGTGGACGAAGTGACCGCGCCGGAAGTCGAGATGCACCGTGCCGACGAGCCTGCCCCTGCGGTCGACCCGGCGCCGGAACTCACCGCCGCACCTGAACCGGCTACGGCCCCCGGGCCCGTGGTTCCGGTCGCGCTCCTCGACCACGCCCGGAAGATCGCCGAAGCCCACCAGGCCTCGACCGGATCGCCGATGCCGGCCGACGTCCTGTCGACCCGGCTCCAACTGCCCGCACCGATGACCGCAGCGATCGCCGCGCAACTCCAACTCACCTGAAATGAAAGGAAGTTGACCCGTGAGCGCACAGCACCGCTTCCGCCACGTGATCCGTGTCGGACCCGTCCAGGTCGCCACCTACAACGACGACCGGGGTCGCGAGAAGCACGCGACGGCCTGCACGGCGCCGGACTGCGGGTTCTCCAGCGACTACCACGACCGTGCCGCCGCCGAACTCGCCGCCCACACCCACCGCTGCCAGGCCTGAAAGGGAGATCACGTCATGGCTGTTCCGCTCTGGTTCGCCCTGCTCGTCGTCGGATGGCTCGGCATCAAGCTCATCCGCCCGCCCGTGTGGCTGGTGATCGTGCTCCTGCTCGGTGGCTACCTCATCGCCGGCAGCGTCCTCGCCCCCGCCATCGCCACCGTCCTCAAGTAACCCGACCCGAAGGGAGATCAACCGTGTTCACCCCGAAGTACCCGCCGCAGGACACCGCCCCCGCCCCGGCCCCGGTCGTCTACGTGCCGACCGCCGGCGCCCCGGTACCCGCCCCGCAGGCCCCGGCTCCCGTCGCCCCGGTCTCGAACCGTCCGACCGTGCAGCTCACCCCGGGCAGCGCGCTCGCCCTCGCGGCCGGCGGCGGCGCCGTGGTCCTCGTCGTCGGCGCGGTCCTGGTCTCGCTGCTGCTCGCGGTCGCCATCACGGGCATGTCCGTCGCCGTGGTCGCGGTCGTCCTGCGCTCGCTGCTGAAGGACCTCAACAACCAGCGTTAACCGGCCCCCGGAGCGGCCTCGGTCGCCAAACTTCCGCCGCTCCGGGCGCCTCACCCATTCCTGATCCAACGGACCCGAAAGGGACGCCCCAATCATGCACCAGCACGCCCCGAACACGCCCCTCTGCCCGGACTGCGACGGCTTCGCCACCGCCGCCATCACCACCGGCACCCGCCACCACGACGGCACCCGCGTCACCCTCCGCGTCATCTGCAAGGCCTGCAAGGGCACCGGTCACACCGTCCCCGCCGCCGCCCTCGTCCGCGCCGGGAGGTGACCGCCATGTTCCGCAAGCTTCCCGCTGACCTCAGGCCCACCGAGGAAGAGCCCGGCCTGCGCGTCCGTGGCGGTACCCAGTACACCCGCTCGCAGGGCGACTACGTATGCGGCGGCTGCGGTGCTGAGGACCACGCCAACGGCGACACCGACGTCAAGGCGCTGGTCGAGGACTACAGCGCCCACCACGGCACCGCTCACCGGAAGGAGCGGTGATCGCGTGACTGACACCGCCACCTTGGCGGGTCTCGACCCGGCCACCCTCGGCGACGTGCTGAGGGTGGCCGGTTCGGCTGACTTCGACCGCTGGCAAGACCAGATCCGCCGCACCGGAGGCTGCTCCGACCCGATCCGCCTCGCCGGCGCCACGAAGACCATCGACCCGACCACGAAGACCGTGCTGTACGCCTACACGACCGAGAACGAGCCCGGCGGCATGCTCCGGATCGCGTGCGGTAACCGCCGTGCCTCGCGCTGCCCGGCCTGCGCCTGGACGTACGCGGGGGACACCTACCACCTCATCCGCGCCGGGCTCGTCGGAGACCCCGCCAAGGGCACCCCGCACACGATTCGCGACCACCCCCGCGTCTTCGCCACCCTCACCGCGCCCTCGTTCGGGCCGGTCCACAACCGCCCCGGCAATCGGCCCTGCCGCTGCGGGCAACGCCATGGTGAGGACGCGCCCGAACTCGGGACCCCGCTCGACCCGGACACGTATGACTACGCGGGAGCGGTGCTGTGGAACAACCACGCCTCCGACCTGTGGCGCTACTTCACGATCTACCTGCGCCGCGAGATCGCCAAGCGGGCCGGCCTCACCCAGAAGGACGCCCGCGAACAATCCCGGGTCGCCTTCGGCAAGGTCGCCGAATACCAAAAGCGCGGTGCCGTCCACTTCCACGCCGTGATCCGCTTCGACGGGCCGGACGGGCCCGACAGCCCCCCGCCAGCCTGGGCCACCCTCGACCTGCTCGACGAGGCGATCCGTGCCGCTGCCGCCCGCGTCGCAGTCGACGTCGACCCGGCCCGGTACCAGCCGGACCCCGACCAGCCCGCCCGCACGGAGCCGGCCCGCACGCTGAGCTGGGGCACTCAGCTCGACGTGCAGCCGATCGGCGCCTTCGGCCACGGCGAAGAGATCACCGAACAGGCGGTCGCCTCCTACGTCGCCAAGTACGCCACCAAAGCAGCGGAGACCACGGGCACGGTCGACCGCCGGATCGGCAACAAGGAAGCCCTCGTGCTGCTCGGCGTGCCCGACCACCCCCGCCGGCTCATTGAGGCCTGCCTCGACCTGCACGCTCTCTACCCGGACCGCAAGCTCCGGGACTGGGCTCACATGCTCGGCTTCCGGGGCCACTTCTCGACCAAGTCCCGCAGCTACTCGACCACCTTGGGCGCCCTGCGACAGGTCCGCGCCGACTACCGCGCAGCCCAACACCGCGAAGCCCTCGGCCTGCCCGACCCCGACGACAACCCGGAGGCAACCACGCTCACCCTTGCGCACTGGACCTACGCAGGCCACGGCTACACCCCCGGCGAATCCTGGCTCGCCGCCAACATCCGCCGGGACATCCAACTCAACCGCGAGACCGCACGCGAGGAACTACCCGCCCTGCTCGCCCTGGAAGGAGTGGCCGCATGACCACCGCAGCGCCAGAGCTGTTGACCGTGCCGGAGGTCATGGCGCGGCTGAAGTACAGCCGCTCGAAGGTCTACGACCTGATCCGCGCGAAGCGGCTGGCCTCGTTCAAGGAGGGGCACTGCCGCCGTGTTCCCGAAAGTGCGCTTCAGGACTACATCCGCGCACGGCTTGATGAGGTGAACTGATGCCTCGTCAGCGCAAGCGCAACCCCAACGGTTCGGGCACGGTCACCAAGCGGGCTGATGGCCGGTACCAGGCAGCGGTGTACGTCCCTCAGCCAGACGGCACGACGAAACGGAAGTACGCGTACGGCAAGACGTACGACGAGTGCGATCAGAAGCGGCGTGAGCTGCTCGACCGTGCCTCCGGCGGTATCCCCACCCCGACGCGGGACATGACGTTGGGTCAGTGGTTCGACTACTGGCTTGAGGTGATCGTGAAGCCCAATCTCTCGGCGGGGAGCTACCGCACGTACGAAACTGCGGTGCGCAACCATCTGCGTCCGCGTCTGGGCTCCAAGGTCATGCTGAAGCTGGGCATCAAGGAACTGCGCGGCGCCGTACAGCGGCTCGCGGAGGACAAGGGAGCCAAGACCGCGAAGCACTGTCTCCGGGTGCTCTCAGCGGCGCTGACGGCCGCGATGCTGGAGGACATCGGGCTCACGAGGAACGTGGCCAAGCTCGTACACGTACGGGCGACTACGGATAGCGGGAAGAGCTGGGATGCCGTGACGGTGCTTCGCTTCCTCGCTGCGGCTCGGCGGCTGAGCGAGTACTACCCGGCGTTCCTGCTCATGTGCCTACTCGGGCTGCGGCGTGCCGAGTTGTGCGGACTCCGGTGGGAGAACATCGACCTGGACAACCGGGTTCTCTGGGTGGAACAACAGCGGCAGCGTACGAGCGCCGGCACTATCGACGTGGAACTCAAGACCGACACCTCGAAGGCTCCGTTGCCGCTGCCGGCACAGTGCATCGCGCCGTTGCGCTGGACTCGGATGCGTACCGCGTGGCTGCACGAAAGGGCGATCAGCAAGGGGCGCCCTTGGTACGAGGATCCAGAGAAGCACGTGTTCATCACCCGTACCGGTCGCCCGCTCCTGGCAGCGTCGCTTTACCTGATCATGCAACGCATCCTCAGGCTTGCCGATCTCGGGAAGATGAGCCCTAAGGGGCTCCGCAAGTCCTGCGGCACGCTCCTGGTACACCTCCGGGTGCACCCGAGGATCATCAAGGCGGTCTTGCGGCACAGCCGGATCGCGACGACGCTCGACATCTACGCTGAGGCACTCGACCCCGACGTGGTCGAGGCGGTAGGCCAGCTCAACAGGCTGCTGCAACAGCCGGCGCGCATCCGCCAGTTGGAGGCCAACCGGCCGGATTCCGAAGTCTGTTGATGTAGTCGTTGGATGTCACGGCCCCTCGGCCTGCGAATCGGCGCAGGTGGAGGGGCCGTTGTCGTCGATCAACGCGACATCATCCCATTAACTAAATCGTTACCTGTCGTGACCTGTCACACAGCTCTGCCAGCGCCTCCGCCGTCACGGGCGAAACAGCGCCTTCTTCGGTGACGATCGCCGTCACCAGCTCGGGAGGCGTCACGTCGAACGCCGGGTTGTACGCCTGCGTCCCCAGCGGTGCCACCGGAATCCCGCCTCCCGCTCCCGACACCGTCACTTGGGGTGACGTGATCTCCGTCACTTCGAAGCCGGGGCGCTGCTCCACCTCGATGGACGCCCCGTCCGGCGTGTCCATATCCACCGTCGTCACCGGCGCCACCACGATGAACGGCACATGGTGGTACCGGGCGAGCACGGCGAGCGGATAGCTCCCCACCTTGTTCGCCACCGAACCGTCGGCGGCGATCCGGTCCGCCCCGATCAGTACCGCGTCCACCTCCCCGGCCGCGAACAAAGAGCCCGCCGCGTTGTCCGTGAGCAAGGTGTACGCCATTCCGTTGCGTGCCGCCTCATACGCCGTCAGGCGAGCACCTTGCAGCAACGGACGCGTTTCGTCCACCCACAGCCGCCTCAGCCGCCCGTCCCGGTGCGCCGCGAGCGCCACCGCGAAGGCCGTGCCCTCACCGCCCGACACCAGCGCCCCGGTGTTGCAGTGGGTCAGAATCCGGTGCCCGCCGCCGGGCAGCAGCTCGTCCAGCAGGGCCAGCCCGTGCGCGGCCATCCGCGCGCTGGCCTCGGCGTCCTCCCGGTGCAACCGCCTGGCCGCCGCCAACGCGGCCGCGGCCGCCCGCTCGGCACCGCCTCCCTCGGCGAGCGCGGCCCGGTGCGCGGCCTGGGCCCTGCGTACGCCGACGGAGAGGTTCACCGCGGTGGGCCGGGCGCCCGCCAGCGCGATCGCGGCCTCGTCCACGTCGAAGCCCCTCGCGGCGGCGAGCGCGACGCCGTACGCCCCCGCGATGCCGAGCAGCGGTGCCCCGCGCACCGCCAACGAACGGATCGCGTCCACCAGCGCGGACGCGTCCGTGCACACCAGCTCGACCTCCTCGGCCGGCAGTCTCGTCTGGTCGAGAAGGACCAGCACAGGGCCCTCGGGGGGTTCGTCCCAACGGATCGCGGGTATCTCGGTCGACCGGCCGTCCTCGCCGGATTGCACGTACTGATCAGCCATGCGGTCAGTCTGCCCCGTATCCGGCGGACAATTGAAGGTGTGCAGCCCATACCGCGGCCGGTCACCGCTCGACCACCCCATGGCACGATGGCTGCCAACCTGCCGCCGCGCCCGCGGACGGGCACCGTGAAGGAGCGACGATGAACGACACTCCGGGCTGGGCCTCGCCCGGATCCGCCCCGCCCGACGGGCCCGAGCCCGGCGCGTCCGGTACCGCCGAGCCGACCGACGGCCCCGGCCCTGCCCAGCCCGCGGACCAGCAGGGCACGGACCCGTCGGGCCCCGGCCCGCAGTGGTCCAAGGAGCAGCCGCCACCCGCCCAGTGGTCCGCGCCCACCGGCGCCCCCGGCCAGGGCCAGGCACCCCCGCCCCCACCGCCGGGCCCGGGCTGGGGCGGCGGCCACCCCGGCGGCCCGGCCGGCCCCGGAGGCCCTGGGGGATACGGCGGCTACGGAGGGTACGGCGGTCCCGGCGGCAACGGCGCTCCCGGCGGCTGGGGAACCGGCTGGGGCGGCCCCCCGCCCGCGGCCAAGCCCGGTGTCATCCCGCTCCGCCCGCTCGGCGTGGGCGAGATCCTCGACGGCGCCGTCTCCACCATGCGCACCTACTGGCGCACGGTCCTGGGCGTCTCGCTCAGCGTCGCCGTCGTCATGCAGACCATCGTCGTCCTCGTCCAGGGCTTCGCCTTCAACGACCTCGCCAGCACCAACGCCCTCGACGACCCGAACGCCAGCGCCTCCGAAGTCACCCGCGCCATGAGCGAGGCCTTCCTCAGCACCGGCGTCGTCTACCTGGTCGTCCTCATCGGCACCGTCGTCGCCACCGCCCTGCTCACCTCGGTCACCAGCCGTGCCGTGCTCGGCAAGCCGGTCACCGCCGGAGAGGCCTGGCGCGACGCCCGCCCCCAGGTGCTCAAGCTGTTCGGCCTGATCTGCCTGCTGATCCTCATGGCCGTCGTCCTGATCGGCGTCCCCACCGTGCCCGGCATCATCGTGGCCGTCACCGGGTCGCAGGACGGGGGCATCGCCCTCGCCGTCCTCGGTGGCCTCGCCGGCTGCGTCGTCACCCTGTGGCTGGCGATCCGCTTCTCCCTGGCTTCGCCCGCACTCATGCTCGAGAAGCAGGGCATCATCAAGTCGATGACCCGCTCCGCGAAGCTGGTGCGCGGCTCCTGGTGGCGCATCTTCGGCATCCAGCTGCTCGCCCAGATCATCGCGAGCATCCTGTCGTCCATCCTCGTCATCCCGTTCGCCTTCATCGCCGGCCTGTTCAGCGGCGACGGCATCAGCGGCCTCGTCGACGGCACCGGCGGCCTCGGCTGGACGTTCCTCATCATCAGCGGCCTCGGCTCGGTGATCGGCCGCATGATCGCGTTCCCGATCACGGCGGGCGTCACCGTGCTCCTGTACATCGACCAGCGCATCCGCCGCGAGGCCCTCGACCTCGACCTGGCCCGCGCCGCGGGCGTCCAGGACCAGGGCACCGCCGCCCCCGGCCCCACTCCGGGGAGCTGATGCGGTGAGCCTGGCGGGGGGAGTTCTCACAGCGGTACCCACGGCGCTGCCGCGTGCCGCCGAATCGGCCGCGGGGGCACTGCTACGCGCCCACGGCACAGTCGTACGGTCATCAGCCCTCTCGGGCGACGAGCCGCCGGTGACGATCCCGCGCGACCCCGCGCGGGAGGCGGCCCGGCGTGAACTGTCCAAGCAGATGTACCACGAGAACGATCCCAGCCTGGTGCAGCGGGCCCTGGACGCCGTCTCGCACTGGATCGACAAACTGTTCAGCAGGGCGTCGGAAGCGGCCCCCGGCGGCACGCTCGGCCTGGTCGTCGTCATCCTTGCCGTCGTCGCGGTCGGGGCAGCCTTGTGGTGGCGCCTCGGCACCCCCCGCCGCCAACCCGTCTCCGCCGCCGCCCTGTTCGAGGACGGCCCTCGCAGCGCCGCCGAACACCGCGCGGCCGCCGAGGCACACGCAGCCCAGGGACACTGGAACCCCGCCGTGCAGGAACGCATGCGTGCCATCGTCCGCGCCCTGGAGGAGCGGGCCCTGCTCGACGCCCGCCCCGGCCGCACAGCCGACGAAGCCGTCGCGGAAGCCGGCCGCGCCCTGCCCTCGCACACCGTCGAACTCCGCGCCGCCGCCGCGCACTTCGACGACGTGACGTACGGCGGACGCGGCGCGAGCGAGCAGTCATACCGCCGCATCGCCGAACTCGACCGCGACCTGGAGCGCACCAAGCCCGTCCTCACGAGCAGCGCCCACAGCACGGCCCACCAGACCAGCCAGGGGGCCGCCGAATGACCGCGGAGGCCACGCTTCCCGCCACCTCGGCCTCGCCGACCGCCCGCCAGGTGTGGACCCGCGCGCGGGGCATCCTCCTCGCGCTCGTGATCCTCCTGGCCGCCGCCGTCGCGATCGCCGCGGTCCGCTCCGACGAACGGCACGGCGACCTCGACCCGCGCTCCGCCGACCCCTACGGCAGCCGCGCCGTCGCCGAACTCCTCGGCGACCGAGGCGTGTCCACGCGCGTGGTCACCACCCTCGCGCAGGCCCGCGCCGCGGCCGGCCCGGACACCACCCTCCTGGTCGCCGTCCCCGACCTGCTGACCGAGCGTCAGCAGTCCGCCCTGCACACGGCGTTCGCCGACTCCGGCAGCCGTACGGTCCTCGTGGCCCCCGGTCCCGCGTCCCTGCCCCGACTCGCCCCCGAGGTCACCGCGGACGCCGGAACCAGTTTCGACACCCTGCTGTCCCCCGGCTGCTCCCTGCCCGCCGCCCAGCGCGCGGGCGACGCGGAGACCGGCGACTACCGGTACACGACCACCGCTGCCGACGCCGACGAGTGCTACCCCAACGACGGCCGGCCGACTCTGCTCCGGCTGTCGGACGCCTCCGGGAGCGGCGACACCGTCGTCATCGGCTCCCCCGACATCCTCTTCAACAAGCGTCTCGACAAGCAGGGCAACGCCTCGCTCGCCCTCCAACTCCTCGGCTCCCGCCCTCATCTGGTCTGGTACCTCCCCTCGCTGTCCGACACCTCGGCCACCGACTCCGGCAGCCAGAGCTTCTTCGACCTGCTCCCCTCGGGCTGGCTCTGGGGCACCCTGCAACTGTTCATCGCCGCAGCCGTGGCCGCCCTGTGGCGGGCACGCCGACTGGGCCCCCTGGTGCCCGAGAAACTCCCCGTGGCGATCCGCGCCTCCGAGACCGTCGAAGGCCGCGCCCGTCTCTACCGCAAGGCAAACGCCCGCGACCGCGCGGCCAACGCCCTGCGCTCCACCACCCGCACCCGTCTCGCCCCCCTCGTAGGCGTCCCCGTCTCCCAGGCGCACGCGCCCGAAGCCCTGCTCCCCGCGCTCTCCGCCCACCTCCACGGCGACGGACAGACCCTGCACGCCCTCCTCTTCGGCCCGCCGCCCAGCGACGACGCGGCCCTCATCGCACTTGCCGACCAACTCGACGCCCTCGAAAGAGAGGTACGCCGTTCATGATGGACCCGACCACTGACAACGCCGGGACCACGGGGAATCCGGACGCCGCCCGGGCCTCCCTCGAATCCCTGCGAGCCGAGATCGCCAAAGCCGTGGTCGGCCAGGACCCCGCCGTGACCGGCCTCGTCGTCGCCCTCCTCTGCCGCGGACACGTTCTCCTAGAAGGAGTCCCTGGGGTCGCCAAAACGTTGCTCGTCCGCGCCCTCGCATCCGCGCTCGAACTCGACACCAAGCGCATCCAGTTCACCCCGGACCTGATGCCGAGCGACGTCACCGGCTCCCTGGTCTACGACACCCGCTCCGCCGAGTTCCGCTTCCAGCCCGGCCCGGTCTTCACCAACCTGCTCCTCGCGGACGAGATCAACCGCACCCCTCCGAAGACCCAGTCGTCCCTCCTGGAGGCCATGGAGGAACGCCAGGTCACGGTCGACGGCACCCCGCGCCCGCTCCCCGACCCGTTCCTGGTCGCCGCGACGCAGAACCCCGTCGAGTACGAGGGCACGTATCCCCTCCCCGAGGCCCAACTCGACCGCTTCCTCCTCAAACTGACGATCCCTCTCCCCTCCCGCCAGGACGAGATCGACGTCCTCACCCGCCACGCCGAGGGCTTCAACCCGCGCGACCTGCACGCCGCCGGCCTGCGCCCCGTCGCCGGCCCGGCCGACCTCGAAGCAGCCCGCGCGGCCGTCGCCAAGACGACGATCTCCCCCGAAATCACCGCCTACGTAGTCGACATCTGCCGCGCCACCCGCGAATCGCCGTCCCTCACCCTCGGTGTGTCCCCGCGCGGCGCCACCGCCCTCCTGGCCACCTCGCGCGCGTGGGCGTGGCTCACGGGCCGCGACTACGTCATCCCGGACGACGTGAAGGCCCTCGCGCTCCCCACCCTCCGCCACCGCGTACAACTGCGCCCCGAGGCCGAGATGGAGGGCGTGACAGCGGACTCCGTGATCAACGCGATCCTCGCCCACGTCCCGGTCCCCCGCTGATGGCCCTCACCGGACGCGCCGCCCTCCTCGCAGCCCTGGGCTCCCTCCCCGTAGGCATCTGGGAACCCAGCTGGACGGGCATCCTCGCCGTCAACGCCCCCCTGGCGGTGGCCTGCGCCTGCGACTTCGCCCTGGCCGCCCCGGTCCGCCACCTGAGCCTCACCCGCTCGGGCGACACCTCCGTACGCCTGGGCGAAACCGCCGACGTCACCCTGACGGTCACCAACCCGTCCCGCCGCCCACTCCGCGCCCGCATCCGCGACGCCTGGCCCCCCAGCAGTTGGCTCCCCGGCACCGAATTCGACGCCTCCCGCCACCGCCTGACGGTCCCACCCGGCGAACGCCGCCGCCTCACCACCCGCCTACGCCCCACCCGCCGCGGCGACCGCCACGCAGACCGAGTGACAATCCGTTCCTACGGCCCCCTCGGCCTCCTCACCCGCCAGGGCACCCACACGGTCCCCTGGGCGGTCCGCGTCCTGCCCCCGTTCACCAGCCGCAAGCACCTCCCGTCAAAGCTCGCCCGCCTGCGCGAACTCGACGGCCGCACCAGCGTCCTGACCCGCGGCGAAGGCACGGAGTTCGACAGCCTGCGCGAATACGTCCCCGGTGACGACACCCGCTCCATCGACTGGCGCGCCACCGCCCGCCAAACGACGGTCGCGGTACGCACCTGGCGCCCCGAACGAGACCGCCACATCCTCCTGGTCCTCGACACCGGCCGCACCTCAGCCGGCCGCGTCGGCGACGCCCCCCGCCTCGACGCCTCCATGGACGCCGCCCTGCTCCTCGCAGCCTTGGCGTCCCGCGCCGGCGACCGCGTGGACCTCCTCGCCTACGACCGCCGGGTCCGCGCCCTCGTCCAGGGCCGCACGGCCCGTGACGTACTCCCGTCACTGGTCAACGCGATGGCAACACTCGAGCCCGAACTCGTCGAAACAGACGCCCGAGCCCTGGCAGCCACCGCGATTCGCACGGCCCCCCGCCGCTCCCTGATCGTCCTGCTGACAAGCCTCGACACGGCCCCGGTCGAAGAGGGCCTGCTCCCCGTCCTCACCCAACTCACCCAGCGCCATACGGTTCTGGTGGCTTCCGTGGCAGACCCGCACATCGCCCGCATGGCCACGGCCCGTGGAAACACAGAGGCGGTCTACGAGGCGGCGGCCGCGGCACGCGCCCAGACCGAACGCGACCGCACCGCGGAAAAACTCCGCCGAGCCGGCGTCACCATCGTCGACGCGACACCGGACGATCTCGCGCCGGCACTCGCGGACGCATATCTGGCTCTCAAAAGCGCAGGCCGTCTGTAAGACAGCGGGCCCTGCAGGGCCCTTAAACGCAGAAAACCCCCGTACCGAATTAACGGTACGGGGGTTTTCGCAATATTTGTTCGGCGGCGTCCTACTCTCCCACAGGGTCCCCCCTGCAGTAC
>NZ_JNXE01000064.1 GCF_000716605.1 Streptomyces sp. NRRL F-525 | reverse complement strand
CCTCTCCACCACCCGCACCCCACACAAAGCCGACCTCACCCTCTCGCTTCCGCCGTCCCCACCCGCGCCCTCACCCTCGCCGCGCTCTCCTCTGCCCCTCACCTCCACCGCCCTCACCCCGCCGCACCTTCACCCCTCACCCCGCCGCGCGCCCCCCTGCCCATACCCCCGCAACCGCTCCCCCGCCTCAGCCACCTGCTCCCCCGTCAGCAACGTCGGCGACAACCCCGGTACCGACGACGCCGTAAGCCACAGCCGGCACATCCACTCCAGCTGGGCCGTGCGGTCGAAGGCCTGGTCCAGGGACGTGCCGTAGGCGATCGTGCCGTGGTTCTGGAGGAGGCAGGCGGAGCGGTCGGCGAGGGCGTGGAGCATGTTCTCGGCCAACTCCTCCGTGCCGTAGGTCGCGTACGGGGCAACCCGGACCGGGCCGCCGAGGGCGCCGGACATGTAGTGGACGGAGGGGAGTTCGGGGACGAGGGTCGAGACGGCCGTCGCGTGGACGGCGTGGGCGTGGACGACCGCGTGGGCGTCGGTGCTGCGGTAGACGGCGAGATGCATGGGGAGTTCGCTCGTCGGGAGCAGGGTGCCGAGGACCTGCCGGCCGTCGAGGTCGACACCGACCGTGTCGGCGGGCGCGAGGCGGTCGTAGGGGACGCCCGACGGTGTGACCAGGACCGTGTCGCCGACGCGCACCGAGACGTTCCCGGACGTGCCGACGACCAGGCCGTCGGAGACCGTCCGGCGCGCTGTCGCGACGAGCGCGCCCCAGGCGTGCGCCTCCTCGGCGCGCACACTTCGCCTCCGCGCCTCCCCCACGATCCCCGCACTCTCCCGGGTGCCCCGCCCGTCCCGTTGGTCCCGCCGTTGCTCAGCCATGCCGCGATCCTGTCAGCCGGTGCCCCAACGCACGTTCGGGCGAAGGCACTTTAGGCCGGAAGCCGCGCATCCGAAAGATGACATATAGGTGTCAATCACCCACTCCGGCCGCTTGGCCGGAGACCGACCGGCATTGACGGATCTTCCAATAACCTCTGGGAGATTTGTCGTGCACGCCGCCATTCCCGGGGGAAACATGGCCCGTGACCGCACACCGAACCGCATCCGCACCCTCGCCCGCCCACACCCGCGCGCCCGCCTCGCCGCAGCCGCCCTCGCCGCGCTCACCGCCGGCGCAACCGCCCTCGCGCTCACCGAGACCCCGGCCACCGCCGCCGGCACCGCCGCGAGCCCGACGAAGGGCCACGACGTCTCCTCGCACCAGAAGAGCGTCAACTGGCCGAGCGCGAAGGCGAAGGGCGCCACGTTCGTCTACGTCAAGGCGACCGAGTCGACCACCTACCGCAACCCGTACTTCGGCCAGCAGTACGACGGCGCCCGCAAGGCGGGCATCATCCGCGGCGCGTACCACTTCGCCCTGCCGGACAGATCGTCCGGCGCGAGCCAGGCCGCGTACTTCGTGGCGCACGGCGGCGACTGGAAGGCGGACGGCTGGACGCTGCCGCCGGCCCTGGACATCGAGACCAACCCGTACGACAAGAAGCACCCCTGCTACGGCCTGAGCAAGACCGGGACGGTCAACTGGATCAAGGCCTTCAGCGCCGAGGTGAACCGGGAGACCGGCCGCCGCCCCGTGATCTACACGACCACCCTGTGGTGGAAGACCTGCACGGGCGACAACAGCTCCCTGGCCTCGGCACACGCCCTGTGGATCGCCCGCCACGGGTCGGCGGACGCGGGCTCGCTGCCCGCCGGATGGTCGTACTGGACCTTCTGGCAGTACGACAACAGCGGGAGCCTGCCGGGTGACCAGAATCTCTTCAACGGGACGGTGAGCCAACTGAGGAAGTTCGCCCGGGGTTACTAGGCAATCCGGCCACCACAGGGACCCCCTCAGTTCATCTTCCGTTCATTCAGGTTTCCTACGGTCAACGCGCCAATGACCTCGAACGATTGCCTGGGTAAATGGAAAGCTTCTCGCTGATCCTCGCGATTGTGGTGATCACCGCACTCGCGTTCGATTTCACGAACGGTTTCCACGACACCGCCAACGCGATGGCCACCACCATCTCGACCGGTGCGCTCAAGCCCAAGGTCGCGGTGGCCATGTCGGCCACCCTCAACCTGGTGGGCGCTTTTCTCTCCGTGGAGGTCGCCAACACGATCTCCAAGGGGCTCGTCGACGAGAGCGGCATCCGGCCCGAGGTCATCTTCGCCGCCCTGGTCGGCGCGATCCTCTGGAACCTGGTGACCTGGCTCGTCGGCCTGCCGTCCAGTTCCTCGCACGCCCTCATGGGCGGTCTGATCGGCGCCACCATCGCCTCGGCCGGCACCGGCGCGGTCCACGGCGACGTCCTGGTCACCAAGGTGCTGCTCCCGGCGATCGCCGCCCCGATCGTCGCGGGCGTCGCGGCGATGCTCGCCACCCGCTTCTCCTACGCCGTGGGCAAGAACGCGGGCGGCAAGGCCGCCGACAAGGGCTTCCGCGTCGGCCAGATCGCCTCCGCCGGCCTGGTCTCGCTGGCCCACGGCACGAACGACGCGCAGAAGACGATGGGCATCATCACCCTGGCCCTGATCGCCGGCGGCTCCATCGCCCCCGACTCGGACCCGCCCACCTGGGTCATCCTCTCCGCGGGCCTCGCCATCGCGATGGGCACCTACATCGGCGGCTGGCGCATCATCCGCACGATGGGCAAGGGCCTGACCGACCTCCAGCCGCAGCAGGGCTTCGCCGCCCAGACCAGCGCCGCCGCGGTCATCCTGGCCTCCTCGCACATCGGCTTCTCCCTGTCCACCACGCACGCCGTCTCCGGTTCGGTGATGGGCGCGGGCCTCGGCCGCAAGGGCGGTGTCGTCCGCTGGTCGACCGCCACCCGGATGTTCGTCGCCTGGGGGCTCACGCTGCCGGCCGCCGCGCTGGTCGGCGCGCTCGCCGAGTCCGTGACCGACCTCGGCGACTGGGGCACCGCGCTGGTGGCCGTCTTCCTGGTCGCGTCCAGCGCCGGCATCTGGCTGCTCTCCCGGCGCCAGGTCGTCGACGCCTCGAACGTCAACGAGATCGACGAACCGGCCGGCGTGGTCACCACCGCCATCGCCGCCGTCACCCCGCCGCCCCCGTCGGTCGCCCTCTCCGAAGGCCTGTCGGCGACGATCCCCTCCCCGCCCACCCTCGCGAAGTCCGACCCGGCGACACCGCCGGCCGCCGCCGTCTGAGCCCGCGCCCCAGACACGAAGGAACGAATCAGCATGCACATCGACTGGGCAGCCCTCGGCTCCGTCTTCGGCGTCAGCCTGGTGGCCACCGTCTCCCTCGTGGCGGTCTTCACCCTCGGCATCGTCGGCCTCTCCCGCCGCGAACGCGCCACCGCCCAGGGCGACTCCGCGCCCCTCGCCCTGACCGGCGCGTACGCCTGCTTCGCGGCCTGCGCGGCGGCGGTGGCGTACGGGATCTATCTGATCGTGGCCTGACCGGCCGCCAGTTCGACCGAGCGTGGGGTGCGGGACGGGTCGCCGTCCCGCACCCCACGTCCGCGTGACCCCTCCGACCCCTCGCGTGTGGGCATCAGCACACTCCGTCCCCGCAGGTCAACAGCAAGTTGACGGCCCTTCCAACAGCATGGTGGACTGCCGGAGCCATATACGGCGGCAGGAGAGGAAGCCGGTGCGAATCCGGCGCGGTCCCGCCACTGTCACCGGGGTAGACACCCCCGGGAGCCAGGAACTCTCACCGCCGGTCTCGTCGAACCAGGGCGTGGACACCCTGAGTGAGGACAAATCGCCATGCTCGGCTGCCGTTCGAGGTCCCGCACCATCCCCGTGTCCGACTCAGTGATCGGCTGACCCGATGCGTGCCGATCGCGTCTTCGCGTACGGCGCCGCCGCCGGCCTCCTCGGCGACCACCTCCTCGGCGATCCCCGCCGCGGGCATCCGGTCGCCGCCTTCGGCCGTGCCGCCGGCGCCGTGGAACAGGTGCTGTGGCGCGACCACCGAGGCTGGGGCGCCCTGCACACCGCCGTGTGCGTAGGCGGCACCATCGCCTTCGCCACCGCGGCCACTTCGGCCCTACGACCTTCCCGTACGGCCTCTGCCGCCCTCACCGCCGCCGCCACCTGGGCCGTCGTCGGCGGAACCTCCCTCGCGCGCGAGGCCGGGGTCATCGGGCGCGCGCTGGAGGCCGGGGACATCGATGCCGCACGGGCACGACTCCCCCACCTCTGCGGACGGGACCCGCAGGCCCTCGACGCCGACGGGATCGCCCGGGCCGTCGTCGAGTCCGTCGCCGAGAACACGTCCGACGCGGTCGTCGGCGCCCTGGTCTGGGGCGGCATCGCAGGCGTCCCGGGCCTGCTCGGCTTCCGCGCCGTGAACACGCTGGACGCGATGGTCGGCCACAAGTCGGCCAAGTACCGCCGCTACGGCTGGGCTTCGGCCCGCCTCGACGACGTCGCCGGCTGGCCGGGCGCCCGCCTCACCGCCGCCCTCGCGACCGTGGCGGGCGGCGACCCGCGCGGCGCCGCCCGCGCCTGGCGCACCGACGCCCGCAAACACCCGAGCCCCAACGCCGGTCCCGTGGAGGCCTCCTTCGCGGGCGCCCTCGGCGTACGACTCGGCGGGACGCTCTCCTACGGCGGCCGGGTCGAGCACCGGCCCGTGCTCAACGGCGACGGACGCGCCGTCGCCGTACCGGACATCGCGCGTGCCGTACGGCTGTCCCGGCGCGTCGGGCTGCTCGCGCTCGGGGTCAGTGTCGCCGGGCGGCTGCTGGTGAAGGGACGGAAGTCATGAGCGGCGGCGGGCTGTTGGTGGCCGGCACCACCTCGGACGCCGGCAAGAGTGTCGTGACCGCCGGGATCTGCCGGTGGCTGGTGCGGCAGGGCGTGAAGGTCGCGCCGTTCAAGGCGCAGAACATGTCCCTGAATTCATTCGTCACCCGCGAAGGTGCCGAGATCGGGCGGGCGCAGGCCATGCAGGCGCAGGCGTGCCGGATCGAGCCGACCGCGCTGATGAACCCCGTACTCCTCAAGCCGGGCAGCGACCGCACCAGCCAAGTAGTCCTCATGGGCAAGCCAGTTGGCGAGATGAGTGCGCGCGGCTATCACGGCGGGCGTCAAGAGGCGCTACTCGGCACGGTGTTGGACTGTCTCGCCGAGTTGCGGGGCACGTATGACGCGGTGATCTGTGAGGGGGCCGGTTCGCCCGCGGAGATCAATCTGCGGCGGACCGACATCGTGAACATGGGCATCGCGCGCAACGCCCAACTACCCGTTCTCGTCGTCGGCGACATCGACCGCGGGGGCGTCTTCGCCTCCTTCTTCGGAACCGTCGCGCTGCTGAGCCCCGAGGACCAGGCGTTCGTCGCCGGGTTCCTCGTCAACAAGTTCCGCGGCGATGTCTCGCTGCTGGAACCGGGGTTGGAGATGCTGCTCGGCCTCACCGGGCGGCGGGCGTACGGCGTGCTGCCGTTCCAGCACGGGCTCGGGATCGACGAGGAGGACGGGCTGCGCATCTCGCTGCGCGGCACCGTGCGCGAGTCGAACACCGCGCCGCCGGTCGGCGAGGACGTGCTGCGGGTCGCCGTCTGCGCGATCCCCCTCATGTCCAACTTCACCGACGTGGACGCGCTGGCCGCCGAACCGGGCGTCGTGGTGCGGTTCGTGGACCGGCCGGAGGAGTTGGCCGACGCGGACCTCGTCGTGATCCCGGGGACCCGGGGCACGGTGAAGGCGCTGGAATGGCTGCGGGGACGGGGACTTGGGGACGCGCTGATCCGCCGGGCTGCCGAGCAACGCCCCATCCTCGGGATCTGCGGCGGCTTCCAGATCCTCGGTGAGCACATCGACGACGAGGTCGAGAGTCGGCAGGGCTCGGTCGACGGGCTCGGAGTCCTGCCGCTGCGCGTGCGGTTCGCGCGCGAGAAGACCCTCACCCGGCCCGTCGGCGAAGCCCTCGGCGAGCCGGTCGAGGGGTACGAGATCCATCACGGGGTCGCCCAACTCACGGGCGGAGAAGCCTTCTTGGACGGCTGCCGGGTCGGTCAGACCTGGGGCACCCACTGGCACGGCTCGCTGGAGTCGGACGGGTTCCGGCGGGCGTTCCTGCGCGAGGTGGCGGCCGCCGCGGGCCGCCGGTTCGTACCGGCGCCCGACACCTCGTTCGCCGCGCTGCGCGAGGAGCAGCTCGACCGGCTCGGCGACCTCATCGAACAGCACGCGGACACGGACGCGCTCTGGCGACTCATCGAGTCCGGCGCGCCGCAAGGACTGCCTTTCATTCCACCGGGAGCGCCCGCATGAGCACAGTGTTGTTGTTGTCGACCGCCGACACGGATCTGCTGGCGGCCCGGGCCTCCGGCGCCGGGTACCGGATCGGCAACCCGTCCCGGGTGGACGCGGCGGAGGAACTCCCCGCCCTGATCTCCGGTTCGGACATCGCCGTCGTACGACTGCTCGGCGGCAAGCGCGCCTGGGAGGACGGGCTCGCCGCGCTCAAGGCCTCCGGCATCCCGACCGTGCTGCTGGGCGGGGAGACCGTCCCCGACGCGGAGTTGATGGCCGAGTCGTCGGTACCGGCGGGTGTGGTCGCCGAGGCGCTGCGGTATCTCGTCGAGGGCGGGCCGGACAACCTCACCGAACTCGCCCGGTTTCTCTCGGACACCGTGCTGCTCACGGGTGAGGGCTTCGAAGCACCGCAGGAGATGCCGGAGTACGGCGTCCACGGCGAGCCCGAACTCGACCTGGACCGCCCGACGGTCGCCGTGCTCTTCTACCGCGCCCACGAACTCAGCGGCAACACCGCCTTCGTGGACACCCTGTGCGACGCGATCGAGGCGAAGGGCGCCAACGCCCTTGCCGTGTACTGCGGTTCACTGCGCAGCGCGGAATCAGGCGTGTACGAGCTCATCAACGAGGCCGACGCGCTGATCACCACTGTCCTCGCGGCCGGCGGCGCGAACGCCTCGGAGGCCTCCGCGGGCGGCGAGGAGGGGGCCTGGGACGTCGAGGCGCTCAACATCCTCGGCATCCCCGTCCTGCAAGGGCTCTGCCTGACCACCTCGCAGGCGGCGTGGGAGGCGTCCGACGCCGCCCTCTCCCCCATGGACGCCGCGATGCAGGTCGCGATCCCGGAGTTCGACGGCCGCCTCATCACCGTCCCGTTCTCCTTCAAGGAGCAGGGCCCGGACGACGTCCCGGTCTACGTCGCCGACCCCGAGCGGGCCGCGCGGGTCGCCGGAATCGCCGTACGGCACGCGAAGTTGAAGCACAAGCCGAACGCCGAGAAGAAGCTCGCGGTCGTGTTCACCGCCTATCCGACGAAGCACTCGCGGGTCGGGAACGCGGTGGGTCTGGACACGCCCGCATCGGCGATCCGGGTGCTGGACGCGTTGCGGGACGCCGGGTACGGGGTCGACGAACACCCGGACAACGGGGACGAGTTGATCCACCGGCTCATCAACGCCGGTGGCCACGACGTCGAATGGCTCACCGAGGAGCAACTGGCCGCCGCACCCGCGCGGGTGCCGCTCGCCGACTACCAGGCATGGTTCGACAAGCTCGAACCGGAGCTCAGGCAGGGCATGTTGGACGCGTGGGGTGAGCCACCCGGCAACCTCTACGTGGACGGCGACGACATCGTGCTGGCATCCCTCCAGTTCGGAAACGTCGTGGTCATGATCCAGCCCCCGCGCGGCTTCGGCGAGAACCCGATCGCGATCTACCACGACCCCGACATGCCGCCGTCGCACCACTACATGGCCGCGTACCGCTGGCTGGACAACAGCTTCGGCGCCGACGCGATCATCCACATGGGCAAGCACGGCACCATGGAATGGCTGCCCGGCAAGGGACTTGGGCTCAGCAGTGGCTGCGCGCCCGACGCCGTACTCGGTGAACTCCCCCTGATCTACCCGTTCATCGTCAACGACCCCGGCGAGGGCACCCAGGCCAAGCGGCGCGGCCACGCCACCGTCGTCGACCACCTGGTGCCGCCGATGGCGCGTGCCGACACGTACGGCGATCTGGCCAAGCTGGAGCAACTCCTCGACGAGTACGCCCTCGTGTCCGACCTGGACCCGACGAAGGCGCCGGCCGTGCGCGCGCAGATCTGGACGCTGGTGAAGGCGGCCGAGCTGCACCACGACCTGCATGTCGACGACCAGCCGGACGACGCGGCGTTCGACGAGTTCGTGATGCACATCGACGGCTATCTGTGCGAGATCAAGGACGTGCAGATCCGCGACGGGCTGCACATCCTGGGTGGCGGCCCGGTCGGCGAGGCGCGGGTGAACCTCGTGCTGGCGGTGCTGCGCGCCTCGCAGGTGTGGGGCGGGCAGGCCAACGCGCTGCCGGGTCTGCGGGCCGCGTTGGCCGAGCACTTCGGCCTGGTCGAGAAGGAGTTGCTGGCCGAACCGGGGGCGCCGGTGAAGGTGCCGGTGGAACTGACCGAGCTGGTGGACGGGCCCGCCCGTTCCGCCGCCGACGCGATCGATCTGCTGGAGCAGCTGTGCCGCCGGTTCGCCGAGGGCATGGAGTCCCAGGAGTGGGAGGTGACGGCAGTCCCGGCGCTCGTCCGTGCCGTCATCGGCACCGAACTCCCGGACGCCGTCGCGGTGTTGGAGTTCGCCTGCGTCGAGGTCGTGCCCCGGCTCGCCCGCACGACCGACGAGATCGACCACATCCTCCTCGCCCTGAACGGCGGTTACGTCCCGGCGGGCCCCTCCGGCTCCCCGACCCGTGGCCTGGTCAACGTCCTCCCGACCGGCCGGAACTTCTACTCGGTCGACCCCAAGGCCATTCCGTCCAGGCTGAGTTGGGAGGTCGGGCAGGCGCTGGCCGACTCGCTCGTGCAGCGGTACCTCCAGGACAACGGCGAGTTTCCCCAGTCCGTCGGCCTCACGGTCTGGGGTACGTCGGCGATGCGCACCCAGGGTGACGACATCGCCGAGATCCTCGCGCTGCTGGGCTGCCGTCCCGTCTGGGACGACGCCTCGCGCCGGGTGACCGGCTTCGAGATCGTGCCCGTCACGGAGTTGGGCCGGCCGCGCATCGACGTCACGGTGCGCATCTCCGGCTTCTTCCGGGACGCGTTCCCGCACGTCGTCGGGCTGATCGACGACGCGGTGCGGGCAGTGGCCGAGCTGGAGGAGCCGCCGGAGTCCAACTACGTCCGCAAGCACGCCGACGAGGACACCGCCGAGCACGGCGACCGGCGCCGGGCCACGGCCCGTATCTTCGGCTCCAAGCCGGGGGCCTACGGCGCCGGTCTGCTGCCGTTGATCGACGCGCGGAACTGGCGCAGCGACGCGGACCTCGCCGAGGTGTACGCCGTGTGGGGCGGTTACGCGTACGGGCGCGGGCTGGACGGGCGGGCGGCGCGCGGGGACATGGAGACCGCGTTCAAGCGAATTGCCGTAGCGGCCAAGAACGTTGACACCCGCGAGCACGATCTCGTCGACGCGGACGACTACTTCCAGTACCACGGCGGCATGGTCGCCATGGTCCGCCACCTGACCGGCACCTCCCCCGAGGCGTACGTCGGTGACTCGGCCACCCCGGACCAGGTGAAGACCCGCACGCTGGGCGAGGAGACGCACCGCGTCTTCCGCGCCCGGGTGGTCAACCCCCGCTGGATGGCGGCGATGCGGCGCCACGGCTACAAGGGTGCCTTCGAGATGGCGGCGACCGTCGACTACCTCTTCGGGTACGACGCGACGGCCGGCGTCGTCGACGACTGGATGTACGAGAAGCTCAGCGCGGAGTACGTCTTCGACCCGGAGAACCGGGACTTCATGAAGAAGTCCAACCCGTGGGCGCTGCGCGGCATCACCGAGCGGCTGCTCGAAGCGGCCGAGCGCGGACTGTGGGCCGAGCCGGACGCGGACACGCTGGAACGACTGCGGGCCACCTACCTGGAGCTCGAAGGCGACCTGGAGGGCGACGACCAGTGACAACTCCCTTTCCGTTCACGGCCCTTGTCGGCCAGGACGATCTGCGGCTCGCGCTGCTGCTGAACGCCGTGTCGCCGGCGGTCTGCGGTGTGCTGGTGCGCGGCGAGAAGGGCACCGCCAAGTCGACGGCCGTACGCGCCCTTTCGGCGATGCTGCCGGAGGTCGCCGTCGTGCCCGGCTGCCGTTTCTCCTGCGATCCCGCCGCGCCCGACCCGGCCTGCCCGGACGGGCCGCACGAGACCGGGCCCGGGGCCCAACGCCCCGCGCGCATGGTCGAGTTGCCGGTCGGCGCCTCCGAGGACCGGCTCGTCGGCGCGCTCGACATCGAGCGGGCACTCGCCGAGGGCGTCAAGGCCTTCGAGCCGGGCCTGCTCGCCGACGCGCACCGGGGCATCCTCTACGTCGACGAGGTCAACCTCCTCCACGACCACCTCGTGGACCTCTTGCTGGACGCCGCCGCGATGGGCGCGTCGTACGTCGAACGCGAAGGCGTCTCCGTCCGGCACGCCGCCCGCTTCTTGCTCGTCGGCACCATGAACCCCGAAGAGGGCGAACTGCGCCCGCAGTTGCTCGACCGCTTCGGGCTGACCGTCGAGGTCGCGGCCTCGCGGGAGCCCGACCAGCGGGTCGAGGTCGTCCGGCGCAGGCTCGCCTACGACGACGATCCCGCCGGGTTCACCGTGCGCTGGGCGGACGAGGAGTCCGCCGTACGGGCCCAAATCATCGCCGCGCGTGCGCTGTTGCCGTCCGTGCGGCTGGGCGACGGGGCGCTGCGGCAGATCGCGGCGACCTGTGCCGCCTTCGAGGTGGACGGCATGCGGGCCGACATCGTCATGGCCCGAACGGCGACCGCGCTGGCCGCCTGGGCCGGGCGGACCGACGTACTCGCCGAGGACGTACGGCAGGCCGCGTTGCTCGCGCTGCCGCACCGGCGGCGGCGAAATCCCTTCGACGCGCCGGGACTTGACGAGAACAAGCTCGACGAGACGCTGGAGGAGTTCGCGGAGCAGGAGCAGGAGCCGGAGCAGGGGCCCGAGGACGATCCCGATCCGGACGGCGGTCCTGACGGTCCGAGCGGGGGCGGCGGGCAGCAACCGGACTCCGATGGGCCTCAGGGTGATGACACGGGTGCGCAGCCCGAGGCCAGCGAGGGCGGGGAACCGCAGCCTTCCGGCGCGGGCTCGGGTGAGCAGCAGCCCGTGCGGGCCTCCGAGCCCTTCCGGACCAAGGTGCTGAGCGTGCCGGGGATCGGCGAGGGTGCCGCCGGGCGGCGTTCGCGGGCGCGGACCGAGCACGGGCGGACCACCGGGGCCAAGCGGCCCCAAGGGACGCTCACCAAGCTGCACTTGGCGGCGACCATCCAGGCGGCCGCTCCGCATCAGCTGGCTCGCGGGCGGTCCGGACGTGGGCTGGTCGTGCGCC
Organism: Streptomyces sp. NRRL F-525; assembly: GCF_000716605.1. Classification (GTDB taxonomy): domain Bacteria; phylum Actinomycetota; class Actinomycetes; order Streptomycetales; family Streptomycetaceae; genus Streptomyces. The sequence goes on along the minus strand of NZ_JNXE01000064.1, from coordinate 10,767 downwards.
GGGACGATCTGCGGCAGGCGACGCGGGAGGGGCGTGAGGGCAACCTCGTGCTGTTCGTCGTGGACGCGTCCGGGTCGATGGCGGCGCGGCAGCGGATGAGTGCGGTGAAGGGGGCTGTGCTGTCGTTGCTGCTCGACGCGTATCAACGACGGGACAAGGTGGGGCTGGTGACTTTCCGGGGGGCGAGCGCTGATGTTGCGTTGCCGCCGACCTCTTCCGTGGACGCCGCCGCCGTACGGCTGGAGTCGTTGCCGACGGGTGGGCGGACGCCGCTTGCCGCCGGACTGCTCAAGGCGCATGACGTGCTGCGGGTGGAGCGGTTGCGGGATCCGGCGCGGCGGGCGCTGGTTGTCCTCGTGACCGATGGGCGGGCCACCGGTGGGCCCGAGCCGGTCGCGCTTGCCGGGCGGGCGGCGCGGCTGTTCGCCGCCGACGGGGTCGCCTCCGTGGTCGTGGACTGCGAGACCGGGCCCGTACGGCTGGGGCTGGCAGGGCAGTTGGCCGGTGAGCTGGAGGGTACGGCTGTGACGCTGGACGAGTTGCGGGCGGACTCGATCGCCGGGCTCGTGAAGGACGTACAGAGGAGGGCCGCGTAATGCCGCAGGGGCAGCCAAGTGTCGTACCGGATGACGGGTTGACGACCCGTCAGCGGCGGAATCGGCCACTTGTCGTTGTGCATACGGGAGTTGGGAAGGGTAAGTCGACCGCCGCCTTCGGGCTGGCGTTGCGTGCCTGGAATCAGGGGTGGCCGATCGGGGTGTTCCAGTTCGTCAAGTCGGCGAAGTGGAAGGTCGGCGAGGAGAACGCGCTTCGGGTGCTGGGGGCTTCCGGTGAGGGCGGGTCCGTCGACTGGCACAAGATGGGCGAGGGGTGGTCGTGGGTTCAGCGCGACTCCCAGATGGACAACGAGGAGAAGGCGCGGGAAGGGTGGGAGCAGGTCAAGCGGGATCTCGCCGCCGAGACCTACAAGCTGTATGTGCTGGACGAGTTCGCCTACCCGATGCACTGGGGGTGGGTCGATGTCGATGAGGTCGTCTCCGTGCTGCGGGACCGGCCGGGCACGCAGCACGTCGTGATCACCGGGCGGAACGCGCCCGAGAAGCTCGTCGAGTACGCCGACCTCGTCACCGACATGTCCAAGGTCAAGCACCCCATGGACGCCGGGCAGAAGGGTCAGCGGGGTATCGAGTGGTGAAGCTGTCGTGACTTCCTTGTCCTCCTCGTCCTCCTCCGTCCCTCGGTTGGTCATTGCCGCGCCTTCGTCCGGTAGCGGCAAGACCACTGTTGCCACGGGGTTGATGGCCGCGTTCGCCTCGCGGGGGCTTGCCGTGTCTCCGCACAAGGTCGGGCCGGATTACATCGACCCCGGGTATCACGCGCTCGCCACCGGGCGGGTGGGGCGGAATCTCGACGCGTATCTGTGTGGGCCCGAGTTGGTCGGGCCGTTGTTCGCGCATGGGGCTCGCGGGTGTGATCTCGCTGTTGTCGAGGGTGTGATGGGGATGTTCGACGGGGCTGCGGGGGAAGGGGAGTTGGCGTCCACGGCGCATGTGGCGAAGTTGCTGCGGGCGCCGGTGGTTCTTGTCGTCGACGCGTCTTCGCAGTCTCGGTCTGTCGCGGCCTTGGTGCATGGGTTTGCTTCCTGGGATCCGGAGGTTCGGGTCGGGGGCGTGATCCTGAACAAGGTCGCGTCCGATCGGCATGAGGTGTTGTTGCGGGAGGCGTTGGACTCGGCGGGGGTACCGGTGCTGGGGGTGTTGCGGCGGGTTCCTCAGGTGGATACGCCTTCTCGGCATCTGGGGTTGGTGCCGGTTGCCGAGCGGCAAGGTGCTGCGGTGGAGGCCGTTGCGGCTATGGGGGCGCAGGTCGACGCCGGGTGTGATCTTGAGGGGTTGCTTGCGCTGGCGCGTAGTGCCGGTGTGTTGTCGGGTGCGGGCTGGGATGCGGCTGAGGCCTTGGCTTCTTCGCCCCCGCCGCCCCTACCCGTCCCGTCCCTGGGGGCTGCGCCCCCAGACCCCCGCTTCGGCCCTGAAGGGGCCTCGTCCTCAAACGCCGGACGGGCTGAATGTGTGGGCCTGAGCCCAAAAGTGAACGGACAGGCCGAAAATGCAGGCCCGCGTCCAAAAGTGAATGGGCAGGCCGATGTTGCCGCCAGCTCAAAAGTGAGGGTTGCCGTCGCCGGAGGCCCCGCCTTCACCTTCTCCTACGCCGAGCATGCCGAACTCCTCACCGCGGCCGGTGCCGAGGTCGTCGTATTCGATCCGCTGCGGGATGAGGAACTCCCGGACGGAACACGCGGGTTGGTGATCGGAGGCGGGTTCCCGGAGGTGTACGCCAGCGAGTTGTCCGCCAACGAACCGTTGCGCAAGGCGGTCGGAGCGCTCGCGGAGAGTGGTGCTCCCGTCGCCGCCGAGTGTGCCGGACTGCTGTATCTGTGCCGGGAGTTGGACGGGATGCCGATGTGCGGGGTGCTGGATGCGTCCGGGCGGATGAGCGAGCGGCTGACGTTGGGGTATCGGGATGCCGTCGCGTTGAGCGACAGTGTGCTGGCCGTGGCCGGGACGCGGATGCGGGGGCACGAGTTTCATCGGACCGTCGTCGAGCCCGGCTCGGGGGCGGCTCCCGCCTGGGGGGTTCGCGCTCCTGACCGGCGGGTCGAAGGTTTCGTACAACAGGGTGTGCACGCGAGTTATCTGCACACGCACTGGGCGGCCGAGCCCGGTGTGGCCCGTCGGTTCGTGGAGAGGTGCCGGACGTCATGAGCAGCAGCAGGTTGATCGGAGTCGGGGTGGGTCCCGGCGATCCGGAGCTGGTGACCGTCAAGGGTGTCAACGCTCTGCGGGCAGCCGATGTCGTCGTCGTGCCGGTCATGGACAGTGGTGAGCGGGGGCGGGCCGAGGCCACCGTTCTGCATTACGTGCCCGCGGAGAAGGTGCTGCGGGTTGTGTTCGCGCTGAATGAGCGGACCGACCGTGCTCGGCGTGAGGCCGCCTGGGATGCCGCGGGGGCCAAGGTCGCCGAGTTGCTCGGGACGAACGGTGTCGTCGCGTTCGCCACCATCGGGGACCCGAACGTCTACTCCACCTTCACCTATCTCGCCCTGACCATCGGGGAGTTGGTGCCGGGGGTGGTTGTGGAGACCGTGCCTGGTATCACCGCCATGCAGGATCTCGCCGCGCGTTCCGGGGCCGTGCTCACCGAAGGGACCGAGCCACTCACCCTCGTGCCCGTGACCGCCGGGTCCGGTGTGCTCAAGGACGCGCTCGCCGGGCCGGGGACGGTCGTGGCGTACAAGTTCGGGCGGCAGGCGGCGGAGGTCGCCGAGGCGTTGCGGGAGACCGGGCGGATCGAGGACGCGGTGTGGGGGTCGGCGCTCGGGCTGCCCGAGGAGTCGATCCGGCCCGCCGCCGAGCTGGATGGGGAGCCGTTGCCGTATCTGTCGACGCTCATCGCGCCCGCGCGGCGTGAGGGCGGGCGGGGCGGGAAACTGTGAGACCCCTCCCCATGGGCTCAGCTGGCGAGGCCTACCACCAGCCAGATGAACGCCGCTCCCGCGACCGTGCACAGCAGGGTCGCGGGCGCGGGGTGTTCGTGGTGAGCCTCGGGGAGGATCTCGGCGGCGGCGAGGTAGAGGAGCACGCCGCCGAAGAAGCCGAGATAGCCGCCGAGCAGGGCCTCCGGGATGGTGAGGAAGGCCGTCGACGCGGCACCCGCCACGGGGGCCGCCGCGTCCGCGACCAGCATCGCGATGGCCTTGCGGCGGGCGTTGCCGTACAGGCTCGTGATCGTGTACGTGTTGAAGCCGTCCGCGAAGTCGTGGGCGATGACCGCGAGCGCGACGGCCGTGCCCATGCCGCCGCCCACCTGGAACGCGGCGCCGATCGCGACCCCGTCCATGAAGCTGTGGCCGACCATCGCGGCGGCCGCCGTGAGGCCCACCTCGGGCGCGCGGCCGTTGTGCTCCTCGGCGCCGTGCGAGGCCTGGCGGGCGGCGAGCAGGCGTTCGACCAGATGGGCCACGAGGAAGCCGGCCACGAAGAGCAGCAGGGCGGCCGGTACGCCGAAGACCTCGCGGCCCGCCGCGTGCAGCGCCTCCGGCAGCAGGTCGAGGCCGACCACACCCAGCATCAGGCCGCCGGCCAGGCCCAGGACGAGATGGCGGCGGTCGGTCACGCGCTGTGCCGTCCAGCCGCCGGCCAGCGTCATCAGGAACGCGCCGAGCGCGACGAAGACCGCCATAGTCCCCTTGCTATCCGATCAACCCCTGTTCGCGCACATCCTGGCCCACTCCACCCCCACGTGTACTGACGTTCCCGTTCTGTTTGTCCCGCTTGAGAGGATCCGACCCCATGGCCGCTGCCGATACCGCTGCCGCCCCCACCGGCAAGGTGACCTTCGTCGGTGCCGGCCCCGGCGCCGCCGATCTGCTGACGTTCCGTGCCGCGCGCGCCATCGCCGAGGCCGACGTCGTGATCTGGGCGGCCAGCCTGGTGCAGGCCGAGGTCCTCGACCACGCGCGCGTGGGCGCCGAGATCCTGGACTCGGCGACGATGTCCCTGGAGGACGTCGTCGCCGTGTACGAGCGGGCCGGTGCGGAAGGGCTGCGCGTCGCCCGGATCCACTCCGGCGACCCGGCCCTCTGGGGCGGTACTCAGGAGCAGGTCGACCGGTGTGCCGCGATCGGGATCGCGACCGAGATCGTCCCGGGTGTCTCGGCGTTCTCCGCCGTCGCCGCCCTCGCGCAGCGCGAGCTGACGATCCCCGAGGTCGCGCAGTCCGTCGTCCTCACCCGGCTCGGCGGCGGCAAGACGCCGATGCCGCCCGGCGAGGAGGTGCGGGAGTTCGCGCGCCACGGCACGACCATGGCGATCTTCCTGTCGGCCGCCCGCAGCGGGCAGTTGGTACGGGAGTTGCTGGAGGGCGGCTATCCGACGGAGACGCCCGTCGTCGTCGCCTATCAGGCGACCTGGCCCGAGGAACTGATCGTGAAGTGCACGATCGCCACGCTGGAGGAGACGGTCAAGGAGCACAAGCTCTGGAAGCACACCCTCTTCCTGGTCGGCCCGGCCCTCGACGCCCACGGCACCCGCTCGCACCTCTACCATCCGGGCCATTTCCACGGCTACCGCAAGGCCGACCCGGAGGCCCGCCGGGCCCTGCGCTCTCGGGGTGCGAGCACGTGATCACGGTCTTGGGGACGGGGACGGGGACTCCCCTAGTGGACGACGTGCTCGCCGGCGCCCGGCTCGTCGTCGGCGGGCGGCGGCACCTCGCCGCCGTCACGGTGCCGGAGGACGCCGAGCAGATCGTCCTCGGCCCGCTCGCGCCCGCCCTCGACACCATCCAGGCCTACGTCGAGAAGGGCGAGCCGGTCGTCGTGCTGGCCTCGGGGGACCCCGGGTTCTTCGGGATCGTGCGGGCCCTGGCGGAACGCTTCTCCAGCGACGCCCTCGACGTACGTCCCGGGGTGTCGTCCGTCGCCACCGCCTTCGCTCGCGCCGGGCTGACCTGGGACGACGCGGTCGTCGTCAGCGCGCACGGACGTGACCTCCGTACGGCGGTCAACGCGTGCCGCGCGCATCCCAAGGTCGCCGTGCTGACCGGGCCGGGGGCCGGACCCGCCGAGCTGGGGGCGGCGCTCACCCACCGGACCGGCGGGCGCGTCCTCGTCGTCGCGTCCGCGCTGGGGTCCGGGGAGGAGCAGGTGGAGCGGGTCACGCCCGCCGAGGCCGCTGCCCGGGACTGGGGTACGGCGGTGAGTGTGGTGCTGTGTCTGGACGAGGCGCGGGTGCTCGGTGCCGTGCGGACGGTCGCCGGGGCTGCTGTCGGACCGGCCCAATGGGCGCTGGACGAGCGGGAGTTCGAGCACCGGGACTCGATGATCACCAAGTTCGAGGTACGGGCGCTGGCCCTGGCCCGGCTCGGGCCTCGGCTCGGCGACCTGGTCTGGGACGTCGGCTCGGGCTCCGGGTCCGTGGCCGTCGAGTGCGCGCGGCTCGGTGCCGCCGTCACCGCCGTCGAGAAGACCCGGGACGGTGTCGAGCGGATCCGCGCCAACGCCGAGGCGCACGGCGTCGACGTGCACACCGTGCACGGGGCGGCGCCGACCGTGCTGTCCGACCTCGACGATCCCGACGCCGTGTTCGTGGGCGGGGGCGGGCGCGAACTGCCCGCCATCGTCACCGCGTGCGCGCGGCGGGCCCGGCGGACCGTGGTCGTCGCGATGGCCGCGCTGGACCGGGTACCCGCCGTGCGGGAGGCTCTCTCGGCGGCCGGACTCGCGGTCGACGGGGTGCTGTTGCAGTCGTCCCGGCTGGCGCCGCTGCCGGGTGATGTGACCCGGCTCGCGGCGACCAATCCTGTTTTTCTGCTGTGGGGGAACCGAACCCCCGTGTCTCCAGAAGGAGTTGCTCTGTGATCGGCCTCATTTCCGCCACCGCGGCGGGCGCGGCTGCGCGCGACCGGCTGGCCGCCGCGTGGCCGGACCGTACGCGCGTGTACGAGGGTCCCGTCGGGGACGCCGTCCGGGCCGCGTTCGCGGAGTGCGAGCAGCTCGTGTGTTTCCTCGCCACGGGAGCCGTCGTACGGCTGATCGCCCCGCTGCTGGGCGACAAGCGGACCGACCCGGGGGTCGTGACCGTCGACGAGGGCGGCCGGTTCGCCGTCTCGCTGGTGGGCGGACATGGCGGCGGGGCCAATGAACTCGCCGTGGAGGTGGGCGAGTTGCTCGCCGCGCAGCCGGTGGTGACCACGGCCACGGACGCGGTGGGCGTGCCCGGTCTGGACACGCTCGGGTTCCCCGTGGAGGGCGATGTCGCCGGGGTCACGCGAGCCCTGCTGGACGGTGAACCGGTCGCCCTGGACGCGGAGTTGGCGTGGCCGTTGCCGCCTTTGAAGGTGTCGTCCCATGGTGCCTACGTCATCCGCGTCACCGATCGCGCCGTCGCACCCGGCGAGCGGGAGGTCGCGCTGCGCCCGCCATCCCTTGTCGTCGGGGTCGGCGCGTCCAAGGGTGCGCCGGTGGACGAGGTACTCGGTCTCGTCGAGAGCGCCGTGCGCGACGCGGGGCTGTCCCTCGCATCGCTCGCCCAACTCGCCACCGTCGACGCCAAGTCGGACGAGCCCGGCATCGTCGAGGCGGCCGAGCGGCTCGGTGTGCCGCTGGTGACGTACTCCGCCGGGGAGTTGGCCGCGGTGGAGGTGCCCAACCCCTCCGACGCGCCCCTGGCCGCCGTGGGCACACCGTCCGTGGCGGAGGCCGCCGCGCTCGTCGGCGGGGGCGAACTCCTCGTCCCCAAGCGGAAGTCGGAGCGCGCCGACGGGCAACCGGCCATGGCGACCTGTGCTGTTGTACGACGGGTCGCGCGCGGGCGGCTCGCGGTGGTCGGGCTCGGGCCGGGCGCCCGGGATCTGCTCACGCCGCGTGCGAAGGCCGAACTGCAGCGCGCTGCCGTGCTGGTGGGGCTGGACCAGTACGTCGACCAGATCCGCGATCTGCTGCGGCCCGGGACGCTGGTCCTGGAGTCGGGGCTCGGCGCCGAGGAGGAGCGGGCCCGTACCGCAGTGGCCGAGGCGCGCAAGGGACAGGCGGTCGCGCTGATCGGCAGCGGGGACGCCGGGGTGTACGCGATGGCCTCGCCCGCGCTCGCGGAGGCGTCGGACGACATCGACGTGGTCGGAGTCCCGGGCGTGACCGCCGCGTTGGCCGCCTCGGCGATCCTCGGGGCGCCGCTCGGCCACGACCATGTGTCCATCAGTCTCTCCGATCTGCACACGCCGTGGGAGGTCATCGAGCGGCGGGTGCGGGCGGCGGCCGAGGCGGACATCGTGGTGACGTTCTACAACCCCCGTAGCCGGGGCCGGGATTGGCAGCTCCCGAAGGCCCTCGCGATCCTCGCCGGGCACCGGGAGCCGACGACGCCGGTCGGTGTCGTACGGAACGCGTCGCGGCCCGACGAGTCCAGCCGGCTGACGACATTGGCCGCGCTTGATCCGGCGTGGGTCGACATGATGACGGTGGTGACCGTGGGCAACACGGCCACCCGGGACATCGCGGGGCGCATGGTGACGCCGCGCGGGTACCGCTGGCAGGCCGCGCAGGCATCGGAGGAGGGCGCCAAGTGACCGCTGTGAACCGTGTGGTTCATCCGATCGAGGTGGAGTCCTACCGGCGGATGCGGGCCCGGCTGGACACCTCGCACCTCCCGCCGCTGACCCGTGCGGTCGTGGAGCGGGTCGTCCACTCCGCGGCCGATCTGGCGTACGCGTCCGATCTCGTCCTGGACGAGGGCGAGTTGGCGAAGGCGCATGCCGCGCTGCACGCCGGGGCACCGGTGGTCGTGGACGTGCGGATGGTCGCGGCCGGGATCACCCGGCGCGAGACCGTGTGCAGGCTCGGGGACGCCAAGTCCGGGCCGGGGCTGACCCGTTCGGCACACGCGATCCGGCTCGCCTACGAGGAGGTCGGGCCCGGTGCCCTCTGGGTGATCGGCAACGCGCCGACCGCCCTGGAGGAGCTGCTGACGCTGGACGCCTCCCCCGCGCTCGTCATCGGGCTGCCCGTCGGTTTCGTCGGCGCGGTCGAGTCCAAGGCCGCGTTGCGCGAGAGCGGGCTGCCCGCCGTGAGCAACGTGTCCGAGAAGGGCGGTTCGGCGGTGGCCTCGGCCGCGCTCAACGCCTTGCTGTATCAACCTGTTTCACCTATCGAGGAGAAATCGTGACCACCCCGCCGCCCGCCCTGCTCATCGCCGGACACGGCACCCGGGACGAGGCCGGAGCCGAGGCGTTCCGGGACTTCGTACGGGAGTTGGGCCGCCGCCACCCCGAACTGCCTGTCGCGGGCGGGTTCATCGAGCTGTCGCCGCCGCCGTTGGGCGACGCGGTGACCGAGCTGGTGGAGCGGGGGGTGCGCCGGTTCGCCGCCGTACCGCTGATGCTGGTGTCCGCCGGGCACGCCAAGGGGGACATCCCGGCGGCGCTGGCCCGGGAGAAGGAGCGGCACGAGGGCATCTCGTACACGTACGGGCGTCCGCTGGGCCCGCATCCCTCGCTGCTGAAGGTGCTGGAGCGGCGGCTCGACGAGGCGCTCGGCGAGTCGGCGCGCACGCCCGCCGACCGGGCCGACGTGACCGTGCTGCTGGTGGGGCGCGGGTCGACCGACCCGGACGCCAACGCCGAGGTGCACAAGGCGGCGCGGCTGCTGTGGGAGGGGCGCGGATACGCGGGCGTGGAACCGGCGTTCGTGTCGCTCGCGGCGCCGGACGTGCCTAGCGGCCTCGACCGGTGCGTGAAGCTGGGTGCCCGGCGGATCGTCGTCCTGCCGTACTTCCTGTTCACCGGCATCCTGCCGGACCGGGTGCGGCAGCAGACGGAGGGCTGGGCGGCGGCGCACCCGGAGATCAACGTACTGTCCGCCGAAGTCATAGGCCCGGAGCCGGAGTTGCTGGACCTGGTGATGGAGCGGTACCGGGAGGCGGTCAAGGGCGATCTGCGGATGAACTGCGACTCGTGCGTGTACCGCATCGCGCTGCCCGGCTTCGAGGACAAGGTGGGGCAGCCGCAGCAGCCGCACTTCCACCCGGACGACGACGGCCACGACCACGGGCACCACCATCACGGTGGGCACGCCCATGCACACTGACAGAGCCCACGACCACGATCCGACGGACAGAGCGCACGATCTCCGTCATCACGGTGACGTCGAAGTGCGGGACGACGGCGCCCAGTTGATCGACCTCGCCGTGAACGTCCGCGCGGACACTCCCCCGGCCTGGTTGCGCGAGCGGATAGCCGGTTCGCTGACCGGGCTCGCCGCGTACCCGGACGGGCGCGCCGCGCGGGCGGCGGTCGCGGCGCGGCACGGGCTGCCGGTGGAACACGTCCTGCTGACGGCCGGTGCCGCCGAGGCCTTCGTGCTGCTCGCCCGCGCCCTGAAGGTCCGTCAGCCGGTGGTCGTGCACCCGCAGTTCACGGAGCCGGAGGCGGCGTTGCGGGACGCGGGGCACTCGGTGGGGCGGGTGCTGTTGCGGGAGGCGGACGGGTTCCGGCTGGATGCGGGGGCTGTGCGGGCGGTGCCCGAGGACGCGGACCTGGTGCTGATCGGCAACCCGACGAACCCGACGTCCGTCCTGCACCCCGCTGAGGTAATCGCCCAACTCGCCCGACCCGGGCGGACGTTGGTGGTCGACGAGGCGTTCATGGACGCGGTGCCGGGTGAACGGGAGTCGTTGGCAGGGCGGACGGACGTCCCCGGCCTCGTGGTCCTGCGCAGCCTCACCAAGACGTGGGGGCTGGCCGGACTGCGGATCGGCTACGTCCTTGCCGCCCCCGACACGATCGCGGAACTGGAGCGGGCCCAGCCGCTCTGGCCGGTGTCCACGCCGGCGCTGGCCGCGGCGGAGGCCTGCATGGAGTCCCCGGCCCTCGCCGAGGCCGCGCACGCCGCACACCGGATCACCGCCGACCGGGCCCATCTCGTCGCCGGGCTGGCCGAGTTCGCCCCCGACGGACTCCGGGTCATGGAACCCGCCGAGGGGCCGTTCGTCCTCGTCCGCGTTCCGAATGCGGTAGCTGTACGTCGGCATCTACGCGACCTGGGCTTCGCCGTTCGCCGTGGGGACACGTTCCCGGGGTTGGACGAGGCGTGGCTACGGCTCGCTGTGCGGGACCGGGCGACAGTGAACCGGTTCTTGCAGGCGCTGGACCAGGCGGTGACGTTGGCTGGACGGTGAGGTCGGCTTTTGCCCACCCACCCGCCCGTCTCGGTCG
>NZ_JNXE01000063.1 GCF_000716605.1 Streptomyces sp. NRRL F-525 | reverse complement strand
ACCGTGGCGGGCGGGGATCACCTGCTGCCGCGATGTGGCCGAGCGCCGCCCAGCTCCCGCCGACCGGCCGCCATCGTGGCCAAGGAGCGTGACGATCACGGCACCCCGGCGACCGGGGCCGAGCACCCCCGCCGACTGTCCACAGGGTGCCTGACCTGCGGAAATCACCCGTCCGGAGTATGAGATGAGCTGCGCGAAACACCCTAGATATGGTTCAATAGACATGTCGGGAGGGGAGGGCAACCCTCGACCGGCGCCCCGGTCGCCGCTCGGTGACCGGCCTTCACGAGACAAGGACCCACCCCATGAGCGACGCCACCGTGACCGCCGACGGCATCACGTGGATTGACCGCCAGTACCCCATTCCCGCCATGCTCCCCGCCCCCGGCGGCCTGACCGGCGCCCAGGAGCTCGCCCGGATGCAGCTCACCGCCATCGCCGGATGGGGGCACGAGGTCACCGAAGAGGCGTACATCGAGGAGACCGCCCAGAGCGCCGAGGGTCTCCTGATCTGGTCGAAGGGGGCGCGCGCCCTCCGCACCGAGTGCACGGTCGACGGCCACAGGGCCGTCATCCGCTACGACAGCGAGATCTACTCGCCCGACTGCTACACGGTCACCGTCGACGGCGAGCCCCAGGAAGTCCCCTCGCTGTACGGCCGCACGAGCGCCGAGCGCGTACGCCTGCTCGCCCTCACGGTCCACCGCGCCATCAACTGACCCGACCCCCGGCGGGGGCGGAGGGCAACCCGCCCCCGCCGCCGGACCCCGAACATCCTTCACGAACCAGGAGACACCGCACGTGAGCACCACCACCCGCAAGACCACCAAGGCCGCCCGCACCACCAAGGCACCGGCCGTCACGGTGTGGCCGACGCTGCCCGTCGCCGACCTCATGGCCAACGCCGCCGCCCCCTCCCTCAGCGCCGAGGACCCGCTCACCGAGGCGGTCACGGCGAAGGGCGTCACCGAGCCCCTCTACATCGCGACCCTGGGAGACGGCACGTACCGGGTGGTCGACGGCCTGCGCCGCCTCGCCGCCGCCCACGCCGCAGGCCTGGAGACCGTACCGGTCACCTACCGGCCCGTGATCCGGGTGGACGCACTGACCAAGCACCCCCACAACGTCCGCCGCGACCTGCGGATGACCAAGGAGTTCCGCGCCTCGATCCGTGAGAACGGCGTGCGCACGGCCGTCCTCGTACGCCGCAACGGCGCCGCCCTCGAAGTCGTCGACGGCCACCGCCGACTCCTCGGCGCGATCGCCGAGGGACTGACCCACATCCCCTACACCTACGACGAGGTGACCGACGCGGACGCCTACGTCGACATGGTCACCACCGCCGTACACCGCGAAAGCCTGACCGACGTCGAGCAGGCCAGCGCCCTTTTCCAGGCCTCCGAACTCGGCGCCAGCCCCCGGCAGCTCGCGGCCGCAGCCGGACGCACCCAGAAGGACGTGAAACTCTTCCTCAAGGTGGGCGGGTCCAAGAAGGCGAAGGCCGCCGCCGCCTCGAACCTCACCCTCGCCGACGTCGCACGTCTCGTCGACCTCGAAGCGGCCGCCCCGGATCTCGCCGAACAGGTCGAGGCCGCCATGGCGAAGAACCCCGGAGGGTCCCACGCCTGGCGGATCACCGACGCCCTGAACACCGTCGAGCGCCGCCAGGAGGCCGCCGCCCACCGCGCCCAACTGGAGAAGGAGGGCGCCCAGTTCCGCACCACGGGGGAACTCTCCGACCGGGCCACGCCCGTCCACCAGATCAAGGGCATGACCTACAACAAGGGCGAGCACGCCACCTGCAAGGGCGACGTATGGGTGCTGGAGACCCCCGACAGCTACGACTACACCCGCTACTGCACGAATGCCGTCCTGCACGGCCACGAGCTCAAGGGCGAGGCCACGAAGATCACCACCGGAGAGCGCAAGCGGATCATTGCCGGGAACAGCCACTGGGACGCCTCCGTGACCGTCCGTCAGGAATGGCTCGCGGAATTCCTCGGCCGCAAGAGCCACCCCCGCGCAACGGCAGACATCATGCTGCGTATCGCCACCGAAGCCGCACTCGGCGCCGACAGCGTCGTACAGGCCAGGCAGTCCCACCCCCGCCGCGACAAGATCCTCGGCCAGCTCCTCGGTATGACTGAGCAACAGGCCAACTGCGCGAGCATCACCAAGCGGGGCGCCAACGTCCGCCGCGCCCCCGCTCTCCTGTTCGCCGCCGTTGCCGCCTGCTACGAAGTCCACGCGCCCCGCTCCGCATGGCGCACCGACGGCGACCACGCACGCGCCGGAGTCCGCCGGGACACCACCCGCTACCTGACCTGGCTCCAGGAACTCGGCTACCAGCCCACCCCCATCGAAACCGCCGTCATCACCGGCACCGCCTACGACCCCGCCGACCCCGACGCCCAGGCCGCCAACGCCGGAGACACCACCGGCACGCTCACCGAGTAGCAGGACCCCAGCCGCAGGTGGGGCGACCAAACCCCGCCCCACCTGCGCAAACACCACCCGGCCGGAGTAACAGAAACCCCACCGGCACCACCCTAGATATGGTTCAATAGATATGTCGAGAGGGGAGGGCAACCCCCTCTCGGTGCGGGCAGCCGGGTCAGCCGGCCGACCCGGCACGCCTTCACGACCAGACACGGAGACACCTCATGCCGACGTTCACCGCAGGCCAGTGCGTATCGCGCGACACCCGGGACGGTGTCGACACCATCCGGGTCACCAGCGTGACCGGCAGCAGCCTCAGCTACGTGTGCACCGACGGGCACGGCGACATCATCTTCGCGTCCATTTTCCGCACCCTCGACGAGATGACCGCCGACCTGCGCCCCGCCACCGCCGAGGAGGCCGCCGCGTTCGAGGCGCGCTACCGGCGCGCCCCCGAGAACTGGAACTGACCACCGGCCAACGGCCCACACCGGGCCGGGCGGAGGAGGGCAACCCTCCGCCCGGCCCCGGGACACCCCACCCTTCACGAGACCTGGAGACACACCACCGTGCACGCCACCACCCGCACCGCCCAGCCCGGACCGGCCGCCGCAATCGAGCTGTTCGACCTCGTCGTCAGCGGCGCACTGCGGGCCGTCACCGCCAACGCGGACGGCTCATGGACGATCACCCCCGTTGTCGGCCGCCCACTGCTTCTCACCGGCCCCGCCGAGGTCTACGCCTACGTCGACCAGGCCCACGGCACCGGCCCGGCCGCACTCGCCCCCGTCCGTCCCGCCCTCCCGGCCATGCCCGCCGACACCGCCGAGCCGGAGCCCGCAGGGTGCGGATGCGTCCCCGCCGCCCCCGCCCTCCCCACCGGGGCCGCCGCCGACCTCATGCAGGCCCGCGCGATCAGCGCCGCACTCGGCGACCTCGGCGTGAGCCCCGCGCGCCGGTCGGCCGCCTACGACGAGACCGCCCAGGCCGCCGCCGTCCGCGTGGCCAGCGCCCACGGCGTCTACGCCCTCCACATCCCCCCGGTCGGCCGCCCATTCAGCGTGTGGCGCAACGGGGACCGTGACGGATCGCTCGGCGCCCGGCGCGTGCCCGGCAACAGGGACTCCTACCTCGCGACCCTCTACGCCGCCTACCTGCGCGAGCGCGGCGAACTGTAACCCCGCCGCACACCAGCACCGGCCCGGCGAGGGCGGAGGGCAACCCGCCCCCGCCGGGCCCCACCTCACGAGACCGAGGACACCACCCATGTTCATGACCACGGCCGCCGCCATCCGGTTCACCCCGCTCGACATCATCCGCACCGCCGCCGTCGTCATCCGGGCACGCGGCTACTACCAGCCCCTTTCCCGTCAGTGGGAACAGGCCGTGCCGACCGTGCTGGACGTCGAGCACATCCTGTACGGGCGCGGGCCCGTCCTCAACGGCGACGGCGCCCTGATGGCCCGCGCCGCCAGCGGCCTCCCCGCCGCACTGCCCGCCGCCGTACTGGAGTGGGCCCGCACCGGCACCGCCGAACAGGGCACCTACCGCGCCAATCTCGCCCGCGTCGCCCGCGCAGCCGAGGCGACTGCCCGCGATCTCCCCTTGCTGTGCTATGCCCCTGAGGTCTGGCAGCGCGAGCAGGCCCGCCAGGCCAGGAAGACCCAGGCCGCCGCCGATGCCGTTCTCTCCCGCCACCAGGGCGAGAAGGGCGAACGGCTGGTGCGCACGGTCGAGGTTGCCGTCATCGTCGACCAGCGGCCCCGCACCTACGGCTACCACGTGCAGGAACGCCGCCTGATCAAGCTGCGGGACGCGGAGGGGAACATCTACATCTGGGAAGCCAGGGTCAAAGACGTGACGACGCTCCCCCAGCAGGGCGCCCGTATCGAGATCCGGGGCAAGGTCAAGCAGCACGACACGTACCGCAACGCCACGCACGGCGACACCGCGCAGACCTACCTGAGCAACTGCCGTTGGAAGCAAGCGAGTTGATGCCTTCCCTCTGGGGGCCGGTACTACCGGCCCCCAGAGGGACACGCCGCCCGCGTCTCCGCGAAAATCACCCTATATATGGTTCAATAGACATGTCGGAAGGGGAGGGCAACCCCCGACCGGCGCCGGTCGCCGCGTGGCGACCGGACTTCACGAGACAAGGACACACCCATGCGCACGCACGTGCCCGCGCCGGTCACCGCAGCCCCCGCCGACGCCTCGAACCTGAAGCCCGGAACCCTCGTCCAGGTCCTCCCCGCCGCCCGCTGGAAGCGAGTCCCCGCCCGCACGGCGATCGTCACGGGCACGATCGGCAGCGGCAGGCCCGGACTGTTCGCCCTGCTCTGGTTCTGGACGCTCGGCCAGCCCGAGTTCACCCAGACCCTGTTCACGGTGACCCCGGACGAGGTGGTGGTGCCCCTGCACACCACGCTCGCCACCCTCCCGCAGGCCAGCTACCGCGTCCTCGCGGCCCGCCACGCCGCCGCCCGAGGACAGGCCGCCCGCCTGCTCGCCCCGCTCGCCGAGCCGATCGCCCGCGCAGCCCACTGACCCACCCCGGCCCGGCGAGGGCGGAGGGCAACCCGCCCCCGCCGGGCCCCCACTTCACGAGAACCGGAGAACCGCCCCACCATGAGCACGATCCCCCAGGTCAGCTACCGCATCGGTGCCCCCGACCACGAGTGCCGCTACCCGGTCTACGTCCACGCCGGAGGCCCCGAGCGCCTCGCCGGGACGATCTACCGGTTCCACCGCGTCTGGTACGCCCAGCCGGTCGGCCTCGACGTCGAGATCCGGATCGCGGACGCGTCCAAGGGCGACCGCACCCCGCTGTCCCTCGCCGCCGCCCAGTACCTCGCCGACGAGGTCAAGGCGGGCCGGATCATCCCGCAGGCGCCGGTCGAGGACTCCACCGCCGCGCCGACCCTCCTCATGGGTCCCGCCCCGCTGCTCCACCCACGCCTCAAGATCAACGAAACCAACGTGGCGTCCGCGCACCGGGCCTGGAAGGGCGTCAACCTCCACCTGTGGCGCCCGTTGGGCGGGTACCCCGGCGCTGACAACCCGTGGGCCCTTCAGTGCCTGGTCCCCGGGTGCGAATGGTGGGGGCCCCGCTACTGGTCCCACCTGCGCGGACGCAACGGGAACCCGCCCAGCACCCACCGGCACGACCGCACGGACGGGAAGCCCGGAACCGGATGCGCGGGTGACGCGGCCGTCCGCGCCCTGATCCCCGCCTACCACCGCTAGCCCGAGGAAGCCGCCGGGCCCGGTCACACGTCGGGCCCGGTAGGTGGCCCCGCCGGACAGCGTTTATACGACCGGTGTGGGCGGCGGCCGCTAAAGGACACCCCTCCGGGGCGGCGCCACCCAGCCCGGCGCGCTAACCACCGGTGCGCGGCCCGGCCGCAGGCGGCCGAACCACACACCGGCGGGCGCCGGGCGCTTGGGTGGCGCCAAGTGCCTAAGTACACGGCCGGGCACAACACCCGGCCCGGAAACGGCCGGCGCGGCCCCGGCCGCACCCCGGCCGACCCGATCACCCACCAGACCCCGCGCCACCGGGCGCGAGAGCGGCGGAGGGCAACCCGCCGCACCACCTTCACGAGGAGCAACTCCCCATGTCACAGAACGAGTTCAACGCCAACGAGTGGAACGAGCGCGCCATCCCCACCGTTCCGGGCCAGCGCCGCCCCGAGCCGGCCGAGGAGTGGAACCCCGACGCCGCCCGCCGCCTGCCGCGCCAGCCCGGCCCCGGCGACACCGACCACTGACCCCACCGCACACCACCCCGGCCCGGCGAGGGCGGAGGGCAACCCGCCCCCGCCGGGCCCCACTTCACGAGAACCGGAGACCACAGACCATGAACACCGCCCCCGTCACCGAGGCCGACCTGATCGAGGCCGTCCGCATCCAGCTGTGCACCTGGGCCACCAGCAACACCGGCGTCGCGATCCCCGAGACCGTCGCGACCACCGCCGAACTGCGCGACCTCGTACGCCACTTCGTCGAGACAGCCGAGGAGGAATGGGCCGAGTTCGACGACGACGACACCCACCGTGGACTCGCGCACCTGATCAACGCCGAGGCCGAGGTCACATGGGCCGCCCACGGCCGAGGAGACCGCCACATCCTCGCCGCCCTCATCTCCCTCGTCCTCGCCGCCCCCGCCCTGTCCTAGCCCGCGCACCCACGCCCGGACCGGCCGGCGAGGCCGGTCCGGGCCCCACCCCGGAAGACCCATGAGCATCTACTACCTGCCGCCCACCTGCGGCGCCTACGCGTCCAGCGCCTACGACGCCGGATGCCGCATCAGCCCCGGCCACTGCCACCAGCCCGCCACCCGCCGCGTGATCGCCTACGCCCTCAACAGCCCCGAACTGTTCGCCACCCACACCGAAGAGACCTGCGACGCGCACGCCCAGGACCTCGCCGGTCACTGGCACCGTCACGGCGTCCGCCGACCCGGCAAACGCCACCTGTGGCGGGTCGTCGCCCAGATCACCGAGTACCAGCGTTCCCACGTCGGCACCTACCCCACCCAGCTACTCGCCCCGCTGCCCGAGATGCCCCACGCCTACGAACTGCGGCGCGACCGCCCCGGCCGCCCGAGCTTCCAGGCCTCCCCCGTTGTCCTTTACGACGACGACCACGGCCGTATCGACATCGAGCCGTCCGACCGGTCCGGCTTCGGCAAGGAACGCCGCAACATGATCGTCTCCCTGGCCGGCGCCTACGGCTGCCAGGCCTCCGCCGGATTCACCGTCGGCGGAGTGCTCCGCCACCGCCTCAACCTCCAGGTTTTCGGCGCCCGCGCCAACATCACGGCGTTCGCCTCCGCCCTCGCCTGGACGATGAACGCCGCCGAGTCCGCGTGCACGAACGCCGCGCGCGGCTACACGTCCTGGCTCCGGCAGCGGCCCGACGGCGACCACGACCCGGCATGGCGCCCCAGCCTCCGCCGTGCCTGGAAACGGCACTTCCTGACCTCATGGGTGAACCGGTGGTGTGCGCGGATGTACGCCGCCGAGCGCGGCGAGCCGGGACCGATGCTGGCCGGCGCCCCCCGAGCCGACGCCGACACCTACCCCGCCCACCAGGCCGCCGACCGCAGCGCGGACGAGCGATGGAGGGACCTGCGCCTGTGCCACCAGGACCGCGTGCGCTACGCCAGCGCGGCCGCCGTTCTGCAGGCCGAGGACGACACGACGCTCGGACGCGAACCCACCATCCCGGCCGTCCCGATGCCGCCCGACCCCGGGGGCACGCTCACCGCGCCCGGCGTCACCCAGCCCCCTCACAGCACCGGCCCGGCCGCCTACGGCCACCGCGCCCGCCACCTGCGGCCCCTCGCCGCCGACCGGCACGAACAGCAACTGAGCCTGTGGCCCAACCCCACCACCGTGCTGCCCGTCCCCGCGATCCCCCCACGGCCCGAACCCCCGCGAGGCCGACCGCTCCTCGAAGTCCTCACCGATATGGTTCAATAGACGCATTCGGTGGGGAGGGCAACCCCTACCGTCCCGGGCGCGTTTTCCCGCCCGATCCTTCACGAGACCCATGGAGACAACATGACGTCCTGGCCGCCTTTCCCGCAGCCCATCGGGCCCCTGCGGGCCGTCAACCCCCGCACCGGCCGCACCGCGACGCCCGGTGACCTCGTCCGGCACCTCACCTGCGGCCCCGGCACCGTGACCGGCGCGGCATGGGACGGACTGGTCGGAATGGCCGTGCCCGTCGTGCACCTCGACGGCACCCCCCACGCTCACCCGTACGTGTGGGACGTGATCGAGTTCCGGACCCCCTGAAACAGGCTTGGCCGCCGTCCTCACAGGACGGCGGCCAAGCCGCACGCTCATGGCACCCGGCGGACAAGTGGGCAACCGCCGCCGGGGCCGTGTCTGTTCCTTCACGAGAAAGAGACGCTCCCATGGTAGACCCCCAGCACCCCCCGGCCGGCACCCGCGACCCGCAGCCGTACGACTTCGTACGGCTGCACCCCGGCAACCGGCTCGGCATCGCCCCCGAGGTCCTGCTGACCGTCGCCGACGTCGTCGACAACGCGCCCGGAGTCCTCGAAGTCCACCACCAGACCGACCACCCCGATTACATGGACTGGGCCGGCGCCGTCACCGCCGACGACATCGCCACCGTTGTACGGATCACCGGCGCCACGGCCCACAGCTGGAGCCCCCGACCATGACCGTGCAGGAGATATCCGCGATGACCACCAACGACGGCCGCTCCACCCCGCCCAAGGGGTGGCTCACGCGCCACCAGCTCGCCGCCGCACACGGCATCAGCGGGGAGACGCTCAGCCGTCTCTGGCGAGCCCGCGCGACCAACTCGCACCCCGAGCCGGTCCGCTACGGCGGCATCATGCACTGGCACGGCCCCACCTGGGCCAGCTGGTACGACGAGCTCCAGAAGCAACAGGCCGCCGCCGCCCCGCCGTTGCCCGTCACGGACGACGACGGTGACCCGGACGAACTGATCGGCCCGCAGGTGTTCCGGCGGATGCTCGGCCACAACGACAACTCATGGGTCAGCAAGGCCGCCGTCAACCCGCCGCCCGGATTCCCGGAGCCGGACACCTGGGGCGACCCCGTCAACCGCAAACGGCCCAAGTGGCGCCGTCGCCGCGCGCGCGAATACGCGCTCACCCGGCATACCCAGCCGCGTTCCCACGGGCCGCGTGCCCACGGCCGCCGCGCCGGCAGCCGCAACAACCCCCCCTATCTCTACGCCGGCGACCCCCGGCTAGCCCTCGCCCGCCAGATCCTCGCCGAGCACCCCGACGAGCGCACCGCCCGGCACATCGAGCGACTGCACGAACTCTCGCCGGATCCGGCCTCCACCAGCACCTGGACCAAGATCCTCAAGACCGCCCGCGAACACCCCACGGAGAGCTGACGTGCCCTCAACCGCTCGCTGCCCGCGCTGCACCGCCTCCTACGACCCGGCCACCGCGGCGACGTCGCGCGTCACCCTCGCGCGGACCATCCCCATCTGTTCGCCCTGCGGTTCCGCGGAAGCCCTGCGCGACGAGCAGGGCAACGCCCCCATCCCGCACGGGGAATGGCCGGTCACCCAAGTCTGATGATCCGTCAAGTCAACGCCGTACCAGGCGAAAACACCTGATCTGGTGCATCAGCTGACCCGCGTACCCCAAAAAACTCGCAGCGACACACGCAATGGTGTGACACACACTCTTGGTCAAGGTCTATGATCGCGATCATGGCAGTAAAGGGACGTCAGCAACGCGGCCGGAGCGGCGAGTTCCGCGCTGACCGCGTCGTACGCGCCAACGTGCCCTTCCATCCCGGCGACGAGCTGCGGGCGAAGTTCGAGCGCGCCGTCACGGGGATGGGAGTTTCCGGCAACGAGGTCCTCCGCGAGGCGTTCCGGCGGATGGAACTCGACGAGGACGGCCGCCCGGCGGGGTGGCCCGCACAAGAAGTGATAGCGGAGG
This sequence comes from Streptomyces sp. NRRL F-525, assembly GCF_000716605.1. Taxonomy (GTDB): domain Bacteria; phylum Actinomycetota; class Actinomycetes; order Streptomycetales; family Streptomycetaceae; genus Streptomyces. The sequence goes on along the minus strand of NZ_JNXE01000063.1, from coordinate 12,520 downwards.
CCAGCTGAGGCAAAAAAGAAGGCCCCCGAGACGGGGGCGGCTGACAAAGACCGGCACATGAAGATCGTTTGAGATACCTCACCGCGGCCTAGGAAACCCCGAGGTACCTCACCCAGTAGGGAGCCTGCGAAAGCTCCCTGCGCGAATCCCCGCCAGACGGTTGCGAGCCGTCGGGCCGGTCTTCTGTTGCCTCACATAGGTGGAGAGGCGCTCCCATAGTAGCAAGAGGCAGCGCCGACGGCACAGGCATGCCTCCAAACGGTGTGTCTGCACAGCGACTTGTCGACGCTGTCGGCGCCACACAACAGAAAGTTTTGTCCAGCTTCCTCCGGGCTCTGTCACCGGGGCGGGTCGTGCGTGCGGCCGTCCGGGACGGCGCGGGCGGGTGGGGTAACGCCTACCCGGACACGGTGAAGCTGGAGGAGGCCGACACGGTCCGGCCGGTCGCCATGTACGTGGCGTGCCGTCGGCGCCGGTGGGCCGGCGAGTACCGGTACGTCCTCGTGCCGTTCGACCTCGACGCGTCGCGCGGCCGCGACCAGGTACAGGCCGACGCACAGGCCCTGGCCCAGATGCTCGCGGCGCACGGCATCGCGTCCGTGCCCGTCCGGTCGGGCCCGTCCGGCGGTGTGCACCTGTGGACCGCCTGCCCGGCGGGACTCGCGCCCGACGTCGCGCGCGCCCTCGGCCAGCTCGCCGCGCGCCTGTACCCGAGCGTCGACCCCACCCCGCTGCAGAACCCCGTCTCCGGGGCCCTGCGCCCGCCCGGCGCCGCCCACCGCAGCGGCCACGGACACGCCGAACTCGACGGCCTCGACGTGAGAACCGCCGTAGCCGTCCTGCGCAAGGGCAGCCCAGCAGGCGCGTTCTGGCGCCTGCTCCGGACACTGGAAGCCCTGACGGCCGCCCCCGCCCTGCTCGGCGGCCACACGGTCACCCGCTCCCGCAACAGCGGCCAGCACGTCCCGCCCTCGATCGCCCGGCGCGGCCCCGTCATCCGCGACGTCGAGCACGACGACGCCGGACACGTCCGCCTGCGCCTGCCCTGGCGCCCGCTCGGCGCCCGCGCGCTGGAGACCCTCCGCCGCCGTCCCGACGACGCCCCCGGCGCCCACCAGGCCGCCGTTCACCACGTCCTCGTACGCTGCGCCCTGGCCGGGTGGACGTACGCCCAGACCCGCACGCTCGTCGAGGACGCCACCGCAGCCCCGGCCCTGGAATGGCTGCGCACCACCAGCACAGCCGGAAGCCGCAGCCGACTCCCCGAGGTCGAGGCCGAGCGCCGCCTGACGCGCCGATGGTGGCTCGCCGTACAGGAAGCGGCCCGCCTGCCCGCGCGTTACCGCGACAGGCCCCGCGCCGAGGAGATGACCGAGGGCGCCGCCGCCGCCGCCGACCTGCTCGCGCGGATCGAGGCCGCCGGCACCGCCCCCTGGCGCCGCCCCAGCGGGCCCGCGGATCTCGCCGTCCTGCGCTCCCTCGCCTACCTCATGGCCGTCTCGGGATCAGCCGAAGTCAGCGCCAACGTCCGGCGACTCGCCGTCCTTTCCGGCCGAAGCAAGGCCACCGCCGCACTGTCCCTCGGCCGACTGGAAGCCGACGGATGGACCACCACCACACAGACCGCAGTCCCCGGCGCCTGCAGAGCGCGCCGCATCACGACCGCCACCGGGCACACCTGCCCCGACGACCCGCACCACATCTGCGCCGTCCACCACATCGCTGCAGGTCAGAGAAGTGCAGCGGGGTCGGACAGAAGTGACAACGCCGCCCCCCATGGGGGGCATGGGGTCACCCGGCTTGAGCTTCTGATTGTTCATCAGCAATCGGGGGTCTGGCACGAGTTCGGCCACCACGCGGGCCGGACCCTGGAAGCCCTTCAGCAGGGCGTTCGTGGATCACAGCTGTCCCAGGCCACCGGCTACACCCCCGAGACGCTCACGAGGCATCTGGACGCCCTCACGGCCGTAGGTCTGCTGGTTCCCGGTACCCACCGGCGCACGGACCGCACGCTGTACGAGGCGGCCGCCCAGCTGGGACAAGCGGGCCGGCCCGCCGAACTCGCAGTGAGCGCACGGGTCGACGAGGAACGTCACCGGTGGTGGCTGGCCGAGCAGGAATGGTGCGCCGCCCCCCGCGGAGCCAAGCCCCGCCAGGCCGACCGCCCCCACCCCCGTCAGACCGTCCTGCCCGGCATGGACCCCTACGAGCGCCGCTACCCCCGCCATCCCCACCACAGCACCCACCGCACAGGCACAGGCCTGGCCGACCACGCCACCGCATGGGAGATCGAGGCCCAGCGCATCGGCGCCGCCGCACTCCTCGCCGAAGCATGCGAGATCGAGCGCCACGGAGGCCTGGTCGACCCCGCCCTCCTCGGCCGCCAACATGACCCCTCCCAGAGCCTCCCCGAGCCCGAACAGGCCGCCGCATGAACCCCCCTGACACAGCGTCATGCGTTACCGCAACACGTAACCGTCACGCGTTACCGCAACACGTGACGCATACCTATCGTCACTCGTTACCGTAACGCGTGACGATAGACGTTATTGACGGTTAGTCTAACAACGAGTTTGGTTTAGTTTCGTTATCACTAACGAAACTAAACCAAACTAAACTCTGGAGATGATCATGCCGACGGGTACGCGGCGACGCTGCGCTGAGTGCACCAAGCAGTTGTCCACGAAGGCGGGGCCCCGCGCCCGGTACTGCTCGCAGGCCTGCCGCCAGCGCGCCTACCGCGCGGCGAACGGCCTCTACAGCCAGGCGGCGGGTATCCGGCGGACCTCACGGTGCGAGCAGTGCGGAACCCGGTTCGAGTGGATCCAGTCCAGGGACGGCGAGGGCCGCATGTACTGCGGGAGCGCCTGCAAGCAGAAGGCCTACCGAACCCGGCGCACGGAACACGACCGTTGGTCCCAGGAGTGGAGGGAACAGGAGCGAAGGGAACGGGAGGAGCGCCAGCGCCGTCAGGAGCAGGAGCGGCGAGACGAGGAGGAACGCCGGCGCGGCCAAGAACAGGCCCGCGATCGGTCCGGCAGGAGAAACAGCCACCACCGGATCTACACGGTGGAGGAGGCCCGCCGGATCCTCTACAAGCACGCGCAGATGACCGACGACCAGGCGGTGCCCATCCCCAAGAGCGTCTATCGCACCGCACTGCGCCTCACCCACCCCGACCACAACCCGGGCACCGGTGCCGAGGCGTTCAAGGAAGTGCACGAGGCAGGTGCATTCCTCAAACGGCACGGTCTGCTGCACGGGATCGTCTAGGCGGTACTCGGAGATCATCCGTTCCGGTGGACTGGCAGCAGGTCGCACCGTCGCAGCGCCGGACGACGGGCACCCTGGACGAGTGCGCCGCCTCTTCCTGTCCGTCCTGTCCCTGGCCGCCGTTCTCCTGACCGGCGGGTGCGTCACGGTCGAGGCGCCCGGACACCGACCGCCCGCTCGCGTGGCCCCTGCCGGAGACCGTCTCCCCCGTCCCGTCGAAACCCACCCGGTCCAGGCCTCCCCCATCGAGGCACTGGTGACCACCGGGTCCGGCCGCCACAGCCACAAGCCGGCGGCCCGCCACCACCACACCGCGCAACGCCCTCTACCGAGGGCCACGGCGCAACGGCCGGATTCCCCGAGGCCCCGCGCGCGTACAGTTCCGCGACCTGCCCAGCCGACGTCTGCGCCCCGCCACCGGTCGACGCCCCGGACCGCCGCACCACAACACCCAAGGCCCCGCTCGCACCCGCGGCCGCGGACCGGGACGTCGTACGACATGCGGACGGTGTGCAGCTGGTCGCCGCAGGCCCCGGTGACTCCGGAGATCAGTGCCCTGTGCCGCCAGACGTACGGCGGCTGACGGCCTACCGGTTGTCAGTGGCCCGTACGACACTGGACACATGGCGAGACACCCGCGGGTTGCGTGCCCGGTGTGCGAGGACACCGTGGCCGGCGTGCCCACCAGAACGATCGGCGTGCTCAGCGTGCACGACCACAAACGCACCCCCCGTGCCCTGGTCCTGTGCCCCGGCTCGATGGCACACGTCCCGGCAGCCGACGCGATTGCCGTACAGCAGGAACTGCCCGAGGACGCGCCCGGCGGGGCCACAGTCGAGACGCCCACCTTGTTCTAAAAGGAGCCGGGGGGTTAGCGGCGCAACCCGCGCCGACCCGTGCCGAGGTGACCTCTCACGCCCCTTGCTCCCGGCTTCGCCGTGACTGCGTCAGGAGACGGGTACGGGTGGGACTTCCAGATGCGCCCCGCTGCTCCCCGATCCTTGAATACGCCACTTTCCGCCGCCGATCGGTACGGACCGTTTCAGCATCTGCGGGGCAACATCACGAGGCCAACGTGTCCGCTCCGACCAGATAACGTCGGTCAGGTTCGCGCCGGTCAGGTTCGCGCCGCGCAGGTCCGCGCCGGTCAGGTCTGCGGCAGGCAGATGCGCGTCGGTCAGGACCGCGCCGCGCAGGTTCGCGTCGGTCAGGTTCGCGCTGGCCAGGTCCGCGCGGGGCAGGTCCGCGCCGATCAGGTTCGCGCGGGTCAGGTCCGCGCCGATCAGGTTCGCGCCGTGCAGGTCCGCGCGGGTCAGGTTCGCGTCGGTCAGGTTCGCGCGGGCCAGGTCCGCGCCGCGCAGGTCCGCGAGGGGCAGGTTCGCGCCGATCAGCTTCGCGCGGGTCAGGATCGCGCCGCGCAGGTTCGCGCCGTGCAGGTCCGCGCGGGTCAGGTTCGCGTCGGTCAGGTTCGCGCGGGCCAGGATCGCGCCGCGCAGGTCCGCGCCGATCAGCTTCGCGCGGGTCAGGATCGCGCCGCGCAGGTCCGCGCGGGTCAGGATCGCGCCGCGCAGGATCGCGTCGGTCAGGTCCGCGCCGCGCAGGTTCGCGCCGCGCAGGTCCGCGCCGTGCAGGTCCGCGCGGGTCAGGTCCGCGCCGAAATGATCTTGGCCTTCCCTGAAAGCCTGCCGGGCTCCAGCAGCAAGAAGGACACGACTCCACCAGCCGGAGGCGCGAATACGCAGCCACGGTCGGGGCGGGCGGGCGGCCAGTACAAGGTGGCCGAGGAGCGTGTCAGGGCGCGTCTTCACGGACCTCCCCTTCCCCAACGGCAGGCGGTGGCGGGGCTGCGATGGGGCGCGCCTCTACAGGTACGGCGGTCCTGGAGGAACTGCCGGGGGAGATCTCGACACCGGAGAGGAGGCCGCGGATCGTGGCGGGGGCACCAACGCCGAAGATGAAGGCGGGCCAGGGGCCGCTGATCTGGTCATGTGCGGCTGCGGCTACCACGGCTCCCAGTACGGCCAGGGCGGTCAGGACGAACAGCCGCGGCCCCAACTCCTTCTTCTTCCTCCCGCGCCATGGCCAGGAGTACCCGGCCGATACGACGCCCGTGATGAAGGACAACACCGAGGCCGCACCGCCGCCGGCGAGGCCCCACGCTGCTGCCTGCCACCACGTCATGGACCGACGATATCCGCCAAGACCAAGGCTGGGGACGGATGTTGGGAAAAGGAGCATCCTGCCGCAAAGGTCGCAGCGTCTGCGGAAGCCGGAGCCTAGGCGCCGCCAGGACTGGGCCTCCGAGCCTGCCGCCGCATGGCCACGGTCGGGTTCTCCGCCCACGGCACCCGCTCGTCGAGGTAGCGCGCCAGCGCCTTGGACCCGGGCACATACCGGCACTGCGCCTCGATGATGTGCCGGGGTGTGCCGATCCGCTGGAGGTGGCGGACGTGCCCGCGCCGCATGCTGTGTCCGCTGTATCGGCGCCACGACTTGCGCAACAGCCGCCGCCGGCGCCGCCGTTCGGCGGCGAAGGCCTCGCGTTCCTCGGCAGTCAGCCCGGCCCGGGTGCAGGCGGCGTTCTGTTCCTCGGCCGTCAGGCCGGCGGCCCTCGCGGCCTCCCGGGCGGCCTTCACGCGTTCATCGGCCAGAGCCGCCAGGTCGGCCGCCTCGGCGGCCGTCGACAGCAACTTCCGTTCGTCGGGATCGAGTTCGCGGACCAGCCCGGCGGCTGCCGCGGTTCGGTGGATCAGGTTGCGGATCGTCCGCTCTCCGATCCCGCCCGCCCTCGCGGGATCCCGCGGAGGCCGTCCCGCCGTCGTGATCTTGTTGTTCTTCACCCGCCGCAAAAGCGGCCCCACCGCGACCTCGGCCGCCGTCAGCACTGCCCGCCAGTCCCGCCAGGCCGCCACGGGACACGTCTCGTCGTCCTGCGCGACGATCCGAACCCGGTCCTTGGTACGGCCGTGCGCGTTGGTCTTGCTGCGGCGCACGGTGACGACGAGCGCGGGCAGCTGGAGGAGCTCGCCGGTCTCCTTGTCGACGACCTCGGCGACCTCCTCGACGACGTCGTACACGGCGAGGGCGCCCGGTTCGCAGGAGCGTCCGGCCATGTACCAGTCGAGCGTGAGGGCGCAGGCGTCCCGCTTGCCGACGATGGACGTGCGGTCGAGGGTCGCGAGCATCGCGGCCAGGTCCTCGCGGGTGCACTCGGGAGCCTGCAGAGCATCGCCGGCGCCCTCCGGGTCGGCCGCGAGTTCGGAGGCCCGATGGTTGACGATCGCGGAGATATAGGAACGGTCCTCGGCGTCGAGCGGGTGGCCGCTCAGCGCCAGGCCGTGCGCGAGGGTGCCCGCGTACGTCTCCAGCGTCTCCGGCTGATGGCCCCGGTCGGCGAGGTAGGCCACGTAGTCCGGCACGGTGCCCGGGTCGGTTGCGATCCGTCCGTGCTCCCGGCACCACGCGGTGAACAGCCCGGAGCGGGACTCCCGCCCGCGCCGGGTGTTGTACGGGGTGGCCAGCCGCACCCGCCGTGCGGCGGACGCGGAGAGCGTGCGGCCCGAGGGCGTGGCCACCCGGACCACACGCTGTGGGCCGGACGATTCCCCGTCCGCGACCACCCCCATGGTCACCGAGGTGATGGCGGTGTCCGTCATGTCTCAGCTCCCGTACGTGACGAGCAGGATGAAGCCGACGCCGAAGACGGCGAACACCAGCAGGCAGCCGAGCAGCTGCCGGGCCTGCGCGTTCGCGCGCCGGGCCTCATGCCGGGCCAGGCCGCGCGCCACCCCGCGGGCGATCTCTTCCTCATTCACGCGCCGCCCCCGTCGCTCCGGGCACGGTCGTGCTCCGCGACCAGGGCCGCCGCCCGCTCGTTGGCTTCCTCCAGCCGGACACGCCGCACGATGGCCCGGGCCATGCTGGGGACGTCGACCCCCAAAGTGTCGCCGGGCATGTGGGCCTCGATGACCCGCTGGACCGCCTTCACCAATCGGTCCGGTGTCTGTTGTGCCTTTGTCATCCGCCGTCGGCCCTCCCGCTCCGGCGCCTCTGACGCCCGCTCACATCCTGTGCCTGCACCCTACCCTGCGTGTTTACCGACTTGTGCACAGTATCGGTAAACATGTCGTACACCCACCGCTGACAATCCGTGGGAGGGAAATTTAACGGTGTCACAGATATGTGAATGGTGTACCTTAGGCGCATGACGCACGCCGAGGTCTTCAGCTACCCACTCTGTGGAGGAGTGTGGGAAATGGTGGCCTCGGGGCGGTCGCTCCACCATCAACCGACTAAGACCAAGACGGAGACCAATCCCATGACCACATTCCCCGGCGCGGCCGCCGAGCCGCTCCGGGGGCCCGGTACCGCGCACGGCGGCATCCGTGCGCGGTACCGGGACGGCCGGCGCGGCGCATGGCGGCAACCGTGCGTTACCGGCCCCTTCACCCGGAGGGCCCATTTCATGCTTCAGCCCACTCGCACCAAGGTCGGCCCCCGCGGCCGGGTGACGGTTCCCGTCGCCGTACAGCGGGCCGTCGGCCTCACCGAGGGGGATGAGGTGATCATCCGGGCCGTGAGCCCGGGCGTCGTCGTCGTGGAGACGCCGCAGGCGATCAAGGACCGCATCCGCGCCGGTATCCCGGCGACCGCGGAGACGGAGAACTTCGACGCCGTGGCGGACATCCGCGCCCTACGCGACACCGAGAACGACCGGATCGATCACCTCAGCCCCCCGCAAGAGCCTTTGGATCAGCCCGCTTCGGGGGCTGGTCCACCTCTATAAGTTCGGACCGCTGAGGAGCACCAACGTGAAATCCCAACCCCCTGCCGTCCTTGACTCCAGCGCCCTGGTGGCCTGGGTCTTCCGAGAGAAGGGAGCCGACGTCGTCGACGGGCTGCTGTCGGAGGCCGTCACGACGGCCGCCAACCTCACCGAGGTGACGTACGTCTGCCTCCAGCGCGGGTACACCCGCCCGCCGCAGGAGCTGCACCAGGACCTCGCGGCCCTGGGGCTCTCGGTCGAGCCCGCCACCGCCGACGAGGCGGTACGGGCCGGGCAGCTCATCTACGAGTCCCGCCGGGACCGGCAGCAGTACGACGGCCGGACGCTGGCCCTGGGCGATGCCCTGTGCATCGCCCTCGCCGAGCGGCTGAGCCGCCCGCTGGTCACCGGTGACACCCTCTGGAAGGACATGGAGGACAAGTTCACGGTCCCGGTGCACCTCTTCCGGTAACCGACCGACCGCGAAGCCCGGCCGCCGCACGGTGTCCGGGCTTCGCGGCGTCCATGAGACCGCGCTGACCGGCGTGCCGCGACCCGTTGGTCACGGGCAGATAACACAAGGGGTTACCTGCGGTAACTGGGTTGTCAATAGACGATCTTGTGGGAGCGTTTTTCAAGTCGCCCCGCGAGCTGGGCCCTGCTCTTTCAGGAGAGCTGGGTCCTTTTTGCTGTCTCAGGGCCCGACTCCCCGCCGAAGGGGTGCAGGGCCCCCCGCACTCGCGGGCGGGTCGTAGTGGGGGCCCGCCTGCGGGATGTCGAGTCGCGACAGGCGGGCCCGCGAGCCAGAAGGCCCAGAATGACCGTACCCATTGACGTGCCGGCCGCGCTGATCGTCCTCGTGTCATGCGCCGTGGCGTATGTCGTGCACCGTCACACCCGCGAGACCTCCACCACCGTTCCGAAGACCGGCGACCTCGGCATTGCCATCGGAGCAGGCCTTGCGGCCCTCACCGCGCTCAGCTTCCTGTTCGGCATTTCCGCCGACCGGGACAACGGCCACCCAAGTCAGCTCCCCGCCGTCAGCGTGACGGGGCCCCCGGCCTCGGGAACGGGGGAAGCCACCGGCCCCTGAGACGAGCAGGCCTCGCTGTACGCGGTTTCGGAAGACAAGCCGAGCGCCATCATGAGTCAAGAATCCCTGACGAGTAAACAATCGTCAGGGATTGATGACACTATGACGGCATGTCAACGAATCCGACTCCGGAGAGCCCCGACCTTCCGGACGGCATGCGCTTGCTCAGCCACGAGGAGATGCGCGCCGTCGGCGACGCCGTGCGCGCGAGCGCCCGCCGGACCGGCGTCCGCGGCCACCTCGCCGACGAGATCGCCTACGACGCGCTCGCGGCCGCAGGGGTGTTCAACCAGCCCCCCGAGCCCAGCCCCGACGAGTGCACCGCGCTGTATCTGCCCTACGACGCTCAGGAGTTCGGTGCGGACGGCCTGCTCGGCGTGTGGCAGCAGTGCGGCGGCGAGCCTGGCCATGACGGCGACGAGCACGACAACGGCGAAGTCATCTGGCACGACGGTAGGCCCGGCGCCGTGCCCGCCCGCCCGGTCGCGGCGGCTTGACCATGGGCTTTCAACTAGAGGACACGCCCGACAGTGCCCGGCACGTGGGCCGTCTGCTCGGCCGCCTCCCGGACGGCACCATCCCCACGGAACGGATCGGGGCGGCGCTGTATGAACGGGAGTTCAACGACGCCGCCATGGAGCCCGGCGGCACCTGGAGCGGAACCGAGCCGCCCGACGTCCAGCCCGCCTACCTGGTGCCCAGTTGCCGGTGTGGGTGGCGCGGGCCCGAAATGCCCTACGACCCGCACGCCGGAGTATGGTCCGGCGGCCGCTACCACAACGGCCAGGACCTCGACGCCCACCGGGTGTGGAAGGCACATGCGACGGCCGCCCTGGTCCCCGCTGTCCCCGAGGGCCACCGCGAGCGGCTCGCCAGGTTCGCCGACCCGCTCGGCGAACTCGCCGACGAGCGCCCCCGCGCCGCTCTGACCCTGGCCCGGCAGCTGCGCGAACTCGCCGACCACCTCGAACCCCTGGCCGTCGCCGAAGCCCTCGCGCACGGCGTGCCCTGGGAAACCATCGGCGCCGACCTCGGCCAGACCAAGCAGGCCGCCCACGGCCGTTACCAGCAGCGGCCGTCCGCCGACCTCGAAGACCGCGTGCAGGCCCTCACCGGCGGCAGCGTTACTACGCTTCTCGACGCCGCGCGCAACCGCCGCCCCGGCACCCCTCCCCCCGAACACCGATGGACCGGCACCGCGGCCCGCATCCTCGACCGCCAGGTCCCGTCTGACGACCAGTCGTAACCCCCGCCCCCACCAGCACGCCCCAGGGCCCGCACCAGACCGGTGCGGGCCCCTTTTTCAAGTGAAACACCCCCAGTTAAGTTACGTCACCTGGTACGATACGAAACGAAACTAAACTAAGATGAGGACCCGCCGTGACCGAATCCGCGACCCCCACCGCCCCGACCTCCGGCGAGCCCAAGGCCGACCAGTGCCGGTTCGAAGGATGCACGCGCCCGAGAGTGCCCGCGCCGTCAGGAGGAGGGCGACGGTCGACCTACTGCGACAACCCGGACCACAACAAAACGGAGGCCTGGAAGGCCCGGCAGGAGGCCAAGAAAAGGGAGGCGGCCGCCTCCGGCGAAACAGTCCCCGACGACCTCGGCCGCCCCGTCGCCATGTCCGAGCTGCACGCCCGCGATCTACTCCCTGCGGTGAAGCAGCTCGGCGAGCAATTCGTCACGAGGCTCACGCAACTGACGGAGCATCTGGAGACCCTCGGCGATCCAGGAGCGGCCGCCGTCCAGATCGACAACGTGCAGACCGAGGCAGCCGCACAGGTCGCCGCCGCCGAGTCCGCCCGTTCCCGGGCCGAGCGACAGGCCACCGAGGCTATCGAGGACCGCGACGAGGCCGACGCCGCCGCCGAGGACGCCACGGCCCGTGCAACGACCGCGGAGGGCACTTCCGTGGTTCTGCTGGCAACCGCCCGCGCCGCCCTCGCACGCGAGCAGGAGACAGTGCGCCGGGCCGCCGCCGAGGTCGCCACCGCCGAGACCATGCGGGCCGTCGCCGTCGAGGAGAAGAACACAGCACAGACCGCCGCCCAGAAAGCCGAGGAAACTCGCGCCCAGGCCGTCAAGGACGCGGCGACAGCGCGGGAGGACCGCGACACGGCCCGCGGTGAAGCCGCCGCAGAGGAACGGCTACGGAAGACCGCCGAGGCCACCGCCCAAAAACTGAACACGGAGAACGAGGCACTACGGGAGTCCGCCACTCAGGCCCGGCGGGAGGCCGCGGAATCCCGGAGCAAACTCGGACGGGCAGAGGGCGATCTGACACAGGCGAACCGCGAACGACGTGAAGCTGTAGAGGCACGGGAAAAGGCACAAAAGCAGGCCCTCGAACTCCGCGAGCAGGCCACCCAGCTCCGCGAGGCCATCGCCGCCGCCAACCGCGAGCACGCCCTCAAGCTCAGCCACGCCCAGCAGAGCATCGAGGAGGCACACGCCCTGGCCGTCAGCCACCGGGACCGGGCGGACACGATCGCCGGCGAGCGTGACCGCCTCCAGGCTCACGTCAGGCGCTTGGAGAACATGCTGGACATCGAGCGCGGCCGGACCGAGAACCTGAGCACGCGCGTTGAACAGCTACTGCGTGAGCGGCTCGGTCAGATCACCGGCGTCTCGCCCGCAGCGGTCATCGAGGCACCGACGCCGAAGCCGGCACCCGAGACCACCTTGGCGGCAGCCGAAGCTGAGCTGACCGAGGCCCTGAAAACGTTCGTCCAATTCGGTGGTGCAGGACTGTCGAGGGATGCGGGACGACTCTTGGATCGACTGGCAATGGCGATCCTGCGCAACGAGGAAAGCAAGCTCCCCGAGCTGCGTGCCGGCGTTGCCGCACTGAACACCGAACGCATGAAGCTCCCGGACACTGACGAGGGGCACCGTCTGCGCACTGCGCTCGACGCATACCGGACCGCGTACACCGAAGCAGAGGACCGTCAGGAGACCATCGGGAGCGACGAGTGATCAGGAACCTAGCCGCTGGACTCTAGAAAGCCGGTAGGCGTTTTCTGGATACCTTCACTGGAACAGTTCCGCCGTCGGCCGTTGACCTTCACGAGGTCCACCTCATGAAGTCGCCGAACGGCGATTGAAGCAACAGGCGCGTCCTGGAGAACCCTATAGACTCTGACAACTCCGAGATCTGCCGAGCCGCTTGCTCTTCCTGTCGCGCGAGGTAAGTTCCCTGAAACAGTGAACTGCACGCAACGGGTTTCCTTGCCGTCACGAATCGTTCGTTCGAACCTCGTATGAGCGCTTGATCGTTTGGCAATTTGGTGATCGTCACGCTCCTTGGCCACGATGGCGGCCGGTCGGCGGGAGCTGGGCGGCGCTCGGCCACATCGCGGCAGCAGGTGATCCCCGCCCGCCACGGT
>NZ_JNXE01000062.1 GCF_000716605.1 Streptomyces sp. NRRL F-525 | reverse complement strand
TGGCGCATCTTCCGCAGATCCCGGTGCAGCCCGAATCGAATGACGTCAATCGCCGCCGCCGTCCTCACCCTGGAGCGGCAACGCTGAAAGAGCTCACTGACCGCGAAACTGGGCAACTCGGTAACCTCCGCCATCCCGGCGCACAAGACCCTCAACGCCAAGTACGGCATTTGGCGACGACGTGTCACCGGCACCAGCTACTACGTGTACAGCAACTGTGAGAGCTCCAAGCCTTCGACAATCGTCTCGTACACGCCTTACACCGTCGGCTGGTACACATGGCTGAGCTGACCAAAGTCCGTGCGGTAGTGACGATCGCCTTCGCGGCGAGCGTTCCACTCATCGCGGGCTGCACAGCGCACAACGGTCAGAGCTCACCGAGCGAAACCCCGACCGTCTCGGCATCGCCTTCCCCTCCTTCTTCTGCCATTGATCTGACGAAGACTCCGCCCGACATCTCCGGTTCGGCCAAGGCCCTCATCCGTCTGGCGAACAGGACAGGGTCGGAAGAGGTGGCCGTGATCGGAAACATCAAGGCGGGGACGGTTGCCGTGGCGACCGAATGCACCGGCGAGGGGAAAACGACCATAGCCATCGGGAAACTGGCCACCTACACCATCCCGTGCGCGGCCACACCCTCGACGACCTACAACGAAATCGGCTTGGGCAGCAGCAAGAAACAGGTCAAAATCACGGTTACGGCCAGCCCTGAAGTCCACTGGGGACTGTCCGTCGGATGGCGCTCTGGATTCCAGCGTCCGTCCTGACCAATGCGGCTCCGTGGTTTGGGCCCCGGGGATATCACGACTGATTCTCCGGGGCCCGGAGCCGTCCTACGTCGGGCGCGGAAGGAACGGGCGGACCATACCGAGGCGCCCGCGGCCGGTATGCGGACCAGGAACGCGCAGCGGGCGTGAACAGCGGCGGGCGTTCGGCCCGGGACAGCGGGTTTGCGGCGTGGGGACCAGTGGAGACGGTGATTCCTCGTGCGGTCTGTCAAGCCGTGAGAGCACTGGGCGGGGTGAGCTTGTAGCACCGTCCCTCGCGTAGAGGGACTCACCGTCCACGTGTTGCCGCAACGGCAAGGATCCTTCGAGGGGCGTCGGCAGGGGTCGTACGGTCTGCGGTCGACGAGACGGTCGGCGCAGGAAGAAGGCCCGGAGGCGGAAGAAGGAGAACCTGCCGGCCCCGGTTACGGCTGCCGCCAGGCGGCCGTAGCCCACTCACCTGGTGCGGGCCTGGCTTTTGCTTCTCATCGCGCCGATCGTCTGGCCGGCCATGAGGAGGCATGCGATCAGGGCGAAGGGCCAGATCCAGAGGGGTGCGTCGGCGTTGTAGACGGGGGTGAGGGCCGACAGCAGCGACAGGGCGGCCCAGACGGTGAGTCGTGTGCGGAGAAGTGCCCAGGGGTTGGTAGGGCGAGCGAAGAGGATGAGCCCGCGTATCGAGTCTGGGGAGATGGCCATGGATGTATCGGTGCCTGTTCATGTCGCAGCGGCGGGGTGCCCGCGACCGAAGCGGTCGTGGGGCACCCTCTCGTGAACCGTCGTTCAGATCTAGCGGTGGTAGGAGCTGTAGCGGTAACCGGGGATGACCATGGCCAGGGCGTTGGCTGTCGACGCCGCAGCGGGTGAGGCGTCGACCGAGCAGCCCACCACACGTCGCGAGAACGTGTCCAGGACGACCGCGCAGTACACCTTGCCCGCAAAGATGGGGTGTTCGGTGATGTCGGTGCCCCATGACTGGTCCCGGGCGTGGCGGGTGAAGTTCCACTCCACCAGGTCGGCGACGGACGGCGTGACGTGCTTGGCGCGGGGTCGCCGACTGCCGTGCAGGCCGTGCAGGCCGACGCGCTGCATCAGCAACTCCACAGTGCCGTGGCTGACATGGCTGCGCGGGCCCAGACCGAGCTCAGCACGGGACCGGCGGGACCCGTAGGTGCCGCGAGAGGCGGTGCGGATGCCCACGACGGCCTCGGTCAGGGAACAGTGGTGGTGGCCTGACCGGTCGGGCGCGTGCCGTCGTAGGCGTAGACGTGGACCTCGACCGACGTGCCGGGCTTCGCCGGGACGAGGGAGAGCGCGACGACGCGGCCGGCGGCGTCCTTGGCGACGGTGGGCATCCGTACGGAGGCGGCGGGGGAGACGACGACCGTACGGCCGTGGGAGCAGTCGGCGGAGACGGAGACGACGCGGGGCGGCGGACCGCCGTCCTGCCTGGCGGTGCGGGCGGGGAGTCGGGAGGCGGCCGGAGCGGCGGGCACGCCCCGCGTGGATCTGCTCAAAGACACCGCGCCGATCCCCTCGGCGCCGCTCCAGAACGTGGTCCCGCACAGCTTCAGCGGGGGCGCGCCACTGCGGATGTCCGGCCCGGAGCAGCCGGCGGCTGCGGCGGCCACGAGGGCCAGGCAGACGGCCGACAGCGTGGTGCGGCCACGGCGGTGGCGCGGAGCTTGGGCCATCGGTGTCTCCTCGTACGGATCGGCGCTTCACGCGCGGCCGGTCCTTGCCGACCGTTATGGAGACGCCGAAGGCACCGCTGACGTTCGTTCACCCGGCGATCGCACCTCGCTCAGTCCCGGGCCCGGCTGATTTCCCAATGGAGAGGTCAAGCTGTGCCGAGGGACAGAAACCAGTTCCGCGATCAGTCGAACCAGACCACGAGTCGCACGTGCTCTGGGCCATGTACCTCGCCAAGCGTGCGCATCACGTCCCAGACCGGCGCCCAGTGAGTCCCCGTCCCGGCGACCATACTTCGGCTGCGAGTGCCGGACCGATCGGTCTCGTCCCAGTTGGCGGCTGCCAGTTCGGCCCATGTGATCCACGTCGTTCCGTGCGCGTCCTGCGGGCGGCCCCACGCGTTGAACGCGCCCCGCAGTCCGGTTGAGGCGTCCTCCGGCAGACCGCGGTCATCGGTCAGCGGCCGGAAACCGAAGGAGTTGCGGACGCCGAAGAGGCAGGCGAGGGCGTTATAGGCGTTGCCTGTGTTGAGAAGGAAGAGGTCAATGGCGGCATGCCATACCGCGTCCTCGTCGTCCTCTCCCCAGATCCGGGCTATGGGTCTGCACTCGATCATGCCGCTCACGTCGGTGGACATGTCCGCAGTCTGCCGAGGGGGAGAGGGCTCGTCGCCTGTATTTCGGTGCAGAACCTAACTGGTGGGCCGGGGTGGTGCGACCTCGTGGAGTCGGCCGCCGCGGATCAGTGCCCACAGGATGTTGACTCTGCGTCGGGCGAGGGCGGTCACGGACTGGGTATGCCGTTTGCCCTCGGCGCGCTTGCGGTCGTAAAACGCCCTGGAGTTGGGGTCGTGGCGCACGCTCGTCAGGGCGGACATGGAGAGGACGCGCTGGAGACCCCGATGACAGTGGTGTGGCCGGTGCAGGTTGCCGTTCCGCTTCCCGGAACCGTGCGGTACCGGGGCCAGACCGGCGAACGCTGCGAGCCCGTCCGGGCTGCTGGAGTCCGCCAGGTCGTTGCCCACCGTGGCGAGGAACCCGGTACCCAGCAGCGGATCGATGCCGGGCATGCTGGCCACGATCTCGGCCAGCTCGTGCGTCCGGAAGCGGGCCTCGATGAGCCGGTCGACATCGGCGACCTTGTCGTTCAGGGTCTCGACCTCCTGGGCGAGCGTCCGAACGAGCTGTGCGATCAACCACCTCGCCGGGAACGGAAGGTGTGCTGCCGCTCTGCGGCTTCCAGGGCCTTCTTTGCCAGCTCCTCTGGGCGGCGGACGCTACGCGTGCGCAGCCATCGGGTGAGCCGCGCGGTCCCGAGGCGCCGGAGTGCTGCCGACGTCTGAGAGGGCGGTACGTGACTTGACGTCTGTATTGCCCTGTCCATCGCCTCGCAGACCTGCCGTGCCCGCAGCGTGGCGTGATCGCCGGTGTGGCCGGGGGCTCACAGGGGCGGGCACAGTGTCGCCGGTCGGGCGCCTGTCCACGGGTGCGTGGGTCTGCCGCATGGACAGGCGTGACCGTGGGCCTCAAACCCCTTCGAGGGAGGGGTAGTCGGTGTAGCCCTCGGCGCCCGGCCCGTAGAACAGTTCCGGCCGCGGCTCGTTCTCCGGGTGGCCGCCCTGCCAGCGCTCGACGAGGTCGGGGTTGGCGATGAGGGCCCGGCCCACGACCACGGCGTCGGCGTGGTCGGCCTCGATCTGCTGGAGCGCCTGCTCGCGGGTGGTCTGCCCCCCGAAGGGGCCGTTGTTGACGATCAGCCTGCCGTTGAAGCGCCGCCGCAGCTCCTGTACCAGGTCGCCGCCCGGCTCGGTGTGCAGTACGGAGAGGTAGGCCAGGCCCAGCGGGCGCAGTTGCTCGAGCAGGGTGCCGTAGGTGGCCAGGACGTCGTCCCGGTCGGTCTCGAAGACGTCCCCGAGGTCGACCTCCGGCGAGATCCGCAGCCCGACCCGCTCGGCACCGACGGCCTGGGCAACCGCCGTGACGACCTCGACGACGAAGCGGGCGCGGTTGTTCGGCGAGCCGCCGTATCCATCGGTGCGCTGGTTGGCCGCCGGGGAGAGGAACTGGTGGAGCAGGTAGCCGTTGGCGCCGTGGATTTCCACGCCGTCCGCTCCCGCCTCGATGGCCCGGCGGGCCGCGGCGACGAAGTCCTCCAGGGCTGCACGGATCTCCGCGGTGGTCATCGCTTCCGGTACGGGGTAGGGCTGCTCGCCCTTCTCGGTGAACGTCTTGCCGTCGATGGCGATCGCGCTGGGGGCGAGGATGCGGCGGCCGCCGTTGATGCCGGGGTGGGTGCCGCGGCCGGCGTGCATGATCTGCACGACGATGCGGCCGCCCTCGGCGTGCACTGCCTCGAACACGCGCTGCCAGCCGGCCGCCTGCTCGTCGGTGGCGATGCCCGGCTCACCGACATAGCCCTGCGACGCGTGGTCGGGATAGGTGCCCTCGGTGATGATCATTCCGACGCTCGCCCGCTGCCGGTAGTACTCGACCACGAGGTCCCCGGGGATGCCGGAGGAACCGGCCCGGACTCGGGTCAGCGGTGCCATGACGATGCGGTTGGCGAGCTCGATCTTCCCGAGAGAGATGGGGGAGAAAAGCGAAGGAACATATGAAACTTCGGAAATATCGACAGTCATTGATTTCTTTCTGCAATACGGAGAGAAATGGAATGAAGGTCTGCGACGCAGGGGGTCCACACCGCCCCCGGCGTCAGTGTCGACGCCGGTCGAGCGCAACTGCCCGCCGGAGTACGGGCGTTCGCTCCTTGCGCACGATCAGCAGTCAGCCAGGGGGCGAAGTCATGGGTTCCGCCGCCGGAGTCGGTACGGATCGGTGTCTGCACCGCGCGCCGCGACCGACTCCCTCGACGCGCCCCTGCGCAGAGGACCGATACACGGCTTCACCTGGAACGCGCTCTGGGCGGTGGCGGGAACAGCGATCTCAGCGATCCTCATTCTCGACCTGAGGCACTTCCGCCGCCCGATCGCCCATCGGACAGCCTGCTTCACGAAAGCGCGAGGCTAGCTGAGCGGGACGTCCGCGACGGCCTTGAGGTGGCTGAACGTCTCAAGGGAATACCGGCCGTGGTACCGGCCCATGCCGCTTTCGCCGACGCCACCGAACGGCAGGCCGGTCATGAGCAGTTGCATCACCGGCTGGCCCCAGGCGACGCCGCCGGAGGACGTCTCGTTCACCAGGCGCGACTTGGTGGCCTCGGACGTGGTGAAGGCGTAGAGGGCCAGGGGCTTGTCGCGTTCGTTGATGAAGGTGATGGCGGCATCGAGGTCTTCGACTTCGACGACGGCGAGGATCGGACCGAAGATCTCCTGCTGCATGACCGGCGATGCGGGGTCGACATCGATGAGTACCGTCGGTGCGATGAACAGGTCGTCGCGGTCGTGCCGGCCTCCTACCGCTGCCCGGCCGGAATTCAGCAGAGCGGTGAGCCGGTCGAAATGGCGCTCGTTGATGATCCGGCCGAAGTCGGCCGCGGTCTGCGGGCTGGTGCCGAACTGGGCTTCGACCGCAGTGCGGAGCGCGGGGACCAGTGCGGCAGCGGTCGCGGGATCGGCCAGAACATAGTCGGGGGCTATGCACTGCTGACCGGCGTTGCCGAACTTCGCGCCCACCAGCCGCCTGGCGGTCTCCTCCACATCGGCGTCGGGCGCCACGAAGACCGGCGACTTGCCTCCGAGTTCGAGCGTGACGGGGGTGAGGTTCTTGGCGGCCGCGGCCATGACGATCCGGCCGACGGCGCCGTTGCCGGTGTAGAAGATGTGGTCGAAGCGCTGTGCGAGGAGGGCCGTGGTCTCCTCGGCGCCCCCCTCGATCACGGTGAGCACGTCAGGGTCGAAGTACTCTCGCAGCAGGCGTGAAGCGGCCGCCGATGTGTGCACCGAGATCTCGCTCGGCTTGGCCACCACGGTGTTCCCGGCGGCCAGGGCGCCGATGATGGGGTCGATGAGAAGGTGCAGCGGGAAATTCCACGGAGCGATCACCAGGACCACCCCGAGCGGGTCGTACGTGGTGTAGGCCGTGGTCGTGGGACCGAAGTGGGCGGGAACCTCCACCGGGCGAGGCTGAAGCCAGCTCTCCAGATTCGCCAGCGTCTCGTCGATGTCTGCGACAGTGAAGTCGATCTCCTGCGTCTTCGCCTCGGCGGGGTTCTTCCGCAGGTCCGCCCAGAGCGCTTCGATCAGTTCCTGCTCGTTCTCGACCAGCAGTGCCCGCAGCCGCCGCAGCTGGTTGACGCGCCAGTCCAGTCCGCGGGTGACGCCGGTGTTGAAGGTCGCACGGAGGCGGCCGACCGCCTCCGCGGGCGTTTCGCTCTGGTGCGTCCTCGACTCGGTTCCCTGTGTTGCGGTCATGGGGTGTGCTCCGTTCTTGATGAAAGCCACGCCCCGGCTGCCTTCCAGCCGGGCTCGGTCCCCAGCGTGCTGGACGATCAGGTATTCACCCAGGTCACGGCTTCGCGTATGCCCGCGATGCCTACCACTGGCTGGGTCAGGAAGGTGTGCGTCCGGCCGTGGATACTCAAGGCATGGACGAATACCCCGAACCGGTGCTCCAGAGCGCCGCCGGCGCTCTGGACCCGCGTGCCGAGCTCAGCGAGTTCCTGCGCACCCGGCGGGCCCGGCTGAAGCCGGAGGACGTGGGCCTGCCGGACTTCGGACGGTACCGGCGGGTGCCGGGGCTGCGCCGCGAGGAGCTGGCGCAGCTGGCCGGAGTGTCGGTGGCCTATTACACGCGGCTGGAGCAGGGCAACGGGCGGCACGTGTCCACGGAGGTCCTCGACGCCATCGCCCGCGCGCTGCGGCTGAGCGACGCCGAGCACGCCCACCTCACGCACCTGGCGAAGCCGAACAAGAAGAAGCCGGCCGTCCGCGCCCAGCAGGTGCGAGGCCCCCTGCGGACGCTGCTGGACACCATGGACGGCTTCCCGGCGGTCCTCGTGGGGCGCCGCTCGGACATCCTCGCCTGGAACCGGATGGCCGCGGCGGTCTTCGGCGACTGGGCCGAGCTGCCGGCGCACGAGCGGAACTGGGCGCGGCTGGTGTTCCTGAGGCCCGAGTACCGCGACCTGTTCGTGGACTGGGACCACAAAGCGAACGACGTCGTCTCTCAGCTGCGCATGGACGCCGGCGCCCATCCGGACGACCCTCGGCTGTCCGCTCTGGTGGGCGAACTCTCCGTGAAGAGCGAGGAGTTCAGGCGGCTGTGGGCCACCCACGACGTCAAGGAGAAGTGCCACGGCATCCAGCGCCTGCACCACCCGCTCGTCGGCGAACTCGATCTCCGCCTGGAGTCGTTCCACCAGGCCGGCGCCCACGAACGGATGTTGGTGACGTACCACGCCGAACCCGGTTCCCCGTCGGAGGAGGCACTACGACTGCTGGCCAGCTGGGGCACCGACGTGACAAGGGCGGGAGCCGGTATGCCACCGTCACGCACGGCTTGACGAACAGTTGATCATCGGTAGGTGGCTGCGCGCCATGCCCAGCGTCCCTTCGCACGCCGGACGCCTCCGGCGCCGGTGTCGGATTCAGGAGGGCGCGGGCGGGCTGCCGTAGGCAGTGGAGGAACGGTGCCGCCGCTGCGCAGGGCGTCGTTTTCGAGGGTCGGCCGGCGGATGGCCTCCTCGTACAGGTTCCGGCGGGCTGGCTTTTCCTCGCACCTCTGCCGCATCGACATCAGGTACCGCTCCAGGTGACGCACCCGCAGCTCCTCCACCCCTCGCGGCTGTTCCGTGAGCCCGTTGACCGGGGACACCTCCCGGTCCCAGTTCGTGTCCTGCAGACGGGGTCCATGCTCGTCGCGACGACGCCACCACTCGTACGTTGCCCGGTCGTCCATGGACGCGTCGCGCCAGTCAACGCAGGCCTCGCGCGAACCAGAGGAAGTCGAAGTACGCGCGCAGATCCCGGGCTCACCAGCTGACTACGGCTTTGGCCAGCTGCCCAACGCGAGGTTCGCGACCTGCAGCAGTTCAGGGCGGGAACTACCACTCGCGGCCTGGACGGCAATCCCATTGGCGACTGTTCTCAGGTAGAGCGCAAGCAGATGAGGATCTGTGGAAGGCGGAAGGTCACCGGCGTCCACCGCCTGTTGAAACCGGCGCGTCAGGTGGGCTATCCCCTCCTCGCGCCATGCGATGAGTGCGTCTCGGACTTGGCGGCTCTCGTCCCCGGTAGCCAACGCACCCAGCACGCCAAGACAGCCCGTGGGCAATCCCGGCATGGTTGCCGCCTCGACCGTCCCGTCGAGCACAGCAGTAGCCACTGCTCGACTGGTGGGCTCTGACAGAGCTTGAGCGAAGTAGGTGGTCAAGCCCTCGGTGTACCGCTCCAGCGCCTTGTAGAAGAGGTCTTCTTTGCTGCCGAACGCCCTGTACAGGCTGGGGCGGCTGATACCCATCGCTTCGGTGAGGTCGTCAAGGCTGGCGCCCTCGAAACCCTTTGACCAGAACACCAGGACTGCACGATCGAGTGCCTCGTCGATGTCGAACGCTCGAGGCCTGCCAGGCCGGACCGGTGTCGTCGGGAACATTTCCTCATCCTACCTCTTCGATACCGATCGGTACGGATGTGCTAACGTGTTTCGTACCAATCGGTACGCTATAACGAGAGGTGACATCGTGTCACAGACCGTACTCATCACTGGCGGAACCTCAGGCATCGGCTTGAGCCTCGCGCAATCCTTCATGGAGCTCGGGGCGTCCGTCGTCGTTTGCGGGCGTTCGCAGGCCGCGCTTGACCAATTTGCGCAGGCACACCCGCAGGCGCTGGCCGTGCGGGCTGATGTGACGAACGCAGCTGACCGGGCAGCGTTGTTGGAAGCGGTCGCTGATCGCTTCGGGCGTTTGGACGTGTTGGTCAACAACGCCGGTACGTTCGAGGAACGGGACTATGCCGTCGGCAAGAACCCCAATGCGACTCTCGATGACGAGGTGGCGTTGAACCTCACCGCCCCCATCCACTTGACGGGTGAGGTGCTCGAGCGATGGCCATCGCCAGACGCGATCGTCTTCATCACCTCGGGGTTCGCTCTGGTCTCGCCGACTCGCGCGCCTACCCACGGCGCGGTGAAGGCCGGCCTGCACGGCTTCGCGGACGGCTTGCGCCGTCAACTCGCCCCGCAGGGTCACACCCATGTCCTCGAGGTGCTCCCACCGTCCACGGACACGCCCATGAACGCCGAAGCCACGGGGAAGAAACTGACTCCCGCACAGGTGGCGGCGGTCACGATGAAAGCTCTTCGGCGGGGGCGGAACATGGCATTCCCCGGTCAGACGAAAGCCATGCCCGCCATGCTGCGCATCGCGCCGGGCACACTACGACGCGTCGTCGCCGAGCTCTGAACCCCATCGAAATCACCGCGGGTGCCGGAGACGAGTCCCAGGTTCCAGCCCAGCCGCGGCAGGTGTCGAGGTGGCGGTGATTCCGGCGACGAGGAGGGTGAGGCCGGCGGCTGCGGCTATCGGCGTACGGCCGTACTGGTCGACGAGCCGGTCGGCCAGTGGGGAGGGCGACACAGACATCAAGTCATGTATCGCCCCCTGGCCGAGCGTTTGGTCCGGTGATTCGTGTTTGGTTCCGGGTCAGGTTCCGCGCCAGTTGGGGGTGGGTTCGCCGGTGACCTGCGGCACGGGATGGCGAGGGTGGTCGATCCGGATGCCCACTCCACCAAAGCCGTCCAAGGGCGCAACCGGGTTCGTCGCGCGGCCCCGCCGCTGGGCCTTGGAACGCAGCCTGGGATGGATCATGCACGCGTGCCGTCTGGTCAGGGACTACGAACGCCGCCCGCACAGCGAGGCGCTGATCACCTGGGCGGCCATCACCCTGATAACCCCCGCCTGACCCAGCCGACCCGCCAGGCTCCGGCGGGCAGCCCAACGCTTCGGCCTCATGAGGCAGAGACCGTCGATCCATGGACAAACCGTCCTCTCCCGCCGCTGCGCGGGCGCTCCTACGGTCGAGGCTGCGGGCGCTCACCGGCCCGCCGTACCGAAGGAGCAGGACCCCCATGAAGATGACCGGCAACACGATCCTGATCACCGGCGGCACCTCGGGCATCGGCCTCGGTCTGGCCCTGCGTCTACGCGGGACCGGCAACAAGGTGATCGTCGCCGGCCGGCGCAAGGAACTCCTCGACGAGATCACGGCCGAGCACCCGGGCATCGACGCGCTCGTCCTCGATGTCGCGGACCCCGACTCGATCGCCCGGGCCCGTGAGGCCGTGGCGGCGAGCCACCCGGGGCTGAACGTCCTGATCAACAATGCTGGCATCATGCTGCGGGAGAACCTCCTAGACCCTGCCGAACTCCAGGTCGCCGAGGATCACGTCGCGACCAATCTGCTCGGCACGATCCGGATGACGTACGCCTTCCTGCCGCAGCTGATGGGCAAGGACGACGCGGTCGTCATGAACGTCACCTCCGCGCTGGCGTTCGTACCGTTCCCGAGCACCCCGACCTACAGCGCGACCAAGGCCGCGCTGCACTCCTTCTCCGAGAGCCTACGCATCCAGCTCGCCGGTGCTGACGCAGACGTCCAGGTGATCGAGGTGGTCCCGCCGGGCGTGCGCACGACCCTGCTGGGCCAGGAGGACAGCGACCAGTCCATGCCGTTGGACGACTTCCTCAACCAGACCCTCGACCTGCTGCGCGAGAAGCCCGACGCGAAGGAGCTGGTCGTCGAGCGCGCCAGGTTCATCCGCGACGCGCAGGCCAACGGTTCCTACGACGACGTTCTCGCCATGATCGGCGGCAGCTGACCGACCAATGAGTCCGACGCGCGACAACAGCATGCAGGCAGGTCCTGTCGGGGCCACTTCAGGCACGAAACGCGAGCTGGACCCGCCTCGGGTGGTCCTCACCGAAGACGCGGAACGACAGGGAAGCGTCTTCAGCTTCGCCCCGGTCGTCCCACGGGAGGCGACCGGCTCCGTCCTGAGCGCCGAGCGACGCGCGCGCCCGTCTGGCACGGCGAACATCGTCATGTCGGCCAGGCCAAGCGGCGAGGACCGGGTCCCGTCGAAGGCCTCGGGCGTTCTCGACGGGGGACCGTCGTGGCGGGCCGTCTTACCTGCCGTCGGCCTGCGGTGCGCTGCCTACGGTCGGCGCATTTCCCGGCGGGTCATGCAGGTCAGGTGACCATCGGGATGTCTCGCTGCGAGCGCTGTCGGCGTCGGCCATTTGAGCGGCTTTGCGCGGATGGGAGGGGGGCTCAGCCATGGATCGGCGGTCTCTGGATAGCCGGGCGGGATGCGGCGAGGATGGGGGGCATGGACGAGAAGGAACTGGCGGAATTCCTGCGCCACCGGCGTGAGACGCTGCGCCCCCGCGATGTCGGGCTGGTCGAGGGGCGGCGCAGGCGTACGCGGGGGCTGCGCCGCGAGGAGGTCGCCCAGCTCGCCGGCATGTCCACCGACTACTACGCCCGCCTCGAACAACAGCGCGCCCCACAGCCCTCCGTCCAGATCACCGCGGCACTCGCCCGGGCACTGCGGCTGACCCTGGACGAACGCGACCATCTCTTCGTGCTCATCGGCCACAACGCCCCGGCCCGCTTCCACCGCTCCGAACAGGTCAGCCCGACGCTGATGCGGGTCCTGGACCGCCTGGACGACTCCCCGGCCATGGTGCAGACCGACCTGTTCGAGACCCTCGCCATGAACCCCGTGGCCGTCGCGCTGCTCGGCGACCAGACCCGCCACACCGGTCTGGCCCGCAGCGGCTACTACCGCTGGTTCATGGACCCGACCGAGCGCCTAATGGTTCCCGAGGAGACCCACGAACGTCACGGCCGTGCCCAGGCAGCGCGCCTGCGGGCCGCGCTGACAGCCGGCAGCGACACCCCGCGAGCCGCCCGGATCCTCGCCGAACTCCAGGAACGCAGCCCCGAGTTCGTCCGCATGTGGGAACTTCAGGAGGTCGCACAGAGCTACGACGACTGCAAGACCATCCTCCATCCCGAACTCGGCCGCATCGACGTCGACGCCCAGCTCCTCTACACCGAGAACCGCGCCCAAACTCTGGTAGTGCTGACTACTCGCCCCGGCACGGAGAGCCACAACCAACTCGAACTGCTATCCGTCATCGGACACCAACAGCTCACCCCCTGACGTCCTGGACCGGGGACCGCCGGGCTCTGCGCGGGAGGGGCCGGACAAGGACACCCTGGGAATGCAGCCCGCACGGCTTCCGCCCCGCTCTCCACGGCCAAACATGTGGGCCCCCTGTGCTGTCCGGGCTCCGCGCTCAGGCCGCAGATTTGACCGGATGCTGCCTCCGTTTTACTCTCCAACCTGAACGGAGGCAGCATCCGTTTTGATACGGTCGCACGATCACGGCAGGCGGGAGGGTGCATGAGCGCCGGTGAACTGCGGGGACGCAGGCCCCGCGCGGACGTCCAGCGCAACCGCGCGGCCCTTCTGGAGTCCGCGCAGCGTCACTTCCTGCGGCACGGGGTCGGCACCTCCCTTGAGGCGGTGGCCAAGGAGGCTGGAGTCGGTCCCGCCACCCTGTACCGGCACTTCCCCACCCGGGAGGCACTGCTGGCGGCCGTGCTGCAGACGCGCTCCGAGGAGCTGGTGGCCCGCCAGGCGGACATCGACCAGCTCGGTGAGCCGGCCGAGGCGCTGGAGCAGTGGCTGCGGGCGATGGAGGAGTACTTCAGCGCCTTCAGCGGGCTGCCGGACCCGCTCATGGCCGCGGCCCGGGCGCAGGAGCCGGACAACCCCCTCACGATTCCCTGCGACATCCTCATCACCGCCACCGATCAGTACGTGCGAGCCGCCCAGCTCACGGGGCACGTGCGCGCGTCGGTGCGCGGGCACGACCTGTTCCTCGCAGCCTGCTCCGTCGCCTGGATCAAGGGCACCGGCACCGAGGAGGAGCCGCTCGACCGGCTCCGCACGCTCATCGCGAGCGGCTACCGCCAGCAGGACACCCAGGCGTAAATCGCCAGACATCCTGCTCCGCCCCCGCAACGCCAGGTGGGACCACCACCCGGCCATCACGTCTCGCTGCCCCCCCCGGGGGCAGCGCAACCTCCCAAGGAACAAAGCATGAAAATTACTGTCATAGGCGCTGGCGCCATCGGCGGGAACCTCGCTGCCAAGCTCAGCACGGCCGGTCACGATGTCCAGGTGGCCGACGCCCGCGGCCCCGTAGCCGTCCGGGCGGAGGTGCTGGAGGCCGGGGCCCGCGCGGCGGACCTCGCCGACGCCGTCCGGGGCCGGGACGTCATCATCCTGTCGATCCCGTTCGGCGCGGCGGGCCAGCTGGCGGACCTGTTCGCGTCGGTGCCCGACGAGACGGTGGTCATCGACACCTCGAACTACTACCCCGGCATGCTCAGTGAGCCGGTCGAGGCGGTGGACAACGGCCAGGCGGAGAGCGTGTACACCGCCGAGCTGCTGGGCCGCCCCGTGGTCAAGGCGTGGAACGCCGCCCTGGCCGAAACCCAGCGGACCAAGGGTGTTCCGGCCGGAACGCCCGGCCGCCTCGCCCTCCCCGTCGCCGGCGACTCCGAGGAGGCGCGGAAGGTGGCCATGAGCCTGGTGGACGACACCGGCTTCGACCCCTACGACGCCGGCACACTGGCCGACTCCTGGCGCCAGCAGCCGAACAGCCCCGCCTACTGCACCGAACTGACCATCGAGGAGCTGCCGGCGGCCCGGGCCGCGGCCGACCGCGTCAAGGACGCGGCCATCCGCGACAGCCTCCCGGAACGCTTCGCCGCCCTCCCGGCCAACCCCACCGTCGACGACGTCGTCGAGATGAACCGCGCCGCCCACCGCTGAGTCACCCGGCGCCCGGTCTGAGGGTGATGCAGTTCTTTGCGCTGGCGGCGGAGGGCGAGGAGGCCCCGGAAGCGGCAGGCGCTCCGCCGGGGCTGGTGTGGAGCGGCTTGTCGAGGCTGCCGCGTGGTGCCGCGCCGCGTCAGCGTGAAGCCTGCACGCCGAGCAGGGTGAGGGCGTTGCGGATGCCCTCGTCGAGGAGTTCGTCGGGCGCCAGGCGGGCGGCGATACCGTCGATGGCCTCGTCGGGGAACTTCAGGAAGTTCCGCAGCCCGGGGGTGAGGGTCTGCTCGAAGGTTGCCTGCCTGGACGGCCTTCTCGAAGGGGGTGATGGCATCGCCGCCGACGGCGGCAATGTTGTCGGCCTCCTGCTGGATGGTGTGCGCGCTGTGGTCGCCGGGGGAGACGACCAGAGGGCAGCCCTGGCCGGTGACCGTGACGCCGATCTTTGTGCCGTCGGTGGAGGGGCATGGGCCTGGGGGGATGGCGGCAGTCGTGATCCTCTTCCTTGTACGGCCGGGCGGGCTTCCCGCCCGGGCTGGTCTTGCAGGCGGTACGGAGAAGGTGCCTCCTTCTTCACCTCACATCGAAACGATGTTGACATCGTTTCGATGTGAGACCCTGTAGTCATGCTTGAACTCGCGATACTCGGCTTCCTCGCCGCGGGCCCCCTGCCCGGTCACGGGCTGCGCCGCCGCATCACGCACCTGACCGGCTACAGCCGTCCGGTCAGCGACGGCACCCTCTACCCGGCGATCAACCGGCTGACGAAGGCCGGGCTGATCGAACGGCGCCCCGCACCAGAGGCGGGCGGCGGCCGGTACGTGCTGAATCTGACCGCGGCGGGACGCGAGGACATGCTGCGGCGGCTGCGGGAACCTGCCGAGCACGAGCTCACCGACTTCTCCCGCTGGTTCACGATCCTGGCGTTCCTCTCACTGCTGCCCGACAGCGCCGAGCAGCACGCCGTGCTGCGTCGCCGCCTGGACTTCCTGGAGGCTCCCGCCAGCTTCTTCTACGACGGCGACACCCCGCTGCGCGCCGAGCAAGTCACCGACCCTTACCGGCGCGGCATGCTGCTCACCGCCCGCGCCACCAGCAGCGCCGAACGCGCCTGGCTCCACGAGATCCTGGACGGCGACGGCAGCCCAGCAGCGGACGAACAGCCACACCCGCAGACCCACACCCGTGATCGGAAGGACTGACCATGCTTGCGTCCTGGTACGACCAGCAGGGCCCGGCCACCGAAGTGCTCCAGTTCGGTGAGCTGCCCGACCCCACCCCCGGCCCCGGTGAGGTCCGTGTCCGCGTCACCGTCTCCGGCGCCAACCCCGGCGACACCAAGAAGCGCCGGGGCTGGACCGGCTCGGCCATGCCCTATCCGCGGGTGATCCCGCACAGCGACGCCGCCGGCATCGTCGACGCCGTGGGCGACGGCGTCGACGCGCGCCGCGTTGGGACGCGCGTGTGGGTGTACGGCGCCCAGTCCTACCGCCCCTTCGGCACCGCCGCCCAGTACACCGTCGTCCCCGGCGACCTCGCCGTCCCCCTGCCCGACCACCTGTCCGACGATCTCGGCGCGAGCCTGGGCATTCCCGGTATCACCGCGCACCGCACGGTCTTCGCCGACGGTCCGGTCGACGGCAAACTGGTGCTGGTCAACGGCGTCCTCGGCGGGGTCGGCTCACTGGTCGCCCAACTCGCCCGCTGGGGCGGCGCCACGGTCATCGGCACCGTCCGCCGCAGCACCGAACTGAACCGCATCGATCCCGCGGTCGTCTCCCACGCCGTCGCCCTCGACTCAGGCGACCCCGCCGCCGCGATCCGCGCCCACGCACCCGACGGCGTGGACCGGATCATCGAGGTTGCCCTGTCTGACAACGCCGACCTGGACGACGCCGTCGCCGCGAACGGCGCGGTCATCGCCGCCTACGCCACCCGCGACGACCGCACCGAGATCCCGTTCTGGATCCTGCTGTTCAACAACGTCACCCTGCGCCTGCTCGGCAGCGACGACTTCCCCGGCCAGGCCAGGCGCCAGGCCGCCCGCGACCTCACCGCAGCGGCCGCCGTCGGCGCCCTCACCATCGATGTCGGGGACCGCTTCCCGCTCGCCGACATCGCCAAGGCCCACGACCGCATCGACGCCGGCGGTCGCGGGCGCGTCCTGATCGACACGCCCCAGTAAAGAATCTCCGGCGTGACCTCCTCATCCCCCCTCGCAGTCGAGCGTGAGGGCGGTGCGGGCGGGGTGGAAGCCTGCGGGTCGGGCGCGGTTCGGGCAACAGGCAGCACGGCCACTGCGGCGGCGGGGACTTAGGGGGAACTTTGAACCACGACAGCTGACGCAGACTCTCCACGCCCACACACTGCGGCACCACGGAAAGGGATCACGCCAATACCAAGACCGGTTGTACGTGGTTGCCCGCCGATGCGGGCAGACCTGTGTCTCAGGCCGTGGGCCTCGGGTTCGCCGCTTCGGCGGCACGGCGGTATTCGGCGTTGATGCGCTGGGCTTCTTCGAGCTGGTCTTCGAGGACGATGATGCGGCAGGCGGCCTCGACGGACGTGCCGTGGTCGACCAGTTCCCGGGCGCGGGCGGCGATGCGCAGCTGGTAGCGGGAGTAGCGGCGGTGTCCGCCCTCGGAGCGGAGCGGGGTGATGAGGCGGGCTTCGCCGATGGCGCGCAGGAAGCCCTGGGTGGTGCCGAGGAGCTCGGCGGCCCGGCCCATCGTGTAGGCGGGGTAGTCCTCGTCGTCGATACGGCCGAACAAGTCGTCTGCTGTCATTTGCACCTCTCCATGGAACGAGTCGAGGGGCCTTGGTGCCGTACGGCACCAAGGCCCCGAAGGAACTCCTACACCATCTGCCGGCCCTGTTGGGGCACCGGCCCTCTGTTTCCGCAGCCCCGACCTGAATGCCGTCGGGGGTGCTGTGATCGCGGTTGCTTGACCGGAGACCACCTCACTATCGATGTCCTGCGGTACCCGGGTTCAAGATGTCGGCCCGGGCGATCCTGATGGCGCTCGGCTCCTCCGTTCTTCCCTCTGGGATCAACTGCTTACAACTGGGGTACTGCGCACTGTTGGTGATGCACACTGCTCAGCGGCCTGTGACAGCGCCGCTCTTCGGCAGCCAGCCCCGTCGCCCGTCCTGCGTCTTCCCTGGCTTGGAACCCCACTGCCGAACCTCCCGGTGCGCGCGTCCGCAGCCGACGCCTTCACCGAGGTACCGCTCACTGACTTCACTGCTGGGTACCGCGAACCTCCCTTACGGGTACTGCCACGGCGGCCCCTGATCGCTTCGGGCCACCCGGTACGGTCGCCAGCCGCGTCGCCGTCCTGCAACTGCTCTGGCTTCGCGACTCCACCACCGCACCGTCTTGCGAACTGCACCTGCGGATACTGCTCTGCCCGGCAGTTCGTGTCTGCCGGGCCCTGCTGTCTCTCTGGGCTACGAGAGAACCTTAACCACGCCCCAAGGGCAATGTCTACTCTGACAAAGACAGATTTCCGCGTGTTCGACAGAGAGGAAATCGGGTTCGAACAGTGACCAGCGCGGGAGGAAGGGTTGTCACCGCCTGGTTGACGGGTCACATGCGGGGAAACGAGGCACGGCAGGCAGAACCAGACATCGACGATCCAGAGACCGGGGAGGCCTGATGAACGCAGTGAGCGTCAACGTCGCGACCGTTCGCTCCGCGACCTCCGTAGCCGGTGCACGCGAATGCGCTCGGGACTTCCTGGGAGGTCTCCTACGTCCGATCGCGGCCGAGGGGGCCGGCGCCGTGGTCCTGGTCGTCTCGGAGCCCATCGCCAACGCCCTGCGCCACGGCAGCGGCACCTGCACCCTGGCGGTGACCGCGCACCCGGACAGCATCGAGGTGTCCGTGCACCGCGACAGCCCGAAAGCGCTGCGCATGCGCGCCTCCGATCTGAACGGCGGCACGGGAGGCTTCGGCTGGCCCATGGTCGACTGCCTCGCCCGCACCACTGCCGTGACCCGCCGGGCGGCCGGCGGCAAGACCGTGAGCGCCCTCCTCGTCCGGTAACGCCACCGCTGAAGCAACCGGATGGCCGGCAAATAGAATCTGCCCCATGCCGAAGCCTGACGAACTGCTCGTTGACATCGCCACCGTGGTGGAGTCCGGGCAGAGCAACCAGATGTCCCTGACCGTGGTCACCGGCGGCGCTGTCATCACCGGCCGACTGGCTCCCGAAGCCGTGTGGAGGCGGAGGGTGTCGGAGGTGCTGACGGATTCCGCGCGTCTGGGAGAGTTCTCCGCCGTGTTCGACACTCCCGCGAAGGAGGACGGGCCGCCCACTCATCTGCACTTCCACGTCGCCCGAATTCTTCAGGGCACGGTGGGGATCCCGGAGACGGGCGGGATGTACCGGGTTGCGATCGACGACGTCAGCGCCTGGACCGTGGGCGACTTCAGCTATTTCGACCACTGATTCCGGACGCTGAGGAACCACGGCGACGGCATCCCGTCGCACGCAGTGGGCCCGGCCGACTTGCGTCGGCCGGGCCCACTGATGTTCAGGTGCCGGTGCGTGCCTGTCGCGTCGGTCAGACGGACATGGGAGTGCCGAGCATCGCGGAAGCCTGCCCGAGCGAGCCGAGGACGCCTGTGGGTCCGGTCCTGGGGAGGGGGCGGCAGGTGAAGCCGAGTTTGGTCATCGCCCGGCGGACTTCGTCGGCGCTGAAGTCGCGGCGGTCCTGGCGGGTGATGACCTGGCTGACCTGCTTGACGGGGTAGTGACGGCGGCCGATGATCACGGACTCGCCCGTGACCTGCTCGGGCCTGATGCCCTTCATCGATTCCAGTACACCGCTCTTGGTGAGTCCGAAGGGGAAACGGGCGATGACGCAGCGCATGGGGCCTCACAGGGAGAAGGGGAGAACTGTCCGGCCAGGGCGAGGGGGATCAGCGGGAGAGGGCGAGGACGCCCAAGGCGCCGCTTTGCCCGTCGGCCCCCGGCAGGGCACCGAGCCGCCGACGGGAGCGCATCGCGTGCTCGGCTTCGGCCATCGTCATCACGGGTGACGTGAACGACCGGTGGTCGCCGAGGATGTCGCGCAGGCGGACGCGGTCCGTGTAGGCGGAGCTGTCGCGCACGGCGGTGAGTTCGGTCCGGGTGACCAGGCCGGTGCACTGGCCGTCCTGGTCGCAGACGACCAGTCGGCCCGTGCGGGCGGCGGTCATGACGGAGAGCGCCACCTCGACGCTCATGTCGTCCCAGACCTGCGGGCCGGCCGCCTCCACGACCTCAGCCGGTGCCTTGTGCACAGGGCTGGCGTTCTCCGGGCGGTGCTGCGTCTCAACCAGCGTCAAAAGATGCCTCCTTGCAGATATGGGTCAGCTTCCTGATCACGAAGGTTCTAGGCCGTCGCACCGGCGACGGACTGGTACGGGCCCGCGCCGGGCCCCCGAGGAGGGGCGGCGTCGGCCCCTGGAGGAGGCGCTGCGCTGGGGGCGTTCGGCCACCGGTGCGGTGATGACGACCGGGATGCCGGACGGAGCCTGGGCACCGGTGATGCGGTTCAGTTCAGCCTCACCGGAGCGGACCTCGGTGATCTGCGGCCGGATCCCGGCGTCCGACATGAGGCGGACCATGCCGCGACGCTGGCCGGGTGTCACGAGGGTGACGACGCTGCCGGACTCGCCGGCGCGGGCGGTACGGCCGCCGCGGTGGAGGTAGTCCTTGTGGTCGGTCGGCGGGTCGACGTTGACGACCAGGTCGAGGTGGTCGACGTGAATGCCTCGCGCCGCAACATTGGTCGCCACCAGCACGCTGACGTGCCCCGTCTTGAACTGGGCGAGTGTGCGGGTGCGCTGCGGCTGCGACTTGCCGCCGTGCAGCGCGGCGGCCCGGATCCCGCTGTTGAGGAGGTCCTGCGTCAGCCGGTCGACGGCGTGCTTGGTGTCCAGGAACATGATCACCCGGCCCTCGCGGGCGGCGATCTCGGTCGTGGCGGCGTGCTTGTCGGCGCCGTGGACGTGCAGGACGTGGTGCTCCATCGTTGTGACCGCACCGGCCGACGGGTCGACCGAATGCACGACGGGGTCGGTGAGATAGCGGCGCACCAGCAGGTCGACGTTACGGTCCAAGGTGGCGGAGAACAGCATCCGCTGCCCCTCCGGACGAACCTGGTCGAGCAGTGCGGTGACCTGCGGCATGAAGCCCATGTCGGCCATCTGGTCGGCCTCGTCCAGCACCGTGATGCCCACCTGGTTCAGACGGCAGTCGCCACGGTCGATGAGGTCCTTGAGCCGGCCCGGGGTCGCGACGACGACCTCGGCACCGCCTCGCAGCGCGCCGGCCTGCCTGCCGATCGACATCCCACCCACCACCGTGGCCAGCCGAAGCCTGACGGAACGGGCGTACGGAGTGAGCGCGTCGGTCACCTGCTGCGCCAGCTCACGTGTCGGTACGAGGATCAGTCCCAGCGGCTGGCGGGGCTCGGCACGCTGTCCCGCCGTGCGGGCGAGCAGGGCGAGGCCGAAGGCGAGGGTCTTGCCGGAACCGGTGCGCCCGCGGCCCAGGACGTCACGGCCCGCCAGAGTGTTCGGCAGCGTCGCACCCTGGATCGGGAACGGTGCCCTCACACCCTGCTTGCCGAGTTCGGCCAGCAGTTGCCCGGGCATGTCGAGATCGGCGAAGCCCTCAACAGCAGGCAGCGCGGGGGTGATCGTCTCCGGGAGCGCGAACTCACCCTGCATCGCGGCGTTCCGGCGGCCGTAACCGCCGGAACGGACAGGCCCGCTGGAGCGGCGCGGGCGCGGTGCCGGTGAGCCGTAGCGGCTGCCGCCTTTTCCTGCGTAGGCGCTGCCATTGCGGGTGCGGGCAAAGCGGTCGTTCGTGCGTGTGCGGTTCATGCGGAACCTTCCTCTATGTGGCACATATCAAGGAAGGTTCCGCAGCGTTGAGCAGCATGGAGAACCACAAGTATAGACCGACGGCAAAAGCGAAATGCAAAAGAAAGCAGATCTGGCCGGTGGAAATCCATGCGGGCGCAGATGCTGAAATGAGTGACGTGACGGGGATGCGCTATCGGGATATCGGCCGCGGTGCGGCTCTTCTGGGCGGGGCTGAGTAGCCGCGCCTGGTGAGTACGCGGATTCCTCCGAGCCGTCCCGCGTATGAAACCGTTACGGGAAACGCGTGCAGCTGGGGCCCGCACCCCGAAGGATGCGGGCCCCAGCTGCAGAGTGCTTGTCCGCGTCAGGCCGGAACGATGTTCTCGGCCGTCGGGCCCTTCTGGCCCTGCGCGATGTCGAAGGTCACCTTCTGGCCTTCCAGCAGCTCACGGAATCCCTGGGCGGCGATGTTCGAGTAGTGGGCGAACACGTCAGCGCCGCCACCGTCCTGCTCGATGAAGCCGAATCCCTTTTCCGCGTTGAACCACTTCACGGTACCAGCAGCCATGTCATATCTCCTTCGGGGCAGTGCATCGGAATCCGCACTGCACGGACACCGTGTCGCCGCAATGATTACCCCGCCCGGAAAACGACCGGAAAATACAAAAGCGCTCTCCCCGGTCGAAGCCGGGAGGGAGCACTTGAAGTTTCGGGAACCACAACTGCAACTGAGAGTAAAGGTAGCATGCCGCGACGGCCTGTGCATGCTAAATAATTCCGCTTACTCATTGCGGCAAAAACTATGCCTGCGTGGTGCGCCGAACTCTCACATCGCGGAAATAGATATGTGTGAACTGGGATGCAATGTTTCCGGTCGGGCGCCTGTGCGCGGTAGGCGCTCCGATCGTCCCGTTGAAGGGGCTTCGAGGGCCACGCTCTGCCACGTCTAGCCCTGCGGCGATGGAGCCCTGGCCCTGGGGGGTGGTTCAGAGGTGGTCGTTGCCGGTGGGGCGGAGTTGGTCGGCGTAGTGGGTGAGGGTGGCGATGCGGTCCGCGAGGTCGGGGTGGTTGGCCTTGAGGTGGGTGTGGGTGGCGGTGAGCGGGGCGATGAGGTTGGCGGTGTCGTTGTCGGCGAGGGCTTCGGTGAGGCGGGCCAGGGGTGTGTGGGCCTGGGCGGGGAGGTCTGTGAGAGCGGTGATCTGGCCGGCGAGCTGGCGCAGGTCGGCGGCGTTGGTGCGGGCCCAGGTGGTGAGGGTGCGGTCGGCTGCGCGACGGCTACGGGTCGCTTGTACGCGCTGTTCGCCGGTGGTGCCGGGGGTACCGGGGCGTACACGCAAGTAGCGGCGTTCGGCGGCCTGGCGGCTGGCGACGCCCAGGGGGTGGGCGAGGTCGGCCCAGCTGGAGCCCGCTGCGCGGGCCGCCTCGATGAGTCCGGGTTCCCACCCCGCGAGCTGCTCGCGTAGTTCGCGCAGCATCAGCAGGGCGGCCAGGGCCTCCTCGGAACTGGCGTGCCCGCCCTCGGCGGGTGGTGGGGTCTGCGTGTTCTGGGCGGTGCGAACGGCCTCGTTGATCGTGTTCAGCGCTGCTGCGGCGGCGAAGAACGAGGTGGGGTCACGAGGTTCGGGGGAGGGGTTCATGAAGGTCCTCTCGATGTCATCGTTTGGATGACACTCTGCTTGTCATCGTTTGGATGACATGTTACAACGGTGTCAGACGAAGCGCATTGGCAGTTCCTGCCAGACCTATGGAGGTGTTTTCGCGATGTTGATGCGCACTGACCCGTTCCGCGAACTCGACCGGCTCGCCCAGCAGTTGACGGGTGTGACCGGTACCTGGTCCAGGCCCTCGGCGATGCCGATGGACGCCTACCGCGAGGGCGAGGAGTATGTGATCGCCCTCGACCTGCCCGGTGTGGCGAAGGACGCGATCGACGTCGACGTCGAGCGGAACATGCTCACCGTCAAGGCCGAGCGCCGCCCGGTCGCGAAGGCCGACGACGTGCAGATGGAACTCTCCGAGCGGCCCCTGGGCGTCTTCTCCCGTCAGCTGGTGCTGGCCGACACCCTGGACACCGAGCGCATCACGGCCGATTACGAAGCAGGGGTGCTGACCCTGCGGATCCCGATCGCCGAGCGCGCCAAGCCCCGCAGGATCACCATCGGCGGCCAGACGGAACCCCGGCAGATCAGCGGCTGAGGATCCGGTCTCCTCGACCGTACCGACGGCGGAGGACGGGCATCGATCTCCCCCTCAGGTCCCGTCCTCCGCGCTACCTCCCTCGCACGACGACGCAGAAGGGCAGGGGCGGCCATGCGCTGGGAAGCATTTCTCGACCACGTACGGGAACGCGGCGAGTACACCACAGTCCAGGAAGCCGAGCGGGCAGCACGCATCGTTCTGGCGCTGCTGGGTGCGCATCTGGTGGGCGAGGTCCGGGCCGAGCTGGCGGCCCGTCTCCCGGAAACCTTCGCCCTGGTTCTCCTCAACCCACTGCGGGCGACCGAGCCGCTCCCGCCGGAGCGGTTCCTGCGGGCGACCGCGGCATGGATCGAGGGGGCCACCGAACAGACCGCCGCCTGGGACGTCGGCGCCGTACTGAGTGTGACCGCCGACGCGGCGGGCGAGGAGCTCAGCCACCGCATCCTGCTCCAGCTTCCCCCGGGCTACGACCTCCTCTTCGGCTGCCCCGAGCACACCTGAACCCACACAGCGCGGCGCGCGCATTCAGCACGGCCGGCCGGCTCTTGCCGCCGGCGACAAGCCCATTGCACGAGAAAGGCGACCAATTCCCTATGCTTCCGCTGCGTGAACCGGCCTCTGCCCGGCCCGGCATGACGTTTCACCAGATGCTGGAAAGAATCCGCTACGAAGGCGCGTATCCCACCCGCGAGCGGGCCGAGGATGTCACGCGCGCCGTGCTGGCGGCCCTGGGCCGCCAGCTCACCGGCGACGAACGCGTCGAACTCGCCGCCTGCCTGCCTGTAGAGGCCGCACTCGACCTCACCGGCCAGATCCCGGTCCTCCAGCCGGTCACCGGCTGGGGCTTCGTCAAGGATCTGGCCGCCCGCACCGGCGCCACCCCCGCGACCGCCCGCTGGGACACCGGAGCCGTCCTCGCCGTCGTCGGCCATCTGGCTGGCCCCGGTCTCCTGGACCGCATCCTCACCCAGCTCCCGTCCGGATACGCGCTGCTGTTCGGCCGCGCCGAACTCACCCAGACCGCCTGATCGCCCCGGGCCGCAGCGGGCGAGAACGACCGTAGAGGCCCGGGAAACGGGAGGAACGCGAAAGGGCTCCGGCGAGGGCAGCACTGGAGCCCGGCGTTTCGGGCCGCCGGGCAGCCAGGCCGCCATGCTGCCGGTGGTCGTATGGAGCCGTCCTGGGAATCCTGCCGCCGGCTTTCCCGGTCGGCGGTTGAGGAGTCCGCCGAGCGCTGCGACCTGGCGGCGGTGCGGTGCTCTTGGTTGATGCGCCGGGCTTCTTCGAGCTGGTCTTCGAGGATGACGATGCGACAGGCAGCCCAGACGGGCATGCCCTGGTCCACGAGATGCTCACCGAGGGTCACTCACGTCGGGCGATCGCTCGGCGCCTGGGCTGGGGCTTCAACACTGGGCTCCGATACGCGAACGCCGCACGCTGGCAGGACACCATCCGCGACAACCGGCCCCGGCCCAGCAGACTGGATCCCTGCAAGCCCTGCCTGGAGCGACGCTTCGCCGAGGGATGCACCAGCGTCACCCCACTCCACAGCGAGCTGGTCGCCGAGCAAGCTCCTGTCACCTACGGCATGGTGCGCGCACACATCGCCACCGTGCGCGCGGTTCCGGCTGAGGAGCCGCCCCGGCCGCCGACGGTGCGGCAGGTGACCGGCTGGCTCACCCGGCACCCCACCGCCCTGACCGAGGAAGACCGGGCCGGCCTGAAGGACGTCCTGGCCCGCTGCCCCGAACTGGACACAGCCTCCGGACACGTCCGCGACTTCGGCGAGATACTCACCGACCGCCCCGGCTGCACACTCCCCACCTGGATCGACGCGGTCGACGCCAGCCAGCTGCCCGGCCTCACCGGCTTTGCACTCCACCTGCTCCGAGACCTCGACGCCGTGACCGCCGGGCTCACTCTCGACTGGAGCTCCGGCAGCATCGAAGGCGCCGTCAACCGCATCAAAAAGATCAAGAGGCAGCTCTACGGCAGAGCAGGGTTCGAACTACTCCGCAAGATGATCCTGCTTCAGTGCCTCTCCGCGACCGCGACCCCAGATGTTGCGCCAGAAACGCCGTCTGACCTCAATCGTCAGAAGCGCGGTCCGACAGTCGGATGTGAGATCAAGGCACGGGCCGCGACTTGCAGTTGTGTTTCCCATGCCGCCTCGTCGAGCCCCAGCGTGTACTCGATGCAGCACGCGCATGGCGGGAGTAGCGCCACGAATGCTTGCTCCGCAGCGGTCTCGACCTCCGTCTCCGACCACTCGTCCGATGCCAATTCGGCAAGATCCACTTCCCCGGCGGTGAATCGCGCGGCCAGCCTGCGCAGTGCGTATCGTCGGGCCAGGTGGTGATCGGGCAGCTTGATCCCCAATTCTTGAAGAGCCTGCTCGAATGTGTCACGGATGTCCCGGGGGTCCGCATGACGCGGCAGACCAGCGAGCTCGCAGAGGGCTGGCGTGTCCATTCCGATTGCGACTGCCTGGGCAGCGGTCATCGGCAGGTCTTCCGGACACACCTGATCCGTCTGATACAGCCACGCTGCCTCCAGTAGGGGCGGATAAGCGCTGCTGACAGAGCTGTCAGGCTCGAATGTGTCGTCTATCGCTGCCATGATTCATACGATGCCAGTACGGCTCGCGACAGGACCGACAATCCCCACATCATGGTCACCCGCCAGACGAAGTCCGGCCGGGGCCCGGCGTCCACCGCCTATGTCAGCCACGTTCTGGATGCCTGCGGCTTTCCACCCCGCATGATCCGCTGCACTCGACTGCTCGACCTGGTCACCACCATGGACCCCGAAGCCACCATGATCTATCTCGCAGACCACGTCGATGCGGGCCGTTTGCCGGAGCGGTGAAGACCTGGCATTGATGGTTACTGAAGCCGCAGGACGCCAGGGGCACGATCCTCGCAGATCGTGATCAGCCAGTCGAAGACGGTCGGCCCGTGCTCTGCATGCGCCGCAGCCAGATCCGGGCTGACAGCAGGTCGGTTCGTGGGATGGCACCGTGAGAGGCGAATCTCCAGCTGGCGAACCGTCTCCGAATAGCCCAGATACTCGCGAGACGCCTGGTGGTCACGCCATTCAACAACGTAGTCATCATCGTCGGGCTGCCCGAAGCCGCCGCTGAGGCAGTCAGCGAAGGCGTCGAGGTTCTTGCCGAAGTAGCCTCCAGGGCCGTTGACCGCCTCGCCGATGAGTCGCCAAAAGTCTTCCAGCGTCCTCACCTGGCTGCCGTCCAGCACGTATATCGCCGTCACGGCACGAAGGATACGTCCAGCCCGATGATCTACCTCTCCAATTTGAACCCTTGCTGTTCAGCCGCTGCCTGACACAGGCTCGCCGGAACATGTGCGCTTTGGCGAAGGAGTCGTTGGAGGCGACGGCGACGGAGTTCTTCTCCTCGCGTTCGGTGAGGACCTGGAAGAGGAGTTCGACCGCCTCCTACGGATCACGGCCCTGCCCCGTCCCCGCCGCGATCGCGACCACCTGCTGTCCTGGTCGGCCTGGCGCCGCCATCACCAGCACCAGGCCGCCGAAGCCCACCGCCGCTGGAACAACATCGCCGCCGCCGCAACGACCTGAACAGCAACGATGCCCTACCGATCAAGAAGTACAGCTGCCGTGTCTTAGTCGTGAATCCACAGACCAGGAGCCTCCTTCATGCCTGCGGCCGGGGCAACCCGCCCAACTACCTGTCAGGTTGGAGCCGACTCTGCGTCAGGTGATGGTCCTCCTAGCGCATCATGCATCCCGCTGAGGTGCCTCGAGTAGATCGAGCCCCTCTACTGTTCCGGCCGGGAGGCGCCCCGCCGACTCCAGTCGCCGAAGACGCTCAGGAAGACGGGGTTGTTGTCGAACCAGTTCGTCGGTGAAGGCTCTCAGCTCGGGATCGGTCAGGTCCTCCGTCCGGAGTCGGGCGAGCAAGTGCGCCGACGCGGCGACCGCGCTTTCCGGAGCGAGCTGGTAGGCAGTTTGGGTAGCCGGAACGTCGGCGTACCTGCCTTGCTCGTCGAGCGCCGAAGTGAGGAATCTGTGAGCCCGCTCGATCCGCACAAGGTGCACCAGTTGCACGACAGCGTCCGGATGGCTGTCGACACGCAAGTCCACCGGCCGGTATTCCGGATCGCTGTGGAGTCTCCTGACGAAGGCCGACATATGCCCACGCACATCGCCGCCCAGCACGTCTGCGTGGTGCGCCGGCGAGTCCGTCGAGGCTGACGACGAGAACGGTGCGTGTGCCTTTGCCGGTGTCGACGTCCCAGACGTCGCCCTTGCGGATGATCACAGGGCGTCGCCTTCGCCTGCCAGGTCGAGGGGGGTGATGGTGGCGAGTTTGCGCGCGGCATCGAGGGTCATCTGTCGTCGTACGGCTCGCACGATGTAGTCGTTGAGGGAGGGGGCGC
>NZ_JNXE01000061.1 GCF_000716605.1 Streptomyces sp. NRRL F-525 | reverse complement strand
AGGGAAACGCCCGGTTACATTCCGAACCCGGAAGCTAAGCCTTACAGCGCCGATGGTACTGCAGGGGGGACCCTGTGGGAGAGTAGGACGCCGCCGAACTCCTTTTAGAGCTCTGGCTCTTGGGCATCAGCCCAAGAGCCAGAGCTTTTTTGCGTTGGGGTAAGGTCAGGGGGCATCGTCGGCACGTTTTCCCACAGGAGGCCCCCGGGTGGAGGTCCAGGAGACCCGCGTCCAGACAGAGCGGGTGCTCACCATCCCGAACATCCTCAGCATGGCGCGCCTGGTCGGCGTACCCATCTTCCTGTGGTTGATCCTCAGGCCCGAGTTCGGTGGCCCCAAGAGCGACGGCTGGGCGCTTCTGGTGCTGATGCTGAGTGGGATCAGCGACTACCTGGACGGCAAGCTCGCGCGGCGCTGGAACCAGATCAGCAGCCTTGGCCGGCTCCTTGATCCCGCCGCGGACCGGCTCTACATTCTCTCGACTCTGGTCGGACTCACCTGGCGCGAGATTCTGCCAATCTGGTTGACCGCCGTACTGCTTGCGCGAGAGCTGGTCCTGCTGGTGGTGGTGGGCATCCTCAGGCGGCACGGCTATCCGCCGCTGCAGGTGAACTTCCTGGGCAAGGCAGCCACGTTCAACCTGATGTACGCGTTCCCGTTGTTGCTGCTCAGTGACGGAAGTGGTTGGCTCCCGTCACTCGCAGCGATTTTCGGATGGGCGTTCGCAGGATGGGGTACAACTCTCTATTGGTGGGCAGGAGTCCTCTACGTGGTACAAGTCCGCCGCCTGCTGCGTGCGGACGCCATGGCCGACTGACCTTGGCGATTGGGCGGTAACAGTCGCTCGATGGCCCGTTGCGCAAAAGTGCGGGACAATCTGGACTGGTGAAGTCGGCTAGACCGTCGTCTCGCAGAGGAGGACGCTTCCGACATGAAGGCCGTCGTGATGGCCGGAGGCGAAGGCACACGCCTTCGCCCCATGACCTCAAGCATGCCCAAGCCACTGTTGCCCGTGGTCAATCGACCGATCATGGAGCACGTGCTCAGGCTGCTCAAAAGGCATGGGCTCAATGAGACCGTAGTCACCGTGCAGTTCCTGGCCTCACTGGTCAAGAACTACTTCGGTGACGGCGAAGAGCTCGGGATGGAGCTCTCGTATGCCAATGAGGAGAAGCCACTCGGTACCGCCGGAAGCGTCAAGAACGCCGAAGAGGCGTTGAAGGACGATGCCTTCGTCGTCATCTCCGGTGATGCCCTGACCGACTTCGACCTCACCGAACTGATCAATTTCCACAAGGAAAAGGGTGCGCTGGTCACGGTCTGTCTGACCCGGGTGCCCAATCCGCTGGAATTCGGCATCACCATCGTCGACGAAGAGGGAAAGGTCGAGCGTTTCCTCGAGAAGCCGACCTGGGGCCAGGTTTTCTCCGACACGGTGAACACGGGCATCTATGTGATGGAGCCCGAGGTCTTCGACTATGTCGAGGCCGATGTTCCCGTCGACTGGTCCGGCGATGTCTTCCCGCAGCTGATGAAGGAAGGCAAGCCGGTCTACGGCTTTA
Organism: Streptomyces sp. NRRL F-525; assembly: GCF_000716605.1. GTDB lineage: Bacteria > Actinomycetota > Actinomycetes > Streptomycetales > Streptomycetaceae > Streptomyces. The sequence continues at coordinate 27,536 of NZ_JNXE01000061.1, read as the reverse complement.
TCGCCGAGGGCTACTGGGAAGACGTCGGTACCCACGAGAGCTATGTGAAGGCGCAGGCCGATGTCCTTGAGGGCAAGGTCGACGTCGAGATCGACGGCTTCGAGCTGTCGCCGGGCGTATGGGTGGCCGAGGGTGCCGAGGTGCACCCCGACGCGGTTCTTCGCGGGCCGCTGTACATCGGTGACTACGCGAAGGTCGAGGCCGGTGCCGAAATTCGTGAGCACACCGTCATCGGTTCCAACGTCGTCGTGAAGACCGGGGCTTTTCTGCACCGGGCCGTCGTGCACGACAACGTGTACGTCGGGCAGCACAGCAATCTGCGGGGCTGTGTCGTCGGAAAGAACACCGACATCATGCGTGCGGCCCGGATCGAGGACGGCGCGGTCATCGGTGACGAGTGCCTGATCGGTGAAGAATCGATCGTGCAGGGCAATGTGCGGGTCTACCCGTTCAAGACGATCGAAGCCGGTGCCTTCGTCAACACGTCGGTCATCTGGGAGAACAGAGGCCAGGCGCATCTCTTCGGCGCACGCGGTGTGTCCGGGATCCTGAACGTGGAGATCACCCCGGAGCTCGTCGTCCGTCTCGCCGGCGCCTACGCCACGACCCTCAAGAAGGGGTCCACGGTCACCACGGCCCGCGACCACTCCCGAGGTGCCCGTGCGCTCAAGCGGGCGGTGATCTCCGCCTTGCAGACGAGCGCGATCGACGTACGGGACCTGGAGAACGTACCGCTGCCCGTGGCCCGGCAGCAGACCGCGCGGGGCAGTGCCGGCGGGATCATGATCCGGACCACACCCGGTGTGCCGGACTCCGTCGACATCATGTTCTTCGACAGTCAGGGCGCCGACCTCTCGCAGGGGAGTCAGCGCAAGTTGGACCGGGTGTTCGCGCGACAGGAGTACCGGCGCGCGTTCCCGGGCGAGATCGGGGATCTGCACTTCCCGGCCAGCGTCTTCGACTCGTACACCGGGTCGCTGTTGAGGAATGTCGACACGACCGGGATCGCCGAATCCGGTCTGAAGGTCGTCGTGGACGCGTCGAACGGCAGCGCCGGGCTCGTGCTGCCCAGCCTGCTCGGCAAGCTCGGTGTGGACTCGCTGACGATCAATCCCGGGCTCGACGAGTCCAGGCCGACGGAGACCGCGGACACGCGGCGCTCCGGGCTGGTGCGGCTCGGCGAGATCGTGGCCTCCGCGCGGGCCGCGTTCGGGGTGCGGTTCGACCCCGTCGGTGAGCGGCTCTCGCTCGTCGACGAGAAGGGGCGGATCGTCGAGGACGACCGGGCCCTGCTGGTGATGCTCGACCTGGTGGCCGCGGAGCGACGCAGCGGGCGGGTGGCGCTGCCGGTGACCACCACGAGGATCGCCGAGCAGGTGGCGGCGTATCACGGGACCCAGGTCGAGTGGACGACGACCTCGCCGGACGACCTGACCAGGGTCGGGCGTGACGAGACGACCATCTTCGGCGGGGACGGCAAGGCCGGGTTCATCATCCCGGAGTTCAGCAGCGTCTTCGACGGCGCGGCAGCCTTCGTACGACTCATCGGGCTGGTGGCGCGGACGCAGTTGACGCTGAGCCAGATCGACGCCCGGATTCCGCGGGCGCACGTCCTAAAGCGGGACCTGGCTACTCCCTGGGCCGTCAAGGGACTTGTGATGCGGCGGGTCGTGGAAGCGGCCGGCGATCGCTTTGTCGATACGACGGACGGTGTGCGAGTCGTGGAGACGGACGGGCGCTGGGTGATGGTGCTGCCCGACCCCGCCGAGGCGGTCACGCATCTGTGGGCCGAAGGGCCCGACGACGCCTCCGCGCAGGCCCTGTTGGACGAGTGGTCGGCGGTCGTGGACAGCGCCGGACGGTAAAACACCACGCACGCGCGCGTGCCGGACATGCGTCCCCAAGGGGGCCTGTCCGGCACGCCGGTGGGGCCATTCGGAGGTACAGGCCACCACGTGCGACGATGTGCGGCATGCCGCAGCAGCCCCCCGTTCGGAGCACACCCGCGCGCCCTTCGCGGCTGGACGCGTCCATGTCGCTGCTCACCAATGTCATGGACCACAGCCTCGACGACGGCTACGCCGAGGCGGCTGCTCGGAAGAAGGCCGCGGGCGAGAGTGGCATGCCGAAGACCCTCCGGGCGAAGCTCGGGCTCGCCGCCGGCCTGGTGCTGGCGGCGCTCGTCGTGACCGTAGGAGCGGCGCAGGCGCGGGTGGCCGCCCCCGTGGTGGCCAAGGAGCGCCAGGAGCTGATCGACCGTATCGACAAGGAGACCACGTCGGCGGACAAGCTGGAGGGCTCCGTCGACTCGCTCCGGGACGACGTGAGCGCGCGGCAGCGGGCGGCGCTGAAGGCGAGTGGCGGCAGTGGGCAGGCCGACCTGGTGAGTATGTTGTCCGGTGCCACCGCGGTGCACGGCCCCGGTGTGAAGCTCGTTGTCGACGATGCCAAGGAAGCGAGTTCCGGCGGGGGCGACAACCCGCGTGAGACCGCGGACTTCTCCGACACCGGGCGGGTGCGCGACCGTGACATGCAGCGCGTCGTCAACGGACTGTGGGCGGCGGGCGCCGAGGCCGTCTCCATCAACGGGCAGCGGCTGACGGCGCTGTCCGCGATCAGGGCCGCGGGTGACGCGATACTGGTCGACAACAGGCCGCTGGTACCGCCTTACACGGTGCTCGCGGTGGGGGACGGCAAGCGGCTGAGCACCAGGTTCCAGAACGGTGCCGACGGGCTCTATCTGCACGCCCTGGAAGACAACTACGGCATCAGGGCGACCATCGCCGTGGAGAGCGATCTCCGGCTGCCCGCCGCGCCGAGTGTGATCGTACGTACAGCACAGCCGAGAACTGAGAAGGGCACATCGTGATCGCCGTACTGGGCCTCATCGTGGGAGTGGTGGCCGGAATCCTGGTCCGGCCTGAGGTGCCGGTGGTCGTGGAGCCCTATCTGCCGATCGCCGTCGTCGCGGCGCTCGACGCGGTCTTCGGCGGGCTGCGGGCCATGCTCGACGGCATCTTCGACGACAAGGTCTTCGTGGTGTCGTTCCTGTCGAACGTGGTCGTGGCCGCCCTGATCGTGTTCCTGGGTGACAAGTTGGGCGTCGGGGCCCAGTTGTCCACGGGGGTCGTGGTCGTCCTCGGGATCCGGATCTTCTCCAACGCGGCTGCCATTCGCCGGCACGTCTTCCGGGCGTGAGGTCGATGAGCAACGAAGACGAGCGGCCTGAACACAGGCTGCGCAGGGAACTGCCTGAAGAGATTCCGGCGTCTGTCTCCTCGGAGGCGCCGGTCCCCGAGGAGAAGTCCGGGCCCACCGTGACGGGTCGGCAGCGGCTGGTGCAGGGGCTGTGGCCGCCGCGTGTGAGCCGGGCCCAACTCATCGTCGCGGTGCTGCTGTTCGGCCTCGGTTTCGGGCTGGCCGTACAGGTCGCCTCGAACAGCAACAGCGACAGCGCGCTGCGTGGGGCACGGCAGGAAGATCTTGTGCGGATTCTCGATGAACTGGACGACCGTACTCAGCGTCTTGAAGACGAGAAGCAGGGTCTGCAGAAACAGCGCGACGAGCTGGAGAACAGCTCCGACCAGGCCGAGGAGGCACGCAAGCAGACGGCCGAGAAGGAGAAACAACTCGGCATTCTGGCGGGCACCGTGGCCGCGCAGGGACCCGGCATCACGATGACCATCGACGACACGAAGGGAACGGTCGAGGCGGACATGCTGCTCGACGCGGTCCAGGAGTTGCGCGCGGCCGGCGCGGAGGCGATCCAGGTGAACGACGTACGGGTCGTGGCCAACACGTATCTGACGGACTCCGGCAAGAGCGTGAGCGTCGACGGGAACAAGATCAACGCCCCCTATCGTTTCAAGGTCATCGGCAAGCCGCAGGATCTCGAACCGGCGCTCAACATCCCTGGAGGCGTGGTGCAGACTCTCGAGAAGGAGCAGGCCACCGTTACCGTCGGGCGGTCGGCCAAGATCGTCGTGGATGCCTTGCGGGCGGCGAAGCAGCCTGACTACGCTCGGTCGTCCTCCCAGTGAACCGGGGGTGCATGGGGATCGTCCGGCGAGGGCATGAGGTTGCGGGGGGTCGACGCACCGATTGGGTGGTGCGTGGTGGAAACTGTCTGGTGGATACGGACGTTGTGAGGATGTCCGGGTCAACCGGTGTGTTCAATCAGGGTTCGTCCTGCCCCACGGGCGGGTCTGTTTCGGTCAAGGGGAATCGCCCGTGAAGTTGTTTGCGAAGTTGTTCGGCAAGAGTGCGAAAGAGGGCAGCGACAGCCAGACCGCTCGCCACCGCGCACAACCGGACGCAGAAGGCCAGCGCCCGCTGTTCCGCGACCAGGTCGGTGGCCAGGGCGCGCCGTCGGTTGACCCTGCGCAGTCCGGCGACATAGGTTTCGGGCAACCGTCAACCTCAAGTACGGGTGGAGGGTTTTCCCCTATGTCGGCCCTGGTGTGTACGAGGTGCGGTAACCGCAACGCGGAGAACAGCCGCTTCTGTTCCAACTGCGGTGCGCCGCTGCGCCCCGGCGCGACCCCGGAGCGTCCGTCCGAGACGACCTCCACGATCTCCATCTCCGGTCTCGAGGCCTACGACGCCGAAGTGACCGGTCAGACGCAGATGCCCACGCTCTCCCCGGAGGCGCAGGCCGCCGTCGACGCCCTGCCGTTGGGCTCGGCGCTGCTGGTGGTGCGACGTGGTCCGAACTCGGGCAGCCGCTTCCTGCTGGACGGTGAGCTGACCACGGCCGGCCGTCATCCGCAGAGCGACATCTTCCTGGACGACGTGACGGTCTCGCGCCGCCATGTGGAGTTCCGGCGCTCTCCTGACGGTTCGTTCACGGTCGCCGACGTCGGCAGCCTGAACGGCACGTACGTCAACCGCGAGCGCATCGACTCGGTCTCGCTGGCCAACGGTGACGAGGTGCAGATCGGCAAGTACCGGCTGGTGTTCTACGCGAGCCAGCGGGGTTACTGACCCTCCCTCGGACTGGGTCCGGGGGATTCCCCCAGGAAGGTCCATGCTTCAAACACCGAGCGGCGGTGCCGGACACGGTACCGCCGCCGCGGACACTGGGCTGATGAGCATCGGCACGGTGCTGACCGTGCTGCGCGACGAGTTCCCCGAAGTCACCATCTCCAAGATCCGTTTCCTGGAGTCGGAGGGCCTCATCGAGCCGCAGCGGACCCCTTCCGGGTACCGCAAGTTCAGCCCCGCCGACGTCGAGCGCCTCGGCCATGTCCTGAGGATGCAGCGGGACCACTATCTGCCGCTCAAGGTGATCCGTGAGCACCTCGACGCCATGGAGCGCGGTGAGGCGGCGCCGCTGCCCACCGTGGGGCGTCAGCGGGACGGCGAGGTCGTCCTGGAGCCCGTGGAGGGGCCCACGGCGGCGCGGATCGGGCGGGCCGAGCTGATGGCCGCCGCCGGGATCGGCGAGCAGGAGCTCGACGAGTGGGAGTCGTACGGACTCATCGCCCCGCTGCCGGACGGGGTCTACGACGCGGAAGCCGTCACCGTGGCCGGACTTGTCCTCGAACTCGGGCGGTTCGGGATCGAGCCGCGGCATCTGCGCGCCATGAAGGCCGCCGCCGACCGTGAGGCGGGGCTCGTCGACCAGGTGGTGGCCCCGCTCAAGCGCCACCGCAATCCGCAGACCAGGGCCCACGCGGAGGCCCGTACGAAGGAACTGGCGGGGCTCACGGTGAAGCTGCACGCCGCTCTGGTGCAGACCGCGCTGGGCGTCCGCCTGCCCTGAGACGGGCGGCTCCGCGGCTGCCTGATCGGTCACCCGTTCCCGGCCCGACTACCCAAACGTCCCGGGCACGGCCTAGGGTTGCTGTGTGAACGAGCTCGATGTCGTAGGTGTCCGGGTCGAAATGCCCTCCAACCAACCGATCGTGCTCCTGCGTGAAGTGGGAGGCGACCGCTACCTCCCCATCTGGATCGGGCCCGGGGAGGCGACGGCGATCGCCTTCGCTCAGCAGGGCATGGCCCCCGCACGACCGCTGACCCACGACCTGTTCAAGGACGTGCTGGAGGCCGTCGGCCAGGAGCTGACCGAAGTGCGCATCACGGATCTGCGGGAGGGCGTCTTCTACGCGGAGCTGGTCTTCGCCAGCGGCGTCGAGGTGAGCGCCCGCCCGTCCGACGCCATAGCGCTGGCACTGCGCACCGGGACGCCGATCTACGGCAGTGACGGTGTGCTCGACGACGCGGGCATCGCGATCCCGGACGAGCAGGAGGACGAGGTGGAGAAGTTCCGCGAGTTCCTCGACCAGATCTCGCCCGAGGACTTCGGCACCAACAGCCAGTGAGCCGGGGGGCCGGCGAGGAAATGCTGGCATTTGCCACCGGCGTGTGAGAGCGTCCTGCGACTCTCCGCGAGCGCATTCGGCTAGCCTTTCCCCGCGGTGGGACACGGGAAACCACTCCTTGGGTGATTATCACTCGGCGTGCCGAGTGTGGCGATCGTTGACGCACCCCTGGTGACTGCCTACCGTCGAGAAGGCAGGTCAAGGACGGAGGTCGGCGTGAGAAGCAGCGGCGACGGTACGGCTGGGGGTGCCCCGGAACGCAGTTTCGGGGACAGAGGTCCGTACCCGCTTCACGGCAGTACGGCCGATCGCATTCCGCAGCGGCCGGCGGCAGTGCCGACCAGCGGAGGGGCGACGTCCATGGCGTCCGAGGAGATCGGTTACCGAGGGCCTACGGCCTGTGCGGCGGCCGGCATCACCTATCGGCAACTGGACTACTGGGCGCGTACCGGGCTCGTGGAGCCCAGCGTGCGGCCCGCACACGGGTCGGGGACGCAGCGGCTCTACAGCTTCCGGGACGTCGTCGTCCTGAAGATCGTCAAGCGGTTCCTCGACACGGGTGTGTCGCTGCAGAACATCCGCAGCGCCGTTCTGCACCTGCGGGAGTGCGGCTTCCGCGATCTGGAGCGCATGACGCTCATGAGCGACGGCGCCACGGTCTACGAGTGCACGTCGCCGGACGAGGTGCACGCGCTGCTCCAGGGCGGCCAGGGCGTCTTCGGGATCGCCGTGGGTGTCGTGTGGCGGGATGTCGAGAGCGCCCTGTCGCAGCTGCACGGGGAGCGCGTCGACACCGGCGAGACGCTCGTCGGGGTCAACCCCGCCGACGAGCTGGCCAGGCGGCGCAACCGGGCCGTCTGAGGGCCCGGCGGGAGCCGTAGCGGGGCATTGTCAGTGGCGTAGGGCAGCATCGGAGATGTGAGAACCGCGCCCACGATCCTGCATCTCGACATGGATGCCTTCTTCGCCTCGGCGGAGCAGGCGTCCAAGCCGAGCCTGCGCGGGAAGGCCGTCGTGGTGGGCGGGCTCGGGCCGCGCGGGGTGGTCGCCACGGCGTCGTACGAGGCACGGGTCTTCGGGGTGAACTCGGCGATGCCCATGGCCCAGGCGCGGCGGCTCGCGCCGAACGCCGCGTATCTCGTGCCGCGCTTCGGGTTCTACCGGTCGATCAGCGAGCAGGTGATGGGGCTGCTGCGGGCGTTGTCGCCGCTGGTGGAGCCGCTCAGCCTGGACGAGGCGTTCGTGGACCTGGAGGCCGGGGGAGCGGCTTGGGACGCCGAGTCCGCGCAGCTGACCGGGGCGCGGCTGCGGGCCGACATACGGGCGGTCACGGGGCTCACGGGGTCGGTGGGCCTGGCCGCCTCCAAGATGATCGCGAAGATCGCCTCCGAGCGCGCCAAGCCGGACGGGCTCGTGCTGATCGAGCCGGGGACCGAGCGGACGTTGCTGGGGCCGTTGTCGGTGCGCACGCTGCCGGGTGTCGGGCCGGCGACGGGTGATCATCTGCGGCGGGCCGGGATCACCACGGTCGACGAGATCGCCGAGGCGGGCGAGGACGAGCTCGTCCGGCTGGTGGGCAAGGCGCACGGGCACGGGCTGTACGCCATGGCGCTGGCGCACGACGAGCGGCCCGTGGTGGCCGAGCGGGAGACCAAGTCGGTGTCGGTCGAGGACACGTACGACGTGGACATCCATGACCGGATCCGGGTGGGCCTGGAGGTGCAGCGGCTGGCCGACCGGTGTGTACGGCGGCTGCGGGCGGCCGGGCTGTCGGGGCGGACCATCGTGCTGAAAGTGCGGCGGTACGACTTCTCGACGCTGACCCGGTCCGAGACGCTGCGCGGGCCCACCGACGATCCCGGGGTGGTGCGGGAGGCGGCGGCCCGGTTGCTGGACTCCGTGGACACCACGGGCGGGGTGCGGCTGCTCGGGGTGGGGGTCTCCGGGCTCGCCGACTACACGCAGGAGGACCTGTTCGCGCAGGCGGCGGGGGAGCCCGACCTTCTTGAGGAGGAGCACACCGAGGAGGACAGGGGCGAGGAGCTGGCGGTGCCCGTGGAGCGGCGCTGGCCCGCGGGGCACGATGTGCGCCACGCCGGGTTCGGGCACGGGTGGGTGCAGGGGAGCGGGCTGGGGCGGGTCACGGTGCGGTTCGAGACGCCTGAGGATGCGGGGCCGGGGCGGGTGCGGACGTTCCGGACCGACGATCCCGAGTTGTCACCGGCGGAGCCGTTGCCGTTGGTGACACGGGAGGCGGAGGGCTCGGCGCCGGTGCCGTGGGCGGCGCGCGGAACCGGCGAACGGTCGGCCGAGCGGCCGGGGTTGGCGGAGCCCGGCCCTGATGTTCCCCAGGCCGAGGTGCTGCCACCGGACGCGCGGGCTGCCGACGTCTCGCCGACCGTGCCGACACACCCGACGGCGCCGGACCCTCATGCCTCGCCCGCCGCGTCGACAGCCCCGGAGACCCGAAGACCCGGCGGCCGGCCGCGCGTCTAACCGCCTCAGGTGTCGTCCGAGCCCGCCAGCTTGCCGAAGTCGTGGTCCGGGAGGGACGGGGGCGGGCCCACGTCGAGGCCGTAGTGGTGGTAGAGCTGGAGCTCCTGGTCCGGGGAGAGGTGGCGGCCCACTCCGAAGTCGGGGGCGTCCTTGATCAGGGAGCGGTCGAAGGGGATGCGGAGGGTGCCCTCGATCAGTTCGCTGGGCTCCAGGGGGACGAAGGCGTCTCTGGAGAACAGGCCGGTGCGTATGGCCGCCCACTCCGGTTCGCCGGTCGCGTCGTCGAGGTAGACCTCGTCGATCGTGCCGATCTTGGCGCCGGTGCGGTCGAACGCCTTGCGGCCGATCAGGTTGCGCGGATCGATATCGGTCTGCACGGGCCCTCCTCCTGGTCGCAACTCATCCGTAAGCACTACAAAAGAGCACATTGGGGAAGGTGGCCACTCGAAAGCTCGGCTTCAACGCGCGCTGGTAGGCTGGCGAACGGCTGCTGACCCCGTGCGGGAGAGTCCTCCAGACTTCACCGGAGGCGCCGAAGGAGCAAATCCTCCCCGGAATCTCTCAGGCTCACGTACCGCACGGACGAGGTCACTCTGGAAAGCAGGGCGGGTGCCGAAGACGGCCCCCGCTCTCACCGACGGTGAAAGCCGGGTGCCCTTCGGGATGCCCGGTGAAGCTCTCAGGTTGAGATGACAGAGGGGGAGGCCGTCCGGGCACCCCACCGTCGTGGTGTCCCCCGAAGGTCGTGTCCGACCAGGAGGCCTCCCAAATGACTGCCCCCCGCATTCCGCTCTCCGAGCTCGAACAGGGCATCCCGTTCGAGCAGCGCCACATCGGGCCCGACCAGGAGGCGCGGGCCAAGATGCTCGCGCAGGTCGGCTACGGCTCGCTCGACGAGCTCACGGCCGCCGCGGTCCCCGATGTGATCAAGAACGCCGACTCCCTCGACCTGCCGGGCGCCCGCACCGAGGCCGAGGTGCTGGCCGAGCTGCGTTCCCTCGCGGACCGCAACGAGGTTCTCGGTTCCATGATCGGGCTCGGGTACTACGGGACCTTCACCCCGCCCGTGATCCTGCGCAACGTCATGGAGAACCCGGCCTGGTACACGGCCTACACGCCGTATCAGCCGGAGATCTCCCAGGGGCGGCTCGAAGCGCTTCTCAATTTCCAGACGATGGTTGCTGATCTGACCGGGCTGCCCACTTCTGGGGCCTCCCTGCTCGACGAGGGGACCGCCGCCGCCGAGGCCGTGGCGCTCTCGCGGCGCATGGGCAAGAACAAGAAGGGGCTCTTCCTGGTCGACGCGGACGCGTTGCCGCAGACCATCGCCGTGATCGAGACCCGCGCCGAGCCGGCCGGTGTCGAGATCGTCGTCGCCGACCTCAGCGAGGGCATCCCGGCCGAGATCGCCGAGCGCGAGATCAACGGCGTGCTCGTGCAGTACCCGGGCGCCTCCGGAGCCGTACGCGACATCAAGCCGCTGATCGAGCAGGCGCACGCGCTCGGCGCGCTCGTCACCGTCGCCGCCGATCTGCTCGCGCTGACGCTGCTGAAGTCGCCGGGTGAGCTGGGCGCGGACATCGCGGTCGGTACGACGCAGCGGTTCGGGGTGCCGATGGGCTTCGGCGGGCCGCACGCCGGATACATGGCCGTGCACGAGAAGTTCGCGCGCAGCCTGCCCGGGCGGCTCGTGGGTGTGTCCGTGGATGCCGACGGGCACAAGGCCTACCGGCTCGCCCTGCAGACGCGTGAGCAGCACATCCGCCGGGAGAAGGCCACCAGCAACATCTGTACTGCCCAGGTGCTGCTGGCGGTCATGGCCGGGATGTACGCCGTCTACCACGGGCCCGAGGGGCTCAAGGGCATCGCGCGGCGGACGCACCGGTACGCCACGATCCTCGCCGCCGGGCTCGCTGGTGGTGGCGTCGAGGTCGTGCACGGTGGCTACTTCGACACGCTGACTGTGCGGGTTCCGGGTCGGGCCGCCGAGGTTGTCGCCGCCGCTCGCGAGGACGGGGTTAACCTGCATCTCGTGAATGCCGACCAGGTGTCCGTTGCCTGTGACGAGACCACCACGCGGGACCAACTGGCCGCCGTATGGACCGCGTTCGGGGTCGACGGGGATGTTGAGACGCTGGACGGGTCCGCCGAGGACACGTTGCCCGCCGGGTTGGTGCGCACCGATGCCTATCTCACGCACCCTGTCTTCCGGGACCACCGTTCCGAGACCGCGATGCTGCGGTACCTGCGGCGGCTCGCCGACCGGGACTACGCGCTCGACCGGGGCATGATCCCGCTCGGTTCCTGCACGATGAAGCTCAACGCGACCACCGAGATGGAGCCGGTCACCTGGCCCGAGTTCGGGCAGCTGCACCCCTTCGCGCCGGCTGAGCAGGCGCAGGGATACCTCACGCTCATCCGGGAGTTGGAGGAGCGGCTCGCCGAGGTCACCGGGTACGACAAGGTGTCGTTGCAGCCGAATGCGGGTTCGCAGGGGGAGTTGGCCGGGTTGCTCGCCGTGCGTGGGTACCACCGGGCCAATGGGGACGAGCAGCGGACTGTCTGCCTCATTCCGTCGTCCGCGCATGGGACCAATGCCGCGAGTGCCGTGATGGCCGGGATGAAGGTCGTCGTCGTGAAGACCGCCGAGGACGGTGAGATCGACGTCGAGGATCTGCGGGCGAAGATCGAGCAGTACCGTGACGAGCTTTCCGTGCTGATGATCACGTATCCGTCCACGCACGGGGTGTTCGAGGAGCACGTCGCCGACATCTGTGCGCAGGTGCACGAGGCGGGTGGGCAGGTCTATGTCGACGGGGCCAACCTCAACGCCCTTGTGGGGCTTGCCAAGCCGGGGCACTTCGGTGGGGACGTCTCGCATCTGAATCTGCACAAGACGTTCTGCATTCCGCATGGTGGTGGCGGGCCCGGGGTTGGGCCAGTGGGCGTGCGGGCGCATCTGGCGCCGTATCTGCCCAACCATCCGTTGCAGCCTGCGGCTGGGCCGGAGACGGGAGTTGGGCCGATCTCGGCGGCGCCCTGGGGGTCCGCCGGGATTCTGCCGATCTCCTGGGCTTACGTCCGGCTCATGGGTGGGGAGGGGTTGAAGCGGGCCACGCAGGTGGCTGTGCTCAGCGCCAACTACATTGCCAAGCGGCTTGAGCCGCACTACCCCGTGCTCTACACCGGGCCCGGTGGGCTTGTCGCGCACGAGTGCATCATCGATCTGCGGCCGATCAGCAAGGCGACGGGTGTCAGTGTCGACGACATCGCGAAGCGGCTCATCGACTACGGGTTCCATGCGCCGACGATGTCGTTCCCGGTGGCCGGGACGTTGATGATCGAGCCGACCGAGTCCGAGGATCTGATTGAGCTGGATCGGTTCTGCGAGGCGATGATTGCCATTCGGGGGGAGATCGAGAAGGTCGGGGCGGGGGAGTGGCCGGGTGAGGACAACCCGCTGCGGAACGCTCCGCACACGGCGGCTGCGCTCGGTGGGGAGTGGGAGCACGCGTATACGCGTGAGGAGGCGGTGTTCCCGGCGGGGGTTTCCGTTGCCGATAAGTACTGGCCGCCGGTTCGGCGGATCGACCAGGCGTTTGGGGACCGGAATCTGGTGTGTTCTTGCCCGCCGTTGGATGCGTACGAGGACTGAAAGGTCCGCTTGTAGGTCGGATGTCGGGCGCGGGTGCGCTGTGGCTGGTCGCGCAGTTCCCCGCGCCCCTATGGGGCGCTGCGGTGTCGGGTCGGTCGCGCCCTGCGGCGGAGCCGCGAATCGATGCAGTCCCGCGCCCCTATGGGGCGCTGCGGTGACGGGTCGGTGGCGCCCTGCGGCGGAGCCGCGAATCGATGGAGCCCCGTGCCGCTTTGGGGCGCTGCCGAGCCGAGTTGATCGTGGGCCCCGCGGCGGAGCCGCAAATCTCTGGCTCAGGCCGGGTACGCGTGCGTCTGGGTGGCCTTTACCGTTGCCCAGACCGATGCGCCCTGGTGTAGGTCCAGTTCGGCGGCTGCGACTGTCGTGAGGTCGGCGGTCAGGGGGAGTTCGCCGGTTAGGTCTACGCGGATCTGGTCGCCGTGGGATTCCAGGCCCGCTACCTCGCAGTGCCAGAGGTTGCGGGCGCTGGGGGTGGTGGGGCGGTCGCCGTAGAGAGTTACGGCGCTTGGTGGGAACGCTACGAAGACCTCGCCCTGCAGGTCCTCCGTGGTGGTGATCGTGGGGCCCGTGTCCAGCGTGACCGTGTGGCCGTCGGCCTGGCCCTTGTAGAGGTTGAGGCCTACCAGTTGGGCGATGTAGTCCGTGCGCGGGTGGCGGGCGATGTCCGCGGGGGTGCCCTCCTGGACGATCGTGCCCTGTTCGATCACTACCAGGCGGTCTGCCAACACCATGGCGTCCAGGGGGTCGTGGGTGACCAGGACCGCCACGGCCTCGAACTCGGCCAGGTGGCGGCGGAGTTGGGCCCGTACGTCCAGGCGGGTGCGGGCGTCCAGGGCGGCGAGGGGTTCGTCCAGGAGGAGCAGGCGTGGGCGGGTTGCCAACGCCCTTGCCACGGCTACGCGTTGGGCCTGGCCGCCGGAGAGTCTGCGGGGCTTGGCGGCCGCGTGCTCGGCCAGGCCCATCCTGTCCAGCCACTCGGCGGCGACCGCGCGGGACTCCGCCTTGGTCGCTCCCTGGCAGCGGGGGCCGAAGCCGACGTTGTCGAGGGCGGTGAGGTGGGGGAACAGGAGGTAGTCCTGGAAGACGACTCCTACCGGGCGGGACTCCGGTGGTGTGCGGTCCAACTCCGCGCCGTCCAGCCGTAGGTGACCGTCCGTCAGGCGGACCAGGCCGGCCAGGGCGCGGAGCGCGGTCGTTTTGCCTGCGCCGTTCGGGCCGAGCAGGGCTACGACGTCTCCGGGGGCGGCCGTCAGCTCTACGTCCAGGCGGAACGTGCCGCGGTCCACGACGAGGTGCGCGTCCAGGCCCTGGGTGCCGGGGAGTTCGGGGTCGAAGGGCTCGGTGTTGCTCATGACGTGGACATCCAGCGGTCCCGTAGGCCCGCCAGGACCGCGATCGATACGGCCAGCAGGACCAGGCTCAGGGCGATGGCTGCCTCGGGGTCGTTCTGGAGGGCCAAGTAGACCGCGAGCGGCATCGTTTGGGTGCGGCCGGGGAAGTTGCCGGCGAAGGTGATCGTCGCGCCGAACTCGCCCAGGGCGCGGGCCCAGGCGAGGACCGCGCCCGCTGCGATGCCCGGGGCGATCAGGGGGAGCGTGACCCGGCGGAACGCCGTGAAGCGGGAGGCGCCGAGCGTTTGGGCCGCCTCCTCGTAGCGGGGGTCCGCGGCGCGCAGGGTGCCCTCGACGCTGATGACCAGGAACGGCATCGCGACGAATGCCTCGGCGACCACCACGCCGGTGGTGGTGAAGGGGAGCGTGATGCCGAACCAGGAGTCCAGCCACTGGCCTACTACACCGTTGCGGCCGAGGGCCAAGAGGAGTGCCACGCCTCCCACCACCGGGGGCAGCACCAGCGGGAGTGTCACCAAGGCGCGGAGGAAGCCGCGGCCGGGGAACTCCGTGCGGGCCAGGACCCAGGCCAGCGGGACGCCCAGGACCAGGCTCACGACCGTCGCCGCCGTCGCGCTGAACAGGGAGAGCTGGAGCGCCTGCCAGACCTGCGTGCTGGTCAGCTGGGACGGGAGGGAGCGCCAAGGAGCCCGTACCAGAAGGGCGATCAGGGGGAGGAGCAGGAACGCCAGCCCTACCAGTGCGGGGATCAGGAGGGGGAGCGGCACCCCGCGGCCGGTCATCCGGACACGGCGACGCCGCGGACCGCCCTTGAGGGTCTCGGCCGCGGCGTCGGAGGTGTCGGGCTGGGTCACGGCTTGAGGAAGCCCGCCGCGGACAGCACCTTCTGGCCCTCTGCGGACTGCACCAGCGCGATGAACGCCTTGGCGGCGACGGCGTTGGGCGCGTTCTTCAGGAGGACGATCGGGTAGTCGTTGATCGCGTTGGCGGACTCGGGGAACTCCACGCCCTCCACCTTGCTGCCGGCCGCGTGCACATCGGTCTTGTAGACGACCGCGGCGTCGGCCTCCTTCAGCACCACCTTGTTGAGGGCGGACTTGACGTCCGCCTCGTACGACACCGGGGTGAGCTTCAACTTGCTTGCGGTGAGCGCCTTTTGGGCCGCCGCGCCGCACGGGACCGTCTTGTCGCAGAGCACGACCTTCAGCGACGACTTGGTCAGGTCCTTGAGGGAGGTCACCTTGTCGGGGTTGCCCGGCAGGGTGGCGATCTCCAGCTGGTTGCGGACGAAGGTGGCCGGCGTGCCGACCGCGTCCTTCTTGTCCGTCACGATCGCCATCGTCTTCGGGCTCGCGGCGGCGAACACGTCGGCCGGGGCACCGCCGGTGATGCTCGCGGCGAGGGTGTCGCTGCCGCCGAAGTTGAAGGTGACCTTGGTGCCCGGGTTCGCCTTCTCGAACTCCTTGCCCAGGGTCGTGAACGACTCCTGGAGCGAGGCGGCGGCGAAGACGGTGACGGTGCCGGACATCTTCGGGGACGCGGACGCCGAGGAGTCGGACTTCGAGGAGGACGAGTCGTCGCTGGAGGAGCAGGCGCTCAGGGCCAGCAGCGCGGCTGCTCCCGCACCGGCCACCTGCAGGGTCCGGCGGGTCCGACGCGCGGAACGGGTCATCACGGTTCTACTCCTCTGGTCTCTTCATGAAAGGGGCTCATGAAAGGTGTTGTCGCGCCCTGGGACGACCGCAACGGCCGTGCCGCGATGATACTGCCGCATTTGCAAGGCATAAGTCTCCTGTCGCATCGCATGAGCTGCACTATTCGCTTGCGGGGTGCGCATGTGCGTTTGTACGGGAGTGCCGTCCGGGTACCACATTCCGGGAGGTGATGGCTCGTGACGCTCGCGCAGCTCGACCTGACGGGGGACCTCGCCCGGCCCGCCCGGCTGACCGTGCCCGACCTGTTCGGCTGGCCGCTGCACCGCGTGCGGGTCAGCTTCGAGTGCGCCACCAGCGGCACCCAGGTGCACCGCTTCGCGGGCCCTCGTCTCTACGACGTCCTGTCCTCGGCCGGTCCCGGCTTCGACCCCGTCCGCCGCAAGGACCGGCTGCGTTTCCTCATCGCGGTCAGCGGTGCGGACGGGCACCACGCGCTGCTGTCCTGGGCCGAGATCGACCCCGACTTCGCTCATGCCCCTGTTCTGCTCGCCGTGAGCATCGATGACACCCCGCTGGACCGTGCGGGACCGCAACTGGTGCTTCCGCAGGACCGTTGCGGGGCCCGGCACATCAGTGGGATCAGGGCGATACGGGTGGACGGGGGGTACGCGGCGAGTCGGCCAGTGCCCGCCACACCCGGTCTCGGGTCAGCGGAAGTTCGGTGAAGCGGACGCCCGTCGCGTCGCGCAGTGCGTTGGCGAAGGCGGGTGCGACCGGGTTGAAGGGGCTCTCGCTCATCGACTTGGCGCCCAACGGGCCGATGGCGTCCGCCGTTTCCATGAAGTGCACCTCGGTGCGCGGCACGTCCGCGTACTGGGGGAGCCGGTAGCGGCGGAACGCGGCCGTCT
This sequence comes from Streptomyces sp. NRRL F-525, assembly GCF_000716605.1. Lineage (GTDB taxonomy): Bacteria > Actinomycetota > Actinomycetes > Streptomycetales > Streptomycetaceae > Streptomyces. Next base: position 11,147 of record NZ_JNXE01000061.1, on the reverse strand, counting down.
CCACGGCACCTTGCCCGTCGATCCGTACGTTCTCGAAGAGCGTCGCGCCGAGCGCCTGGGCGACCCCGCCCTCCACCTGCCCCCGGCACTGCATCGGGTTCATCACCTTGCCCGCGTCGGCCGCGTGCACACTGCGCAGGATGCGGATCTCGCCCGTGTCCGGGTCCACGGCGACCCTGAACCACTGCGCGTTGAAGGCCACCGAGCGGGGCGTCCCGCCGAAGTGCCCGTCGGCGCTGAACTCCACCCCGACCGCCGCACCCGCCGCGTGCAGCTCCTTCAGGGTGAGACGCCCGCCCGGGTGCAGCACGGCCTCCTCGGCCAACGTGCAGTCGGCGCGCGGGAGTTGGAGGTGGGCCGCGGCGAAGTCGAGCAGGTGGTCGGCGAGGGCCCGGGAGGCGCGGAGCGTGGCCTTGCCCGCCACCACCGTGCCCGTGGAGGCGAAGGCGCCCGTGTCGTGCCGTACGACGTCGGTGTCGGACTGGCGGACGGTGATGCGGTCGACGGTGGTGGCGAGTTCACCGGCGGCGATCTGGCGGTGGACCGTGGTCGTGCCGTTGCCGAACTCCGCTGTGCCTACGGCGAGATCGAAGCTTCCGTCGGGGAGGAGGCTCGCCTTCGCGTCGGCGATGTGGCCGCCGGGCGGGCCGGTCGCGATCATCGCCAGGGCCGTGCCCTCGCCCACCAGCCAGCCGTTCGGGGGGAGTTGGGTCACCGGCTCCGTCTGGGCTCGGCGGACGATGGCGAGGCACTGGTCGAGGCCGTAGCTCGCGATGTGCAGGTCCTCCTCCTCGCCGCCGGGGGAGAGCATGGGCTCACCCGGGCCGATGATGTTCCTCGCCTTGAACTCCAGCGGGTCCAGGTCGAGTTGGCGGGCGAGTTCGTCGAGGGCCGACTCGACGGCGAACATCACCTGGCCGAGGCCGTAGCCCCGGAAGGCGCCCGCCGGGACGGTGTGCGTGTAGACGGAGAAGGCGTCGACCTTCTTGTGCGGGGCGCGGTAGACGGCCATCGACTCGCCGACGCTGTGGAACATGACGGCGGGGCCGTGGTTGCCATAGGCGCCGGTGTTGGAGACAACTCGTAGCTGGAGGGCGGTGAGTTGGCCGTCGCGGCGGGCGCCCGCCTTTACGTTGATCGTGAAGGGGTGGCGGGTGGTCGCGCCGTAGAACTGTTCCGCGCGGGTGTACTCCAGTTTCACCGGGCGGCGCAGGCGCAGGACTGCCAGGGCGACGATGTCCTCGACGAGCATCTCCTGCTTGCCGCCGAAGCCGCCGCCGACCCGGCCTGCGACGACCCGGACCTGTTCCTCGGGGAGGTCGTAGAGCGCGCAGAGGGCGCGGCGGGTGAGGAACGGGGTCTGCGAACTCGTGCGTACCGTCAGCCTATTGTCCTCGTCGAACCACGCCACCGCGCCGTGCGTCTCCAGGCTCGCGTGTTGGACGCGCTGGGTGCGGTAGGTGTCCTCGTACACGGCGTCGGCCTCCGCGAAGCCCGCCTCCACGCTGCCGATCTCGCCGTGTGCCTCGCCGACCACGTTGTTCTGCGGGCGTGAGATGCGAGCCGTAGCGGCGTCCTTGTCGTGGACGACCGGGGCGCCGGGGCGCATCGCCTCCTCCGGATCGAGGACCGGCGGCAGGATCTCGTATGTGACCTCTATGCGGCGGCAGCCCTCCTCGGCGGCGGCCTCGCTGTCGGCGACGACGGCGGCTACGCGTTGGCCGATGTAGCGGACGGTGTCGTCGAGGACGCGGGTGTCGTCCGGGTCCTCCGTGGGGTGTTCGTGGCGGGCCGTGGAGAAGTGGCGTTCCGGGGCGTCGTAGTGGGTGAACACCGCCTGGACGCCCGGGACTTGGAGGGCCGCCTCGGTGTCGATCGCGGTGATGCGGGCGTGGGCGTGCGGGGAGCGCAGGAGCTTCATGTGGAGGAGGCCGGGGACGTCGATGTCGAAGGTGTAGCGGGCCGTGCCCGTGACCACCTGGGGTCCGGCCGGGGCGGGGAGGTTGCGGCCCACGGCCTCGCCCGCGCCCGGTGCCTCGGCGTGGCAGACGCCTCGCACCGCGTCCTCGATGGCTCGGTAGCCGGTGCAGCGGCACAGATTGCCCTTGAACGCCCTTGGTAGGTCGGTGAGTTGGTCCTCGTTCAGGGCGGCCGTCGTCATCAGGAAGCCGGCCGTGCAGAAGCCGCACTGGAAGCCCTGGGCGTCCAGGAACTTCCGCTGGACGGGGTGGAGTTCACCGTCCTCGGCGGCCAACCCCTCGACTGTCGTGACGGATCGGCCGTCGGCGCGGAAGGCCGGGTAGAGGCAGCTGTGCACCGGTTCGCCGTCCACGTGGACCGTGCAGGCGCCGCAGTCGCCCGCGTCGCAGCCCTTCTTCACGCCGAACCAGCCGCGCTCGCGGAGGTAGGTGCGCAGACACTGACCCGGGCGGGGTTCGTCGGCGAAGGACCGGCCGTTGACCTCGATCTTCATGCTGCCGTCTCTCCCAGCTCCCGGCGGATCTCCTCCGCGTAGTGGAACGTCATGTGCGCCCGCCATTCCGGCAGCCCGTGGATGTCGTCGAACCACTCGTCGTCCGCCACGGCGGAGGCGATCGCCGTGCGCAGTTCCTCGGCCGTCGGGGGCAGCGGGAACCACAGGCGGAACGGGCGGACCGTCGACGCGGTGATCGTGAGCGCGAGCGAGCCGTCGAGTGGGTCCAGGGCGCCGATGACCAGGACTCCGGAGCGGCCGAGGCCGTAGAGGGAGGCCTGGCGGAAGGCCGTACGGGAGGCGAGTGCGCGGGACGGGACCGTGATCGAGCGGAGCAGCTCGCCCTCGGCCAGGTCCTTGCGGCCCGCGCCGGTCACGAAGTCGGCGACGGGGACCCGGCGTCGTAGGCCGTCCTGGGACAGGAGGAGGCACTCGGCGTCCAGGGCGGCCGTCAGGGAGATCATCGGGCCTGCGGGGAGGGCGTTGCAGAGGTTGCCGCCGACCGTCGCCATGTTCCAGATCTTGAAGGAGGCGAGGAAGGCGCGGCAGCACTGCTCGAGGAGCGGGGCAGCCGGGGTCGTCAACTCCGCCGCGAAACGGGAGAGTTGGGCGATCGTGCAGGTCGCGGCGATCTCCAGGGAACCGTCCGGGTGGCGCTCGACTGGCGTCCAGCCGGTGCGGCTCAGGTCCACCAGGCGGCGCAGGTGCGGTTGCGGCTCGGAGAAGAGATACGTGCCGCCGCCGAGCCAGGCGTCGCCCGGCCGCCAGGGTGTCGGCTGCCGGGCGTCGAGGATCTCGGCCACCGTGTTCAGGTCCATGACCGCCAGTGAAGCAACGCGGAGGCGGTCGGGACGACTGGTTCACAGCACGGAAATACCGATGTTCCCGGGCTCGATCCTGGAGGATCAACCAAGAGGCGTTTCGGGCGATTGGTCTTGCACTTACCATGCAATCACTCGCATTCACCTGGCGAATGCGAGATACGAGGAGCCGGAACCATGCACGTCGAACACCTTCTTCAGGACGAGTCCCTCGGCCTGCGCCTGCTGTGGGCCGAGGACGCCCAGCTGGCCCGGGAGATCAGCGGAGTGACCGTGACCGACCTGGAGGATCCCGCCCGTTTTGTGCGGCGGGACGAGGTGGTGCTCAGTGGGCTGGTGTGGTGGACCGCCGAGGACGGGCCCGGGCGGGCCGAGCGGTTCGTGTCCGCGCTGCGTGGTGCGGGGGCCGCCGCGCTGCTCGCGGGGGAGGAGACGCACGGTTCTGTGCCGGACGACCTCGTCGAGGCGTGTGTGCGGCACGGGGTGCCGGTGGCCGCCGTACCGGCGCACATCATGTTCCGCGCGATCACCGACACCGTGTACCTCGGTCGGTGGGGCGAGTTGAGCCGTCGGCACACGCTGCCGGAGAACGTGCGGGGGCGGCTGAGTCGGATGGCCGCGCAGGGTGCGGGCCCTGAGGCGATCGTGGCGACCGCCTTCGCGCACCTCGAACGGGCCGTCGCGTATGTGCTCACGCCCTCCGGGCGGGCGGTCGCGGCGACGCCGGTGGCCTCCGCGATACCGGTGGAGAAGGCGGCCGGACTGCTGGGGGAGGCCGTGCCCGTCGACGCGGACGGGGTCTCGCCGTACGAGCGTTGGCACCTCTATCTTCCCGATCCCGACGACGCGCCGCCGCGCATGGTGCACGAGTTGGCCTCCGTTCTCGGGCGTTGCCAGGAGGCGCGGGTGCGGGCTCGGGCCGAAGAGCGGCAGACGGCCGATGAGTTGGGGGCGTTGCTCGCTGTGCCGGGGGCGGAAGGTGCGGCTGTGGCGGCTGCGCTACGGGCTTGTGGGTTGCCGGACGACGGGCCGTACCGGGTGCTCGTCGCGGAGACCGGGGCGCGGCGGGCGGGGCTGGCGGAGGGGGCGTTGGCGGAAGTCGTCGCGCATGCGGGGCAGGGCGCTGTCGGGCGGCTGGCGGACGGTACCGCCTTCGCGGTCGTGGGCGGGGTGGAGGTCGGGGCGTTGCAGGACGTCTGGCCGCTCGTCGCCTCCGCCGAGAACGGGGTGCCGCTCTACGGCGGGACCGGCGCCCCCGTCGACACCGCCCAGGCGCTCAACGGGGCCTTGGCGGAGGCGCGTTACGCGCTCGCCTCGGCGCGGAGCACCGCTGCGGCGGGCGGCTCCGCGCTCACCGATGCCGCGACGCTCACGGGACTCGACGCGCTGCTCACCGGTGTTCCGGCCGAGGTCCGTACCGCCTACAGTCGGACCGTGCTCGGTGAACTGCGGTCCAACGCCGTGCTGTTGGAGACGCTGGAGACCTTCCTGGCCTGTGACGGTTCCTGGGCGCGGACGGCGGAGGCGCTGCATCTGCACGTCAACTCCGTGCACTACCGCATCGGCCGCATCGAGCACTTCACCGGCCGCGACCTCTCCCGCCTCTACGACCGCCTCGACCTGTGGGTGGCCCTGTTGTGCCGGACGGACAGCGCCTAACCTGCACGTTCTACGCTCCAACATGCCAGGTTCCAACATTCCAGGGGAGGTTGGGCGTGCTGCTGCGTCAGCTGGAGTACCTGGTCGCGCTCGCCCGTGAGCGGCACTTCGCGCGTGCCGCGGCGGCCTGCTACGTCTCGCAGCCCTCGCTGTCGGCCGCGATCCGGCGCCTGGAACACGAGTTGGACGTGCCGATCGTGCGGCGCGGCCGACGGTACGAGGGGCTGACCCCGGAGGGCGAGGTCGTGCTGGCCTGGGCGCACCGCATCCTGGCCGAACGGGACGCGCTGCACCAGGAGTTGTCCGCGCTGCGGGGTGGACTGACCGGCACGCTGCGGCTCGGGGTGGTGCCGACCGCGCTGCCCGCCGCCTCCCTCCTCACCACCCCGTTCTGCCTACGGCATCCCCGGGCCCGGGTCGCGCTGGAGTCGCTGTCGTCCGTCGGCATCACCCAGGGGCTCGCCGAGTTCGAGCTGGACGCGGCGATGACGTACCTGGACGACGACACGCTCCGCAACGTCCGCCGCCTCCCGCTCTACGAGGAGCGGTACGTCCTCCTCACGCCCGTCGACGGGCCACTCGCCGGTGTCTCCAAGGCCAGTTGGGCCCAGGCGGCCACGCTTCCCCTCTGCCTGCTCAACTCGCGGATGCGCAACCGCCGCATCATCGACGAGTGCTTCGCCGCCGAGGGCGCGACGGCCTCCCCGGCGATCGAGTCGGACAGCGTCGCCGGGCTCTACACCCTGCTGCCCGGGGGCCGTTGGTCCAGCGTGATCTCGCACGCCTGGCTGCACATGTTCGACGTACCGGAGGGGATGAGGGTCGTACCGCTGAAAGGGCCCGCGCACGGTCCCCGGGTCGGACTGGTCGTCGCCCGCAGTGAGCCCCAATCGGTGCTGGCGGAGGCGCTGTTGAAGGTGGCGCGGGAGGCGGGCGTGCGGGACGCGCTCGACGAGCTGCTGCACACGTACCTGGGTGGCGGCAGCTGATAGGAGCGGGCTATCCGGACATAGCAACGTTCGCTTTGACCAGGGCGATCGACCCCGAGGATCGTGAAGTGCACCTTCCGACAACGGAGTTGAGGAGCCGCGACATGGCCAAGGTTCTCTGTGTCCTGTACGACGACCCGATCGACGGATACCCGACCTCGTACGCCCGCGACGACCTGCCGGTGATCGACCACTACCCCGGCGGCCAGACCACCCCCACTCCCGAGGCGGTCGACTTCACCCCGGGCCAGCTGCTCGGCAGCGTCTCCGGTGAACTCGGCCTGCGTGCCTACCTGGAGGCGGCCGGGCACACCCTCGTCGTCACCTCCGACAAGGACGGCGAGGGCTCGGTCTTCGACCGGGAACTGGTCGACGCCGACATCGTGATCTCGCAGCCGTTCTGGCCCGCGTACCTCACCCCGGAGCGGATCGCCGCCGCCAAGAACCTCAAGCTGGCGGTCACCGCCGGCATCGGTTCCGACCACGTCGACCTCGACTCGGCGATCTCGCACGGCGTGACGGTCGCCGAAGTGACGTACTGCAACAGCATCAGCGTCGCCGAGCACGTCGTGATGATGACGCTGTCCCTCGTGCGCAACTACCTGCCGTCCCACCAGGTCGTGCTCGACGGCGGCTGGAACATCGCGGACTGCGTGGCGCGTTCGTACGACCTCGAAGGCATGCACGTTGGGACGGTCGCCGCCGGACGGATCGGGCTCGCGGTGCTGCGGCGGCTCGCGCCCTTCGACGTGAAGCTGCACTACACCGACCGGCACCGGCTTCCCGAGGACGTGGAACGGGAGTTGGGGCTGACCTGGCACGAGAGCGCCGAGGACATGGTGCCGCACTGCGACGTGGTCACCATCAACGCGCCGCTGCACCCCGAGACCGAGGGGCTGTTCGGCGACAAGCTGCTCGCGCAGATGAAGCGCGGGGCGTATCTCATCAACACCGCGCGGGCGAAGATCGTCGACCGGGACGCCGTCGACCGGGCCCTGCGCAGTGGGCAGTTGGCGGGGTACGCCGGTGACGTGTGGTTCCCGCAGCCCGCTCCGGCGGACCACCCGTGGCGCACGATGCCGCACCACGGGATGACCCCGCACATCTCCGGTTCGTCGCTGTCGGCGCAGGCGCGGTACGCGGCGGGCACGCGGGAGATCCTGGAGGCGTTCTTCGCGGGGCGGCCGATCCGGGACGAGTATCTGATCGTGGACGGGGGCGCGTTGGCGGGTACCGGCGCGCACTCCTACTCGGTCAACAAGTGACGGACGAGGTCAGCATGCCTGTTTGACGGCTGAGGCCGCGGCCCGCGTCACACCCGGTCGATGTGCACGTTCGTCGACTTCACGCGGGCGGTGGCCTCCATGCCGACCTCCAGGCCGAGTTCCTCGACGGCCTCGCGGGTCAGCAGGGAGACGAGGCGGTGCGGGCCCGCCTGGATCTCGACCTGGGCGGCGACGTCGCCGAGCTTGATCGCGGTGACGATGCCGGGGAACGCGTTGCGCACCGAGGTGTAGGAGGGGTCCTCCTCGACACCGCCCGCCTTCGCCAACTCGACCGAGAACGCGGCCAGATCGATCCCGTCGATGAGGCGGCGCCCGCCCTCGTCGCGGTGGGTCGTCACCCGGCCCGCGTCCGCCCACCGGCGCGCGGTGTCCGGGCTCACGCCGAGCAGCCGCGCCGCCTGGCCGATTGTGTAGGACTGCATAGGCGTCACCCTAGGGCCAGAAACGCAAGGCGGTGGACGGGGGGTTGGCTCTGGGGTATAACGCGATATAGCGTCAGGGCGTCGATCGGGGTGAGGGTATGTCGGGTGAGCTGACGGGCACGACCGGGTTGCGGGCCTCGCACGCGGACCGGGACCGCGTCGTGGAGGCGCTGACCGGCGCGGCGGGCGACGGCAGGCTGACCGCCGAGGAGCTGGACGAGCGCGTCGAGGCCGCCCTGACAGCCCGCACGATGGGGGAGTTGGCGATCTTGACGGCCGACCTGCCGGTGGTGGCGGGCGCGACCCCGGTCGAGGTGAAGGACGTCGCCCGCATCGAGCAGAACGGCGGTTCCACGCGGCGCGGTGACGGCTGGGTGGTGCCGCGCAGGCTGGAGATCCAGTCGCGCCTCGGCGATGTGACCCTCGACTTCACCCAGGCGGTGATCACCCAGCCGACGCTCCGTATCGACCTCGACATGCACCTCGGCGCGCTACGGCTGCTGCTGCCGCCGGGCATCGTGGTGGACACCGACTCCCTGGTGCTCAACTACGCCAAGCTCAAGACACGCGGGCCCGGTGACACGGGGGCTCCGGCCGAGCTGCGGATAGAGATCGTCGGGCAACTGGGCTTCGGCAAGGTCCTGATCCGCCGGACGCGGCGCGCGGTCAGGAAATCCCCGACGCCCTGAGGACCGACCGGGCGGTCTCGTCGTCGATCAGATGGCCCAGGTGACGCCGGACGTCGGTGCCCTGGCGCAGTGTGCCGCGTTCCATGGAGTGCCGCATGCCCGTGTCCAGCTCGTGCCAGAGCAGGGGGTTGGCGACCAGGACACGGGGGTCCAGTTCGAGCCATTGTCCGTACGTGTCCCGCAGGAGCAGGCGTGCGGAGACGTCGCCGTACTGCCGTACGACGGTCAGCGCGTCCGTGTGCACCGTGCGCCGCAGCAGCGGACTGTCCACGGTGAGCCAGCCGGGGCCCGCGGTGACGCGGTGCGGCAGCAGGACGACGAAGAGCGCGACCGACAGGGCGAACCACAGCAGCGCGCGGGTCAGGGTGAGGGTTCCGGCTTCCCCGTCGACCACCAGGGTCATGACGAGGAAGCCGAGCGCGCAGCCCGTCGCCAGCCGGGCGTCGCCACGCCAGTGGCGGTCGCTGGCCGGTTCCGGTGGGAGGGTGCTGTGCCGCATGAGGCCGACGGTAGGCCGCGCACGGCGCGCCGCGGGGGCCGCTGACGGGGCTCTTACACACCGGCGCCGGATTTTGTCGTGCCTCTTACGGTGACGTCGGCTCGGGCGGTCCCGAACGGTCGCCGGTGTGCATGCGCGGGCGCGGTGTGCCGGTCAGCCGGTGTGCACGCGCGGCCGCCGGTTGCGGTCCGGCTCCGCCTCGCGCAGGACCTCTCGGGTGACCGGGGCGACCTCGCCCTGGCCGAAGAGGAAGAAGCGGAGGAAGTTGGCGAAGGGGTTGCCCTCGGTCCACTCGAAGTACATGTGCGGGATGCGGCCCGTCGAGTCGCGGACGTGGAGCATCAGGGCGGCCAGGGCGTTCGGGATGGAGGACGACTCCAGGGTCAGGACGCGGTAGCGGCCGTGCAGGACCTCGCCGCGCACCGTCAGGCCCGCCTCGAACTCGGAGGCGTCGAGGACCGTCACCTCGACGAAGACGAAGTCCTCGCCGGGGATGTCGTTGTCGTTGCGGATCTGCTCGATCTTGTCCCGGTACTCGGCCTTGTCGCGCCGGTCGGGCTCGTTGGCGACGAAGCGGATCTTCCGGCTCGCCATGTCACGGATGAATCGTTCCGCCATGGAGTCCAACTGCACGCTCGTCACGCGAAGTTCGAAGGCACGGGCCAGCCGGGACAGCAGGGAGACCAGGATGATGCCGGCGATGAAGCAGGCGCCGATCTTCACGCCGTCGGGGCGTTCGATGACGTTCACGACGGTGACGTAGAGAAGGACCGCGGAGACGATGCCGAAGACGACGGTCCAGTTGCGCTGCTGGGCGCGACGGGCCGCGATGGTGACCGCGATCGCGGCGGAGGACATGAGGACGAGGACGCCGGTGGCGTAGGCGCCGCCCTGGGCGTCGACGCTGGCGTCGAAGATCCAGGTGACCAGGAACGCGACCAGGGTGAAGACGATCACCATCGGGCGGACCGCGCGGGCCCAGTGCGGGGCCATGCCGTAGCGGGGGAGGTAGCGCGGCATGAGGTTGAGGAGGCCGGCCATCGCGGAGGCGCCGGCGAACCACAGGATGGCGATGGTGGAGAGGTCGTAGACCGTGCCGAAGGCGTTGCCCAGGTACTCGTGCGCGAGGTAGGCGAGCGCGCGGCCGTTGGCCTGGCCGCCCGCCTTGAACTCCTTCTCCGGGATCAGCACGGTCGTGATGAAGCTGGTGGCGATCAGGAACACGCTCATGATGAGCGCGGCGGTCGTCAGCAGCTTCTTCGTGTCGCGGATACGGCCCTTGGGGTTCTCGTGGGTGTCGTCCGGGTCGCCCTCGACGTGCGGCATGACGGCGACGCCGGTCTCGAAGCCGGAGAGGCCGAGCGCGAGTTTGGGGAAGACCAGCAGGGAGACGCCGATCATCGCGAAGACGTTGCCGTGTTCGGTGGTCAGCGCGCTGCTCCAGTCGGTGACCACGTGGCCATGGGTGACCACGTGCCACATGCCGACGATCACGACGACGACGTTGAGGCTGAGGTAGGCAGCGACGAGGTACACGGCGACGCCGATCGCCTCCAGGAAGCCCTTGAGGAACACCGCGCCGAGCAGGGCGACCAGGATCAGTGTGATCAGCATCTGCTTGTCGTGCAGCATGCTCGTCAGGTGCGGGTTCTCCACGAGGTGGGTGGAGGCGTCCGCCGCCGACAGGGTGATCGTGATCAGGAAGTCCGTCGCCGCGAACCCGAGCAGGGTCAGGACGAACAGCTTGCCCTTCCAGAACGACAGCAGGCGCTCCAGCATCGCGATGGAACCCTCGCCGTGGGGGCTCTCCTCGGCGACGCGCCGGTACACGGGGAGGGCGCCGGCCAGGGTGACGATCACGAGGACGATCGTCGCGACGGGGGAGAGCAGGCCGGCGGCGAGGGCCGCGATGCCCGGCTGGTAGCCGAGGGTGGAGAAGTAGTCGACGCCGGTCAGGCACATCACCCGCCACCAGCGCTGGCCCTGGTGGACGTGCTGCTGGGGTTCCGGTGCGGTCTGCGCGACCTGGTGGCTGCCCTTGCCCATGTCGGCCAGGCCCTCCAGCATCCAGGCGCGCATACGACTGGGAGGGTGTTCGGTCGTGGCCATCGGCGTGCTCCTGGAGTGCGGGTCAGCGTGTGGGCTTTGGCCATCACGCGGACGGCGGCACCAGCGTAAGCGGAGAGTGACGCGTGGGCCCATGGATGTTGGGGCTGTGGGCGTCAATCTTGCGTTAAGACTGGACGGGTCGGTGGTGGGGGCGCATCAGGAACTGTCTCTTATACACATCTGACGCTGCCGACGAAGGC
>NZ_JNXE01000060.1 GCF_000716605.1 Streptomyces sp. NRRL F-525 | reverse complement strand
CCCCCACCCCGAATCACCTCCCGCAACCGCTCCCACCCCCGCTCGTACGCGAACGCCTCCACCCCCCACCGCAGCGCCGGCACCGTCCGCACCAACCCCGACGGGTCCCGCTCCAGGACATGGACCTCGGCGATCCGTCGCCGCCCCGCCCGGTCCCGTACGAGATGCAGGACCACCGATAGGGCCGCCGCCAACTGGCTGTGCAGCGCCGCCCGGTCGAGGCCGGCGGCCGTCCCCAAGGCCTCCAGGCGGGCGGGCACATCAGCCGCCGCGTTCGCGTGGACGGTGCCGCATCCGCCCTCGTGGCCCGTGTTGAGGGCAGCGAGGAGGTGGACGACCTCAGGGCCTCGCACCTCGCCGACGACCAGCCGGTCCGGCCGCATCCGGAGTGCCTGGCGGACCAGGTCCTGGAGCGTGACGAGCCCGGCGCCCTCCTGGTTGGCGGGTCTGCTCTCCAGCCGTACGACGTGGGGATGGTCCGGCTTCAACTCCGCCGAGTCCTCCGCGAGCACGATCCGCTCCCCCGGTCCCACGAGCCCGAGCAGCGTGCTCAGCAACGTCGTCTTGCCACTACCGGTTCCGCCGCTGATCAGGAACGAGAGCCGTGCCTCGATCAGCGCCCTCAGGATGCGGTCCCCGCCCGGCGGCACCGTGCCCGCCGTGACCAACTCGTCCAACGTGAACGCGCGCGGTCGTACGACACGCAGCGACAGACAGGTGCAGCCGACGGCGACCGGGGGCAGTACGGCGTGCAGGCGGGTCCCGTCGGGCAGCCGGGCGTCGGCCCAGGGGCGGGCGTCGTCCAGTCGGCGTCCGGCCACCGCGGCCAGGCGCTGCGCGAGGCGTCGTACGGCTGCCGCGTCCGGGAAGGAGACGGTGGTCAGCTCCAGGCCGCCGCCCCGGTCGACCCAGACCCGGTCCGGGGCCGACACGAGGACGTCGGTCACGGAGGGGTCGGCGAGCAGGGACTCCAGCGGGCCGCTGCCCACCAGCTCGGACCGCAACCGCTCGGCCGCGCCCAGCACTTCGGCGTCCCCCAGCACCCGCCCCTGCTCCCGCAACGCCTGCGCCACCCGCGCGGGCGTCGGCTCACCCCCGCTCTCCGCCAGCCACCGCCGCACACCGTCGAGCAGCCCGACAGGCATCGCCGCCCCGCCACTCGCCCCGCCGGCACCCGAAGCCCAGCGCCCCGAAACACCCCCCGAGTCCCTGACCCGCTCAACCCCGACCACTCCACTTGCCGGGACACCTGTCGAACCGCCGTCCCCCATGGACGCGCCCATCCCCGCATCCGCCGAACCGCCCACCCCCGTAAGCCCAGGCCCCCTGCTCCCCAGGGCCTCCGCCGCACCACCCCGCTCGGAACTCCCCACACTCCTCACCACCCGCCTCATACGCCACCCGCCTCGACCAACGCCCGCTCCAGGAACTCCCGGCAGAACCGCGCCAACGGCCCCTTTCCCGCAGTCCCCGGCGGCGACTTGCCCTCGTGCGGCCGCAACAGCCCCGATTCGACCGGCACTTCACCGACCAGGGGCAGGCCCAGGAGGCGGGCCACCTCCCGGTCGTCGAGGCCGGGGGCGTACGGACCCCGTACCGCCACGCGGAGGTCGCGCAGGACCATGCCGACGGCGGACGCGACCCGGCCGGCCGCCGCCACGGCGCGCAGTTCGGCGGGGACCACCAAGAGACCCACGTCGAGTTGGGCGAGGGCCTCGGCGACCCCGTCGTCGATGCGGCGGGGCAGGTCGACCACGACCGTGCCGCCGCGCCGTCGGGCCGCGGCGAGCACCGCCCGCACCGCCTGGGGCGGGATGGCGACGCAGTCGCCGCGGTCCCAGCTGAGCACCTTGAGCGAGTGGATTTCGGGAAGGGACTCCTCCAGGGCGCCGCCGCCGACCCGGCCGCGCGAGGCGGCGAACGCGGGCCAGCGCAGGCCCTCTACCGTCTCGCCGCCGAGGAGTACGTCGAGTCCGCCGCCCAGCGGATCCGCGTCCACCAGGAACGTGCGCAGCCCCTCACGCGCGGAGGTGACGGCGAGGGCGCACGCGAGCGTGGACGCTCCGGCCCCGCCACGGCCGCCGATGACGCCCACGGTGAGCGCGGGGCGACCGACGCCCTCGGCCACATCGGCGATGCGGTCGACCAGCCACTGCTCGCCGTCCGGCAGCATCAGGACGTGGTCGGCGCCGATCTCGACAGCCCGCTGCCAGACCCCCGAGTCGTCCTGGTCCCGGCCGACCAGCACCACCCCGCGCCGCCGGGCGGCCCCGCGCACCCGCCGCGCCGCGTCGTCGCCGACCAGGACGAGCGGTGCCGTCTCCCAGCCGCCCTGGCGCTCCGGCACCCCGTGATGGACCTCGGGTGTCGCGCCGGCCGCCGCGCACAGGCGCAGCAGGTCGTCGAGGAGTTCGGCGTCCTCGGTGACGATCAGCGGTCCGCCCTGTCGCCCTCCGGCCGCGTGCGGCGAATCGTGTGTGACGGTTCCGGCCATGTTTTCCATCCCCCATCGCTGTGTCTCTCGCGTCACCCCTGCGGCACCGCGATTTCCAAAGGTGCGGAGAACCGGCGACCGGCCCTCCATATGCACGGCCGACAGAAACCGGCCAAACGCGTCCGACAAACGGAACGGGCCATGAACTCGCCGCGAGCGAGGACGCGTTGGAATCACGGTGCGGGCATCGCGGAAATCGTGTGGATCTTGGTCGAAAACTGTGGACAACTCAGGGCCTGTGAATATCGCCTTCACCCATACCGGTGACCCCTGTACTGGCCTCTGTACGAGTTCCACAGCGCAGTCCGTCAACTACGCACGGTGACGAGCTCTGGGCATGAAAAAAGGCGGCACCAGCCGCCTCGGGTTGGTCTCACGACCACGTGCAGGGAGGGAAAACGCGTCCGGACATGCGACGACCCCCACCGGGGGGGAGAGTGGGGGTCGCCTTCACGGCCGACTCGGGGGGGGGAGGAGCCGGACCGCGTTAGCACGGTCGCGAACGATCCGTGACTTCCATGGTGTACCCGAGAGGCCTCTCAGGCAAACCCACGCGCCTCACCTTACGCCGAATGGGCTGCGCCTATGCTCTGGGTTGTGGAAAACCACTCCTTGCCCCGCACAGCAGCCTTCTTTGACCTGGACAAGACGGTCATTGCGAAGTCGAGCACGCTCACCTTCGGCAAGTCCTTCTACCAAGGCGGACTGATCAACCGCAGGGCCGCCCTGCGGACCGCCTATGCGCAGTTCGTCTTCCTCACCGGCGGCGCCGACCACGATCAGATGGAGCGGATGCGGAAGTACCTGTCCGCACTCTGTCGCGGCTGGAACGTCCAGCAGGTCAAGGAGATCGTCGCCGAGACGCTGCACGACCTGATCGACCCGATCATCTACGACGAGGCGGCCTCCCTCATCGAGGAGCACCACACCGCCGGCCGCGACGTCGTGATCGTGTCCACGTCCGGCGCCGAGGTGGTCGAGCCGATCGGTGAACTCCTGGGCGCGGACCGGGTGGTGGCGACCCGCATGGTCGTGGGCGACGACGGCTGTTTCACCGGCGAGGTGGAGTACTACGCGTACGGCCCGACGAAGGCCGAGGCGATCAAGGAGCTGGCCCAGTCCGAGGGGTACGACCTCGACCGCTGCTTCGCCTACAGCGACTCGGCGACCGATGTGCCGATGCTCGAGTCCGTGGGCCACCCCTACGCCGTGAACCCGGACCGCACGCTGCGCCGCGAGGCACTCGCGCGCGGGTGGCCGATTCTGGACTTCAACCGCCCGGTCCGGCTCAAGCAGCGGCTGCCCGTGCTCTCCGTACCGCCCCGCCCGGCGCTGGTCGTGGCGGCGGCCGTGGGTGCCGCGGCGGCGACAGCCGGGCTCGTCTGGTACGCGAGCCGACGCAAGGCGGCGACCGTTTACGCCGGTTAGTGACCCTTTGAACGTAAAAGTAAAGAACCGCGGCCAGGGGTTCCGCTTCCTCCAGGGCTGGAGTACAAAGGATTCAACGGCCCGCGAGACCAAGGACATCCGAAAGGATCACCTTAATAACGCATTTGGCCCCACGGACCGCGCATGAACACCGAGCACCCACGCGACGTCGACCCGTCGATTACGGGCCAGCCGCACCAGGTGACGGGCCAGGTTCCCGACCTGATGGGCAATATTTCGAGGACGCTTGGTAACCCGGTGGAACATGCCAGCGGCGGTACGAATCCTCGTACCGCCGCACCCTTGTAACGGCCCCCCAGTAGGGGGCCTTTTTCATATCGACGCTCACTACTAGGCGGCGCCGCGCTGCAACGCCTCGCACACCGCCGTCGACTCGCGCGCTCCCAGTTCGACCGCCCTGCCGCAGTGCGCGATCCAGGCGGCCATGCCCTCCGGGGTGCCCGACACGTAACCGTCCAGTGCCGCCAGATAGGCCGCGCGCCCCAGCTCGGCGTGGCCGACCTCCGCAGGGCACACGGACTTCGGGTCGAGGCCGCTGCCGATGAGGACGATCCGCTCGGCGGTGCGCGCGACCAGGCCGTTGCGGGAGGTGAAGGGGCGCAGGGCGAGCAGTTCGCCGTGCACGACGGCGGCCGTCACCAGCGCCGGTGCCGAACCGCCCGCGATGACCAGGTCCGCGAGTCCGTCCAGCCGCCCGGACACCTCGGCGGCGCCGGGCAGCGGCAGTTCGATGAGCGGCTCGTCGACCGGCTCCCCCTGCTGTCGCGGCCGGCCGACCGTGTCGTCGTTGCTCGCGGCCGCCACCAGGTGCAGCCGGGCGAGCACCCGGAGGGGCGACTGCCGCCAGATGGACAGCAGTTGGCCCGCCTCGGCGGACAGCCGGAGGGCCGCGCCCATGGTGCGCGCCTCCGCGTCACCACTGAAGTCGGTGCGCCGACGCACCTCTTCGAGCGCCCAGTCGGCCCCGGACAGTGCCGCCGAACCCCGCGCGCCACGCAAGGCCGCCTCGGCGGTGAGCTCGTTGCTGCGGCGCCGCATGACGCGGTGCCCGTAGACCCTGTCCACGGCCTTGCGCATGGACTCGACGGACTCGGCCACTCCGGGCAGTGTGCCCAGGGCCGCGAGCGGATCGGCGGTCGCACCTGTCGTACTCATGAGTACGACAGTAGCCATCCCAAGGGTCCGCCCCACGATTGAGTGGTCTTCTTCACGCACACCTGCCACGCACAGCAATGGCACGACTACGCTTCGTGAACATGAAAATTGCTTTCGTCGGGAAGGGCGGCAGCGGGAAGACCACCCTGTCCTCCCTGTTCGTCCGCCACCTCGCGGCCACCGCCCAACCGGTCGTCGCCGTCGACGCGGACATCAACCAGCACCTGGGCCCCGCCCTCGGCCTGGACGAGTCCGAGGCCGCCGCACTGCCCGCACTCGGCGAGCACCTCCCCCTGATCAAGGACTACTTGCGCGGCAGCAACCCGCGCATCACCTCCGCCGACACGATGATCAAGACCACCCCGCCCGGCGAGGGCTCCCGGCTGCTGCGGGTGCGCGAGAACAATCCGGTCTACGACGCCTGCGCGCGACCGGTGGAACTCGACGGCGGCGCCGTCCGTTTGATGGTCACGGGCCCCTTCACCGACGCCGACCTGGGGGTCTCCTGCTACCACTCCAAGACCGGAGCGGTGGAGCTGTGCCTGAACCACCTGGTGGACGGGCGCGACGAGTTCGTCGTGGTGGACATGACGGCGGGCTCGGACTCCTTCGCCTCCGGCATGTTCACCCGCTTCGACATCACGTTCCTGGTGGCCGAGCCGACCCGGAAGGGGGTCTCCGTCTATCGCCAGTACAAGGAGTACGCCCGCGACTTCGGGGTCGTCCTGAAGGTCGTCGGCAACAAGGTGCAAGGCCAGGACGACCTCGACTTCCTCCGCGCCGAGGTCGGGGACGACCTGCTCGTGACGGTGGGGCACTCGGACTGGGTGCGTGCCATGGAGAAGGGCCGGCCGCCCCGGTTCGAGCTCCTGGAGGACGCCAACCGCCGCGCCCTGCGCCTGCTGGAGATCGCCGCCGACGCGACGTACGAACTGCGCGACTGGGAGCGCTACACGCGGCAGATGGTGCACTTCCACCTGAAGAACGCGCGGAGTTGGGGCAATGAGCGCACCGGGGCCGACCTGGCGGCGCAGGTCGACCCCGGGTTCGTGCTCGACGAGAGCGTCACCGCCTCCGCGTGACACGCTGCGTGAAGCCACGCGCGCGGCGATTCCCCTCGGAACCGCCTACTGCTTGACCGCCGGCGCCCCGGGGACGCCCTTCGGGGCCGGGGCGGGGCGGCCGGTGAGGAAGGACGTCCAGCCCGCCTTCGGTGCCTCGCCGACGTTCAGGCCGCGCAGCTTGGCCAGGGTCTGCGGGTCCTGGGCGTCCAGCCAGTCGGCCAGTTCCCGGAAGGACACGCAGCGCACCTCGGACTTGTTGCAGACCTTCTCGATGACCTCGTCGAGGGCACGCATGTAGGTGCCGCCGTTCCAGGACTCGAAGTGGTTGCCGATGACCAGGGGCGCGCGGTTGCCGTCGTAGGCGCGGTCGAAGCCCTTGAGCAGGCCGTCACGCATCTCGTCGCCCCACTGGTCGAACTTGTCGGGGTCGCCCTGGGTCTGCGTGCCGGACTGGTTGACCATGAAGTTGTAGTCCATGGTCAGCTGCTCGTAGGTGTGGCCGGGGAAGGGGACGAGCTGCATGGACAGATCCCACAGCCCCTCCTTCTTCTTGGGCCAGATCTGGTCGTTGACCCCGCTGGTGTCGTAGCGGAAGCCCAGCTGGCTCGCCGCCTTCATGAAGTTGGCCTGGCCCTCCAGGCAGGGCGTGCGGGCGCCGACGAGTTCCTTGTCGTAGTCGAAGGGCAGTGAAGACGCCTTCTTCATCCCGGAGTTCGTCTTCCAGGTCTTCACGAACTGCTTCGCCTGGGCGATCTCGCTCTTCCACTCGGCGACCGACCACTCGCCGACCCCGCCGTTCTTGCCGCAGAAGTGGCCGTTGAAGTGGGTGCCGATCTCGTTGCCCTCCAGCCACGCCAGGCGCAGCTGCTTCACGGTGTCGGCGATGCCCTGCTCGTCGTTGAAGCCGATGTCCGAGCTGCCCGGCGAGTGCTCCGGGGGCTTGTAGAGGTCGCGCTTGTCCTCCGGCAGCATGTACACGCCGCTGAGGAAGTACGTCATGTTCGCGTGGTTGGCCTTGGAGACCTTGCGGAAGTGGGAGAACAGCTTCTGGCTGTCCTCGCCGGCGCCGTCGAAGGAGAAGACCACGAACTGCGGGGGCTTCTGGCCGGGCTTGAGCCGCTCGGGTCTGGGCAGATGTGGCTGCGCCCCGGTGTACGACGTGGAGCCGTCCCCGATCAGGCGGACTCCGCTCTTGGGTGCCGGGGCGGGCGCCGCCTTGTGCGGACCGTGCGCTCCCTGCGGGGAACCGTTGTCACCGATCGCGCAACCGGCGAGCGACGCGGCACAGGCCGCGGCGATCACGGCGCCCGCGGTGATCCTCTGGGTGGCGGCCATGTCCGCCCACCTTCTTCCTTCGTTCGGACCGACGCCGATCAGGGCGTTCTCTGGCGATGTGCCGGGAATCCCGGCAGCGCCGCCAAGGTGGCACGGGGCCGAAGGTGGGATTAGTACGACAAGCCGATGAAATTTCCACTTCACTCCACGAGGTGACTTATTAGCCTATTTGCCCGCAAAGCCTATACTTGACCTTTACTCTGCATTACGATCCGTTTACCGAGCGTTGAGAGATCCCGCCGCTGCACGCCGTGACCCACGGCCGCGACCGACCCCCGCCATCGACGGGGACCACCAGTTCCGCGACCGCGCTGCCCCGGAGGAGACGGGAAGACATGTCAGCCTGCGTACCCACCCGCGCCACCGACTCGAATCCGAACGCGAATCGGACGAAGCGCGTCCACCCACCCCACAGCCCGCCGCCGCCCCCGCGCCGCCGCTTCCGTGTCGCGGGCGCCGATGTGTCGGCCTCCATCGCGGTCTTCCTGATCGCCCTCCCCCTGTCCCTCGGCATCGCCCTCGCCACCGGCGCGCCCCTCCAGGCCGGCCTGGTCGCCGCCGCCGCGGGCGGCCTCGTCGCCGGTCTGCTCGGCGGCTGCCCCCTCCAGGTCAGCGGCCCGGCCGCCGGACTCACCGTGGTCACCGCCGACCTGATCCACCGTTACGGCTGGCGGACGACCTGCGCGATCACGGTCCTCGCCGGTCTCGCCCAACTCGCCCTGGGCTGCGTGCGCGTGGCCCGCACCGCGCTCGCCGTCAGCCCCGCGATCGTGCACGGCATGCTCGCCGGCATCGGTGTCACCATCGCCGTCGCCCAGCTGCACATCGTGCTGGGCGGCACCCCGCAGAGCTCGGTCCTCGCCAACCTCCGTGCCCTGCCTGCCCAGTTGGCGGACCTGCACCCCGCCGATGTGGCGATGAGCGTGCTGACGCTGGCCCTTCTGCTGCTGTGGCCGCGCGTCCCGGGCCGGCTCGGGCACCTGATGCGCAAGGTCCCGGCCGCGCTCATCGCCGTCGCCGGAGCCACGCTCACCGCGTCCCTCACCAGGCTGAGCCTCGCCAAGGTCGACCTGCCGTCCTGGAGCAGCCACGCGCTGGCCGGACTTCCCGAGGGCCCGGTGCTCGGGATCGCCGCCGCCGTGCTCACCACCACGTTGGTGTGCAGCGTGCAGTCGCTGCTCGGCGCGGTCGCCGTGGACAAGCTGGTCGCCGGGCAGCCCGGGCTCTCCGCCCGCGTCGGCCGTTCCGACCTGAACCGCGAACTGCTGGGCCAGGGAGCCGCCAACATCGTCTCCGGCGCACTCGGCGGACTGCCTGTCGCGGGCGTCGCCGTACGGAGTTCGGCGAATGTGAAAGCCGGTGCCGTGAGCCGGAACTCCACGATGCTGCACGGCGTTCTCGTAGTGGTAGCCGCGCTGCTGATGGTCCCGGTGCTGGAGCTGATCCCGCTCGCTTCGCTCGCCGCACTCGTGATGGCCGTCGGCATCCAGATGGTGTCCCTGCACCACATCCGCACGGTGACCCGCCACCGCGAAGTCCTGGTCTACGCCGTCACCACCCTCGGCGTGGTCTTGCTCGGCGTCCTGGAGGGCGTGCTCCTCGGGGTCACCGTCGCCGTGGCCGTAGCCCTCAACCGCCTTGCCCACACCCGCATCACGCACGAGCACGACGAGAAGGAAGGAGTCCATCACGTACACGTCCGAGGGCAGTTGACGTTCCTCGCGGTGCCGCGGCTCAGCCGCATCCTGCATCTCGTACCCCAAGGCGCCGACGTCGTCGTGGAGTTGGACGGTTCGTTCATGGACCACGCGGCGTACGAGTCACTGCAGGACTGGCAGAACGCGCACACCGCGCGCGGAGGCTCGGCCGAACTGACCGGACGCCGCACGGGAGTTCGCGACACCGAGCCGGGCCGCACCGGGAGTGACGCGACACCGGCCGACACCGCGACCGGCACGACGAGCGGGACGACGACCGAGGCTCCGGCTCGCACCACGGCCGGCGCTCCGACCGGCGAGCCGAAGACGTCGACGACGTCCACCGCCTGCCGCTGCCACCCCTGGACGCCCTGGCGCAACCACCAGTGCGATCACCGGCGTTCCGCCCCGGCCGGCGGACACCCGGCCGAGCCGACAGGCCGGCCGACGGATCGTCCCGCGCCCGGCGCCGCCGAGCCGACCGCCCCCGACACCGGAACCCGCCCCGGCACCGGACCCCACCTCGGCGCAGGCGCAGGCACAGGCACCAGCCCGGACACCCACCCCGGCACCGGCACCAACCCCGGCACCGGTCCCGGGGGCCACCAACTAGCCCGTGGCATCAGCGCGTTCCAGCGCGACACCGCACCCCTCGTGCGGGGCGAGCTGGCCCGGCTGGCCAGGGAAGGGCAGCGGCCCTCGCAGCTCTTCCTGACCTGTGCCGACTCGCGGCTGGTGACGTCGATGATCACCTCCAGTGGTCCCGGCGACCTGTTCGTCGTGCGGAACGTGGGCAACCTCGTGCCGCCGCCCGGCGAGGAGAGCGGGGACGACTCGGTGGCCGCGGCGATCGAGTACGCGGTGGACGTACTGCGCGTGAGATCGATCACGGTGTGCGGGCACTCGGGGTGCGGGGCCATGCAGGCGCTGCTCAACTCCGAGCCCGGGGGCGCCCGGACGCCGCTCAAGCGGTGGCTGCGGCACGGGCTGCCGAGCCTGGAGCGGATGGCCGACGACGGCCGGCCCTGGGCGCGGCTGACCGGAAGGGCGCCCGCAGACGCCGTAGAGCAGTTGTGTCTGACCAATGTGGTGCAGCAGTTGGAGCATCTGCGGGGGCACGAGTCGGTGGCTCGGGCCTTGCGGGAGGGGGCGTTGGAGCTGCACGGGATGTATTTCCATGTCGGCGAGGCTCAGGCGTACTTGTTGACCGAGGAGGACGGGGAGGAGTTGTTCGACGGGGTGGGGGTGGCGGACATGTCGGCCTGAACCTTGTTCACCCGGCGTCCGTGGGTACGAAAGACCCTCGCCACACGTCTCTGACCGCGGGTCCGATGACAGGTCTAAACCAATATTTCGACGACCCTTGTCATCGGACCCCCGGGTCTGATGAGCTGGCCCGGGACACAACGGACACCCTGGGAAAGGCAGATGCCGTGAGCAACGAAAGCCTGGCCAACCTGTTGCGCGAGGAGCGCAGGTTCGCACCCCCCGCCGACCTGGCGGCGAACGCCAATGTCACGGCGGAGGCGTATGAGCAGGCCAAGGCTGACCGGCTCGGCTTCTGGGCCGCGCAGGCCCGCCGGCTGAGCTGGGCGAAGGAGCCGAGCGAGACGCTGGACTGGTCGAACCCGCCGTTCGCCAAGTGGTTCAAGGACGGCACGCTCAACGTGGCGTACAACTGCGTGGACCGGCATGTCGAGGCGGGCAACGGCGACCGCGTCGCCATCCACTTCGAGGGCGAGCCCGGCGACAGCCGCGCGATCACCTACGCCGAGCTGAAGGACGAGGTCTCCAAGGCCGCGAACGCCCTGCTGGAGCTGGGAGTTCGGAAGGGCGACCGGGTCGCCGTCTATATGCCGATGATCCCGGAGACGGCGGTCGCGATGCTGGCCTGCGCGCGGATCGGCGCCGCGCACTCGGTGGTGTTCGGCGGTTTCTCTGCGGACGCGCTCGCGACGCGCATCCAGGACGCGGACGCCAAGGTCGTCATCACCACGGACGGCGGCTGGCGGCGCGGCAAGCCCTCCGCTCTGAAGCCGGCCGTGGACGACGCGGTCGACCGCGCGGACAGCGGCGTCGAGCACGTGCTCGTGGTCCGCCGTACGGGCCAGGACGTCGCGTGGAACGACGAGCGGGACGTGTGGTGGCACGAGATCGTCGACCGGCAGTCGGCAGAGCACACGCCCGAGGCGTTCGAGGCGGAGCAGCCGCTGTTCATCCTGTACACCTCGGGTACCACGGGTAAGCCCAAGGGCATCCTGCACACCTCCGGCGGCTACCTCACCCAGGCCGCGTACACCCACCACGCCGTCTTCGACCTCAAGCCGGAGACCGACGTCTACTGGTGCACGGCCGACGTCGGCTGGGTCACCGGCCACTCGTACATCGTCTACGGCCCGCTCGCGAACGGCGCGACCCAGGTCATGTACGAGGGCACTCCCGACACCCCGCACCAGGGCCGCTTCTGGGAGATCGTCCAGAAGTACGGGGTGACGATCCTGTACACGGCGCCGACCGCGATCCGTACGTTCATGAAGTGGGGCGACGACATCCCCGCGAAGTTCGACCTGTCCTCCCTCCGCATCCTGGGGTCCGTCGGCGAGCCCATCAACCCCGAGGCGTGGATCTGGTACCGGAAGCACATCGGTGCCGACAAGACCCCGATCGTGGACACCTGGTGGCAGACCGAGACCGGCGCGATGATGATCTCGCCGCTGCCGGGCGTGACCGCCACCAAGCCCGGTTCCGCGCAGACGCCGCTGCCCGGCATCTCCGCCACGGTCGTCGACGACGAGGCCAACGAGGTCCCGAACGGCGGCGGCGGTTACCTCGTCCTGACCGAGCCGTGGCCGTCGATGCTGCGCACGATCTGGGGCGACGACCAGCGGTTCCTCGACACGTACTGGTCGCGGTTCCCGGGCAGGTACTTCGCCGGTGACGGCGCGAAGAAGGACGACGACGGCGACATCTGGCTGCTCGGCCGCGTGGACGACGTGATGCTCGTGTCCGGGCACAACATCTCCACCACCGAGGTCGAGTCGGCGCTCGTCTCCCACCCCGCCGTCGCCGAGGCGGCCGTGGTCGGCGCGGCCGACGAGACGACCGGCCAGGCGATCGTCGCCTTCGTGATCCTGCGCGGCACGGCGAACGCCGATGACGAGAACCTCGTAGCCGACCTGCGCAACCACGTCGGCACCGTGCTGGGCCCGATCGCCAAGCCCAAGCGGATCCTCCCGGTGGCCGAGCTGCCGAAGACCCGCTCCGGCAAGATCATGCGCCGCCTGCTGCGGGACGTGGCGGAGAACCGTCAGCTGGGCGACGTCACGACCCTGACCGACTCCACGGTCATGACCCTGATCCAGGACAAGCTCCCGGCCGCGCCCAGCGAGGACTGACCTGCGGAGACGACGAGGAGGGGCGCCCGGCGGCGAACGTGCCGGGCGCCCCTTTCGCGCATACGGTGAGACCCGTAGAACCCCCAGGCCCCCTAGATGTGAGATCCGCAGGACCCATCCCGCCGCACCTTAGGTAAGCTAAGTAAAGCGTCAAGAACGCGACAAGGTGCGCCGGGAAGTCTGGTCGGCAAGTGCTCTGTGCTGCCCGCCACCCCGGAGGTCTCCCCGTGACCGCGCCCCGCCCCACCGCCGCCCGCAAAGTGCTCGGACGGCTGTCCCTGCCCGAGCGGAACTTCGTCGCGGACGCGCTGCGCACCGAGACCGTCGGCGGTGTCCTCCTCCTGATCGCCGCCGTCACCGCGCTGATCTGGGCCAACGTCCCCGCCCTGCACGACAGCTACGAGAGCGTCAGCCACTACCACTTCGGCCCTGCCGCTCTCGGCCTGCACCTCTCGGTCGCCCACTGGGCCGCCGACGGCCTCCTCGCCGTCTTCTTCTTCGTCGCCGGCATCGAGCTCAAGCGCGAACTCGTCGCCGGCGACCTGCGCGACCCCAAGGCAGCCGCCCTGCCCGTCGTAGCGGCCCTGTGCGGGATGGCCGTACCGGCACTCGTCTACACACTCACCAGCCTCACCGGAGGCGGCTCCCTCCAGGGCTGGGCGGTGCCGACCGCCACCGACATCGCCTTCGCGCTCGCCGTCCTCGCGGTCATCGGCACCTCCCTGCCGAGCGCGCTGCGCGCCTTCCTGCTCACCCTCGCCGTCGTCGACGACCTGTTCGCGATCCTGATCATCGCGATCTTCTTCACCGCCCGGATCGACTTCGTGGCGCTCGGCGGGGCCGCCATCGGCCTGGCCGTCTTCTGGCTGCTGCTGCGCAGGGGCGTGCGCGGCTGGTACGTCTACGTCCCGCTCGCGCTCGTCATCTGGGCGCTGATGTACAACAGCGGCGTCCACGCCACGATCGCCGGTGTCGCGATGGGCCTGATGCTGCGCTGCACCACCCGCGAGGACGAGAAGCACTCCCCCGGAGAGCACGTCGAACATCTCGTACGACCCCTGTCGGCGGGCCTCGCGGTGCCGCTGTTCGCGCTGTTCAGCGCCGGAGTCGCCATCTCGGGCGGCGCGTTGGGGGACGTGTTCACGAAGCCCGAGACGCTCGGCGTGGTTCTCGGACTCGTCGTCGGCAAGGCGGTCGGCATCTTCGGCGGGACCTGGCTGACGGCCCGTTTCACCCGGGCCTCGCTCAGCGACGACCTCGCCTGGCCGGACGTGTTCGCGGTCGCCTCACTCGCCGGCATCGGCTTCACCGTGTCGCTGCTCATCGGGGAACTCGCGTTCGACGGCGACCAGATGCTCACCGACGAGGTCAAGGCGGCCGTCCTCGTCGGCTCCCTCATTGCGGCCCTCTGCGCGACCGTGTTGCTGAAGCTGCGCAACGCCAGGTACCGCAGGATGTACGAGGACGAGGAGCGCGACGAGGATCTCGACGGCATCCCCGACATCTACGAGCAGGACGAGCCGTCGTACCACCTGCGCATGGCGGAGATCCACGAGCGCAAGGCCGCGGAGCACCGCAGGCTCGCCGAGGTGAAGGCCGCCGAGCGACGCGGGCTTGCCGAAGTGGCGGGCGGGGCAGGCGAGGACAACGACGGTCCGGCATGATCTGACCAGACGGTACAAACACATGCAGATGAGGGAGTACGCGATGAGCGCACCCGACGGCAGCCCGGTCGGCGCCGAACGCAGCATCGGCCAGCTGTTCGCCTCGGCGACGACCGAGATGTCCGCGCTGGTGCACGACGAGATCGCGCTGGCGAAGGCGCAGCTCAAGCAGGACGTCAAGCGCGGTGTCGCGGGCGGCGGCGCGTTCACGGTCGCCGCCGTGGTGCTGCTGTTCTCCCTGCCGATGCTCAACTTCGCGCTGGCGTACGGGATTCGGACCTGGAGCGGCTGGAACATGGCGCTCTGCTTCCTGCTCTCCTTCGCGGCGAACGTGCTCGTCGCGGTCGTCCTCGCGCTGGTAGGCGTGCTCTTCTTTAAGAAGGCGGCGAAGAGCAAGGGCCCGCAGAAGGTGGCCGCTTCGGTGAAGGAGACCGCGGGCGTCCTGGGCAATGCCAAGCCGCATCCCCGCGCGGCGATCGAAGACCGTGTCCCCGAAGCCATCGAGGCTGTGGCACGCTCGTCCTCATGACGGACCCCGCCAATCCTTGGGCGCAACCCGCTTCGGTCGTACGGCTCGACATTCCCGGCGGGCGCGAGGTGACCCACCGGGATGTCGCGGCCAACGGCGCGCGCTTCCACATCGCGGAGGTGGGCGACGGACCGCTGGTGCTGCTGCTGCACGGCTTCCCCCAGTTCTGGTGGACCTGGCGGCACCAGCTCGGCGCGCTGGCCGACGCCGGGTTCCGGGCCGTCGCCATGGACCTGCGGGGCGTCGGCGGCAGCGACCGCACCCCGCGCGGCTACGACCCCGCCAACCTCGCCCTCGACATCACGGGCGTGATCCGCTCGCTCGGCGAGCCGGACGCCGCGCTGGTCGGGCATGACCTGGGCGGCTATCTCGCGTGGACGGCGGCCGCGATGCGCCCCAAGCTGGTGCGCCGGCTCGCCGTCTCCTCGATGCCGCACCCCCGGCGCTGGCGCAACGCCATGCTGTCCGACGTCAGGCAGTCGGCGGCGAGTTCCTACATCTGGGGGTTCCAGCGCCCCTGGCTCCCCGAGCGGCAACTGCTCGCCGAGGACGCCGAGTTGGTGGGCAAGCTGATCCGGGACTGGTCCGGCGCGAGCCTGCCCGACGACGAAACGGTCGAGGCGTACCGGCGGGCGATGCTGATCCCGTCGACCGCGCACTGCTCGATCGAGCCGTACCGCTGGATGGTGCGGTCGATGGCACGCCCGGACGGCATCCAGTTCAACCGGCGCATGAAGCGGCCGGTGCGGGTGCCGACGCTGCATCTGCACGGCTCGCTGGACCCGGTGCTGCGCACCCGCAGCGCGGCGGGGTCCGGGGAGTACGTCGAAGCGCCGTACCGCTGGCGGCTGTTCGACGGTCTCGGGCACTTCCCGCACGAGGAGGACCCGGTCGTCTTCTCGACCGAACTGGTCAACTGGCTCAAGGATCCCGAACCCGATCGTTGACCGGTGGATGACCGAAGCGTGACCGGTGCGTGACCGCTCCGCTGCGCCCGGTATCCGGATCTGAACACCTGTACTACGAACGGCTACTTGCCTCGCGCATAGGCCAATTGGGGCCCCAAGGGGTGGTTATCGACCTTGGGGCAGGGGCAGACGTCGGGGTATGGGCTGGACGCACGACTACAGTGACGCAGCACGCAATCGCCGCTCGGACCACGGTCTGAGCTCCCACCAACGGGGCGCCCCGCAACTCCAGGGCACCGACCTCAGGGTGGGGATCCCGCGCATTCTGCGCCGCCGGGCCCGCTGGGTCTCGGTACGGCTGCGTCATCCCCGAGGCTGACGCACCCATCCTTTAAAAAGCGGGGCTCACAGCGCGCAACTGTCGCTGTCCACCTGCTCGTTCGCGGTACGCCCCTTGACGATGTCCGGCTGGATCTCGTCCGCGGTGAGCGCGTACCCGGTGTCGGGGTCGTCGAGGGACTTCGCGAAGACCACGCCGTACACCTTGCCCTCGGGCGTGAGCAGCGGGCCGCCGGAGTTGCCCTGGCGGACGGTCGCGTAGAGCGAGTACACATCGCGGCGGACGGTGCCCCGGTGGTAGATGTCCGGGCCGTTGGCCGTGATACGGCCACGCACGCGTGCGGCACGGACGTCGTACGACCCGTTCTCCGGGAAGCCGGCGACGATCGCGCTGTTGCCGCTGGTGGCGTCCTTGGTCGCGAACTGCAGGGAGCGCGCCTTCAGGTCCGGTACGTCGAGTACGGCGATGTCGCGGTGCCAGTCGTAGAGGACGACCTTGGCGTCGTACTTGCGGCCCTGGCCGCCTATCTGGACGGTGGGTTCGTCGACGCCGCCGACGACGTGCGCGTTGGTCATGACGCGGCGGTCGCCGAAGACGAAGCCGCTGCCCTCCAGGACCTTGCCGCAGCTCTGGGCGGTGCCCATGACCTTGACGATGGACTGCTGGGCCCGGGTGGCGACCGCGCTGGAGGCGAGGGCCGGGTCGGGCGGCTGGACATCGTTGATCGGCTCGTTCGCGAAGGGGCTGAAGACCTGCGGGAAGCCGTTCTGCGCGAGGACCGAGGAGAAGTCCGCGAACCAGGTGTCGGCCTGCGAGGGCAGCGCCCTGGAGACCCCCAGCAGCACCTTGGAGCTGCGGACCTCCTTGCCGAGCGTCGGCAGGGTGGTGCCGGCCAGCGCGGAGCCGATCAGCCAGGCGACCAGGAGCATCGCGAGGACGTTGACGAGGGCGCCGCCGGTCGCGTCCAGGGCGCGGGCCGGGGACCAGGTGATGTACCGGCGCAGCTTGTTGCCCAGGTGGGTGGTCAGGGCCTGGCCGACGGAGGCGCAGACGATGACGATGATGACCGCGACGACGGCCGCGGTGGTGCTGACCTCCGACTTCTCGGTCAGCGCGTCCCAGATCACGGGCAGCGTGTAGACGGCGACGAGACCGCCGCCCAGGAACCCGATCACCGACAGGATGCCGACGACGAACCCCTGGCGATAGCCCACGATCGCGAACCACACGGCGGCGACCAGCAGCAGGATGTCCAGCACATTCACGAGCGACACCCTGTCATGACCGCCAGTCGAGGGGGACCTGCTTCTCGGGGTCCCAGGGCCGCTCCCAACCGGAGTAGTGCAGCAGGCGGTCGATCACTCCGGCCGTGAAGCCCCACACAAGGGCCGATTCGACCAGAAATGCCGGACCCAGGAAGCCGCTGGGGTGCGTGACGGTGACTCTGTTGGCCGGATCCGTGAGATCCGCCACGGGGACGGTGAACACACGTGCCGTCTCGTTCGGATCGACCACGCCCACCGGTGTCGGCTCCCGCCACCAGCCCAGCACCGGCGTCACCACGAAACCGCTCACCGGGATGTACAGCTTGGGCAGCACCCCGAAGAGCTGGACTCCGGCCGGGTCGAGCCCGGTCTCCTCCTCGGCCTCGCGGAGAGCGGCCCGCAGCGGTCCGTCACCGGTCGGGTCACCGTCCTCGGGGTCGAGGGCACCACCGGGGAAGGACGGCTGTCCCGCGTGCGACCGGAGCGAGCTCGACCGCTCCATGAGCAGCAGCTCGGGCCCCTGATCGCCCTCCCCGAAGAGGATCAGCACCGCCGACTGCCGCCCCGCCCCGTCCTCCGGCGGCAGGAACCGGCTCAGCTGCAGCGGCTCGACCGTCTCCACGGCGTGCACCACCGGATCCAGCCAGCCCGGCAGCCCGTCCTTGCTGAGCCCCACACCCTGGGTATTGCTCGCGTGCGTCATCCCCCACCCCCG
Organism: Streptomyces sp. NRRL F-525; assembly: GCF_000716605.1. Lineage (GTDB taxonomy): Bacteria > Actinomycetota > Actinomycetes > Streptomycetales > Streptomycetaceae > Streptomyces. The sequence goes on along the minus strand of NZ_JNXE01000060.1, from coordinate 14,437 downwards.
TTCCCACTGATCAACGCCCGATACCTCCGAGATCGTTCCGTCATCCGGCCCCCGATGTCATGCCGGTCCCCGTCGCCTCGGCCCCGTCACGCCGAGCCCAGCGGCGGCGCCGGTTTGCCGCCCGCGTCGAGATAGGCCTGCGGCGGGTTCAGACGCTGGCCCGGGTAGCCGCCCTTCTCGTACTTGAGCAGCTTCTTCGCCTTCTCCGGGTCGGTCTCGCCCTCGCCGTACGCCGGGCAGAGCGGGGCGATGGGGCAGGCGCCGCACGCGGGCTTGCGGGCATGGCAGATCCGGCGGCCGTGGAAGATCACGTGGTGCGAGAGCATCGTCCAGTCGCTCTTCGGGAAGAGCGCTCCCACGGCGGCCTCGATCTTGTCGGGCTCGGTCGCCTCGGTCCACTTCCAGCGCCGTACGAGCCGCTGGAAATGCGTGTCCACGGTGATGCCGGGCCGTCCGAAGGCGTTGCCGAGCACCACGAAGGCGGTCTTGCGGCCCACGCCGGGCAGCTTGACGAGATCTTCGAGCCGGCCGGGCACCTCGCCGCCGAAGTCCGCGACGAGGGCCTTGGAGAGCCCTATGACCGACTTGGTCTTGGCCCGGAAGAACCCGGTCGGGCGGAGGATCTCCTCGACCTGCTCCGGGTCCGCGGCGGCCAGGTCCTCGGGGGTCGGGTACTTGGCGAACAGCGCCGGGGTCGTCTGATTGACCCTCAGGTCGGTGGTCTGCGCGGACAGGACCGTGGCGACCACGAGCTGGAAGGGGTTCTCGAAGTCGAGTTCCGGGTGGGCGTACGGATAGATCTCGGCCAGTTCGCGATTGATCCGGCGGGCGCGGCGGACGAGGGCGGTGTGCGATTCGCTCTTCACGCCGGACATCACTTTTGCACCTTTTGTCACTTTCCTGCCGCCACCCTTGCCGCCGTCAGGGCCCTGTTCGCCCACAGCGGAATCACGAGGTACAACCATCCGCCCAGCCCCCTTGGCCTGTGCTCTCACCGGCGATTTGGACACCCGGCCAGCCTAGAGCCCGCCACTGACATCCGCCCCGGACCCCGAAGATCAGCCCCCAATTGGACCCCTGCCGCTTACCTCGGGACACCTGTGCGGCATCCTTGTGACAGATCACACTGTTTGGACGGTCCAGCAAAATGGGGAGCACGGTCCCCTGGTACCAAGGGGGAACACCATCCCCTGAGCAGGTCGACAAGGAGAGAACTCGTGGACGACGTTCTGCGGCGCGCCCCGCTCTTCGCGGCGCTCGATGACGATCAGGCCGCGGAGCTGCGCGCCTCCATGAGTGAGGTGACCCTCGCGCGCGGGGACTCGCTCTTTCACGAGGGCGACCCCGGCGACCGGCTCTACGTGGTCACCGAGGGCAAGGTGAAGCTCCACCGCACCTCCCCGGACGGCCGCGAGAACATGCTGGCAGTCCTCGGCCCCGGCGAGCTGATCGGCGAGCTGTCGCTGTTCGACCCGGGCCCGCGTACGGCGACCGCCAGCGCGCTGACCGAGGTCAAGCTGCTCGGCCTCGGCCACGGCGACCTCCAGCCCTGGCTGAGCGCCCGCCCCGAGGTGGCCTCCGCGCTGCTGCGCGCGGTCGCCCGCCGACTGCGCAAGACCAACGACGCGATGTCCGACCTGGTCTTCTCGGACGTCCCCGGCCGCGTGGCCCGCGCCCTGCTGGACCTCTCCCGCCGCTTCGGCGTGCAGTCCGAGGAGGGCATCCACGTGGTGCACGACCTCACGCAGGAGGAGCTGGCCCAGCTGGTCGGCGCGTCCCGCGAGACGGTCAACAAGGCGCTCGCCGACTTCGCGGGCCGCGGCTGGCTGCGCCTGGAGGCCCGCGCGGTGATCCTGCTGGACGTGGAGCGGCTGGCGAAGCGCTCGCGCTGATCGCACGTCTTCCAGTCGATCGCACGTCTTCTTACTGAAGGGCCCCGCCACGGCGGGGCCCTTCACATATCGCCGGGTGGGGACCCAAGGGGTGGGGATGAGCGAGGACAAGGCACCGGAGACGGTCTGGGAGCACTCCCGGTGGCGGAGATCGGCGCGCCGACTGTGGCGGACGCCGTTCGAGGAGGGCGTCACGGGCAGAGAGACGCTGGGCCTGTGGCTGACGGACGACACTGTCGCCGTCGCCCGTTTCGACCGCGTGCAGGCCTACCGGATGGCCACGGGCGAGCCCCTGTGGACCTGGCGGCCACCCGGCGAGCAGGTCGTCGCGCGGGTGTCGGCGGACGCCGAGGACGGCGTCGGGGTGGTGCTGCACCACCCCGACGGACTCCTGGACGTGGAGAACGTCGGCCTCACCTCACTGGCCGTCGACACGGGCGAGGTCGTACGGCACCGGGAGCAGGACGCGGAACCGCTCGGGCGTCTCCCGTTCGACATGGCCGTCGGCGGAGGCCTCGTCGCGGCGCCCGTCACGTCCTGGAAGGGGGACCGGGTGACGCTGCGCACCCTCGACGTGGACACGGGAGAGGTCCGGCGCGAGCACACGCTCAGGGACCGGCGCGTCGCGAGGGCGTCCGCCATCAGCGCCCGTCCCTTCGTGGCGCACCTGGAGGCCCGCGGCGCGCGCGGCGGGCCTCAGCTGCTCGTCCTGGACGGTTACCGGAAGGAGCCCGCGACGCTCGCGCTGCCGGACGGATACGCACGGTTCGGCGAGCGGGTCGCCGTGACCGGTGACGTCCTCGCGGTGGAGCTGATCCCCGCCGCCAAGGCCGAACAGGACGCGGGCACCCGGCTCGGGGCGTTCTCCATGTCCTCGGGCGAGTTCCTGTGGGAGTGGCGGAGCAAGGGCGCGTCCATGGTTCCCCTCGCCCATCGTGGCTGGCTCCTGGCCCTGCACCGGTACGGCCGCCGACTGAGCGTGCTCGATCCCGCCGACGGCCGGGTCGTGGCCCGTCGCAGGCTGCGCGCTGACGTTTTCCGTCCGCTCCTCGCCGCGTCCGGTGACGTGATCGCGGTGGGGTGCGAGTTCAGCCGGAACTTCCGCCGACTCCATGTGTTCCGCTGGAGATGACCCCGCTCGGCGGCCGGAAAAGCACTCCCCGGGGGCCCGTCTCCCGGCAGAGTGATCCCATGGCCGGAACCGTTCACCACAGGGGGCTCGACGCCCAGGGATACATCGAGCGCGAGGGCTCCTTGGGGCGTGTCCCGCAAGCCTTCCGCCCGGTCGTCGCCGCCGCGCGTGACCGGCTGATCGACCTCTACGGGGGACGCCTCAACAGCGCGTACCTCTACGGGTCGATCCCGCGCGGCACCGCGCGCGTGGGGCGCAGCGATCTGGACCTGCTCGTGGTGACCCGGCAGGAGCCGACCGAGGAGGACCTCGCCGAAGCCCGCCACCTCGGCGAGGCGCTCGACAAGGAGTTCCCGGAGATCGACGGGGTCGGCACGCTGGTGTACGGCCGGGCACGGCTGCTGAGCGAGCCGGAGACGTACGACCTGGGGTGGTTCGTGGCCTGCCTGTGCACCCCGCTGCTCGGGGAGGACCTGGCCGAGGACCTGCCCCGCTACCGCCCCGACTCCCAGCTGGCCCGGGAGACGAACGGCGACCTGGCCCGCCTGCTCCCCCGCTGGCGCGAGCGCATCGCCACGGCCCAGGACACGGACGAGGCCCGCCGTCCCCTGGTCCGCTCCATGTCCCGCCACCTGGTCCGCACCGGCTTCACCCTGGTCATGCCCCGCTGGAACGGCTGGACCAGCGACTTGCGGGAAATGGCCGAGGCATTCGCCGCGTACTACCCGGAACGGGCGGAAGCCCTGCGCGAGGCGGCGGAGTTCGGCCACGCCCCGCCGGGCGACGCGAGCGTCCTGCGTTCCTACGTCGACGACCTGGGCCCGTGGCTGGCCGAGGAGTACGCGCGCGTGCACGGCGTGAAGACACCGCGCCCGGAGGACGTGGGCACGGACTAGATCAGGCCGTGTTCCTTGAGGTAGTCGAGTTGAGCCCGTACGGACAGCTCCGCCGCCGGCCACAGGGAACGGTCGACGTCCGCGTACACGTGGGCGACGACCTCGGCCGGGCTCCGGTGACCGTTCTCGACGGCCGTCTCGATCTGGGCGAGCCGGTGGGCGCGGTGGGCGAGGTAGAACTCGACGGCACCCTGGGCGTCCTCCAGCACGGGCCCATGTCCCGGCAGGACGGTGTGGACGCCGTCGTCGACGGTGAGGGACCGCAGCCGCCGCAGCGAGTCCAGGTAGTCCCCCAGGCGGCCGTCAGGATGCGCCACGACGGTCGTACCGCGCCCGAGGATGGTGTCCCCGGTCAGCACGGCCTGATCGGCCGGGAGATGGAAGCACAGCGAGTCCCCGGTGTGCCCGGGCGTCGACACCACGACCAGCTCCACCCCGCCGACCCGAACGATCTCCCCGGCCCCCAGCCCCTCGTCCCCGAGCCGCAACGCCGGATCCAGCGCGCGCACCTTGGTACCGGTCAACTCGGCGAACCGGACGGCCCCTTCCGCGTGATCGGGGTGCCCGTGCGTCAACAGGGTCAGGGCGACCCGTTTCCCCGCCTTCTCCGCGGTGTCGATGACATTCCGCAGATGCCCCTCGTCCAACGGCCCCGGATCGATCACCACGGCCAACTCCGAGTCCGGCTCCGCGACGATCCACGTGTTCGTCCCGTCCAAGGTCATCGCGGACGCGTTGGGCGCGAGCACGTTGACGGCACGGGCGGTGGCGGGTCCGGTGAGCACCCCGCCACGAGGCTGTCCGGGGAGGGCGGCTGCGTCGGTCATACGGGGGCGCCTTCCGTGGGGCGGGGAGTGGGGTGCGGGGCGGGGTTCGGTGGGGTGGTCATGTGGGGGTGGGTTTCGGTGAGGCCGGTCTCGGTGACGTGGTTCCGCTCGGGTGGATCGGCGGGAGGCGTCTTCCGTCGGGCTGGTCCTACGGAGGCGGTCTTTCGCCGGGGCGGGGCCCACGGAGGGCGTCCTTCGCCGGGGTGATCGCACGGGCCGACCGCGCGGGAGGTGCCTTTCACCGGGGCAGCCACACAGCGGGCGTCACCCTCCGGACCTTCTACGCGAGAACCACCCCGCGCCGCACCAGCCACACAGCAGGCGTCCTCCTCCACGCTGGTCACGCCGAGGGCGTCGCACGCCGTAACGGCCGCGTGGAAGGCGTCTTTCTTCGGGGTCGTCGCGAGGAAAACGCCTCGCCCTGGGGCGGTCACGTGCGAGGCGTCCCTCGCCGGGCCGGTCCCACGGAGAGCGCCTTCCGCTGAAGCGTCACTACAGGGCTCGCTCTTCAGCGAACCGATCACGCGGTGGGCATCCACCACCAGAGCCGTCACGCGGCAAGCGATCACCGCCGGACCCGCAGCGCGAGAAGCACCCCGCGCCGCACCCGCCACACGGCACCCACCCTCCCCCGAACCGGTCATGCGGGCGCCCCGCCCAAAGGAATGTGCTTCGTGAACTCCCCATGTCCCGGCCAGGTCAGGACGACCTCGTCGGCCTCCAGGCGGGCCCGGGCGAGGACCGGGGTCAGGTCGCGTTCCGGGGCCGCCGCGAGGGCCTCGGACGCGCTGCCGTACGGGATCAGGTCGCGCAGGGTCGCGATGGTGGGCGGCATCATCGTCAGGTCGCCCTTGTCGTACCCGGTCGCCGCCTCGGCCGGGGTGATCCACACCGTGCGGTCGGCCTCGGTGGAGGCGTTGCGGGTGCGCTGGCCCTCCGGGAGGACGGCGACGAAGAACCAGGTGTCGTAGCGGCGGGTCTCGAATTCCGGAGTGATCCAGCGCGCCCACGCGCCCAGCAGGTCGGAGCGCAGGACCAGGCCGCGGCGGTCGAGGAACTCCGCGAAGGACAGGTCGCGGGCGACCAGGGCGGCGCGGTCCGTCTCCCAGTCGGGGCCCGTGGTGTCGCCGACGACCGAGTCGGGGGTCGGTCCGGCGAGCAGGACGCCTGCCTCCTCGTACGTCTCCCGGACCGCCGCGCACACGATCGCCTGGGCCGCCGTCTCGTCGACTCCGAGCCGGTTCGCCCACCACGCGCGCGTGGGGCCCGCCCAGCGGACGTGGTGGTCGTCGTCCCGCGGGTCGACACCGCCGCCCGGGTACGCGTACGCGCCCCCGGCAAAGGCCATGGAGGCGCGTCTGCGCAGCATGTGGACGGCGGGGCCGGTGTTGGTGCCGGTGTCCCTGAGGAGCATCACCGTGGCCGCCCGACGGGGCTCCACCGGCGTGAGCCGGCCCTCCGCGAGCGCCCTGATGCGCTCGGGCCACTCCGCCGGGTACCACTGACCGTTCGCCATGGGCGGAGGCTATCCCGTAGTGCGCTGATGTTCGAGAGGCAACAACACGTACCCCTGGACAGCGATTACGCCCGATCCCGCACCCGGGACGGCGACAGCGCACGCCGGTCGGCGACTACGGCCGATCGCCCGCCCCGGGACGGCGACAGCGATCACGCCCCCCGGGACCGCGAACTACGCCTCCGTCAGCTCCACCTGGATCTCGACCTCGACCGGTGAGTCCAGGGGCAGTACCGCCACGCCGACCGCGCTCCGCGCGTGGACGCCCTTGTCGCCGAGGACCTCGCCGAGGAGTTCGCTGGCGCCGTTGATGACACCGGGCTGGCCGGTGAAGTCGGAGGCCGAGGCGACGAAGCCGACGACCTTCACCACGCGCGCGATGCGGTCGAGGTCACCGGTGACGGACTTGACGGCCGCGAGGGCGTTCAGCGCGCAGGTGCGGGCCAGTTCCTTGGCCTCCTCGGCGGTGACCTCAGCGCCCACCTTGCCGGTGACGGGAAGCTTGCCGTCCACCATGGGCAGCTGGCCCGAGGTGTAGACGTACACCCCGGACCGCACGGCGGGCTGGTACGCGGCGAGCGGCGGGACGACCGCCGGCAGCGTCAGACCGAGCTCGGCCAGCCGGGCGTCGACGGCGCTCATGCCTTCTCCCGCTTGAGGTAGGCCACCAGTTGCTCGGGGTTGTTCGGCCCGGGCACGACCTGGACGAGCTCCCAGCCGTCCTCGCCCCAGGTGTCCAGAATCTGCTTCGTGGCGTGTACGAGAAGCGGCACTGTCGAGTATTCCCACTTGGTCATGCGGCCGACTTTAGCCGCTGCGAACCGGCCGCCGGTCGTCGCGTTATCCACAGCCTCCCGCTTGGTTCGGGCGCGGACTGGTTAGGCTCGAAGACGTGAGCAGGCTCCAGGTCGTCAGTGGCAAGGGCGGTACCGGCAAGACCACGGTGGCCGCGGCCCTCGCGCTGGCCCTGGCCACCGAGGGGAAGCGGACGCTTCTCGTCGAGGTCGAGGGTCGCCAGGGCATCGCGCAGCTCTTCGAGACGGAGACGCTGCCCTATGAGGAGCGCAAAATCGCCGTCGCTCCCGGGGGCGGGGAGGTGTACGCACTGGCCATCGACCCCGAACTGGCCCTTCTGGACTACCTCCAGATGTTCTACAAACTCGGCGGAGCGGGCCGCGCCCTGAAGAAACTCGGCGCCATCGACTTCGCCACCACGGTCGCGCCCGGCCTCCGGGACGTCCTCCTGACCGGCAAGGCCTGCGAGGCCGTACGCCGCAAGGAGAAGAGCGGACGGTTCGCCTACGACTACGTCGTGATGGACGCGCCGCCCACCGGCCGCATCACCCGCTTCCTGAACGTCAACGACGAGGTCGCCGGGCTCGCGAAGATCGGCCCGATACACAATCAGGCGCAGGCGGTGATGCGGGTCCTGAAGTCCCCGGAGACGGCCGTGCACCTGGTGACGCTCCTGGAGGAGATGCCCGTCCAGGAGACCGCGGACGGCATCACCGAACTCCGGGCCGCCCGGCTGCCGGTGGGCCGGATCATCGTGAACATGGTCCGCCCCGAGGTGCTGGACGCGGCCGACCTCGATCTCGTACGGGCCGTCCCGCGCACCGCCGTGGCCCAGGCACTGTCGTCCGCGGGCCTCGGCGGGGCCCGGCGCGGCGGGAACGCCGAGAAGCTGGTGGACCCGCTGCTCGCGCAGGCCGAGGAGTACGCCGCGCGGTACACGCTGGAGCACGACCAGCGGGCCGTACTCGGCGAGCAGGGCCTGCCGTTGCACGAACTGCCGTTGCTCACCGAGGGCATGGACCTCGGGGGCCTGTACGAACTCGCCAGCGAGCTGCGGAAGCAGGGGATGTCATGAGTCCGGACCCGGCCCGCGCGACGGACCCCGCCCACGCACGGGACACCCCCCACGGCTCCCGCTCCCACCACATCTCCCACGCGCGCGTGCTCGACGTGGATCCGCTGATCGACGACCCGGAGACCCGCATCGTCGTATGCTGCGGCTCCGGCGGGGTCGGCAAGACGACCACCGCGGCCGCGCTCGGGCTGCGGGCCGCCGAGCGGGGACGCCGGGTCGTCGTCCTGACCATCGACCCGGCCCGCAGGCTCGCCCAGTCCATGGGCATCGACTCGCTGGACAACACCCCGAGGCGCGTGAAGGGCGTCGACGGGGACGGCGAACTGCACGCCATGATGCTCGACATGAAGCGCACCTTCGACGAGATCGTCGAGGCGCACGCGGACCGCGAGCGGGCGGCCGCGATTCTCAACAACCCCTTCTACCAGTCGCTTTCGGCGGGCTTCGCGGGCACGCAGGAGTACATGGCGATGGAGAAGCTGGGCCAGTTGCGCGCCCAGCACGACTGGGACCTGATCGTCGTGGACACCCCGCCGTCCCGCTCGGCGCTCGACTTCCTGGACGCGCCGAAACGTCTCGGCTCGTTCCTGGACGGCAAGCTGATCCGGCTGCTGACCGCGCCGGCGAAGCTCGGCGGCCGGGCCGGGATGAAGTTCCTCAACGTCGGCATGTCGATGATGACCGGCACGCTCGGCAAGCTGCTCGGCGGTCAACTGCTCAAGGACATCCAGACGTTCATCTCAGCGATGGACACCACCTTCGGTGGCTTCCGCACGCGCGCGGACGCGACGTACAAGCTGCTCCAGGCGCCCGGCACGGCGTTCCTGGTGGTCGCGGCCCCGGAGCGGGACGCCCTGCGCGAGGCGGCGTACTTCGTGGAGCGGCTGGCGGCCGAGGAGATGCCGCTGGCCGGTCTGGTCCTCAACCGGGTCCACGGCAGCGGAGCCGCCCGGCTGTCGGCCGAGCGGGCACTCGCCGCCGCGGAAAATCTTGAAGAGCCCCGCATTGTCGATCAGGTGGGCGGGAAAGCTGGACTTCGTAACTCTCCCGACACGTACGGCAGTTCAGAATCTCCCGCTTCATCGCCCGCCACCGAGGCAGCAGTTCGCGCCGCAGCTCCTGACGAAGGCTCCCCCGCCGACACGGACCAGGAGCGGTCCGCCGCCACGGACGACACCGACGATCAGCCGACCGACGACGAGCGATCCGTCGACCAACTCACCGCGGGCCTGCTGAAGTTGCACGCCGAGCGGATGCGCCTGCTCTCACGTGAGCAGCGCACACGTGACCGCTTCACCGCGCGCCACCCGGAGGTGGCCGTCGCCGAAGTGGCCGCGCTGCCCGGCGATGTACACGACCTCGCGGGGCTGCGGGACATCGGGAACCGGCTCGCGGCCGGTCGGCCGGAGCTGCCCGAGACGAAGGTCTGACGCACGCCCCGGGACGCAACTCCCCGGGCGGGTACCCCGGGGATCGCCCGGGGTCGATCGGCCCCTACGGGACCGGCGTCAGCCCACCGCCGCGTAGTTCTCGTAGATCTCGTCGTCGTCGAGGGGGATGATGCCGACCCCTCGTTCGTACTCGATACGCGCGGTCTCCAGTAGCCGGCGCCATGAAGTGACAGTGGGCCGCCTGCGCAGCAGTGCGCGGCGCTCCCGCTCCGTCATTCCTCCCCACACGCCGAATTCGACGCGGTTGTCGAGCGCATCGGCGAGGCACTCCGTGCGCACCGGACATCCGGTGCACACTGCCTTCGCCCTGTTCTGCGCTGCTCCTTGAACGAACAGTTCATCCGGATCGGTAGTGCGGCAGGCCGCCTGCGCACTCCAGTCGGTAACCCAGCCCATACCGGCGCCGTCCTCTCCCGAATCGAGGCTCCCCCACGGCGGCAGCGGCATATTCACCGCCGCCAGTTGAGGACGTTACGGAAGGTGGGCACAGCGCAACACCCCCTTCGGGCCCAATCTTGAATGGCCCGAACGGACTATGGGTAAGCGGCAGATCACCCGGGGGAGTGAGCTGACGACATGCGTGACTTTCCCGGCAAAGCGGGACAGTTGACATGCGCCACAAGGGGCACCAGGTGACACAGGAGGCGGATTCGGACACGCCTCCGACAAATAATCCGGAACGACCGGAACGATTCGGGGTCGCCGGACGTATTGATACGTGACCGCGCTGCTGTGACAGTTGAGAGCAGCTTAGGCCAACGCCTATACACGTGTCCGGCGAATGAGAACGTAGGCTGCCCCCATGCCAAAAAAGCGCTCGGGTGGTGGTCTGTCCCCCCTGCAACAGACCGCCAAGTTCCTCGGTGTCAGTGTGCTCGCCGGTGCCGTGATGGCCGGAATCGCGATGCCCGCGGCCGGCGCGCTGGGACTCGCGGCCAAGGGGTCGGTCCAGGGGTTCGACGACATCCCGGACAGTCTGAAGAGCCCTCAGCTCAGCCAGCGCACCACGATCCTGGACAGCAAGGGCAACCAGATCGCCTCGGTCTACTCCCGTGACCGCACGGTGGTGGAGCTCAAGGACATCTCGCCGTACATGCAGAAGGCGATCGTCGCGATCGAGGACTCGCGCTTCTACCAGCACGGCGCGATCGACCTGAAGGGCGTCCTGCGCGCGCTGAACAAGAACGCGCAGAGCGGCGGGGTCTCCCAGGGCGCCTCGACCCTCACCCAGCAGCTGGTGAAGAACTACTTCGTGGAGGAGGCCGGTGACGACCCGACGAAGGTCGCGCAGGCCACGCAGCAGACGCTCGGCCGCAAGGTCAAGGAACTGAAGTACGCGATCCAGATCGAAGAGAAGCTCGGCAAGAAGAAGATCCTCGAGAACTACCTGAACATCACCTTCTTCGGAGAGCAGGCCTACGGCGTCGAGGCCGCGTCCGAGCGCTACTTCTCCCAGCACGCCAAGGACCTGAACCTCCAGCAGTCGGCACTCCTCGCGGGCATCGTCCAGTCGCCCACGCGCTACGACCCGATCAACGACGAGGCCGAGGCCAAGAAGCGGCGCAACACCGTGCTGGCCCGCATGGCCGAGGTCGGCGACATCTCCAAGGCGGACGCGCTCAAGGCCGAGCAGAGCGACCTCGGCCTGAAGGTCAGCCAGCCGAAGAACGGCTGCATCACCGCGGTCAAGGGCGCCAGCTTCTTCTGCAAGTACGTCGAGAAGGTCTTCCTGAGCGACCCGGTCTTCGGCAAGACCAAGGAGGCCCGGGCGAAGATCTGGAACCAGGGCGGCCTGACGATCCGTACGACCCTGGACCCTCAGGCCCAGGACTCGGTGCAGGCCTCGCTCAAGGACCACATCTACAAGTCGGACTCGGTCGCCGCGGCGGCCACCCTCGTCGAGCCCGGCACCGGCAAGATCCTCGGGATGGGCCAGTCGAAGCCGTACGGCTACGGCAAGAACGAGACCGAGTACAACTACTCGGTCAACGCCGACATGGGCGGCTCGAACTTCGGCTTCCCGACCGGTTCGACGTTCAAGCCGTTCGTCGCGGCGGCCGCGCTGGAGCAGGGCCTGCCGGCCACCCAGCAGTACCCGGCGCCGTACTCGATGGACTACCCGAGCCCCGTCTCGACCTGCAGCGGCAAGAACTGGGTCAACACGGACGGCGCGACGGTGGAGAACGAGAGCGAGTCGGAGAAGGGTCCGTACGCGCTGAAGGAGGCGATGGCCAAGTCGGTCAACACCTACTTCGTGCAGATGATCTCCGACATCGGTCTGTGCCCCGTGGTGAACATGACCAACAAGCTCGGGGTCGTGCAGGGCAACGGCGACAAGATCCCCGAGGTCCCGGCCATCGCGCTCGGTTCCAAGGGCCTCTCGCCGCTGACGATGGCCTCCGCGTACGCGGCCTTCGCCAACGAGGGCACGTACTGCACCCCGATCGCCATCGAGTCCATCACCCAGAAGGTGGGCAACGAGCAGAAGTCGCTCGCCGTCCCCAAGTCGACCTGCACGCGCGCGATGAGCAAGAAGACCGCCGACACGATCAACACCGTGCTGCGCGGCGTGGTCGACTCCGGCACCGGCCAGGAGGCCGGCCTCACCGACCGCGAGAGCGCCGGTAAGACGGGTACGACGGACGCGCGCAAGAACGCCTGGTTCGTCGGCTACACCCCGAACCTGGCCGGCGCGGTCTGGGTCGGCAGCCCCAAGCAGAACGTCGAGATGACCAGCATCCGCATCGGCGGCGTCTGGCACGACGAGGTCTACGGCGCCGACACCCCCGGCCCGATCTGGAAGGACGCCATGACGGGCGCCCTGGAGGGCAAGCAGGTCGAGAACTTCCAGCTCGTCAACATCCCGGACCCCGTCAAGAAGGACAAGGGCAACGACGGCGGCAAGAACAACGACAACGGCGGCCTGACCACCGACGGCGGCACCACCGGCACGACCGACGGCGGCACCACCCCGACCCCGACGTTCTCGTTCCCCGACGGCTTCATCCAGGGCAACGACAACGGCGGAAACAACGGCAACGGGAACGGCGGCAACAGGGGCTGACACCCCGGCGGTCGGCAGTTCCCCTGCCTTCTGCGTCTGCTTCTTCGTCTACGACGACGGGGGCGCCCCTTTTCGCAAGGGGCGCCCCCGTCGTCGTAGAGAAAAGTGTTTCTCCAGGGGTCGGTTCAACCGGCGAGGAGCTTCTTCACCACGGCGGCGACGCGGCCGCCCTCGGCCAGGCCGGCGACCTTCGGGTTCACGATCTTCATGACGGCGCCCATCGCGCGCGGGCCCTCGGCGCCGGCCGCCCTGGCCTCCTCGACGGCCTGGGTGACGATCGCGGTCAGCTCCTCGTCGCCGAGTTGCTTGGGCAGGTACTCGGCGAGGATCTCGCCCTCCGCCGTCTCCTGCGCGGCCGACTCGGGGCGACCGCCCTGCGCGAAGGCGTCCGCGGCCTCGCGGCGCTTCTTCGCCTCCTTGGTGATCACCTTGAGGACCTCGTCGTCGGAGAGCTCGCGCTTCTCCTTGCCCGCGACCTCCTGATTGGTGATCGCGGAGAGCGTCAGCCGGAGCGTGGAGGAGCGCAGCTTGTCGTGCGCCTTGATCGCGGCGTTGAGGTCTTCCTGCAGCTTCGCCTTGAGCGTGGTGGTCATGGGTCCGATTCTCGCAGGTGCGTGAGTCCGGCCGCCCGCGGATTTAAGGGGCCCGCTTGAGGGACTGCTTGAGGGACTGCTTGAGGCACTGCTTGAGGCACTGCTTGAGGCACTGCTTGATGGGCCCTCTGAGGGGCCTCTTAGGTGGCCGCGGCCGACGGGGTGTCAGTGGGGTCTGACACGATGGCGGTATGCGCGCGCGATACGGAGTACCCCTGGGAATTGCGGCGGCCGGTGCCGCCGGTCTGGTCTACGCGGCGGGCTTCGAGGTCCGCTCCTTCCGGCTGCGCCGGGTGACGGTCCCCGTGCTGCCGGCCGGCATGCGCCCGCTCAGAGTCCTCCAGGTCTCCGACATCCACATGGTCGGCGGCCAGCGCAAGAAGCAGCGCTGGCTGCGCTCGCTCGCGGGCCTGCGCCCCGACTTCGTGATCAACACCGGCGACAACCTCTCCGACCCGGAGGCCATCCCCGAGGTCCTGGACGCGCTCGGCCCGCTGATGGACTTCCCGGGCGCGTACGTCTTCGGCTCGAACGACTACTACGGCCCCACACCCCGTAACCCCGCCCGGTACCTGTTCGAGAAGACCGCGGGCCGCCACGGGCTGAACGGCAACCCGCCCGTCGTAGGCGCCGTCCACATCCCGTGGGAGGACCTGCGGGACGGTTTCGACGCGGCGGGCTGGCTGAACCTCACGAACACGCGGGGCACGCTGAAACTCGAGGGCGCGTCCGTGGAGTTGACCGGCCTGGACGACCCCCACATCAAGCGTGACCGCTACGCGCGCGTGGCCGGCGGCCCGTCCGACGACGCCGACTTCTCGATGGCCGTGGTGCACGCGCCGTACCTCCGGGCCCTGGACGCGTTCGCGGCGGACGGCTATCCCCTGATCCTCGGCGGCCACACGCACGGCGGCCAGCTGTGCATTCCGTTCTACGGCGCGCTGGTCACCAACTGCGACCTGGATACGGACCGGGTGAAGGGGTTGTCCCGGCACACGGCGGAGGGGCGGACGTCGTATCTCCATGTGTCGGCGGGGTGCGGGACCAATCGGTATACGCCGGTGCGGTTTGCTTGTCCGCCGGAGGCGACGTTGTTGACGTTGGTGGGGCGGGAGTAGGTAGTCGGGGGTGGGTCGTCGGGGGTAGGTGCTGTCTCTTATACACATCTCCGAGCCCACGAGACTAGGCATGATCTC
>NZ_JNXE01000059.1 GCF_000716605.1 Streptomyces sp. NRRL F-525 | reverse complement strand
CGGCTCCCCTCCCCTTCCCGCCAGACTCTGGGGTCGAGCACAACGACGATGCCGGCGGTCGGGGTGCGGCCCGCCATGTAAACCCCGGCGAGAAGCCGCACCAAGAGGTTCCGTATGTGTTCATGGGGCCCGTCACAGTGACGGGCCCCATGAACACATACGGCGTGAAAGCACTGCGGCTGCCTGAGTGCAGATCTGGCAGGGAATCAAGATGAGGTTGCAGAGACTTCGGTAGCACCACCAGCGCCCGAGCGTGTCTTTCGGGTACGTGATCCCTTGGGGCGTCCCGGCTGACGGCGCATGGGTTCTTCGGCCCCCATCCCGGTGAGTTCGTTCGTGGTCCAGCCCGCTGCCAAGGCCTTGGCGTAGGCGACGCCGTATGGCTTATCGGTGGCGTCGATGAGGGCTTGAAGCCTCTTGCGTTCCGCGAGGATGCCGGCCAGTGGCTTGATCACCTCCAGGCGCGAGCCCAACATGGTTTCAGCAGAGGAGAGAATGTTCGACTCGACGTCGTCGGAGGGTGTGCTCATGGCTGCCATGGTAGCGGCCAACCGCCACCGTGCACACGAGGGTGCGACATGCACCGGGCGGCTTGCGATCGAGGGCTTAGAGTCTGCTCACCCGAGCCCCATTCCTGCACCTCACGGTGCAGTGCCGCCCTACCCCGGCACCCACCCCCAGCGGCCAACTACGTCGGAGCAAGTTAGTGGTTATTGTTCCAATAACCAGACGCGGCGGCCCCTGTCTCGCTATGCTCGCCTGATCGGGGCTGCCTTTTCGGTCCGGGCACGGACCGATGGTTGGGGCTGTCCCTCGAACGGGAACAGGGGAAATGACCAGCGACGCACCACGCGCCCGACGTCGTGAACGACGGTCCGACAATCCGCGCACGCATCGCGTGAACCTGGCCTACAACGACGCCGAGTTGGCGATCATTCTTACGGCCGCCGCCCTGGCTGGCCTCAAGCCCGCTGCGTACGCCGCACGGGCCGCTCTCGCCGTTGCCAGGGACGAGGTTTCCCCGGCACCCGTGGACGAGAAGGAGCGGTTGCGGATGCTGGCTGACGCGCGGGTTGCGGTGAACCGGATCGGCACCAACCTGAACCAGATCGCGCACGTACTCAACTCAGACGGAGTGGAGACTCCGGAGCGACTTTCCGCCGTTCTGGAACGCGTGGAGAAGACCGTTCGGACGCTGGACGAGGCCACCATCGCTGTGATGGAAGGCCGGGCATGATCCCGAAAAAGGCGAAGGCAGGCGCCCGCACCGCTGGACTCCTGTACTACTTGTACGGGCCCGGCAAGGCGAACGAGCACACCGACCCCCACATGGTCGCCGCTTGGGACAGCGGAGTACTCGACCCCGCCCGGAGTTCCGGAGCGACTATCCCCCGCCTGGCCATGCTGCTGGACGCGCCGCTTTCCGCCCTTGAAGGCAAGGTTCCCGACCAGCACGTCTACCACGTCCCGGTCCGACTGGACCCAGATGACCGGATGCTGACGGATGAAGAATGGAGGGAGGTCGCGCAGGAGATTATGGACGCTGCGGGCATCGCCACGAAGGGTGACCCGATGGGTGCCCGATGGGTGGCCGTACGGCACGCCGACGATCACATTCACATCGTGGCGACACTCGCGCGGCAGGACGGGCGGGCTCCCGACGTACGACGGGACTACGTGAAGATGCAGGCACGCGCGCGAGAGCTGGAGATCCGTTACGGACTGCGGCGACTGACGAGCGGAGACAAGACGGCTAACCGTTGGCCGACGACCGCCGAGGAAGCGAAGCGCAAACGCAAGGGCCGCGAGGAGCCACCCCGGGTGACACTGCAGGGGAAGGTCCGCGAGGCTGCCGGCAGAGCTAGTTCCGATGCCGATTTCTTCGCGGCCATCAAGGGTGCGGGACTCCGTTTGAACACGCGTACTGCGCCGGACGGAGCGGTCACCGGCTATTCGGTCGCGCTCCCCGGAGACCGCACGGCCGAGGGACGGGCCGTCTGGTTTTCTGGCAGCCGGCTCGCCCCTGATCTGTCTCTTCCGCGCGTCCGGGAGCGCTGGAATGGGACGCCTCCGTCGACCCTGGTCCCCGGAGCCGGGCGGATCAGTAGCCGGGCCGCCGCGTGGCAGCTCGCCGCCGAGCACGTGCACCAGGCCGCCGCCGTCCTCGGGCAGGCCGGACACGAAGCAGGCGCCGGGGAAATGGTAGCCCTGGCGGACTTCCTGACGACATACGCGGCCCATGCTCCCGCCGTCGTCCGTGGCGAACTGCGGGATGCGGCCCGCGAGTTCGAGCGGGCAGGGCGGGCACCCCTGGGGCGTCGGATGGACAGCCAGGCGACCACCCACCTGCGGGCCGCCACCCAGCTCCTTGCCATGGGGGCCGCCGTCGTGGCCAGCGGAGGAGAAGGCGCCGCCGCCATAGCGGTTGTGGTCGCCCTCGCCCTGGCCGTCGCCGCCGCGATGAGGTGGCACCAGGCCGCCCAGCACCAGGCACAGGAACGCGCTGCCGCCCAGGCCGGTCGTCACCTACGGGCCGCCACCGAGGTGGCCTACGGCGCGAGCGCCGGCACCCGTACGGGACGCGGACGCCGGGCCACCTGGCAGCGCACCACCATGCAGCCCGGCGGCCCCGCGCTGGTCGAGGCGTACGCCCCCGTTGTCCGGGAAGCGATTCCGCACCTGGCGGAAACTGTCCTCGGCGAGGCCGCGTGGCCTGCGCTCGCCGCGACCCTCCGGCAGGCAGAAAACGCCGGGTACAGTCCGGCCCAGGTGCTCGCCGAGGTAACGGCACTGCGCGGGCTGGGTGACGCCGAGAGCACGGCCGAAGTTCTCGTGTGGCGCCTGCAACGACGGATGGACAGCGACACCCGAAAATCCTCCATCCGACCCCAGCAGCAGGGACCCCGGACAACGGCAGCACCCGCCGATGCAACCGGTAGCACCGGAGAGCCCCGGATGCCCGCGCCAGTGCGGAACCCCGGCGACGAGGGCGGCGAGGAAACTCCCACCGCACCGACTACCCCGCCGCCGGTTGTCGGTCGAGGACCGGCCGCCGAATCCACCCCCCTCGGTGGACCGGACGCACCGACGTTCGGTGAGGCCGTGCGCCAGGCCGTTCCCGCGCACGCGTCCGCTGTGCTCGCCGATCCTGCCTCGGCGACCCTGGCCGACTATCTCGTCAGGGCGGCCAAGGCGGGGCACCCCCCGGCCGAGCTTCTGGCCGAGGTGGCCGGAGTCCGCGACCTGGCTGACGCCGACAGCGTGGCCCAGGTCCTCGCCTGGCGGGTGCAGGGCCGCATGACGCGGGCAGGACAGGCCGCCGCGGCTTCCCGCACCACCGGAAGGTCGGCCCCCGCACCGACGACGCCGAGAACACCGGGCGAGCGCACAGCGGCCGAGCGGGCCGCCGCCGAGGCGGCACAGCGCCGCGACCAGCAGCGCGGACGAGGGAGGTAGAACGCGACACCCGCAACCAGGGGTCCCGGCAGCGGAAAAGGCCGCGGGTTCATGTGGCCCGAACGCTAGCTTCACCGATACGACAGCGACGCGAATTGAGGACATCGTGACGACGCAGAACATCGAGGCAACGACATGAGCGACACCACGGCGATGGAGCAGGCCGCCGGCCAGACCGGGCAGACGGCCGCCCTCGCCCTCCAGTTCATCGTCATGGCCGCCAAGGCACTCCGTGAGCAGCAGGAGCGCGAGGCGGCCCGCGCAGCCGCCGCACCGGCCCCCGAACCCGAAGCCAAGAAGGCGCCGGAACCGGAGCGCGATCCGGACCGGGACCGCTATGCCCAACTGATCCGGGACCGCGTGGAGCCGCCCGCCGTTGCCGAGGCCATGGTGACCTCCCCGGAGTGGCCCCAGGTCGCGGACGAACTCCGCCGACTGGAGAACTCCGGGGTGAATGTGGCTCAGTTCATCGGTGACGCCGCACCCCTGATCGCCCGTGTGGACGCCGACTTGCGCACCGGCTCGCCCACTCCTGGCGTGACCGCCTCGGCGACGGCTACCACGCCCCCCAACCCGTTCGCGGCACCGACCGACGACGCCCGCCCCGAGCGCGAGGGCCCCAGCGTGGCCGAGCGCGTCATCGAGTGGATGAAGAAGGCGATCGAGGCCGTCAAAGAGGCGTTCAAGAGGCTGACCGGGCGGGGCGAGAAATCCGGTCTGGCCAGTCGGGAAAAGGATCTCGTCAAGCACGGAGTCAGCCCGCAGGAGAACGCGCGGTCGGTGGTGACGGCGCGGGAGGCGATGGCCGATGAGCACGTGCTGGGCCAGCTCGTCACGTCCCGCGAGTGGCCGGGCATCGCGGCGCAGATGAAGGTCAACCAGGCAGCCGGGCACGACCCGCGCGAGGCTCTGGCGGGTGTTCCCCTTCGGGTCAAGCAGGCAGCTGCCGCCGGCATCACCCTCAGCCCGGCCGAAGCCGCCCGCGGTCTGCTCACCGAGCAGGCGAAGACGCCCGTCCCGGCTCGCTCCACCGTCCCGGCGCCGGCACCGGCTAACACCGCCTCGGCCGCCACCCCGTCGACCCCGGCGGCGAGTTCGAGCACGGTCCCGGCGGTTGCTCCCTCCCGGGCGGCAGCAGCTACCGCCCTTTCGACCACGGCCACCCCCGGAGCCAGCCCGGCCCCCGGCCCGCAGGCGTCCACGACGACGCCGACACCGGCGCCCACGCAGGCCAAGGGACACACGCGCTAACGCTCAGCCAGCGGAGGAGGAACCACGATGAACCAGCAGTCGCGTACCCCCCAGGCGGCGGGTGATCAGGACCCCGCCCCTACCCGTCAGCACCGCCCCGGTCCGGCCGGAGGCAGCGGCGTGGACGACCCGGACGACCTGCGCGTGGCGGCAGCACTCAGCCGCAGCAGCGCCGCCCACACGGCCCGCGCCGACGATGCCCTCGGCGAGGCCGACGCCGCCCGAGGACGTGCGGGTGAGGCCGATGCCCGGGGCGACATCGGTACGGCGGGCGCCGAGTGGAGCGACGCCGCAGGACTGGACGGGCGGGCCGCGCACGAGGCCACCACGGCGAGCATCGAGGCCCGCGCGGCGGCCGCCGTGGCGACGTCCACCACCGTGTCCGCGCCCGCGCAGGGAGGACGGAAGGCCGGGCCCGCACCTGTGGGGCAAAGCCGGGGCCAGGCCGCGCCGGTCACCACCCCGGCGCCGCGCCGCGTCCCCTAGGCCCGGCCCGCACAGCCGCAATGGCCGGAGGGAACCCCCCTCCGGCCAACACGCAGGCTGCAGCGGCCAGTTACGCCGTGGTGGTGCACAGGATGATCAACTATGTTGGCCACAAGATGAAAGGGGGTTCATCGTGTCCGATGACCTCTCGGTGATCAGTCAGCTGCAAGGATTCGAGTGGTCCAGCGAGGAGTCTGTGGCCTATGAGGCCGCCATTGAGGCTGTGAACGGCGCCGTTGGCGCCCTCAGCGGCCGGATCGCGGCCGAGCGGGACAGCGCGGCGCCGGACCCGAGCGTGATCGAGAGGGCGAAGGCCCGCCGAACCCAACTGGCCCGTGAGCGTGAGCAGTTGGACCCCTCCAACCACCCTCAGATCGCGGAAGCCCGCCGCCACTACACCGAGCTTGCCGAGGCCGTACGTGAGGGCCGTGCGTGGTAGACGCGGACGAGGTAGCGCGGCACCGCCTCCCGGAGGACGAGAACCGGGCGATCTTTCAGGACGAGATCGTTCCCGACCTGTTGGCCGGCCGCGCGACGCAGGAGATTCCCACCGTGGTGTTCCTGATAGGCCAGCCCGGGGCCGGCAAGAGCCGCGTCACCGACATGGTGGCCGAGGTGCTCAACAAGCGTGGTGGCTTCGTTGACGTGGACAGCGACCTGTACAAGCCGTACCACCCCGAGTACGACGCCCTCATGGCGCAGGACGACACTCTCATGGCCGCCTACACCCGGGCGGACGGTCGGGCTTGGATGGCGCAGGCCGAACAGTACGTTCGGGACAACGGACTGAACGCCGTGATCCAGGAAACGTCACAGGACGGTGCCGCCGTGGCGGACAAGATGGCGGCCTACCGGCAGTCGGGTGCGCGCGTCGAGGCTCTGGCCATGGGGGTGCCGGAGGCCATGAGCAATCAGGGCATCGCCCACCGGTACCACGAGCAGGTGAAGGAGCGAGGGCAGGGACGGCTGACCGTCCAGGCCAACGCCGATCAGTCCTACAGCGGCATTCTCGACCTGGCGGAGCGAGTCGATGACGGCCGTCTCGCGGATCAGACCGCGGTCTTCCGTCGTGGTGAAGCAGAGCCGCGCTACAGCAACGCCCTTGACAGCGCCGGGCAATGGCAGGCGCCTCCGGGGTTCCGTGCGGCCATCGAGGCCGAACGGGTTCGGCCGTGGACGCAGCAGGAGACTGCCGATTTCGTGGCGGCGCAGACCAAGCTACGTGAGGGCATGGGGCCGGAGTGGGCCGGGCGACTCGACCGCATCGAGAACCTGGCCAGGCCGCTGATGACGCCCGACGGCGTGAAGGCGTTGGCTGACGCGCGCCGGAGCGCTGCGGCCACCGCCACCAGCACGACCGTGAAGGCCAAGCCGGCACCCGCGCAGAAGCCGCCGTCGGCGTCCCCGGACGCGGCACCGCGCCGCGATGGGCCCGGCCAGAATCCAGGACCGCGCCGCATCCGGTAGGACCCGGACAACGCCAAGGGCCGGAGGGGAATCCCCTCCGGCCCTTGGCGTGTGCACGCTAAAGCTATGAGCCCACTGGATCCGGCACCGCCTCGGCGGACGCCAGGCGCCCCGGCAGCGGCTCCACCGGAGGCACCGGCAGGGCCGCGTGCTGGCCACGGTCCGGGCTGGTCATGCAGGCCCCGAACGGCCCGGACGCGTCCCGGAGTTGAGCCACCATCGGGTCCAGGTGGTCACGGTGCCAGACGGACGGACCGGTACGGCCGCCCGTCTCAGGGTCGGTGAGTTCCTGCCAGGCCAGCCACGCCGCGTGCAACCGGGCGACCGCCGCCTCGTGAGTCCACCAGCTCGCGCACCAGGTGGCCGACGAGGAGACCTCAGAGAGGTACGTGGGCACCAGCAGGGTGGCCACCCAGTCGGCGAGGGCCGCCAACTCGGTGTCGTACTCGGTACCCTTCAGACGCACGATGAACGGCGGAGTCGTGGGCTTCTCCTTGCCGTCGCCCTGGCCGTTCTCCCCCTCCCCCGCGCCGGAGCCAGCGGCGGCGGAGAGTTGTTCCACCGCCTTGGTGTTGTGCTCCAACTGCGTGGCGAAGCCCTCCACGGTGGCCCGCAGGTCTGCCACGTCCTCGGCGACGCCGTCGAGGGTGGGTGTGTCCTCGCTGCTCATGCTCCGATCACCTTCCGAGAGGCCCGCTGCGCCATCAGCTTCGTTTCGGCCCTGGCCGCCGCCGTCCGCTCGGCCGCGCCCGGCTCCAGGTACCAGGGACGCAGCCGGATCATGCCGATTCGTACGCCCGTGGCCAGCAGCAACGCCCGGCCCTTGGGCAGTGCGCGGATATCCGCTGCCTCCATCACGCGCTCGCGGCGGCGCGAGGTGCTGACGCTGCGGCCCGAGGAACCATGGCTCACCGACGCTTCGTGCACTTTGTGATCACCCACGAGTCGGCTGACGTCCTCGGCGAAGTCGGCGTCGTCGAGGCCGGACCCGAGGACCTTGGCTGTGGCGGCCGACCACAGGGCATCCATGCCCGCCTCCCCCCACACCCGGACGCCCTGGCGGTAGCTCTGGAGGATCGTCATGACCGGTACCCCGCGTGAGCCGAGGTGAGAGTAGAGGTCGGGCAGATCTTCGATGCGGCAGACGTTCGCCGCTTCGTCGAGCACGGCGAGAAGCGGGGGGTCCAGCCGTCCGCCGGCCCGCTCGGCCGCCGCCATCGCGGCCCGGAGCACGGCGTCAGCCGCCGCCGCGATGACGCCGGCCGCCGACCCGCCGCCGTCCTTGGACAGCAGATAGAGCGTGTCCCGGGTGTGGACGAAGTCGTGCGGCCGGAACTCCCGGGCCCGGGGGTCCGGGGTGACCCACGCGAGAGTCTCGGGGTCGAGGAGGCAGGCCACGCACTGACGGGCCGTCTCATAGATGCCGTCCCGGGTGTCCTTCGCGCCCGCCACGGTGCTGGCGAGCTGCTGGGCCAGTGCTTCCTTCCCGGCGGCTTTGAGGGCGCCCACCGGCGCCCGGTCCGAGGGAGTGGACAGCCAGGCCAAGACGTCCGCCACCGAGCCGTTGGAGACGGCCGCAGCGTGGAAAAGGGCCGTGAGCAGGTTCTTTGCGGCCCCCATCCAGAAGTCGCCGCGGCTTTTCTCATCGGTGGTGGCCGCGATGAAGTGGCTTGCGAGTCGGCCGGCGCCCTCGATGGTGCGGGCGCCCGCCAGCATGTCCCACCACAGCGCGCGTTCGGCGTGCGTGATGCCCTGGGGGTCGATCGTCCAGACCGTCCCCACCCGCTCGCGCTCCGCTTTGGTGACGTTGTAGACCTCCCGCTCACCGACCTTGTTCGACGTGAACAGGACGGCACCGGGGGCCCGTTGGATGGCTGGGATCGCCAAGGCCGTCGATTTGCCCGAACGCGGGGCCATGATCGCCAACATCACGTCTTCCCACGACGCGCGGAGTTCGGGCCCGTGCGGCTGGTCGAGGTTGCCCAGCAACACCCCCGACTCGTCCGCCGACACTTCTTTCACGCCGTCCAGCGAGGGCCGCAGCTCGCGGGCGCGGGCCGCCATTGCCTTGGGCGACAGCGGCGCCATCTCCCGCAGGCCTGCGAGGCCGGGCCGGTGGGAGAACCACCGGCGCCAGACGTACCAGCCGCCGACGCCGAGGAGCGCGAGCACCAGGACCAGGAGGAGGAGCATGCCGACTGTGGCGGCCGTCGCGTGTCCCGGCCACAGGGCACCGGGGCCGTGGCCCACGAGGCGGAACACCGACTTCACCGAGGAGTCCGGCCAGGCCCAGCCGCCGCCGACGAGGGCGACGCCGAGCGTTCCGCCCAGGCAGCCCGCGAGGTAGAGCGCTCCCCCGCCGAAGACCACGCCGAGAATGGCCGCGGGGGCGGCGATGCCGCCCCCGGACCCCGTGCCGTTGTCGTTCACTCGCTGCTCACCTTCCGGCGCATCGCCTTGTCCGTGTCGTACAGCTGGGTTTCCGCCTCGGTCAGGTCGAGGCGGGCAGGGGCACCGGCCCTCGTGCCGATTTTGATCAGGACTTTGCCCCGGCCGGGGTGCCGTTGGTTCGTGCCGTCCACGCCCGTGATGCTCGGCGCGGACCAGGAGGCGACGAGGCCTTGTTCCTCGGTGGTCAGGGGCCGTTGCTGGTTGACGCGCTCCAACTCGCCTGCCGACAGCGCGCCCAGGATGAGCGAGTCGCACCGGTCCATCAGGCCCAAGGCCTTGGCCCGGTCTTCTGGAGTCGGGAGGCTTTCCGGGTCGCGGAGCGAGTGGGTGATCAGGAGTGTCACCTCCCCTTTGTTCCGGTTGAGGCGGGTCATGCCGTCCATGGCATCGACCATCCCCGGACCGGCCCGCAGCGCCCTCCACATCTCATCGAGCACGATCACCGCCGGGCGGTTCATCATCCCCAGCGCCCTGGCCGAGTCGATGGCGCCATAGGCAAACGCCCATGTGGCCAGCAGGCCGGCGGCCACTACTTGGTCACCGGCCGTCAGGATCGCGGACAGGTCCACGCTCAGGGCCGGGGCGTCCAGGTCGAGCGGCTGTGTGGTCGGTCCGTCGAACAGACCGGCGAGAGGCCCCTGACACAGGTTCTCCAACGCCAGCGTGACCTCCCGCACCAGCGCGCGGTAATCGTCCACGTTGTCAACGAGCAGTTTGGCCCACAGCTCTTTCGGTCCCTCGCGCAGCACGCGGACCACGTCCGGGATCACCGGATCGTCGCTCAGGGCCTCACTGACCCTCTCGACCGCCGCACCCACCACGTTGGCCTCGGGTGCTGTGGGGCGCCGGCCGAGGCCGTGCGGGGTGGCGAGGAGGGCGTGGAGCAGGTCGGAACGCCGTCCGTTGATCTCCGCCCGGAGCACCTGTTGCCGGTCCTCGGGCAGCAAGTGCAGTTTGCGTTTCATGGGCCCGGAGTCGAGCGGGTTGAGGCGGTCCAGTCCCCGGCCGATGCTCACGACCTGGCCGCCGAGCCCCTTCACCAGGGGTGCGTACTCCCCCTTGACGTCGCCGGGGACGATGATCATGGAGCCGTACGAGGAGTACACCAGCGAAATCCGTTTTGCGATGGCGGACTTCCCGGCACCGGGCTGGGCCATGATCCACACACCGGGATTTTGGACGAGTCGCCCGACCCAGCCCTGCGGGTCGAAACAGACCATCTCGCGGGTCAACAGGTCGGTGCCGATCGGCACGCCCTCAGGGGGCAGCGGGGCCCCCAGAACGAAGGGGTACAGGCCGGCGACCTCACTTGTTGTGCCGAGGTAGACCGCGCCCTTGTCGGCGTGCGGGCTCCGCCCGGAGCCGGCTCCGCGCCAGCCCCGGCGCGGAGCGACCACCTTTGCGTTCATCCGCCAAGCGGTAGGCTCCGCCTCGGCGGTCCCGGCGTCCTCATAACGCCGGGACCGCTGTGCGTCGTCTGCCGGACGGTTCTTTCGCCTGGTCATCGGTTCCTTTCGTGGGGTTGGGTCAGGCGAGCGGGTGCACGCCGACCGGCAGGCCCGCGACGAACGCGGCGGACTGGCCGCCGTAGGCGTACCGGAAGCGCAGGCCGCCGGCGCGCTTCGCGATCTGTTCGACCTCCCGCTGTGCGGCGGGGAGATCTGCCGGGTTGGTCACGGTCGTGGTGATGTGGATCGTCCACTGTGCGAGCCCGGCCCCGTACGCTTCCTGTTCCGCGTTGCGGTCGGCGGCAGCAGCGTCGGCCCGCTCGCGGCGGGTGGTGGTGCGCTGTGAGCGACGGCGGTACTCCTCCCGTGCGTCGGAGGCGTTCAGCTCGCGCTCCACGACGGCCGCGGCTTCCTCGGTCGGCAGGATGCGGTACCCGAGGGTGATCCGCCGTACGAACCGGCCCGGCGTCATCAAGGGCAACAGAACGTCGTAGGTCACCGGCTTGCGGGGAGCCTCCCGCAGTACCCACGACACGGACATGGCGCCGTCGTGCCTGTAGTCCGTCCATCCTTCCTCGGCAGCGATCGGCCCCGCCTGGTCCCAGGTCAGCGCTTCCATGTCCGCCTCGGCGGCGTCCGCGTCCTCGGGATGGAAGGCGCCTCTCACGAGGCGGACGATGTCTGTGGCCGTGGCCCGGCGGAGCACGTCCGCGCCCACTCCGGTCAGGTCGACGCCGTCGAGGCGCCGCAGCGTCTCGGCCGCCGCCTCCTCCGGGGAGCCGGGGCGATCGGTTGCCCGGCCCGGTGAGGTGACGAGGGTGAGCCAGGCAAAGAGCTGAGCGGAGGCACGCGGGGAGGTTTTGACGAGTTCGTTCACCGTCGCCCTGGCCAGGTCCGGCGCCTGGTTGTCGATCCTCCCCCGTACGTGGTCGCCCAGGGCGGCACCGGACGCCGGGGTGATCTGGAGTGTGACCGTGGCGGCGTCCACGGAGTCCTCATTGGCGAGTGAGGCCAGCGTGTTCCCCCAGCTCGTCACGTTCTGATTCACCTGCGCGCGGTTGGCCAGCAGTGCGCCGCCCGG
The DNA here is from genome assembly GCF_000716605.1 of Streptomyces sp. NRRL F-525. Taxonomy (GTDB): domain Bacteria; phylum Actinomycetota; class Actinomycetes; order Streptomycetales; family Streptomycetaceae; genus Streptomyces. The sequence goes on along the minus strand of NZ_JNXE01000059.1, from coordinate 21,131 downwards.
CGACAGCAGCAGCGTTGACGCCATCTGGCCCGTCGACTGATTCCACACCAGTCCGGCCCGCCCCGCGTTGGAGTCCTCCACCGCCAGGAGCCTGGTCGGCGCGAGGACGCCCGGCAGGTCCAGGGCCTTGGGGTGGGGCTGGTACAGGCCCCGGTAGCTGGTCTCTGCCCGCCAGGCCGCCCACTGCCAGCGCATCCGGCCCACGGCCAGGTCCAGCAGCGGCATGCCGTGCCGCTGCCAGCAGGCCAGCACGATGACCACCAGGGCAAGCGGTACCGACACCAGGAGGGTGCGCAGTCCCAGCAGGTTCGCGAAGAAGATGGGTACGAGGATGGCGGCGACGATGACGACCGTCTGTCCGCCGTTGAGCAGGCCGATCCCGAGTGATCGGGACCGGCGCCACCCGCCGTAGAGGCGGGCAGGTTGTTCGGTGGTCGACATGCTACTTCCCTCCGTTGTTCTGGCCACCTTGGCCACCGTTTCCGGCTTCGGGAGCGCGGTAGGAGATCTTCACGCCGTTGGTGGGCGTGGTTGAGCCGCCCGAGTTTCTGGGTCCGTTGGGCCCGTCCGAGGTCGGAACCGAGTCGCCGCCCCCACCCTGGCCCTGGCCCTGGCCATTGCCGGCGGATTGCCCCTTGCCGCCGCCCTGTTGGGGGATGCCGCTTTCCTGGCCACCGCCACCGCCGCCGCCCATGGTGGAGCCGGCCGCGTCCACGGCCCCCTTGGCCGCCTGCGCCGCAGTAATCGCGGGGTGGCCTGCGCCCTTGGCCATGTTCTGTGCGTGGTTCGCGGCGGTCGTCGGGGATCCTCCGCCGCCGCCCTTGCCGCTCCCGCCGATCAGCCCGGCCATGCCACCGGCCGCCGCCAGGGCGTTGGAGAATCCGCCGCCAGTAGCCCCGGCCGCTGCCGCACCCAGCGGCGCGGCAATCGCCATCAGGTATTTCAGCGCGATAACAGACAGGGTCAGGGTGACTATCCCCCGGAACCAGTCGATGAAGTCGTTTCCGTTGGCGATTTCAACGAACCCGGCCGAAATGATCAGTGCGGCAACGGGTTTATAGGCGATGACGACGACGATACTGGTGTAGAGCCTAGGGAACCATTGTTTGGTTTTCTCTCCGCCGACCTGTCCCGAGCCTGCAACCGGTAGCAGCAGAGCCTGAATCGGGATTGACGCCTGCCGGAGGAAGTTCATTACGAACTGCACGCCACCGATCAGGAAGACGACGCACGCGATGATCAGAAGGCCCATGGGATTGAAGGCCTGCGGCAGGAGCATGGCCACCACGCGCTCGGTCAACTTGGCGTCGCCGTGGAACGCGACGTTGATGATTGCCGCTGTGAGCTGGTCCGATGCGACCAGCAGGGAGTCGATGACCGTGATGCCCAACGTGCAGACCAGTGCATTGATGACCAAGCCCTGTAGCGCGTCGGCCAGCGGCTTCCCCTTACGTTGGATCATGGCCCGGATTCCCTGCATGATCACCAGAAGGACGGCGATCATCTGGCCGAGGCCGAGCATAATTGCTTGCAGGGAGAAAGTGACTGTCGATCCGTCAGGCATCTTCCCTGTATCGGATTCCGTGACTCCGGAGTTCTTTACCTGAATGCTCGGAGTCGTCAGCCACCAGGTGAGACCGGTTTTGAGCATCTGGGTAACGAATTCCGTCATGCCGTCAGCCATCGGTTTGATGACGGTGTTCGCCAGGGCGGAAGAAATCTCCTTTCCGGCATTTGGTGCAACGATCTTTCCGGCGACACAGGCCGTAGCCCCGGTAGTGCCGAGAGACGGAGTCAGCAGAAGGTTGCATGCCACATCCCACCACCCGTCAATAGTGGGCGGCCCAGCGGGAACAGACGCCGGTACGGCGTCCGCCACCGCCGGTACGACGGCGGGCGCCACAGCGGGCGTGACGGTGGCGGGAGCCGCGGCCATGGCCGGGGCGGCGCCAGGCACCAGCAGCGCCAGGACCACGGCGACGAACAGACCCCGCAGGAGGGTTCTCATCGGGTGTCGCCTTCCTGGATCGCGGACCAGCCGGCGCTGTTGAAACCGGCGGTGCCCAGATCGGACGGATCGGGGCTGGTCTGCGGGGCGCCCGTCTTGGAGTGCCAGTCGTTCGCGGTCCACACGTAGGTGTTCGTGGTGCCGAGCAACTGCGTCTTTTCCGCCGTACCGCTGCCGGGGGTGTAGACGACCCGGGCGAGGACGGACACCGCCACCTCGTCGGCGCTCTTCGCCGTCCACTGCACCCCGATGACGAACACGTTCATGTGGGCGCCCGAGGGGAGAGCACCCGTTCCGGGGACGCCCGCGCTCAGCCGCGAACTCGCGGTGGACTGCCGGGCCGCTTCCTCCACGTCGGAGGCCTCGGCCGGTACGGCGTACACGGTCGCCGCCGTCGCGGCCGCGTCCGGGTCCCAGCTCCATCCGTAGCGGACACTGGCCACGGCCGCCGCCGCCGCACCCTCGGGGGTGTGCCCGAACTGGACGGGCAAGCCGTCCTTCTTGCCCCGGCCGGTCGGCAGGTTCGCCCACTTCGTCGGGGCGACGTATCCGGAGTCCGAGGACTGTGTGGGCAGCGGCGAGGCCGAGGAGGACGACGAGGGCGCCGCCGACGAGGACGGACCGGGGGCGGCGGATGTGGAACCGCCGCCGTTGTTGGCCACCAGAGCGACCACGACGACGGCCAGGACCACGATCACGCCGCCAGCGGCGAACAGCAGCCGGCGCATGCGCCGGGCCGCCGCACGTTGCAGATCGAGGGTCATCGGTCAGCCGCCCATCATCGCGGTGACGATGCCGACCGAGAGCGTCACGGTGCTGATGCCCGCAATCACCCAGACGAGGCCGCCGGCGCCCTCCGCGCTCAGGTGGGAGCGGTTGCGGCGGCCGATCATCATCATGATTCCGCAGGCGATGAACCCCATCACGCCGGCAAACATCCCGACGTATTTGCCCCACGAAATCCAGTCTGAGAACGTTTTGCCCATCCCGGGAGGGGCCTTGGGGCCCGGGTTGGGGAGAGTGTCCGCCAGGACCGTCAGGTGGTGGGGATCGAACATCAAGGGGATTCCTTCCATCAGTCGGAGAAGCCGAGGGCGACCCGCAATTCGCGGGCGGCCCTGGACACCGGAGCGTCCGTCAGTGCCTCGGCGGTGTCGTCCACCGTCCGGAGGCGATAGAGGTACGGCACGTGCGCGATGCCCAGGGTTTTCGGGGCCAGGGTCCGTAGCCGGTAGCGGACCGGCATGGGAGGCCGCAGCGGCGCGTCACGGATGACGACCAGGTACGGCCTCGGGACGCTCGGGTGCCAGTGGTTCAAAAGATCCTGCGTCTTGTGCAACCCATAAGCGGTTGATCGTGTCACCACTACCGGGATGAACTGTTGGGGCAGGTGTTGCCCAGGGGACAACTCCGTTGCCCAGCCCTGGCTTTGAGGGTCGAGCAGACGCACGACCGTGGAGATTCCCGCCCCTCCGTGCGCTCCCATCACGGCAAGTCCGTGCTGTGGAGCGGTCGGTGGGGCGGGAGCGTGACGCGCCATCACGTCCCCCTCGTTACTTGCGGAATACGGATCATCACTGAGAGGCTAGCATGAGTTACTCGTAGAAACTACTTATAAAAGTTGGCGATGGATGAGCGCAAAACCTCCCGGAGTGTTCCGGCCCGACGTGCTCGCGGACCTGCGAAAAAAGGCCCAACTCAGCCGCGCTGAGCTGGCGTTGCTCGCCCGGGTCAGCCCCGAGACGGTGCGCGCGGCCGAGACCGGGAAGAGGGTCCCCTCGGCCCGGGTACTGCACGGCCTGGCCGAGGCCCTGGCCGTCCCGGTCGACCGGCTCTCTCCGGTCGGGAAGGCAACGCCGACGCTCAACCAGCTACGGCGGCGCACGGGACGGACGCAGCGGGAGACCGCCGACGTCATCGGCGTAAGCGGCCAGATGGTCAGCCGGGTCGAGGCGGGGGTGTACGGGGTGCGCGACACGGCACGGTGGGCGGTCGCCTACCAGGTCAGTCCCCCGGAGTGGACGGCCGCGTGGGAGGCCGGCAGGGAGGCACGGCGCACGGAGATCAAGAAGAAGCCGCGACGAACACGACGAAGGGGAGGGACAGCGTGCCCGCCAAGCTCGCAGCCGGAGCCGCCGCAGCAGTCGGAGGGCTGATCCTGGCGAGCGTCATCGGGGTTGCAGCCGTGGGGGGAGGTTCGTCCGCCTCGGCGGCCAGCGCGACCGGCATCAAGGCCGGGAAGGTCCCCGCGGCTTTCCTCCCCTGGGTGACGAAGGCCGGCGGGTTGTGCGCCGACGAGTCGCCCGCGCTCATCGCCGCCCAGATCTACCAGGAGAGCCATTTCGACGCCGCCGCCGTGGGGCCAGAGACCAGCAGCGGCACGGCCAAGGGTCCGGCCCAGTTCATCGACTCCACATGGGGGACGTGGGGACGCGACGACGACGGCAGCGGCACCGCCTCCCCCTTCGACATCGGCGACGCGGTCATGGCAGAGGGCCGGATGATGTGTGCGCTCATCGAGCGGGCCAAGGAGAGCGGATACCCGGGCGGCTCCGTGGCCCTGGCCCTGGCCGGCTACAACGCCGGATGGGGGCGGGTCGACCAGTACCAGGGAGTCCCGCCCGAGTCGTTCGCGGCGGGCCAGACCTACAACTACGTGCACGACATCATCGACCGGGCCGCCGCGTGGGTGGACACCATCGCGCCGGCCGTCGCGGGCTCCGGCTCCGGAGCCGACGCCGCCCGGAAGGCCTCCACCTACTTGGGACTGCCGTACGTGTGGGGAGGCGGGACCCCAGAAGGGCCCTCGCAGGGCTTTTGCTCTGGCAACAACGGTTATCTCAACGGGAGTTGCTTCGCGGCGACCCACTCGGGATTCGACTGTTCCAGCCTCACTCAAAACGCGTGGTGGTCGACCACCCACCTCCCCCGCACCGCCGCCGACCAGTACACCGCGACCGCCTCGCATCCCGTCAGCATGGACGCGCTCCAGGTCGGCGACCTGATCTTCTACTCGCACACCGGCAGCGGCAGCGACGCCTACCACGTCGCCATGTACTACGGCGGCGGCATGATCATCGAGGCGCCCAGGACCGGCAAGAACGTGCAGATCGTCAAGCTCTACCGCTCGGGCGGACTGGTCGGCGCCACTCGACCGGCTTAGCGTGTACATGCTAAGAATGCGGCCCTACACCCGCCGTGGGTTTAGGGCCGCATTCCGTTCCTCGGGCCGGACGGGAGTCAGCGCAGCGTGGCCGCCGTCCAGTCCACGAAGAAGGCAGGCAGCCCGGGGACGTTGATCGCGTCGACCAGTGCCACCAGGTCGTCCGCCTTCAGTGGCGGCAGGATCGCCCAGCCGCCCGCCGGTGCACCCGGTCCCCCGTCTGCCTCGGTAGTCGCATCCTGCTTCGGCAGGTCAGCCGCGAGCGTCGATCCACCACGTACAGTCATGCCAGATCCTCCAAGGATCCAAGGCCTGCGGACGACGAGACGCAATCCGTTCCCACAGGCCGAGCGAGTGAAGATGAGGGGCCGGGTGCCAGCCCGGTCCCTCATCTGTGCAGTTCAGAGACTTGCCTTGCATGCATTTATACATGCATAAATGTAGAGTAGCGCGTTCTGGCTTGGAGTGTGCATAGGCACGGCGGATATATGCCCGCATAATGTCGTGCATGTCTAAAAGCTTGTTGGAGTGGCAGCGCGGGCGAGACGGTCGGCCGCCGATCGTCGCGGCCTCCGCGTACAAGGGGGGCGACGGCAAGAGCACGTTCGCCCGCGAGCTGGCGTTCCTGCTCGATGCCGTCCTGGTCGACTTCGATTGGGACATGGGCTGTAGCTCGCGCTCGATGGGCTACCGCCACGAGCGGTACGCGAACTATCCCCTTCAGGTCGCGTTCGAGAAGATGTCGACCCCGCGGCCCAATATCGGTGCACGCAGGGCCGATCTCATCCCTTCGTATCCGGAGCTCGTCCACGAGCAGCCGCCACGCGACGAGGTGTCAGACCACCTGGGACGATGGGCGAAGGAGCTTGGCAGGCCGCTGGTGGTGGACACCCACCCCGGAGGCTGTGAGCTGACGTACGGAGCGCTGAACGAGGCAGACGTCGTCGTCGTTCCGGCCGTCCTGGTCAAGGAGAGCCTTAACGCCCTGTCCGGCATGGTGGACGAACTCGCTGAATACCCGCTGATCATCACGCCCAACAAGGTCGACAGCCCGCCTGGTTGGGCACGCACCGAGTTCCGTTCGATCGTTGAGCGGTACGGGCACCAGACCGGGCCCCTCGTCCATAACGAGAGGTGGCTCTCTAAGCGCCGCCTGAACGTCGCCATTTCGTCGGCGCCCGTGCCGAAGAAGGCCGAGCGGTTCGTCAGCTCCATGGACGCCCTGGTTGAGGCGGTGATCAACTATGAGTGACGGCGGTGGATCTGCGGCCGACGCGCTGGACGACGAGGCAGAGCGCCGCAGAAGGGGACGCAACCCCGGCGGATCACGTACCGCAGGCCGCCGTCCCACCCCCGAGGAACGAGCGGCCAAGCGGGAGGCGGAGCGGCTGGAACGCCAGCAGCGCAAGGACGCCGAGGCCAAGGCCCAGGCGGCAGCCACTGCCGCTGCCGCAGCCGCAGTGGGAGAAAAGACGCATGGGAGGGGGCAGATGGAGCCGCCGGCGGACCCGCCGCAGGAGGAACGGCGCGGTGGTACACGGCCGCGCCCCAAGGCCATCCCCTTCTACCCGGACCCGCCTGATGAGGATTTTCTGTGGCAGGTGACCGAAGCCGGAGCCTCGCGCCAGGAACGCATCCCCCACACGGCGGTCCTCCGCCTGGCACTGCGGCGTCTCGCTGAAGAGATGACGCCGAGCGACGTAGTGCGGGAGCTGGGCGGCCCTGTGCAGTCGACAGGCAAGCGGGGGCGTCCCCGTAAGTAGGCGCGGGCAGGGCTGTGCAACACCCAGTGCGGCCACGTGCAAGGAGGTGGACGCGTACACTTTTGTGCGCGTCCACCTCCTTGCGTTTATGCATGTATAAATGTGAAACTGTCCACCGCAGGGCGGAGGGTGTTCGCTTTAGTGCGCCCCCCTTGTGCGCCTGTGCAGCTACGATGCAGCCCCGTGCAGTGATGTTCTACCGGCACAACCGCATGCTCGGTGAACGGCTGAATATCACGCATTTATACGTGCATAAACGTGAAACGACTCCGGGCCGGCCTGGCAGCAGACCCCGGAGTCGGACGATCGAGGAGGACCCCGATGCGAGACCAGAGTACGGCCCCGCGCACCGTCAGCGGTACTGCTGGACGAGGCGGTGACGTGTGATGACGCTGCCCGAACTGACGATCCCGGACGCCGTCCACCAGGTGCCCGACTGGGCCCTGTGGGCCGCCGCGACGGCGACCACGGCCCTGTCCCTTGCCGTCATGTACGCCCGGCTCCGGCGGGCCCGCAGAGCGATCCCAGCAGTTCCGGCCCGTCCGCAGGCCGTTGGCTCTGCGGACGCGGGCGAGGTACGGCAGACCGTCGCGGCAGCCGGCCCGCTCGCCGCGCTCGGCGCGTGTGGCATGGTCCTGTCGCTCTACGGCCTCTACGGCTTCGCCACCGAGACCATGGATCTCGCCCCGTACTGGGCTGTGCCGATCATGGCGATCTTCGACCTGGCCGAGATCACGTGCTTCGTCTCCCTGTACCGCTCGGCGGCCGTGGAGTCGGCATGGACGCGCCCCATGCGGCAGACCCGACGCATGGCATGGGCCCTGGTCGCGGCCAGCAGCACCATGAACGCAGTGCACGCACCCGGCAACCTGTGGGCAACGGGCGTCTTTGCTGCCGTTCCGGTGATCTCGGCGAAACTCATCGAGTTCGAGCTTCACAAGCGGATGTCTGCCAACGAGGTGGACGCAGATCCAGACGACGCGAACCCCGGCCTGGTCCGGCTGGTCCAGATCGCCTACACGCGCGTGTGGGCCGCCGTGTTCGCCGGGCTCGGATGGGACGCCAAGGCCAAGGACGGGCTCATTCACCACGAGGCTCGCATCCGGAGGGCCGCCACCTCCCTGCATGAGCTGAAGAGCGCGTTGGACGCCAGGGACCAGACACCTGCCGGTCGAAAGAGGGCCGCAGCCAGCCGCCGGGTGGACGACTTGCAGGGCAAGGCAGAGCGGGCCATCGACGCGGCGGGGATTGCCGGCGACACTCCCGCACAGCTCACGCTCGCCCGTGCCGTTGCAACCCGCGGCCGTGTCATCGACCTGGCGCGCATGGACGTGCACGACCCCATGGCGATCGTGCGGCTACTCGAAGAACTGGCGATCGTCCCCAGCGTCGAGGCCATCTCAGCAGGCGCCGCCGCCGCCGAGGCACAGAAGCAGCAGAAGGAGGCCGAGGAGGCCCGCGACCAGGCGCGTGCGGAACTCGCGGCCGTCCAGGAGGAGGCGGCCGAGGTGGAGGCCAGCGCTGCCGAGCAGCGCGCTGCCGCCGAGGCCCTGATGACCGAGGCTCAGAAAGCCGCCACCCGGGCCGGGAAGGAAGCAGAGGCCGCCGTGGAGCGTGCCGCAGCAGCTACCCGGCTCGCGGACGAGGCTGACGAGCGACGCGGGCAACTCTCCGCCCACGTCGAGGAGTTGGGCAAGGAGGCGTCCAGCCTGCGCACCGCCGCGACCGCCGACGAGGAGACGCACCGCCGGCTTTCACGCCAGCTTGACGACCTGCGCAACGCGATCCAGAAGGCCGAGGCTGAGGCGGGGGAGCGCCGACGCGAGGCCGAGGGCGCACGCACCGAAGCCCAGCAGGCCATGAGTCGGCAGCGCGCTGCCCGGGACGAGGTGCAGCGGGCCGCCGAGCAGGTCGAGGCTCTTCAGGCGAAGGCCCGGACGATCCAGGGGCAGACACAGCAGCTCGCGGACGAGCACGACCGCCAGGTCGCCGCCCTCGCGCGGCTGACGAGCGAAGCCCAGGAGGCCGAGGGGACCGCACGCCGGGCCAAGGAGCAGGCCGAGCGCACGCTCGCGGAGGCCCAGAAGGCCGAGGAGACCCGCCGGGCGGCCACGGTCGCGCTCCAGAACGCCAGGGATCACCTGATGGATGCCCTGACCGACCCGACGCCGTACGAGCCCCCCCGGTGGACGAGCGAGCCCAAGATGCGCGGGTGGGATCTGTACTTGCACAAGGTTTCCACCCAGGGTGTCGAGCCAACCGATGCTGAACTCGCGGGCGACGAGCGCGACACGTCGACCGCCCGAAGGTGGCTCGGCGACTTCCGCGCCGAACTGGCGCGGCGCACGGCGGCTGCACTGCCCGCACAAGGCGCCGCACATGAGCGCACAGCCGACCGGACGCCCCTCACGGTCTGACGTCCCTAGCAGCACACCACTGCACACGAGAGGGGGCACCCCCCACGGGGGTGCCCCCTCTCGTGTGCAGGCAACACGGTGTCGAAGTCCCCTATTTAGCGTGTGCACGCCAGAAATGGCCGGTCGAGGGAGGGGGACGTTGCGAGTACTGGCATCTGAGTGTGGGACACATCCCGGTACGGGAGGCCCCCGGTTCTAGTAGTCCGAAAAGCCACTGAGGGGCCGACTCTTTCCGAGTTGACCCCTCCACCGCGTTCAAACTGTGTCAGATCAGGTGATCGAAGTCCCCAGCGCTTGCGCCAGTGACGAACGCGGCCATCTCCTCTCGGGTGAACATCAAGATGCCGCCCTCGGGGTCCTTGCTGTCGCGTAGGGCCACCCAACCGTTCGGGGCGGAGGCGAGTTCCACGCAGGCGCCGTTGTCGCTGCTGGCTCGCGCCTTTATCCAGTGCAGCCCCGTGACGTCTACACGGGGCGGAGTTGGCGTGTTCATGGGGTCGGCTCCTTGGCGGCGAGATGTGACAGGAGTGCCGCGGACTCCGTGGGATCTAGTGCGACCGCCATTAGGCGGTCGAAGACCTGAGCGAGTGGTCTAACCTGCGCTTCTTTCTCCATAAGGAGATTCCCGCCCATGCCGTCCACGTAGGCGATTTTCGGGTCACCCGCCCCGAACTCCAGTAGCGTGAAGGACCCGCGCATCCCGGGATGCGCGCCCTTGGAAATTGGAATGATCTGGACAGTGACATTCGCCCGGTCAGACGTGGCCCTGAGGTGGTTGATCTGTGCGCGCATGACTTCCGGCCCGCCGACTGGCCGGCGCAACGCCGACTCATCCACGACGGCCCAAAGCTCGAACCCGGCGTCGTTCAGACGGTGTTGCCGCTTCTCCCGGACCGCCACCAGGTGGTCCACTTCTTTCGCCGAACGATCACCACCGCTGGACAGGACCGCGCGGGCGTACTCCGTGATTTGCAGCAGTCCCGGAACGTAAGTGGACTCCCACGCCTGCACCTTGCGGGCATCGGCTTCAAGGCCAACGTACGGGCCGAGGTCAACAGGAAGGGCCCTCTCGACGTCGCTCTGTTCCCACCAGCCGGGGGAGGAGGCCAGGCGGCGGATCTCCAGCATCTGCTTACGTACGTCCATGTCGGTCACGCCGTACAGCTCAAGGAGATCAAGTACGTCGCGCTCCCGCACGACCGACTTTCCGTGACCTTGCTCAATCCTGCTGATCTTGGACACTGCGCAGTCAAGGTGCGTGGCCGCTTGGCTTTGGTCCATGTCGGCTCGCTCGCGCAGCTTCCGCAGGTCGGCGCCGAGGCGCTTGCGCAGCGTAGTGGGGCCGTCCGTGGTCATCCTCTGCCGCCTTCCCCTCCGCCGTCCTAGTCGTGGAATTGCCTGCGACCAGTCTGCCCTATTGGGCCGGGGGCGTGCGGACATGGTGGTTTGCCCTCTCGCTAGCAGCCGAGCATGTCCATGGAATTCCGCCATAGTATTGCGCCATGGAATTCTATGGGAGACTCTAGAGTCCCATAGACACGCGCTGTAGCCGTCCGTGATCAGGGCGCCACGCGTGGGACTGGAGTGCGCCCATGCCGCCAAAAGGACACAAGACCACCGGAACGAACCTGGTCAGCACTGTCTTAGGCGTGGTGCCGCCATCCGAACCGCAGTCGGGCGCGCGTTGCTGCCGAGGAGGTCGGGCATGACGTACCGCCCCCGTGACCACCGCAGCGGCCTGTCTGTGGCGCCTTCCCAGGGGAACGGGCCCGACACGGCGCACGCCGCCGACCGTCGCGGCGAAGGCGGCCGTCGTCAGTCGATCTCGCTGTCTGCGGAGTCCCTGCGATCCCCGGCCACCGCCCGCCACTACACCAGCAACCACCTCGGCAAGTGGGGGGTGCCCGGCGATCAGATTGCGATTGTCGAGCACATCGTGTCGGAGTTGGTCACCAACGCTGTTCGGCACTCCCGCGGCCGGTCGTTCAGGTTGATCGTCACCATCACGGCGGGCCGAGCAGTCGTCACCGTTCTGGACAGCGGGCGGTATCAGTCGTTCGCCCCCCGCGTGGCCGACCTGGACGAAGAGGGAGGCCGCGGGCTCGCCTTGGTCGAGGCCCTGGCCGACGAGTGGGGCCACTACCCGCACCGTGGCATCAACGCGGTATACGCCGCCGTACGCCTGCCCGCGCAGCGGGAAGAGGGGACGACGTGCTGACGTGCCCGGAAAAGCCCCGTGAACTGGCCCAGCGGCGAGCCCCGGTGGTCCAGCGATACCGCTGTGAACACGCGATCAACGTTCCCAGGCGTGACGAACCGATCTTGTTGGCCAACGAGTATCTGACCGGCGCTTCCCACGCTGCCGCGTGCTGGTTGCTCGGCCGCGCGTACGGCATCGCCACCTGGTTGTTGGACCCGGCCGCCGTCGCCCCGCTCGCGGAGGGCTTGGCCCCCGTCTACGCCGAGGCTGTGGCCGCGCTGGAGACGAGACGCGGGTACGGCGTGAAGGTCGAGACGGTCGACGGCATACACACCGTTCGCGTGCTGCCGTCGCCAGCCGTCGACCAGCACCAGGAGCACGAGCAGGGACCCATGGCATACCGAGACCACGACGAGGAACCTCATGGATGACCAGAGCGGACACGAGTTGGCCGGCGAAGGACGCGAGCACCTGCCCGCTGTCCCTGGTGGTCAACGGGGGGCGGCAGTCGAGAAGGCCCGGCAGTCGGCGCCCCCGTTCGCGGGTGATTTGGTGCGGACGATCCAGGCGGCCGGGTCGGCGGTACAGGTCGTCTCGGCACTCAATCCGTCCAGTGACATCACGGTGAGCGCACACACCGCGCTCGTGTGCGCCGGCGATACAGCGGCCGACGCGCTGCAAGCCGCCGCCGACCTGGCGCGGGAAGCTCCCATGCTGGAGATCCAGGCCTTGAACCTGGCCAGGGTGCCCGGATCGGTCGAAGGCCTGTGGGAGTGGCACGTCATTCTGACGGTGAACTCGCGCGACCCGCAGACCGGCGAGTACAGCGGCAGCACGCACCATGGCCGGCCACGGTGACGCGCACGGCGCAGTGCGCGCCCACGCCGACCCGGCAGCGAGCCACACGCCACTACGCCACGGCCGACCCGGACACACCACGCCGCGCGGCATGGAACGTAGGCGTGACGCTCGCCGCGTGGGCCGTGCCCGAGAAGGCCGCCGAGATGCTGACCACGCGGACCCGGGCCTTGGTCGCCGAGGCGATCGAGTCGTACGGCGGAGACCGTATCGCCGTCACCGTCGTACTTGCTGATGGCCGAGTGACCGTCCACGCCGTGTCGCTGTCCTGTCGACTCCACCCGGTGGACACCATCGACCGCTTCACCGCCGCCGTACTGCGCGGCATGACCAGGCCCGGGGAAGCGGCCGGCCCGTCTCGCTGTCTCTGCGCCGATCTGGCCGTACTCGGCGAGGGATGGACGGTCAGACGGCCGTTCCTCGTCTCGCGCCACGGCCTCTAGACCGCAGGCCCGCGCCTCCCCCGACGCGGGCCTGCGCCGTGCCCCCGCCCGCCCGCTTTGAGCGGGGCGAGCGGGCGGGGGCGCACCCCTTCACACCGATCACTGGAGGATTCGTCATGGAGAGTGCCGCCGACCCGATGCGCGCCGCCCGCGAGGCGCTGCGCGTCCTGGACGCGTGGGAGCAGCACCCCGCTACCGCCGTCATCGACGCCGCCCGGGACGCGCCCCTCCACCTCTACCGCGTGCTGTCCGGACGGTGGCGGGGGTTGACGCTGCTGGAGCGGGCCGACCTGTACACGCTGGTTGGGGAGGGCGAGACCCTGGCGCGATACGGCCCGCTCGCGCTGAAGTCGGAGGGCGCCGAGCGCTTGGCGCCGGTGAGGGACGAGTGCCGGTATTTCGCCGCTCTCGCCGCCGGGGAGGACTCCGGAGTCGTGGCCGAGCGCCGGTGCCGGGATCAGCTGGCTCAGTCCCGCCTCAATGGCTACCGGAGGCTGGGCCCGGGGTGGCAGGCCCGCGTACTGCACGAGCTGACCCCGCCCGAGGAGGCCGAGGAACGGCTTCTGTCTGCGCTGGCCGCGTTCATCCCGCGACTGCCCCGTCCGGGCGGCGGCGCCCGGCTGGAAGCGGCCCTGTCCGGCGTCGAGCAGCAGGCGGACCGGGGCGAGGAGGCTCCGCCTGTCGCAGGGCGGGGGGATAAGGGCGAGAGGCCTCCGGGGACGGTGCCCAGGATCGCCGGCACCCTGCGCAATGTGCTGTCCACCCTCCCGGTGGAGTGGCAGCAGCAGGTCATGCGCCGCATCGACGACGGCCTTACCCCGTTGCAGGCCATCGGGCGTGCGCTGACCGCCAAACTGCGGGCGGACGCCTCCGATCCGTCCAGCGGGGTGCCGCACGGCGTCGATCTCGCGGTGGTGGGCGGGTCCGGTGGTGTGCGGTGATCGACGCCACCCGGCCCACGAGCGCCCGTATCGAGAACCGCCTGATAGGGGGCAGTGACCACTATCCCGCCGACCGCCGGGCCGCTGACGCGCTGCTGCGGGTCGACCTCGCCGCCGACGAACGGGTCATCGCCGCCCACGAGTTCGTACGGGGCGCCGTTCGCCAGCTCGCCCGCGACGGCGCCCACCAGCTTCTCGACCTGCGGTGCCCGCTGCCGTCCTGGCGCCCGTACTGGTGGCACCCGTTCCTCATGCAGCGTCAGCCCCTGGCCCGGATCGTCTACTGCGCCCACGATCCGATGGTGTTCGCCCACGCACAGATGATGCTGGTCGAGGCGCCCGGGGTGCGCGTGATCGACGCCGACCCGGGCACGCCCGGGTTGCTGGCCCACCCCGTCGTACAGAGCCATCTCAATCTCGTGGACGAGCCGGTCGTGGTGATCGCCTCCGGGCTGCTGGACCACCTCACCGACACCGCCGTCACCCGGCTCCTGGACGAGCTGCCCGTCCTCGCGCCCGGGAGTGTCCTGGTGCTGGCGACGTCGGTGTGCCGTGACGCCGGGCGGGCCGATCGGATCGCCCGGACGATGGACCATGCCGCCCCCGGAGTCTGGCCGCGGCTACGCACCCCCGAGGCCGTCAAGTCCCTTCATCCCGCGCTGAGTTCGGGGCTGAGCTGTACGGACACCGACGAGCCGCAGCTCGCTACCGCGCTCCTCGACCTCGCCGCCCCCGCCGTGCCGAGTGAAACCTCAGGCGCGGACGGCGAGCCGGCGGACTGAGTGGCCCAGTCCGCCGACCCCGGCCCCTTTCGTACGGCGACCGGACGCCGTGGGGTCGGCCGCCGCAGGGCCTCTCCGCCTCCTTCGGGGCGCCGCTCTGCGGCCGGTGCCCGCCCTGCCGGTTGTCCAGGGCGGGCACCAACATGCATCCCAACTCCCTTTGAGCGAAAGGAAGTTCATGAGGGAGACCCTCGCCGGATCCCAACTTCCCTTGAGTGAAAGACAGTTCATGACGATCGAGTCACCCGACACGGATGCAGACGCGGGCAGCAGGGTGGTGTCGTGCACGTTGTGCGGGCGCCCGGACGGCAGCGAGCCCATTCACGGGATCGGCGCCCGGATGCGGCGGGATCAGGTCTGCTACTCGTGCGACTGGTGGCGGACCTGCCGCAGATACAGGACGCTCGGCGACCGGGACGACGACGGCCGCCGTATCGTGCGAGCCGGTGGCCGCCACTACATGACGTGGACCCCCGAGCAGGGTCCGCCGCCGGAGATCGGCGAGAGTTCCGCTGGTCCCGGCACGCTGTACTACGTGCTGCTGGACGACCCCACCGCCACGGTCATCGAATCCGGCCCCTACTGGATGATGGGCAGCATCCCCGACAGCCTGCGTGATGTCCTGCCGGACAATGCCCGTATCGTCCGTGAGCCCGCGCGGGGCGCGCGATGAGCGACGACGCCGACCGGATTACCAACGCGCGTATCCATGACGTTCTCCTCGATGGGTACTCCCACCTTCCCTTTGCCCACGGGGGCGCCGCCGAGAAGCTCATCGGGGTCTACCCTCTCGCCTCCTTCCACGCCACGGCGGCCCGCCTCTTTGTCCGTGACGTCCTGGACAGCCTCGCCAGCGACCCCGGCGGCATCTGTCAGGTCCTCGATCTCGGCTCAGGTTTCCCGGGGTGGCCGCCGTACCTGCACGACATCGTCGAGACGCGGCAGCCTGAGCAGGCCCGGACCGTCTACTGCGACAACGATCCGATCGTCCTCGGGCACGCGCGTGCTGTTCTCGACGAGCCCGCCGGCGCGCGGGTCGTGCCCTGGGACCTCGAAAAGCCCGGACTCCTCGATGACCCGGGCGTGGCCGGGCACCTCGACCTCGGCGAGCCGGTCGCCGTCGTTCTCTCCGGCGTACTGGACTGCCTGAGCGACACCGCAGCCGCCCGTCTCCTGCGCGATCTCTCGGGCCTCGCGCGGGACAGTGCGGTCATCGTGACCACCGCGGCGTGTGCGGACCCCGCCACCGCCCGCCTGATCACCCTGACCATGGACAGCGTGGCCGGCGGACGATGGGGGCAGATGCGCACCCTCGGGCAACTGACCGCGCTGCACCCTGCGTTACGCACGCTGGTCTGTCAGCCCCCCGTTCAGCACGGACTGCGGACGATCCACCCCGAGCGGGTGAAGGAGTCCACCGGGCCCGAGCTGATGACGGGAATCGTCGCCCCCCACCAGTTGTAGGGGAAGGTCGCCGAGCGGGCGTGCGGTTCGTAGGGTGGCGCAGATGACCAGACCAGCGCCGCTCACCGACGAGGCCCGCGCCCTACTCGTCACGGAGCTGCGCCACGGCCGCGCTCCGGACGAGGCAGCTAGGGGCCTGGGGTTGGACCTGTCCGACGTCTGGATCGCGGCCCGCACGGATCCGCGGCTGACGGTGGCGCTCGCGGGCCGCGACCCGAACGCTGCCGAGGAGGCCGGACTGGCTTTGTTCACGGGTAGCGACAGCAGTTGTTCACGGGTTTGGGAGGCACCCCGATCCACGGTCGGGTGATGTTCACGAGTTTTGACAGCACTGTGGTTCTTGCCAGGGCACGGGGATACCCAACGGCCCGAGCCAGCCGGAGAGTTGCACCCTCAGCGTGTCCTTTTCCGCGCAGACCCACAGGGCTTCCGCCTGGCCGGCCGTGCGGTCGAGGCGGAAGAGGTCGGGTACCGCTGCCAGCAGCTCGCCCACGTCCGCGTACGCCGGGGGTTGGTGGATCTCCCGTAGCGCGTCCACCAGGTCCGGGAACTGTCCCTCCCGGCGAGCCCGCGCCAGGTGGGAGGAGAGGCGCCGGTACATCGAGGCCCGGTTGGGCAGCGCTCCCGCCGAGATCAGCCGGTACCAGCACTGGCGGAGCGTGACCTCACCGCCGTACTCGGCGACCACGGCCCGAGCCCGTTCCTCCACCTCCGACCAGCGCACCCGCATACCGGTACATGTACCCGTCGAGGCCCGCTAGGCCGGGATGGGGCGGCCGACGTCGACCAGGAGCCCGGCCGGGACGTCGTCGCGCATCCAGTCCCGGGCCAGTTCCGAGGCCATGCCAACGGCCCCGTACAGCAGCGGCCCGGCCCGGTCGCCCATCGTGCGGGCCGCGTACTCGGCATCGACGGGCAAGCCCAGGTAGGCCCGTCCGGGCGTTGGCCAGGTGAGATCCCGGGCCTGGCCGTCGGCGCCGGCGCACCAGGCGTGTTCGACGGCCCACGCGACATCCCAGGCCAGGCCCTCCACATAGGCGAACTCGCCCGACGAGGCCCAGGCCCAGGAGACCGATTCGACGTAGCACCGGCCCGGCTCCCCGGGCGGAGGCCCGTCTCCCGGCCAGGAGGCCGGGACGAACAGCCGGCCGCGGGCCAGCAGCAGCGCGGCCAGGCCGGAGTGAGCCCAGCCCGGCCGCGCGGGTGTCGTATCGGCCTGCCACCGCAGGTGACCGATGAGTTCGGCTTCCGCCTCGGCGTGCGCGGCCGTGCCCTCGGCTCCGCTGGTCTGAGTCACGCGCTCCACGGTACGGGGCCCGGGTCACAGCCCCGAAGGCGTACGGTGACGCCCGCCGGGAACCGCGGCCTACACGGCCGTACGGCCGTTCTCCGTTGCGGCTTGGGGCATCCCGGGCCCGAAGTCGGGCGGGTAGGCCGCGTTCCACAGCTCCAGCCAACCGGCGGGGTCATCTGGCGAGGCGCCGTCGACGAGCCAGGCGTGACCGGTGAGAAACCCGAGGATCTTGGCGGCACTCTTGCCGGGGTGTGCCTCGCGGACGTGCTCAGCGCCGGCGTCCATGATCGGCGCCACCGGGTCGGCCGTCAACACGGCCCGGGTCGAGCCCTGGCACGCGCTGCACTGCACCCACGCAACCGGCAAGGTCGCATTCGTTTTCGTGGTCACGCCCGGACAACGAGGCGTTCGGCGGGAAGGCACGGAACGGATCGGTTTAGCGTGCACACGCTAAGGCGTCCCGGAAACGATCGGTTTCGGGACGCCGGCCGAGTGGCGCCGGAACTCACCGATATCCGTCCCGAAACCTGTCCCAAAACCTCCTCTGCCGCGCACGAAATGGGATACGTTTTTGGGACAGCCCTCCCGACGAAAGGACCCAGGATGTTTTGGCGCCCCAGCAAAGAAGACCCGAAGGACCCATTGGCTGTGGCGCGGCGCGCAGACGTCCGCAGGTACGGACGGGCCAAGGTGACGCAAGACGCCGCGATGCTGGCTGGGTTGCGTGAGGCGGCGCTACGCGCAATCTGGCGGATGGAACAGCCGAACAGTCCCGGCGACGTCAACCCGCATACCGGCAGGCTCACCCCGTACGCCCTTGCGAGCATGCTGACGTTCAGCGCGGACGCCTCTGATATCCACGTCGGCGATGTTCTGAGCCGCCTGGAAATGATGATCTTCACGGGAACGGCCGAGCGCCGGGAACCCCGCCGAGACTGGACGGTGTGGGAGCTGGAACGCCTCGGCTACACCGAATCGGGCCGCTACCTGGCGGATCGGCAGCTAATGGGGCCGCGATGAGTGGCGCCTCGGACGAGATGGCACCGGCCGAGCAGATCGAGCGTCAGCCCTGCCCGCGATGCGAAGTGCCAGCCGGCTCGCCCTGCCGAACCCACACCGGGCTTGTCTCCACCGTCTACCACACCGGCCGGTACGCAGGACTCCCCAAGCTGCGGTCCGGCCCGGCGGTCCGGGTGCCCGTCGACCGGCGCCCGGGGCAACCGTGGCAGCCCGGACCGACCCCTGAGATCACGGAGGCCGCCGCCGAGCGAACCGGCGACCGGATCGGGTACGCGAGAGCCAGCCGACGCGGCCAAGACCTCACGGCCCAGGTACGCGCGCTCCGCGCGGCCGGGTGCGTGCGGAT
Source organism: Streptomyces sp. NRRL F-525 (assembly GCF_000716605.1). GTDB lineage: Bacteria > Actinomycetota > Actinomycetes > Streptomycetales > Streptomycetaceae > Streptomyces. The sequence continues at coordinate 2,432 of NZ_JNXE01000059.1, read as the reverse complement.
CTTCGACGAGGTGATCAGCACCCGGCAGCCGACCCGGCCCGAGTACGTACAGGCCCGGAACTCCCTCCGGCCGGGCGACATCCTCACGGTCCAGCGGCTAGACCGCCTCGGCCGCAACATGATCGAACTGATCGTCTCCGCACAGGACATCCAGCACCTCGGAAACCGGCTGGAGATCCTGAGCGGACCTCTCGCCGGCATCTACGACCCCCAGGGCCCTGGGAAGGTGTTGTTCGTCGTGGTCGCGGTGTTCGCCGAGATCGAGCGGGAGTTCATCCACGAGCGGACCATGGACGGACTGGAGACCGCCCACGCGAAGGGCCGCCGAGGAGGCCGCCCCCGAGCGGTCAGCGCCGATCAGCTCGCCGCAGCACTCGCCCGCCGGGACCGCGAGGAGCCCGTACCCGCCATCGCGGCAGCACTCGGCATCAAGCGGTCGACCCTGTACCGCGCATTCGAGCAGCACGACCAGGCCGCCGCCGTGGCGGCCCTTGCCGGGACCGCAGACGCGGGTCGGCCGAACCAGCAGCAAGCACCAACTACGAGAAGCGAGTCCCGATCCATGAACCAGCAGGATCCCGCCGAACGCTGCCCCCGGTGCCACGGCCCGCTCACCCAGTTCGAGGGCGATATCGGCGGCGCCTCCCGGATCGTCACCGAACGGAACGTGACGATCTGCGGACCATGCTCCGTGGACGAGGCTGTGAGGGACAACCTGGCCATGGCCCCCATCCCGTTCGGCGAGTGGCCCATGTTGGAAAACCTCATGACGTGGGACGACGTTCCCAGGGCGCCGCACGTCTGAGTCGGCGGGAGCACCGCGGATCGGTGGGTGGTGGGGTGGGCACGTCATCCCACGTCCCGGCCCTCGCTCCGAGGAGCTAGGTCAACGAGCCGTCGCAATCCGGCCAATCTCCGTAAGGTACCTTACGTAATATGCGTAAGGCACCTTACGGTTTGGGTATGGAAGAGACAGAGCGCGTAGAGCCCACCAGCGTGCCCGCCTGCGTGCCGCCCCGGTACAAGGAACTGGTCGAGCAGTGGGGCGCGCCGATCGGCGTGGAGGAAGCACGCAACCGCTGGGGCCGGCTCGTGGCCGCAGCCGAGGACGGCGCGATCACCCTGGTCACGATGGATACGACGCAGAGCCTCGGCTACCCGACGTGGGCCGCCATCGTCCCCCTGGACAAGGTCGCCGACCCCGGCCGGTGCCCGGTGTGGCCGCTGACATCGGCCCGCCCCAAGCTCGCGGACGTGATCGCGGACGCCACCCAATTCCCCGACGGCGCACCGCAGATCATGACCCGCCACCGGCGCCCGGTCGTCGCCGTCGTCGCCGCCCTCACCCTGGTCGACCTGCGGCCCGACGGCGAACGCATCGAGATCGACACCTTCCTGCGGAAGGGTGGCACCATCACCTTGGAGCACGACTACGGCCACCCCGGCTCAACCACGCCTGAGGGGGACCTGGACCAAGAGCCGATCCCTGAGCGCTACATCGCACGCGCCAAGGAACCGGACGGCCGCGAGATCGGCCAGGGCGAGGGCGACAGCGTGGCGGAAGCATTGTTGCGCCTGTGGCGTCCGCCCGCGCACATGTACTCGACCGAGCCGCCGTTCCACGACGGATGGGGCAACCGGCCCGACACCGACCCCTGGCCGGACGACCTCCGGTTCTGACCGAGAAGTTCGACGGGGTTGCGCTCCGGCCGACTCAGGCCATTCAAGCCGCCCGATCAGTTACCGCGAGGTCCATTCGTCTGCTGCGAGCGCGACGGGGTTGAGGCCAGCGAACTGGTAGTTAAGGAAGTTGACCAGCAGGGACAGAACAGCCGCACGCCGGGCGGGATGCTGCTGCTTGAGCTGCGCCCAGGCGTTCTCGGCATCACCACGCACCGTCATCTGGATGGCGTCGCACGCCAGCATCATCAACGGGTCGCCGGCCGCGGACCCGACGGGCACGACCTGACCGTCAGGACGGGTGTTACCGGCCAGGATCCGGGCGGACACCTCGACCGCGGTCCTCATCCCTGCCTCATCACCCTGTACAAGCCTCAGCAGCCACCCGAGGATTTCCTTGTTCCCGGCCACCTGATCCAAAGACGCCATCCGACACACCACCGGCACCACATAGCGATGAGCGGGAAGCACCGCAGCGGCAGCGGCAGCAGTGATCAACTCCATCGCCTGCAGCTCATTCAGACTGGGCACACGGGAAGCCTACGGCCGGACCCAGTGGACACCGCAGCCGAGCCGTGAACGTCACCCATACGAGCCGGATGCCCCTCCAAGAGTCACTCAGCGGGGGCAGCCGGCTCGCCGAGGTGGGTTCGCTGCGGATTGGTGGGTGCTGGTCTTTCTGTGGGGCTCTGCCCCACGCCCCGGCCCTCGCTCCGAGGGGGCGGGGGGCTGGTTGGTGGGGTGCGGGTTTT
>NZ_JNXE01000058.1 GCF_000716605.1 Streptomyces sp. NRRL F-525 | reverse complement strand
TAAGAGACAGGGGGCTGGGCGCGCAGTTCCCCGCGCCCCTAGGGGGTTGGGGTGGGGGGAGCTGAGAAGCGCCGGGGCTCGCGGCCGGGCAGAGCTGAAGGCACCGGGCCGTGCGGGGAGTGCCAGGGTCACGCACGGCCCGTAGGGCACCCCCCGAGGAGCAGCCCCCCAAAGGGGCGCGGGGAACTGCGCGACCAGCCCCCACGCCGCAGCACCCGCGAAAAAACCCAAGGCGGCACAACCAACGGCGCACCCGTCACCCCACGTGCAGCCGAATCCCCCCACCCCCCAAATCCTCAACCCGCACCGCACGCAAATCCCGCACCACAACATCCGCCCGATGAAACCCGGCCTGCGGCCCAACCCCCACCACCCGCATCCCCGCGGAGCGCCCCGCAGCGATACCCGCCCCGGAGTCCTCGAAGACAATGCAGTCCGCGGGCGCAACGCCCAACTCGGCGGCCCCCTTCAGGAACCCCTCAGGATCAGGCTTGCTCGCACCGACGGATTCGGCGGTGATACGAACCTCGGGCAGTTCAAGACCGGCCGCCCCCATCCGCGCCGTGGACAACGCGACATCCGCCGACGTGACAAGCGCATGCGGCAGCCCCCGTAGCGACGCCAGGAACTCCGGCGCCCCAGGAATCGGGACGACGCCCTCGACGTCAGCGGTCTCCTCGGCCAGCATGCGCGCATTCTCCGCATGGTTCTGCTCCATCGGCCGCCCCGGCAGCAGCAACGCCATCGACGCATACCCCTGCCGCCCATGCACGACCTTCATGACCTCGTCCGCGTTCAGCCCATGCCGCTCGGACCAACGCCGCCAGATCCGCTCGACGACGGCATGCGAGTCGACAAGGGTGCCGTCCATGTCCAGCAGAAGGGCACGGGCGGTGAGCACGGTGGTGGCCGTCATCGGCAGGCTCCAAGGAACGGGAGAGTAGAACGCGGGTCAACCCCCGGAGGGACAAGGTGGCCCCGTCCGCCGGTCAGGGAAAACGGACGGGAACCACTTTGTTTCTCTACGGTACAAAACAGGACCGGCATCGCGCCACCGCCCCCGGAACAGTTCACCCGCCGTTCAGCTCACCCGCCCGCACCAGAGCCCCCCCCCTCACACGATCAGGCGGTCACGGCCTCCCACAAGCTCCACGCCCCCAGCGCCAGCATCAGCACCGCCGCGATCCGCGTGATCAACTCCAACGGCACCCGCTTCATCAGCGCCTTTCCACCCACGATTCCCAGCCCGGCCACAGCCCACAGCGCCAGCACCGCACCGAGCCCGACGGAGAACGGATCGTCGTAACGCGCCGCGAGGTTCGCCGTCATGATCTGGGTCAGATCACCGAACTCGGCGACCAGGATGAGCATGAACCCGGCACCGGACACCCGCCAGAAGGACTGGTCCTTCGGCGCGCGGACCTCCTCGTCGTCGTCACCCTTCTTGAAGAGGAGCACCGCGGCCCCGCCCAGGAAGAGCACACCGGTGACCGCGGCCACCAACTGCTGCGGCAGCAAGGTCAGTACGCTGCCCGCCGCCACCGCGAGCACGACATGCAGAAGGAACGCGGCGGCCACGCCGGCGAAGACGTACGAGGCGCGGTAACGGGTGCCGAGGACGAGTCCGGCGAGCGCGGTCTTGTCGGGGAGTTCGGCGAGAAAGACGACGCCGAAGACGAGCGCCGTCACGCTGATGCTGATCAAAATTCCTCAATCGGTCGGGGCTGCCCCACCGAGAGTGTGATTGCTGTCCGCGGACACCTCGGCACGGCAGCGCACACGAAAAACGACTAGTGCACTGCTTTACCGAAGGTCTCGCTGGCCGATCCCCGCGTATCCACGCGATGGACCTGCCTCCGGGCGCCGGCTCAGACGAGCTGAGCAGTATGTCGACGGTCCGGCGAAGAGCTACTCCCCTTCTGCGCCATCCACTGTACGCGAGGACCGGCCCCGCCCACCCGTGAGGAAAGTCTCGTCGCGCCCCTTGTTGTGTCATGAGCACGTCACTAGCTTCTTACCGGGCGCACACCTCCCCGCAACACGGCACCGCGAGCATTTCCCCGCTCGCACTCCAACACCCCCACACCACAAGGGAGTTCGTATGCCGAAGTTCTACGCGCGTCGACGACGGCTCAGCATACTCGCGACACTGACCGGCCTCATAGCCTTCGCCGGACTCTTCAACGGCCCGACCGCCTCCGCCGCCCTCCCCACCCCGGTCAGCGCCGCCACCGCCCGCACCTACCTCGCCTCCCTCACCGTGGCCACCGAGGTCAGGACCGGCTACGAGCGCGACCTGTTCCCGACCTGGGACACCATCAGCGGTACCTGCAACACCCGTGAGTGGATCCTCAAGCGCGACGGTACGAACGTCGTCACCACCTCCGCCTGCGTCGCCACCAGCGGCAGCTGGTACTCCCCCTACGACGGCGCCACCTGGACCGCCGCCTCCGACGTCGACATCGACCACCTCGTCCCGCTGGCCGAGGCCTGGGACTCCGGTGCCCGCAACTGGACCACCGCCCAGCGCGAGTCCTTCGCCAACGACGTGACCCGCCCGCAGCTCCTCGCGGTCACCGACAACGTCAACCAGTCCAAGGGCGACAAGGACCCGGCCGAGTGGATGCCCTCGCTCACCTCGTACGCCTGCACCTACGTGCGTGCCTGGGTCCAGGTGAAGTACTACTACGACCTCTCGGTCGACACCGCCGAGAAGGCCAAGCTCACCTCGGTCCTCAGCGGCTGCTGATCCTTTTTGGCAGCCCCGGAACCTGGTCACTGACCTCCGTCGTTCCGTACCGTACGGGGCGACGGAGGAAGGTGATCAACCGTGGCCGGACTGAGTCTTGGACCACTGCTTCGCTACGCCGACGGCTCGTCCGCGACCGTATGGGTCGAGGCGAGCCGCCCGTGCACCGCCGAGGTGCGCTGCGCGGACGGCGCCCGGGGCACCGCCCGCACCTTCCAAGTGGCGGGCCACCACTACGCGTTGGTGCCGGTGGAAGGTCTCACACCGGGGACCTCGACGCCGTACGACGTGTTCCTGGACGGCGCGCACGTGTGGCCGCTGCCCGACTCGCCCTTCCCACCGTCCGTGATCCACACCCCGGACGCGGACGGTACGGTCCGCGTCGCGTTCGGCTCGTGCCGCTGGGCCGCACCGGCCGCCGACGCCCACGACCCGGTGGGCCCGGACGCCCTGGACACACTGGCCTCGCGCATCGCCCGCGAGCCGCGGTCCGAACGCCCGGACGTACTCGTCCTGTTGGGCGACCAGGTCTACGCCGACGAGGTCTCCGACGCGACCCGCCGCTGGCTCTCCGCCCGCCGCGACCTGCGCGAGCCGCCGGGCAGCGAGGTCGCGGACTACGAGGAGTACACGCGCCTCTACTACGAGTCCTGGCTGGACCCGGAAATCCGCTGGCTGCTCTCCACCGTGCCGAGTTGCATGATCTTCGACGACCACGACGTGATCGACGACTGGAACACTTCCGCCTCCTGGCTGGCGGACATGCGGGCGACCCCGTGGTGGCGCGAGCGACTGCTCAGCGGCCTCATGTCGTACTGGGTCCACCAGCACCTCGGGAACCTCTCCCCCGCCGAACTCGCCGCCGATCCCCTCTACTTGGCGGTCCGCTCCGCCCCCGACGGCACCGACGAACTCCGCGCCTTCGCCTGCCGCGCCGACGCCGACCCGGCCACCGTCCGCTGGAGCTACCGGCGCGACTTCGGCCGCGTCCGCCTGCTGATGGTCGACAGCAGGGCCGCCCGCGTCCTCGACGAGCAGAACCGCGCGATGCTCGACCCCGGAGAGGCCGACTGGCTGCGCACCGAGGCACTCACGGACCGCGCCTCCTACGACCACCTCCTCATCGGCACCTCCCTCCCCTGGCTGCTGCCCCACCTCGTCCACGACGCCGAGTCCTGGGACGCGGCCCTGTGCCGGGGTGAACGGGGCACCCGCTGGGCCGAGTTCGGCGAGAAGCTGCGCCGCGCGGCCGACCTGGAACACTGGGCGGCGTTCCCGGAGTCGTTCGAGAACCTGGCCGACCTGATCGCCGAGGTGGGGACGGGAGACGGGGCACCGGCGTCGGTGCTCGTGCTGTCGGGCGACGTACACCACGCGTACGTCGCGGAGCCCAAGTGGCGGACCGGCAGCCCGAGTTCGCGCGTCCTCCAGCTCACCTGCTCCCCCGTCCACAACTCCATCCCCTCCTACATACGCGTCGGCTTCCGCTTCGGCTGGAGCGCGGTCGCCCGCGGCCTGGGCCGCCGCCTGGCCCGGCACGGCCGGTGCGCGGACCCGTCGGTCAAGTGGCGCAAGACGGGCGGGCCTTGGTTCGGCAACCAGCTCATGACCCTTACCCTGCGCGGCCGTTCGGCCCGGCTGCGGCTGGAGCAGGCGCGGGCGGACGGGACGCTGAAGACCGTGGAGGAGTCCCCGCTGACACCCCCCTGACCTCGGTCGGGGCATGATGAGGCGGGCCGTCCGCTTTCCCAGTGGGCGGTCTGCTCCATTGCGCCCCCACACGCCCGGGAGTCACCCCTTTGTCTGCAGTGAACGCGCCCGACGGCGAACCGGCCCCCACCCCGGCCGCCGTCTCGGTCGCCGTGGTCGGCGCCGGTCCGCGCGGCACCAGCGTCCTGGAACGCCTCTGCGCCTCGGCACCGGACCTCCTCCCGCCCGGCACCCGGCTCACCGTCCACGTCGTCGACCCGGCGCCCCCGGGCCCCGGCCGCGTCTGGCGCTCCGCGCAGTCCCCCGAGCTGCTGATGAACACCGTGGCCTCCCAGGTGACCCTCTTCACCGACGCCAGCGTCGACTGCTCGGGGCCCGTCCGCCCCGGCCCGAGCCTGCACGAGTGGGCACCCGCCGAACTGGGCCCCGACGACTACCCCACCCGCGCCCACTACGGCCGCTACCTGGAGTGGGTGTTCGCCCGCACGGTCCGCGAGGCCCCCGAGTCCGTCCAGGTCGCGACACACAGCGCACGCGCGATACGCCTCGACGACACGGCGGACGGCCACCAGTCCCTCACCCTCGACAACGGCCGTACCCTGTCCGCCCTTTCGGCCGTGGTCCTGGCCCAGGGCCACCTCCCGACGACCCCGGACACCCCCCACCGCCGCCTCACCTCCCACGCCGCCCGCCACGGCCTGCGCCACATCCCGCCCGCCAACCCGGCCGACGTCGACCTGACCGTCGTACGGCCCGGCGAACCAGTCCTGTTGCGCGGCCTGGGCCTCAACTTCTTCGACCACACAGCCCTGTTGACGACGGGCAAGGGCGGCCGTTTCGCCCGCACGGAGAACGGCGGCCTGCGCTACGTCCCCTCGGGCAACGAGCCCCGCCTGTACGCCGGTTCACGCCGAGGCATCCCGTACCAGGCCCGCGGCGACAACGCGAAGGGCCCCTACGGCCGCCACACCCCCCAAGTCCTCACCCCCGAGGCGATATCGGCCTTCCGCAAACGCGCCGACTCCGCCGAACCGCCCGAATTCCTCACGGAGATATGGCCGTTGGTGGCGAAGGAGGTGGAGACGGTCTACTACACGGCGCTGCTACGACCCTCCCGCCACCCCGAGTCGACGGACTTCACCGAGCGCTTCCTCGCCGTCCCGCACCGGGACCCCCAAGAGGCCCTGATCCTCGACGAGTTCGGGATCGTAGCCGCAGACCGCTGGTGCTGGGACCGACTGTCCCGCCCGTATACGGAAGCCGATCTCGCGCATCCCACAGCCTGGCGGGACTGGCTGCTGGCGTATCTGCGCGAGGACGCCGAGCACGCGGCGCTCGGCAATGTGGATGGTCCGCTCAAGGCGGCGCTGGACGTGCTGCGCGATCTGCGCAACGAGCTCCGGCTGGTCGTCGACCACGGCGGTCTGGCCGGCACCTCCCGCCGTGACCACCTGGACCGCTGGTACACGCCGCTCAACGCGTTCCTGTCCATCGGCCCGCCCCGGCGCCGTATCGAGGAGCTGGCCGCGCTGGTGGAGGCGGGCGTGGTGGAGGTGCTCGGGCCGCGGCTGGAGGTGCGGGAGGCCGACGGCGCCTGGGTGGCGCGCTCACCGGAGGTACCGGGCTCGGCAGTGCGTGTGACAACCCTCATAGAGGCCCGACTCCCCGAACCGGACCTGCGCCGCACCGCCGACGAACTGCTCGGCCGACTGCTGCGGACGGGCCGGTGCCGCCCGCACACGGTGGACGGTTACGAAACGGGAGGACTCGACGTAACACCACGTCCATACCACCTGATTGACCGTCAAGGAGCCGTCCACGCAAGGCGGTTCGCGTTCGGGGTGCCCACGGAGGGCGTGCACTGGGTGACCGCGGCGGGTGCTCGTCCAGGGGTGGATTCGGTCACGCTTTCGGATGCCGACGCGGTGGCGAGAGCGGTTCTACGTGCGGCGACGGCCGAACCGGAACCGCAAACGGAAGCCGAACGGTGGCCAAATGTTGAACTTGCAAGCATTGATTAGGTTCACCTAACGTTGATCGCTCACTCGGCTCGCCCCCAGACCGGTCCGCGACCCGGACCGGCCCGACCGAAGGAGCACCCCCCACGTGACCCCTCACATCAACGGACGCCTCAACAAGGCCCAGCCGTACGCCGTCGGCCTGTTCCGGATCGTCGTCGGCCTGCTCTTCGCCTGCCACGGAGCGGCCTCGCTCTTCGGCGTCCTCGGCGGCGCGGCCGGCACCGACGGCGGCACCCTGGACGCGGGCACCTGGCCCGGCTGGTACGCGGCCGTGATCCAACTCGTCGGCGGCACGTTCGTCCTGCTCGGCCTCGGCACCCGGGTGGCCGCGCTGATCACCTCGGGCTCGATGGCGTACGCGTACTTCGACGTCCACCAGCAGGCGGCCCTGTGGCCGATCCAGAACGGCGGCGAGGCCTCGGCGATGTTCTGCTGGGCGTTCCTGCTGCTGGTGTTCACCGGGTCCGGCGCGCTGGGCGTGGACCGGCTGTTCGCGAAGCGGTCCGCTACGGCAGCCGGCGAGCGGACGTCGGCGGACCAGACGCCGGTAGCCGCCTGACCCACTGAGCGACTGGCCGGCGCCCCCTCCCAGGGACACCGGCCAGTCGCGTCAGGGAGCCCAGCCGAACGGCACCGTGAAGCAGGCGGCGCGGGTGTGGCTGCCGGGCATGTCATGGATGACGACGGAGGACGCCTCGCCCTGCCGGAAGCCCCAGTCGTGCTGGGCGCTGGCCTCGGCGGCACCGTGCTCGTCGGCCGTGAAGTCGAGCCAGACCTCGTTGTCGGCGTTGGTGGCGGCCGGGTCCGTCGACGGCTTGTGCTGGAAGTGCCCGCCCGCGGCGGCCGGGTCGGCACCGCAGGGCTTCTGATGCACGTGGACGCCGTACGCGTGCCCAGGCACCATCCCGTCCACCTTCAGCCGCACGGTCGTAGCACCACTGACTGCGATGTGCTGACTGACCTGGATCCAAGCAGCGGCGGGAACCAGCTTGTTGTCATACGTCACCGCCGCCGACGGCACGAGGGCGCCGACGGGAGCGAACCGCGCGTCAGTCCGCATCCAGTACCCGTCAGGGGCGCCGGAGCCGGAGCCGACGCCACTGCTACCTCCGCCGCTCGCCAGAAGGGCCGCGACGACGGCGCCCGCACATATGCCTGCCACCATGATGTGTACCGTTCCTAACGTTCTGATGCCTTTGGGTGCGTTTGGATCCCCTTTAAGTTGCTACGGGATGCGGGCCCGCCCCGCCCCTCGGGACAGGGCAGCCGGGTGAACGCGCTGTGCGGATCACACGCGCCCCCCGTGAATCTCCTGTACCCACCCAGGCGTACGCTGTATGGCTGTCACTGGCCGTCTTTGCCGCGGCCCACGGGGGAGTTCACGGGGAGACGCGTTGTTCGAGAGTGTGGGGTCGCTGACCGGCAGCCCATGGATCTACGCCATGGTCGCCCTGTCCGTACTCCTTGATGTGTTCCTGCCGGTTCTGCCGAGCGGCGTCCTGGTCATCGCGGCCGCGACGGCGGCGGCAGCGGGCACCGGTGCGGCGGCGGACGCGGTTCCCGTCCCGCACGAGGTCCCCAGCATCCTGGCGCTGATCGCGTGCGCGGCCACCGCGTCCGTCCTGGGCGACCTGGTCGCCTACCGGCTCGCCTGGCGCGGCGGCGCCCGCCTGGACCGCGCGATCTCCCGCTCCCGCCGCCTCACCACCGCGCAGGAACGTCTCGGCCTCGCCCTCGCCCGAGGCGGCGGCGCCCTGGTCATCCTGGCCCGCTTCGCCCCCGCCGGCCGCTCGGTCGTCTCCCTGGGCGCAGGCGCCGCCCACCGCCGAGCCCGAGACTTCCTCCCCTGGTCAGCCCTGGCGGGCCTGTCCTGGGCGGCGTACAGCGTGGCTCTGGGGTACTACGGGGCACAGTGGCTGGGCGCCACCTGGCTGGCGACGGGGGTTTCCTTGCTGGCGCTGTTCGGGGCGGGCGCGGGGGCGGCGTTCGTGATGCGGAGGCAGCCGGGGGTGGCGGCGGAGGTTGGCGCGCCTTAGGGGCGGGGCGGGTTCGTTTTGAATCAGGGGCGCGCGTCCGTCCTTCAGGGGCGCGGGGAACTGCGCGACCAGCCCCCACCGACCCGCGGATTCACTACGGACCTGAGGCGCGCGTCCGTTTCGAATCGGGGGCGCGCATCCGTCTTTCAGGGGCGCGGGGAACTGCGCGACCAGCCCCCACCGGCCCGCGGATTCACTACGCCCCAGAGGCGCACGTTCGTTTCCAGGGACACGGCTTCGCTACGGATCAGGGGCACGCATCCGCTTTTCAGGGGCGCGGGGAACTGCGCGACCAGCCCCCACCGACCCGCGGATTCACTACGCTCCCCGCGACGCGCCCGCCCCCCTCACCTCAAGCCCCGCCAACAACTCAGCCGTAGCCTCCGCAATCACATCAACCGCACGGTCGAAGACCTCACGATTGTGCGCGGCAGGCGCCCGGAACCCGGAGACCTTCCGCACGTACTGCAACGCGGCAGCGCGAATCTCCTCCTCCGTGGCCTCGTCAGGCAGAACAGGCGGTCGAAGCGTCTTGATACTGCGGCACATACCCCCAGTCTCCCGCGCCGCAAGCGATACCGCCGCCCCTCTCCCGAACACACCTGCGATGATCCCTCCGAGGCGGCCACCGTCACCACGCACGGGGCCGACCGACGAGAGGACGCAAACATGGCGAACAACGAACTCACCGTGGCGGTACTGGGCCCCGGCGGCGTAGGCGGCCTGCTCGCGGCGCTGCTGTCCCGCGCCGGCCACCGAGTGATCTGCCTGGCCGGAGCAGAAACGGCCAACACCCTCCGTACGAACGGAATCCGGGTCCACAGCACCCGCTTCGGCGACTTCACCGCCCCGGTGGAGGCGGACACGGAACTACGCGAACCGGTGGACGCCTGCCTGATCACGGTCAAGGCGACAACCCTGGACGCGGCCCTCACCCGAGTCCCGGCGAAGACCCTGGACGACGGCCTCCTCGTCCCGTTCCTGAACGGCGTAGAACACCCGACACACCTGCGCGCCCGCTACACGCCCGCCCGGGTGGCCCCCGCGATCATCCGGGTCGAGTCAACTCGCACCGCTCCAGGGGTGATTGACCACGGCAGCCCGTTCGCGGAGATCGACCTGACAGGCGACCCCGTCCCCCGCGACCGCCTGGACACCCTGGCGGAGGCACTGCGCGAAGCCGGCCCCGCAACCCAGGTCCTGCCCGACGAAACGGCCGCGCTCTGGGCCAAGATGACCTTCCTGGCCCCCCTCGCCCTCCTCACCACCCGCTACGCCCTCCCCCTGGGCGACGTACGCACGCGCCACCGCGAGGAGCTGACGGCCCTGCTGGAGGAGACGGCGGCGGTGAGCCGCTCGTACGGCGGTCCCTCGGACGCGGCGGGCGCACTGGCCCGCTACGACACCTTCCCTCCGCAGACCAAGTCGTCGATGCAGCGCAACGCGGAGGCGGGCCGCCCGCTCGAACTGGACGCGATCGGCGGGGCGTTGCTGCGGGCGGCGGAACGACAGGGCATCGCGGTACCGGTAACGGCCAGGCTGGTAAGGGAGTTGGGTTCACCGAGCCCCAACTGACAAGCAGCTCACCCTCCAACGGCCGACGGGGTCACCCGTGAAGGTCGACCCGCCAGTCGTTGGAGGTGATCCAGTGCCCCTTGGGGTACTCGAACTCCACCTCACCGACCAGGGTGAACCCAGCCTTCCGGCACACCGAGTTCGACGCGGGATGGCCGACGCTCGGGAAGGCATGCATATACCGGTTCCACCCGGCGGCCCGCGCCTCCGCGACCACGGCACGGGCCGCCCGGGCGGCAAGCCCACGCCCCTGGAACTCGGGCAGGACACCCCACCCGGTCTCCCACACCGACTCCCCCCGCCACTCCCGCTCCCAGAACCCGATCGAGCCGACGGTCTCCCCGCTCCCCGCCAACTCGACCCGGTACATGCGCCCCCGCTCCAGCCCGAGATACCGCCGATGCCGGGCATCGAGCTGCGCCGCACTCTCGGGACCCCCCAAGTGGGCGGTCATCTCAAGGCTGTTGTTCCGCTCCAGCAACCAGAAGTCACCCTCACCCCAGGGCTGAAGCCGTACGAGTTCCACGTCCATGCCGAGCACACTAGGCGGCCCCACTGACACCCGGCTCCGTCAACTCCGGCCCACCGGGCGCCGCAGCCACTCGGCGTACCAGATACGGAAATCCGGGCTCACCGGCACGAAGCCGCCCCAGTCCGGGTCGAGCCGCCAGACCTCGCCCCTTCGCGGGCCGTTCAGGATCAGCCTGACGTAGATGCCGCAGCCTTCGTCGGCCAGCATGAGCGTGCCCGGGGTCAGCTCGCCGGCCGACGGACCGATGCGGCCGGGAAGGGGTTCGGCGAGGGGGAACGGCCCGGCGAGCCGGCCCGGCAGCCGGTCCTCTTCCCACTCGTCGTCCACGGCCCACTCCCACTCCTCGCCGGCCCCGAGGCGGCGGGGTGCGGCCAACGGCGTCAACCCGTGGCCGGGACCCGCAGGTCCGTCACCCACCTCCGTGACGAAAGACCGGTACTCCGCCGGCAGGTCGATGCCGTGGACCGCCTCGAATGCTCTGACCTCCGCCTCCGGCAGCGCAGGTGACAGCTGATACCGGTGCGTGTCCGCCCCGAAGCGCGACCGGTCCGGATCCCGCGCCGCCAGCTCCCGTATCCGAGCGCGCACGCCGCCCTCGTCCCACCGCTCCATCCGGCGACCGTAGCAACACCGTCCCCAACCCGATCGTGTGAAGTCCCCCAAGGAACTCGCGACCCAAATTCGAACAGGCGTAGCATTAGCGCGTGGCTACGACCTATGACTTCCCGAGTGACCTCCTCGCCGGTCAGGAGGAGCTGCATCAGGTCCGGAACGAGCTGTCGGCCCTGCTGAAGCGGCTGCCCTGGTCGGTCGAGCCCCTGGACGGGTTCAGCGACGTGGGCGGCTGGCGCAAGGTGGAGCGCCCCGCGTCCCCCGGCTGGACGCCCGACGAACAGGCCGAGGTGGAGAAGCTCCGGCAGCGCGAGCACGAACTCGCGGTCTTCGTCAGCGGCCACCGCTTCTGGACGGAGGTCGCGGCGACGGAGCGCGTGGAGGGCCGGATGCGGCTGAAGCACGCCCACGAGACGCCTCCGGCGGACGACAAGGACGACTGAGGGGACCGGGGCGACACGAGTCGACGTAAGCCTTGGCGAGTTGACGTAAACCTTTGGATCGCCGGTGCAACCGCGGGGCGGCGATCACAGATGCGGGCGGTCCTGCCTCAACTACGGCTTCCGCAGGGCCCGTTGGGCCACCAACAGGACCGTCACGGCCCCCACGGCACCGACGCCGGCGGCCCGGAACCCGCGCGTGGACCGCCACGACAGCACCGACCACCGCGACTGCGCCGACAGCACGGACCCCGTGCTCAGCCACGACCCGGCCGAGACCAGCGACAGGGCCGAGCCGATCGAACCGACCGACAGCGCGCTCCCGATCGACCCCACGGACAGGCTCGACCCGACGGACCCGATGGACAGCACCGACCCCACCGAGCCGATCGACAGCACCGAGTCCTTGGACCAGAGGGACAACACGGAGCCGGTCGCGGCAGCGCCGGATCCGGTGCGAGGTCTGCTCATGTACCCATCCTGCCCAGCATCCCCGGAAACCGCGACACGGCCGACCCAAAATGACCGACACGGCCTCAACTCCCCGACGGCAAGAAGAAGTTAGAGCTGGTCCCGCCACCACGGCACGCCCGGACCGTCGACCTGAATGGCCTTGGCCCGCGTCAGGATCTTGTCGTCGAGGGCGGAGACAAGAGCGCGCAGTTCCCGTGCGCTCTTCGCGGGCAGGGCGTGCAGCACGGCTTCGAGATGGTCGCGGAAGTACGCCACGTCACAACAGCCGGGAACGCCACACCGGTTGGCGGTCACCGGGTCCGCGATCAGCCTGAGCGGCCCGTGGGCAAGGGCCTTCCAGTGCCAGAACGCCTCGGCGGTCTCGTCGGGCAGGAAACGGGAGCGTTCGAGCCGCCGAAGATCAGCCATGCAGGAGTCCGACAGGCGATCGATGCACGGGTACCGGCGCCAACTGGCGTGCCGGACAGGGACTTCGCCCCGCAGGGCGGACGGGCGCCTACGCGGCATCGCCCTTTCGGTTGTCGGTCATGAGGGCACGGTACAGAGCCGCGTACCAGGCAGCCACCGGGTATCCGTCGGCCTTGCGCCCTAGCAGTCGTACCGATGCGCGTAAGGCAGTTCCGGGCAGCGGCGGCACACGAAGATGTATATGCCTCCGAGGTCGCCCATCGTCATGTCGAGGTCCTCCTCCGCGGTGACGCTGAGCAGGTGTTCCATGCGGTGACCGCGCGCGCAGAGTGGCCAGTCGGGGGGCTGGTTCCAGGCCGGGTAGCCGCCAACCTTGTTCTGCAGCGCACACGCGAACAGGGTGTACTCCATGCCGAAGCGCGCTTCGAGTTCCTCGATGCGGGGCCGCAGGGCCTGCTGAAGGCCTTGTGGCAGGTCCCAGTTGGGGTACTCGATCACCGCGGTGGGGGACACGGTGCAGGGGGTGGGGACGAACTCCTCGTCATACTCGCCCTGTTGCGGGGCGGGAACGTCCCGGAGGACGCCGGTGGCGAGGACGGCCGCCTCGTTGCGCCAGTGGAGCCTCGGCAGCGTGGCGTACGCCTGGTCGTCAGGGTGGATCAGCGGGCACCAGAGCAGCTGGAGCACGTCCGCCCCTTCCGGGAACGGGAGTTCAGGGACATCGCGGGCGAAGAGCTGGACGACCGGCACCATGGGGACCGTTCCGGCCGGGTTCCTGTCGTGGGGCGGGACGTGGTGTCCCCGTTGTGCGCAGGAGGGCCAGGGCTCGTCCGCCGGCCAGAGCAGCGGGCCGCCCAGGGAACTCTCCCCGACACCGGGACACCCGCTCGTCGGCGACAGCACCGTCGTTCGCCGGGCGTGGACCGCGAGTTCGGGTATCAGGTCGTCCAGGTCGTACGGCGGGCCGGTGACGCTCTGTTCCACGGGTGGGGTCTCCTTGTCCGCGCCCGGTGGCGCGCTCGTAGGATGCCGTATGTGACCGGAAGCGTCGTGCTGTGGGACTTCGACGGGACCTTGGCGTTCCGGGGCGGTAGGTGGCGTGGGTGTCTGGTGGAGGCGCTGGACGAGGTCGCGCCCGGGCACGGTGTGGTCGGGGCCGATGTGGCGCCCGGGTTGCGTGACGGTTTTCCCTGGCATCGGGCGGAGATCGGGCATCCCGAACTGAACAGCCCCGACGCGTGGTGGGACGCTCTGCAGCCGCTCTTCGTTAAGGCGTATGTCGGGGCGGGTGTCGAGGACCGGTTGGCTGTCCTCGCCGCGAGCAGGGTGCGGGATCACTACATCGACGCGAGCCGTTGGACCGTCTTCCCCGACAGCCTCGCCGCGCTCGAAGAACTCGCCGGCGCCGGGTGGCTCCACGTCATCGTCAGCAATCATGTGCCGGAACTGGATGATCTGCTTCGGGATCTCGGGCTCGGCCGGCACTTCGCGGCCGTGGTCAACTCCTCGCTCGTCGGGTGGGAGAAGCCGCACCGCCGGATCTTCGAGGCCGCGTTGGAACGGGCCGGGTCTCCCGAGCGGGTCTGGATGGTCGGTGACAACCCGGTGGCCGATGTCGGCGGCGCCCAGGCCCTCGGAATCCCGGCGATCCTCGTCAGCCCGGCGGAGAGCGGGCTGCGACCCGCTGTGCGGCGCGTCCTCGACGGGGATGTGGACTCCATGCGGACTCCGGCCACGGAAAGAGGCCTCCCGGGGAACTCCCCGGAAGGCCTCTGACCTGCTGCTTATCCTGGTGGGCGCGGACGGTTTCGAACCGCCGACATTCGCCTTGTAAGGGCGACGCTCTACCCCTGAGCTACGCGCCCAGGACGAGTCGACAGCCTACATTGCCGGGGGGCCTGTCCTGCAAACCCGTATCGCGATGGAAGAAGGTCCGGGGGGAGGTCAGGGCACTCCCGGGGGTTTTCCCCACCCCGGGTCCGGGAGCGTGCCGGATGCCCCCGCCGAGCGCCGCTCTCTACGGTCGAAGGGCGCCGTAGGAGTCACCGGGACTCCGCGACCGTCCCAGGGGGAATTCACCGTGACCCGCACCGGCACCCAGAGCCGCAGCCACACCCGCACCACCCGCGCCCTCACCGCCACCGGCACCCTCGCCCTGCTCCTCCTCACCGCCACCGCCTGCGGTACCGCCTCCGCCGGGGACGACAAGCACCCCGATCACCGCACCTTCGCCCTGGCCGGCCGTACCCTCACCATCGACTCCGACGACTCCGCGCTGGAGGTCGTCGCCGCGGACTCGAACCCGGCCGGGAAGATCGAGGTCACCCGGTGGTGGGAAGGGAGCGTGGCGATCGGGTCGGATCCCAAGGTGACCTGGGCGATGGACGGCGACCGGCTGGTGCTGCGGACGAAGTGTTCCGGGGTGATCGCCGACTGTTCGGTCAAGCACCGGATCGAGGTGCCGCGCGGGGTCGCCGTGAAGGTGGAGGACGGGGACGGGAGTGTGCGGGCCCACGGGTTCGCGGACGCGCTGAGCGTTCGTACGCACGACGGGTCCGTCCACGTGACCGACTCCACCGGGCCGCTGGTGCTGCACAGCGGGGACGGGTCCGTGCACGCCGAGGTGTCGTCCCGGCAGGTGCGCACGACCACCGGTGACGGGTCCGTGCACCTCGAACTCGGCGCCGTACCCGACCTGGTGGAGGCCGACAGCGGCGACGGGTCCGTGACGATCGCGCTGCCCAAGGCCGGCGGCGCGAAGTACCGCGTGACCACCAAGACCGGGGACGGATCGGTGGATGTGTCGGTGCCCCGGGACTCGTCGAGTTCTCATGTGGTGACCGCCCACACCGGCGACGGGAAAGTCACGGTGCGGAACGCGAACTGACCGGCCCGTGTGTTCGTCCTCTACCGGTGGGAGAATGACAACGGTCAGGATGGAAGACACGGGAGAGGGATGTGACGGCGACACCAGCGCAGCCGTATTCGCCGCTCACACGGCCCCGGCGCGGTTCCGCCGCCGCCCGTGCCGCGCTCGACACCCTTACGGTCATGAGCCTGCCGCTGCTGGTCGGTGTGCTCGCGCTCCCCGCCACGTTCGCCGGCGGCGGCACCCGGCGCTGGTTCGGCGGGCGGGCCGAGAGCCAGCGGGCCGAGGCGCAGGCGGCGAAGGACGCCGCGGCGGCCGCGTTCTACGAGCTGGACACCGCCCAGCGGGATCTGCGGATCTCGATAGACACCATCACCGCGGTCGACGACTCGCCGGCCGCCCGCCGCGCGGTCACCGACTTCGAGGCGCTCGGCCGCCGCATCGACGAGGCCAGCGGCCGGTACATCAACGCCGTCGACGCGCACGACCTCGACCGCGACGACCTGGAGGCGGCGGCAGCGAACCGCGCCCGCACCGAACTGACCGCCGCCAAGGACCAGTTGGGGCAGGTCAAGCAGGAACTGGACCGGTTCGAGAACGGGCTCGGGCCGCTGCTCGGCAAGGCCGAGACCCAGCTCGCCCGGCTCGCGCCCGCCGTCGAGCGCGCCCGGCAGGCACTGCTCGCCGCCTCCAACGCCCTGGACGCCGTCCGCGCGTCGGGGCTGCGCGCCGACGCCCTCGCCGCCCGGCTTGCCGCGCTCGGACCGGAGCTGACGAAGCTGAACCAGGGCGCAGGACAGCACGGCGTACCGCAGACGCTGGAGCGGGCCACGCAGGTCGCCCGGGAGGCGGAGGCCATCCGCGCCGAGGCCGACGGCCTGCCCGAGCGGGCCGCCGAGATCGACCACCGGCTCGTCTCCCTCCGCACCCGCGCCCAGGCCCTCACCACCCGCGCCGGTCAGGTCGACCCGGTGCTCAGCGAACTGCGGCGCCGCTTCTCCGCCGCCTGCTGGCAGGACCTCCAGCACGTCCCCGACCAGGCCGGCGAGAACGTACGACAGGCCGAGCTGAAGCTGAAGGAGGCACAGGCCGCCCGGGACGCACAGCGCTGGCCGGACGCCACGTCCCTGCTGTCGACCGTCCGGGCCCTCCTGAACACCACCGACGAGGCCGTCTCCGCCGCCGGTGACCGCCTGCGCCGCCTGAACGCCGTACAGAAGGACCCCCAGCAGGAGATCGACCGCACCCGCTTCGCCATCCGCGACGCCCAACGCCTCGCGATGTCCGGCCGCACCACCCCCGACCCCCGCCACGCCCGCCCCCTCGACGACGCCGTAGCCCGCCTCGACCGCGCGATCACCACCCTGGACGGCCGCCACCCCGACTACTGGCACTTCCTGACAGAAACGGAGGCGGTACGCCAGTCCGCAACCCGAGTGGTCACCCAGATCCGCGAGGAACGCGGAACCCCGAGCCACTGACAACAGGCCCAGGGTCACCCCCCAAGGGGCGCGGGGAACTGCGCGACCAGCCCCCACCGGCCCGCACATTCAAAACTACCGAGCCAGCGCAGCTTCAAGCACATCCCGCAACAACGTCGGCGGCCGCCCGATCAACTCCCCCAACACCGGACTCACCTCCGCGAACTCCCCCGCCCTGCTTGCCCGGAAGAGCCCCACGAGCATGTCGGCCTGCTCCTCCGGCACCCCATGGGAGACCAGCCCCGCCCGGTACTCCCCATCCGTCACCGTCACCCGCTTGATCGTCCGCCCCGTGATCGACGAGGCAAGCGCGGCCACCTCCGCAAGGTCAAGCGCCTCCGCCCCGGTCAGCGGCGGAGTCACCCCGTCGAACCGCCCCTCCTCCACCAGCGCCATCGCCGCCACCTCCGCCAGATCCGCATGCGCCGTCCACGACACCGGCCCGTCCTCCGGCGCGGACAACTCACCCGTCTTCAGTGCCGCACCGAGCAACATCACGGTCGTAGCCGCGTAGAAGCCGTTGCGCAACGACGTGAAGGGGACACCCGAGTTCCTCAACTCGCCCTCCGTCTCGGCATGGTCGGGCATCGGGGCGAACGGCGAGGCCGGGTTCGCGCCCATGTGGCTGGTGTACAGGATGCGGCGGGCACCGGAGTCACGGGCCGCCGCTATCGCCGTACGGTGCTGCCGTAGAGCCGTGTCACCCGTGCTCGCGGCGGACACCAACAAGATCTGCTCGGCCCCCGCGAAGGCGTCCGCCAGACTCGCGGGGTCGTCGAAGTCGCCCCGGCGGACGCGGACGCCCCGCTCCCCCAGCGCCTCGGCCCGCTCCGGGTCGCGGACGCTCACGGCGATCCGCTCGGCGGGGACCCGGACGAGCAGCCGCTCCACGACGTCCCTGCCCAGTTGCCCATTGGCTCCGGTCACAACAATCACGACGACCTCCGCAACACCACAACGCTTCCATCGCTAACCCAATCGACAGTAGCATCGCTACCGAACGAACGCTAACGAGATTCTGTTAGCGTTTGACCCATGTCTGCCGACGACGACCACCGCAGCCCCCGCGACCGCATCCTCGCCGCCACCGCCCGGCTCCTCACCGAGGGCGGTCGCGAGGCCGTGTCGACGCGGGCCGTCGGTACCGCGGCCGGGGTTCAAGCCCCCACCATCTACCGGCTGTTCGGGGACAAGCAGGGGCTGCTGGACGCGGTCGCCACGGAGGGCTTCGCGGCCTACCTCGCCGACAAGACCGACCTCGCGCCCACCGCCGACCCGGTCGCCGACCTGCGCGCCGGCTGGGACCTGCACATCGACTTCGGGCTCGCGAACCCGGCGCTGTATCTGCTCATGTACGCCGAGCCCCGGCCCGGCGCGACCCCGCCGAAGGCCGCCGTCGCGGGCGCCGAGATCCTCGCCGGGCACATCCACCGCATCGCCGAGGCGGGCCGGCTCCGGGTCAGCGAGGAGCGGGCCGCGCAGCTCGTGCACGCGGCCGGCAGCGGTACGGCGATCAGCCTCATCGGCCTGCCCGAGGACCGCCGCGACCTCGAACTGTCCACGCTGGCAAGGGAGTCGGTGATCGCCGCGATCACCACCGAGGCCCCGGTGAGCGACGACCCAGGACCGGTCCCCGCCGCCGTGGCCCTGCGTGCCGTACTCCAGCGGACCGACGTCCTCACCGACGGCGAGCTGAGCCTCCTGCGCGAGTGGCTCGACCGGATCGCCCGCAGCACGACGTGAACACAGAACGGCCCCCCGTCGCATACCGAAGCGACAGGGGGCCGGTGAAGCTGTACCGGACTACGGACCTCAGGTGCGGTAGGCGTAGTAGTACGCGTTCGGGTACGACGCGATGAGGCTCGCCACCGACCTGCGCAGGGTGTTGTTCGAGTGGTACGTGACGTACGGGACGCCGTTGCTCTTGGCCGTCACGATCATCGTGTGGTCCTTGGCGCCGTCGCGGTCGAAGTCCATCTGGAGGACATCGCCGACCTCCAGCTGGTAGACGTTCGCCAGCGGGGTGGTGCGCTTGGAGTTCTGCGCGAACCAGGACCACTCGTTGACGCCGACGAAGGAGTCCGACTGGATGTCCGCGGTGCCGAACCACTTCGTGTAGTCGTAGACATAGCCCGGGACGTGCTTCCAGCCGCCGGCCTTCAGGGACTGGCTGACGAAGTTGGTGCAGTCGCCGCCGTCCGCGTGGCCGTTGAAGTCCGGGTAGGCCGTGTTGTAGACGTTCCAGTACTTCTCGGCGTAGGCCGCCATCGCCTTGTAGTCGTACGTCGTGCTCGTCTTCGGGACCGCCACCGGGTTGCGGGTGGTGGCCGCGCGCGGCGCATCCGGCGTGGTGTTGCCGTCGTCGGCCGGGGCGGGCGACGCCTTGACCGCGGGCTTGGCCACCGTGTTGACCGCGAGGCCGCCGGTGTCCGTGTCCTGGATGTTCGAGAGCTGCCAGGTGCCCTGCTGGTCGGCCTTGAAGGTCAGCTCGTGGTGGGCCTGGAAGCCGGTGGTCTTCGGCTCGTTCCCCGTGGCCTTCGCGTACGTCAGCGTGGTCGTCTCGGTGACGTCGGCCTTCGCCGTCCGGCCGGTCACCCGGGTCGCGTCCAGCGTGACCTTGGTGGTGCCCGTGCTGTACGTCTCGCCGAGCTTCGCGATGCTGCTCTGGCGGCCGCGCAGCTGGTTCAGCGCCGACTTCTCGTCGCGCGACTGGGTGCTGGAGAGGCGGACGTCGCCGGAGAAGCGCGAGGTGCTCTGCTTCGTCGTGGCCCCGTGGACGAGCGCCTGGGTGCGGTCGGTGAAGACCGCGTCGGCCAGCTTCTGGAAGGTCGCCTTGGTCGCGGCGTTCACGGTCGGGTCGTCGACGACGGCAGCGCCCGCGCTCCAGTTGGGCACGAGGGCGACGCCGGCGACGACCGAGGCGGCGGCCGCCGAGATTATGGCCGTACGGCTCCGCTTACGGCTCAGTTTTCTGGATTTCAATGGTGTTCCCCTCTACGCCGGTACGCCTACCGGGCGAGGGCATCTTCGCACGCCATGTGTGGCTCCTGTGAAGGGGGTTGCACTTGGTCAGTTCACCAGTCCCGAGAGGTCACTTGACCACCGTGGACCAGTCCGGCGACTGAGCGGGGTCCAGGCTGCGCAACTGCTGCAAAGTCTGGGGCGACTGAACGTCCATCCAGTCCGAAAGCTCCTTGAAGGACACGCACTTGACGCCCTTCTTGGTGCAGATCTTCGGGATGATCGTGTCGATCGCCTTCATGTAGATGCTGCCGTTCCAGTTCTCGAAGTGGTTCCCGATGAACAGGGGCGCCCGGCTGCCGTAGTAGACGCGGTTGAAGCCGGCCATGTACGAGTCGACGGTCTTCTGTTCCCACTCGGCGAACTTCGCGGGGTCGCCCTGGGTGGCGCCGCCCGACTGGTTGTAGAGGAAGTTGAAGTCCATCGACAGGGCCTGGATGTTGTCCCCGTAGGGGAGCAGTTCGAGCGGGAAGTCCCAGAGGCCGTCCTTCTTGGTGGGCCATATCTGGAAGTCGCCCGGGGAGCTCGCGTCGTAGCGCCAGCCGTAACCCTTCAGCGCCTTCAGGAGGTTGGGCTGGCCCTCCAGGCACGGAGCGCGGCCGCCGACGACCTCCTTCTTGAAGTCGAAGGGCAGGGCCGGGATGTCGGTGTAGCCGGTGTTGGTCTTCCAGTTCTCGACGAAGGAGAAGAACTGGTCGATCTCGCTCTTCCACTGCGCGACGCTCCACTCACCGCCGCCCTTGGCTTCGCAGAAGTGGCCGTTGAAGTGGGTGCCGATGTCGTTGCCCTGCTCGTAGGCCAGGCGGAGTTGCTCCAGCGTGTCCCGGATGTGCTGGTCGGTCGGGAAGTCGATCGCGGCCGAACCCACCGGGTGCATCGGCGGGTGGTACAGGTCCCTCTTGCTCTTGGGCAGCAGATAGATGCCCGTGAGGAAGAAGGTCATGTGGGCGTTGTACTCCTTCGCCATCTCCCGGTAGTGCGAGAAGAGTTTGTCGTCCCCCTGCAGCGCGCCGTCCCAGGAGAAGACCACGAACTGGGGTGGTTTCTCACCGGGCTTGAGCGGCACGGCCTTCAACTGGTCCTTCTGCGGCCCCGTGTACGAGGTCGAGCCGTCCCCCAGCACCTGCGTCTTGCCGTCCCACGCGGGTTCCTTGGTCGACTTGGGCTCGGCGTTCTTGCCGGCCGACGCGGTGGGCGCCGTGTTGTCCCGGTTCAGCGCCAGGTACCCGGTCACCAGCGAGGCGACGACGAGGAACACGGCCAGGGTGAGGAACCCCGGCTTGGGGGTACGCCGAGGACGCGGTTCAGGGGCTCTGCGGCGGCGGCCGGACGGTGCCTTCGTCCGAGGCTTCATGGGCGGCTCATTCTGCGAGGAGGTGGCGGTTGCGCTGCGGTGGTCAGCCGAGCGAGGTCATGGCTCTCGACCAGATGCCGTAGGGGACGTCGGTTGCTGGGGTGCCGGAAACTCCCTTCAGCGGCATGGGTTCCAGGCTCTTGGTCAGATCGATGCGGTAGACGACGACGGCGGTCGACACGGAGTCGGCCGTCCCGACGTACCAGGCCGCGGTGTCGTCCTGCGTGGTGCCGGTCTTGCCCGCCACCTCGGTTCCGGCGGTCTTGGCGGCGGTGGGATGCGCGAGGCCGAAGGAGTCCGTGAGCGCGTCCGTCACCTCGCTCGCGGTGGTCTTGCTCATCGCCCGCACCGGCTCCGGCCGCTCCAGGGCGACCGCGGCGCCGTTACGGGTGATACGGCGGACCGAGTACGGCTCCGTGTGGACGCCCCCGGCGTCGAACGTGCCGTACGCGCTCGCCATGCGCAAGGCACTGGGCGTGGCATTGCCCAGCGACAGCGCGGGTACCTGTGCGCCGAAGCTGGAGGAGAGCAGCCCGGCGTCCTCGGCGGTCTTCCGTACGGTCGTCAGGCCGGTGTCCATGCCGAGCTGCATGAACGGCGTGTTCACGGACTGGGCGAGGGCCTGGCGCAGACTGATCTGCCCGTAGGACTTCTTGCCGTCGTTGTGCGCGGCGACCTTCTTGCCGCTGCGGTCCCAGTACGGCCCCTCCGGTGTGGTGACCGGCACGCCGTCGTCCCCGTCGTAGAGCGTGTCCGGGGTGACCGAAGTCGGCGGTCTGCCACGGGTCTTGGTGACCCCGTGCTCCAGGGCGGCCGCGTAGACGAACGGCTCGAAGGCCGAACCCGCGGGCACAGTGGTCGAGTTGGAGTCGTTGTAGCCCTGCGTACGGTGGTCGGGGCCGCCGTAGACGGCGAGGATCCGGCCGTCCGAGGCCACCGAGGAGGCGCCGTAGTGGGCGGTCTTCGCCGTGCCGGGGTTCTTGTCCAGCGCGTCCTTGCGGGCCTTGGTGACGGCGTCCGTCAGCTCGGTCTCGCGGTTGCGGTCGAACGTCGTGTAGATCTGGTAGCCGCCGAGGTCGAAGTCCTTGTCCGAGATGTGCGCGGTCTTCTTCACGTACTGCGTGGCGAGTTCGACCAGGTAGTCGCTCTGCTTGCCGGTGTCGTAGGTCTTCGACTGCTTGAGCGGCTCGGGGAACGTCTTGTACGTGGCGCGCTCGGCCGGCGACAGCTTGCCGATCTTCACCATGCGGTCGAGGATCCACGACCAACGGGCCACCGCCCGGGCGTGGTTGGCCTTGCTGAGCGTCGGGTCGTAGAGGCCCGCGCCCTTCAACAGCGAGGCCAGGAAGGCGCCTTGGCTGGCGTTGAGCTGGCTGACGTCCTTGCCGTAGTACGCCTGCGACGCGCGCTGCAGACCGTAGGTGCCGCGGCCGAACCAGCTGGTGTTGAGATACCCCTCGAGGATCTTGTCCTTGCTCATCTTGTTGTCGAGCTTGAGGGAGATCATCGCCTCGGTGAACTTGCGGCTCACCGTCTGGTTCTGGGTCAGATAGACGTTCTTCACGTACTGCTGGGTGATCGTCGAGCCGCCCTCGGTGTCCCCCTGGCCGACCGTGCGGTAGAGGGCGCGGGCGATGCCCTTCACGGAGATGCCGGGGTCGCTGTAGAAGCTCTGGTTCTCGGCGGCGAGCACCGCCCAGCGGACGTCGGTCGGGATGTCCTTCAACGGCATCGCCTGCCGCTGCACCCAACCGGTCCGGGCCATGGGCGTCCCGTCGGACCAGAAGTACACGTTGTCCTGCTGGGTGGCGTACGTGTTGAGGTTCGAGGGGATGTCGGTGGTCGCGTAGGCGACGACGAGGAAGAGTCCGCTGAGTCCTACGGCGGCCAGGACACCCCCGACCGACTGCCGCCAGGAGGGTATCCAGCGGCGCCAGTCCGTACGGCCCGGGCGCGGGTAGATCGGGCGCAGCTTGCGGACGTACGGCGTGAGGAAGATCACGGCCGGGGCGAGGCGGGCGGCGACGGGGGCGAGGCGGGTGCGGAGGATCGCGGCGAGGCGGGAGAGACGGCTGCGGAGGGACGCGCGGTGGGCCTTGCGGCCCCGGCGGCGTACCGGCTTCGTCTCCCCCTCGGGTATCTCCGGCGCCTCCGGTATCTCCAGATCGGACAACCGCAGCTGCATGGTCTCGTCCGGCCTGAACCCGGCGGGGAGCTTCAACTGCATGGTCTCGTCCGGTGCCTGGCGCTCCTCCCCGTCCCCCTCGTGGGTCACGACGCGACTCCCCTCCGCACTCCGTATTGCTCGCACAGGCAGACGCATTGACGTACGAGGGTCTGAAATGGTTGCCGTGAACACGACTGCAAATCCCGGTTCCCCCCGGCCTCACAGATCACGCGGCGCCCTCAAATTACCAGTGGTCTTCGCAAGTTCTCCATATAAGAAAACGACAGAACAGGACACAGCCGAAACCTTCATGAAAAAACAAGGTGCCGTACTCATGTGAGGTGGGGGTTAGCCTGAGGCCATGCCTCGCTACGAGTACCGCTGCCGCACGTGCGGATCTACGTTCGAACTGAGTCGGCCCATGGCGGAGTCGTCCGCGCCGGCCGATTGCCCCGCGGGGCACGGCGACACGGTGAAGCTGCTGTCTGCCGTTGCCGTGGGCGGTGCGGCGTCCGCCCCCTCGCCTGGAGCGGGCGGAGGGGGCGGTTGTTGTGGTGGAGGGTGCTGCGGCTAGGCAAAGCCTGTGCGGTGCGTTGTTGACTGCGGGTGCGTGGGGGCTGGTCGCGCAGTTCCCCGCGCCCCTGGGGGTTGCCCCTAGGGGGTTGGTGGGTGGGCCGCTCTCAGGAACTCCTGGAGGATCCGTTCTCCTGCCAGGACTCCTCGCTCGGGTAGGGCTGTGACGTTGGGGGCCGTCCAGGACTCGTCTGCCAGTTCGCCGTGGCCGGGGCGCCAGGACTTGTCGGCGGCCAGGAGGAGGTCGGCGTCCAGTAGGGAGTCGCCGGCTGCCAGGGTCACGGTGGCGTTGGTGCGGTGGGCCACCTCTCGCATCGCCGCGCTCTTGGTGAGGGGCTTGGGGACCGCGTAGATCTTGCGGCCCTGCAACGACACCGTCCAGCCTCGGTTCTCCGCCCAGACCGCCAGTTCCTTCACCCACTCCTCGGGGAGCAGGTCGCGCTCTACGACGAGGTAGGCGAAGAGGTCCTCGGCGATGCGGTGCTTGCGGACCCAGGCCGGGTCGGCGGAGTCGGCCAGGTGCTGCCGGACCTCCTCCAGGGGCGCGCACTCGGCGGCCAGCTTCGCCTGTACCCCGGCGTGCCAGTCCTCGTCTGTGACGCCGTCGACGAGGAGGTGGCCGCCGTTGGCGCAGATCGCGAACTTTGGTTCCGGGCCGGGCAGGTTGATGCGCTGGTACTGCTTGCGGGTGCGGGTGGTGGTCGGGACGAAGACGGCCGCGTCACCGAGTTGGGTAAGCAGTTCGGCCGACGTCTCCGTCATGAAGGACAGCGGCTTGCTCTCGTGCACCTCGACGCAGAGGAGCCGGGGCGCCCGCGCGTCCGGCATCGTGAGGGCGAGGGCTGCGGCGGAGTAGATGAGCGTACGGTCGAGGTCGCTCGTGACGAGTACCGGCATCAGACCGCCACCGCCTTGCCGTCGGCGCCGGTCGCACCGCGCGTGTACTTGGGGTGGATCAATCCCACGCAGGTGTACGGCAGTTCGGCGACCTCCTCGACGGGTACGCCCCGCTGCTCGGCGAGCAGTCTGACGTGGTCGAGGTCGGCGCCCGCACCGGCTCGCGCGAGGATCTTCCAGGGCACCCGGCGCAGCAGCACCCGGGTGGTCTCGCCGACGCCTGGCTTGACGAGGTTCACGTCGTGGATGCCGTACTCCTCGCTGATCCGCTCAACTGCCGCCCAGCCCTCCCACGTTGGGGTGCGGTCGGCGGCGAGCAGTTCCTTGGCGAGGACGGTCACGGCGTCCGACACCTCCGGGAAGCGGGCGGCCACGGCGTCCAGGAAGTCCACGGAGACATCGGCTCCGGCGAGTTCGCGGTAGAACTTCGCGCCGTGGAAGTCGTGCGGGCCGACCAGGTCCGAGCGGAGGACCGTACGTGAAATCAGGCCCGACACGGTCGAGTTGAGGCACGCGGAGGGGATGAGGAAGTCCTCGCGGGTGCCGTACGTCTTGACGCAGGAACCGGGGTCGGCGAGCACCGCGATCTCCGGGTCGAAGCCGGTGATGCCGTCGGACTCCTCGAACTCCCTGACCGCGTCGGTGAGTTCGCGGGTGATGGCGCCCTTGCCGGTCCAGCCGTCGACGAACACGACGTCGGCGGGGTCGTGGTGGGCGGCGAGCCAGCGGAGCGCGTTGGCGTCGATGCCGCGGCCGCGCACGATCGACACGGCGTAGTGCGGGAGGTCGAGGCCGTGGCGGTACTGGGCCCAGCGGCGCATCAGGACGCCTACGGGGGTGCCGGCTCGGGCGAGCGAGACGAGGACGGGGTGCGGGGAGCGCTCGGCGAGGACGAGTTCGGTGACTGCCCCTACGGCCAGTGCGAGGCGGTCGGCGGCCTCGTCCAGGGCGGTGTGGAAGAGCTGCTGGTACTGCTCGCTCGGCTGGTACTCCACCGGGAGCGACTCCGCGTAGTGGGCTCCGCCGCTCTGGATGGCCTCCTCGCGCTCCTCGGTCGGCGCCTCCAGGGTCACGTCCGAGAGGTCCTGGAGCAGCCAGCCGACCTCTTCCGGCGCGTACGAGGAGAAGGCGGGGCCGCGGAGGGGGTCGGGGAGCATGGGGGGCCTTTCGGGGACGTACGAGGGCACTACCGCGAGGACGACGTGCGGGGTGTGTTCGGCGAGCCTCGCCAACAGGCCGTCCGGGGCGTGGAGTTCGGGGGTGTCGGCGGTGTCGTCGATCACGGCGACGACCGCGTCGAAACCGGCGCCGGCGATGTTGTAGGCGTAGCGGTCGCCCGGGCCGTCGGCGGGGGTGTCGTGGGCCGGGAAGGTGAGGCGGGTTCGTATCGCGTAGCCCGGGTCGTCCACCGCAAGGACGGGTGAGCGGGTGGTGGTGGAGTAGGTGACGCCGGCGTCCACGACCTGTTCCAGCTCGCGGGCGAGGCGGAGGGGGGCGTACATCAGCTCTTCGAACCCGAGGATGTGCACGCGGTGGGCGTCTTGTGGCAGTGCCTCGGCCAGGCGGGCCGCCATTGCGGGGAGGGCGCGTTCGAGCCGTATTCGGTGCTGGGGGGTGAAGCCGTGCCTTCCGCCGTCGGGGAGGTCTCTGGGCCAGCGGAGTTCGACTCGGGTGATTCGGTTGTGGGTCGGGTGCGGGCCGGTGGGGGCTGGTCGCGCAGTTCCCCGCGCCCCTGGGGGGTCAGCGTCCAGGTCGGCTTTTAGGGGCGCGGGGAACTGCGCGACCAGCCCAGACGGCGCAGCAGACGACGAACCACCTGCCCCGGCACCCCCCGACTCGTCTTCGTCTTTCAGGGGCGCGGGGAACTGCGCGACCAGCCCGGACGGCGCTGCAGACGACTGACTACCCGCTTCGTACCTCGCCACCAACTCCTGGCCCTTTTCCAGCACCCCCGCCGGCAGGCGAACCGTGCCGGACGCAGCCGCCACCAAGTCCACCCTCGCGCCGATCTCCGCCGCGAACTCGTCCAAACGACCCGCGTCCGCCGCCGAGCGCATGTCCACCAGGGCGACGACCACGTACCGGTCCCGCGGATAGCGCTCGTGCAGGTCGCGGATCGTGTTCAGGACCGTGTTGCCCGTGGAGAACTCGTCGTCCACCAGGACCAACGGGCCGTCGCCCGAAAGGAGTTCGGGGTTCTCGGGGAGGAGCAGGTGGGACGTCGCGTGGGAGTGGGACTCCTCGAAGCCGCCTGCCGTGGCGACGCCGGGGACCGGGCGGCGGGTCGAGTGGAGGTAGGGGGCGACCGCGATGCCGTCGGCGACCGCGTGGCCCAGGCCCGTCGCCGTCTCCGCGTAGCCGAGGACCACCGCACGGGCGGATTCCTCGGTGCCGAGGAGTTCGCGGACCCGGCGGCCCAGGGTGAAGCCGTAGCCGTAGACGATCGATGGGGACTGGGGGACGTGCTTGCCCAGTACGTTCGACACGAGGAGGTGGGCCCGCTTGGGGTTGCGGCGGAGGGCCAGGCCCAGGAGGTTGGTCAGCTCGGGGTCGCCGAGCAGTTCGACACCGAGCCGCTCCGCGACCCAACTGCCCGACCAGACCCCGTCGTTCACTGCCTTGTTCATACGTCCCTTGCGATTCAGCCGGGGATTCCGGCGGCGAGCAGCTCCACGAAGCCGACGTCCTCGCGTGCGACCCCGAAGATCTCGGCGCGCAGCATCGTCCGCTCGGCCCAGGCGCGGTGCGGCTTCACCTCGTTCATCTTGTTCGTGTACGCCGAGCGCAGCACTCCCCCGCCGCCCCGCTCCGGCCGCAGGATGTCCTGCGCGTCGCAGAACTCCTCGTGGCTGACCACGGACAGCGCGTGCACGGGCAGCACGTGGGTGGGGTGGATGCAGGTCTTGCCCAGCAGCCCGTTGGCCTGGTCGAGAGCGATCTCGCGCAGCAGGCCGTCCATCGCGTGCTCGATCAGCGCCTCGCGCAGCTCCTCCGCCTGGCCCTCCAGGAAGGGGCTGCGGCGCAGCTGCGGCTTGAACATGCGCTCCTGGACCCGGAAGTACTCCCACACCGGGCCGGTCACGGTGAAGCCGGTGCCGTCGGCGCGGCCCAGCATGTTCACCACGTCACCGATCACGTTGGCGACGATCTGGACGTCGTAGGCCGTCATGTCGGAGGCGCGGCGCAGGCCGTAGGAGGAGCAGAAGTCCGTCACGCCGAGGCGCAGGGCGAGGACGCGGTCGCGGTACTTGTCGACCGCGCGGGAGATGCCCTCCAGGGTCTCCACGCGCGACTCGCGGTACAGCAGCTCGGGCGATTCCAGGACCGGCATGCCGAACAGCCGGTGCCCGCTCGCCGCCTCCGCCGCGGCCAGCGCCTCCAGGAAGGGCGTGCCGCTCTCCTCGGTGAACTTCGGCATCACGAAACCGGAGAGCAGTTCCACGGCGGGACCCATGCGGCGTACGAGATCGGGGATCTGGTCGGGCACGCGGACCCGGATGAACAGCAGCGGAAGCTCGGTGTCCGGGCGGGCGGCCAGCTCGGTGAACTGCTGGACCAGGTTCTCCTCGGCGGCGGGTACGTCCTCGTCGCCGATCGAGTCCTCCAGGCACAGCACCATCGACACGACGCCGCGGCCCGCCAGCTTGACGATGTCGTCGGCGAGGTGGGGGCGGGTGGCCGGGCTGTAGAGCGTGGCGCCCAGGGCCGCGGCGAGCAGCCGGGCCGGGGAGTCCGCGTCGAACTCGCACGGCTCCTGGAAGAAGAGACGCTGCCGTACCTCAGGGGCAATGTGCCCGAAATGACGCATAAAGCTCCCCCGTGGTGACGTTGTGGTTCGTGATTGTTTTCGATAGGTGGCCGGTAATAGTACGTACAAACCCATGTCAGGGGTTCCCGCCCGGCATGAACTTCAGGTAACTCGGCCGTGTCGGTGTCCGAACCCCCACGTTGTCGTGACCAGGACCGAGAGGGCAGGATGACCGCATGACGCACGCGATGCTGAAGGGGTCGAACGTCCCGCTGGAAGCCACCACGGTACGTGCCGTGCTGCGCTGGACCCCCGGGCAGGGGGTCCCGGACGTGGATGCCTCCGCGCTGCTCCTCGGCCCCGCCGGTCAGGTGCGTTCCGACGAGGACTTCGTCTTCTACAACCAGCCCCGGCACCCCTCCGGGAAGGTCTGGTGGCTCGGCAAGAAGCGTGTCGCGGAGGGGCCTACCGACACGATCCAGACAGATCTCGCCGGTGTCGAGCCCGAAGTCAGCCGGATTCTGGTGGTCGCTTCGGCGGAGGACAACACCTTCGACCGCGTACAAGGGCTGCGCATCCTGCTGTACGACGCGGGTGTCGCCGAGGGTGAGCCGCTGCTGTATTTCGACATCAAGCCGGAGACCGGTGAGGAGACCGCGCTGATCTGCGGGGAGCTGTACCGGCGGGGGGACGGGTGGAAGTTCCGGGCGCTGGGTGAGGGGTACGCCAACGGGTTGCGTGGGTTGGCGATGGACTTCGGGATCACGGTGGACGAGTCGGAGGGGGTGGCTGCGGGGGCCGTTCCCGAGGTCTCGCAGCCGTTGCCTCCGGCGGTTCCGGTGCAGTCCGGGTACGGGTACCCCCCGTCCGAGGAGCCGGCGACTCAGCCGGCGTACGGGTATCCGCAGACGGCGCCGGCGGGGACGTACGGGTATCCGCAGCCGGTGCCTGTTGCTACCGCGCCGGATCCGGACTTCCGTTTGCCGCCGCAGGGGCCGCAGTTCATCTGAGAGTGGGTGCGTTGTCTTTTGGGCGCGGGCCCGGTGGGGGCTTGTCGCGCAGTTCCCCGCGCCCCTGAAGGGGAGCTATCGCTCCACCTTTGTCTTGTAACCCCGCCCCCACTGCAGGCCCCACCCGTACAACCGGTCCAGCTCCGCCTGGAAGCCGTAGACGAACTTCACCTCTCGGCGGACGACCAGTTCCCCCTTGACGTTCTCGATCATTACGACCGCGCAGGAGCGGGCCTGGGGGTGGCGTTCGTCGAGGCCTATCTCGATGCGGGGGCCGTTGCTGGGGTAGAGGGTGACGATCGCGTGGGTGCGGTCGAAGGCGGGGGTCTGGTCGTAGATGTAGACGAAGACCAGGAGGCGCTTGATCTGGTCGCGGTGGTCGAGGTTGACGTACATCGTCTCGCCGGACGCGGAGCCGAAGCGGTCGTCGCCGCTGAGCTTCACGTACGGGGGTGAGTTGACGTCTCCCAGGAGGCCGCCGAGGGGCTGGACGACGCCCTTGGTGCCGTCCATCAGTTCGTAGAGGCAGCCGAGGTCGAGGTCCACGTTGACCATGCTCTGGCTGTGACCCATGACCTCCGGGGGCTTCAGCGCCTTGAAGGGGTGGCGCAGGAGGCTGTCGCGCTGGAGGCCGCCTATGTCGGAGGTCCGCATCCGCCAGGTGAGGTTGACGCGGAGGTTGCCGGTGGCCGCGCCCTGCTTGGTGAGCGAGACCTGGTGGTGCCGTTTGGTCAGTTCGATCGCGTTGCTGGCCGCGCTGCCCGAGTCGAAGTCGGCCTCGCGCCGCCAGATTCCGTCGAAGAAGCCCATTCCCGCCCCCACGTTCGCGTCCACACTGCGTATGACAAAGCCGTCGGGGCGGCCAGACAGAGGACATGTCCTCGACGGCCGCCCCGAACAGAAGCGTTCCCTTACCAGGGAGCTTGTCACACCCCGGACGGGACCTCAGTCTTCTCGTCCGAGCCTGCTTTTCCCTCGGCTTCCGCGAGGGCCTTGTTCCTGCGGACCGAGGACCAGAAGGACCAGCCGATCAGTACGACGCCGACCAGGCCGGTGATGACCTCGTTGATCTGGTACTGGATGGTGACCATGAGGATCACGGCCAGGGCGCCGATCGCGTAGTGCGCGCCGTGCTCCAGGTAGACGTAGTCGCCGCTCCTCCTCTTCCTCGAGCTTGTCCTCGAAGTAGCCGGAGAGTCCGCCGACGATCATGTACGTGATCAGGCCGGAGATACCGGCGATCAGGACCGTCTGCGCCTTGTCCGCGTGCGCGCCGCCGTGCTGGTGGGCGTGGGCCGCGAAGGTGAACGAGGTGATCAGCAGGACGATCAGCGCGATGCAGACCGACAGCATGTCGACCTTGCCGAGCTTGGCGAGCGGGCGCTCGATCCAGCGCAGCCACTGGATGTCGCGATCCTCGAAGATGAAGTCGAGGAAGATCATCAGCAAGAACATGCCGCCGAAGGCCGCGATCGCCGGGTGGGCGTCGGTGACCAGCTGCTGGTAGTGGTCCTTGTTGTTGAGCGCGAGGTCGACCGCGTCGATCGGGCCGATCTTGGCGGTGACCGCGACGATGACGACGGGGAACACCAGCCGCATGCCGAAGACGGCGATCAGGACACCGATGGTGAGGAAGATCTTCTGCCAGAAGGCGGACATCTTCTTCAGGATCCCGGCGTTGACCACCGCGTTGTCGAAGGACAGCGAGATCTCCAGGACGGCCAGGATCGCCACGATGCCGAAGGCTTCCCACCCCCCGTAGAACGCCGCTGCGACAAGGCCGAGCGCGGTGACCGCGAACGACCAGCCGAAGGTTTTCAGAAGCACTGGCTACCCAATCGTGTGTTGGGGGTTCCCCCAGACGGAGTCTGGGGGAGGGTCTTCCCCCGCGCCGCACTCGGCTTTACTTAAAATTTGACGTCGAGCACTGAGTCTAGAGGGAGACTCCGCCGACCGGGACAGCCGGTGTGGATAACGCCTTTACGAGACGTTGACCCCGAAGTCCAGGGCGATGCCCCGCAGCCCGGACGCGTACCCCTGGCCGACCGCCCTGAACTTCCACTCGCCCTGGTAGCGGTAGAGCTCGCCGAAGATCATGGCCGTTTCGGTCGAGGCGTCCTCGGAGAGGTCGTAGCGGGCCAGCTCCTGGCCGTCGGCCTGGTTGACCACGCGGATGAAGGCGTTGCTGACCTGGCCGAAGGTCTGGCCCCGGTTGTCGGCGTCGTGGATGGAGACCGGGAAGACGATCTTGTCGACGTTGGCCGGCACCTTGGCGAGGTCGACCAGGATCGACTCGTCGTCACCCTCGCCCTCACCGGTGAGGTTGTCGCCGGTGTGCTCCACCGAACCGTCCGGGCTGGTGAGCTGGTTGTAGAAGATGAACCACTCGTCGCCCAGCACCCGGCCGCCGTTGCACAGCAGCGCGCTGGCGTCGAGGTCGAAGTCGGCTCCGGTGGTGGAGCGTGCGTCCCAGCCGAGGCCGATCAGGACGTTCGTGAGGTTCGGTGCGGCCTTGGACAGGGAGACATTGCCCCCCTTGGCGAGCGTGACGCCCATAGTGCTGGTCCTCCCCGAGGCGATGCTTCTTTGGTTGTCCTGCACTCCCCCGGAGGGGAGACCCCCGGGCGCCGCACGCGAACCGTGCGGCGCCCGGGCGGTGAAGCCTCCGTACGTCGGGCGTCCGTACCCCGGACGCCCGTACGGCAGACGCCCGGACGTCAGACGTTGACGCCGAAGTCCTGGGCGATGCCGCGCAGGCCCGAGGCGTAGCCCTGGCCGATGGCGCGGAACTTCCACTCCGCGCCGTTGCGGTACAGCTCGCCGAAGACCATGGCCGTCTCGGTCGAGGCGTCCTCGGAGAGGTCGTAGCGGGCGATCTCGGCGCCGCCGGCCTGGTTCACCACGCGGATGAACGCGTTGCGGACCTGGCCGAAGGACTGCTGGCGGTTCTCGGCGTCGTAGATCGAGACCGGGAAGGTGATCTTGTCGACGTCCGCCGGGACCGCCGCGAGGTTCACCTTGATCGCCTCGTCGTCGCCCTCGCCCTCACCGGTGGTGTTGTCACCGGTGTGCTCGACGGAGCCGTCGGGGCTCTTGAGGTTGTTGAAGAAGACGAAGTTCGCGTCACTGGCGACCTTGCCCGCGCTGTTCAGCAGGAGTGCGCTGGCGTCGAGGTCGAAGTCGGTGCCGGTGGTGGTGCGGACGTCCCACCCCAGACCGACGATGACCGCGGTCAGGCCCGGGGCCTCCTTGGTCAGTGATACGTTGCCGCCCTTGCTGAGGCTGACTCCCACGAGTCCTCCATTGGTGTCCAGGGGCGGGGATGCCCCGTAGTGCGTCGGTATCGGATCAACGTCTCGATCCTAGTGACGGGTTCCCGACCCTCGCAGGCTCTGGAACCTAACAATCACAGGCTGTCGAGCGCCTTCACGTACTCGTTGAGGTCCCGCGCGTCCGGCAGGCCGTTGACGACCGTCCAGCGCACGACGCCCTCCTTGTCGATGACGAAGGTCCCGCGCACGGCGCAGCCCTTGTCCTCGTCGAAGACGCCGTAGGCGCGCGAAGTGTTGCCGTGCGGCCAGAAGTCGGAGAGCAGCGGGTACTCCAGGCCCTCCTGCTCGGCGAAGACGCGCAGGGTGTGGATGGAGTCGTTCGAGACCGCGAGGAGCTGGGTGTCGCGGTCGGTGAACTGCGGCAGGTTGTC
Organism: Streptomyces sp. NRRL F-525; assembly: GCF_000716605.1. GTDB lineage: Bacteria > Actinomycetota > Actinomycetes > Streptomycetales > Streptomycetaceae > Streptomyces. Next base: position 85,274 of record NZ_JNXE01000058.1, on the reverse strand, counting down.
GCGCAGGGAGCACAGTTCGCCGGTGCAGACGCCGGTGAAGGCGAAGGGGTAGAAGAGCAGCACCACGTTCTTGTCGCCCCGGAAGTCGGACAGCTTCACGGTCGCGCCGTGGTTGTCCTTGAGCTCGAAATCGGGGGCCTTGTCGCCGACCTGGATCGCCATCTCGTCCTGCATCCCTTCGGTGGGGCTGTTCGGGTGAGTCCACCCTGCGACCACCCTACGCAGCGATCACCGCATGCGGACGGACGGGCTGGCGTGGCCAGCCCGTCCGGGATTCAACGATCGAGGTACCTCCGGCGACTACCTCTTGGACTTGGCTGCCTTGGGCGTCACCAGCCGGCTGCCACTCCAGTCCTTGCCCACGCTGACGCTCTTGGCCGCGGAAAGGCCCGCGGTCGTGGCGGCTTCCGAGATGTCGCTGGGCTCGACGTAGCCGTCACGGCCGGTCTTCGGCGTCAGCAGCAGGATCGAGCCGCCCTCCTCGACGTACGAGATGGCGTCCACCAGCACGTCGGTCAGGTCGCCGTCCTCGTCGCGGAACCACAGCACCACGGCATCGGCGACGTCGTCGTAGTCCTCGTCCACCAGGTCGCTGCCGATGACTTCTTCAATGGCCTCGCGGAGTTCCTGGTCTACGTCGTCGTCGTAGCCGATCTCCTGGACCACCTGCTCGGGCTGGAACCCCAGCCTGACGGCAGGGTTCGTCCGCTCCTCCGCGTGGTCCGCGGTCGCGCTCACGGGTTGCCTCCTGATCATGTCTTGATGAATGTCCAGCATCGCGCGTGCGCGAAGCATTGGCCGTAGTCCACACGGACGGGCCGGATCGCGCAAGTACCCGGCGATTCGGAACGCCGAAACGGTGACGATCCTGGCCGTGTCGCCGCAACTCCAGGCACGCTATCGCGGCCGCCGGTGACGTACACCACAGCGTTCTGCCCGGTTTGCACGTTTGAGAACCCTCCGAGGGTACGCGACTCGAATGACTTTGCTAAACGAGTCACGGTTACCTCACGGTAGAGATGACGATTGCCGCCCTGCGGTAGACCATGGGGAACGGTGCAGCTCCCCTCCTCCTCCCCCCCTCTGACACGTTTTCCCCTCTGACACGTAAGGAACAGCGTGGCTTCCGGATCCGATCGCAATCCGATCATCATTGGCGGCCTTCCGAGTCAGGTTCCTGACTTCGATCCCGAAGAGACCCAGGAGTGGCTCGACTCGCTCGACGCCGCCGTGGACCAGCGCGGCCGTGAGCGGGCCCGCTATCTGATGCTCCGGCTGATCGAGCGGGCCCGCGAGAAGCGCGTGGCCGTGCCCGAGATGCGCAGCACGGACTACGTCAACACGATCGCCACCAAGGACGAGCCGTTCTTCCCCGGCAACGAGGAGATCGAGCGCAAGATCCTGAACGCGACCCGCTGGAACGCCGCGGTGATGGTGTCCCGCGCCCAGCGTCCCGGCATCGGCGTCGGCGGCCACATCGCCACGTTCGCGTCCTCCGCCTCGCTCTACGACGTGGGCTTCAACCACTTCTTCCGGGGCAAGGACCAGGGCGACGGCGGCGACCAGATCTTCTTCCAGGGGCACGCCTCGCCGGGCATCTACGCCCGCGCGTTCCTCCTGGACCGGCTCAGCGAGCAGCAGCTGGACGCGTTCCGCCAGGAGAAGTCGAAGGCGCCGTACGGACTGTCCTCGTACCCGCACCCGCGGTCGATGCCGGACTTCTGGGAGTTCCCGACCGTGTCGATGGGCCTGGGCCCGCTCGGCGCGATCTTCCAGGCGCGGATGAACCGCTACATGGCGGCGCGCGGGATCGCGGACACGTCTAAGTCGCACGTGTGGGCGTTCCTCGGCGACGGCGAGATGGACGAGCCGGAGTCGCTCGGCCAGCTGTCGATCGCGGCGCGCGAGGGCCTGGACAACCTGACCTTCGTCGTCAACTGCAACCTGCAGCGGCTCGACGGGCCGGTGCGCGGCAACGGCAAGATCATCCAGGAGCTGGAGTCGCAGTTCCGGGGCGCCGGCTGGAACGTCATCAAGCTGGTCTGGGACCGCACCTGGGACCCGCTGCTGGCCCAGGACCGCGACGGCGTGCTGGTGAACCAGCTGAACACCACGCCGGACGGCCAGTTCCAGACGTACGCCACGGAGACCGGCGCGTACATCCGCGAGCACTTCTTCGGGCACGACCACCGGCTGCGCGCGATGGTCGAGAACATGACCGACGACCAGATCCTGCACCTGGGGCGCGGCGGACACGACCACCAGAAGGTCTACGCGGCCTTCGCGGCGGCCAAGCAGCACCAGGGCCAGCCGACCGTCGTCCTCGCCCAGACGGTCAAGGGCTGGACGCTGGGCCCCAACTTCGAGGGCCGCAACGCCACGCACCAGATGAAGAAGCTGACGGTCGCCGACCTCAAGGGCTTCCGCGACCGGCTGCACCTGCCGATCACCGACCAGGAGCTGGAGTCCGGCGCGCCGCCGTACTTCCACCCGGGCCGGAACTCGGAGGAGATCCAGTACATGCACGACCGGCGCAACGCGCTGGGCGGCTACGTCCCCACCCGCGTCGTCCGCTCGAAGCCGCTGGCGCTGCCCGCGGACAAGACGTACGCGAGTGTGAAGAAGGGTTCGGGCCAGCAGTCGATCGCCACTACCATGGCGTTCGTACGGCTGCTCAAGGACCTCATGCGGGACAAGGAGATCGGCCGGCGGTTCGTGCTGATCGCGCCGGACGAGTACCGCACGTTCGGCATGGACTCGTTCTTCCCGAGCGCGAAGATCTACAACCCGCTGGGCCAGCAGTACGAGTCGGTGGACCGTGAACTCCTGCTCGCCTACAAGGAGTCGCCGACCGGGCAGATGCTGCACGACGGCATCTCCGAGGCGGGCTGTACGGCCTCGCTGATCGCGGCGGGTTCGGCGTACGCGACGCACGGCGAGCCGCTCATCCCGGTCTACGTCTTCTACTCGATGTTCGGTTTCCAGCGCACCGGTGACCAGTTCTGGCAGATGGCCGACCAGTTGGCGCGCGGTTTCGTGCTCGGCGCGACCGCTGGGCGTACGACTCTGACCGGTGAGGGTCTGCAACACGCGGACGGACACTCGCAGTTGCTGGCGTCGACCAACCCGGGGTGTGTCGCCTACGACCCGGCGTACTCGTACGAGATCGCGTACATCGTGCAGGACGGGCTGCGGCGGATGTACGGCTCGGACGCGGAGCACCCGCACGGCGAGGACGTCTTCTACTACCTCACCGTCTACAACGAGCCGATCCAGCACCCGGCCGAGCCGTCCGATGTGGACGTGGAGGGCATCCTCAAGGGCGTCCACCGGATCAGTCAGGGGGTTTCGGGGACGGTTCCGGCGCAGATCATGGCGTCCGGGGTTGCCGTGCCGTGGGCTCTTGAGGCTCAGCGGATTCTCGCCGAGGAGTGGAACGTGCGGGCCGATGTGTGGTCCGCGACCTCCTGGAACGAGCTGCGGCGCGAGGCGGTCGAGGTCGAGCGGCACAATCTGCTTCACCCGGAGGAGGAGCAGCGGGTTCCTTATGTCACGCGGAAGTTGAGCGGGGCGGAGGGGCCGTTCGTGGCTGTTTCCGACTGGATGCGGTCGGTTCCTGACCAGATCTCGCGGTGGGTGCCGGGCACGTATCAGTCGTTGGGGGCTGATGGGTTCGGGTTCGCTGACACGCGCGGGGCGGCTCGGCGGTTCTTCCACATTGACGCGCAGTCGGTTGTGGTGGCTGTGCTGACGGAGTTGGCGCGGGAGGGGAAGGTCGATCGGTCTGTGTTGAAGCAGGCGGTTGATCGGTACCAGTTGCTGGATGTTTCCTCGGCTGATCCGGGTGCGGCTGGCGGAGACGCGTAGTTTTTTGCCTGCGGGTGCGTGGGGGCTGGTCGCGCAGTTCCCCGCGCCCCTGGAGGGCGGCCCCTTCGGGGCAGCCCATCAGTCCACCCCCACCGCCCTAACATGCGGGCATGAACGAACCATCGGCACAAGCTCGTTGGGAGCAGCGGACTCAGCGGCCGCTGCTGGCGCTCGCGGTCGGGTTTGCCGTTGCCTATGCCGTGCCGATCGTGGACTCGACCGCCGGGCACCGGCTGACGACGGTCTGCACGGTGGTCGAGTGGGTGGTGTGGGGGGCGTTCGCCGCCGACTATCTGATGCGGCTGGCGATGTCCCGGGACCGGCGGCGGTTCGTGCGGACGCACTGGATGGACCTGTGCGCGGTCGTGCTGCCGATACTGCAGCCGTTACGGCTGCTGCGCATGGTGTCGACGCTGATACTCGTCGGACGCCGGGCCCGGATGGCCTCGCAGATCCAGCTGACGACGTATGTCGCCGGCGCGGTGATCGGGCTGCTGATGTTCGGTTCGCTGGCGGTCCTGTCCGTCGAACGCGACTCGCCCAACGGGAACATCCGGACGCTGGGTGACGCCGTGTGGTGGTCCTTCACCACGATGACGACGGTGGGGTACGGGGACCACGCGCCGACCACCGGGCTCGGGCGGATGATCGCCGTCGGGCTGATGCTGTCCGGCATCGCGCTGCTCGGTGTCGTCACCGCGAACATCGCCACGTGGTTCATCGCCCGCTTCGAGAAGGACGACGTGGAGGAACGGCGTCAGACCCTGGCGATCGAGGCGCTGGCGGAGGAGGTGCGGGCCTTGCGGGCGGAGGTGGCGGCGTTGTCGGGGGTACGGGTGGATGTCTCCGGGGCGGAGGTGGCGGCCCTGTCCGGGGCGTCGGAGGCGGACTCCTCCGGGTCGTCGGAAGCGGTCCCCTCCGGGGCGGGGCGGTAGTCCCCTCCGAGGCGGGGCGGTGACCTTCTCCGCTCAGTCTCCGTACAGGGCGACCGCCACTCGGGCTCGGCCCGGACGAACGTCCGCTCAACCTCGGCTCAGCAGAAGGTCCGCCTCGCCCCGGCTCGGGCGAACATCCACTCGGCCTCCGCCCAGCAGCAGGTCCGCTCAACCCCCGCTCAGAAGAACGTCCACAGCACCGCCGCCAACGTGTCGATCGCGCCCAGGACCAGGGCCACCAACGCCATCACCCGGCGGGAGCCCGTCCATCTGCGGCCCATGGCCAGCCAGCCGCAGATCACCGCGATCGGGCCGAGGAGGATTCCCAGGTTCCCGGCGGTGAAGAAGCCCGCGATCGCGCAGACCAGGCCGATGATGGCGAGCGTCGCGCGGTCCGGCCTGCTCCCTGACCCCATGCGGCCAGGCGAGCGGGGGTTCCTGCGCGTTCCGTTGCCGAAGCCCGTCATCGTCAACTCCCTGGGCGTCCGGGCCGGTTCGGCCGGTGCGGCGAATTTCTGTTACGACGAGCGGATACCCGCGTACACGCAAAAAAAGCCTGCTTGCGCGCTGCCCCCCTCCGGCAGCGCGCCGCAGACCACCCCGTCCTCCCTGCCCTGCGGAGGACTTGACCCACTGTGACCTGCGGCGCGTGCCGGGTGCCAGGAATCTTTAGCGGAGTCACCCTGATAGGCGAACTCGGCCTGAATCAGGGTCAGATGTGGGCCGCGCCCGCGCCCGCCTCCGCGTTCTCGCCGCGCTTGGTCAGGAGCGCGACGAACACCGCGACCACCGCCACGCCGGCGGCGACCAGGCAGGCCAGGCTCATGCCGGAGATGAACGTGTCGTGGGCGACCTGCGTGATCTTCGCGGCGATCGTCTCCGGGGTGTTCGGGGCGATCGGGGCCACGCCGACCTGGACCGCCTCGGCGGCCGCGTCCAGTTGGGGCTGGGTGAGCTTGGGCAGGCCCGCGTCCGTCCAGTTGCCGGCGAGGTCGCTGTCGACGCGGGATGCCATCACGGCGCCGAGGACGGCCGTACCGAGGCTGCCGCCGATCTGCATCGCGGCCTGCTGGAGACCGCCGGCGACACCGGACAGCTCCATGGGCGCGTTGCCCACGATGACCTCGGTCGCGCCGACCATCACCGGGGCGAGGCCGAAGCCCAGCAGGGCGAACCAGATCGACATGACGCCGCTGCCGGTGTTCGAGGTGAGGGTGGACATGCCGTACATCGCGATCGCGGTCGCCGCCATGCCTCCCGCCAGCGGGATGCGCGGGCCGAGCTTGGTGATCGCGGCGCCGGCGAGCGGGGAGCCGACGATCATCATCCCGGTGAGCGGGAGGAGATGGAGACCGGCGTCGATCGGGCTCATACCGTGCACGTTCTGCAGATAGAACGTCACGAAGAACAGGCCGCCCATGAAGGCGATCGCCATCAGGACCATGAGGACCACGCCCGCGGACAGCGGGACCGAGCGGAACAGGCCCAGCGGGATGAGGGGTTCCGCGACCTTCTGCTCCCAGAAGGCGAACAGGGCGAAGCCCAGCACCGACACGGCGAGGAACGTCCAGGTCGTGCCGGAGCCCCAGCCCCAGGTCGGCGCCTTGATGAGGGCCCAGACGAGGCAGAACATCGCGCCGGAGAGCAGCACGATGCCCAGGATGTCGAAGGAGCGCGGCGCGTTCTCCGCGCGGTGGTCGCGGAGGATCAGCAGGCCGAGGACCAGCGCGATGGCGCCGACCGGCACGTTGATGAAGAACACCGACTGCCAGTTGACGTGCTCGACGAGGACACCGCCGAGGATCGGGCCGCCCGCGGTGGAGGCGCCGATGACCATGCCCCACAGGCCGATCGCCATGTTGAGCTTCTCGGCCGGGAAGGTGGCCCGCAGCAGACCGAGCGCGGCCGGCATCAACAGCGCGCCGAACAGCCCCTGGAGCACGCGGAAGGTGACGACGAACGCGATGCTGTGCGAGAGCCCGATCGCGCCGGACGCGAGGGCGAAGCCGCTCACGCCGATCAGGAAGGTCTGGCGGTGGCCGAAGCGGTCACCGAGCTTGCCCGCGGTGATGAGGGAGACCGCGAGGGCGAGGAAGTAGCCGTTGGTGATCCACTGGACGTCGGCGAAGCTGGCGCCGAGGTCCTTCTGGATGGCCGGGTTGGCGATGGCGACGATGGTGCCGTCGAGGGCCACCATCATGACGCCGACGGCGACGGTTATGAGGGTGAACCACGGGTGGCCGCGCAGGCCCGTGGACGGCGTCGGGTCCGACGGGGCGGCTGGTGCCTTGTCCCCCGGCCCCGTCGCGCTGATGGTGGTCTGACTAGTCATACGTGCGAGGCTAATGTCAGTCGCTGACAGTTGACAAACAGGTTCAGATGTCGGCGACTGTCAACAATCGCGAGGAGAACAGCATGGAGACGTTGCGCGAGCGCAAGAAGGCGCGTACGCGGGACGCGCTGCTGCGCGCCGCCCTGGAGCTGTTCACGACGAAGGGGTACGAGCGGACCACGGTCGACGAGATCGCCGAGGCCGTCGACGTCTCGCAGCGCACCTTCTTCCGCTACTTCGCGAGCAAGGAGGAGGCCGCGTTCTTCGTGCCCCGGCTCACGGAGACGCACTTCGTCACGGCCGTCCGCGCCCGCCCGCCGCACGAGGCCCCGCTGGAGGCGCTGCGCCGGGCCGTGCTGGAGAGCTGGGACACCATCAACGAGGCGATCCAGGAGGTCGTACCGCTGGACCTGCACATGCGCACCTACCGCGTGATCGAGTCGACGCCCGCGCTGCTCGCCGCGCATCTGCGGCGCTCGCAGGAGCTGGAGGAGGAGCTGGCGCAGATCGTCGCCCGGCGTGAGGCGCTCGACGTGGACACCGATCCCCGGCCGCGGCTGGTGGTGGCCGTGTTCAGCGGGGTGATGCGAGTGGTGGAGCGGAGGTGGATCGCGGGCGACGACCTCAGCATCGAGGCGATGCGCGAGCTGACCGCCGACTACCTGGACGGGGTCGGGCCCGCGCTCGCCGGGAACTGGCGCACGAGCCGCACGGGGTGAGTCGTACTGAGTTTCTCGTCACGCCCCACTGAAACGTGATCCCCGTCACTCGGTTAACGCGAGACCCTCTCGTTCTCCTAGTGTGTCCTCCCAGTGACTTCCTTCGACTCCTCCCCCACGCTGAACGCCTGGCGCGCACTGGCCGCGCTGGCCGTGGTGTTCGTGATGCTGGCGACCACCGGTTGGACCGCGGTCCGCAGCCACCCCGGGAAAACGGCGCTCCAGGCCTCCCTCTCCGCGTGGGAGCACGGCCACATCAACGGGCGCGAGCTGCCCGACCCGGACGCCTCCCCGACCCGGCTGGCCCGGTTCTTCGCCTCGCTCACCGCGCAGCAGCGGACGCGCCTCGCGCACCGCTACCCGCTCGCGGTCGGCAACATGAACGGCGCCCCGGTCTCGCTGCGCTACCGCGCCAACCGCGTCGCCCTCGACCAGCAGCGCGAGGTCGAGAAGAAGCGCATGCACGACAACCGCCTCACGCCACTGGGCCAGCAGGACGCGGGCCGCCTCATGCACCGCTTCGAGGCGCTGATGACCGAGGGCCGCCACATCCTGGCCTTCGACCCCGAGGGTTCGGGCCGCATCGCCGAGGTCTTCGGCGACCTGGACACCGCGCAGCGCGTCTCGGTCATCGTCCCCGGCGTCGACACCGACCTGCTCACGTTCCAGAAGACGAACAAGAACTACTCGGCACCGGTCGGCATGGCGAAGAACCTGTACGCGGCCGAGAACACGGCGAAGTCCGCGACGGACACGACGGGCGTGCGTACGGCGGTCATCGCCTGGGCCGACTACACCTCCCCCGGCGGCCTCGGCATCGACTCGGCCACCGCGGGCCGCGCCGAGGCGGGCGCCGTACGGCTGAACGCGCTGGTGCGGGCGCTGCCCGGGACCTCGCAGGTCGCGCTGTTCTGCCACAGCTACGGCTCGGTGGTGTGCGGGGTCGCCGCGCACGAGCTGCCGTCGCGGGTGACCGACATCGCGGTCGCGGGCAGCCCCGGGATGCGCACCTCCAGCGCCGCCCACCTGCACACACGTGCCCGGGTGTGGGCGATGCGGGACGCGAACGACTGGATCCAGGACGTGCCGTACATGGAGCTCGGCGGCCTCGGGCACGGCGAGGACCCGGTGTCGAACGCGTTCGGCGCGCGCGTGCTGTCCGCCAAGGACGCGGAGGGTCACACCGGTTACTTCGCGACGGGCACCGACAGCCTGACCAACTTCGCCGACATCGGCGTTGGCGCGTACCGCTCGGTGACGTGCGCGCACGAAGGTGACACCTGCCGAGAGGGTTTGTCCGGCGCCTCGGCGGCCGGACGCGCGTAGAAACAGCAGGAAGTGCGGTCTGCGCGGGGATGGGACGGAGGAGCGTGTGCCGCCTACGATGAGCCGCATGGGTGACGTACTGGCCGGATTTCATGCCGCCTGGGAGTTCGAGTCCGACTCCGTGGTCATCCGCTACGAACGTGGTATTCGAACACCCAAGCTATTCCAGGCGCTCGGTGAACGCCGGATCCCCTTCGAGGCGATCGAGGCGGTGACGCTCGCGCCCGGCCGGCGCGGCACGGTCGTGCTCCGCGCGGTGCCCCGGCCCGGTGCGGATCCGCTGATGGAGGCGGCCGCGGGTCAGCTGAAGGAGAGCTGCGATCCCTACCGGCTGGTGCTGCCCGCCGAGCGCGAGACGCTCGCCGAGTACTACGCCGACGAGTTGCGTGCGCGGCTTAAGCCGGAGGGTCCTGCCGAGCGGTTCCTGGTGGCTGCGCCCGAGGTGCCGTTGCGGTTCAAGGCGTACGACGGGAAGGCGTCCTTCGACGGGAAGACCGTGTCGTTCCGGTGGTTCTGGACCGGGGCGTCGTCCGCGAAGTGGAAGGCCGGCGACCAGAGTTTCGCGATCGCCGACCTGAATGGTGTCGAGTGGCGGTCGCCCGAAGTCTTTGAGGGGCATCTACGGCTGTTGCGCGGGGCCGAGTCGCTTCTGCCCGTTGATCAGGATCCGGCCGCCGTGGTGTTCGGGCTGGGGTATGGGCCTGTGCATGAGTCGTTGCCGTTTGCGGGGGCTGTGCTTGCGGCGGTTCGCTCTGCGCGGCCCAGCGTTGTGGTGCCGGCCGCGCGTCGTGACCCGGCGGATATTGCTGAGCGGATTCGTCACCTCGGGGAGTTGCATCAGGCGGGGTTGGTGACGGATGACGAATTCGCCGTGAAGAAGGCTGAGTTGTTGGCGGAGTTGTAGTTGGGGGCTGCTCGTTGTTTTTTGACCGCGGGCCGGTGGGGGCTGGTCGCGCCCACGCGGCGGAGCCGCAAATCGACACAGCCCCGCGCCCCTAAAAGAAGGGGCGCTTCAGCTGAAAGTGTTTCTACTCCCTGCTCGATGACGCGAAGGACATGTCCGCGTAGCGGTCGCCCGCCACCTTGCCGGCGATGGGCTCCAGGAGGGACAGCTCCTCGTCCGTGAGGATGATCCTTGTTGCCGCTGTGTTCTCCTCCACTCGGCCCGGCTTGGTTGTGCCCGGGATGGGGATCACGGGGAGGCCGTGGACCTGGGAACGCTGTTGGACCCAGGCCAGGGCGATCTGGCCGAGGGAAGCCCCATGCGCCTTGGCGACCGTGCGGACCGGGTCCAGGAGGGTGGCGTTGGCTGCCGCGTTCTCGCCGGTGAAGCGGGGTTGGGTGCGGCGGTAGTCGCCCTCTGTCAGGTCCTGGTCGGCGTTCGCGAAGGAGCCGGTGAGGAAGCCTCGGCCCAGCGGTGAGTACGGTACGACCGCCGCGCCCAGGTCGGCGGCCGCGCCCACCAGGCTGATCTCGACGTCGCGGCTGAAGAGGGACCACTCCGACTGGACGGCGGCGATGGGGTGGACGGCGTGGGCGGCCCGGAGTTCCGCGCCCGTGACCTCGCTCAGGCCGAGGTGCTTCACCTTGCCCTCGGCCACCAGTTCCGCCATCGCGCCGACGGTGTCCTCGATGGGGACGGCCGGGTCGCGGCGGTGCATGTAGTAGAGGTCGATGACGTCGATGTCGAGGCGCTTCAGGCTCGCCTCGACCGCCTGGCGGATGTAGGGGCGGTCGTTGCGGATGACGCGCCGGGTGGGCTCGCCGGGCGGGATCGACAGGGCGAACTTGGTGGCGATGACGAGCTGGTCGCGGTGCGCCTTGAAGAAGGGCGACAGGAACCGCTCGTTCTCTCCCTGGCCGTACGCGTCCGCCGTGTCGTACAGGGTCACGCCCAGGTCGAACGCCCGGTCCAGGGCGGCCTGCGACTGCTTCGCGTCCGAGGGGCCGTAGGCGAAGCTCATGCCCATGCAGCCGAGGCCCTGGACGCCGACCTCGGGGCCGGCCGCGCCGAGCCGTGCGGTCGGGATCGTGGTGTCGGTCATCCTGCCTTCTCCTGTTCGTAGGCGCGGCCGGCCGTGGCGTAGAAGTTGATCTTCCGGTCGAGGACGGCCAGGGTGTCCTGCAGTTCGGCGATCCTGGCGATGACGTCCCTGCGGGTCGATTCCAGGAGTTCGAAACGGTCGCCGTAGGTGTGCTCGCCCTCGCGCATCAGCTCGGCGTAGCGGACCATGTCGGCGACCGGCATCCCGGTCAGGCGGAGCTTGCCGACGAGGTCGAGCCAGTCGAGGTCGCGGTTGCTGTAGCGGCGCTGGCCGGTGTGCGAGCGGTCGATGTGCGGCATCAGGCCGATGCGCTCGTACCAGCGCAGGGTGTGTGCCGTCAGGCCGGTGAAGGCGACGACCTCGCTGATCGTGTAGCTGTCCTCGCCGTCCGGACGCCGCTCGGCCTGCGGCGGACCCGCGCAGCTGTCGGTACTGGTACCCGTGGTCTCCATCACCGTCATGACCACCACGCTATGGCCTTGGAGTGCACTCGAAGCAAGCGGAACCGGTAAGAAATCGACGGGACGGGTCAGGGGTGCGGTGGATAGCGTGCGGGACATGAGTCTCGTACGACGGGCAACTCCCGAGGATGCCGCCGAACTGCTGCGACTGCGCCAGGTGATGATCGACGCGCTGCCCGGGTCGGACCCCGGCACGGACTGGCACGCGGAGTCGCTGCCGACGCTGCGGGAACGGCTCGCGTCGGACGAGGACTTCGGGGCGTTCGTCGTGGACCATCCGGAGCGGCCGGGGTCGCTGGCTGCCCTGGTCGTCGGCACGGTGGACTACCGGATCGGGAAGGCGGGGAACCCGCACGGGAAGGCCGGGTTCGTCTTCAGTGTGGCCACCGACCCGGACGCGCGGCGCCGGGGGTACGCGCGCGTGTGCATGGAGGAGCTGCTCCAGTGGTTCCGCGAGCGCGGCGCGGGCCAGGTGCTCCTCACCGCCTCCCCCGACGCCGAGCCGCTCTACGCCTCCCTCGGCTTCACCCGCAAGCCGGACCCCATGATGGGGCTCATGCTCTGAACCACTTACGCTCGACGGCATGTCCTTGCAGAGCCTCGCGCTGATCGAGAACTGGCCGGTACCGACCGCGGCGGCGGGTGCCGTACGAGCCGACGGGACCGTCCTAGGGACCCACGGCCCGACCGGCCACCGTTTCCCGCTCGCGTCGGTCACCAAGCCGCTCGCGGCGTACGCCGCGCTCATCGCGTACGAGGAGGGCGCGATCGAGCTGGACGAACCGGCGGGCCCGCCGGGCTCCACGGTCCGCCATCTCCTCGCCCACACCTCGGGGCTGGCCTTCGACGAACATCGCGTGACGGCTCCGCCGGGACAGCGGCGCCTCTACTCGAACGCCGGCTTCGAGCAGCTCGGCGACCACCTCGCGAAGGCGACGGAGATCCCGTTCGCGGAGTACCTGCACCAGGCGGTCCTCGCTCCCCTGGGCATGACGTCGACGACGCTGGAAGGCGCCAACTCCCCGGCGAAGGACGGCGTTTCGACGGTCGAGGACCTCCTCCGCTTCGCCGCCGAACTCCAGGCCCCCCGCCTCCTCGACCCCCGCACGGTCGCCGAGGCGATGACGGTCCAGTACCCCGGTACGAAGGGCGTCCTCCCGGGCTACGGCCACCAGAACCCCAACGACTGGGGCCTCGGCTTCGAGATCCGCGACTCCAAGTCCCCGCACTGGACGGGCAGTTCGTCCTCGCCCCGCACGTTCGGGCACTTCGGTCAGTCCGGTACGTTCCTGTGGATCGACCCGGCGGCGGGCGTGGGCGGCGTGGCCCTGACGGACCGGCCGTTCGGGCCGTGGGCGGTGGAGGCGTGGCCCCCGTTCACGGACGCGGTACTGGCCGAACTCTCCGAACACTGACGGGCGTTGGCCCGGCTCTCCGGCGCTAGGTCATCTCCCACATCAGCAACTCGCCCCCGGTCGCCGCAGCCTGGGCCACCAGATCCCGCGCGTCCGTGATCCGAGCCGCATCCCCCGGCCCCAACTCCTCCCCACCCAGGCTCACTTCACCCCGCACCACATGCACATACACATGCACGGCATCCGGTACGGCGGTCAACTCACCGGGTGCGAGCCGGCGCACGTGCAGCATGGCCCCCGCCTCCGGCACCGCGTACGGCGTGGAGTCGGCGATGCCGTGCACGATCCCGTACGACGGTTCACCACCGGGTTCCAGCGGGGCGAGCCACATCTGCACGAAGGTCAGGGGCGAGTCGCCGTCGTTCCGCTCGACATGCCGCACCCCGGCCCCCGAACCGAGCCGCTGAACATCACCGGGCCGGACCCGCGTCAGGTGCCCCGCGGAGTCCCGGTGGCTCAACTCCCCTTCCACGACCCAGGTGATGATCTCGGTGTGGCTGTGCGGGTGTTCGTCGAACCCGGCGCCGGGGGCGAGTCGCTCCTCGTTGCAGGCGATGATCGCGCCGAAGCGGAGGTTGTCCGGGTCGTAGTGCGGCCCGAAGGAAAAGGCATGCCACGACTGAATCCCGGCCTGCGGGTCACCCCCTGGGTAGCGCTCGGTGGAGCGCCGTACGTCCATCACGACGGCCGAGAGGGAGCCGTAGGGGCGCGCCGGTGTCGAGAGCCCCAGCGCGCGGAGGCGCGCAGCGCCGAGCACGGTGGGGCTCTCGACACCGGCTCCCGGCGCCCCGAAGGCGACCGAACCAAAAGAGGTGCGCGCACGGTGCCTGACCAACACCGGCACATATCGCCGACGCCTGACCAACACCGGCCCACCTACGCAGCACCTTCCCAACACCGGCGCAGCCACCCCCACCGCACACCCCCGTCCGGATAAGGCAGTCTTGTTCCGTGCCCGAACCCGAAACCAGCAGACCCGCAGGCCCCGCACCCCGTGCCCACTCGCACCCGGCGACTCTGAAGCGGCTGGAGCAGTCGTCCGGGAGTCTCGCCGCCCAGGCCATCGCGCGCATGGACGAGACGCTGCCGTGGTACCGGGCGATGCCACCGGAGAACCGTTCCTGGATCGGGCTGGTCGCGCAGGCCGGTATCGCCGCGTTCACCGAGTGGTTCCGGCATCCGGACGCGCCGCAGGCCATCTCCACCGACGTGTTCGGGACCGCTCCCCGTGAACTGACCCGCGCTATTACCCTCCGCCAGACCGTCGAGATGGTGCGGACGACCATCGAGGTCATGGAGTCCGCCATCGACGAAGTCGCCGCCCCCGGCGACGAGTCCGTACTCCGCGAGGCGCTCCTCGTCTACGCCCGGGAGATCGCCTTCGCCACCGCCCAGGTGTACGCGCAGGCCGCCGAGGCCCGCGGCGCGTGGGACGCCCGGCTGGAGTCCCTCGTCGTCAACGCCGTGCTGAGTGGGGAGGCCGACGAGGGGGCCGTATCCCGGGCCGCCGCGCTCGGGTGGAACTCGCCCGAGCACGTCTGCGTCGTCCTCGGCACCGCGCCCGACGGGGACAGTGAGCTGACCGTCGAGGCGATTCGGCGCGCCGCCCGGCATGCCAAGCTCCAGGTGCTCACCGGCGTGCTCGGCGACCGGCTCGTCGTCATCGCCGGCGGGAGCGACAACCCGCTCGCCGTCGCCAAGTCGCTGATCGGGCCGTATGCCGCCGGACCCGTCGTCGCCGGCCCCATCGTGCCCGACCTGCTCGCCGCCACCCGCTCCGCGCAGGCCGCCGCCGCCGGGCTCAAGGCGTGCTCCGCCTGGCAGGACGCCCCGCGCCCGGTACTGGCGGACGACCTGCTTCCGGAACGCGCGATGGCCGGTGACCCCAGCGCCCGGGACCAGTTGGTGGAGGAGATCTACAGACCGCTGGAGGAGGCCGGGTCCGCGCTCCTGGAAACGCTCAGTGTCTATCTGGAGCAGGCGAGTAGCCTCGAGGGTGCCGCGCGGATGCTGTTCGTCCATCCCAACACCGTGCGCTACCGGCTTCGACGTGTGACTGACGTCACCGGCTGGTCGCCGTCGGATGTACGCTCCGCGTTCACGCTGCGGATCGCGCTGATCCTGGGGCGTCTGGCCGATGGAGATCCCCAGAACTAGCCTTTTGTCGGGGCTCCACAAAACCCCTTCCCGTTCTTCGTCCCTGTCCCCACGGGCGGCCGTGCCCGTCCCCAAGAGAGAGTGTGAGAGTGCTCGTACTCGTCGCTCCCGGCCAGGGCGCCCAGACGCCCGGCTTCCTGACCCCCTGGCTCGACCTCCCCGGTGTCGGGGACCGTCTGCGTGCCCTCTCGGCCGCCGCCGACCTCGACCTGGTGCACTACGGCACGGACGCCGACGCGGACGAGATCCGTGACACCGCCGTCGCCCAGCCGCTGCTCGTCGCCGCCGGACTGGTCTCCGCGGCCGCCCTCGGCGAGGTGTCACCGGGTGCCGTCGCCGGTCACAGCGTCGGCGAGTTCACCGCCGCCGTCCTCGCGGGCGTCCTGGACGACACGGCCGCCCTGGCCCTCGTACGCAAGCGCGGTCTGGCGATGGCCGAGGCCGCCGCGATCACCCCGACCGGGATGTCCGCGCTGCTCGGCGGCGACCCGGACACGACGGTCGCGCACCTGGAGAAGCTGGGCCTGACCCCGGCGAACGTGAACGGCGCGGGCCAGATCGTGGCCGCCGGCACGCTGGAGCAGCTCGCCGCCCTGGAGGCCGACAAGCCCGAGGGCGTGCGACGGGTCGTAGCGCTGAAGGTGGCCGGCGCGTTCCACACGCGGCACATGGCCCCGGCGGTCGACACGCTCGCCAAGGCCGCGCAGGAACTGACGCCGGGTGACCCGACGATCACGTACGTCTCGAACAAGGACGGCCAGGCCATCGCCACCGGCGCCGAGGTGCTAGAGCGGCTGGTCGGCCAGGTCGCCAACCCGGTCCGCTGGGACCTGTGCATGGAGACCTTCAAGGAGCTGGGCGTCACCGCGCTCGTGGAGGTGTGCCCCGGCGGCACCCTGACCGGCCTCGCCAAGCGCGCCCTGCCCGGCGTCAAGACGCTGGCCCTGAAGACCCCGGACGACCTCGACGCGGCCCGCGAGCTCATCGCCGAGCACGCCAACGCCTGAAGAAGGAGCCGTACGAACATGTCGAAGATCAAGCCGAGCAAGGGCGCACCGTACGCGCGCATCCTCGGTGTGGGCGGTTACCGTCCGGTCCGTGTCGTCCCGAACGAGGTGATCCTGGAGACGATCGACTCGTCCGACGAGTGGATCCGCTCCCGTTCGGGCATCGAGACGCGGCACTGGGCGAACGACGAGGAGACCGTCGCCGCGATGTCCATCGAGGCGTCCGGCAAGGCGATCGCGGACGCGGGCATCACCGCCGAGCAGATCGGCGGCGTGATCGTGTCCACGGTCTCGCACTTCAAGCAGACCCCGGCCGTGGCGACGGAGATCGCCGACAAGCTGGGCACGAACAAGGCCGCCGCGTTCGACATCTCGGCGGGCTGCGCGGGCTTCGGCTACGGCCTCACCCTCGCGAAGGGCATGGTCGTCGAGGGCAGCGCCGAGTACGTGCTCGTCATCGGCGTGGAGCGGCTGTCCGACCTGACCGACCTGGAGGACCGCGCGACGGCCTTCCTGTTCGGTGACGGCGCGGGCGCGGTCGTGGTCGGCCCCGCCAAGGAGCCGATGATCGGTCCGACCGTGTGGGGTTCGGAGGGCGACAAGTCCGACACCATCAAGCAGACCGTGCCGTGGACCGAGTACGACAGCACGGGCAAGTTCCCTGCGATCACGCAGGAGGGCCAGGCGGTGTTCCGCTGGGCCGTGTTCGAGATGGCGAAGGTCGCCCAGCAGGCGCTGGACGCGGCCGGGATCACCCCGGACGACCTGGATGTCTTCATTCCCCACCAGGCCAACGAGCGGATCATCGACTCGATGGTGAAGACGCTGAAACTGCCGGAGCACGTCACGGTCGCGCGTGACGTACGCACCACCGGCAACACCTCGGCCGCCTCGATTCCGCTCGCTATGGAGCGGCTTCTGGCGACCGGCGAGGCCAAGAGCGGCGACACCGCGCTCGTCATCGGCTTCGGGGCGGGTCTCGTGTACGCCGCGACGGTCGTTACCCTCCCCTAGGCACTCCGTGCCGGATCATCATCGGATCCGGCACGGCTGTACTCAGCCGCCGCTGCCGCGGCGGGAACGCCACACCCTCTGGATCACAAAGAAGGAGCGCCTGACATGGCCGCCACTCAGGAAGAGATCGTCGCCGGTCTCGCCGACATCGTGAACGAGATCGCCGGCATCCCGGTTGAGGACGTCCAGCTGGACAAGTCCTTCACCGACGACCTGGACGTCGACTCGCTGTCCATGGTCGAGGTCGTCGTCGCCGCCGAGGAGCGCTTCGACGTCAAGATCCCCGACGAGGACGTCAAGAACCTCAAGACGGTCGGCGACGCGACCACCTACATCCTCGAGCACCAGGCCTGAGCCACGTCTCGGGCCCGGACCACCGGGCCCTAGCCACCTCATAGGCCCGGCTGCATGGCCCCGCCACCCGGCGGTGGCGCCGCTTAATCCTCGTACCGTTGGAGAAAGAATTCCCGTGAGCCCGACCAATCGCACCGTGGTCGTCACCGGTATCGGCGCAACCACACCGCTGGGTGGCGACGCAGCCTCTACCTGGGAAGGCATGGTCGCCGGCAAGTCCGGCGTGAAGCCCCTGGAGCAGGAGTGGGCCGCCGAGCAGGCCGTCCGTATCGCCGCGCCGGCCGCCGTGGACCCCTCCGAGGTCATCCCGCGTCCGCAGGCCCGCCGCCTGGACCGCTCGGCGCAGTTCGCGCTGATCGCGGCCAAGGAGGCCTGGGCGGACGCCGGTTTCACCGACAAGGCCGGTGAGGACCCCGCCGTCGACCCCGACCGGCTGGGCACCGTCATCGCCTCCGGCATCGGCGGTGTGACGACCCTGCTCGACCAGTACGACGTGCTGAAGGAGAAGGGCGTACGCCGCGTCTCCCCGCACACCGTCCCCATGCTGATGCCGAACGGCCCGTCCGCCAACGTGGGTCTGCTCGTGGGCGCCCGCGCGGGTGTGCACACGCCGGTCTCCGCGTGCGCCTCCGGCGCCGAGGCCATCGGCTACGCCATCGAGATGATCCGCACCGGCCGCGCCGACGTCGTCGTCGCGGGTGGCACGGAGGCGGCCATCCACCCGCTCCCCATCGCCGCGTTCGGCAACATGATGGCGATGTCCAAGAACAACGACGACCCGCAGGGCGCCTCGCGTCCCTACGACATGGGCCGCGACGGCTTCGTCCTCGGCGAGGGCGCGGGCGTCCTCGTCCTGGAGTCCGCCGAGCACGCCGCGAAGCGCGGTGCCCGGGTGTACGCCGAGGCGGTCGGGCAGGGTATCTCCGCCGACGGCCACGACATCGTGCAGCCGGAGCCGGAGGGGCGTGGCATCTCGCAGGCCCTGCGGAACCTGATGGACAACACGGACCTCGACGCGGCGGAGATCGTGCACGTGAACGCGCACGCGACGTCCACGCCCGCGGGTGACGTGGCCGAACTCAAGGCGTTGCGCAAGGTGTTCGGTGACGACGCCGACCACATGGCTGTCTCGGCCACGAAGTCCATGACCGGGCATCTGCTGGGTGGTGCGGGGGGTGTCGAGTCGGTTGCCACCGTGCTCGCGCTGTACAACCGGATCGCGCCGCCGACCATCAATGTCGAGAACCTTGATCCTGAGGCTGAGGCCAACGCGGATGTTGTTCGCGGGGAGGCTCGGAAGCTTCCTGTTGAGGGGCGGATTGCTGCGCTGAACGACTCGTTCGGGTTTGGTGGGCACAACGTGGTGTTGGCGTTCCGGACCGTCTGAGGCGGTTGCTGAACTGTGTGTGGCCCGCCCCCTGGGTATTGGGGGCGGGCCACTTCGTCGTTTGTCGAGTGCCGGCCGGTGGGGGCTGGTCGCGCAGTTCCCCGCGCCCCTAAAAGCAGCGCCCCTGACCGGCGATTTTCAGACCACCTGGTGTAGCCAGCGGACCGGGGCGCCTTCGCCCGCGTATCTGAAGGGCTCCAGCTCGTCGTCCCAGGGCTTGCCCAGGAGTTTGGCGATTTCCGCTTCCAGGTCTGTCTCGCCCTGTTGGGAGCGGGTCAGGGCCGCGCGCAGGCGGTCCTCCGGGATGAGGATGTCGCCGTGGATGCCGGTTACGGCGTGGAAGATGCCGAGGTCGGGGGTGCAGCTGTAGCGCTCGCCCTCGGCTGTGGGGTTGGGCTCGGCGGTTACCTCGAAGCGGAGGAGGTGCCAGCCTCGGAGGGCTGAGGCGAGTTTGGAGGCGGTGCCCGCCTCGGCCTGCCAGGAGAATTCGGAGCGCCATGTTCCGGGGGCGGCGGGCTGTCGGATCCAGTCGAGGCTGACGCGTGTGCCGAGCACCCCGGCGACGGCCCACTCGACGTGCGGGCACAGCGCGCGCGGCGCGGAGTGCACGTACAGAACTCCACGTGTCGTCACCGGGACCTCCGGACAGAGCGGGGCATCTTGCTGACTGGCGAACGGCGGCGGCAGGGCAGCCACGTTGAGGGCGAGGCTACCGTGCGGCGGCGCGCGGAGTGTGACGTACCGTCCCTCCCGGTGCCAGGAAACGCCGCCATTCACCCATGGGGACGCTTGTACGGGGGTGTGCCGTTGCATCGCACACGTGCGGGAACCCTCGCGCGTTGTTATGGGAGGGGACCGCTACACGACTTCAAGGGGCTGGGCCAGGGCATGCGAAACCGACGTCACCGTTCACAGGCCGTGCTCGCCGTCCTGGCGGCGACCGTCCTGGGAGCCGCCGGCTGCGACTCCGGCGGAGGTGGCTCCGCCGGCGCGCACAGCAAGAGCGGTACGGCGGCCAAGGCGAAGCCCTCCCCCACCCCGCTGTGGGACAGCAGCCCGTCCTCGGTCGCGGCGGTCGGCGACTCCATCACCCGTGGTTTCGACGCCTGTTCGGTGCTGTCGGACTGCCCGGAGGTGTCCTGGGCGACCGGCAGTTCCGCTTCGGTCGACAGTCTCGCCGTTCGACTGCTGGGGAAGACCGGCGCGGCCGCGCGCAGCTGGAACTACGCGGAGACCGGGGCGCGGATGGCCGACCTGCCCGCGCAGATCGGCCAGGCGGCCGCGCGCAAGCCGCAGTTGGTCACGGTGATGGTGGGGGCCAATGACGCCTGCGCGGCCTCGACCTCGGCGATGACCTCCGTGGCCGACTTCCGGGCCGAGTTCGAGACCTCGCTGAAGTCGCTGCGCCGGGCGCTGCCGAAGACGCAGGTCTACGTCGCCAGCGTGCCGAATCTCAAGCGGCTCTGGTCGCAGGGGCGGACGAACCCGCTGGGCAAGGAGGTCTGGAAGCTGGGCATCTGCCCCTCGATGCTGGCCGACGCTGATGCCCTGGACGCGGCGGCGACCGAGCGGCGCGACACCGTGCAGGACCGGGTGGAGGCGTACAACAAGGTGCTTGAGCAGGTGTGCGCGACGGACGAGCGGTGCCGGTTCGACGGGGGCGCGGTCTACGACTACCGGTTCGGGACGGACCAGTTGAGCCACTGGGACTGGTTCCATCCGAGTACGGACGGGCAGGCGCGGCTCGCCGAGATCGCCTACCGGCACGTCACCGCGCGCACACCCGTGACCTAGGGTTTCCCTCATGAGCGAACTTTTCGGCACCCTTCCCGACGGCACGCCGGTCCACCGCTGGACGCTGGAGCGGGCCGGTGTGCGGGTGCGGGTGCTGTCGTACGGCGGGATCGTGCAGTCGGTGGAGGTGCCGGACCGGGACGGGCACACGGCGGACGTGGTGCTCGGGTTCGCGGATCTGGACGGCTGTCTCGCCCATCCCGAGCCGTATCTCGGGGCGTTGGTGGGGCGGTACGCGAACCGGATCGCGGGCGGCCGTTTCCCGCTGGAGGGCGTCACGTACTCGCTGGCGCAGAACAACGCGCCCAACTCCCTGCACGGCGGCGAGCGCGGCTTCGACAAGCGCGTGTGGGACGTCGAGCCGGTCGAGCACGGGGTGCGGCTCAGCCGGGTCAGCGCGCACGGCGAGGAGGGCTTCCCGGGGCGCCTCGCCGTCTCGGCGACGTACACGCTGGACGCGTCGGGCGGGCTCCACTTCGGCTACGAGGCGACGACGGACGCGCCGACCATCGTGAACCTCACGAACCACAGCTACTTCGACCTGAGCGGCGCGGGCAGCACGGGCGGCGCGGGTGGTCATGAACTCCGGCTCGCCGCCTCCCGGTTCACGCCGGTCGACGCGGACCTGATCCCGACCGGCGCCCTCGACGACGTGACGGGCACGCGCTTCGACTTCCGCGAGGCGCGGAAGGTGGGTTCCGGGTACGACCACAACTTCGTGCTGGACAAGGGCCTCACCCCGGCCCCGGTCGAGATCGCCGAGCTGCACGACCCGGCGTCCGGGCGGGTGTTGACGGTGGCGACCACCGAGCCCGGCATCCAGCTCTACACCGGTGAGCATCTGGGCGAGCCGTTCGGCCCGGGGGCCGGGATCGCCCTGGAGACCCAGCACTTCCCGGACTCCCCGAACCGCCCGGAGTTCCCGAGCACGGAGCTGCGCCCGGGCGACACCTACCGCTCGGAGACGGTGTACGGCTTCTCGGCCCGCTGAGTTGGTCGCCTGAGTTGGTCGCCTGAGTTGGCTGTCTCCCGGGCAAGAATGAGCCCCGGTCCAGGGGTCAGGTCCCGGACCGGGGCTGTCTGAGGGGGACGGCGTCCCGGATCAGACGTTAATCGTCGTCGCGACCCTGCGGTCGGTGATCGAGCGCCCGGCCTGGATCTCGTACGAACCCTTTACAAATGCCCACGCGTTCGCCGTCTCATCCCAGATCTCGAAAGATCGGCGCGGAAGTTCGACGACCACGTCGACACTCTCGCCGGGCCCGGCCTCGACCCCGGCGAATCCGGCCAGCCAGCGGGCGGGGCGCTCCGGGTCGGCCTCGACCGGGGCCAGATAGACCTGGACGACCTCACGGCCGTGCCGGGCACCGGAGTTGGTGATCCGGACGGTCACACTCGTGCCCTCCGCCTCGATCGCGTCGTAGCTCCAGTCGGTGTAACCGAGGCCGTGCCCGAAGGGGTACGACGGGGTGCGGCCCTCCTTCTCCCAGGCGCGGTAGCCGATGAACACGCCCTCGGTGTACGGGAGTTCGCCGTCCGCCGGGACGACCTGGGTGACCGGGGCGTCGGTGAGGGAGCCCCAGGTGGTGGGGAGCCGGCCGCCGGGTTCGTGGGTGCCGGTGAGGACGTCGGCGAGGGCGGCTCCGCCCTCCTGGCCGGGGAACCAGCCGAGCAGCACGGCGGCGACCTCGTCGCGCCAGGGCAGTTCGACCGGGGAGCCGGAGTTGACGATCACGACGGTGTTCGGGTTGGCGGCGGCGACGGCGTGCACCAAGTCGTCCTGGCGGCCGGGGAGTTGGAGGTCCGTCCGGTCGTAGCCCTCGGACTCGACGCGCTCGGTGGTGGCGACCACGACGACGGCGGTGTCGGCCGCGCGGGCCAACTCGACGGCCTCGGCGATGAGTTCGTCGGGGTCGCGCTGCGGTTCCTGGTGGACGAGGGTGAAGCCGATGACCTTGAGGTCGCGGTTCTCGGCGAAGCTCACGACGTAGGTCAGGGACACCTCGACCGGGATGCCGGCGGTGAGGTCGACACGGGCGCGGGGTTCGGGGGAACCGAAGAAGGAGCTGAACGGGTCGTCCTTGAGCGGGCGTTGGACGTCGTCGTAGTACGTCGTGCCGTCGACGGTGAGGGTGAAGGCGCCGAGTCCCTTGATGCCGAAGGTGTGTTCGCCGGTGTCGCGCGGGGTGAAGGTGCCGGTGAGTTCGACGGTGTGGAGGGTCTCGTGGGTGACGCCCTCGGGGAGGTCGTCGCCCATCCACCGGAGCTGTCCGCTGGGTGCGGAGGCGGTGCCGATGACCTGGCCCGCCGCGTCCCGGCAGACGGCGCGCAGCTCGAACCCCTTGTCGGCGTCGGCGAGTTCGGTGTTCGGGTCGGCGCCGACGGCGTAGGTGAGGGTGCCGTCGGGGAGGGCGGCGGTGAGGCCGTCGAGCGGGGAGACGACGTGCGGCGGGAAGACGATGGCGGAGCCGCCGCCGAGGACGCGGGCGTCGCGGGCGGCGGCGCCGAGGAGCGCGACGGTGCCGTTCGGCTTCAGCGGGAGGGCGTCGTTCTCGTTCCGGACGAGGACGAAGGAGCGGCGGGCGATCTCGCGGGCGAGCGCCTCTCCGTCTACGGGGGAAGGGAGTTGGGCTTCGGCGACGACGGGTTCGGCGCCGTCGAGGATGCCGACGCGGGCGGCGAGCCGCAGCACGTTCCGTACGGCGGTGTCGACGGTGGCCTCCTCGACCTCGCCGTCGCGCACGGCCCGGGCGAGGGCCTCGCCGTAGACCGTCTTCGGGCCGGGCATGGCGACGTCGAGGCCGCCCTCGATGGTGCCGACGGTGGAGCGGGCGGCGGTCCAGTCGGAGACGTTGAAGCCGTCGAAGCCCCATTCGCCGCGCAGGATTTCGTTCACCAGGTAGCGGTGCTCGGACATCGTCGTGCCGTTGACCGTGTTGTACGCGGTCATGATGCCCCAGGGGTGGGCGTTCTCGACGATGAGCTCGAAGGGGGCCAAGTACAGCTCGCGCAGGGCGCGTTGGGAGATCAGGTTGTTCACGGTGAAGCGGTCGGTCTCGGCGTCGTTGGCGACGAAGTGCTTGACGGTGGTGCCGACACCGCCGGACTGGACGCCCTCGACATACCCGACGCCGATCCGTCCGGTGAGGTACGGGTCCTCGCTGTACGCCTCGAAGTGCCGTCCGCCGAGGGGTGATCGGTGGAGGTTGACGGTAGGGGCGAGGAGGACGTGCACACCCTTGCGGCGGGCCTCCTGGGCGAGCAACACGCCTGCGCGGTGGGCGAGTTCGGGGTCCCAGCTGGCGGCGAGGGCGGTCGGGGACGGCAGCGCGACGGACGGATCGTCGGCGGTCCAGCGCACGCCCCGGACGCCGATGGGGCCGTCGGACATGACGAGGGACTTCAGACCGATCTCCGGGAGCGCGGGCAGCGACCACATGTCCTGCCCGGCGAGCAGCCGCGCCTTTGCATCCAGGTCGAGCTTGCGGAGAGCCGCCTCCGCGGCTGCTTCACGGGCCTCGTCGGCCGGGGTGCGGGTTCCCGCCATCGCTGTGCCTCCTCGTTGAGTCCGTACGGTGCGGTGCCTCCATCGTGCATCGGTTCCCTGTAGAGCGGTAGGTTTCGTAACCTTGCTGTTATGTGAACGGTCGCCGGGTGTCGTACGGTGACGCCATGAACGCCACGAACTCCAGGACCCGGCGCGAGGAACGACGCGGCGAGATCGTGCGGGCGGCCCTGGAGGTGATCGCCGAGCGCGGTTACCGGGGCGCGAGCCTGGCGGCGGTGGCGGAGCGGGTCGGCCTGACCCAGCAGGGCCTGCTGCACTACTTCCCCACGAAGGACGCGCTGCTCGTCGCCGTCCTGGAGGAACGGGACCAGTGGGACGCGGTGCCGGACACCCGCTGGCGCGTCGACCTCCTGGCCTCCCTGGTCGAGTACAACGCGATGCGGCCCGGCATCATCCAGACCTTCTCGGCCCTCCTCGGCGAGAGCGTCACGGAGGGGCATCCGGCGCGGGACTACTTCTCCGAGCGGTACGTCCGCGTCCGGGCGAGCATGGCGGGGGTCCTGCGCGCCGAGTACGGCGACCGCCTGCCGAACGGTCTGACGCCCGAGCGGGCGGCTCCGCTGCTGGTGGCGGTGATGGACGGGCTGCAGTACCAGTGGCTGCTGGATCCGGAGTCGGTGGACATGCCGGGTGCGTTCAGGGACTTCCTGGCACTGCTGGGCGAGGGCTGAGCCGACGCCCGGGTCGTGAACCGGCCTGCTACTGCCGCCAGATGACGGCCAGCGTCTTGCTCACGACACACACGAGGGCGAGGACGAGGGCCCAGTCGTAGACACCGGCGAGCACCAGCGCGGCAACCCCGACCCCGAACCACACCACCTCGAACCCGACCCGACCGGCGCCCCGCACCTTGTACTTGGCCTTGGGCGACCCGCACAGTCCCCACACGACGGCGAGCACGACGGTCCCACCGACACCGAGCAGCCAGGTCAGCGGCGTGGCGAGGTCCCGGGTGAACCCCCAGTAGCCGACGGCGACGAGGGTGCCGACCTCTATGGCGAAGAGGACGCCGAGGTTCGCTGCTTTCGCTGTCTCCGCTGCGGTCATGGGCGGCAGTATCGCCCGGAGGGGATCACCCTGTCGCGGGTACGGCGGCCACGACTTCGACCTCGACCAGCGCCTCCGCCCGGAACAGCCGGGGCACCTCGAAGGTCATGCTGGTGAGCGGGGTACCCGTGAGGAACTCCCTTCGTACGGTGCCGTATTCGTCGAGTCCGGTGATGTCGGTCAGGTAGGTGCGGATGTTGATGACGTCGGCGAGGGTCGCGCCGTGGGCCTTGAGGAGGGCGGCGATGGTTTCGAAGACGCCGCGGCTCTGGTCAGCGAGGGTGGCACCCTCGGCGATCTGGCCGGAGAGGAACAACAGGGCGCTCCCGTCGGGGTGTTCGACGCGGGCGACCTGGGAGTAGTAGGGGCTCAGGGGCTGGGGCGCGGAGGCCGGGTTGTCCAGGGTGATGCGCATGGCGTCGACGCTAGGTCCGGCCCCGCGGTGCGACAAGCGAATGTCTAGCATGGCTGACATGCCTATCCTGCATGGCAGTTCACCGGACGACACCGTTCCCGACCTCTCCACCGTGTGGCTGCGGGTGTTCCTGGAGGTCGCCCGGCACGGCTCGTTCACGGTGGCCGCAAGGGCGTTGGGGTGGACCCAGTCCGCGGTGTCGCGGCAGATCTCCTCGCTGGAGGCGGCGTTGGGCGGGGCGGCGTTGTTCGACCGGTTGCCGAGGGGGGTCCGGCTCACAGAGGCGGGGCGGGTGCTCGTACCGCACGCCGAGGCGGTGGCGGAGTCGCTGCGCGGGGCGGTGCGTGAGTTGGCGGCGTTGCGTGAAGTGGCCGGTGGGCGGGTGCGGTTCGGGGCGTTCGCTACGGCCGACTCGGTGCTGGTGCCGCGCGCGCTGGCCGCGTTCCGGGACCGGTACCCGGGGGTGCTGCTGTCCCGAGAGGAGGGTCTCACCCCTCGTCTCCTGGACCGGCTCGCCTCCGGGCATCTCGACCTGGCGATCGTCTCCACCACGGGACGCGCCCCGCTCGACGCGTACGAACTCCACCATCTCCTCGACGAGTCGCTGTACGTCGCCGTGCCGGCCGGTCACCCCCTCGCCGGACAGGGACCGGTCCGCCTCGCCCAACTCGCCGACGCAGACTGGATATCCGGCAGCCCCCACCCCGAGGGCACCCTCCTCGACACCGCCCTCCGGCAGGGGTTCCGGCCGCGGATCGCCCACGTCGTCGCCGAGTGGACCGCGAAGGAGGGGTACGTCGCCGCGGGGCTGGGCGTGGCCCTGGTGCCGTCCCTCGCCGCCGGGGCCGTACGGGCCGACGTGGCGTTGGTGCCGGTGCTGGACGAGGGGGCGCCGGCGCGGGCGGTGTACGCGGCGACCGTGCGGGGGCGGTCGTTGTCGGCGGCCGGGGCCGCGTTCCTCGGGGTGCTGGAGGACGAGGCGGAACGGATCGGGTCGGCCGTCGCACCCGTGGCGTAGACCACTCCCGTCACGCGATACTGCGGCCGAACGGCACCGCCCCGCACCGCACCCCACTGCGAACGGAAGGCCTCAACCACCTTGAACGTCATACGAGTTCGGACCGGCATCCTCGGCCTGGCCCTGCTGGCCGGTTTCTCCGCCCCCGGTACCGGGGCGGCGGCAGCCGACACCACCCTGTCCCCGACCGTCGAGGAGCAACGCCTCGACAAAGAAGTCCCCCAGGAGATCCTCGAACACTCCGGATTCGACACCGTGGCCCCGGAGTTCACCCAAGCACTCGAAGCCGCGCACAGCTACGCGCAGGCCCGCCGCATCGTCGTACGCGAGGGAACCGCGTTGTGGCAGCGGGCCGTTGACCGGGCGCAGGGGCGGGGGCCCGCCGGTGGGGATCTGAGCCGGGACGACGATCGGCCGTTGTACTGGGCCCGGTTGGGGATGACCCGGGAAGTTCGGGAGTGGGAGCCCGAGTTCGGGCTCTCGGAGGGGCAACGGGCCGCTCTTCTCGGGGAGTTGGAAGTGACCTCGCGGGGTCAGAGCAGTATCCGGTATCCGCACGAGAAGGGGATCAAGCGGATTCTGGTGACCGGGTTCGACCCGTTCACGCTCGACGCGGACATCCGGATCTCCAATCCGTCCGGGGCCACCGCGCTCGCGCTCGACGGCACGGTGATCCAGACCGCGGACGGACCGGCGCGGATCGAGACGGCCATGTTCCCGGTGCGGTGGGCAGACTTCGCCGAGGGGACCGTGGAGCGGGCGTTGCGGCCGTATCTGCCGAAGGTGGATCTGTTCACGACCGTGAGTCAGGGACGGGTGGGCCGTTTCGACGTCGAGCGGACCAACGGGGCCTGGCGGGGCGGGTATCCGGACAACGACAACGTGTCGAAGACGGAGACCGTGCCCGTCGCCGACCCGGCCTCGCAGCCCCAATGGACGTCGACGACCCTGCCGTACAAGGCGATTGTGGCCGCCGACACCGGGCGGTTCCCCGTCTACGACCACACCGAGGTGACCGAGATTCCGGCGGGCGCGACCGCTCCTGTCGTACGGCCGGACGGGCCCACCACGGGCTCCACGGCCCGTTCCGGGGGCGGCGGGAACTATCTCTCCAACGAGATCGCCTACCGCGCCACCCTGCTACGGGACCGGCTCGGGCTGCACAACTCACTGCCGGGCGGCCATATCCACACGCCGGTACTGCAGTTCGGGGCGGGGAACACGGACCCGGCGACCGGGACGATCACCGATCCGGAGTTCGTACGCAACCGGGTGGACATCATCGCGCAGGTGAGGGCGATGGTGACGGTGGCTATGGACGCGGAAGCCGGTTCATAGGGTCGTAGAAGACGACTCGCCCTCGCCCTCCGCGTCGTCCCCCTCGGTCTCCTCCCCCAACAGCTCCCGCGCCATCATCGTCGCCCCCGCCACCGCCCCCGGCATCAGGAACACCGCGACGAACGGGACCAGGAAGGAGAGGCCGAGGGGGGTGCCGAAGCCCCAGATCAGGGTCTTGCGGGAGCGGAGGAGGGTGAGGCGGGCGCGGAGGTCGACGCCCCGGCGCTGGAGGGCGACCGCCGTCAGCTCCTCCGTGAGGAAGAAGCCCGTGACGAAGAACCCGATCACCGGTATCACCGTCTGGCCGATGAACGGGACGAAGCCCAGGGCGAAGAGCAGGATCCCCCACAGCACCGCGCGGACCAGGATGCGGAGGCTGTCGCGGGCCGAGATCCACAGTTCGCGCCAGAGCGGGAGGCCCGATTCGGGGGCCGTGCCGTCCGGGGAGACGTCCCGGTCGACCTTCTCGGAGAGGGTCTCGTAGAACGGCTGGCCTATGAGGAGCGTGACGGCCGTGAAGGTCAACACCGAGAGCAGCAGGGCCAGTACGAACAGCACCGCCGTGAGGAAGCCGCGGAACAGGCCCTGCCACGGGCTCGACCAGTCGTCCGCGAAGGGCGTCGCCCAGGAGACGAAGTCCTGGCCCCAGAGCGCCAGCGCGACCAGCGCCGCCACGTACAGGACCAGCGTGATCAGACCGGGGATCAGCCCGAAACCGTAGTGCCTCCCGTGCCGCGCCATCCAGCGCTGGCCCTTCAGGAGATAGCCGAACCCCGCGCCAAGATCATGCATGGGGCGAACTTTACGGTGCGCCTCACGCTCGGTCGACACCGCTACGCACCCGCGTTCGACACCGCCACCACAACCCCCCGCTCCGCCGCCGGCGACACCGCCGCCGTCACCCGTACCGCCGTCGCCCGGGCCACCCGCCCCGCGCGGGAGGTCGCCGAGAGGAGGGCCGGCTGGAGACGTTCCAGGGCGGAGACGAGGAGTTCCTCGCCCGCGACCAGCACAGGTCCAGCCACCTTCGTGGTCGCCGCCGCGGCCTCCGTCAAGTCGGCCAGGGGCGGGAGCGCGGCCCGGACCACGTTCACGCCCGCGGTCGCCGCCCGTTGCGCGAGGGCCACCTGGAACGGCAGCAGCGGAGCCAGCGCCGCCGTCAACGCCTCGGCCACGCGCCGGAGTTCGGGGGACGATTCGGCCAGGGTGTCGGCCAGCGCGCGGATCAGCGGGGTGAGGGCCAGCAGGACGCCCGCGGCCACGCCCGCCGCCGCGGGCAACAACGGGGACGCCGCCTCGACCAGGTCACCGAGTGCCGTGGCGAACTCCTCGACCGCCGGTTCCACCGCGTCCAGGATCGGCAGCAGGCTGTCGCCGATCACCGTCAGCAGCGCCTGCGCCGGTGCGCTCACCGGGTGCACGGCCAGCGGGGCGCCGGTCGTGCCGAGCCGGGTCAGGGTGTCGACGATGCGGTAGAACGCCTCCTGGGCCTGCGGCGACGCGCTCGCCTCGGCCAGTTCGGCGGTGGTCTCGCGCAGCACCCGTAGCGCCTCCGCGCCCGAACCGTCCCGTGGATCAAGGGTGTTGATCGCGATCCTGGTGATGTTCCCCGCCGTGTCCAGGAGTTGGCCGGTGATGTCGGTGGTGCTGCGGGCCATGCGCAGCACCTCGTCCCTGCTGGGGAGCGAAGGAATCGTTGCCATGGGAACTCCTCGCCGTGCGCACCCGCTGCTCGGTACCTGTGCTCAGCATGCCCCTTCCCCGGCCCCCCGAATGCGCCATCCGGGGCATCGACGACACCAACAACTTCCTGTTCACCGTTGAGTCGAACAGGTGCGGCTCGCCGTACCGATCTCTGGAACCAAAGAGGAGGTACGCGTGCGCACCATTGCCCGAGCCGTCCCCCCGAGACCCGTTCTGATCACCGCCGTCGCCCTGACCACCGCCGCCGGTTCGCTCCTGCTCCAGCCCCGCCCGGCGGACGCCACGCCCCGGCCCGTCCCCCGCCGGGGTTCCGCGCCCGACCCCACCATTCGCGAGGGCTCCGGCCCCGACCGGTCCGCCGCCCGCGCGCCCGTCACCGCCGCCCGCCGCGCCCTCACCGCCACCGTCCCGCGCACCGACCCCCGCCTCGGCTACCCCCGCCGCCAACTCCTCTCCCCCGACCCGACGAACCCCGCCGACAAGTCACTGAAGCTCGGCCTCACCCCGTACCACGCCCTCGCCCCGCGCCTGAACTCCCTCCAGCAACTGGGCGATCGGGTGAGTGTCGAGGTCGCGGGCGTCTCGTCCGCCGGCCACCGGCTCTACCTCGTCACGGTCACCGCCCCGGAGACCACCACCCAGGCCACCGCCCAGGAACGGATGCGCGACCTCATCGAGAACGCACCCGCCACCGCCGCCAACTCCCCCGAGATCAAGGCCGGTTACAAGACCCCGGTCCTCATCGACAACAACATCCACGGCGACGAACGCGAGGGCACGGACGCCTCCCTCGACCTCATCCAGCAGCTAGCCACCGCCAACGACACCAACACAAAAGACCTGTTGGCGCACAGCCGCCTCTACTTCAACATCACCGCGAACCCCGACGGCCGTATCGCCGGCACCCGCGCAAACGCCAACGGCTTCGATCTGAACCGGGACTTGATCACCGCCTCACAGCCCGAGGCCCGCGCGATCCGCGCGCTCACGATCGACAAACAGCCCGCCGTCCTGCTCGACCTGCACGGCTACGTCAACGGCACCCTCATCGAGCCGACCACTCCCCCGCACGGCGAGAACTACGAGTACGACCTCTTCCTCAAGAACACCTACGCCAACGCCCTGGGCATGGAGACCGCCGTCAACGCCCTCGGCTACACACCGGCGAAGGACGGCGTCGAGCCCGCCCAAATCCCCTTCCGCGACCAGGCGGAGGGCTGGGACGACTGGCCCCCGGTCTTCACCCCGCAGTACGCCGCCTTCCAGGGCGCGGTCGCCGCCCACACGGTCGAGATCCCGCTCCAGGTCGACAACTCGGCCTACGACACCCTCCCCACCGCCGAGCTGCACCGCCGCGCCGCGATCAACGTGGCCGTCGCGGGCGCGGCCATGCGCGCCACCCTCAACTTCGCCCGTTCCCATCGCAGTTCACTCATCGCCGACCAGATCGAGATGTTCCGGCGGGGCGCGACAGGCGCCGAACAAGTACCCGTATCCCCGCTGACCGTCCCGGGCGTCCCGGGCATCGGCCCCGAGGACGTCTACACAACCAACTTCCCCCGCGCCTACACCATTGCGCCCGACACCGCGGGCACGCGCCTCGTCGAGCACCTCATCGCCAACGACGTCCGCGTGCTACGCGCGGCGACCGGCCCGTACGTAGTCGACATGCACCAGCCCAAACGGGGCCTGGCGAACGCCCTGTTGGCCGACGGCCGGGACATCAGCGACAAGGTGACGGCGATGTACGACATCTCGGCCTGGAGCCTGGGCCGCCTATGGGGCGCCACGGTCAAGCCCGTCCCCACCCTCCCCACCACACCCCTCACCACCATCGCCGCCCCCTCCCCCGTGGCGCACGTCGCCCCGCAC
This sequence comes from Streptomyces sp. NRRL F-525, assembly GCF_000716605.1. GTDB lineage: Bacteria > Actinomycetota > Actinomycetes > Streptomycetales > Streptomycetaceae > Streptomyces. The sequence goes on along the minus strand of NZ_JNXE01000058.1, from coordinate 53,499 downwards.
GGCGACCTCCGCCTCCCCCTCACCGACCCGGCCGAGTTCGCGGCCCTCAACTCGCTCCTCAGACAAGGGATTCCGGTACGACGGTCGGCGGACGGCAGCGCGATCGTGCCGGAGCCGAAGACAGCGACAGCACGAGCGAAGGTGACCGAGGCCGCGACGGCCTACGACGTGGCATTCGAGACCACAACCCTCCCCGGTGTCACGGCACTCCACCCCGTCCGCGTAGCCGCAGCCGTCACTCCAGGTGAACTGTTCGCGCTGCGGGAGATGGGCTTCGACGTCACACCGGTGTCGACGGACATCCTGAACGAGGGATTCGACTGGTCGAAGGCCGATGTGCTGTTCGTGTCAACGGAGTTGGAGGACGGCGACCTGACCCCGACCGCCCGCACCGCCCTCCGCACCTTCCTCTCCTCCGGGCACGGACTCGTCGGCCGGGGCGTCACCGGCACCGCGCTCGCCTCCACGACCGGACTACTGACGGCAACGCCCGTCTCTGGCACCGAGGAGGCCAACGGCGTTGTACGGGTGGTGAATTCGGGACCGGTCACCACCGGCGCCCCGCCCTACGGCTTCGTCTACGCGCCGGTGTGGTTCACCGGACTCGGCGCCGGAGTCCACGTAGAGCAGTCGTACGCGACCGGAAATCCACTCCTCGCCGGGCACTGGCGGACACAGGCCGACGGCTCCGGCGGTCCCGCGGACGCGGCGGGGCGGCCCTCGGTCGTCAGTGACACGCGAGCTGTCCTGTTCGGCACGGAGCCGCTCTTCCGGGATCATCCGAAGGGGGAACTCCCGCAGGTCGGACGGGCGTTGTTCACCATGGCACACACGAGCGACGGCACACGCGCATTGGCACACGCGAGCAGCGGATCAGTCGAGGAGAGCAGATGACCCAGGAGATCCACGGCACCGTAGCCGACGGCTTCGAAACGGTGCGGGAGGAGTTCGCCGCGTTCGTTGCGACCGAACGCGCCGATTATGAGGGCCAGTTGTGTGCATACGTACACGGTCGGCGGGTCGTCGACCTGTGGGCGGGGCCACCTGGTACCGACGGCGACTCGCTCTATGGCGTGTTCTCGTCCACGAAGGGCGCCGCGCACCTCGTGGTGGCGCTCCTCGTGCAGGACGGCACGCTGGAGCTGGACCGCAAAGTGACGTACTACTGGCCGGAGTTCGCGTCCGAGGGCAAAGGTGCGCTGACACTGCGCGAGCTGCTCGCGCACCGGGCGGGCCTGGTCGGCACGGACACCGGGTTCACGCTCGACGAGCTGGCCGACGACCGGGCGGTGGCCGAACGCCTCGCCGACCAGCGGCCGTTCTGGCGCCCGGGCACGGTCTTCGGCTATCACGCCCTGGTGATCGGCGCGTTGACCGGCGAGATCGTACGGCGGGCCACGGGCCGTTCGCTCCGGGACGTGCACGAGGAGAGAGTGCGGGCGCCGTACGGGCTGGACTTCTTCCTGGGCCTGCCGACGGCGCACGAGCCCCGATTCCGCACCGTCCAGCCCCAGTTGCTGACCCCGGAGCAGGAGGCCGCCCGCGCAGCCGAGCCGTCCAGCCCGCACAGTCTCGCCGCGATCGCGTTCAACGAGCACGCGGCGCAGCCGACCGTCCTCGAGTCCCTGCCGAACGAGCGGGTGATCCGGGCCAAGGGTCCCGCGTCGGTCGGCGGGGTGGCGTCGGCGCGCGGTCTCGCCGGGCTGTACGCGGCGGCGATCAGCGAAGTCGACGACCGGGCCGCCCTGTTGAAGCCGGACACGGCGGCCGAGTTCGGCCAGCTGCACTCCGTCGGCTACGACGTGGTGACCGGCACGCACCGCGCATACGGCCTCGGCTTCCAGGCCACCGCGGACGCCGCCTACCCGTTCCTGGGCGCCGGCACCATCGGCCACAGCGGCGCGGCCGGCTCCCAGGCCTTCGCCGACCCCCGCAGCGGCTTGGCCTACGGCTACACCAGGCGCCGTTTCGCCTTCCCCGGCGGAGCGGCCCCGGAAAACGTACGTGGACGGCCGAGAGGGAGCCGTAGGGGCGCGCCGGTGTCGAGAGCCCCAGCGCGCGGAGGCGCGCAGCGCCGAGCACGGTGGGGCTCTCGACACCGCCACGCGCCGGTAGGCGCATATCGAGCACGGCAGCGCCCCGTAGGCGACCGAACCAAAGGAGGTGCGCGCGGGGTGGAAAGCACAGGCCCACCCACGCGACACCAGCCAACACCGGCCCAGTCAGGGACCTGAGCCCCTAAAGAACACCAGCCCCGTCAGAGACCTCGGCCTCTAAAAAGACACCGCCCCGTCAGAGCTTGACGATCATCTTCCCGGTGTTCTCCCCACGCAGCTGCCCGAGGAACGCCTCCAGGTTGTTCTCGATGCCCTCGACAACCGTCTCGCGGTACTTCAGCTCACCGGAGGCCACCCACGCGCCGACCTCCTGGACGAACTGCGGCTGCAGGTCGTAGTGGTCGCCGACGAGGAAGCCCTCGATGCGGCCGCGGGTCTGGATGAGGCGGCTGAGGTTCTGCGGACCGGGGGCGGGCTCGGTGTTGTTGTAGACCGAGATCATGCCGCAAATGGCAATACGCCCACGCTCGTTGAGGGAACCGATCGCCGCCTCCAGGTGCTCGCCGCCGACGTTGTCGAAGTACACGTCGACACCGTCCGGAGCGGCCTCGCGGAGCTGCTGGCTCACCGGGCCGTTCTTGTAGTTGAAGGCCGCGTCGAACCCGTACTCCTCCACGAGGAGCTTGACCTTCTCGTCGGACCCAGCGGAACCGATGACCCGGGAGGCGCCCTTGAGCTTGGCGATCTGGCCGACCTGGCTGCCCACGGCACCCGCGGCGCCGGAGACGAAGACCGAGTCGCCCTCCTTGAAGGACGCGGTGCGCAGCAGACCGGCGTAGGCGGTGAGGCCGGTCATGCCGAGGACGCCGAGGTAGGTGGAGAGCGGGGCGAGGTCGGGGTCGACCTTGACGGCGCCCTTGGCGTCGATGGTCGCGTACTCGCGCCAGCCGCCGAAGTGCAGCACGTGGTCGCCGACCGCGAAGCCCTCGGCGTTCGACTCGACGATCTCGCCGACCGCCCCGCCCTGCATGACCTTGCCGAGCTCGAAGGGGGCGGTGTACGACTTGCGGGCGCTCATGCGGCCGCGCATGTACGGGTCGACCGACAGGTACTTGTTCCGCACCAGCACCTGGCCCTCGGCCGGGGCCCGGGTCTCGGTCTCCACCAGGGCGAAGTCCTCGGGCTTCGGCCAGCCGACCGGGCGGCTGAGGAGGTGCCATTCGCGGTTGATCATCACAAGCGCCTTTCGTAGTGCAGGGGGCCGTGCGGGGTGACTCGCATACTGCCGAATACTTCAGTACCTGAAACAACCATGCGCCTGAATATTTCATGATGTCAAGTAACGGGGTACTCTGAGCCCATGGCCACACCCGAAAAGACGCGTCGCTCCGACCCCGTGACCATGGAGGTCGTCGAGCTGATCGGCGATGTCGTGGCGCGGTTCTACGCGGACTACGAGGAGGCGGCGGGCGACCACGCGCTGACCGGAGCCCAGGCCAGGCTGCTCAGCCTGCTCTCCCTGGAGCCCCTGCCCATGCGCAAACTCGCCCTCAAGCTGAAGTGCGAGCCGTCGAACGTCACGGGGATCGTGGACCGGCTGGAGACGCGCGGCCTGGTGGAGCGCCGCCCCGACCCCGCCGACCGCCGAGTGAAGCTGGCGGCGGCCACGGACGAGGGGCGCCGGGTGGCCCGTAGCCTGCGGGAGTCCCTACGGTTCGCCCGCGAGCCGCTGGCCGGGCTGTCGGACGAGGAGCGACTGGCGTTGCGGGGGTTGCTGCGGCGGATGCTGGAGGTCTGAGCCGGGCCGCCCACGGGCATCCGAACCGGACCGCCCACGGGCATCTGAACCGCGCCGCCCACGGACGTCTGAGCCGAGCGGCTCAGGAACACCACCACAGGATCTGCTTGCAGGTCTCCGAGGGCGACGGCGTCGGGCTCGGGTCGGAGGACGACGGTTCCGAGGACGGGGTGGTCGCCGGGTCCGTCGTGGACGTGGACGCGGGGGACGTGGCACCGCCGCCGGTGTCCGTCGTCGGCGTCAGCGACGCCTTGGGGTCCTTCGTCTCCTTCGCGGACTCCGAAGGAGACGCGGACGGTGACGCCGACGCGTCCGGGGACGCCGTACCCGCGCTGGTTCCGACGGTCTTCGTGACGTCCAGGGGCTCCGCCGTCTGGCTGGCCTCCGCGTCCGAACCGCCCTCCGCCGACGCGCCCGGCGCTGCGGACCTCGAGGTCGAGAACGGCGCGTCCGTGCCGAGCTCTGCCAGACTCAGGCCGCCCGCCGCCAGTACGAAACCGGCCGTTATCAGCAGCACCCGGCGCCGCCGCCTCCGGTGCGCCGCGGCCTTGCGATCGCGACGGCTCGCACCTGCCGCGTCCGGGCTCTCGACGTCGTCGTCCTCGGCCGCGACGAGAGCGGTGTCGACCCGCCCCCGCCCCCGGCTCTTCCGCCGCGCGGCACGCCCCTGAGGCTCGCCGTGCGAGTGGCCGTCCGCGTGGTCGTCCTCGTGCGCGGCGGCGGGCACATCCGCCACATCCGCGCCCGCGTCCGCACCCTCGTGCGGGACGTCGTCCGTCTGCGGGCGTACGTCAACTCCGCGCGCGTGGGCGCCAGTTGGTTCGACCGGGGTTTCGACTGGTGCGCCGCACCCCGGGCACGCGAGGGCGCCGTTCAGGTGCCGGCCGCAGGGGTGGCAGTAGTCCATGACGCCGGAAGACTAAGTTCCTCACAGGTAACGTTCATAGGCGCGCCTGTGAAAGTTGTGTAGGGACGCGGCGGGAAACGACAAGAACCGTCACGAACCGACGCCGCCGAGCGGTACGCCGATCGCGTCTCTTGCCGAAACCGTTACGCGTTCGACCCATTGACACCCCCGCCCCGCCGTCCTTACTGTCTGCCCAGCATTTCGAACGTGAGCCGAAATTTCGAACAGCACTGAAGAGCACAGGGGGCAACTGCCGTGCGCATCACGGGAATCAGCACGCACGTGGTCGGGACGCCATGGCGCAATCTGACGTACGTCCAAGTGCACACCGACGAGGGCGTCACCGGCGTCGGCGAGACCCGGATGCTGGGCCACACCGACGCGCTGATCGGTTACCTGCGCGAGGCCGAGGCAAACCACATTCTCGGTTCCGACCCGTTCGCCGTGGAAGACCTCGTACGCCGGATGAAGTACGGCGACTACGGGCGTGCGGGTGAAATCGTCATGTCCGGCATCGCCGTCATCGAGATGGCCTGCTGGGACATCAAGGGCAAGGCCCTCGGCGTGCCGGTGTGGCAGCTGCTCGGCGGCAAGGTCACCGACAAGGTGAAGGCGTACGCGAACGGCTGGTACACCACCGAGCGGACCCCGGAGGCCTACCACAAGGCCGCCCAGGGGGTCATGGAGCGCGGCTACAAGGCCCTGAAGATCGACCCCTTCGGCACCGGGCACTTCGAACTCGACCACGAGCAGACCCTCTACGCGGTCTCCCTCATCGAGGCCGTGCGCGATGCCATCGGTCCGGACGCCGAGCTGATGCTGGAGATGCACGGCCGGTTCTCGCCCTCGACCGCCGTACGGCTCGCGCACGAACTCGCGCCGTTCAAGCCCGCGTGGCTGGAGGAGCCGGTCCCGCCGGAGAACCTGAAGGCGCTGGAGAAGGTCGCCGCGAAGGTGGACATCCCCATCGCGACGGGTGAGCGCATCCACGACCGGATCGAGTTCCGCGAGCTGTTCGAGAGCCAGGCCGTCGACATCATCCAGCCCGACGTCGGTCACCTCGGCGGTATCTGGGAGACGCGCAAGCTCGCCGCAACCGCCGAGGCGCACTACGTCCTCGTCGCCGCGCACAACGTGGGCGGCCCGGTGCTGACCGCCGCCTCGCTCCAAGTCGGCTTCTCCTCCCCGAACTTCAAGATCCTGGAGCACTTCAACGACTTCGCGGACGCCGACATCAAGAAGGTCGTCAAGGGCGCCCCGCAGGTGATCGACGGCTACTTCCACCTCTCGGACGCGCCCGGTCTCGGCGTCGAGCTGGACACCGACGCGGCGGCCGAATTCCCGCAGCAGCAGGCGCGGTTCGACCTCTGGGCGGATGGCTGGGAGCAGCGCAAGCCGAAGGGTTCGAAGTGAGCACCGCGGTCGTCATCGAGGCACCGGGCGAGCACCGGCTGGCCTCGCACGAGCCGCGGCGGCCGGACGCGGGCGAGGCGCTGGTGCGCGTCCACGCGGTCGGCATCTGCGGCAGCGACCGCGAGGTGTACCAGGGCAACAGGCCCGAGGGCTACGTCCGTTACCCCCTCACCCCGGGCCACGAGTGGTCCGGCACGGTGGAGGCCGTGGGCGCCGGGGTGCCCGCAACTCTGGTGGGCCGCAAGGTGGTTGGCGAGGGCTTCCGCAACTGCCAGGTCTGCGACCGCTGTCACGCGGGCGAGACGACACTGTGCACGGCGGGCTACGAGGAGACGGGCTTCACCCAGCCCGGCGCGATGGCCGCCACCCTCACGCTCCCCGCCCGCCTCCTCCATGTCCTCCCGGACGAGGCCGACTTGACGGCGGCGGCGCTGCTTGAGCCCGCTGCCTGCATCGCGGCCGCCGCGCTGAAGGCGAACGCCCGCCCGGGCGAGCGGGTCGCGGTGGTCGGTACCGGCACGCTCGGGATGTTCGCGGTGCAGTTCCTGAAGGCGGGCTCACCGGCCGAGTTGCTCGTGGTGGGCACCCGGCCCGACCGCGCCAAGCTGTCGAAGGACTTCGGCGCGAGCCGATTCCTCACCAGGGACCAGGAGTTGCCCGACGACTTCGATGTCGTGATCGAGACCGCCGGGTCCGCGTCCGCCGCGCGCACCGCCGCCTCCCTGCTCCGGCGCGGCGGACGCCTGGTCCTCACCGGTATCCCCGCCCCGGGCGCCGAGGGCCTGGACCCCACCGATCTCGTCGTACGGCAGCTGGAGGTGCACACCGTCTTCGGGGCACCGCCGGACGCCTGGGCGCACACGGTCCGGGTCTTCGGGGCGGGCCTGCTCGATCCGCTCCCCCTGGTCACCCATGAGCTGCCGCTCGCCGAGTTCCCGCAGGCCATCGAGCTGGTGGGGTCCGGCGATCCCAAGGTCGGCAAGGTGCTGCTGCGGCCGTAGGACACCCCAGTCGTACGTCGGCACGGGGTGACCTGACCACCCCGTGCCGGCGTACCACCAGAGCCTTTCGTACCCCGAGCCGCGAACCTCGTCCGAAATACCGAACGCGAAGGACAGCAAGTGACCGACACCGCCACGGCAGCCCGCCGGCCCGGGGAGCAGGCGCTCTCCGCGCTCGGCCTGGGCGCGCCCGCCCTCGACCCCGCCGACGCCTCCACCCACACCTTCCCGGACGGCGGTCGCTGGCGCACCGAGATCCCCTCGTGCGAGGGGCCCGAGGCGCTGGCGGTCATCCTCAAGGAGTCCTCGCGCCTGGACGTGCCGATCCACCGGATCAGCCAGGGCAGCGGCGTGTGGATGCTGACCGACGCCGAGATCACCGAGATGGTCGAGGCGACCGGTGAACGCGACATCGAGCTCTGCCTGTTCACCGGGCCGCGCGGGACGTGGGACATCGGGGGCTCGGTCCGTTCCGACTCGCGGGGCGGGGGTCTGCGTGCGCGGGGTCATGACGCAGTCGCCGGGTGTGTCGAAGACGCCGTGCGGGCAACGGAGTTGGGCGTCAAGTGTCTGCTTGTCGCCGACGAGGGTGTGCTGTGGACGTTGCACCGGGCGCGGGTGGCGGGGATCATCCCCGCCGACACCACGCTCAAGGTGTCGGCGCTGATCGGGCCGGTCAACCCGGCGGCGTACGCGGTGTACGAGAAGCTGGGCGCGGACTCGCTCAATGTCCCGAGTGACCTGACGCTGGATCACCTGACGGAGATCCGGCGGGTGTCGGCGGCCCCCATGGACATGTACATCGAGGCGCCGGACGACCTCGGTGGGTACATCCGGATGTACGAGGTCGCGGAACTGATCCGCCGAGGCGCCCCCCTGTACCTGAAGTTCGGCCTCTCCAAGGCCCCCGGCATCTACCCGTGGGGCACCCACATGCGGGACGTCACCCTCGACACGGCGCGCGAGCGCGTCCGCCGGGGCCGTCTCGCCCTGGACCTCCTCGCCCGCCACGGCGCGGACGGCGACATGGCTCCCCTTGGCACGAGGTTGCCGGGTTCCCTCAACCGTTTCCCCACAGAGAGTGCCACCGACTGATCAACGGGGGCTGCGGCCCGGTGGGGGCTGGTCGCGCAGTTCCCCGCGCCCCTAAAAACCCGGGCCGGCATCAAAGGGGCGCGGGGCTGTATCGATGTGCGGCTCCGCCGCGGGGCGCGACCAGCCACAACAGACCTGCACCTCTCAAACACAGGCCCGCTTCCACAGGGGCGCGAGGAACTGCGCGACCAGCCCCCACCGAACCCGCACCTCTTCAACACAGGCCCGCTTCCGAAGGGGCGCGGGGAACTGCGCGACCAGCCCCCACCGGACCCGCACCGCACAACTCAACAGGCACCACCCCGCATCCTGAACCACCCCCCACGCTCGCTGCACCTCTCAACGACGAGAAGAATGAGGCCAGTTCACATGCGCATCCGCAGAAGTCGCGCCCTCCCCCTCATAGCCGGCGCAGCCACCCTCGCGCTGACCCTGTCCGCCTGCGGCCAGAGCGGCTCGGGCGGCAGCAAGGAGAAGGAGAGCAGCGCCAAGGGCGGCACGATCGGCATCGCGATGCCGACGAAGTCCTCCGCGCGCTGGATCTCCGACGGCAACAACATGGTCGCGGACCTCAAGACCAAGGGCTACAAGACCAAGCTGGTCTACGGCGAGGACGACCCGGACACCCAGGTCTCGCAGATCGAGAACATGATCACCCAGGGCGTCAAGGGCCTGATCATCGCGGCGATCGACAACAAGTCCCTGAACAACGTGCTCCAGGAAGCCGCGTCCGCGAAGATCCCGGTCATCGCCTACGACCGCCTCATCCTCGGCACCAAGAACGTCGACTACTACGCCTCGTTCGACAACGAGAAGGTCGGCACCCTCCAAGGCACGTACATCGCCGAGAAGTTGGGGCTGACCAGCGGCAAGAAGGGCCCGTTCAACATCGAGCTGTTCGCCGGCTCGAACGACGACAACAACACCAAGTACTTCTTCGACGGCGCGATGAAGGTGCTCCAGCCGTACATCGACAAGAAGGAACTGGTCGTCAAGTCCGGGCAGACCGCGCTGAACAAGGTCACCACCCTGCGCTGGGACGGCACCACCGCCCAGAACCGCATGGAGGACATCCTCACCGGTTCCTACAAGACCGGCCGGGTCGACGCGGTGCTCTCGCCCTACGACGGCATCTCCATCGGCATCCTGTCCGCGCTGAAGTCGGACGGCTACGGCACCTCCGCCAAGCCGCTGCCGGTGATCACCGGTCAGGACGCCGAGCTGGCCTCGGTGAAGTCGATCATCGCCGGTGAGCAGACGCAGACCGTCTACAAGGACACCCGCCAGCTCGCCAAGGTCGCGGACACCATGATCGACGACGTCCTCAACAACAAGACGCCGAAGACCAACGACACCAAGACCTACGACAACGGCACCAAGGTCGTCCCCGCCTACCTGCTGCAGCCGGTGAGCGTCGACAAGACGAACTACGAGGACGTGCTGGTCAAGGGCGGGTACTACACGGACGCTCAACTCAAGTAATTCCGCGGCCCGTTACCCGACCCCACACGTGATTGGTAGGCACGACCATGGCGGGACCCGTCCTGGAAATGCGCTCGATCGTCAAGACCTTTCCCGGTGTCAAGGCACTGTCGGACGTCACATTGACGGTCCGTCAGGGCGAGGTCCACGCCATCTGCGGTGAGAACGGCGCCGGGAAGTCCACCTTGATGAAGGTGCTCTCCGGCGTCCATCCGCACGGCAGTTACGAGGGCGACATCCTCTTCGAAGGAGAGGAGTGCCGCTTCCGCGACATCCGGGCCAGCGAGCAGCGCGGCATCGTGATCATCCACCAGGAACTGGCACTGGTGCCGTTCCTCTCCATCGCGGAGAACATCTTCCTCGGCAACGAGCACGCCTCGCGCGGGCTCATCAACTGGAACGAGACCCTGCGGCACGGCACCGAACTGCTGCGCCGGGTGGGCCTGAGCGACCACCCGGAGACCCGCGTCGCCGACATCGGCGTGGGCAAGCAGCAGCTCGTCGAGATCGCGAAGGCGCTGTCGAAGAAGGTGAAACTGCTCATCCTGGATGAGCCGACGGCGGCCCTGAACGACGAGGACAGCGGCAAACTCCTCGATCTCATCCTGGAGTTGAAGAAGCAGGGCATCACCTGCATCATCATTTCGCACAAGCTGAACGAGATCCGCAAGGTCGCCGACTCGGTGACGATCCTGCGCGACGGCCGCTCCATCGAGACCCTCGACGTGAAGGCGCCGGAGACGACCGAGGAGCGGATCATCTCCGGCATGGTCGGCCGCGACCTCGACCACCGCTTCCCCGAGCGCACTCCGTACGAGGGCAAGCCCGAGGCGGCACCCGCACTGGAGATCCGCGGCTGGACGGTGTTCCACCCGATCGACCAGCAGCGCAAGGTAGTTGACGATGTGTCAATAAATGTGCGCAGAGGCGAGATCGTCGGCATCGCCGGACTCATGGGCGCCGGCCGCACCGAACTCGCGATGAGCGTCTTCGGCCGCTCCTACGGCCGCTACTCCGGCGGCACGGTCCTCAAGGACGGCCAGGAGATCCGTACCAAGTCCGTCGCGGAGGCGGTCAAGCACGGCATCGCGTACGTCACCGAGGACCGCAAGCACTACGGCCTCAACCTCATCGACACGATCAACCGGAACATCTCGCTGGCCGCCCTGAACAAGGTCTCCCAGCGCGGGGTCGTCGACGAGCAGGAGGAGCGGCAGGTCGCCGAGCGGTTCCGCAAGTCGATGAACATCAAGGCGCCGACGGTGTTCGAGCCGGTGGGCAAGCTGTCCGGCGGCAACCAGCAGAAGGTCGTCCTCAGCAAGTGGATCTTCGCGGGTCCCGAGGTGCTGATCCTGGACGAGCCCACGCGCGGTATCGACGTGGGCGCCAAGTACGAGATCTACACGGTCATCGACCAACTCGCCGCCGAGGGCAAGGCGGTGGTCTTCATCTCCTCCGAACTGCCGGAGCTGCTCGGCATGTGCGACCGCATCTACACGATGGCGGCGGGCCGGCTGACCGGTGAGGTGCCCCGGGCCGAGGCCACGCAGGAAGTGCTGATGCGCCAGATGACGAAGGACAAAGAGGTAACGCGATGAGCACGGACGTGACCGCCAAGAGCCCGGCCCCCGCGCCGCCGGGCGGGAGCGGATCGGCCGCGGGCGGCGGCCTGTTGCACCTGATGCTGGACGGCCTGCGGCGCAACATGCGCCAGTACGGCATGCTGATCGCCCTCGGTCTGATCGTGATCCTCTTCGAGGTGTGGACCGGCGGGGACCTGCTGCTGCCGCGCAACGTCTCCAACCTGGTGCTGCAGAACAGCTACATCCTGATCCTCGCGATCGGCATGATGATGGTCATCATCGCCGGGCACATCGACCTGTCGGTCGGTTCGCTGACGGCGTTCGTGGGTGCCTTCGCGGCGGTCCTGATGGTCAATCACCAGGTGCCGTGGCCCGTCGCGTTGGTGCTGTGCCTGCTGATGGGCGCCGTCGCGGGCTCCGTACAGGGGCTGTTGATCGCCTACGCGGGCATACCGTCCTTCATCGTCACCCTCGCCGGGATGCTGCTCTTCCGCGGCCTCACGGAGATCCTGCTCCAGGGCCAGACCCTGGGCCCGTTCCCCAACGGCCTGCAGAAGATCGGCAACGGCTTCCTGCCCGCGGTCGGCCCGAACACCAACTACCACAACATCACCCTGCTGTTGGGCCTGGCGATGGTCGCCGCGGTGGTGTGGCAGGAGGTCCGCGACCGGCGCCGGCAGCTGGAGTTCTCGCTCGACGTGCCGCCGGTGAAGCTGTTCCTGCTCAAGCTGGTCGCGATCGTCGCCGCGATCGTCTGGCTCACCATGCTGCTCGCCAGCTACAACGGCGCGCCGGTCATCCTGATCATCCTCGGTGTCCTGGTGGTCGGTTACGGCTACGTGATGCGCAACACCGTCTTCGGCCGCCACATCTACGCGATCGGCGGCAATCTGCCGGCCGCGAAGCTGTCCGGCGTCAAGGACAAGCGCGTCAGCTTCCAGGTGTTCCTGAACATGGGCGTGCTCGCGGCCCTGGCGGGTCTGGTGGTCACCTCCCGCCTCAACGCGGCCTCGCCGAAGGCGGGCGACGGCTTCGAACTCGAGGCCATCGCCTCCTCGTTCATCGGTGGCGCGTCCATGAGCGGCGGTGTGGGTACCGTCCTCGGCGCGATCATCGGTGGGCTCGTCCTCGGCGTGCTGAACAACGGCATGAACCTCCTCAGCGTCGGCACCGACTGGCAACAGGTCATCAAGGGCCTCGCCCTGCTGGCCGCGGTCGGCTTCGATGTGTGGAACAAGCGCAAGTCCGGATCGTAACTTCAGCCCGGGCCCCGTCAGTTGCCTGTCTCACGCACAGCACGACGGGGCCCCTTCCATGTGCAGGAGCCGCTCAATGGAACTGAACAGACGCACGGTCATTGCAGGCGCCGCGGCAGCCGGTATCGCCGCGAGCGCGCTCGGTACGGGTACGGCGGAGGCTGCCTCGGGAGGCAAGAAGCCCGTGAAGGAACTCTTCGGGACCCTCGCCGACGGGACGAAGGTCTACCGCTGGTCGCTGGCCAACGGCGGCACCCGCCTGAAGGTCCTCTCCTACGGCGGCATCATCCAGTCGCTCGAACTCCCGGACCGGCACGGCAAGTACGCCAACGTGTCGCTCGGCTACGACAACCTCGCCGCGTACGTCGCCGGCACCACGTTCTTCGGCGCGACCATCGGCCGGTACGGAAACCGCATCGCCAAGGGCCAGTTCACCCTCGACGGCAAGGCGTACCAGCTCTCCGTCAACGACGGCGTGAACAGCCTGCACGGCGGTGCCAAGGGCTTCAACACGAAGGTCTGGGACATCGAGCCCTTCACCAAGGGTTCCGACGTCGGCCTCTACCTCCACTACACCAGCGTGGACGGCGAGATGGGCTACCCCGGCACCCTCAAGACGAAGGTGACCTTCACCCTCACCAGGCACGGCGACTGGCGTATCGACTACGAGGCCACCACCGACAAGCCGACGGTCGTCAACCTCACCAACCACACGTACTTCAACCTCGCGGGCGAGGGCAGCGGCGGCATCTACGACCACGAACTCTCCATCGCCGCAAGCCGGTTCACACCCACGGACTCGGGTCTGATCCCCACGGGCGAACTGGCGCCGATCGCGGGTACGCCCTTCGACTTCCGCAAGGCGAAGCCGATCGGGCGGGACATCCGCGCCGGGCACCCGCAGCAGGTCACGGCCAAGGGCTTCGACCACAACTGGGTGCTGGACAAGGGAGTCACGGCGAAGCCGGAGCACATCGCGACGCTGCGGGACCCGGCGTCCGGGCGGACGTTGAAGATCTCCACGGATCAGCCGGGGCTGCAGTTCTACTCGGGCAACTTCCTCGACGGCACGCTGATCGGCACGTCGGGGCGGACCTACCGGCAGGGTGACGGACTGGCCCTGGAGACCCAGCACTTCCCGGACTCCCCGAACGAGCCGTCGTGGCCGACGACGGTGCTGCGGCCTGGTCAGACGTATCGCACGACGACGATCCACTCGTTCAGCAGCTGAAGTCCCACCACTGACTGCTGGTTCGGACCCGGGGTTCCCGAACACACACCATTTTCACATCCGTTGAACAGCGCCACTCGCGTATCCGTATCCATGGGTGGCCCGTGCTCCCCCGCGCGGGCCACCCAAGACGACGGGCCCGGTCGTCCCCGCCGGGCCCGCCTTCATACGGAGGTTCCATTGGCCGACTCCAACGTCACCTCGCTGTTCCGCAGTACGGCGGCACACAGCCCGTCGATGGCGGCGTTGGCGCGTGAGAGCGACGGCACCGGTCCCGTGGACTTCTGCATCCCGTGCAACCCGTACTTCCCCACCCCCGCCATGTTCGACGAGATGGCGGCCCGGCTGCGCGAGATCATCACGTACTACCCGAGCAGCGCCGACACCATTACGGCCGAGCTCTGCAACCTGCTCCAACTCCCGCCGCAGTGCGTGGCGATGGGCAACGGTTCCACCGAACTGATCACCTGGATCGACCACTTGATGGTCCGGGAGTCCCTCGCCATCCCCGTCCCCACCTTCGGCCGCTGGACCGACCAACCCATGGAGACCGGCAAGCGGGTCGACATGTTCCCGCTCCAGGAGTCCAGCGGCTTCGCCCTCGACCTCGCGCAGTACGCGGAGTTCATCCGCAAGCGCAACACCAAGGTCGCCGTCATCTGCAACCCGAACAACCCCGACGGCGGCTTCATCCACAAGCAGGCGCTGGTCCAATTCATGGACGCCATGGCGGACTTGGACCTGATCGTCATCGACGAGTCGTTCCTGGAGTTCGCCGACGCCGAGGTCGAACCCAGCGTCGTACAAGAGGCGATGATCCGCCCCAACGTGGTCGTCCTGCGCAGCCTCGGCAAGAACTTCGGCCTGCACGGCATACGGTTCGGCTACCTCGTGGCGAACCCCGCGCTGGCCGGCCGTATCCGCACGATGCTGCCCAAGTGGAACCTCAACGCCTTTGCCGAGCATGTGGTGTTCATCCTCAAGGAGCACGGCGCCGAGTACGCGCAGAGCCTCCAGCAGGTGCGCCGCGACCGGCTCGACATGGCGAGCCATCTCTCCGCGCTGCCCGGCCTGACGGTCTATCCGTCGCAGGGCAACTTCCTCTTCGTACGCCTCCCCGTCGGCGCCGAGGGAACGGTGGTCCGGGACCGGATGCTGACCGAGCACCGCATCCTGGTCCGCGAGTGCGGCAACAAGATCGGTTCGTCCAGCCGCTTCCTGCGGCTCGTGGTGCGCCCCCAGACGGACGTGCGTCGCCTGGTGTCCGGCATGGAACAGGTGCTCTACGGGACCAGGAGGGGAGCCGCCGTACCCGAGCTGGGTACAGGGACCAACTACAGCTCGGGTACGGCGGCCGTGGATCGCCTGGTCGGGGCGACGAACGGCGCCGGGATGCAGAATCTCGCCGCGCAGGCCCTCGGTACGGGGACGTCGGGGGTCGGCATGCCGATGCCGGTGCCGATGCCGGTGCCCGCGGCGGCTCAGATGCCGATGCAGCCTCAGCCGGTGCCCATGCAGGTGCCTCAGCCGCAGCCTGTGCCGCAGCCCCAACAGCCGCAGCCCCAGCCGCAGTTCGAGCCGATGGTGGCCGCCGCGCAGGTTCAGCAGATGCCGATGCAGCAGGCTCCGCCGCCACAGATGCCCCAACAGCCCTACGGCGTCCCCGCCCCGGCACCCATGCCCCCGCAGGGGCCGACCCCCACCGGCGTCCCCGCCCGCAACGGCCTCACGGCCGCCCAGGTACGCGGCGCCACCAGCCCCAACGGCATGCAGAACCTGGCACCCGCACCCGCGACCGGGTGGCCCAACGCGCAGAGCTGGCCCAACGCGGCGGGGATGGGACAGGCGGGTTAGGGGACGCTGCCGTAAGGGACGCTGCCGCCCTTGAGGCGGTGGCTACGGGAGATCTCGCCGGTCTGTCATCGCTGATCGGCGAGTTCCGCGTCCAGGTTCGCGAGAAATCTGCGCAGCAGGCCCTGCAGGACCACGATCTCGTCCGGGCTGAACCCGTCGAGCGCCCGGCTGTTGGTGTCCAGGAGCGCCGCATGGGCCTGGGGCAGTTTCGCCTGTCCCTCGGCGGTCAGTGAGATCAGGCTGACGCGTCGGTCGTCCGGGTCGGGTGCGCGTTCGACCAGTCCGTCCCGCTCCATACGGGCCAGCAGCTGCGCCATGGACGGCTGCTCGATCCGGGCCAGCCGGGCCAGCTCCTTCTGGGACAGCGGGCCCCCCTGCCCGAGGGCGGCCAGCACCGGCACCTGCCCGAAGGCCAGCCCGAGCGGCCGTAGGCGCCGGTCGTTGATCCTCGCGAGCACGCGGGCAGCGGTGTTGACCAGGGTGGTGGGCGGCGAACTCGGGGTCGGAAGCATCACGTGCACAGCGTATAGGAACCTATGTATAGTCGATACATAGGTTCCTATATAACTGACCGTGCCCCACGAAGGGATGGATGACCTTGATCATCAAGGATGTGACCGTCATCGACGGCACCGGCGGCGTTCCGCGAGCCGGAATGGACGTCCTGATCGCGGACGGACGGTTCGCGGACATCCGCCCGTCGAGCACCGACACCTCCTCGACGCCGGCCGGAGAACCCGAACTCGACGGCCGTGGCGGTTACTTGATGCCTGGCCTGTGGGAGAGCCACACGCACCTGAGGGACTACGGCGCGGCCCTCCCCGAACCCGAGCGGTTCGCCCACCTGCGGGACGTACTCGCCGGGTATCTCGCCGAGGGCGTCACCACGGTGTGCGATCTCGGAGGGATGCCGGAACTGAGTCCCAGGCTGCGCGACGCGAGCAAAGCGGACCCCGCCGTGGCGTCACTCTTCACCTCCGAAGCGGTCTTCACCGGTATCGACGGCTGGCCGGTGACCGGCCTCGTGGGTCACCGGTCCGGGATCATGGAAGTAGGCAGCGCCGACGACGCCGGCCGGTACCTTCAGGGCGTGTCGCTCGATGAGGTCGACTACGTCAAGTGCATGTTCGACGGCAAGCCCGGAGGCGGCCAACGGCTTCCCAGGGCCGCACTTGAGCTGATCATCGCCGCCGCGCACGAGGCGGGCAAGAAGGTGCTGGTGCACATCGCGACGGGCGCGGACCTGCGGGAGGCGGTCCTGGCGGGCGCCGACTGCATCGAACACTCCCCTCTTCCACGGGATCCCGGCGACCTGAGCGAAGCCGCCGAGCTGGCCGACCTCATGGCTGACGCGGGCACGCTCTACTGCCCGACCGTCGCCACCTGGGAACAACTGGCCTACGGGGCGTACCCCGACTATCTGGACCGGCTCATCACCGACGGCATTCTCACGCCGGACGGCGCCGAGGAGATCAGGGCGCGTCCCACCTACGGCCAGCCGTTCCCCAAGCATCCCGCGGAGGAGTGCCGGGTCCGGTTCGAGTACGCGATGCGTACGCTGCCGATCTTCCACGAAGCGAACGTCAGGCTCGTCGCCGGCAGTGACATCGCAAGGGTCATGCCCACGCCCGCCCGCGCGCTGCTGCGCGAACTGCAGTTGTTCGCCCAGGCCGGAGTGCCGAACTCCGCGGTCATCACCTCAGCCACCAGCCGGGCGGCGGAGAAGGTCGGCAAGCAGGACGCGACGGGAACGGTCGCTGTGGGCAGCGTCGCCGACGCGGTCCTGCTGGACTCCGACCCTGTCGCGGACATTTCCCATCTGATCGACCAGCGACACGTTCGCGCCGTTTTCAGCTCCGGCCACCTCGTCCGTCAGAAGAAGCAACTTCCGTGAGCTTTCAGGGAGTTGCCCGCACAGCACTGACAAGTGACGCCCCCAGCGGCAGGGCGTGACTCGTCCGCACCTCGAAGCCCGCCTTCTCCAGCAGGCGCCGGTAATGGTCCTCGTCGCGTTCCTGGCCGCCCACGTTGCACAGCATGTGGACGTCCCAGGCGACCGCCGTCGGTGTCGGCAACAGGCGCTCCACCACCAGGAGTTGGGCACCCGGGCGCATCGCCTCCGCGCACCTGCCGAGGATCGTCAGGCAGCGGTCGTCGTCCCAGTCGTGGAGGACTCGGGAGAGGAGGTAGACGTCTCCTCCCTCCGGTACGGAGCGGGTGAAGTCGCCGGCTACGAAGGAGCAGCGTTCGGGGAGGTGGGGGCGGGCCGCGTCCAGGGCGCCCGGGCGTTCGTACAGGACACCCTCCAGATGGGGGTGGGCGCGGAGCAACCGGCCCAGCAGCGCGCCGTTTCCGCCGCCCACGTCCACCACCCGTCGCGCCTTCGAGAAGTCGATCAGGGTGGGGACCGGGGTGAACATCTCCGCGCTGGAGGCCATCGCGCGGTGGAACAGGCTTCCCAGTTCGGGGTGTTGGGCGAAGTAGGGGAAGTGGTGCCGGCCGTTGCGGTGGGCGAAGGCTTCCTCGCCGGTGCGTACGGAGTGGGTCAGGCCGGCGAAGGAGTCGTAGAACGGGCCGGCGTAGAGCTGGGCCAGCGGGGCCAGGGAGAACTCCGTTGCCGTGCGCAGGGGTTGGCCTGCCGCTGTGAGGTGGTAGGTGTCGTCCGCCGCCGTCAGCAGGCCCAGGGTGGTCAGGTAGCGGAGCAGGCGGCGCAGCGCGTCCGGGTGCGTCGAGGTGAGTTCCGCCAGCCGCGCCGCCGACATGCCGGGGTGGTCCGCCAGGTGGTCCGCGATGTTCAACTCGGCCATTGTGGCCACCGCTTGGGTCGCCCAGGCTCCGGTCATGACGGTGAGCAGGGCCGTCGTCGGGTCGGGGAGGGGCAAGTGGCGGCCGGGGAGGCGGAGTTCGAAGCGGTGGTGGGTGGTGGTGCGGTGGTAGAGGACGGTGACGTTCTCGTGGCCGTTGTAGCCGCCGCCGTCGGGGACCGCGCCGCCCCGCTCCTGGAGGAGGAGTCGTAGGCCTGCGGGGACCACCGGGCCGGGGGCCGTGACCGCGAAGGCGTGGTGGGACTCGTGTTCCGCCTCGCGTTCGTCGGCGGCCACTGCCTCCAGTGCGGACTCCGGGGCTACCGGGAGCGCGAAGATCTCCACGCTGCGGGTGCCGACCGCCACGTGCACGATGCCTACCGGGATGTCGGCGAGTTCCGGGCCGTAGCGGCGGGTCAGGCGGTCGCGGACCACGACGCTCGGGGTGACCGGGCCCGGTTCGTGGCCCAGGCGGCGGAGTTCCTCGCAGAGGCCGTCCAGGGAGTCGGGGAAGACCAGGACCGCTGTGTGGTCGAAGACCAAGTGGCGTGCCACGTCCGCCCGTTCGGCGGGGGTGAGGGCCGGGAGGAGTTCGGCCAGGACCTGGTCCGTGTCGTGGGTCTCGACGTAGGCCGCCGCGCGCTCGATGCGGGCTGCGTCGGCCGCGGCGAGGCGTGCCTGTACGACGGGGAGGTTCATGAAGGGGTTCCCGGTGAATCGTGGGGACGGAGACGGGAGTTGGAAGGCGGGAGACGGCTCAGATGCCGGTGTAGTTCTCGGCGAAGAAGTCCTGGTGCGTGCGGGAGGTGCGCAGGCTGTCCAGGCGGGCGTACTGGAGCGCGCGGCCGTAGCGGGCGTGGGCCTCGACGGTGTGCTCGGCGTCCTCGGCGGACGGGCCGTGCAGCAGGCCGCTCATCCAGTGCGAGAACTCGTGGGCCCGCCAGACGCGCGGCAGGCAGTCGGCGGCGTAGCGGGCGAGGTCGGTCTCGTCGGCGTGCTTCAGGGCCAACGTCAGTGCCTGGGCGAGGCGTTCGGCCTGGAGTACGGCGAGGTTGGCGCCCTTGGCGGCGGAGGGACTGATGAGGCCGGCCGCGTCGCCCGCCAGCCAGAGGCGGCCTTCGCCGAGGGTGTCGAAGACGTCGGAGCGCAGGTCGACGACCGCCTTCTCCAGGACCGGGCCGTCCTTGAGCTGGCCGAACTCGTCGACACGGAACCGGGTTTCCAGTTCGGCCCAGATCCGGTCCTCGCTCCAGTCGGCCGGATCGGTTCTGCGCGGGCACTGGAGGTAGTAGCGGGTGACGGTCGCCGTGCGGGCCATGTGGCCGGCGAATCCCCGTTCGTGCAGGGCGTATCCGACGGCTTCCATGCTGGGCCCGGCCTCGACCAGGACCGCGAGCCAGCTCACGCCGTGGTCCCAGCGGGCGGTGCGTGTCCCGTGGGCGGTCATGGTGGCGCGGGCGACTCCCCGGTGTCCGTCGCACCCGGCGACGTAGCGGCCGGTGACGTCCGTGCCGTCGGAGGTCCGCACCCGGCCGTCCTCGGAGATCTCCTCGACCTCCGTGTCGAAGCGGATCTCGCCGCCGCGTCGGAGGTATTCGGCGAGGAGGTCCCGTACCAACTCCTGCTGCGGGTAGACCGTGTGGACCTCGCCGCGCCCCAACTCGCCGTAGTCGAGGGTGAATTCACCGCGCTCACTGCGGAAGAGACACGTCCGGTGGGTGTGCCCCTTGGCCAACAGCCCGTCCGCCAGGCCGTGTCGGGTGAGGACGCGGACGGAGTGGGCGGCCAGGAATCCCGCTCTGGCCCGCCCCTCCACCGCCTCGCGGCCACGCCGTTCCAGGATCACGCAGTCGATGCCGCGGTCCAGCAGCAGGTTCCCCAGGACGAGCCCCGCCGGGCCCGCCCCGACGATCACCACCCCGGTCCGTGCCCCGGAGTCGAATCGTTTCCCCACATCCACCCCTGATCTTGCTTTTTCGGCCAAGGGGTTTCATATCAGCCAGATCAGGGTGATGAGGAATCGAAAGCGGCTTCTTAGCCCATAAGGGCCAACTGGGCATATGTCAGTGGTCGTTGTCCAAGTGCAGCTTGAGCAGATCCACGCCGTAGTCGCCCCCGTTGGGGGTGCGGATGATGGTGTGGATGTGCTGCTGGGTGGGGGTGCCGTTGGGCCCGCCCATACCGCCACCCGGGCTCGCGTTGCTGCTCTTCGTGCCGTAGGCGAGCGGCGACTGGGCGTCGTACTCGATGAGGACGACCGGGCTGTGCACGCGGTAGTAGAAGGCGGAGGAGTCCTTCGTCTCGCCCATCCAGTAGAAGTAGGTCGAGTCGAGGTGGTCCTCGACCTCCGACATCTTCACTTCGGCGTGGCCGTCGTTCATGTTGCCGACGTAGACGCGCACGAGGTCGAGGAGGTTCTGCTTCTGGGCGCTGCTGAACTCCTTTGCCACCAGCCCCTGGTAGGCGAGCTTGGCGTTGTCCTGTCCGGCGCCCGCCTTCATGTCGTCGCCGGACTTCTTGGTGCTGGAGATCACCTTGGCGCGCTGGGCGGCGGTGAGGGAGCGGAGGAGGGTGAGGCCCGCCTTGGTCTCCGTCTTGAAGAGGGTGATCTTCTCGCCCTTGTAGGTGGCGGAGGTCGGTTCGGACCCCATGAAGGTCGGGGTCATCACGACCTGGTCGCCGAGCACGAAGTAGTTGATGGCCACGTGGTGGCCCTCGTACTGGAAGCCCCACGGCTTGGTCGTGGACGGCGTGCCCATGAAGGTGAAGAAGTACGCGCCCTCGGTGAGCGTGTCCCGGTTGCCGCCGCTGTAGTCGCCGAGGAAGGCGTTCAGCTTCATGATGTTGCGGGTCTGGGTGAGCCCGTCGGCGGAGAGGGCGGCGCCGAGCAGCGCGTAACCGAGGTTGCGCTGGGTGGCGGTGATGTCGCCCATGCGGACGCCCTTGCGCTGGTACCCGTCGACGTTGCTCCAGGCCAGCCACTCGTCGTTGTCGACGTCGAACGTGCAGGACTTGCGTTCCTTGGCGCTGAGCCCGTCGAGAAACGCCTGCGCGGCCTTGACGATCCCGTCCGTCGACACGTCGGTGGCGTGGATCGAGTAGAGCCCGTCGGTGATCGTGCCGTTGGTCGAAACGCCTTTGAAATCGGCGTACTTGACCTCACTCTGCCCGGGACCCATCCCGCTGCCGCCCCCTCCCCCGGGCCCGCCGGAAGGCATCGCGCCGGTGGGCATACCGCCGCCCGGGCCGCCCGAGGGGGCGCCGTTCGGGGCGCCGGAGGACGAGGACGCGGTGGCCGTGTCGGAGGCGTCCGACGAGCAGCCGGTCATGGTCGCGACGGCGGCGACTCCGCCGGCGAGCAGCGCGCTGTTCATGAACCAGCGGCGGCTGCGGTCGGCTTCGGGGGTGCGGGGGCGGTGTCCGTGCATACCGGCCAACCTCCCGCACCAACCTGAACCGAACCTGAAGCCCCGTCCAGCGCCCTGACCAGTGCCAACCACCTGGGCAGGTCGATTTCCACCCTTACGGTCTTGCCCGGCGGCGGCACCCGTTCCACCACCTCCCACCGGTCCGCGAGCGCCTCGACGAGCACGAGCCCGCGCCCGTTCTCGTCGAGGAGATCTGGCTGTTCTACGGCCCCGGGTGCGGGCGGACGCGGTCCGGTACGGGTGTCGGTGACCTCGATGCGGACGCTTCCCGTGACGAGGGAGAGCCGGAGTTCGAAGTCCCGCCCCGGTACGCGGCCGTGGGTGACGGCGTTGGCGGCGAGTTCGGCGACGATCACGGCGGCGGTGTCGGAGGCGTCGCTGCCGTGCGGGATGCCCCAGGCGTGGAGTTGGTGCAGGGCGAGGTGCCGGGCGAGGCGGGCGCCGCGAGGGGTGGGGCTGAGGCGCTGGGCGAACGTACGTACGGTGACGGGGGGTTGGGTGGTCATGGGCCCAATGTGGCGTTCGGGGAGGGTAGTTCACCAGCACCTCGGCCCGTACGCTGCGGCAGCGTACGGGGTCACACGCTGGACAGTACGCGCTACGTTCCGTAACCATGTCCGCGGGAGGTGGGTGACCATGGTCGAGGGCAGCAGCGAGCCCGAAGTGTCCGACAGCCTGCGAACGTTCGGGGCGATGTTGCAGGCCTTACGGGAGCATGCGGGGCTGAGCCGGGAGGCGTTCGGCAGGCAGATCGGGTACTCCAAACACACCGTGGAGTCGGTGGAGTTGGGGAGGCGGATGCCGGACACGCAGTTCGTGGACCGGTCAGAACCGGTGTTGGGCAACACCGGGGCGGTACGGCGAGGTGCGGAACACCTGGAGCGGCGGCCTGGGTTGGCGGCTTGGTTCCGGCAGTGGGCGCTGAAAGAGAAGACGGCGATCACGCTGTACACGTACGAATGCCGGACGATTCCCGGGTTGTTGCAGACCGAGGAGTTCGCACGAACGCTGTTCCTCGGACAGCTGCCTCCACTGGACGACGCGCAGATCGAGGCTCAGTGGGTAGAGCGGGCGAAGAGGCAGGAGTTGCTGACGGAGCGGCCGAACACAGCGTTCAGCTTCATCCTGGAGGAGGGGCTGTTCTTGCGGCGTACCGGCGGGCTTGAGGTCACCCGGAAGCTCATCGACCACGTGCTCAAGGTCGCCCGGTTCAGGAACGTCGAGATCCAGATCATGCCGCAACTACGAGAGAGCCATGCCGGGTTGGACGGTCCCATGCAGTTGCTGGAGACCCCCAACAACACATGGTTCGCCTATTGCGAGGGGCAGCGGGGCGGTCTGCTGATCTCCGAGTCCAAAGAAGTAAGCGTGCTCCAACAGCGGTATGCCAGGATGCGTTCACAGGCTCTCACCTCGGAGGAGTCCATGAGCCTGTTGGAACGGATACGAGGAGCGCTATGAGCACGTCCGAACTGGCCTGGTTCAAGAGCAGCTACAGCAGCGGCGGCGATGGCGACTGCGTAGAAGTCGCCCTCTCCTGGCACAAGTCGAGCTACAGCAGCAGCGGTGACGGCGACTGCGTCGAGATCGCCTCCTGCCCTTCCACCATCCACATCCGCGACTCGAAGAACACCCAGGGCCCGCAACTCGCCCTCTCCCCCACCACCTGGACCAAGTTCATCGTCACCCTGTGATCGGGGGCTCCGCCATGAGCACCACTGAACTGGCCTGGTTCAAGAGCAGCTACAGCAGCGGCTCCGGTGACAACTGCGTCGAGATGGCCACCGGCCCCACCACCATCCACATCCGCGACTCCAAGCACACCCAGGGCCCCCAACTCGCCCTCACCCCCGCCACCTGGACGGAATTCCTCGTCACCCTGTGATCGGGGACTCCGCGATGCAACCGCCGGCGGTCGCCAGCCCACCGGCGCTCTGTTCCTCAAGCACCTTGCCCTTGTAAGTGATCCGGCACTCGACCTCCGCGCCCTCGATGTCCGCGGCGACCGGCATGACCGCCGCGGGCATGATGCCGCGCAGGGTGACCGTCTTGGTCCAGGGCAACTTGGGGTTGGTCACCGTCTCGACCTTGGGGTCCATCGCCTTGCCACCTCCGCCGTGGAAGCCGATCGAGTCGACGTTCTTGCCCGTGACCTCGTAGGTGACGACGTACGTCTCGTTCACGGCCTTGTCGACCTGGTCGACCGCCTCGGAACACGAACTCAGGCCCAGCGCAAGGCCGGTGACAGCGGCGGCGCAGACGGCAGTGCGGGTGGCGCGGATGGCGCGGGTCATGAGGATCCCCCCGGATCATGATCGTGAAGGTCGGTCGAACCCGCAGCCAATAGCAAAGAGAAAGTAAAGTCAAACGCGAGCGGCACGTAAGATCCCCGCATCACATGGTCCGGGGGGAGATCACATGTCGCACGTTTCCACGCCGCTCGCCAGAACGCTGGGCGGGGCGGCGCTGTTGTCGGCGGCCACAGCCTGGGCGGCGACCTCACTGCCGCCAACTGACGCCCCGCGTCTGCACGTTCTCATGCCGCTTGCCCTGGCCGCGCTGTTCAGCCTGGGATGGGTGCTGGCCAGTCGGTCGGCGCCTCTCGTGGAGCCGTTGCAGGTGACCGCGCCACCGCGGGAGACGATCCCCGGCAAGCTGGGAACGGTGCGCCGTGACTGGGGATTCTTCCTCGCCGCCTTCCTCGTCGTCTGGGCACCGTGCGCGGGGGCGAGTTCCGCTGCGGGGAAGGGCGTTGACCCGTCCCTGTTCAACCTGTACGTCGCGGTCTCGTGGCTTTTCGGTGCGGTGTTCTCCTTGTTCGTCCTCGCCCTGCTCAAGAGCCAGCTCGGCCCGGCGCAGCGCGTGCTCAGGGAAGATGCTGCCGCCGGCGGCGTCCACGCGATTCGCGTCCGGTTCCGCACGCCGGTGAAGGAGTCCTACCGGTACCCGACCCGAAACGGCAGCGGCCAGACCGCGACAACCAGCGCCTACTACGTCGAGTTGGCGCGGGAGAACGAGACCGACAGCCGACGACCCATCCGACTCCAGGCCATGCCCGGACACAACCTTCGCATCACCGTCGGCGACAAGCACCTGGCCCAGGCCGCCGCCCAACTCGCAGGCCACAGCGGTTGGTTGTGCTGGCCCACCCGGTGGCGGAACATCGCGCGCACGAGCGAGGAGCGCACGGTCTCCGCCGCCTTCGTCTCGGACTCCGGCCACGTGGTCTGGGGCGTGACACCGCAGGACGACTACGCGGGATACCTGCGCGACGGTGCCGCGCCGCTGTGCCGGACCGACACCGCGCTCGCCGTCGAACCGCTTCCCCGCCCGTCCCGGTACTTCCCGAAGGTGCACGCCTCCCACCTGCGCGTCGCGGCGGTCGGCGCCCTCCTCGCCGTACCGTTCCTGCTGGGTGCCGTCCCGCACTGGGCCGGCATGCTGCTGGGCGTGGCCTCGGGGGCCGTAGGGCTCTTCGCGGGGATGACGATGGACGGCGTGGGCGTGGACCAGGAACCGTGGACCGTACGCGAGACGTCGCACCCGTCCCTCCGGTGACCGCGTGTTCGACCCACCGCCGGGAACACGACGACCGCTGATGCCATGATGCCGCCATGGCACAGTCACCCCAGGAACCCCAGGACTCCTCGGTCACCGAGGACGGAATGACCGCGGTCCAGGCCGTCGACCGGATCGAGGCCGCCGCGCATCCGCGTCCGCACGACCGCCGCCTGCATGCCCGCGGGGCCGTGTACGACGCACGGTTCGTGCCCACCGGGCGGATCGCGCAGTGGACGACCGCCGCCTGTCTCACCGCCGAAGCCGACGCAGTGATCCGGTTCTCGAACGGCTCCGGCAACTTCGCCGCCGACGACCGGGCACGGGGCGTACGCGGGATGGCGGTCAAGTTCCTTGAGGGGGACGGCAGTAGCGATGACGCCGAGGCCGTGATGGACCTCGTCGCCGCCAACTTCCGGGTCTTCCCCAGCCACAATCCCGAGGGGTTCATCGAACTCGTCGAGGCGTTGGGCATGGCGGGCACGGAGGGCGGGTTCGCCGACCGGGCCAAGGGAAAGCTCGCCGCCGCCGGGAAGTTCGCGACCGTGCTGGCCCAACACCCGGAAAGCCGGGGCGCGTTGAAGTCCTTCGCCGGGCAGCAGGCACCCGCCAGTTTCGCCACCACGCGCTACGACGGGCTGCACGCCTTCGTCCTCGTCGACGAGTCGGGCGTACGGCGCCCCTTCCGCTACCGGCTCGTGCCCCAACTCGGCGAGGTCGAGATCGATCCCGCGTACGCCGCGACCCTCGCCCCCGACTTCCTCATCGGCGACCTCGACTCCCGCCTCGAATCCGGGCCCGTCACCTTCACCGTGGTGTACCAGCTCGCCGAGCCGAACGACCCGACCCACGACCCCTCCCAGGCATGGCCGGAACACCGCCCCCTGATCCCGGCCGGCCACCTCCACGTGACGGCCCGCTCGCCCCGCGAGGACCACTGGCAGCACCAGGTCTTCGACCCGACCCGCCTCGCCCCCGGCGTCGAAGCCTCCGACGACAAGATGCTGGCGTTCCGCCGCCACGCGTACTCCGTCTCGGCGGAACGCCGGCTCGCTCCCTAGCCAGCCCGGGGAACACCCGTCAGCCCGTGGCGCGCCCGTCGAGATACGGCCGTAGCGGCTGCCGTGCCGCGACCTCGGCGAGGCGTGGCAGCGGGCGGCCCGGCGGCGCCAGGCGCGCGGCCAGCCAGCCCCACAGGGCGAGGTTGACCTGGGGTGACCGTTCGGGGGCGCAGTGGCTGGCGTTCTTGATCACCCACACGGTCGTCTCCGGCCGCCCGGCGAGTCCTACGGTGTCGCCGAGCGGGACGTAGACGTCGTCGGCCCCGTTGACCGCCAGCAGCGGCGAGCCACCGGCACCGGCCTTGTCGAGGAGACCCTGCTCGCGCAGGGAGAAACTGGCGAGCAGGTCGGCGATCCCGGCCTCGTCGGGGAGGGCATCCAAGTGCAGCGCGTTGCCGACGATCCCCGGCATGCCGTGCGGCAGGTTGAGCAGGTCGATGGGTTCGTCGGTCAGGCCGGTCGGGCCGCCCAGGTCGACCGCCGCGTCCACGTGGCCGGCGAGGGCCAGCTTGGCCGCCCAGTGCGCGCCGAAGCTGACGCCGTAGAAACCGACGGGTTGGCCGTAGGCGCGCCGGAGTTGGGCGATGAGGCCGACGAGGACGCGGTCGGCGTCGGGGGCGAGCGGGACCGTGGATTCGCCGGTGCCGGGCATGTCCACGGCGGCGACGAGGAGGCCGGTGGCGCGGGCGGTGGCCACGGCCAGGCGGTGCAGGTCCATCTTCCAGGTGTCGACGCCGCCGCAGAGGACGATCACGCCCGGGCGGGCCACCCGCCGTCGTTGGAAGAAGTGCACGGGGACGGGCTCGGGCACGTTCAGCACAGCGCGCTGGAAACGGACCGGGAAGCCGGGCGCGGCTTCGAGGTACGCGGCGAGTTGGTGCTCTTGCGCGGCCCGCCGTTCGTCGGTCGCCAGGCACGGGAAACGGGCCGCGCCCCAGCACAGCGAGGCGAGCAGCGGGTCGCCGGAGGCATGGGCGCGCTCGGCCTCGGCCGACCACACCGGGACCCAACTCCCCACCCCCGTCCCCCACATGTCGGTGATCCGGGCCCGGGCGCGGTCGACGACCGGGCGCGGGATCCCGAGCGCCACGAACTGCCGGGTGCGCTCGTCGAACAGGTCGTCCGGTTCCACGGGGAAGGTGAACATGCCTTCTACAATGCGAGTAATCCTCAGCTTCTGACAACTCGCATTGGACCCCGGATCCACCCATGTCCACACCGCGCAAACGCCCACGTCAGCAGCGGTCCCAGGAGACCTACGACGCGATCCTGGAAGCGGCTGCTCAGCTTTTCGAGGCCCTCGGTTACACCGGCGCGACCACCAACAAGATCGCGGACCGGGCCGGGGTGTCGATCGGCTCGCTCTACCAGTACTTCCCGAACAAGGACGCGCTGCTCTACGCGTTGGGCGAGCGCCACGTGCACGCGCTGGCCTCGGCCATGAACGCGGCGATGGCGGACCTGCGCGCGGCGGCGCCCCCAGCCGAAGAGACGATCCGCACCCTGTACTCGACCCTGGCCCAACTCCACGACACAGACCCGCACTTGCACCGGCTCCTCTACGACCAGGCCCCGCGCCCGGCCGCCGCGGCGGCCCAACTCCGCGCATTCCAGACCGAGATGGCCACGGAGGTGGAACACCACCTCCGCCGCCTCGACTTGGGCGCCCCCGACCCCACCCTGACCGCCCTGCTCCTGGTCCAGGCGGCCGAGGCCCAGATACACGGCGCGATCCTCGACCCACCGGCAGGCCGCACCCCGGCCGAGTGCGTGGAGGCGGCGATCGTCATGTGCCTGGCGGCGCTGGGCATCCGGCCGACGACGTAGAACGGCGCTACGGCCGTGTCAGGGCGGCGGCGAGTTCCCCCACGGCCGCGAGGTCGTGACAGTCACCCGTGGCACCGCCCCCGCACCACCACACCAGACGCCCGCTTTCGCCTTCGCCCCACCCCTCCCAGTCGGCCCCCGTCCCCTCGGGGCGAACGTGCGTACCGGTCCCGTGGGACGGACACACCGGCCACGCCCGCCGGAGCCGGTCGGCCACCGTCTCCTGGGCCGCGTCCGCCACAAGGCCGAGGGCGTCGTCGTCGGGGGCGTCGTCGTCCGGTTCCTGGAGACCCTCGTGGTGCCAACTGCCGTCGGACACGGCGACGTAGACCTGCTCCTCCCAGACCATCAGCGCGAGGGGCGGCTGGTCGGGGAGGGTTGCCGCGAAATCGCGGTTGACGATGGCGAGGGCGGCCTGAAGTCGCGGGTAGCGGCTGGGTTCCGCGCGCTGGGGGTCGAAGGGCTTCACCGGGTGATCTTCCCCCACCCCGGCCTCCCACCGGGCATCGCGCCGGCAGCCGTCGTGACCCACCTGTCCCGCAATGAACTTGACGGACCGTCACTTTGCCGTTCGCACAGTCGGCCGACAGGTTCCGCTTCTACGGTGCCGTGTCCATGACAGACTCATCCTCACACGGCACAGCCGGAGTCACCCCCACCCCGATCGGGCGTCGTACCGTCCTGATCGCCACCGGCACCACGGCCGCCGTACTGGCCGTCGGCGCCGCCGCTCCCCACACCCCCGCCACAGCCACCACCGCAGACTCAACTCCCGTGGCCCCGGCGGCAGTCTGCACTCTCACCAAGGAGATGACCGAAGGCCCCTACTACCTCGACGGCGCCCTCGTCCGCGCCGACGTCACCGAAGGCAAGGCCGGTATTCCGCTCAAACTCGCCCTCACCGTCGTGAACGACAGCACCTGCGCGGTCATCCCCAGCGCGCTCGTGGAGATCTGGCACTGCGACGCGCTCGGCGAGTACTCCGGCTACGTCGGCAACAACGGCCACAGCGAGCCGGACGACCGCACCTTCCTGCGCGGCGGTGTCCTCACCAACTCCGCCGGGCTCGCCAACATCACGACGATCTACCCGGGTTGGTACCGCGGGCGCTGCGTGCACATCCACGTGAAGGTGCACACCGGCGTCACGCTCACCGCGGACGGCTCGTTCACCGGCGGCCAGGAACTCCACACGGGCCAGCTCTTCATCGACGAGACCATCACCGCGGCCGTCGCCAAGATCTCCCCGTACTCGACCAACACGGTCACCCGCACCACCCTCGCGCAGGACTCTATCTACGACGACGGAGGCGCCGCGTCCGGCCTCATGACCCTTACGGCGCTGGGCAGTTCGACCTCGTCCGGTTACACGGGCACGCTCACACTCGGCGTCCAGCAGAGCTGAGCCCGCCCGGCCGAAGGGGTGGCCCGCGGTGCGACACGGGCCACCCCTTCCTCATGTCATCTCACAGCACCGCACGTCAGGAGCTCGGGCAGTGCTCCCACGCCATGTGGTAGATCGTGCTGATGTCGCCGTCCGTCGAGTCCATCGTCATGAAGCTGACCGCGCCGGGCGCCGAGGTGCCGGCGCTGACCCGCAGCTCCGTGTTGATGTTGAAGTTGCGCTGAACTCCGCAGGGCGCCCAGACCAGTTGGGCCACGTCCGTGCTGTCGTTCGCCTGCCAGTTGTCGTCGTAGGGACCGTTGAACGGGTGGTTCTTGCTCGTGGTGTTCGACGAGCCCTGGAAGTAGTACGAGGCCTTCTGCGCACCGCTCGCGCCGCGCTGGAGCGAGGCGAAGCCCCGGTAGTCTGCGCTCGCGATGGCGTAGGTGAAGCCCTGCGGGACGTGGACGACCAGGTTGAGCTGGCAGTTCTTGCGGAACGCCGTGGGGTCGGAGTTGCCGCCGACCTGGGCGAGGTAGGCGCTGTAGGTCACCGTGAAGGCGGTGTTGTCCTCGGAGACGGCGACCGCCGTCGTGCCCTGCGGGCAGCCCGAGCCGTTCACCGTGGCGACGTTGATGACGATCTTGTCCGGGGGCGGGTCGTCGAACACGGGTGAGGACGCGTGCTGCATGGGCAGCGCGGTGGTGAGAAGAGCGGCGACGGCGCCGCTCAGGAGGAGCCCACCAGGCATGGTTTCTCCTTGGGGTTGGGGGGTGGCTGCGCCCCAAGTCTTTGAAGAACCAATGAAGTTCCTGTGAAGACCGACGGCGCGCTCGCATCGTAGGGAGCCCCACAGGAGGTGGTCAGGGCGAACTCAGGCCATTCACAGACGCGTCTTTCACATTCTCTCCACAGTGTGTGAACTCTGTTGAAATAAGCGGCCGTTGGCCGTTCCGTCCCCAGGCCCTTCACAGCGGCACATCAAGGAATCCTTCAGGTACGGCCGTAACTTCCTTGCCATGACGCCGGTGTCGACGCGGAGATGGCCAGGAGGCTGATGACCAGGAAGCACTGATCGGGGATCGCCGATCACACCCCGAGCGGCTGCCGCTCTTCGGCGGACTCGGACTCGGTCCGCGTCTCCAGCGCCCTCTCCCGGCGATGGGCGCGGACCGAGTACGCCAGGGCGGCAGCCCACATCCCGTACAGCACGACGTACACCGGAGTGCTCACCGCACCCGACGCGCCGATCCAGTCACTTCTCAGCAGCGTACGGACGTTGGTCACGACGATGATCCCGCCGACCGCCGAGCCCAGCAC
The DNA here is from genome assembly GCF_000716605.1 of Streptomyces sp. NRRL F-525. Lineage (GTDB taxonomy): Bacteria > Actinomycetota > Actinomycetes > Streptomycetales > Streptomycetaceae > Streptomyces. The sequence goes on along the minus strand of NZ_JNXE01000058.1, from coordinate 22,441 downwards.
CCGCGGCGGAACCAGCCGCACCAGCCAGGCGGCGACCGGCGCGGCCACGACTCCCCCGAGCAGGAAGGCGACCACCCACGTCCACTTGAGCCCCTGGGACCCGAGCGAGAACAGGAAGCCGAGACTCGCGGCCACCGCCACCAGGAACTCGCTCGTGTCGATCGACCCGATCACCTTGCGCGGCTCCATCCGCCCGCTCGCCAGCAGCGCGGGTGTACCGACGGGCCCCCAGCCACCCCCGCCGGTCGCGTCCAGGAACCCGGCGACCAGGCCCAGCGGCGCCAGGAACCGCTTCCGCAACGGCTTGCCGAGCTGCCCCTTCGGCAGCCCCTTGAAGGTGAACCGGGACATGACGTACACGCCGAGCCCGAACAGGATCAGCGACATCACCGGCTCGGCGACCTCGGTGGAGAGCTTCGACAGCACGGTGGCCCCGAGGAACGACCCGATCGCGCCCGGGACACCGATCCGCACCACGACCTTCCAGTCCACGTTCCCGAACCGCCAGTGCGAGGCGCCGGACATCAGCGTCGTACCGATCTCGGACAGGTGGACGGTGGCGGACGCGGCGGCCGGATTCGTCCCCATGGCCAGCAGCAGCGTCGTGGAAGTGACCCCGTAGGCCATACCGAGGCTGCCGTCCACGAGCTGGGCCCCGAGGCCCGCGAGGGCGAGCAGTATCAGCGTGCGCATGGGAGGCGACGCTAGGCGGCCAATCTGAACGGATCCTGAGACACGGATGAGGACGGCTCACAAGGACGGGCCCCTACGCCTGCAGCAGCGGTTCCACGACCTTCGCGAGCTGCGTCCGCGTCACCGCGCCCATCCGGGTCGCAGCCACCTTCCCGGCGCGGTCGACGACAATCGTGAACGGCATCACCTGGGTGTTCACCAGCCCGCGCGGCAACCGCAGGGCCTGCTTCCCCGAGGGATCGTGCAGGGACGGGTAGGCCAGGTGGAAGCTCTTCTGGAAGGCGCGACCGGCGGCGCGGCTGTTGTCGTTGTCGAGCCCCAGGACGCGCAGTCCGCGGTCGCCCCACGTCTCCTGGATCAGCTTCAGCTGGGGCGCCTCCGCCCGGCAGGGCCCGCACCAGGACGCCCAGGCGTTGATCAGGACGACCTTGCCCCGGTAGTCCGACAGCCGGATCGCGTCCCCGTCCAACGAGGTCCCCGTCAGATCCGCCAAGGCGGGACGCCTCCCCTCCTCGAAGGTCCGGGTGAGCGGATCCCCGGAGCCGGCGTGGCCGGTCGCCTCCGGGGACGAGCAGCCCGCGAGGATCACGCAGGCAGCGGCAACAGCCGCGTACGCACGTCGAGTTGTCATCATCATCGTCATCGCGGTCATTCTCCTCACCGCGCTTCGACGACAGGACTAGGGGCTATAGGACTACAGGGCTACGGGGCTACGGGTTCTCCCAGGCCGCGGGCTCCGCCGCCAGCGCCCGTACCGGTTCCGGCAGCGCGTCCGCCGCGATGTCCGCGAGGGTGACGCCCTCCAGGATCTTGCGGACGTTGGCGCGCAGGGCGATCCACAAGGGGAGGAGGGGTTCGGCGGTGCCGGTGTAGGCGAGGCCGGTGGGGCGTTCGCCGCGTACGGACACGATCGGGCCGTCCACCGCGCGGATGACGTCGGCGACGGTGATCGCGCCGGCCGCGCGGGCCAGCCGGTAGCCGCCGCCCCCGCCGCGCCGGCTGTCGACGATCCCGGCGCGCCGGAGGTCGCCGAGAATTCCCTCCAGGAATTTGTGCGGGATGTCCTGCGCGGTGGCGATGGTCTCGGCCTTCACCGGACCGTCCGCCGCAGGGCCGTCGTCACCCCGTACGGCGAGCTCCAGTACCGCCCGTACCGCGTAATCCGCCCGTGCCGAGATCCTCATGCGTCCATTGTGGTCCGTTCTGGCGTAGAGAATGGCCCCGCACGACGGCCTCCTGGGACGACCACGGAAAATGGCTTCGCACGTGCCGCCGACGGACCGGACCCGGGAGGAGCTTCCAGTGGAGCTGAGCAGGCGTACCTTCAGCACCCTCGCGGGCACGGCCGCGCTCGGATTCGCGCTGGGGGGTGGCAGCGGCGGCAGCGGTGACGCGTACGCCGCGCATGTCGTGCCGACCGGCCCGGCCCCCGCACCACCGGCCGCGGACGGGCAGCCCCACACGATCGGGTACGACCGCTACTCCCTGATCGTCGACGGGAAGCGCCTGGTCCTGTGGTCGGGCGAGATGCACCCCTTCCGGCTGCCGAGCCCGTCCCTGTGGCGCGACGTCCTGCAGAAGATGCGCGCCTTCGGCTACAACGCGGTCAGCATCTACGTCTCCTGGAACTACCACTCCCCCGCCCAGGGCAGCTACGACTTCACGGGCGTCCGGGACCTCGACCTGTTCCTGCGCATGGCCGCCGAGACCGGCCTCTACGTCATCCTGCGCCCGGGCCCGTACATCAACGCCGAGATCGACGCGGGCGGCTTCCCCGGCTGGCTCGTCGCCACGAAGGGCATCGCCCGCACCGCCGACCCGACGTACCTCTCGCACGTCGACGAGTGGCTCACCCAGGTCAACTCCATCGTCTCCAAGCACCTGTTCACCCAGGGCACGGGCACGGTCCTGCTCTACCAGATCGAGAACGAGTACGACGGTCAGCTCACCCACGCGTCCGGCGGCGCGTACATGTCCCACCTGTACAAGAAGGTGCGCGCCGACGGCATCGACGTCCCCCTGTTCCACAACGACAAGGGACGCAACGGCTATTGGACCCCGGGATCGTTCGACACCGGTGGGGACAAGGGCGGTTGGCTGTACGGCTTCGACGGGTATCCCTCGCCGTCCCAACTGCCTCCGGACTGGGGGCACTACGGGATCGGAGGGGCGAAGGGCGGGGCCACCGCCAGCCCCAAGACCCCTGGTTTCGTCCCGGAGTTCGGGGGCGGCTGGTTCGACCCGTGGGGCGGGTCCTGGTTCGACGGCAAGGGGTACGCGGAGTCGCGCCGGACGCGTGACGCGGCGTACGAGCGGCGCTTCTACCTCACCAACCTCGCCAACGGACTCACCCTGCACAGCGTCTACATGACCTTCGGCGGCACCTCGTGGGGCTGGCTGCCCGCGCCGGTCGTCTACACCTCGTACGACTACGGCGCCGCCTTCGACGAGGGCCGCAATCCGACCGCGAAGCTCGTGCCGATGCACCAACTCGGCCATCTGCTGCGGACGGTGCCCGACTTCGCCAAGCTGGACAAGGCGGCGGACGTCAAGGCGGACGGCCTGAAGGTCTACCACCTCACCAACGCCGACACCGGCGCGCACGTCTACGTCCTGCGCAACGACGGTACGGCGACGGTCACTTCGACCCTGCCGACCGCCACCGACGACATCGAGGTCACCGTCCCGGCCCAGGACGCCCGCCTCCTCGTCACCCAACTCGCCCTCGGCGGCCGTAAGTTGAGGTACTCGACGGTCACACCGATAATGTCCCTCACCACCGGCCGACAGGACATCGCCGTGTTCGCCGGGACGCGCGGCGAGATGGCCCACGTCGTCGTCGAGTGCCCCGAGGAGCCGGTGGTGACCCGGCTCGACGCGCAGGCCGCCTGGGTCTGGGACCGCGGCCTCCTGCACGTCACCGTCCCGCTCGGCATCGGCGGCCTGACCCGGGTCCTCGTCCAGGCCGGCGGCGTCGACAACTCCCTCCTGCTGGTCTTCGCCGACGAGGCCGGCTCCGTACGCCTGTGGCCGTACGAGACCGGTTCGGGCACCGCGCTGGTCTACGGCCCGGCGCTGCTGCGCGAGGCCACGGTCAGCGGGACGACCGCCCACCTCACCGGCGACACCATCGGCGAGACCGGCCTGGAGGTGTGGGGCCCGCGCGGCATCACCGACGTCACCTGGAACGGGCGGGCCGTGCCCGCGACCGTCACCAACGCGGGCAGCCTGCGCTCGAACCCGGACGCGCTGCTGCCCGGGGTGCCCGCCGTACCGCTCCCCGCACTCGACGGCTGGCGGCGGAAGGTGGAGAACCAGGAGGCCGCGGTCGCCTTCGACGACTCCAAGTGGACTGCGGCGGACCGGACTTCGACGTTCAGCACGACGGCGATCCCCGCCGGGCAGCCTCTGCTCTTCGCGGACGACTACGGCTTCCACTACGGGGACGTCTGGTACCGGGGCCGGTTCACCACGACCTCGACCGACGCCCTGGAGTCGGTGACCCTCGCCTACAGCACCGGCACGCAGGGGCTGCTGATGGCGTGGCTCGACGGCGAACCGCTCGGCACGCACCGGATGCCGGTGCCGACGAACACCAGTGTGCGGCAGGGCAGTTGGGCGGCCAAGGCGACCTTCGCGATCCCCGAGAAGCAGCGCACGGCCGGTTCGCACGTCCTGTCCGTGCTGGTGCGGCGGATGCAGCACGACCAGGACGGCAAGGCCCTCGACACCCACAAGGTCGCGCGCGGGCTGACGGCGGCGACCTTCAAGGGCGCCTCCCCGAAGGTGAGTTGGCGACTCCAGGGTGAGACGACACCCGATCCGGTGCGCGGGCCGCAGAACAACGGCGGGCTGTACGGCGAGCGGGAGGGCTGGCACCTGCCGGGGTACGCGGACACCGGGTGGGAGGCGGTGACACTCCCCCGCGCCGACAAGCGGCAGGGCGTGGCCTGGTACCGGACCAGCTTCAAGCTCGCCGTGGACACCGGCATCGACGCCTCGATCGGCCTCGTCCTCGACGACGACCCGACGCGCGCCTACCGCGTCCAGATCTTCCTCAACGGCTGGAACATGGGCCAGTACATCAACGACGTGGGCCCGCAGCACACCTTCGCCCTGCCGAACGGCATCCTCAGCACCCGGGGCACCAACACCCTCGCCCTGGCCGTCCTGTCCGACGGCACGACACCGGCGGGCCCGAAGGACGTACGGCTGACGCTGTTGGGGAGTGCGGCCGGAGGAGTACCGGTTGCGCCGGTGGCCTCGCCCGGCCGCTGACACCCCTTGGGTTCAGCTGATCCGGATCATGTTCCAGGACAGCGGCTCCAGTACGGCGGTCAGGGTGCCGTCCTGGAGGGTGGTGCCCTCGACCGCGTGCGGGGCCACGCGCTCCGGGTCGGTCAGGGTGTTGCGGGCGTCCGGGTCGGTGTCCGCGAGGGCGCTGTGCTCGACGACCGACGTCAAGTCCATCCCGTTCAGGCCGACTTCGAGCGGGAGCGACTCGGTGCGGCTGCGGTTGACGGCGAACACCGTGACCGAGCCGTCCTCGCCGCGCACGGCGGTGGCGTGCAGCAGGTCGGCCTCGCCGTACTGCTTCGTCTCGTGCTTCGGGGAGTCGACGCGGACGTCGAGGACCTGGCCACGGCCGTACTTCGAGGCCTGCGCGAAGGGGAAGAACGTCGTCTGGCGCCAGGCCGGGCCGTCCGGTTCGGTCATGATCGGCGCGATGACGTTGACGAGCTGGGCGAGGCACGCGACGGTGACGCGGTCGGCGTGCCGGAGCAGGGCGATCATGAGCGAGCCGAAGACCACCGCGTCCATGACGCTGTAGTTGTCCTCCAGCAGCCGCGGCGCCTCCGGCCAGTCGGCGGGGTCGGCGTTCTTCGCCTGCTCCTCCCAGTCCGACGTGTACCAGACGTTCCACTCGTCGAAGGAGAGGTTGATCTTCTTCTTCGACTTGAGGCGGGCGCCCACGTGGTCGGCGGTGGCGACCACGTTCTCGATGAAGGACTCCATGTCGACGGCGGAGGCGATGAAGGAGTCGAGGTCGCCGTCGGTCGGCTGGTAGTAGGCGTGCAGCGAGATGTAGTCGACCAGGTCGTACGTCTCCTGGAGGACCGTCGACTCCCACTCGGCGAAGGTCGGCATGGCCTGGGAGGAGGAACCGCAGGCGACGAGTTCGACACCGGCGTCGATCTGGCGCATCGCGCGGGCCGTCTCGGCGGCGATCCTGCCGTACTCCTCGGCGGTCTTGTGGCCCGTCTGCCAGGGGCCGTCCATCTCGTTGCCGAGACACCAGACCCTGATGCCGAAGGGGTCCTTGTCGCCGTGGGCGATCCGCTGCTCGGAGAGGGTCGTGCCGGCGGGGTGGTTGGCGTACTCCTGGAGTTCCAGGGCCTCGGCCACGCCCCGGGTGCCGAGGTTGATCGCCATCATCGGTTCTGCCTGGGGGCCGAGCTTCTTGAGGAAGGCGATGTACTCGGAGAGGCCGAAGCGGTTGGACTCCGTCGAGCGCCAGGCCAGGTCGAGGCGGCGGGGACGGTCCCCTGCGGGGCCCACCGAGTCCTCCCACTTGTAGCCGGAGACGAAGTTGCCGCCGGGGTAGCGGATGGTGGTGACGCCCAGTTCTCGGACCAGGTCGAGTACGTCCTGGCGGATGCCGGCGTCGTCCGCGGTGGGGTGGGTCGGTTCGAAGATGCCGGTGTAGACGCAGCGGCCGAGGTGTTCTACGAACGAGCCGAAGAGGCGGGGGTTTACTTCGCCGACTGTGAAGGCGGGGTCGAGGGTGAAGCGGGCGGTACGCATGTGCGCCTCTCGGGAGGGGTGGCTTGTGATTCGTTGGCGAGTGCGGGTTCGCTGTGGCTGGTCGCGCAGTTCCCCGCGCCCCTAGGTTCGTTCGAAATATCGCATATTGCTCGTAGCCTCGAACAGGACCGTAAAATCTCACCGTCTCCGCGTCAATGGGTTGGCCACTCTGCACTGTGCATTCTCGGGGGCGATTTCTGGACACAGCGGTCGTTCCCGGTCCCACAACGGCCACCGGATGACATGACGTTGGCAGTTGTGGGCGCGTAACCTCGGACCGGCTTGTGCAGCGGACGGTGGGAGGGGGGAGCGTACGACGTGGTGACGACCTTCCTCGGCGAGCTGTACACGTCCTTCGTGTGGGTCCCCACGGTGGTGCTCGGTGCCGCCCTCGCGCTGAAGCTGCCGGCGATCATCCGGATGTGGCGGGACCCGCTGCTGCGGGCGGTCGGCGGGCTGCTGCTGTTCGCCTGCGCGCTGTTCGTGTCCGTGACGCCGTCGGTCATCGGCTGGATCAACCGGGTCACCGGTGTCCCCAACTTCGCGGCGCCGTGGGCGTATTCGCTGCTCACCGCGTTCAGCGGGGCCGGGTTACTGCTCATCGTGGCCTGGCGCAACGGGCTGTCCGACCGCTCGAACACGACCCGGCGCGCCAGACGCTGGATCATCTCCGTCTACTCGGGCGTGATCGTGGCGCTGTGGGTGCTGTTCGCCCTCGCCGACGTGCCGGTGGAGCGGGTGCGGGACCTGGACACGTACTACGCCGGCACGCCCTTCATGCGCGAGGAGATCCTGCTCTATCTGCTCGCGCACACCGTGGCCGTGGTGATCACCGTGCGGCTCATCTGGAACTGGGTCCGCGCGGACGGCCTGCACGGCTGGCTGCGCTGGGGGCTGACGTTCCTGGGCGCCGGTTACGCGCTGAGCCTGGTCTTCGATCTCGCCAAACTCACCGCGGTGACGGCCCGTTGGACCGGGCACGACCTCGACGCCCTCAGCACGGACGTGGCTCCGTGCGCGGCCTGTCTCGCGGCCGTCCTGATCGCCGTCGGTTTCATCCTGCCGCACACCGGCCAGTTCCTGCACGGCCGCCTGCGCGTACGCCTCGCCCACCACCGACTCCGGCCGCTCTACGTCCTGATGCGCTCCGTCGACGGCGACGGCGTCCCCTTCCTGCTGTTCGCCGCGCCCGAACTGCGCCTGATCCGGCGGGAGACGTACATCCGCGACGTCCTCCTGCCCCTCGCCCGCCATCTCGACGAGGACCTCCGCGCCCGCGCCCACCTCGCCGCCCTCCGCCTCGGCTGGACCCCGGCCCGCGCGAAGGCCCTCGCGGCGGCGGTGGCGATCCTGGACGCCATCGACTCCGGCCAGGACAACCCCGGCGGCCATCCCGACACCGCCGACCTGCTCCAGGAGATCGGGCCCGTCTCCTGCGCGCTGCGGCACCGTGACGCGATCGACGCGGTGCGGGGTGCCGTTCAGGCCAATTCCGCGGCTCAGGCCAACTCCGGGACCGTACCGGCAAGTTCGGCGGAACCCGGCCGCCGTACTCCCCCCGCCCATCCCGCGGAAGCGCCCCGCTTCCTGCTGCCGCGGCGACGGTGAGGTGGCTGAGTCGGCGTATGTCCTGGCATATTGCAGCGGTGCGCACGAAGAAGGAGATGCGCCGGTTCGCCGGTGCCCTCATCGATCCCATGCGCGTCCCGGTCCCGGCCGACCCCGAGGCCCTGTTCGACGCGCTGGTCGACTCCGTCACGCGCTGGCGGGGGCGTGAGATCGTCGTCCGCCGCGAGGTGTTCCCGCCGCACACCGCCAGCGGGCTGTGGCTGGAGGGCGACACCTACGACGTCATCGTCATCGACAAGCGGGCCGCCGCCTGGCACCAGATCGTCATCTTCTGCCACGAGGTGTGGCACATGCACCAGCGCACCGCGCAGCCCACACCCCCGCCCACCGCCGACGGCAGCCCGCGCCCCGTCGCCGCCCGTACCGACTTCAGCCTCGCCGACGAACAAGAGGCGGACAGGTTCGGCATGTTGATGAGCGGACGGCTGCGACCCTGGCTCCAGGCGGCGGCCACGGCGAACCCCGCGCACGACCCCGCCGCGGCCGACGACGGCACGCAGGGTGTCGCCGGGCGGATCGGCGCCGCCCTCAACTACCGCGGGACCAGAAAATGAGCAGCCTGATCGACTACCTCAGCTGCGGCCTGCTGTGGCTGGGCGTGCTGGTGAAGACCCCGGACCTGATACGGCACTGGCGCGACCCCTATCTCCGGGTCATCTGCGTGTTCCTCGGCCTGGCCGGGGCCTGCTTGCCCCAACGTCCACCGCACCGCCCGCCGTTGGATTGTGGCGTACGCCATCATCCTCGTCGGCATCGCGGTGACGTTCGCGCTGGGCCGCACCCCCGTGGAGCGTCGCACCGACCTGGACACCTACTACGCGACCACGCCGTTCATCGCCGAGATGATCGTGCTGTACCTGGCCGGGCATCTCGCCGCCGTCAGTGTCACCGCGGTGTCGGCGCTGCGCTGGGCGCGGCAGGTGCACGGCTGGCTCCGCGCGGGCCTGATCACGCTGGGCGTGGGCTCGCTGTGCGGCGCCGGGTACAGCGTGACCAAGTTCGCGGCGGTCATCGCCCGTTGGAGCGGCCGGGACTGGACCCAGCTCGGCACGACGGTCTCGCCGGTCGCCGCCGGACTGGGCGCGGTCCTCACCGTCGTAGGCGTCCTGATCCCGCTGACCGGCCCCCGGCTGACCCAGTGGCGGCAGGCCCGGCGGACGTACGCCGGTCTCGAACCGCTGGAGCACGAGCTGGCCGAACTCCTCACCCGCCGCGCGCTACGGCTGCCCCGGCCGCGCTGGTCCTCCCCCGCGACCCGGCTGGTGTGGCGGCAGACGAGCATCCACAACGCGCTCGGCCACCTGGACGCGTTCTTCGACCAGGCCCTGTACGAACGGACGTTGGAGACAGCGGCACGCACGACGAGCGACCCGGAGCAGGCCGAGGCGACGGCATGGGCGGCGGTCGTGGCGGCGGCCGTGGCCGAGGAACGAAGGCACGACGCAGAGGAACAGGATGCCGACCCGCACCTCGCGCCCGCCGACGACCCGGACCGGCTCCCCGACCGCGCCCCCGGCACCGCCCTCCTCGTGCCCATCGCGGACGCGCTCACCCGGTCGCCGCTCGTCGCCGCCGCCCGGGTCCGCACCGGCACGACGGAAGGGAGCACCCGGGCATGAGCCTCATGGTGTATCTCGCCGCCGCCGTCTTCGGCCTGTCCTGCACCGTCCTGCTGCGCCGCCCCTGGCGGATCCCGCGCGACCCGCTGACCCTGTCCACCTGCGCGGCGATCGTCCTCGGCTCGCTGGCCCTGGTCTGCTCGGCACCGCTGACCCTGGGCACGGTCAACCGCCTCACCGGCGTCCCCAACTTCGGTGCCCCGCTGACCTACGGCATGCTCTCCGCGTACAGCTGCTCCCTGCTGGTCCTGCTGATCCACTGGCGGGGCGGTTCCCCCGCCCGGATCCGCCGCATGGTCCTGCGCAGCATGGCCGCCTACGGCGCGCTGATCGTGACCATCGTCGTGCTGTTCACGCTGGCCGACCCGAGCACCGAGCGGCTCACCGACCTCGACACGTACTACGCCGAGACGCCGTACATGCGCGAGATGATCGTGCTCTACCTGCTCGGGCACAGCGCGGCCACCCTGGCGCTGTGCACCGTGTGCGTCACCTGGGCCCGCGAGGTGACCGGCCTGCTCAGGACCGGCCTGCAGCTGATCCTCCTCGGCACCCTGCTGGACGTGGTGGGCTTCCAGCTCGTCAAGTACACGGCGCTGGTGGCCCGTTGGACCGGCCACGACCTCGACTTCCTCTCCACCGGCGTAGCCCCGCCGATGGCTTCCCTGGCCGCCCTGACCTGTTCGGCCGGCTTCGCCCTCCCGCGCCTGCTGCCCATGGCCCGAGCCCACTGGCGCGACCTCAACGACCTGCGCGGCCTGGGCCCGTTGTGGTCGGAGGTCCGCTTCGCGTCCATCGCCCCCAAGCCCCCCAGCGCCCTGCGCCAGCTCCCCCGCATGCGCCTGCACTGGCGCGAAGTCTCCATACACGACGGCCTGTTGGCCCTCACCCCCTACTTCGACGACCACCTCCGCGAACGCACCCGCCACGCCGCCCTCCACGAGGGCCACTCCCCCCACGAGGCCCGCGTAACGGCCGAAGCAGCCATGGTCGCCGACGCGGCCCGCCGAGCCGCCGCCCAGGAACAGCCCTTCAACACCCCGAGCACCTACCGCCTCTACGCCACAGAAGTCTCCGACACAGTCGGCTTGGTAGAACTGGCAAGGGCCCTGGCCCAATCACGTCTCATGGCAACCCCGGCGGAACCCAAAACGCTGGAGACCCTGGAGAGTTCAGGCGACTGAAGGCTCTTTTGCTTTTAGGGGCGCGGGGGCTGTATCAAACTGCGGCTCCGCCGCGCGGGCGCGACCAACCCTCACGGGAGGCCTTTGTCTTTAGGGGCGCGGGGCTGTATCAATCTGCGGCTCCGCCGCGCAGGCACGACCAACCCTCACGGGAGGCCTTTGTCTTTAGGGGCGCGGGGAACTGCGCGACCAGCCCCCACCGGCCCGCGGACAAAACTCAACCTCACCCGGCAAAAGCAGGCTGCACCATTCCCTTCCCGGCCCCCGGCACAACCAACAGCGAACCAGCCACCGGATGCGGCGACTTGAGCCCCACCCGAGCAGTCGTAACGTACAAGTCAGTCAAATCCGCCCCCCCGAACGCACACGCGGTGACCAGCGACGCCGGCAAAGAAACAACCCGCTCCAACTCCCCGTCCGGCGTATACCTCCGCACCGCACCCCCACCCCACAAGGCCACCCACACACACCCATCCGCATCCACGGTGAGCCCATCAGGAAACCCCGCGCCGACCTCAACCTCCGCGAACCGCCGCCGCTTCGACACCCGCCCGTCCGCGTACTCGAACACATCGATCCGCCGAGTAGGAGAGTCGACGTAGTACATCAACCGCCCATCGGGACTCCACCCAGTCCCATTGCTCACGGCCACGTCATCAAGAATCAGCTGCACAGAGCCGTCCCCGGCAACCCGGGACAACGTCCCCCCACACGCCGCCTCGTCGTACCGCATCGTCCCCACCCACAACGCCCCATCAGGCGCCACGGCCGCGTCATTGGCCCGCCGCCCGGCAACAGGCTCCCGATGCAACCACCGGAACTCCCCACCGGGATCAACAAGCCCAACCCCGTCCCGCAGATTGAGAACGAGCCCCCCACCAACCCGGGGCTTCGCGGCCCCCACATGCTGCTCGGTCACCCGCACAGTACGCACGCCCGACGACGGGTCGTACGTATGCACCCGGGACCCAAGAATGTCGATCCAGATCAACCGCCCCGCAGCCGCATCCCACGTCGGCCCCTCACCGAGCGTCGCCTCGGCCCGCACAGCCACCTCGTACGTCATCCCACGCTCCGATGCCCAAGCCGCTCCGACAGTTCAGCCGCACCCTTCGCGGCAAGCTGCTCCAGCTCGACCCGCCGCTCATCGCTCCACCGGATCATGGGAACGGAAATGGAAAGGGCGGCGACAACCTGCCCCGTACGGTCCCGAACCGGCGCCGCGACACACGACACATCCGGATTCGACTCACGGCTCTCGACGGCGACCCCCCGCTCACGGATCTCGGCGAGAGCCTCCCTCAACGCCCCCGGCTCGACAATGCTGTTGGGCGTCATCGCGACCAACGACACATCGGCGGGGATACGCGCGCTCAACTCCGGCTCGGGCAGCGACGCGAGCAGCATCTTGCCCACGGACGTGCAGTGCGCGGGCAGCCGACGCCCCGCCGCCGACACCATCCGCACCGCGTGCGTGGAGTCGACCTTGGCGATGTAGATGACGTCGGTGCCCTCGAGGATCGCGACGTGCACGGTCTCGTCGCAGGTCTCGGCGACGGACCGGGCGACCTGCTGCCCCTCGGCGGCGAGGTCGAGCTGCTCGGCGTATCGGCTCCCGAGCTGGTACGGACGGACTCCGAGCCGGTAACGTCCCGGCTGTCCGGGCACGGGCACGATGTACGACCGCGCGGCGAGGGTGGTGACCAGTTCGTGCACGGTCGTGCGCGGCAGCTGCAGCTTGCGCACGATGTCGGGGGCGGAGAGCGTCCCGTCCCCGTCGAGGAAGAGCTCGAGAATATCGAGAGCCCGGGTCACGGCAGGTACGAGTCGTCCCACAACCGGCCCCCTTCTTAGATGTCTATGGGCGGATGCCTATGGGTGGCTGTTCGAGATTTCAACTGGCGATCGGCATGACGAACACAGGCTAGCCATAGAGGGTTGCACGGGCAATGGTCGCGTGACCATGTGACTACCGAGCGGCCCTGGGATCGCCCAGTTCACCACGCAACCGCTGGGCGCGCAGCACGAGTTCGAGCTCGAACCGGCGGTCCGGGTGGTCGATCTCGTCCCCCCACAGTTCGCGGATCTGCCGAAGGCGATACCGCACGGTCTGCGGATGCACCCCGAGCCGCGCGGCCACCTCCGGCGCCCCGCCCCGCGTCTCCAGCCACGCCAGCAGGGTCTCCGCGAGCCGCCGCCGATGCGTCGGCCCGGAGTGCGCGAGCGGCGCGAGACACCGCAGCGCGAGATCGTCGATCAGCTCCTCCGGCTGAAGCAGCACCAGCGCCTCGGTGTGCTCGGTGCAGTACAGAACGTCCCCGCCCGGCAACAGCCCCCGCTCCATCAGCCCTACGGCCGCCTCGGCCCACCGCGCCGACTTCACCGCGTCGGCCAAGGGCACCGGTGGCCCGATCGCCCCGGCCCAGCCGGTCAGCGCCCGGTGCAGCAGCTCGGGCCGCCCGGCGGCATCCGGCTCGGGCACGACCATGCGCGGCTGCTCGTACTCCATGTCGAGCAGCACCTCCTGCCCTACGGCGGGGGCGACGGCCTCGCGGGCCGGGCGCAGCAGAACGCCCACGGCGACCTTCTCCGGCAGCGGCCAGCCGATACGCGCGGCACGTTCGCCGAGGGCCTCGGTCGGGTCGCCCCGGTGATGCTCGGCGAGAAGAAGCTCCATGAGCCGCCGCTGCAGCCGCAGCCGCTCCCCCGCCTGCCGGGCGGCGGCCTCGGCGTACCCCCGCACGGACTGGTCGACGAGCCCGTCCAGATACTCGTACCCCGCGTCGACGAGCGCGTACATCGCGGGCGGCGGGATCTCGACCCGCTGCCCGATCTCGGCCAACCTCCGCCAGGCGAGCCGGACTCCCATCCGGTAGATCGCCTGGAGCGAGTCGAGGCTGCGGCCGTGCAGGCCCTCACCGCGCCCGAACTCCTGGAAGACGCCCGGCGGTACGGTCGGACGCCCCTCAGCGGTCTCCAGGTGCTGGACGAAGACCTCGATGGCCCGCCGGATGCCGACCAGGGCCATCGGCTCACCCGAGTCGTCGAGAACCAGGGGCAGTTGGGGATGCTCGCGCCGGATCTCCCGCAGGATCTCCTCGGCGAGCGCGGGCGCCTCGGCCATGGCGATCGCCGCGAACTCCCGTACCTGGAGTCGCGGTACGTCATGCCACGCGGAGCGCGCGATCACGGTCGCCGGTGGTGCGGACACGGGGTCAACTCCCCTGGTCCGCTTGCTCGTACGTGACCAGAGGCGTGTTCGGCTGGGCCGGTCTGGCGTCCAGCAGGGCGACGACACCGAGCGCGGCGCCCACGGCGAGGGCGGCGGCCAGGACCATGGTGAGTGCGGCGGCGAGCAGTCTGGGCATCGCGGGGTCAGCCTCTCTGTCCTGAGGTCCGTGCGCCCTGCCCCTGCCCGTCGGCCCAGTGTCGGCAGACATTGACACTCCGTCAAGGGGCGCCTACGGTTCCCGGCCCAAGAGCGGCCCGAACTCCGTCACCAACCTTCACTGGAGTGTCCGGATGCGCCGTACGACCTCTCCAATTTCCTTGATCCTGCTGGGACTTGGCACGTTTCTGCTGGTCCTGGCGCCGCTGCTGGCGTGGTACGTCGAGCCGCGGGCGGCCGTGACCCCGATCGACATCGACACCACCGCCGTGTACCGGGGCACCGGAAGCTACTTCGACACCGGCGAGCTGCGGACCGTGGACGACCAGCGGATCACCGTCACCCAGCAGGTGCGCGGCGATGTCGCGGACAGCGAGAAGAGCGGGGACGCGGTCTGGGACGTCACGACGACCGTCGACACCGACAAGTCGCTGCCGGCCGCCGATCCGCACGACGCGCTGGAGTTCTTCCCCAACCGCTGGGTCACGGACCGTAAGACCAACAAGCCCGTGCACTGCTGCCACGAGAACCCGTACTTCGAGGGCGACGCCTTTCTGAAGTTCCCGTTCGACGTGCGGAAACAGCCGTACCAGTGGTGGGACAACTCCCTTGGCGCGACGGTGACTCTGCGTTACTCGGGGACCAAGAAGGTGCAGGGCTACTCGGGTTACGTCTTCAAGGGCACGGTCCCGCCCACGAAGATCGGCACCCGCCTGGTCCCAGGCAGCCTCGTCGACCAGCCCAAGTCCCCCCAGATCCTGGCCGAGGAGTGGTACTCCAACCACGGCATCGAGCTGATCGTCGACCAGCGCACGGGCCGGGTGATCTACGCCCGGACCGGCCCCCGCCGCACCCTGCGCGCCCCCAGTCACGCCTACGACGCGGTCCTCCTCCTGGACGCCGACAAGCTCGCGTTCACCACGGCCACGCAGCAGGAACAGGTGAAACTGGCGAAGCGCGAGAGCGGCCAACTGCGCCTGGTGGGGCAGTCGTTGCCGATCGGTGCCGCTGTGGCCGGATTCGTCCTCGCCGTGGCGGGCGGCGTTTTGGTGCTACGCGGCCGCCGACGCCCCGAATCACCCGCTTCGGCCGAGTATCCACCCACGATGTGACGTGACGTCAGTTCTAATAACCCCGGAAATTGTCATGCGGGTGAGTAGCCGTCAGGAACGCCGGGGCGAAAACTGTCCAACCCACCCCGGCACAGCCCACCCACAGAACTCCGCACCGCGCCCCGCCCCTTGCCGCACCGACCCCGGGGAGTTCCGCCAGAGTTCCGCGCCATGATCCGCCCGAGTTCCACCCCCTGATCCGCCAACGTTCCGCACCCTGAGACGAGTTGGAGCACCCATGCCCCAGCACGTGCCCTATCCGCTGCGCGCCCCGTTTCCCCCGGTCACGCAGCAGCCCACGGCGCCGGTGCCGCAACCGCGCCGGATCGTCTTCCTCGCCCACCGGGACCTCGACAATCCCCAGGCCGGTGGTTCCGAACTCCTCGTGGACAGACTCGCCGACGGCCTGACCCGACTCGGCCACCAGGTCACCCTGTTGTGCGGCGGCCCGGCCGCCTACCGCGACTATCGCGTGGTGTCGGCGGGCGGTGCGTACGGTCATTTCCTGCGCGCCCGTTCCGCCTTCGCCCAACAGATCGGTGACTGCGACCTGTTGGTCGAGGTGTGCAACGGGATGCCGTACTTCGCGCCGGTGTGGCATCGCGGGCCGACGCTGTGTCTGGTCAACCATGTCCACACGGATCTGTGGAAGATGCGGTTCGGCGGGCCGATGGCACCGGCGGCGCGGATCGGGCGAAGACTTGAACACTGGGCGCTGACCGGGGCGCAGCATCGTGGGCTGTTGGTCGCGGTGTCTCCCTCGACGGCGGACGCGTTGCGCGGGATCGGGGTCGAGCGGGATCGGATCCGGGTTGTCCACAACGGAGTTGAGGAACCTGCGCCTCGTTCCGCGCGTTCCGTCGAGCCGCTGTTCGTGGCGGTGGGGCGGCTTGTCGAGTACAAGCGGATCGATCTGTTGCTGCGGTTGTGGGAGCGGGTGCGGCCCGTTGTCGGCGGGCGGTTGCTGATCGTCGGGGACGGGCCTGAGCGGGAGCGGCTTGAGCGGCTCGCCGGGCCCGGTGTGGAGTTCACCGGGCATGTCTCTGAGGCTCGTAAGCATGAACTGCTGTGTGCGGCCTGGTTGTTGCTGCATCCCTCCGCGCTGGAGGGGTGGGGGTTGGTAGTGACTGAGGCTGCGGCTCGGGAGACTCCGGCGATCGCGTTTGACGTGCCTGGGCTTCGTGACTCTGTCGTGGACGGGGAGACGGGGGTCTTGGCCCGGGGGGAGTCCTCGTTTGCTGCGGCCTGGTGCACGTTGGCTCTGTCCGGGCTTCGGCGTGAGGTCATGGGTAAGGCGGCGTGTGATCGTGCGGCGCGTTATCGGTGGGATCGGACGGTTAGACAGTTTCGTTTGGTGGCCGGTGAGGCGGTGAAGGGCTGGGGGTCGTGAGTTGGCTGCGGGGCGGTGGGGGCTGGTCGCGCCCCGCGGCGGAGCCGCATATCGATACAGCCCCGCGCCCCTTAAGGGGCGCTGTACCTCACCGGCAATTCAAGGACCCGTCTCTTCGCCGCTCCCTCACCCTCTTTCGGGCCTTTCTGCGTGAGCAGGACGAGCCGGAAGCCTGCTACTCCCTCCTCGCCCGTGATGCTGCCGATCAAGTCGAGGCCTATGACGGGCCCGTTGCCGGCCGCACAGTCGTAGACGTCGGCGGGGGCAGTGGGTACTTCACCGAGGAGTTTCGGCGGCGTGGTGCTCATGCCTACCTTTTCGAGCCGGACGTACGGGAGTTGGGGGAGAAGGCGCCCGACGGGACCGTCATCGCGGACGGGTATTTGTTGCCCCTGTCCGATGGGGTCGCGGACGTGACGTTCTCCTCCAACGTCCTTGAGCATGTGGCCGATCCGGAGACGTTTCTCAGTGAGCTGGCTCGGGTGACGCGGCCCGGTGGGCTGATCTATGTGTCGTTCACCAACTGGCTGTCCCCGTGGGGCGGTCACGAGTGGGCGCCGTGGCACTACTTCGGTGCCGAGCGGGCCCGCGCCCGCTACCGGCGCCGTACCGGAAAATCGGCCAAGCACACCCTCGGCGAGAACCTGTTCGCCGTGCACATCGGCGCCACCCTGCGGCAGGTGCGCGCCCGTGACGACGTCGTGGTCGTCGCGGCGCGTTCCCGCTACTGGCCCTTCCTCGACCGAGCCGTCGTAAAAGTGCCCGGCATAAGGGAGTTGGCCACCTGGAACCTCCTCCTCATCCTCCGGCGGTGTCCACCATGACGGCGACCACGGTCCAGGCCCCGCCCCCGGCGGCCGATCCCACCACCACGACCATCGCGGGTCCCCCGGAGGGGCCGAGGTCGTGGCGCTGGCTGCTGGGGTTCTG
Source organism: Streptomyces sp. NRRL F-525 (assembly GCF_000716605.1). Taxonomy (GTDB): domain Bacteria; phylum Actinomycetota; class Actinomycetes; order Streptomycetales; family Streptomycetaceae; genus Streptomyces. Next base: position 4,691 of record NZ_JNXE01000058.1, on the reverse strand, counting down.
GGCCGTGGTGTTCGTGCTGTTCCTCGCCGTGCACCCGGGGCGGCAGACCTTCGACACCAAGCTCGGTGTCACCGTGGATCCCGGTCAATTCCTTTCTGATCTAGGGCAGTTGTGGCACGACCGGGGGTCGTTCGGCGGTATCCAGGACCAGTACGCGGGCTATCTCTGGCCGATGCTCCCGTTCTACTGGCTGGCCCATGCGGTGCAGTTGCCGGTGTGGCTGGCGGAGCGCCTGTGGTTGTCCCTGATCCTCTCGGTCGCCTTCTGGGGCGCCCTGCGGCTGGCCGAGCGGCTGCGTGTCGGCAGCCCGGCGTCCCGGCTGCTCGCCGCCGTGACGTACGCGTTGTGGCCGGTGTTCACGATCGTCGTGGGGTCGACCTCGGCCGCCGCGCTTCCGGGGGCCTTCCTCCCGTGGGTCCTGCTGCCGCTCACCAACGAGCGCTATACGGCCCGGATCGCGGGCCTGCGCTCGGCGTTGATCGTCCCGTTCATGGGTGGGGTCAACGCGGCGGCGACCCTCGCCTCGCTCCTCCCCGTCGGCCTGTATCTGCTCTCCCGGCCGCCCGGACCACGGCAGCGCAAGCTGATCGCGTGGTGGGTGCCGGGGGTGATCCTGGCGACGGCTTGGTGGTGGATCCCACTCCTCATGCTCGGCGTCTACGGCGAGAACTTCCTTCCCTACGTGGAGACTTCGCAGACCACGACCGACACCATGTCGGCGACGGAGGGCCTGCGCGGAGCCGGTGACTGGGTCGCCTATCTGCATCTCGGGGAGGCCTGGATACCGGCCGGCTGGACGGTCGCGTCCTCGGTGATCGTGATCGTCTGTTCGGCGCTCGCGGCCGGGCTGGGGCTGGCCGGGCTGGCCAGACGGGACATGCCGGAGCGGCGGTGGCTGGTGCTGACCGCCGTGACGGTCGCGCTGATCCTGTTCGCCGGGTACGGCGGCGCGTTCGGGGCGCCCTTCCACGGGCTGGTGCAGGACTGGCTGAACGGCCCGCTTGTCCCCTTCCGCAACATCTACAAGTTCCAGGCGGGCCTGGCCCTCGTACTCGTCCTGGGCCTGGCCCACCTGGTGGGCGTGGCCGCCGAGACACGCGGAGCCCGCCCGGTGCCGGGCCGCCGGCTCGTCCCGCTGATCGCGGTGATCCTCGTGCTCCCGGGCCTGGCGTGGCCGTATCTAAACGGGTCGATCCTGAACCCGGGTTCGTTCCAGCACCTCCCCAAGTACTGGCAGTCCACGGCCGATTGGCTGCACAAGTACTCCCCCGACTCCCGCGCCCTGGTCGTCCCGGCGACCGCGCACGGCATCTACACCTGGGGCTCCCCCATCGACGAACCCCTCGACGTCCTCGCCGACTCCCGCTGGGCGGAACGCGATTACGTCCCGATGGGCACCCCCGGCAACCGCCGGGCGATGGACGCGGTGGAACAGGCACTGGCGAGCGGGAGTGAAGTCCCGGGCCTGGCCGACTACTTGAGCCGCGCGGGCATCTACTACGTCGTCGTACGCAACGACCTGGACCCCGACCAGATCGGCTATGTCCCGACCACCACCGTCAAACGCACCCTGGAGCAGTCCGGCTACCAACGGGTGACGGGCCTCGGCCCCGTCATGACCGGCGGCCGGATCGCCAACGACACCCCGCTCCAGGTCGAGGGCCTCTACCCGCGCCAACGGGCGGTGGAGATCTACGAACCGACGAGCAAGGACGTGATCCGCCCGGGCCAGGCAGGCCTGACGCCGGTCTCCGACACAGCGGTGGTCTCCGGCGGCCCGGAGTCCCTCCTCCCCCTCGCGACCGAACTCAGGGGCAGGGCAACGGTGTTGACGGGCGACAACCACCCGGGCCTGGGATCGCCCGCGCTCCAGGTGGTCGGCGACGGACTGCGCCGCGCCGACACCCGGTTCGGCCTGGTGGACGCCAACACGTCGTACACATACACCCCCGACGAACGCAACGCGCCGGACGCGGTCCAGGACGCCGGCAAGAAACCGAAGCAGATCCTGCCGACGAAGGGCATCGCCCACCAGACGGTGGCAGAGCTGCGCGGCGCCCGTTCGGTGACGGCGTCCTCGAGCGGCAACTGGCTGTTCTCGCTCCCCCAGTTCGACCCGGTGAACGCCTTCGACGGCAACCCGGACACCGCGTGGGCGGAGGGCGCGGCGGGCTCACCGAACGGCCAATGGCTGCGCATCGGCTTCGCGGGCGGGTCGTACGACATGCCGGGTTCGTTCAAGGTCACCCCGCTCCCGCAGGAGAGCGTGCGGGCGGCGGCGACGGAGGTGAGGGTGGAAACGGCGAAGGGCTCGGCGACCAGCTACCTCCAGCCGAACGGCATGACGCAGACCATCAAGGCCCCCTCGGGCGCCACGAGTTGGATGAAGCTGACGATCGTCGACTCGGTCGCCCGCCACACCGGCCTGACCGGCGCGGGCTTCTCAGAGATCACCCTTCCCCACGTCCAGGTGACCCGGCTCCTCAAGCTCCCCACAGACGCCAATGCCTCCGACGCCTCCGCCGAGATCATCTCCCTGCACCGCACGGCCGACCCGACGGGCCTCTCCCCGACGGGCACGGAGGCGGGCCTGCACCGCACGTTCTCGACGTCGACGGCGGGAACGTACGAGATGAAGGCGAGCGCGGTGGCAACCCCGGGCGAGGAGTTGGACAAGCTCCTCTACGAGGTCGCCCCGCCCCAACAACACCGGATCACGGCAACAGCGGACTCCACAGCGGCACTTGGCACAGGCCTCTCCGCCCGCGACCTCACGGACGGCGACCTGACGACGGGCTGGATCGCGGGTGACCGGCCGACGATCCACCTCACCTGGACCGGCAAACAGCCAGTGGGCGAAGTGGTGTTGGCCCCGGCGGGCGGCCTGTCGACGCGCCCGACCGAGGTCGACATCACCTCACCGGACGGCTCGACGATCGCCGGCGTGGACGAGAACGGCGTAACCCGCTTCGACCCGATAACGACGGACAGCCTGACCATCACGATCACGAAAACGGCCCCCCTGACCCTCCACAACCCGATAGCGGACGACAACCTCCAACTACCGGTGGGCCTGACCGAGGCCTACATCCCGGCTCTTGACCAGTACCGCACCCCACAGCCGGACCCCTCCCGCCCCTTCACCCTGCCCTGTGGAAAGGGCCCGGTGGTGGCGGTGGACGGCGAGCTGTACGAGACGAGCGTGCAGGGAACCGTAGGAGACCTGACGGCCCGCCGGGAGGTTCAGGTGACGCTCTGTCAGCAGGGGCGGACCGACTCCGGGTTGAAGCTGACGTCGGGCACACACCGGGTGGAGGCAGGCGACGCGGGCCCCCTGACCCTCACGGACGTGACGCTGACCCGCGGAACGGTCACCGAACCCACCGCCGCCGCCCGCCAGTTGACGACCCAGGACTGGCTGGGCGACCGCCGCGAGGTGACCGTCGGCTCGGGCACGGCCTCGTACCTCACCACGTACGAGAACTACAACACCGGTTGGCAAGCCACCCTGAACGGCAAGAAGCTGACCCCGCTCCGCCTGGACGGCTGGCAACAGGGTTGGCGCGTCCCGGCAGGCGCGGGCGGCAAGATCAAGCTGACATACGAACCGGCGACAACATACGAGGCCGGCCTCATCGGCAGCGCAGCCGCAGTGGCCATCCTCCTGGCCCTGGTGATCTGGCGCCGCGACGAACCGAGTTCCGACGAACTGCAACCAGCCCCACCCCTGCCCGGGCTGTGGCTGGGCACGGTTGCGCTGACGCTGGTCGGGGTGGTGATCGCGGGTTGGTTCGCCCTCCTGGTCCCGGCACTGGCGTTGCTGGCCTACCGCCGCCACGCGCTGCTGGTCCCGATCGCGTTCGCCGCAATGGCAGGCGCGGGCATCGCGGCGGCGACGGGAGCGGACGAACCGGTAGGCGCAGGCGAGGGAGCCTTCAGCCACACGGCCCAACTCCTAGCCCTGATCGCCTTGTTCGCGGCACTGGCAAGCGTCCAGGAGTGGAGCGCCCCGACAGGGGCGCGGGGAACTGCGCGCTCAGCCCCCACCGACCCGCACCCAAGGGACGAACCGGAATGACCACACTCAACGAACCCCGCTCCCCCACCCGCATCCCCTTCCCCACAGTCGACGAAATCGCCCGCCACTGCCACCAATCCACCGAACCGGAAACCGTCCACATAGAGGTCCACCTCCCGGGCCCCATAAACCCGGAACGGCTCCGCACCGCATTCACAGAGGCCCTGCACCACCACCCCCGCATCCTCATGCGCGAGGCCCCCGGCCCCTGGTACCGCCGCCACTACGAATGGGAGCTGACCGACACCCCGGACCTGGAGGTGGTGACCTTCCCACCCCCCACCCAAGACGCCCTCAAACAGGCCCGCACCCGCTCCCTGGACCACACCCCACCCCTGACCGCATCCCCACCGATCCGCCTCGAAGCAGTAGCCCACCCCCACGGAACCGCCCTCATCCTCACGGTCAACCACACGGCACTAGACGGCCCCGCCTGCCTCCGCATCCTCGCCACCGCAGCGGAGCTGTACGGAGGCAAGGACAACACCCCGACCGCCCCACCAACCCGCCCTCCAGACACCCCAGAACCCCCCGAGAACACCCCGTCCACATGCTGTCTCTTATACACATCTGACGCTGCCGACGAAGGCTTAGGTGTAGATCTCGGTGGTCG
>NZ_JNXE01000057.1 GCF_000716605.1 Streptomyces sp. NRRL F-525 | reverse complement strand
AGGGTGGTTAGGTTTGCCCCCGGCTTCCAGCAACCACCCACCGGGGGTTGGCCGCTGAGCCGGGGTGGCGTGCTGGCGAGACGGCAGCGCGCACGCTCGCACCCCACCGGCAGATAGCCGCTAAGCCCACCCGGCGTGCAGGCGAGACGCGGACGCGCCCCCTCCACACCGGCCGGCAACACAGTTCAGGCACGGGCGTGCTTACCTGGCCCCCCGTTCCTCCGGGCCGCTCGCTCGCTTCTCAAACGGGCTGGAGCGGCCCTAGTCAAGGGTGGAGCGCAGCGGAATCGGCGAAGCCGACGCGACCGCAGGGAGCGCCCTTTACTCGGGCCGTGGAAGCCCGACACTGGCTGAGAAGCGAGTGGCCCAACGGCAACCAGAAAACGCCCTACCTGCACCGGCCCGTAGTTTCAGCCACGGTAATAATCTCGGGACTGCCCAGTGCCAACTCCCCCCGCCCCCAGTCGCCATACCGCTCCACGACGACAAACCCGGCCTCGCCCAGGAAGCCGTCCAGGGTATCGGTGTCGAGGAACCGCAGGGTGGTCCGGTCGACTTGAGGCCGTTCCCACTGGGCGCCTTCGAAGGTCTCGGTGAACGTCACGCGTTCCTCGCCCGCAGCCACGGACTCGACCTCGTGCCACACGCGTACGACCCCGCCCCGCCCGTCGGGAATCTCCCGCACCCGTTCCGGCGTCCACCTCTCCCACGCCCGCGCCCCCGGATTCCGCGTCTCGAACATGAACCGCCCGCCGGCCACGAGAGCGGCACGTACGGCACGTAGGGCGATCCGCAACTCCTCGTCGCCGAGCAGCACTTGGAAGGCATGCCCGGTCATGACGGCGAGTTCGAACTCGCCGTGCCACTCCCGCGCGCGTAGATCTCCGAGCACCCACTCGACGCCGGGTTCATGAGCCCGCGCCCGCACCAGCATCGCGGCTGCGGGATCGAGCCCCATCAGCCGCCCCCGATGCCCCTCCTGCCGGGCCCGCCCGAGCAACCGCCCCGTACCGCACCCGACATCGAGCACGGAATCGGCGGACATGACCAGCCCGAGACAGAAGTCGTCGCCGGGCCCCCACGGGTTGAGGGTGTCGTACAGCGCTGCGAGCGAAGGATCCGCGAACGAACGATCGACCACTGCGGCAGTGTGTCACGCCGAGCCCGGCCCGTCCGTTCATGGCGAAGGCCCGCGCCTGGGTGGGCGCGGGCCTTCGTCCCCTGGATCGGACATTCATGGGCTCGGGTCAATGGGCCGGTGAAAGTCCGTTCCTGAAGGGGGCGGCTGACTAAAGGGGTGTGTCAGGCCGCCGCCTCGGGGTCCTTGGAGAGACGGGGTGCCGGAACGGTGTCCGCCGTCTCGGGGTAGTGGCATGCGGTCAGGTGGCCCGGCTTGTTGCCCTCGACCTGTACCAGCGGCGGAGCCTCCGTCGCGCACTTCTCCGTCGCCTTCCAGCAACGGGTACGGAAACGGCAGCCCGTGGGCGGGTTGATCGGCGACGGCACGTCACCGACCAGCCGGATGCGCTCCCGGGCGGGCGTCTCGTCCACCGTGGCCTCGGGCACGGCGGACAACAGGGCCCGCGTATAGGGGTGGCGCGGGTTGCCGTACAGGTCGTCGCGGTCGGCGATCTCCACGATCTTGCCGAGGTACATTACCGCGACTCGCTGTGAGAAGTGCCGGACGATCGCCAGGTCGTGGGCGATGAACACGAACGCGATGCCGAGTTCCTTCTGGACCTTCTGGAGCAGGTTCACGACCTGCGCCTGGATCGAGACGTCCAGGGCCGACACCGGTTCGTCCGCGACGATCAGCTTCGGTTCGAGGGCCAACGCGCGGGCGACACCGATGCGTTGGCGCTGGCCGCCGGAGAACTCGTGCGGGAAACGGTTGTAGTGCTCGGGGTTGAGGCCGACGATCTCCAGCAGCTCACGGACGCGGGCCTCGCGGCCGCCGGCCGGGTTGATGTCGTTGATCTCCATCGGGCCGGACACGATCTTGCCGACCGTCTGCCGCGGGTTCAGCGAGGCGTACGGGTCCTGGAAGATCATCTGGATCTCGGACCGGATGGGCGCCAGCTGCTTGCGGCCCGCGTGGGTGATGTCCTGGCCGCGATAGGTGATCTTGCCGCCGCTCGGCTCCAGGAGCCGGGTGATCAGCCGGCCCGTCGTCGACTTGCCGCAGCCCGACTCGCCGACCAGGCCCAGGCTCTCGCCCTCGCCGACCTGGAAGTCCAGCCCGTCGACGGCCTGCACGGCGCCGACCGTACGCCGGATCGGGAAGCCGCCCTTGATCGGGAAGTGTTTGGTCAGCCCGCTGACGTCCAGGAGGGGGTTCGCGTTGCTCATGATGGGAAGTCCCGTTTCTAGTACGTCAGTTGTGCTGGGCTACGGCGAGAAGGTCGGCGAAGAGTTCCTGGCGCTGCTCGGTGGTGAGGTGGCAGGCGGAGCCCCGGCCGTCGACCACCTCCAGCACGGGCCGCTCGCTGGAGCACAGGCCGCCCTCGACCTTCTCGGCGAAGGCGCAGCGCGGGTGGAAGCGGCAGCCGGACGGCGGATTGAGCAGCGAGGGCGGCGAGCCCGGGATCGGCATCAGCGGTACGTCGACCGGTCCTTCGAGGCTCGGCATCGAGCTCAGCAGACCGAGGGTGTAGGGGTGCTGCGGGTCCGTCAGCACCTCCTTCTTGGTGCCGCGCTCCACACACCGGCCGCCGTACATCACGAGGACGTCGTCGGCGATGTCGGCGATGACGCCGAGGTCGTGCGTGATGAACACGATGGCGGTGCCGAACTCCTGCTGGAGGTCCTTCAGCAGGTCCATGATCTGGGCCTGGACCGTCACGTCGAGGGCTGTCGTCGGCTCGTCGGCGATCAGCAGTTCCGGGTCGCAGACCAGGGCCATGGCGATCATCGCGCGCTGACGCATACCGCCCGAGAACAGGTGCGGGTAGTCGTCCACCCGGACCTCGGGCTGGGGGATCCCGACCCGCTTGAGCATCTCGATCGCCCGCTCGCGGGACTCCTTCTTGGAGGCGCCGGTGTGCTTGCGGTACACCTCGCTGATCTGCTTGCCGACCGTGTGGTACGGCGACAGCGAGGCCAGCGCGTCCTGGAAGATCATGGACATCTTGTTGCCGCGGAGCCGCTCCAGCTCCCGCTCGCTCGCGGTGAGCAACTCCTTGCCGTCGAGCAGGATCTCGCCCTCGATCGCCGTACGGTCGCGGTCGTGGAGGCCCAGGATCGTCAGGTTGGTGACGGACTTGCCGGAGCCCGACTCGCCGACGATGCCGAGCGTCTTGCCCTTGGCGAGGTCGAAGGAGAGCCCGTCGACGGCCTTGACGATGCCGTCCTCGGTGGAGAAGTGGACTTTGAGATCCCTGACGGAGAGGAAGGGCTGCTGATCGGTGCTCGTCACGGAGACGCTCCTGGGGGCGATGCGGGGGGTAGGGGGTACGGGCGGAGGGTCAGGCGAGCCGGATCCGCGGGTCGATGAAGGCGTAGGCGGCGTCGACGATGATGTTGAAGAAGACGATCGCGGCGGCCGCCAGCACGGTGACGCCGAGCAGCATCGGCAGGTCGCTCTGGTTGACGGAGGTCACCGCGAGCCGGCCGATGCCCTGGAGGCTGAAGACCTGCTCGGTGATGATCGCGCCGCCGATCAGCGTGCCGAGGTCGATGCCGAACACCGTGACGATCGGGCCCATGGCGCCGCGCCAGGCGAAGCGCAGGAACACGTTCGTGCGCGAGAGGCCCTTGGCGCGGGCGGTGCGGACGTAGTCCTCGGTGAGCTGCTCGACGAGCTGGGAGCGGGCCATGCGGGTGTAGTTGGCGGTGAAGATGATCGACAGCACGATCCACGGCAGGAGCAGGCCGGAGAACCAGGAGACGGGGTTCTCGGTCAGCGGCGTGTACGAGGGCTGGTCGAGGATGCCCGCCTTGAAGACCAGGAAGTACAGCGCGATGTAGCCGACGAAGTAGATCTGGAGCGAGGAGCCGAGCAGCGACGCCGAGGTGGCGAACTTGTCCAGGAACTTGCCCTGCTTCAAGGCCGCGATCATGCCCGTGCCGACACCGAAGGTCAGGAAGATGACCGCCGAGCCGAAGGCCAGCGAGAGGGTCAGCGGCAGCCGGTCCATGATCGTGCCGAAGACGGGCTCGTTGTTGGCGAAGGAGTAGCCGAGGCACGGAGCGTTGCAGTGCCCGAAGCCGCTGTAGTCACGCCCGACGAAGATGGCCTTCAGCCAGTCCCAGTACTGGACCGGGATCGGGTGGTCGATGCCCAGGTTGTGCCGGATCTGCGCGAGCGAGGCCGGCGTGCAGTTCTTGCCGCAGGACATCATGGCCGGGTCACGCGGGACGGCGTAGAAGAGCCAGAAGGTGATGGCGCTGATGATCAGCAGAATGACCAGCGCGCCGATCGTACGGCGGACAAGGAAGCGGAACATGGGGTCAGGACTCTCCGGGCGAGGCGCCGTTGCCGGGGCGTGAGGGGTGTGGGGCCGGTGGGGGGCGGCCCGGTGAGGCCGCCCCCTGGTGGCGTGTGGCGCCTACGCCTTGGCGTAGAGCCTCGTGAGCGCGATGCCGGTGTTTCCGGCGTCGTAGACGAAGCCGCCGACCTTCGAACCGTGCATCCAGTTGCGGATGGCGTGGTAGTCCGGGACACAGGCCGCGAGTTCCATGACCTGCTTGTCGATGGCGCCCCAGGCCTTGTTGGCCGCGTCCGCGTCGGTGATCTGCGAGGCGGCGGCGATCGCCTTGTCGACGCTCGCGTTCTTCAGCTGCGCGTAGTTGCTGCGGCCGTCGCCGATGTTGTCCCCGTCCCAGCAGGGGTAGAAGACCGAGTAGCCGCCCGGCCAGTCCGGGCTCCAGCCGGCCGCGAACAGGTCGTAGGTGTTGTCGATCTTGCCGATCTGGGTGTAGAAGGTCGACTTGTCGATCTGCTTGTTGACGACCGTGAAGCCGGCCGCCTCCAGCGCGTTCTTGATCGCGACGGCCTGCTTCACCGCGTTGTCCGACGTCTGGTACGCGATGACCAGCTTCTGTCCGACCTTGCCGGCCTCCTTGAGGAGGGCCTTGGCCTTGACCGGGTCGCCGCCGGGCTTCGTGGTCTTGCCGTACAGGTCGAATTCCGTGTAACCGGGCGTCACCGGGGAGAAGATCGTGGTCGCGATCTCGCTGGTGGACGCGCCACCGCGGATGGTCTGCAACTGCTGGTTCGGCCAGGCGTAGTTGATGGCCTGGCGGACCTTGACGTCCGTGATCCGGGTGGTGTTGATCGGCCAGTAGTAGGTGACCGTGTCGACCGCGGTGAGCACCCGCTGCTTGAGCTTCGCGTTGGTGAGGACCGTGGCGATCCGCTCGGGGGCGACCTCGTTGAAGATCGACATCGTGTACTGGTCGTTGCCCTTGTCCGCTATGTAGCGGTCGGTCGAGGCCAGCAGTTCGAAGCCGAACTGGAAGAGGTACTTGTCCGGGTAGGCGTTGCGGATCGGGTCCGTCGCCGCGTCCCAGTGCTCGTTGCGGGTGTACGTCAGCGACTTGCCGACGTCGCGGGCGGAGATCTTGTACGGGCCGCAGGAGAACGGCTGCTTGTCGTACTTCTCCTTGGTGTCCTTCGACTTCTTCACGAAGGAGTACGCCCGCTCGGCGAGCGTGAAGTTGAAGTCACCGCGGGCCTCGTTGAGGCGGAAGGTGACGGTCTTGCCGTCGATCTCGATGGAGTCGAGGTTCTTGCCCTCGTAGGGGCCCTTGTACTTGTCGCCGCCCACCAGGAACTGCTGGACGTAGCGCGGGCCCTCGGTGACGAAGGAGGCGAAGAGGCGCTCGAAGGTGTGCCGGACGTCGTCCATGGAGAGGTCGGAGCCGTCCTCCCACTTGATGCCGTCCTTGATGGTGAACGACCAGGTCTTGCCGCCGTCCTTGGCCGTGCCCGCGTCCGTGGCCGCGTCGCCGACCAGGGTGGCGCCGCCCTTGGAGTCGAGCTTGTAGCCGGTCAGGCCGCGCATGATCGGCGTGGTGATGAGGATCTCGGTGGAGACGTAGATCTGGGCCGGGTCGAGGTGGTCCATGTCGAACTGGTCGAGCCCGTAGATCGTCCCGCCCTTGACCGCGCCGGCGACCTCGGGAGCCGGGCCCGTCGAGTCGGCCTTCGTACCGACCTCGATCTTGCTCTGCTTGGCCTTGCTGACCGAGGGGACCTTGCTGTTCGAGGTCGAGTTGCCGCCGCCACAGGCGGTCAGCACCGAGCTCGACGCGGCCACCACACCGGTGGCGATCATGAAGTTTCTACGGGAAAAAGACACAGTAACCCTGCCTTACGGGTGGGACGGGACCAGCCGGACGACATTGACCGGGCCGGAGATGAGAGATGGGTCAGCGCTTGGACTTCGGGTCGAGCGCGTCGCGCGCCGAGTCGCCGAGCAGGTTGAACGCCAGGACGAAGATCACCATGGCCAGGCCCGGGAAGAGCATGAAGGTGAAGTCCTGGGTGTAGAACTGGGCGCCCCGCTGGATCATGACGCCCCAGTCGGGGGTCGGGTCGATCATGCCGACACCGAGAAAGGCGAAGCCCGCCTCAGCGGTCACATAGGCCGGGAGCATGAGCGTGGACTGGATGAGGATCGGGGTCCACAGGTTGGGCAGCAGTTCCTTGAAGACGATGCGCGCCGGCGACGCCCCGGTCACCTTGGCGGATTCGACGAACTCCCGCTCGCGCAGGCCGAGTACCTGGCCGCGCAGCAGACGGGCGATCGACGCCCAGCCGAAGAAGGACATCATGATGATGAGCGTGGTGGCCCGCAGCCAGGTGGGGATGTTGTCGTCGGCGGCGACGAACAGTCCGAACACCACCGGCATGAAGGCGATGATGAACAGGGTCGAGGGGATCGACAGCACGATGTCGATGATCCGGCCGACGATGTAGTCCGTCCTGCCCCCCAGGTAGCCCGCGGTCACGCCGACCACCACGCCGACGACGGTGGTGATCAGGGTGGCGGCCAGGGCGATGCCCAGCGAGGTGCGGATGCCGTAGATCAGGAAGGTGAAGACGTCGCGGCCCAGCTGCGGCTCGATGCCGAACCAGAACTGCGAGCTCATGCCGCCGTTCGCACCCGCCGGGTACGAGAAGGCGTCGAGCAGGCTCGGGTTCTGGCTCGCGTACGTCGTGTACGGATCCTTGCCGTACAGCTTCGATATCAGGGGCGCGGCGAGCGCGATCGCGAAGAAGAACATCACGATGATCGCCGATATGACGCCCGTACGGTCCCGTTTGAAACGGCGCCACGCGAGCTGACCCGGGGACCGGCTCTCGTTGGCCTTCGAGTCGGGAGAAGTGATCGACTTCTCGACGCTCTCGTCGGTCACCTCGAGCGGGGCCGCGGATGGAGTTGGGGGGGTCATGGTGCTCCTGGCCCAAGGGAGGGTCTGATGAGACTCCGCAGGGCACTCCCCTACGGGCTACGCCGGACTTTTTCAACGCAATTCATGCAAGGTCAATAAAATCTGGGCCGACTTGGGTTTCTCTTTACCTTCTTTGCGATCTCTTGGGCAGTCCGTAGCTACGCGGGTAGCGTGCCGTGATCGATCCGTGCTTTATATCGGGCCAACTGCGCTAAACGGGCAATGAGTTCGTTATGCGGACGCCTCTGTATCGGAATACGTACACCGGGGCGTCACAATCCAACGGTTCCGCATCGCTTCGCGGTGATCCATTGTGCGCTACACGGAAGATCCTCTGAACGGACGTCAGGGGTCCCCCGAAAGGGTGGGCCCGCAGGCGATGTGCTCCTTTTCGGTCGATATTGACCGGTAACGGATCGGCATGGATCGGCTTTCCAGAGGAGGCACTCGATGCGTGGAGCCACGCACGCCAAATGGGCCGCTTGCGCGGCGGCGGTAGCCCTCGCGGCGACCGCCTGTGGGGGCGGCGGAAGCAGCAGCGGCGGCGGTGGTGACGGCAGCGCGGTGCTAAGCGCCTCCTGGGGTGACCCGCAGAACCCGCTGGAGCCGGCCAACACCAACGAGGTGCAGGGCGGCAAGGTCCTCGACATGGTCTTCCGCGGGCTGAAGCGGTACGACCCGAAGACCGGCAAGGCCGAGGACATGCTCGCCGACAAGATCGAGACCACGGACTCGCAGAACTTCACGGTCACCGTGAAGAGCGGCTGGAAGTTCAGCAACGGCGAGGCCGTCACCGCGAAGTCGTTCGTCGACGCGTGGAACTACGGGGCCAGCCTCAAGAACAACCAGAAGAACGCCTACTTCTTCGGGTACATCGAGGGCTACGACAAGGTCCACCCCGACAGCGGCTCGCAGAGCGCCGGCACGCTCACCGGGCTCAAGGTGACCGGCACGAACACCTTCACCATCAAGCTCACCCAGAAGTTCTCGACCTTCCCCGACACCCTGGGCTACGCGGCCTACTCCCCGCTGCCGTCGACGTTCTTCTCGGACCACGCGGCCTGGCTGAAGAAGCCCGTCGGGAACGGGCCGTACACCATCTCGTCGTACACCAAGGGCTCGCAGATGCAGCTCAAGAAGTGGGACGGGTACACCGGGACGGACAAGGCGCAGAACGGCGGGGTGACCCTCAAGGTCTACACCGACAACAACACCGCCTACACCGACCTGATGGCCGGCAACCTCGACCTCGTCGACGACATCCCGGCCTCGCAGCTCAAGAACGTCAAGAGCGACCTCGGGAGCCGGTACATCAACACGCCCGCCGGCATCATCCAGACCCTCGCGTTCCCGTACTACGACAAGAACTGGAACAAGAGCGGCTCGGACAAGGTCCGCCAGGGGCTGTCCATGGCGATCAACCGGGAGCAGATCACCAACACGATCTTCCAGAAGACCCGCACCCCGGCCACCGACTGGACCTCACCGGTGCTCGGCACCGAGGGCGGCTTCCAGGACGGGCTGTGCGGGGACGCCTGCAAGTACAACCCGACCGAGGCGAAGAAGCTGGTCCAGGAGGGCGGCGGGATCCCCGGCGGCCAGGTCAAGATCACGTACAACGCGGACACGGGCTCGCACAAGGAGTGGGTGGACGCCGTGTGCAACTCCATCAACAACGCGCTCGGCAACGACAAGGCGTGCGTCGGGAACCCGGTCGGCACCTTCGCCGACTTCAGGAACCAGATCGGCCAGCACAAGATGACCGGCCCGTTCCGCGCCGGCTGGCAGATGGACTACCCGCTCATCCAGAACTTCCTGCAGCCGCTGTACTACACCAACGCCTCCTCCAACGACGGCCAGTGGTCCAACAAGGACTTCGACAAGCTCGTCGACCAGGCCAACGCGGAGACGGACACGAGCAAGGCGATCAAGCTCTTCCAGCAGGCCGAGGGCGTCGTACGGGACAACATGGCCGCCATCCCGCTCTGGTACCAGAACGGCAGCGCGGGCTACTCCGACCGGCTCTCCAACGTGGCGCTGAACCCGTTCAGCGTCCCCGTCTACAACGAGATCAAGGTCAGCTGAGCCGCACCGGGGGCGGGCCCCGCGTGGCCCGCCCCCATGATCCCCGGAGCCTCCATGGGACGGTACGTAATCCGGCGTCTGCTGCAGATGATCCCGGTCTTCATCGGCGCCACACTGTTGATCTTCCTGATGGTGAACGTGATGGGCGACCCCATCGCGGGCCTGTGCGGCGACCGGCAGTGCGACCCGGCGACGGCCGCCCAGCTGAAGCGGGAGTTCGGCCTCGACAAGCCCGTGTGGCAGCAGTACCTGACCTACATGGGGAACGTCTTCACCGGTGATTTCGGGACGGCGTTCAACGGCCAGAAGGTCACCGAGCTGATGTCGACCGCGTTCCCGGTCACCATCCGGCTGACCCTCGTGGCGATCGTCATCGAGGTCGTCGTCGGTATCGCGCTGGGCGTGGTCACCGGCCTCAAGCGCGGCCGCCCGATCGACACCGGCGTGCTGCTGCTCACCCTCGTCGTCATCTCCATCCCGACCTTCGTCACCGGCTTGCTGCTGCAACTGCTCCTCGGCGTCGAATGGGGCTGGATCAAACCGTCCGTCTCACCGGACGCGACCTTCAGCGAACTCATCGTCCCCGGGCTGGTGTTGGCCTCGGTCTCCCTCGCGTACGTGACCCGGCTGACCCGGACGTCCATCGCGGAGAACAGGCGCTCCGACTACGTCCGTACGGCCGTGGCGAAGGGCCTGCCCAGGCGCCGGGTGATCGTCCGCCACCTGCTGCGCAACTCCCTCATCCCCGTGGTCACGTTCATCGGCACCGACATCGGCGCCCTGATGGGCGGCGCGATCGTCACCGAGCGGATCTTCAACATCCACGGCGTCGGCTTCCAGCTCTACCAGGGGATCGTGCGCCAGAACACGCAGACCGTGGTCGGCTTCGTGACGGTCCTCGTCCTGGTCTTCCTGGTCGCGAATCTTCTCGTCGACCTCCTCTACGCCGTACTCGACCCGAGGATCCGCTATGCCTGAGCAGCCGTTCGAACCGGAGCGCGCCATCGCCGGCACCGGCATGGGCGGCGCGATGGACCTCGCCGCGAGCGAGGCAGAGACCCTGGAGAAGACCCCGGGCGGCCCGGAAGGCACCGGCCCGGCGGGCAAGCCCCGCTCCCTCTGGTCCGACGCCTGGCGCGACCTGCGCCGCAACCCCGTCTTCATCCTCTCCGCGCTCGTCATCCTCTTCCTGGTGGTCATCTCCCTCTGGCCGTCCCTGATCGCCTCGGGCAACCCCCTCAAGTGCGACCTCGCCAAGGCCCAGGAGGGCTCCCAGCCGGGCCACCCCTTCGGCTACGACGGCCAGGGCTGCGACGTCTACACGCGCACGGTCTACGGCACCCGTACGTCGGTGACGGTCGGCGTGCTCGCCACGCTGGGGGTCGCGGTCTTCGGGTCGGTGCTGGGCGGGCTCGCGGGCTTCTTCGGCGGGATCTGGGACTCGATCCTGTCCCGCCTGACGGACATCTTCTTCGCGATCCCGGTGGTCCTGGGCGGTCTGGTGCTCCTATCCGTGGTGACGAGCAACACGGTCTGGCCGGTCATCGGGTTCATGGTGCTGCTCGGCTGGCCGCAGATCTCCCGGATCGCCCGCGGCTCGGTCATCACCGCCAAACAGAACGACTACGTCCAGGCGGCGCGAGCCCTCGGCGCCTCCAACTCCCGCCTCCTGCTACGGCACATCACTCCGAACGCGGTCGCCCCGGTGATCGTCGTCGCCACCATCGCGCTCGGCACCTACATCTCGCTGGAGGCGACCCTGTCGTACCTCGGCGTGGGCCTGAAGCCGCCCACGGTCAGCTGGGGCATCGACATCTCGGCGGCCTCCCAGTACATCCGCAACGCCCCGCACATGCTGCTCTGGCCCGCCGGAGCCCTGGCGATCACGGTCCTCGCGTTCATCATGCTCGGCGACGCGGTGCGCGACGCCCTCGACCCGAAGCTGAGGTGACCGGCGTCATGCTGCTCGAAGTGCGGGACCTGCACGTGGAGTTCAGGACCAGGGACGGGGTCGCCAAGGCCGTCAACGGGGTCAACTACAGCGTGGACGAGGGGGAGACCCTCGCCGTGCTGGGGGAGTCGGGGTCCGGGAAGTCCGTGACCGCGCAGGCCGTGATGGGGATCCTCGATGTGCCGCCGGGGAAGATCACCGGCGGGGAGATCCTCTTCCGGGGCAAGGACCTGCTGAAGTTCAAGGAAGAGGAGCGGCGGAAAGTTCGCGGCGCCGAGATGGCGATGATCTTCCAGGACGCGCTGTCCTCGCTCAACCCCGTGCTCTCCGTGGGCGATCAGCTCGGCGAGATGTTCATCGTGCACCGGGGGATGTCCCGAAAGGACGCGCGCGCCAAGGCAGTTGAGCTGATGGACCGGGTACGGATCCCGGGTGCCGCGCAGCGCGTCCGGGACTATCCGCACCAGTTCTCCGGCGGGATGCGCCAGCGCATCATGATCGCCATGGCGCTCGCCCTGGAGCCCGCGCTCATCATCGCCGACGAACCCACCACCGCCCTCGACGTCACCGTCCAGGCCCAAGTCATGGACCTGCTGGCCGAGTTGCAGCGCGAGCTGCACATGGGGCTCATCCTCATCACCCACGACCTCGGAGTCGTCGCGGACGTCGCCGACAAGATCGCCGTGATGTACGCGGGCCGGATCGTCGAGTCGGCCCCGGTCCACGACATCTACAAGGCCCCCGCACACCCGTACACGCGCGGCCTGTTGGACTCCATCCCGCGGCTGGACCAGAAGGGCCAGGAGCTCTACGCCATCAAGGGCCTGCCGCCCAACCTCATGCACATCCCGCCCGGCTGCGCCTTCAACCCGCGCTGCCCGATGGCCCAGGACGTGTGCAGGACCGACGAACCCGAGCTGTACGAGGTGGACCAACACCGGGGCAGCGCCTGCCACTTCTGGAGGGAGTGCCTCAATGGCTGAGTCGATCCTGGAGGTTGAAGGACTCGTCAAGCACTACCCGTTGACCCAGGGCATCCTCTTCAAGAAGCAGGTCGGTGCCGTCAAGGCCGTCGACGGGGTGGACTTCACGCTCAACAGGGGCGAGACCCTCGGCATCGTGGGCGAGTCCGGCTGCGGCAAGTCGACCGTCGCCAAGATGCTGGTCAACCTGGAGCGGCCGACCGAAGGGTCGATCAAGTTCAAGGGCGAGGACATCAGCCGGATGTCCGGCAAGGAACTGAAGGCCGCTCGGCGCAACATCCAGATGGTGTTCCAGGACCCGTACACCTCCCTCAACCCCCGTATGACGGTGGGCGACATCATTGGGGAGCCGTACGAGATCCACCCCGAGGTGGCGCCGAAGGGCGACCGGCGCAAGCGGGTTCAGGATCTGCTGGACGTGGTCGGGCTCAACCCCGAGTACATCAACCGGTATCCGCACCAGTTCTCCGGCGGCCAGCGCCAACGCATCGGCATCGCACGGGGGT
Organism: Streptomyces sp. NRRL F-525; assembly: GCF_000716605.1. Lineage (GTDB taxonomy): Bacteria > Actinomycetota > Actinomycetes > Streptomycetales > Streptomycetaceae > Streptomyces. Next base: position 26,492 of record NZ_JNXE01000057.1, on the reverse strand, counting down.
TGGCGCTGCGCCCCGAGGTGATCGTCGCCGACGAACCCGTCTCCGCGCTCGACGTGTCCGTCCAGGCCCAGGTCATCAACCTCCTCGACCGCCTCCAGGACGAGTTCGACCTCTCGTACATCTTCATCGCGCACGACCTGTCGATCGTCCGCCACATCTCGGACCGGGTCGGGGTCATGTACCTCGGCCGGATCGTGGAGATCGGCAAGGACGAGGAGATCTACGACCACCCGACGCACCCGTACACCCAGGCGCTGCTGTCCGCCGTGCCCGTGCCCGACCCCGACGCGCGCGAGCACCGGGAGCGGATCATCCTCGCGGGTGACGTGCCGTCGCCGACGAACATCCCGTCCGGGTGCCGCTTCCGCACCCGCTGCTGGAAGGCGCAGGAGCGCTGCTCACTGGAGGTGCCGCTGCTCGCGGTGCCCGCGGAGTTCCGGCTCGCGAGCGGGCCCGCCGCGCACGACTCGGCCTGTCACTTCGCCGAGGAGAAGACGGTCGTACCGAAGGAGGAGACCCCCGAAGCGACCCCGGACGATCTTGCGGATGGGGCGGAATAACCCCACAAACAGGTATCAACCGCGTTAACACGCAGGCAACTCCGCCGACCCGGTCTCGATATACGGACGCGTCAATCTGAATGACGTACGGCCGTGCGGGTGCCGTAAACGGACCGGGGCGCGCCATGTCGCCCCGGTCCGTTGCCCTTTTTTGCGCCTAAACCGGCGCCGCTCTCGCGGACCTGGCTGATGCTTCGTCGTGGTTCCTCAATTGATGGCTGCGGTGGTCCGTGGAGTACTACCGCCCGACCAGGCCGAGAGCGCGCCGCAGGAAGTCCACTTGGAGCAGCAGGAGGTTCTCCGCGACCTGCTCCTGCGGGGTCATGTGCGTGACGCCCGACAGCGGCAGCACCTCGTGCGGGCGGCCGGCGGCCAGCAGTGCGGAGGAGAGCCGCAGGGAGTGCGCGACCACCACGTTGTCGTCGGCGAGGCCGTGCACGACCATCAGCGGGCGCTGCGGGTCGGCGGGTGCCGACAGCCCGTCGTCCGTCACCAGGCTGCTCTTCGCGTACGACTCCGGGTCCTTGGCCGGGTCGCCCAGGTACCGCTCCGTGTAGTGGGTGTCGTAGAGCCGCCAGTCGGTGACCGGGGCGCCCGCGATGCCCGCGTGGAAGACGTCCGGGCGGCGGAGTACGGCCAGCCCCGCGAGCCAACCCCCGTACGACCAGCCGCGGATGGCCACCCGGGAGAGGTCGAGCGGGTGGGACTTCGCGAGGTCCTGGAGGGCGTCGATCTGGTCGTCCAGGGAGACCGTGAAGTCGCGGTGGACGGCCTTCTCCCAGGCCGGTGAGCGGCCCGGGGTGCCGCGGCCGTCGGCGACGAGGACCGCGAAACCCTGGTCGGCGAACCACTGCGAGGTGAGGTGGGCGTTGTGCGCGGCGACCACGCGGGGGCCGTGCGGACCGCCGTAGGGGTCCATCAAAACCGGAAGGGGACTGCTGCCGTCGTAGTCCTGTGGCATAAGCAGGGCGCACGGGACGCGCCGTGCGCCCCCCTCGGTGAACGTGATGCGCGGGGACAGACCGGGATCTTCGGCGTACGACGCGATCGGCACGGTCTTCTTGCCCGCGCGCAGCACCTGGACCTGGGTGCCCGGCCGGTCCGGTACCGCCGAGATCAGCACGGTCACGCCCCCGGCGCGGACCGCCGAGTGCACGCCGGGCTCCTGCGAGAGGCGCTCCAGGCCGAGTTCGTTGACGCGGTAGACGTGCACCTCGCCGGTCTCCGGGGCAGGCGCGTCCTCGCCCGCCGAGGCCGAGACCAACACGTGGTCGTCGGAGACGTCCAGCACCGCGCGGACGTGCAACTGCGGTCCTGTGAGCAGGCGTTCACCCACCGCGAGCACCCGGGCGCCACCCTCGTCGGCGATCCGCACGAGCCGTCCCGAAGGGCTCCAGCACGGCACGCCAGGGAAAAGATCAAGCCAAATTGGATCTTCGTCGGCATGCACCATCCGGGTCGCCCCCGAGTCGGGCTCCACGGCGAGGAACAGCTGGCTGCGCTGGTCCCGGGCCTGCACGAGCAGCAGCGGCGCACCCGCCGCTGACCAGTGCACTCGCGCCAGATACGGGTACCGGGCGCGGTCCCAGACGACCTCCGTGCGCGTCCCGTCGAGCCCGATCACGTACAGCCGCACGTCCGCGTTGGCCGTGCCCGCAGCCGGGTACGCGACCCGCTGCGGCTCGCGCTCGGGGTGGGCCGGGTCGGCGATCCACCAGCGCTGGACCGGCGTGTCGTCCGCGCGCGCGACCAGCAGCCGATCCGACTCCGGCGACCACCAGAAGCCGCGCGTACGGCTCATCTCCTCGGCCGCGATGAACTCGGCCAATCCATAGGTGACTTGGTCCGACTCCGGCTCGGCGAGCGCCCGGTCACCGTCACCCTCGGCTCCTACGACGCGCAGGGCGCCGCCCGTGACGTAGGCGATGTGCTGTCCGTCGGGGGAGGGGCGGGGGTCGATCACCGGTCCCGGGACCGGGAGTTCGCGTGTTGTACCGTCCCGCAGCTCGGCCGTGAAAAGCCGCCCTGACAAGGCGAAAGACGCCAACTCGGCCTCGCTGTCGGTGGCGTAGCCGATGATCCCCGCGCCGCCCTCGCGGGTGCGTTCGCGGCGGGCCCGCTCCTCGGGGGAGAGGTGTTCCGAGGCGCCGCCCAGGAGGGCGCGCGGGTCGGCCGCCACGCGCTCCTCGCCGGCCGCCGGATCGAGGACCCAGAGCGCGTTCGCCCGGTCCGTGCCGGACGGGGAGCGCAGGAACACGACCCGGGAACCGTCAGGTGACACGGTGAACGCGCGCGGCGCGCCGAGCGTGAACCGCTGGGTACGGGCGTGCCGTCGGGGGAAGGAGTCAGCCTCGGTCGTCATGCCCCGACCATATTGGCCATGCGCCCCCTTGTGCGGCTGTGCGCCGAGCGATGCGCGAGCGCGGATAGTTATGATCACTAGCGCTGCGTGGGTATGAACCTGCTGGCTCCTGTATGGATTTGCTCTACCGATTTGCGCTACGGATCCACCCCATGGATCCATTGCCCCCATAGTCCGACCCCCCTAGTCCCTGGGATCATTGGAGGTGAGCCGCCGTGGCACTCTCGATTTCGGCGGTGGTGCTGCTGGCGATCGTCGTCTTCCTTCTGGTCAAGAAATCAGGGCTGAAGGGCGGGCACGCGGTCGTCTGTGTCCTCCTGGGGTTCTATCTGGCCTCGTCGACGATCGCGCCCACGATCAGCGATCTCACGACGAACATCGCGAGCATGATCGGCAGCATCAAGTTCTGACGGCTCGCCTTTAGGGTGGGTCCATGACGGAACTGCCAGCCCGTCGTCTGCTGCTGGTGCACGCGCACCCGGACGACGAGTCGATCAACAACGGCGCGACGATGGCCAAGTACGCGGCCGAGGGTGCCCACGTGACGCTGATCACGTGCACCCTCGGAGAGCGCGGCGAGGTCATCCCGCCCGCGCTGCGGCATCTGTCGGGCGCCGGACTGGCCGAGGAGCGGGAGCGCGAGCTCACCGCCGCCATGAAGGCGCTCGGGGTCACGGACCACGGCTTCCTGGGCGGCCCCGGCCGGTATCGGGACTCCGGGATGATGGGTACCTCGGACAACGACGACCCCGGCTGCTTCTGGCGGGCCGACGTCGACGAGGCCGCCGGACACCTCGTCGAGGTGATCCGTGAAGTGCGTCCGCAGGTTCTTGTCACCTACGACCCCGACGGCGGCTACGGCCATCCCGACCACATCCAGGCCCACCGCGTGGCCATGCGCGCGGCCGAACTCGCCGCCGACGCCGGGCAGTTGATCGCCAAGGTCTACTGGAACCGCGTGCCCCGGACCGTCGTAGAAGAAGGCTTCGCGCGGCTGCGTGACGCGTTGCCGGAGCTGCCCTTCGCCGAGACGGCCGCCGTGGACGACGTGCCGGGTGTCGTGGACGACGGGCGGATCACCAGCGTGATCGACGGCAGCGCGTACGCCGCCGCCAAGACCGCCGCGTTGCGCGCGCACGCCACGCAGGTCGAAGTGGCCCCGGACGCACCGTACTTCGCGCTGTCGAACGACCTCGCGCAGCCGGTGTTCACCACCGAGTACTACGAGTTGGTCCACGGGGTACCCGGTGGGGCGCCCGAGACCGACCTCTTCGAAGGGCTGGGCCTGTGATGAGCGCCACCAACGGCGGGAGTCTGCTCGCGCAGCCGCTGCAACGGCCGTCCGCACTGCGGGTGTTGGCCTACCTCGGGCTCTTCGTGCTCGGCGCGGCCGTCGGGGCGGCGGGGGCGCTGGTGCAGGCCGCGTGGTTCCCGGGCGGGCTGCTGCTCGCGCTCGTGGGAGCGGGCGGGCTCTTCCTCGGCGGGGCGAGAGCGACCGAGGGCCGGGGTGGTGCCGTGGCGCCCGCCGCGGGCTGGATGGTCGCCGTCATCCTGCTCACCGCCAGCCGTCCGGAAGGTGACTTCCTGTTCGGCGCGGGTGTCGGTTCCTATCTCTTCCTGCTCGGCGGGATGGCCGTAGCTGTGATCTGTGCCACGTTGGGTTTGGGGCGGCAACCAAGCAGCCCTGACGTCCGACTTGGCAAGTGACGTACCACTTCGCGGTGACGCGCGCGTGCGAGTCCGGTGTGGGTTTCCCCAGCGGTCGTGGGATACCGCCAAGAAGTGGCCAGTATGGTGGTGCGCGCCGCCGAGTCGCCCGTGGGTGTCGGGCGGCGGAGCCAACCGGGAGAACTTGCCTTGAGTCGTGAAACTGACACTCCGTCCTCCGGGCCCGACGGGCGCGGCGGAGCCGCTTACCCCTCGGGGACCCCGCCGTACGGGACGCCCGCGGCTTCCGACGACCGTACGGATGCGGGGCGTTCGGCCGCGCAGCCGGACGAACGCAAGACCGAGACGACGCTGACGACCCGGATCCGGATCAACATCCCCGGTTCGCGGCCCATTCCGCCTGTCGTCGTGCGCACGCCCGTCGCGGACGCAGGGTCCGGCGACGGATCCACGACCGCCGAGGTGCAGCTGCCGAGTTCCGCGCTGCCCACCGGCGGCGTCGCCGAGCCGTCCGCCGAACTCGCGCTGCCCGGCGCCGAGGAGAAGACCAGCGACTGGTTCGCACCCCGCAAGTCCGGCCCCGCGAAGGGCGGTCAGGGCGGTGGCGGCACCAACGGCGCCGGAATTCCGGGTGGTTCGGCCGCGGGCACCCCGAGTGCGCCCGCTGCCGGTGCCCCCGGTGCGGGCCGGCCGGGTGCCGGTCGTCCCGGTGGTGTGGTCGGCGGCATGAGCGTGACGGGCGCCGCCCGGCAGGCCGCCGCGAACGGCGGCACGAACGGCGCCGGAATCGGCGGCGCCACCGGAGCCGGACCCGTCGCCCCCGGACACGGCGGCGGCACGGGTTCCTTCGACGTGACCGAAGCCCTGGCGGCCGGCAACGGACCGCGCCCGAACGGCGGCGGCCCCAACGGCGGCCCCGCCGAACCGCGCCGGGACGACCTGCCGTACTTCTCGGACAACGGGCAGCAGGGCGGTTACCCCGGGCCCAACGGCCAGGGCGGACAAGGTGGTTACCCCGAGCCGAACGGCCCGGGCGGTTTCCCCGGGGGCAGTGGTCCCGGCGGGCGGGCCGAGCAGTTCCCCGGCCCGAACGGCCAGGGCATGGGTCCCGGAGGCCCGGGCGCTCCCGGTGGTCCGGGTGGACCCAACGGTTTCAACGGCCCGAACGGGCGCGGCGGCCAGGGCGGTCCCGAAGGCCCCGCGGGCCCGACCGGCGGTCCGGTCACCGGCAACGGCCTGATGCTCCCGTCCGGCCCCATGGGCGGAGCACCGGGCGCGCCCAGCACGCTGAGCGGGTACGCGGACGGGCCCGGAGCGGGCGGCACGAACGGTGCCGGTGGGCCTGGTGGTCCCGGCGCTCCGGGTGCGGGTTCCGGCCGGCACGGCGGCGGTCGCGGCAGGGGGCCTGGCGGTCCCGGCACGGGTCCTGGTGGTCCCGGCGCTCCCGGCATGGGACCCGGAGGCCCCGGCATGGGCCCCGGCGGCGCGAGCATCCCCGGCATGATCCCCGGCGGCGGTCTCAGCGACGACACCGCGATCCTCACCCCGCAGAAGCCGGCCCCCGAACCCGGTGGCCCCGGCTACGGCGCCCCCGCCGACCAGGTCTCCGGACACACCGTCACCAGCGGGATGCCGGTCGTCCCGGGTGCGGGCAACTCGCCGTTCGGCCCGGGCACCCACCCCGACGGGCCGCTGCCGCACACGCCCCCGAAGCAGCCCGAGCCCGGTGCGGCGCAGAGCGCGCCCGCCGCGGCCAAGAACACCGGCAAGAGCGCCAAGAAAAAGAAGAAGGGCCGCAGCAAGCTGGTCCTGCTCTGCGTCGGCGTGATCGTCATCGGCGGCGGCGCCTACTGCGCGGGCCTGCTGATGAACCACACCGACGTGCCCAAGGGCACCACCGTGCTCGGCGTCGACATCGGCGGCAGCACCCGTGACGGCGCCGTCAAGAAGCTCGACGACGCGTTCGGCGGCCGGGTGGACAAGCCGCTGAAGCTGTCGGTCGGCGGCAAGACGGTCTCGCTCAAGCCGGACCAGGCGGGGCTCCAGTTCGACACCGCGGCCACGGTCAGCGCGGCCGCCACCAGCGACTACAACCCGGTCTCCGTGATCGGCTCGCTCTTCGGCCAGCACCGGGTCGTCGCCCCGGTCATGCCGGTCGACGAGGAGAAGCTCGCCGCCGCCCTCTCCGACCTCGGCGGCGGCTCCGGCTCCGGCGCGGTGACCGAGGGCACGATCCAGTTCACCTCCGGCAAGGCCGTGGCCGTCTACGGCAAGGCGGGCAAGGCCATCGACGCGGCCGCGTCCACCCAGGCCGTCGAGGAGGCGTACCGCACCCAGGTGGAGACCGGCACGGCCGGCGCGATGACCGTCCCGACGACCACCAAGCAGCCGACGGTCTCGAACGCCGAGGTCGACCGCGAGATGAAGGCCTTCGCGGAACCCGCGATGTCCGCCCTCGTCACGGTCAAGACGGACACCGGCGTCTCGCTGCAACTGAGCCCGAACAAATCCCTGTGGAAGTTCCTCAAGGTGAAGGCGGTCAACGGCAAGCTGACCGACAGCCCCGACCTGAACGCCCTCCAGACGCTCTACGGCAGCCTCTTCGACGGCGTGAAGATCACCCGGGCCACCGGCCAGAAGACGGCCGTCACCCCGCAGGACGTCTACGGCGCCCTGCGCCAGGCCCTCATCAGCAAGACCAACCGGGTCGGGACCATCGTCACGAACCCCAGCTAGCGCACGACGACCGCACGAAGGGGCACCCGGCACAGCGCCGGGTGCCCCTTCCCCGTAGGACATCCGCCCCCGCCCATGACATCTGTCATGCGGCACACCGGACCGCCGACACTGCCGGGCACCCGCCCCCGGCGGCCACGATGGGTGGCATGACGACAACAGCGGGGACCGCCACCACAGCGGTGGTCGGGTTCGACCAGGTGAGCAAGAGCTACGGCGAGGTCCGGGCCGTGGACGGGCTGTCGCTCGTGCTGCACCCGGGGGAGACGGTGGCCCTGCTGGGGCCGAACGGGGCCGGGAAGTCGACCACCCTCGATCTGCTGCTCGGCCTCAAGCAGGCCGACACCGGCAAGGTCGAGGTCTTCGGGACCAGCCCGCGGGACGCCATCGTCGCCGGGCGGGTGGGCGCGATGCTGCAGAGCGGCGGGCTGATGGACGAGGTCACGGTCGCCGAACTGGTCCGGCTGGCCTGCGACTTGCACCCCAAGCCGTACAAGGTCGCGGACGTGATCGCCCGCGCGGGCATCGCGCAGATCGCCGACCGCAAGGTCAACAAGCTCTCCGGCGGCCAGGCCCAGCGCGTCCGCTTCGCGCTGGCGACCGCGGGCGACAGCGACCTGATCGTCCTCGACGAGCCGACCACCGGCATGGACGTCACCGCCCGCCAGGCCTTCTGGGCGACCATGCGCGAACAGGCCGACCAGGGCCGTACGGTCCTCTTCGCCACCCACTACCTCGAAGAGGCCGACGCCATCGCGGACCGCGTCCTGGTCCTGCACCGCGGCCGCCTGCTCGCGGACGGCACCGCCGCCGAGATCAAGGCGAAGGCCGGCGCCCGCAAGGTCGCCTTCGACCTGGAGGGCGAGATCGACGAGGCGCCGATCCGTTCCCTCCCCTTCCTGACCTCTGTCGACATCAGCGGCTCCACGATCCGCATCCAGTCCACCGACGCCGACGCGACCGTCCACGCGCTCTACGGCCTCGGCGTCTACCCCCGCAACCTCGAAGTCGCCGGGCTCGGCCTGGAGCAGGCCTTCGTCGCCATCACCGCCGCCGAGGAGGCCAAGCAGTCATGAACAGCCTGATCAAACTGGAACTCACCCGCGCCCTGCGCAACCGCAAGTTCCTGTTCTTCTCGGTGATCTACCCCTCGGCCCTGTTCCTGCTGATCGCGGGTAGCGCAGGCAGCACCGACAAGATCGACGGCACCGGCCTGACGGTCGCGACCTACATGATGGTCTCGATGGCCTCCTTCGGCGCCCTGACCGCCGTCCTGATGGGCAACAGCGAGCGCATCGCGAAGGAGCGGGAGAGCGGCTGGGTACGGCAGTTGAGGCTCACCACACTGCCCGGGCGCGGCTATGTGATCGCGAAGACGGCCAGCGCCGCGGTGGTCAGCCTGCCCTCCATCATCGTGGTCTTCATCGTCGCCGCGACCGTGAAGGACGTACGGCTGGACGCCTGGCAGTGGCTCGCGCTGACCGGCGCGATCTGGGCCGGGAGCCTGGTCTTCGCCGCGCTCGGGGTGGCCATCGGGTACATGGCGAGCGGGGACGCGGTCCGCCCGATCACGATGATCACGTACTTCGGACTGTCGATGCTGGGCGGCCTGTGGATGCCCGCCACGACGTTCCCCGACTGGCTGCAGTCCATCGCGAAGTGGCTGCCCACCCACGCGTACGCTGCCCTCGGCCAGGCGATCGAGCAGAGCCAATCGCCGCACGCCAAGGACGTCACCCTCCTCGTCGTCTACTTCGCCCTGTTCGCGGGCGGGGCGGCCTGGCTGTACCGGAAGGACACGCTGAAGGCGTGAGCGCGATGACCGAAGACCCGCTGCCGGAGAAGGCCAGGGTGGAGCGGCTGATCCGGATCGGACAGCCGCCCCGCGACCGGGGCGAGATGCTGCGCAAGCTGGTGTGGATCCTGCCCTGGCTGGTCTTCCTCGGCTCCCCCGCGCAGGACCTGCTGGCCGACCACCACACCACCGCGGCCACGACGGCCGGCTGGGTGGGCCTGGTGGCGTTCACCGGGATCTACCTGGCGGTCGTCTTCCGCACCATGGGCCGCCCCTACTCCGGCTGGCTCGTCGGCGCCATGGTCGCCGTCCTGTGGGTACTGGCGGTGGCCCTGACCCTCTCCCTCGGCCACGCCTGGCTCGGCCTCTTCGTCTACGTCTCCGTCACCTGCGGGGTCACCCTCCCGCTGCTGGCCGCGTACTGGACGATCCCGCTGACGACGGCCGCGATGATGCTGGCGGGCTGGTTCGTCGACGACCTGGACGACGCCTGGGGCCTGTTCCTGATCGTGCTCCTTGTGGGCTACTCCATGACGGGCGTACGGCAACTGGTGCGCACGACGGTCGAGTTGCGCAAGGCGCGGGCCACAGTCGCCCAACTGGCGGCGAACGAGGAGCGGTTGAGGCTGGCCCGAGACCTGCACGACCTCCTCGGCCACTCCCTCTCCCTGATCACCCTGAAGAGCGAACTGGCCGGCCGGATGCTCCCCGACCACCCCGACAAGGCGGCCCAGCAGGTCACCGACATCGAACAGGTCAGCCGCCAGGCCCTGGTGGACGTCCGCGAGGCGGTCACCGGCTACCGCCGCCCGCGCCTGGCCGGCGAACTGGCGGGCGCCCAGGTCGCGTTGACAGCGGCGGGAGTCATCGCGGACCTCCCCGCCGAACCGGACCTGACGACGGTGACCGAAGACAGCGAGTCGGCCCTGGCCTGGGCCCTGCGCGAGGCGATCACCAACGTCGTACGGCACAGCGGCGCCCAGCGCTGCGTGGTCGAACTGGTCCGACGCCAGACGCTGGACGGCCCGATGCTGGAACTCTCCGTCGAGGACAACGGCGCGGGCGGCTCAGGCAAGGGCCCCGGCAACGGTCTGACCGGCCTCACCGAGCGCCTGGAGAAGGCCGGCGGCTCCCTGGAGACGACCCGCCTCAAACGCGGCTTCCGGCTGGTGGCACGGGTGCCCGCCGACGCCCCGGCCGCTGTGACGGACGTAGGATCGCCCGCATGAGCCGCACGATCAAGGTCCTCCTCGCCGAGGACCAGTCGATGGTCCGCGAGGCACTGGCCGCACTGCTCGGCCTGGAGGACGACATCGAGGTCGTCGCCCAAGTCGCCCGCGGCGACGAGGTGTTGGAGGCGGCACGGCAGCACGCCGTGGACGTGGCCCTCCTCGACATCGAAATGCCGGGCTGCACGGGGATCGAGGCGGCGGCCCAGGTCCACAAGGCACTCCCCGGGGTGAAGCTGGTGGTCCTGACGACCTTCGGCCGCCCCGGTTACCTCCGTAGCGCGATGGAAGCGGGCGCCGACGCCTTCCTGGTGAAGGACGCCCCGGCGGCCCAACTCGCCGAAGCGGTACGGAAGGTGCTCGCGGGGGAGCGGGTCATCGACCCCACCCTCGCGGCAGCGGCCCTGGCGGAGGGCGCGAACCCTTTGACCGACCGCGAGCGCGAGGTGCTGCGGGCGGCGGCGGACGGTTCTACGAATGCGGAGCTGGCCAAGGCCTTGCACCTGTCACAGGGCACGGTCCGCAACTACCTGTCGACAGCGATCCAGAAGCTGGCGGTCAGGAACAGGGCGGAGGCGGTACGCATCGCGAGAGAGAAGGGTTGGTTGTAATCGCAGGCCAGGCCGATCTCCCTAGGGGCGCGGGGAACTGCGCGACCAGCCCCAACGCGCCTTCAGACGCAAGACGACCGTAGCCCCAACGGCGAATAGCCGAAGGTCAGTTCAACATGGCCCGAGCCGAAGAAGCCTGCCCCCGCACCCGATCCGCCGCAGGTTCATCCACGGCAGCCACCACCTCGGCATAGGCATCCAACTCGGCCGCCCCGGTGAGGAAATCCCCCCGCTGAACCAGCAGTTGAGCCCGCTCGTACCGCAACTGCGCGGGGTGCGAAGGCAACAGCAACGCCAACTCCACAGCCCACAGGGCAACTTCGGACCGCTCAGGCCGAGCCGCCGCCCACGCCCGGATGTTGTTGAGAACCCGCACAACCACATCAAGGGGCTCCGCGGGCACCAGCATGGAAGGCCGCACCGTCGCCCCCACCAACAACTCCGCATCACCCCCGGACAACACCCGCCCCCCATCGAACGGATCGGCCAGCACCCGCTCGTCCCCCGCCCCGAACCCCACCACGAAATGCCCCGGCAACCCGACCCCGTACACCGGCGCCCCCGCCCGCCGCGCAACCTCCATCCACACCACGGACAACAGGATCGGCAACCCCCGCCGCCGCCGAAGCACTTCGTGCAGCAGCGAGGACTCCAACCGCTGATAGTCACCGGCCGAACCCCGGAACTCGAACCGCTCGCCCAGGAGTTGGCGCAACGCGCTAGCCCAGGCAGCGGGCCCGCCGGGGCGATACGGCACCTGCCCGGCCAGCCGGTCCAACTCCACCTGCACCGAGTCGATCCCGGCGTCGTCCAGCCCCCCGTCCGCCGCGGCCCCCACCAGCAGACACAGCGTCGCGAGATCGGGCCGCTCGGCCCGAGCCTCCTCGGCGAACAACTGCCGCACCTCGGCGGCCCGTTCAGCCGAAGGAGGGCAGGGCGAAGACGCGGCGAACTCGAACCCGAACCCGTTCACGACGAACCGTCGCGGTAGTGGTGATAGGCGTGATGCGCGGAGAACCCCATCCCGGCGTACAACGCCCGCGCCCCCACGTTCTCCGCCTCGACCTGCAGCCACGCGGCCGAAGCCCCCTCCTCCAGCGCCCGCGAGGCCAGCGCGGCCATGACGACCGACCCCAGCCCCCGCCGCCGTAGCGCGGGGTCCACCTCGACCGCGGCGAACCCGGCCCACCGCCCGTCGACGACACACCGCCCGATGGCCGCGGGTTCGGCCCCCTCGCCGGGCACCGTCGCGAACCACACCGAGGGCCCGCTCCCGAGCACCTTCAGGGCCACCTCGCTCACCCCCTTGCGCTGATAGCGGGCCAGCCACGCCTCGTCGGCGGACCGGGACAGCTCGACCCCGGAGGCGTCCGCGCGGTCCGCGACAGGGGCCAGCGCCCCTACCCACAGCTCGGCGGTGACCTCACGGGTCCAGCCGCGCTGTTCCAGCTCGGCGCAGAGCAGCTCCTGCGTGCCCTCGGCACCCGTGGCCGTCTGGACGTACGCGGGCAGGCCCCGGTCGCCGTACCACCGTCGTACGGCGGTCAGGGCCTCGTCGAGGGGCAGGCCGGGATCGCCGAGCGGCAGGACGGAGTTGGCGCGGCGGGTGAATCCGGCGGCGGCGCGCAGCTCCCACGCGCCGAGCCGCTCGCTCTCCACCGGCCACCACGCGCGCGAGGAGACACGGGCCAGCTCCGGGTAGGTGGCGGACGGTCCCCGCCGACGGGCCGGAGCGGCCGGCACGACCTTGCCCGCGACCAGCGAGGATTCCGAAATACGGACGGACTCCCCACCCTTCCGTGTGATCGTCAGCACACCGCTGTCCCATGATGTGAGAACACCCACCGTGTCGGTGAACTTCTCCGTCGTGTCTTCGGTATCTGTCAAGCGCCTGACAGACACCCGTTTGCCCACGTCAGCAGCGGTGATACGAACCTCAAGACGCCCAGCCGCAGAGATTTCCACAGGTCAGTTCACCCCTCCTGTATGGATCACGCCCCGGAACGGAGATACTAGGTGCGGGCATGGACGACGCCGCGCTCCCGCGCGCCGGGCGGCGGAGCCTACGGAGGCCCGCCAGCGCCCTATCGAGGAGGAACGACAGCGTGACCTACGTCATCGCGCAGCCTTGTGTAGACGTCAAGGACAAGGCGTGCATCGAGGAGTGCCCGGTCGACTGCATTTACGAGGGCTCACGGTCCTTGTACATCCACCCGGACGAATGCGTCGACTGCGGAGCCTGTGAGCCGGTGTGCCCGGTCGAGGCGATCTTCTACGAGGACGACACTCCCGAGGAGTGGAAGGACTACTACAAGGCCAACGTCGAGTTCTTCGACGAGCTCGGCTCCCCGGGCGGCGCCAGCAAGCTGGGCCTGATCGAGCGCGACCACCCCTTCGTCGCCGCGCTGCCGCCGCAGAACCAGTAAGAGCGGCCCGCGCAGACGCGCCGCCTCGGTCCCGTACGGCCTGATCACGCCCGATCAGCGCCCTACGGGGCCGAGGCGTTTGCCGTGGCGGCCGTACCGAAGAAAGTGAGCGAGTAACCGTGTCCGCAGTCACCGACCGCCTGCCCACCTTCCCCTGGGACAAGCTGGAGCCGTACAAGAAGACGGCCGCAGCACACCCGGACGGCATCGTCGACCTGTCGGTCGGCACCCCGGTGGACCCGGTTCCCGACCTCATCCAGAAAGCGCTGGTCGCCGCGGCCGACTCGCCCGGCTATCCGACGGTCTGGGGCACACCGGCTCTGCGCGACGCGATCACCGGCTGGGTGGAGCGCCGCCTGGGCGCCCGCGACGTGACCCACCGCCACGTCCTGCCGATCGTCGGCTCCAAGGAACTCGTCGCCTGGCTCCCGACCCAGCTGGGCCTCGGCCCGGGCGACCGCGTGGCCTACCCGCGCCTCGCGTACCCGACGTACGAGGTCGGCGCCCGCCTGGCCCGCGCCGAGTACGAGACCTACGACGACCCGACAGAGCTGAACCCCGAGGGCCTGAAGCTCCTCTGGCTCAACTCCCCGTCGAACCCGACCGGCAAGGTCCTCCCCAAGGAGGAGCTGACCCGGATCGTCGCCTGGGCCCGCGAGCACGGCATCCTGATCTTCTCCGACGAGTGCTACCTCGAACTGGGCTGGGAGGCCGACCCGGTCTCGGTCCTCCACCCGGACGTCAACGGCGGTTCCTACGACGGCATCGTCGCGGTTCACTCCCTCTCCAAGCGCTCGAACCTCGCCGGTTACCGCGCCGCCTTCCTCGCCGGCGACCCCGCGGTCCTGGCCCCGCTCCTGGAGATCCGCAAGCACGGCGGCATGATGACGTCGGCGCCCACGCAGGCAGCGGTGGTGGCGGCCCTAGGGGATGACACTCACGTCCAGGAACAGCGCGAGCGCTACCTGACCCGCCGCACGGCCCTGAGGGAGGCTCTCGTCGCCCACGGCTTCCGCATCGAACACAGCGAGGCCAGCCTGTACTTGTGGGCAACGAGGGACGAGTCCTGCTGGAAGACGGTGGCCCACCTGGCCGACCTGGGCATCCTCGTAGCCCCGGGCGACTTCTACGGAGAGGCCGGCGAAAATTTCGTACGCGTGGCCCTGACGGCTACGGATGAGCGAGTCCGCGCAGCCGTAAACAGGCTCAGCTGAAGGCCTTTTGCTTTTAGGGGCGCGAGGAACTGCGCGACCAGCCCCCACCGACCGTCAGTCGACGAACAACCGAAAAAGGGGTCCAGGGAAACTCCCTGGACCCCTTTAACGCAGGCACACTCAGCCAAGCGGCAGACCCTTGAGCGGCAGTTCCTGCGCCGTGGGCAACCCACCCTTGGTGACCGCGTCCGTAGGCAACCCGCCACCCGACGTCGCCGTCTTCGCGGTCTCACCAAGCAGACCCCCGGCCTGCCCAGCCGTGTCCCCGGCAACATGCTGCGCAGCCGGAGCCACGGTCTTGGCAACCTTCCCACCGGTCTTCCCGGCGGCCGGCACCGCCTTCTCCAGCGTCTGGCCACCGGACTTACCGGCGACCCCCGTGACATTCTGGCTCGCGCCGTCGACCGTGTTGCCGACGCTCGCCCCGTCCAGGGCGGTCAACGCGCCCAGGTTCGGGGTGGCCGGCAGGGAGGGGGCCGCACTGGCGGAGCCGGCCGCACCGACCCCGGCTGCCGCTCCCGCTGCGACGAGCAGCGCGGCACGGGCGATCCGGCGGGTCAGGGGGAGGGACATGATGCTCCTTGTGTTGATCTCCGGGCTCGGACGCAGTGACTACCGCTCGAAGCGCGCGAAGGTTGCGGAGCGCCAACGTAAAGAGTTGGCAATGCGTCGCATTATCAGCTACGGATAAAAACGGACAAAGAGCGCCCGGTGTGAAAGCCCGCCAAATGCTCACAGCCCTTTGTTTTCAAGGACTCTGGCGCACGCCAGGGTGACCGCACGAAAACCTGAGCACACCCGGACCGGCATCGACCACGCATAACCCGTACGGGTGATGACCCGTACGACTGCCCGGTCACCGCCCCGCGGCTACTTCTGCCCGCCCTGCCGCTCGGTCACTATCCGCACCCCGCCGGAGGCGTTCGTCGCGGTCGAGTGCCACGGGTCGTCCGCGCTGCCGGCGGCCCACTCGCGGCCCGCGTACGACACGCGCTCGATGTGCAGCACCGAGGAGTTGGCGACCGCCCAGTGCGCGAGCTGCCACCCGGTCCGCGTGCTCCCGGACCGCACCGGCAGGGTCACCGTGCTGCTCCCACCGCTCGCACTCGCGCTGGGAGACGGCGTCGACTTGGCCGTCGACTTGGCCTTGGAGGCAGACCCGCCGGTCACCTCGGCGCCCGTCTCCTTCAGCACCGTGCGCCCGAAGTCCCGTACCAGCGCGGCCCGTACGGCGTCCGGGCCGACGGCCGCCTGTGTGGTGTCCGGGAGGCCCTGGCAGGTCAGCGTGGCGGCCGCCTGCCCGGTGAGGGCGGCGGACAGCAGCGTGGCCTCGGGCTCGTGCTTGGCGTACGCCTCCGGGAAACCGCTGCGCTGCACGCGCTGGGCGGCGACGGTGAGGGGCAGCTTCTGGTAGTCGTCCACCTTGGCCAGGTGCTCGTAGAAGACGCCCGCCGCGTACGTCGGGTCCAGGATCTCCTTCTTGGTGCCCCAGCCCTGCGAGGGCCGCTGCTGGAACAGGCCGAGCGAATCCAGGTCGCCGTGCTGGATGTTGACCAGCTGCGACTCCTGGAGGGCGGTCGCGAGCGCGATCGTCACGGCCCGCTCCGGCATCCCGCGCCCGGTGCCGACGGCGGCGATCGTCGCCGCGTTCATCGTCTGCTCCTGCGAGAACTCGTACGCCTGGCCGTCGTCCTTCCCGGAGACCACCTTGCAACCGGGCCCGCCCCGGCCGCCGGTGACGTACTGGACGACGAGATAGCCCGCGACCGCGAGCAGCACCACGAGCGCCGAGGAGAACCGGAAGAGGCGGCCGCGTCGACGCTTCTTGGGGGTGGGGGACTGGAGCATCCCCACAAGGTAGCGGAGGCTCCTGTTACCGCTGCGCCGGGTGTGGATAACTTGTGTGCAGACCGATCGGGTTAGGGTCGACGCCATGGCCGACACCGCACTTGACCTCACGCTGGACGCCGCACGGCTCACCGCGCAGCTCGTCGACTTCCCCTCGGAGAGCGGCACCGAGAAGCCCCTCGCGGACGCGATCGAGACCGCCCTGCGGGCCCTGCCGCACCTGACGGTCGACCGGTACGGCAACAACGTCGTCGCGCGCACGAACCTCGGCCGTACCGAACGCGTCGTCCTGGCCGGCCACATCGACACCGTCCCGATCGCCGACAACGTCCCCTCGCGCCTCGACGAGAACGGCGTCCTGTGGGGCTGCGGCACCTGCGACATGAAGTCCGGGGTGGCGGTCCAACTCCGCATCGCGGCAACGGTGTTGACCCCCAACCGTGACCTCACCTTCGTCTTCTACGACAACGAGGAGGTCGCCGCCCACCTCAACGGCCTCAAGCACGTCTCCGAGGCCCACCCCGACTGGCTGGAGGGCGACTTCGCGGTCCTCCTGGAGCCGACGGACGGGCAGGTCGAGGGCGGCTGCCAGGGCACGCTCCGGGTGTTCCTGAAGTTCAAGGGTGAACGGGCGCACTCCGCGCGCGCGTGGATGGGCTCCAACGCGATCCACGCGGCCTCGAAGGCGCTGGCCAAGCTCGCCGCGTACGAGCCCCGCACACCCGTCGTGGACGGCCTCCAGTTCCACGAGGGCCTCAACGCGGTGCGCGTCGAAGGGGGAGTGGCCACCAACGTCATCCCCGACGCGTGCACCCTGGTTGTCAACTTCCGCTATGCGCCCGACCGCAACGAGGAGGAGGCGGAGGCCTTCGTACGCGACTACTTCGCCGACTGCGGGGTCGACGAGTTCGTCGTCGACGACCACACCGGAGGGGCCCGCCCCGGCCTGACCCACCCGGCCGCCGCGGCCTTCATGGCGGCCGTCGGCGGCGAGGCCCGCCCCAAGTTCGGCTGGACGGACGTGGCCCGCTTCAGCGCGCTCGGCGTGCCCGCGGTGAACTACGGCCCCGGCGCCCAGCTCCTCGCCCACAAGGTCGACGAGCGGGTGGAGGCGGCCCTGATCCCCGAGGCCGAGCGGCGGCTCGTGGACTGGCTGACGGGCTGACATCCGTACGTCCCCCCGCTGTAACCCGCGTAGACCTACGCTGAGGTGGAAACACCTGCAAGTGGAGGGAGCGCACATGGCTACAGGCAACCCCGAGGGCAAGCAGCAGCCACCGGAGGAGCAGCGCCTGGGACCGGTCCTCCGGCGGCGCGGCCAGGTGACCGCGAGCACGACCGACCAGCGCCTCCTGGACGCGGGCGGCCCCTCGGACTGGGTCCACACCGACCCGTGGCGCGTCCTGCGGATCCAGTCGGAGTTCATCGAGGGCTTCGGCACCCTGGCCGAACTGCCGCCCGCGATCAGCGTGTTCGGCTCGGCCCGCACCAAGCCGGACTCACCGGAGTACGAAGCGGGCGTACGCCTCGGACGCGCCCTCGTGGAGGCCGGGTGGGCCGTGATCACCGGCGGCGGCCCCGGCGCCATGGAGGCGGCCAACAAGGGCGCCCTGGAGGCCAAGGGCATCTCCGTCGGCCTCGGCATCGAGCTGCCCTTCGAGCAGGGCCTCAACGCCTACGTCGACATCGGGCTGAACTTCCGTTACTTCTTCGTCCGCAAGATGATGTTCGTCAAGTACGCCCAGGGCTTCGTGGTCCTCCCCGGCGGCCTCGGCACCCTCGACGAACTCTTCGAGGCCCTCACCCTCGTACAGACCCAGAAGGTCACCCGCTTCCCGATCGTCCTCTTCGGAAGCGAGTACTGGGGCGGCCTGGTCGACTGGCTGAAGAACACGCTGATCGCCCAGGGCAAGGCGTCGGAGAAGGACCTGCTTCTGTTCCATGTCACGGATGACGTGGAAGAGGCGGTCGCGCTGGTGTCGAAGGAAGCCGGCCGCTGACTCTGGCTTTGAACTCCGGCCGGCAATTCCAGCCCGTCCGGCGTTTGAGGACGAGGCCGTTCAGGCCGATGCGGGGGTCTGGGGGCGGCCGCCCCCAGGGATGGGACGGGTAGGGGCGGCGGGGGCGAAAAAACCTACGCCAGCCCCCGCCTGCCCACCGCCGGAGGCCGATGCCCAGCGATCGACGCCACCATGTCCAACACCTGCCGCGTCTCCGCGACTTCGTGCACCCGGTACACCTGCGCACCGAGCCACGCAGACACGGCCGTGGTCGCGAGCGTCCCGACTACCCGCTCCTTGACCGGCTTGTCGAGCGTCTCGCCCACGAAGTCCTTGTTGGACAGCGACACCAGCACGGGCCACCCCGTGGAGACCATCTCCCCGAGCCGCCGAGTCGCCTCCAGGCTGTGCCGCGTGTTCTTCCCGAAGTCATGCCCGGGATCGATCAGCACGGACTCCCTGGGGACCCCGAGTTCCACGGCCCGCTCGGCGAGCCCCAGGGTCACGCGCAGGATGTCGCCCATGACGTCGTCGTAGGCCACCCGGTGCGGCCGGGTCCGCGGCTCCGCGCCACCGGCGTGCGTGCAGACCAGCCCGACCCCGTACCGCGCGGCGACCTCCGCGAGCCGCGGATCGACGCCGCCCCACGCGTCGTTCAGGAGATCCGCGCCGACCTCGCAGACGGCCTCGCCGACCTCGTGCCGCCAGGTGTCGACGCTGATGATCACGTCGGGGAACCGCCGCCGCACCTCGGCCACGAAGCCGACCGTGCGCCGCGCCTCCTCCTCGGCGGTGACTTCCTCGCCGGGTCCGGCCTTGACCCCGCCGATGTCGATGATCGCGGCGCCCTCGGCCACCGCCTGCTCCACGCGCGCGAGGGCGGGCTCGTCGCGGAACGTGGCCCCCTGGTCGTAGAAGGAGTCCGGGGTCCGGTTCACGATCGCCATGATCACCGGCTCGTGCGTGTCGAATTCACGCCTGCCCAGCCTGAGCATCCCCTGTGACCTCTCCTAGTACGTACCGGTCTTCAGCCGCCTGTGACCCTAACTGTCAGCGTCGCATGGCACGATCGGACCCTGACACATTCGGCTTCGGCACGTCCGACATCGACGCCCGTGGAGACCTCAGAGATGTTCATGTTCCTGTTCCTGGTCGTCGGGCTCGCCGTCGTGGTCGGCGCCGTGACCCTCTCGGTGATCGGCGGCGGCGAGAGCGCCCCACTGCCCGACGCCACGCCCGAGCGCCTCGACGACCCGCTGCCCCCGGACCGGCCGGTGAACCACGCCGACATCGAGACCCTCCGCTTCCCGCTCGCCGCGCGGGGCTACCGCATGGCCGAGGTGGACGACGCGCTGGGCCGCATCGCCGCCGAACTGGCCGAGCGCGACGCCCGGATCGCCGACCTGGAGCACGCGCTCGCGGGCGCGCAGGCCAGCGCCCACGTCTCCATGCAGAAGCCGGTCGAAGGCGACCAGCAGTGACCGAGGGCGGGGCCGTCGCCGGTCCGGACGGCGCGCTGCGCTGCCCCTGGGCACTCTCCACGGAGGACTACGTCGCGTACCACGACGAGGAGTGGGGCCGCCCGGTCCACGGCGACGACGCCCTCTACGAGCGCCTCAGCCTGGAGGCCTTCCAGTCCGGCCTCTCCTGGATCACGATCCTGCGCCGCCGCGAGGGCTTCCGGGCGGCGTTCGCGGGCTTCAAGATCGCGGAGGTGGCGACCTTCACGGACACCGACCGCGAACGCCTCCTCGCCGACACCGGCATCATCCGCAACCGCCTCAAGGTCGACGCGACGATCGCCAACGCGCGCGTGCTGGTCGACTGGGCGCCGGGCGAGCTGGACGACTTCATCTGGTCCCACGCCCCGAAGCCGGGCCCGGCCCCGAAGACTCTCGGGGACGTCTCGGCGGTGACGGCGGAGTCGACAGCCCTGTCGAAGGCCCTGAAGAAGCGGGGCTTGAAGTTCGTGGGGCCCACGACGGCGTACGCCCTGATGCAGGCGTGTGGGTTGGTCAACGACCACCTGAAAACCTGCGCGGCGAGAAGCGCCCCTTAAGGGGCGCGGGGCTGTGTCGATTTGCGGCTCCGCCGCGTGAGCGCGACCAGCCCTCACCGGGCCCGCACTTTGAGAACTCAGCGCCCCAGGTACTTCGGCTTCTCCTTGTTGACGAAGGCCTGCACAGCGATCGCGTGATCCTCCGACGCGCCCGCCCAAGATTGCAGTTCGTCTTCTTTCTCCAGCGTCTCCTCAAGGGTGTGCGTCAGCCCGAAGGCAACGGCCTCCTTCAGCGCCGCGTAAGCCACCGTCGGCCCGTCCGCCAGCTGCCGGGCGACCTTCTCCGCCTCGGCGTGCAGCTCGCCAACAGGGACGAGCCGGTTGGCGATCCCGAGGTCGTACGCGTCCTGCGCCTTGATCGTCCGCGGGAACAGCAGCAGGTCGGAAGCGCGCCCGGGACCAACGACCCGCGGCAGCGTCCAGGAGATGCCGGAGTCCGCGGTCAGGGCGACCCCCGCGAAGGACGTGTTGAAGCCGGCCGTGTCCGCCACGACCCGGTAGTCCGCGGCCAGCGCGAGCCCGAAACCGGCGCCCGCGGCGACCCCGTTGACCCCGGCGACGACGGGCTTGGCCATCCCGGCCAGCGCCCGCACGATGGGGTTGTAGTGCTCCTTCACCGTGGTCATCGTGGCCCCGGTCCCGGCCTCCCGGTCGGAGGCCAGCAGCGTGATGTGCTCCTTCAGGTCCTGGCCCACGCAGAACGCCCGCTCCCCGGTCGCCGTCAGCAGTACGGCCCGTACGGCGTCGTCGGCCGCCGCGGACTGGACCGCCTCCCGGAGGGCGACCTTGGTCGCGATGTTCAGCGCGTTCATCGCCTCGGGGCGGTTCAGCGTGATCGTCGCGAGTCCGTCGGTCACCTCGTAGAGCACGGTGTCGGCCATGGCGTATCCCCTCGGGTGTCGCGGCTCCGGCGTACCGGTCGGTACGCCGTACGTCCGTAGGACAGCATGGCGGAGATCACCGTCCACGACCCGGACCGGACGTGTGACCTGCGTCAAAGAATTCTGGGCAGGATCGGGTCGGCCGGGGTCCGCGCGGCGGCGAAGTATCGCAGTCACATCGGCGAATTGAGTGGTTTTGCTCGCGCGCGTTGCCCAAGCGATGCCGACTGATGTTGGTCATCGGGTCCTGAGATGCGGGATAATGGCTTGGAAGCAATGTGTTCGATGCCGGTGACGCGTGTCTCATTAGGGGCCGCGCGTGCCCTCCATGGGGCCGTCGGCGACGATGAGCTGGTTTCAGGAAGGGGAACGAGCATGGCGGCCATGAAGCCGCGGACGGGCGATGGCCCGCTCGAGGTGACCAAGGAGGGGCGGGGCATCGTCATGCGCGTTCCGCTCGAAGGCGGCGGGCGGCTCGTCGTCGAGCTGACCCCTGACGAGGCCGACGCGCTGGGCGACGCCCTCAAGAAGGTCGTCGGCTGACGCGGCGGAACGCGACCATACCCCTTCAGTTGCCCCGGCACCCGAGACGGTGCCGGGGCAGCTGCTTTCCCGGGCGGTGCCTACGGGGTCAGCGCTTGACGGCGCAGAGCAGGCCGTCGCCCACCGGGAGCAGCGACGGCACCAGCTCCGGGCTCTCGCGCACGGCGCGTAGCAGCTCGCGCAGGCGGAGGACTTCGGTGGGCTGGGGGCCCGAGTCGACGGTGCGGCCGTTGGCGAAGACGCCTTCGAAGACCACGAGGCCACCCGGACGCAGCAGGCGCAACGATTCAGCGAGATAGTCCAGGAACTCCAGCCGGTCACCGTCGCAGAACACGAGGTCGTAGCCCGCGTCCGCGAGCCGGGGCAGCACGTCCAGGGCGCGGCCCGGGATGAAGCGGGCCCGGTTGCTGGCGAAGCCGCACGCGCGGAAGGCCTGGCGGGCGAACTGCTGGTGGTCCGGCTCCGGGTCGACGGTGGTCAGTACCCCGTCCGGCCGCATGCCGTACAGAAGATGCATTCCGGAGACGCCCGTCCCGGTTCCGATCTCGGCCACCGCTTTCGCGTCCACGGTGGCGGCGAGCATCCGCAGCGCGGCGCCCGTGCCGGGCGACACCGAGCGCAGCCCTGCCTCGCGGGCCCGGTCACGGGCCCAGCGCAGTGCTTCGTCCTCGGCGACATAGGCGTCGGCGAACGCCCAGCTCGTCTGCCGGTTGCCGGTAATGACCCTCTCCTGTCCCCGTGGTTGCCTGGGCGTGACTGTATCCGTTGGTGCCGGGAACCTGCTGATGGGACCGGGCGTTTAGAGAGGGAGGAATGCACTCGGGGACGCGACCGGAGGGAAGGGCGGGGGATGACGATGGATCAGGTCGTCGAGCTGGACGTCGAGCAAGGTCACGAACATCGGCCCGCACCACCGCCAGGTCGGTATGAGCGTGTATCAAATTCTCGTAAAACCGCTTATCCGGAGCTAACGGGCGAGGTGGCTATGGTAGGGGCTCCACTGGACACCACCAGAGCCGACAGGGGAGGTGCGGCTGTACCTGTGGATCGGGGAGGAGTGCTCCGGCGCTTTCTCGGATCGGCGGGCAGGCCGAAATCCGTGAACGACACCGCTGCTGACCACAGCCACGCCGCTGACCATGCCCAGACCGCGACCTTCTCCACCGACGCGGACGGGCAGGCGTGGACTCCGCCCACCTGGGAGGAGATCGTCAGCACCCACAGCGGCCGTGTGTACCGGCTCGCGTACCGCCTGACGGGGAACCAGCACGACGCCGAGGACCTGACGCAAGAGGTCTTCGTCCGGGTGTTCCGTTCGCTGTCGACCTACACGCCCGGCACCTTCGAGGGCTGGCTGCACCGCATCACCACCAACCTCTTCCTGGACATGGTCCGCCGCAAGCAGCGCATCCGTTTCGACGCGCTGGGGGAGGACGCGGCCGAGCGACTGCCCAGCCGCGAGCCGTCACCCCAGCAGGTCTTCAACGACGCGCACTTCGACGCCGACGTCCAGCAGGCCCTGGACACCCTCGCCCCGGAGTTCCGGGCGGCGGTCGTCCTGTGCGACATCGAGGGTCTCTCGTACGAGGAGATCGCCGCGACCCTGGGCGTCAAGCTCGGTACGGTCCGTTCCCGGATCCACCGCGGCCGCTCCCAGCTCCGCAAGGCCCTCGCGCACCGCTCGCCGGAAGCACGGGCCGAGCGCCGTTCCTTCGTGGCGCGTGTGCCCGCGCTGGGGGGAGGGGGCGCGACCGCGTGAGTGGATCACGTCCTACGCCTGCGGAGCAGCATCTGGGAGACCGACTTTCCGCCCTGGTGGACGGGGAGCTCGGTCATGAGTCGCGCGAGCGCGTACTGGCGCACCTGGCCACCTGTACGAAGTGCAAGGCCGAGGCCGACGCGCAGCGCCGACTGAAGAACGTGTTCGCGGAAATGGCCCCACCGCCCCCCTCCGAGAGCTTCCTGGCCCGACTGCAGGGGCTTCCCGGGGGTGGCGGTGACACGGACGGCGAGGAGCCGCCCGGCGGGGGACTGTTCGCCGCCGGGATCGGCGTCTTCGGCGTCAAAAGAGACGGCCCGCTCGACGCGTTCGAGTTCGGCTACGTCCCCGCGGGCCCGCATGCCGCTACGGCCCTGACCCCTTCGTCGCCGTCCCGGTCCGCCGCCCGCGAAGGCTTCCGTATCCATGACGTCAGCCGACACGACACCGACCGCTCCGCCTCGCGCGGGATGCGGTTCGCGTTCGTCGCCGCCGGGGCGGTCTCGCTGGCCGCGATCGCGCTGGGCGGGGTGGCCACGGTCGCGCCGGGCGACACGGCCGCGGAAGCGCGGGGCGGTACGGGTGTGACTCCGGCGCGTACGCAGGGCACGGGCGCGGCGACCACCGACGCCGGGCGCCGCCGCGGGGTCGGCCCCCTGCTGGCCCAGGGCACGAGCCAGCGCTCGATGCTCGGCGACACGGCGGTCCCGACCTCGGTCTCCGCCCCGCTGCTCCCCGGAGTGCCGTCGCCCTCGGCGGTCCAGGGTGACGAGGTCCTGCACACGTTGACCGCGCCGGTGATGGCCGGAGCGGCGGTCATGTCCCCCCTCATACGCCCGCTCAACGCGACCCCGCCGGTCGCCCTCACGTCGTGGTCCACGGCCCCCGAGGTCATGGCCCCGGGCCTGCTCCGAGCACCGGCCCCCGACGCCACCTCGTCTCCCTCTTCCACCCCCTCGTTCCCAGCCCACCCGCTCCACTGACCGGCCTCTGCGCCACAGCCCGCGAACCTGGTTGAATCCGGGGAGTACGGGGTGGCGCGGGCAGTTGTGGGGGGACGGGAACCATGGACGAGGGGACGCCGGAGCGGGGCCCTGCGAGGACGAAGTGGTGGGCTCGGGGGCGGGGCCCTGCGGTGCCGGTTGTTCCGGTACCGGGTATGGCTGAGGCGCAGGGTGCGGCACCGGGGGCTTTGGGTGATACCGGGGTCCGTGTCCGTGGGGTTGGCGTCGACGGGGATGCCCGTGCGGATACCGAGGGTGCCGGGCATGTCGGGGATGCCGACGGGGACTTTGCGTTGCGGCCGCCGAGTGTGTTGCGGGGAGCCGGCGATGGGGACTTCGAGTTGGGGGCACCTGCTGAGGGGCTGAGCGGTGAAGTGGCTTCCGGTGGGGGTGACTTCGAGCTGGAGCGGCCTGTGTCGGGGGGCCTGGCCCGGGGTGCGGCTGAGGACGTCGGCGGTGACGTCGAGTTGGGTCGGCCTGGGGGTGGGGCTCCAACTGGCGGTGCGGGTGCGGACGTTGACGGCGATTTCGAGTTGGGGCGTCCCGTCGCGGGGCCTTCGGCTGCTGGTGCGGTGGTAGGCGCTGGCGGTGGGTTTGACTCGGGGCGTGGTGTTCCGGAGGTCCCGACTGGCGGTGTGGCTGCGGGTGTTGACGCCGACTTCGAGTTGAGTCGCCCTGTGTCGGGTTCTCCGGACGGCGGTGTGGTCGTGGGCGAGGGCGGTGACTCAGTGTTGGACCGGCCCGTGATCGAGTCTTCAACTGGGCTTGCGGCAGAGGGCGTTGGTGTCCAGCCGGGTCATTCGGTCTCGGGGGCCCGGGCTGACGGGGCGGTCGTAGAGGCCGACGGTGACTTCGAGTTGAGCCACCCCGTGCCGGGTTTCCCGGCCGGCGGCGTGGCCGTAGACGCCGACGGTGTTTCCGAGGTGGATCACCCCGGGTCGGTCTCCCCGACCGGGATCGCGTCTGTGGGCGTTGGCGCTGAGTTCGGGCCGGGACCTTCCGAGGTGGATCACCCCGGGTCGGTCTCCCCGACCGGGATCGCGTCTGTGGGCGTCGGCGCTGATTTCGGACCGGAAGCCTCCGGCCCCGTACCCCCGACGACTCCCAG
This sequence comes from Streptomyces sp. NRRL F-525, assembly GCF_000716605.1. Lineage (GTDB taxonomy): Bacteria > Actinomycetota > Actinomycetes > Streptomycetales > Streptomycetaceae > Streptomyces. Next base: position 689 of record NZ_JNXE01000057.1, on the reverse strand, counting down.
TGAGGTCCTCCCGCGCGCCGATCGGCCCAAGCCCCTGCACGACCCCGACCCCTACAGCACCCCGCCGTACGGCGAGCCGGGGCCCTGGGCGCCCGCGCCGCCTGTTCAGCACCCTGCGGTCGCTTCTGCTCCCGGTGTGGCCCCACAGGCTCACACAGCAGCTCCTGGCACTCCAGTCCCGCTGGTCCCGTACGGCGCTCCCGCGTCTCCGGGCACTTCTGCACCGTCTCTTGCGGATACCGCGCCTCCCGGTACGCCCGCCCCGTACTCCGCTCCCGCGGCTGCTGACACTCCTGGGCCGCCGTTCGCCGACACCGTGCCTCCAGGCATCCCCGCACCACGTATCGCCGACGCCTCAGCCGCCAGCGCCTCCGGGCCCTCCGGCACGGCTCCGGCGTCCCTCGCGACCCCTGCGCCCGCGTTTGGCGCCGACGCCTCAGCCGCCAGCGCTTCCGCGCCCTCCGGCACGGCCCCGGCGTCCTCCGCTCCCTCCGCGCCTACCGGCACCCCCGCGCCCGCGCTCGGCGCCAACGCCTCAGCCCCCGGCATCTCCGCACCCCCTGCTGCAACCCCGGTGCCCCTCGCTCCCCCCACACCACCCCTCTCCAACGCCTCAACCCCCGCACCCCTCACCCCCGTTGTCCCTGTCTCTTATACACATCTGACGCTGCCGACGAAGGCTTAGGTGT
>NZ_JNXE01000056.1 GCF_000716605.1 Streptomyces sp. NRRL F-525 | reverse complement strand
GGTATGGCCCGGGGGCTGGCCGGCACACACCCACCCCCGGCCGGAGAAACCCCCCGCACAACCCCCACCCGACCGCCGGAGGCTAGTGCGCGGCCGACTCCCAGTCCGGCCCCACGCCCACCGAGACGTCCAGCGGTGCCCGGAGGTGGACCGCGCCGGCCATCGCGTGACGGACCAGTTCCTCTGTGGCCGCGCGCTCCCCGGGGGCGATCTCCAGGACGATTTCGTCGTGGACCTGGAGGAGCATGCGGGACTTGAGGTCGGCCTCGCGCAGGGCGGTGTCGACCTTGAGCATGGCCATCTTGACGATGTCCGCCGCGGTGCCCTGGATGGGCGCGTTCAACGCCATCCGCTCAGCCGCCTCGCGGCGCTGGCGGTTGTCGCTGTTGAGGTCGGGGAGGTAGCGGCGGCGGCCGAAGAGCGTAGCCGTGTAGCCCGTCGCCCTCGCCTCGTCGACCGCGCGGCGCAGATAGTCCCGTACGCCGCCGAAGCGCTCGAAGTACGTGTCCATCAGGACCCGCGCCTCGCCCGCGTCGATGTTCAACTGCTGGGAGAGGCCGAAGGCGGACAGGCCGTAGGCGAGGCCGTACGACATCGCCTTGATCTTGCGGCGCATCTCCGCGTCGACCGCGGAACCCTCGACCGAGAACACCTGGGAGGCGACCGTGGTGTGCAGGTCCTCGCCCGAGGTGAACGCCTCCAACAGGCCCTCGTCCTCGGAGAGATGGGCCATCACGCGGAGCTCGATCTGGCTGTAGTCGGCCGTCATGAGGGACTCGTAGCCCTCGCCCACCACGAAGCCCCGGCGGATCGCCCTGCCCTCGTCCGTGCGGACCGGGATGTTCTGCAGGTTCGGGTCCGTCGAGGAGAGGCGACCGGTCGCCGCCACCGTCTGGTTGAACGTCGTGTGGATGCGGCCGTCCGTCGCGATCGTCTTGATCAGGCCCTCTACGGTGACGCGCAGCTTCGCCTGTTCGCGGTGGCGGAGCATGATGACCGGCAGTTCGTTCTCGGTCTGGTTGGCCAGCCAGGCCAGCGCGTCCGCGTCCGTCGTGTAGCCGGTCTTCGTCTTCTTCGTCTTGGGCAGGCCCAGTTCGCCGAAGAGGACTTCCTGGAGCTGCTTGGGCGAGCCGAGGTTGAACTCGTGCCCGGCCGCCGCGTGCGCCTCCTTCACCGCCTGCTGCACGGCACCGGCGAACATCTGCTCCATGGCTTCGAGGTGCGCCTTGTCGGCCGCGATGCCGGACCGCTCCAGGCGGGCCAGCAGGATCGAGGTGGGCAGCTCCATGTCGCGGAGCAGGTCCGCCGCGCCGACCTCCTGGAGGCGCTCCCCGAAGGCGTCGCCGAGGTCGAGGATCGCACGGGCCTGCACCATCAGGGCGTCCGCCTCGGCGCCGTCGTCCGCGCCGAAGGCGAGCTGGCCGTCGGCCGTGGCGGCGGGCGCGAGTTCGCGGCCGAGGTACTCCAGGGACAGCGCGTCCAGGTCGAAGGAGCGGCGGCCGGGCTTGACCAGGTAGGCGGCGAGCGCGGTGTCCATGGAGATGCCGGCGATCGTCCAGCCGTGCTCGGCGAAGACCCGCATCGCGCCCTTGGCGTTGTGGAACACCTTGGGGCGGTCGCCGTCGGACAGCCAGGCCGCGAACGCGTTCTCGTCGCTCTCGTCCAGCTCGGCGGGGTCGAACCAGGCGGCCGCTCCCCCGGCGGTGGCGAGCGCGACCTCGGTCACCGAACCGGAGCCCAGCGCCCAGGTGTCGACGGTGGCGACGCCGAGCGGCTCGGTGCCGTAGTCCGCGAGCCAGCCGGTCAGTTCGCCGGTGCCGAGGACCGAGCCGTCGACCGCCACTCCGCTCTCGGCGGGCGGGGTCGCGTCGGCCTCCTCGTTGCCCGGGTCGACGGCCAGGAGGCGCTCGCGCAGGGAGGGGTTGCGGATCTCCAGGGTGTCGAGAACCATCGCGAGGGCCGTGCGGTCGTACGGAGCGCGCTCCAAGTCGAGGACGGTCTTGGGCAGTTCGACGTCCTTGACCATCTCGGTCAGGCGGCGGTTGAGCTTGACGGCGTCCAGGTGGTCGCGGAGGTTCTGCCCGGCCTTGCCCTTGACCTCGTCGACGCGCTCGACCAACTCCGTGAACGAACCGAACTGGTTGATCCACTTCGCGGCGGTCTTCTCGCCGACGCCGGGGATGCCCGGGAGGTTGTCGGACGGGTCGCCGCGCAGCGCCGCGAAGTCGGGGTACTGGGCGGGCGTCAACCCGTACTTCTCGACGACCTTCTCCGGAGTGAACCGGGTCAGCTCGGAGACGCCCTTCGTCGGGTAGAGCACGGTGGTGTGCTCGGACACGAGCTGGAAGGAGTCGCGGTCGCCGGTGACGATCAGCACGTCGAAGCCCTCGGCCTCGGCCTGGGTGGCGAGGGTGGCGATGACGTCGTCGGCCTCGAAGCCGTCGACCGCGAACCGGGACACGTGCATCGTGTCGAGCAGTTCGCCGATCAGCTCGACCTGGCCCTTGAACTCGTCCGGGGTCTTGGAGCGGTTCGCCTTGTACTCGGTGAACTCCTCGGAGCGCCAGGTCTTGCGGGACACGTCGAAGGCCACCGCGAAGTGTGTGGGCGCCTCGTCACGCAGGGTGTTGGCCAGCATCGACGCGAAGCCGTAGATCGCGTTCGTCGGCTGGCCCGTCGCGGTCGTGAAGTTCTCCGCGGGCAGCGCGAAGAACGCACGGTAGGCCAGCGAGTGCCCGTCCATCAGCATCAGCCGTGGACGGTCTCCGCCGGAGGTGTTCCCGGAGGTCTTGTCGGTCTTCTTCGATGCTGTCTCTGCCACGCCCCCGATCCTGCCACGCCCCACTGACAGTCGGAGTCACGGTCGCCGCGTCGGAGGTCACGGTCGCGACGGCCGACTCGCACCGGGGGTGGCGTAAGTCGCCGCCGCGACGGCGCGAGCGGCGGCCGAAATCGCCGTGGCCGACGGCGCGGAGGCGCATGCGGAGGCCGAGGCGGAGGTGAAGGTGGCGGGGCCGGTGGCGTCGCGGCGACGGTCGTAGGAGAACCCGTCCCCGTGGCCGCGCGGCCACGCGCGCGTGGTCAAGGTCGCCGACCGGCATCCACGACCCGACCTCGACCACCGCGTGCACCGCGTGGCCACGCGCGCGTGCCAAGGTCACCGTCGTCGCGGCAACGGACGCGGGCGGACGCGTCCCGGCCCGCCCGGTGCACGTCGGACAGACCGGCACCGCCCGCCGCAGCACTGGCCGGCCGACGGCACCCGCGACGACGACGAAGACCCACCGGACCAGCCACACCGGCCGCGACGAGGAGCCGGACAAGCCCACCCCGCGCCTCGCCCCTCGTACACGCCGGCCCCCTCGCAGCCGCCGCCCGCCACAAAGAAGCCGTTGCCCCGCCCCGCACACACCCCGCACACACGCCGCCCCCGCCCATCGCGCCCCGGACCGAGCCCCACCCCATCTCACCCCACACGCACGCTCACCCCGCTCACATGCCGTAACCCCGTACCTCCCGAACCCATAGATCCCACGAACCGACCTCGGCGATGTCAGCGCCCCGTGCGAGGATCGAAGACGTAGCGCACATGTGCCAGTGAAGGAGGGCCCGCGATGGCCACGAAGCCGCCCAAGGGTGATCCCGTCCAGGACGCCCCGCAGGTCACCGAGCCCAAGCACGCCGCGGCCGGACTTCCGGCGATCGGGCACACGTTGCGCATCGCCCAGCAGCAGATGGGGGTCAGGCGCACCGCGTTGACGCTGCTGCGGGTCAATCAGAAGAACGGGTTCGACTGCCCGGGCTGCGCCTGGCCGGAGCCGGACCACCGGCACGCGGCGGAGTTCTGTGAGAACGGCGCGAAGGCGGTCGCCGAGGAGGCCACCCTGCGCCGGGTCACCCCGGAGTTCTTCGCGGCCCATCCGGTGGCCGATCTCGCGACCCGCAGCGGGTACTGGCTGGGGCAGCAGGGGCGGCTCACGCACCCCATGTACCTCCCCGAAGGGGCCGAGCACTACGAACCGGTCTCCTGGGAGCGTGCCTTCGACATCGTCGCGGAGGAGATCGCGGCCCTCGGCTCCCCCGACGAGGCGCTGTTCTACACCTCGGGCCGGACCAGCAACGAGGCAGCGTTCCTGTACCAGCTGTTCGCAAGGGAGTTGGGCACCAACAACCTGCCCGACTGCTCCAACATGTGCCACGAGTCCAGCGGTTCGGCGCTGAACGAGACGATCGGCATCGGCAAGGGCAGCGTCCTCCTGGAGGACCTCTACCAGGCCGACCTGATCGTCGTCGCCGGGCAGAACCCCGGCACCAACCACCCGCGCATGCTCTCCGCCCTGGAGAAGGCCAAGGCCAACGGCGCGAAGATCATCAGCGTGAACCCGCTGCCCGAGGCGGGCCTGGAGAAGTTCAAGAACCCGCAGACCCCGCAGGGCATGCTCAAGGGCGCCGCCCTCACCGACCTGTTCCTGCAGATCCGCATCGGCGGCGACCAGGCCCTCTTCCGCCTCCTGAACAAGCTCATCCTGGAGACCGAGGGGGCAGTCGACCAGCCCTTCGTCGACGAACACACCCACGGCTACGAGGAGTTCGCGGCCACCGCGCGGGACGCCGACTGGGACGAGACGCTCCTCGCCACCGGGCTGTCCCGCCCGGAGATCGAGAAGGCCCTGGAGATGGTCCTCGCCTCCGAGCGCACCATCGTGTGCTGGGCGATGGGCCTCACCCAGCACAAGCACGCCGTCCCGACCATCCGCGAGGTCGTCAACTTCCTTCTGCTGCGCGGCAACATCGGCCGCCCGGGCGCCGGCGTGTGCCCGGTGCGCGGCCACAGCAACGTGCAGGGCGACCGCACGATGGGCATCTTCGAGCGCCCCGCGCCCGCCTTCCTGGACGCCCTGGAGAAGGAGTTCGGCTTCGCCCCGCCGCGCGAGCACGGCTACGACGTCGTCGCCGCGATCCGCGCCCTGCGCGACGGCGACGCGAAGGTCTTCTTCGCCATGGGCGGCAACTTCGTGTCCGCGTCCCCCGACACCGAGGTCACCGAAGCCGCCATGCGGCGCGCCAGCCTCACCGTGCACGTGTCGACGAAGCTCAACCGCTCGCACGCCGTCACGGGCGCGCGTGCCCTGATCCTGCCCTGCCTGGGCCGCACCGAGCGCGATCTCCAGGGCGGCGGCGAGCAGTTCGTGACCGTCGAGGACTCCATGGGCATGGTGCACGCCTCCCGCGGCCGCCTGGAGCCCGCGGGCGCCGAGCTGTTGTCGGAGCCGGCCATCGTGTGCCGCCTCGCCCGCCGCGTCCTCGGCGACCGATCCCGCACTCCCTGGGAGGAGTTCGAGAAGGACTACGCGACGATCCGCGACCGCATCGCGCGCGTGATCCCCGGCTTCGAGGACTTCAACGCGCGCGTGGCCCACCCCGGAGGCTTCGCCCTCCCGCACGCCCCGCGCGACGAGCGCCGCTTCCCCACCACCACGGGCAAGGCCAACTTCACCGCCGCCCCCGTCGAATACCCCGAACTCCCGGAAGGGCGCCTGCTGTTGCAGACGCTGCGCTCGCACGACCAGTACAACACCACGATCTACGGCCTGGACGACCGCTACCGGGGCATCAAGAACGGCCGACGGGTCGTCATGGTCCACCCCGACGACGCCGCCCGGCTCGGGATCGCCGACGGGTCGTACGTCGATCTGGTCGGCGAGTGGAAGGACGGCGTGGAGCGGCGGGCGCCCGGTTTCCGCGTCGTGCACTATCCGACGGCCCGGGGCTGCGCGGCCGCCTACTACCCGGAGACCAACGTCCTGGTCCCCCTGGACGCCACCGCCGACACCAGCAACACCCCGGCCAGCAAGTCCGTCGTCGTACGTCTGGAACAATCGGCCACCGACTGAGCGTTCGCTCAGTCGTCGGTCAGGTGCACCAACCGGACGCAGGACGAACGGAGTCGGCCCCATGGGCGAGCAGCAGCACGGGAAGTTCCCGCAGGACGTCATCGACGAGTACTCGGCCCTCGGCGTCGACCTGGTCGCCCTCTTCTCCGCGGGGCACCTCGGCACCCGGATGGGCGTGGAGATCGTCGAGGCGTCCGCCGAGCGCGTCGTGGGCACCATGCCGGTCGAGGGGAACACCCAGCCGTACGGACTGCTGCACGGCGGCGCCTCCGCCGTCCTGGCCGAGACCCTCGGCTCGCTCGGGTCGATGCTGCACGGCGGCAGCACGAAGCTCGCCGTCGGCGTCGACCTGAACTGCACGCACCACCGCGGCGCCCGCTCCGGCCTCGTGACCGGTGTCGCCACGCCCGTCCACCGGGGCCGCTCGACGGCGACGTACGAGATCGTGATCAGTGACGAGGACGGGCGGCGGGTGTGCACCGCGCGGCTGACCTGCATGCTGCGGGACCTGAAGCCGGGCGACCCGATCCCCGCGAACACCGCGGGCTGAATCTCCGCGCGGGCCGCGAACCGGCCCCGGACCAGCGGATCCTGACCCCGTCTTCCGCACCCCCGTCCACTCCCCTACCGTTTCCCCATGAGGCTGCCGGCATGAGCGGTATCGGGCCCGTCGAATCCGTCGACTCACCGGAGAGAGACGGGAGTTACGAAGTCATCGGGGGTGACTCGCCCCGCCTGAGCGACCATTGGCACACCCTGCCGCTGCGCACCCGCCGGGCCGTGCTCGCGGCGGGCACGGTCGCCGCCGTGGGCGTCGGTGCCGTCCTCCTGCCGCCCTTCCACGACGGGCGGCAGGAGAACCCCACCCCGCCCGTGCCGTGGCCCGCGAACATCACCGAATGGCGCTACACCGGACTCGCCCAGACCACCGACACCCCCACCACGACCGGTTTCTTCCGCTTCGCGGTCACCGTGGACAGCGGACCCCCCGTCGCCATCCGGGTCATCGGCGCCGCCTTCGACGGGCTCACCGCCCAGGCCGTCCCCGCCCCCTCCTTCACCGTCCACACCGGGGCGACCCGCCGCGTCACGGTGGAGATATCGGTTTCCGACTGTTCGGGACTGCCCCTGAATGCGGACCTCGCCTTTCTGGACGTAACGCTGCGTAACACGCGCGCAATACAACACCACAGTTTCATCTTCGGCAGCGCCTACTCCAAGGACCTTTCCCAGCTCCTCCACAGGGCCTGCGGCACGACAAACGCCAGGCCAGGCCCACGGCCAAGCGGAAGTGCAGGTTCTCAAAATGTGGACCGCGGCTGAATTCCGCCAAACCGGCTGAGACCCACCCTCCACGATCCCCGCCAACCTGCACGTCATAACAAGAAAGTCACAAGCCAGCGCACGACGATGCCCATGCCTACAGACCGGGCTTAGAGTCACGGCCAGTCACCGCTCCATCGGGAGTTGGGTACCAGCGCAGCACCTTGCCGCTCCACACCGGGGCGACTGTGCCTGCGGAAAGGACTGATTGTGCGACAGCGTTCTTTGGTGATACTGACCTCCGTTCTCACGACCGGAGCTCTGACCCTCACCGCGTGCGGCTCCCGGGACAGCGGCAGCAAGAGCGACAGCGGGTCGACCACCCTGACCATCGGTGTCGACGCCCCCCTGTCCGGCGAGAACTCCACCACCGGTCTCGGCATCCAGTACGGCGTCCAGATCGCCGTCGACGACGCCAACAAGAACAACTGGGTCCCCGGCGTCAAGTTCAAGGTCAAGGCCCTGGACGACAAGGCCCAGCCCGCCACCGGCCAGTCGAACGCCACCGCCTTCACCGGCGACAGCAGCGTCGTCGGCGCCGTCGGCCCGCTGAACTCCGGCGTCGCCCAGTCGATGCAGCAGGTGTTCGCCTCGGCCAACATGGTCGAGATCTCCCCCTCGAACACCAACCCCGCCCTGACCCAGGGCAAGGACTGGCAGACCAGCAAGACGCGGCCGTACAAGACGTACTTCCGCACCGCCACCACCGACGCCCTGCAGGGTGCCTTCGCCGCCGACTACGCGTACAACGGCCTCAAGAAGAAGAAGGCCTTCGTCGTCGACGACAAGCAGACCTACGGCGCCGGCCTGGCCGGGATCTTCAACAGCGCCTTCAAGAAGCTCGGCGGCTCCATCGCGGGCACCGACCACGTCAACACCGGTGACACGGACTTCAGCACCCTCGTCACCAAGATCAAGAACTCCGGCGCCGACCTGCTCTACTACGGCGGCCAGTACGACGAGTCGGAGAAGATCACCAAGCAGCTCAAGGGCGCCGGCGTCAAGATCCCGCTGTTCGGCGGTGACGGCATGTTCGCCACCACCTACATCCAGACCGCCGGCAAGTCCGCCGAGGGCGACCTCGCGACCTCGGTCGGCGTCCCCGCGGACACCCTGCCCGCCGCCAAGGCGTTCATCGCGACCTACAAGGCCAAGGGCTACAAGGGTGACTACGGCGCCTACGGTGCCTACGCCTACGACGCCGCCAGCGCCATCATCAAGGCCGTGAAGGCCGTCAAGGACGGCAACAGCGACAAGCTGCCCTCCGGCAACGACCTCCGCTCCAAGGTCGTCGACGCCGTCCAGAAGTCCGACTTCGAAGGCATCTCCGGCAAGGTCGCCTTCGACGAGTACGGCGACACCACGAACAAGCAGCTCACCGTCTACCAGGTCACCAACGGCGCCTGGAAGGCCGTGAAGACCGGCACCTTCAACGGCAGCTGACCTCGGTCAGAGCACACAGCACCACCGCACCACGGGCCGCGCGGAAGGAGGATCCCGACCGCGCGGCCCGTTGTCACACCCCCCCACCCCAGGCACGCGATCTGTGCACACGACCACCAGCGACAATGGAGGCCACGCGGTGAACACCCTGCCGCAGCAGCTGGCCAACGGGCTGCTCCTAGGCTCGATGTACGGGCTGATCGCCATCGGCTACACGATGGTGTACGGCATCGTCCAGCTCATCAACTTCGCGCACGGCGAGATCTTCATGACCGGCGCCTTCGGCGCCCTCACGGTCTACGCCTACATCCTGCCCGACGGCACCTCGATGGTGGTCGCCGTACCACTCATGCTGATCGGCGGCGGAATCGTCTCCGTCCTCGTCGCGGTAGGGGCCGAACGATTCGCCTACCGCCCCCTGCGGCAAGCCCCACGACTGGCCCCCCTCATCACCGCCATCGGCCTCTCCCTGTCCCTCCAGGAACTCGTCCGGAACTTCTACCCGGGCGCCGACAAGGCCCGCTCCTTCCCCAGCCTCGACGGCAACCACGACATCGGCTCCGTCACCATCTCCGACGCCGACATCTTCCTGGTCATCGCCGCCATCGTCTGCATGTCCGGCCTCGCCTGGTTCGTCCGCAAGAGCCGCACCGGCCGCGCCATGCAGGCCACCGCGCAGGACCCGGACACCGCGCAGCTCATGGGCATCGACACCAACCGCATCATCGTCATAGCGTTCGCCATCGGCGGCTTCTTCGCCGCCGTAGCAGCCGTCTCCTACGGCCTGAAGTACGGCAACATCGACTACCGCATGGGCTTCCTGATGGGCCTCAAGGCCTTCACCGCGGCCGTCATGGGCGGCATCGGCAACATCTACGGCGCCATGCTCGGCGGAGTCGTCCTCGGCGTCGCCGAGACCCTCGCCTCCGCCTACATCAGCAAGATCCCCGGCATGGAACAGCTCGGCGGCTCCAGCTGGGCCAACGTCTGGGCCTTCTGTCTCCTCATCCTCGTACTGCTGTTCAGGCCACAGGGCCTGCTCGGCGAACGCGTCGCGGACAGGGCGTGATCACATGACCGAGACGACCGAGACCCCCCAGACCCCGGCCACCGCCCCCGCGGAACAGCGCGGCCTCATCCCGCTGCCCCTCGCGGCCGCCCGCGCCCTCCTCCTGGTCGGCGGCATCCTCACCACCGCCTCCACCTTCCTGCGCTGGACCTGGACCTCCGACTTCCCCGGCGACCTCACCGTCAACGGCTACCCCGGCGGCCTCCAGGTCCTCACCCTCGTCGCAGGCCTCCTCACCGCGCTGTTCGCCCTCTCCGCCTACGGCGTCCGAGGACTCGGCTGGCTCCGGCCCGCCGACAACAACGCACCCCTCGTCCTCACCGCCCTCGGCGGCTTCGCCGTCACCTGGTACACGGTCATCGCGATCGCGGCCGAACTCGGCGGCATCGTCAACTGGGAACCCGGCACCTACATCGCCGCCGTGGCCTCCCTGCTTCCCGTCATCGGCGCCTTCGCCCTCCCGCAGGACGCCACCGACACCACCAAGGAAGCGCTCAAGGCGTACATCACCAAGGCCGACCGCGTCCCGGCCCCCCAGCCGACCGCACCCTGGATCCAGCGACTCGTCATCACGATCGTCGCCGCCCTCGCCCTCACCGTCTTCGCCTACGGCATCGACGCCGAGGACGAACTCTTCGTCGGCTTCCTCATCGTCGTCGTCTTCACGTCCTGGGCCCTGCAGACCGCCGGCCTCTTCGACCGGTTCAGCCACCTCACGGCCAACAACCGCAGCTTCGCCCTCGCCATGGGCTTCGTCGCCGCGATCGGCTTCCCCTTCACCCAGACCAACGACCACTACGCCAACCTCGGCGTCAACATCCTGATCTTCGGCACCGTCGCCCTCGGCCTCAACATCGTCGTCGGCCTCGCCGGACTCCTCGACCTCGGCTACGTCGCCTTCCTCGGCGTCGGCGCCTACACCGCCGCGCTGGTCTCCGGCTCCGAGTTCTCCAAGTTCTCCGGCGTCCAGTTCCCCTTCTGGGCCGCCGCCCTCACCGGCGCCGCCGCGTCGCTGGTCTTCGGCGTCCTCATCGGCGCCCCCACCCTGCGCCTGCGCGGCGACTACCTCGCCATCGTGACCCTCGGCTTCGGAGAGATCTTCCGTATCGCCGTGAACAACATGGACGGCGTCTCCGGCCCGGACATCACCAACGGCCCCAACGGCATCCCGTCCATCCCCGACCTGTCGTTCTTCGGCTTCAACTTCGGGGAGAACCACGACATCGCCGGGTTCACCATCGGCCGCTTCGCCAACTACTACCTGCTGATGGTCGTGATCATGGCGCTCGTCGTCACGATCTACCGCCGCGCCTCCGACTCCCGCATCGGCCGCTCCTGGATCGCCATCCGCGAGGACGAGACCGCCGCCACCGCCATGGGCATCAACGGCTTCCGCGTCAAGCTCATCGCGTTCGCCCTCGGCGCCACCCTCGCCGGCCTCGCGGGCACCGTCAGCGCCCACGTCACCTACAGCGTGGTACCGAACCCGTACCAGTTCGCCGGAGCGGCCCCGCCCAACTCCGCGTTCCTCCTGGCCGCCGTCGTCCTCGGCGGCATGGGCACCGTCTCCGGACCCTTCCTCGGCGCCGCCCTGCTCTACCTGCTCCCGGAGAAGCTCGTCGCCCTCCAGGACAAGTCGCTCCTCGCCTTCGGCATCGCGCTCATCCTCCTGATGCGCTTCCGCCCCGAAGGCATCATCCCCAACCGCCGGCGCCAGCTCGAGTTCCACGAGACCGGCCAGCTCGACGTACCGGACACCACGACCCTGACCGACGAACCGGCCATCACCAAGGCAGGGGCGTAGAGAGCCATGACGACACCAGTACTCGAAGCCCGTGACGTCACCATGCGCTTCGGCGGCCTCACCGCCGTCCGCTCCGTCGACTTCACCGTCAACTCCGGCGAGATCGTAGGCCTCATCGGCCCCAACGGCGCCGGCAAGACCACCTTCTTCAACTGCCTCACCGGCCTCTACGTCCCCACCGAGGGCACGGTCTCCTACAAGGGCACGGTGCTCCCGCCCAAGCCCCACCTGGTGACCAAGGCCGGCATCGCCCGCACCTTCCAGAACATCCGCCTGTTCTCCAACATGACGGTCCTGGAAAACGTCCTCGTAGGCCGCCACACCCGCACCAAGGAAGGCCTCTGGTCGGCCCTCCTGCGCGGCCCCGGCTTCAAGAAGGCCGAAAAGGCGAGCGAAGAACGCGCCATGGAACTCCTGGAGTTCATCGGCCTCGCCCACAAGCGCGACCACCTGGCGAGGAACCTCCCCTACGGCGAGCAGCGCAAGCTGGAGATCGCACGCGCCCTCGCCTCCGAGCCGGGCCTGCTCCTCCTGGACGAGCCCACCGCCGGCATGAACCCCCAAGAGACCCGCGCCACCGAAGAGTTGGTCTTCGCCATCCGCGACAAGGGCATCGCCGTCCTCGTCATCGAGCACGACATGCGCTTCATCTTCAACCTCTGCGACCGCGTCGCCGTCCTCGTCCAGGGCGAGAAACTCGTCGAAGGCACCTCCGACGTCGTCCAGGCCGACGAACGCGTCGTGGCCGCCTACCTCGGCGAACCGTTCGAAGGCACCCCCGACGAAACGGCACCCACAGCCGGGACCACGGAAGCGGAGAGCACCACCAGCACCAAGGGAGAAGCCCAGTGACCGCACTGCTAGAGGTCGAGGACCTCAGGGTCTCCTACGGCAAGATCGAAGCCGTCAAGGGCATCTCCTTCAGCGTCGAAGCCGGCCAGGTCGTCACCCTCATCGGCACCAACGGCGCCGGCAAGACCACTACCCTGCGCACCCTCTCGGGCCTGCTGCAGCCCTCGGGCGGCAAGATCACCTTCGACGGCAAACCGCTCAACAGCGTCCCCGCCCACAAGATCGTCGCCCTCGGCCTGGCCCACTCCCCCGAAGGCCGGCACATCTTCCCCCGCCTCACCATCGCGGAGAACCTCCAGCTCGGCGCCTTCCTCCGCAAGGACAACGCGGGCATCGAGAAGGACATCCAGCGCGCCTACGACCTCTTCCCCATCCTCGGGGAACGTCAGAAGCAGGCGGCGGGCACGCTGTCCGGCGGCGAGCAGCAGATGCTGGCGATGGGCCGCGCCCTCATGTCCCAGCCGAAGCTGCTGATGCTCGACGAGCCCTCCATGGGCCTCTCGCCGATCATGATGCAGAAGATCCTGGCGACGATCGTGGAACTCAAGGCGTCGGGCACGACGATCCTCCTCGTCGAACAGAACGCCCAGGCGGCGTTGTCGTTGGCCGACCAGGGCCACGTCATGGAGGTCGGCAACATCGTCCTCTCCGGCACCGGCGAGGACCTCCTGCACGACGAGTCGGTACGGAAGGCATACCTCGGCGAGGACTGAGTCTTCGTCCAGCGGTTGCTTTTCCACGACGAGGCCCGCGCCCCGAAACTGGGGGCGCGGGCCTCGTCGTACGTACCGTCGCGGGGTGTCAGCCCTTGGAGGACTTCTTCTCGTCCGCGTCCTGGATGACCGCCTCGGCGACCTGCTGCATGGACATCCGCCGGTCCATCGACGTCTTCTGGATCCACCGGAACGCGGCCGGCTCGGACAGCCCGTACTCGGTCTGCAGGATCGACTTCGCACGGTCGACCAGCTTGCGGGTCTCCAGCCGCAGGGTGAGGTCGGCGACCTCCTGCTCCAACTGCTTGAGCTCGGTGAAGCGGGACACCGCCATCTCGATCGCGGGCACGACGTCACTCTTGCTGAAGGGCTTCACGAGATACGCCATCGCACCGGCGTCCCGGGCCCGCTCGACGAGGTCGCGCTGCGAGAAGGCGGTCAGCATCAGCACGGGCGCGATGCCCTCTTCGGCGATCTTCTCGGCGGCGGAGATACCGTCCAGCTTGGGCATCTTCACATCGAGGATCACCAGGTCGGGCTTGTGCTCACGGGCCAGCTCGACGGCCTGCTCACCATCACCGGCCTCACCGACGACGGTGTACCCCTCTTCTTCGAGCATCTCTTTGAGATCGAGCCGAATCAGGGCCTCGTCCTCGGCGATGACGACACGGGTCGTCAGCGGAGGCACGTGCGACTTGTCGTCGTCGGGCGCGTCTACGGGCTGGGGCGACTCGGGGGCGGTCACGGGGGCTCCTCGTTCAGGGCACGGGGGTAGTGCTGACAAGAGCCTACCTAGCTGCGATAAGGTGGGGGCACAGCGGGAGACCGCTGACCTTCTTATCGAAGGGGGCCCCGGTAGCCCAGCGGTAGAGGCCATGGATTCAAAACCCATCCAGCGTCGGTTCGAATCCGACTCGGGGCACTTTTCCTTCAAATCGAAGGCAGCCGTTTAAAGCGGAGGTTCACGTTCGCGTGAACCTCCGCTTTCTGCTGCGTGTCGCGACGATCACTCTCACAGAGTGTGCACATGTACGACATCAGCACACGCAAGCGAGCACTCGCGCTGCTCGAACAGGGCCGCAGCCTCAACTCCGTAAGTCGCGAGACCGGCGTCTCACGCGCCGCGATCCGCTCCTGGCAGAGCCGACTCGAACCCCTGCCCGGCATCACGACTCCGGCCCCCGGGCCACCCGCCGACGATCAGGCCTACGCCTACCTCCTGGGCCTCTATCTCGGCGACGGCTGCGTCAGCGCCCACCCGCGCGGCACCGGCCACTACCTCAGGATCGCGTGCGCCGACGCATGGCCCGGGCTCATCCAGCTGTGCCGTGAGGCCATAGCGAAGGTGCGCCCAGGCATCGGCGTCTTCGCACTCCAGAAGGACGGCTACGTGATGGTGACCAGCTACTACCGACACTGGCCCCACCTCTTCCCCCAGCACGGCCCCGGCAAGAAGCACGACCGCCGCATCGCCCTCGAACCCTGGCAACAGGACATCGTCGACGCACACCCCTGGGAGTTCATCCGGGGTCTCGTCCACTCCGACGGCTGCCGTATCACCAACTGGACGACTCGCCTCGTCGGCGGTGAGACGAAGCGCTACGAATATCCCCGGTACTTCTTCACCAACCTGTCCACGGACATCAGGCAGCTCTACACCGACACCCTCGACAAGGTCGGCGTCAGCTGGAAGCAGGCGAACGCCAACAACATCTCCGTCGCCCGCAAAGCCTCAGTCGCCCTCATGGACACCCACGTCGGCCCCAAACACTGACCCCGCGCCCGCCGAGATATGTGCGAACCGGGGGCATTACCAGCCCATCAGCCCTAACGCGAAGGCGATTTACCGAAAGCCCGCGCATTCGTCCGCGAGGGCGGTCTCCTGTTCGTCGCCGCTTTTCTCGGCGGACGGGAAAGAATTGAGGGGGATTCAGGTGCCCGGGGTCGTCACATTGTTCGCCGCTTTGCTGTCGCGCTACTTCGGGCTGTCGTCCTCGCCGACATGGTGGACGCGGACGAGGTTCGTCGAGCCGGCGACTCCGGGCGGGGAGCCGGCCGTGATGACGACGATGTCGCCCTTCTGGCAGCGGCCGTACTTGAGGAGGAGTTCGTCGACCTGGTCGACCATCGCGTCGGTGGAGTCGACGTGCGGGCCGAGGATGGTCTCCACGCCCCAGGTGAGGTTGAGCTGGGAGCGGGTGGCCGGGTCGGGGGTGAAGGCCATGACCGGGATGGGCGAGCGGTAGCGGGAGAGGCGGCGGACGGTGTCGCCGGACTGGGTGAAGGCGACGAGGAACTTCGCGCCGAGGAAGTCGCCCATCTCGGCGGCCGCGCGGGCCACGGCGCCGCCCTGGGTGCGGGGCTTGTTGCGTTCGGTCAGCGGGGGCAGGCCCTTGGCGAGGATGTCCTCCTCGGCGGCCTCGATGATGCGGGCCATGGTGGTGACGGTGGCGATGGGGTACTTGCCGACGCTGGTCTCGCCGGACAGCATCACCGCGTCCGTGCCGTCGATCACGGCGTTGGCCACATCCGAGGCCTCCGCCCTGGTCGGGCGGGAGTTCTCGATCATCGAGTCGAGCATCTGGGTGGCGACGATGACCGGCTTGGCGTTGCGCTTGGCCAGTTTGACGGCGCGCTTCTGGACGATCGGGACCTGTTCGAGGGGCATTTCGACGCCGAGGTCGCCGCGGGCGACCATGATGCCGTCGAAGGCGGCGACGATGTCGTCGATGGCCTCGACCGCCTGGGGTTTCTCGACCTTGGCGATGACGGGGAGGCGGTGGCCCTCCTCGTCCATGATGCGGTGGACCTCGTCGATGTCCTTGCCGCTGCGGACGAAGGACAGCGCGATGACGTCGAAGCCGGTGCGCAGGGCCCAGCGGAGGTCGGCCTCGTCCTTGTCGGAGAGGGCCGGGACGGACACGGCGACTCCGGGGAGGTTCAGGCCTTTGTGGTCGGAGACCATGCCGCCTTCGACGACCTTGGTGTGGACGCGGGGGCCGTCGACGGCGGTGACTTCGAGGCAGACCTTGCCGTCGTCGACGAGGACGCGCTCGCCCGGGGTGACGTCCGCGGCGAGGCCGGCGTAGGTCGTTCCGCAGGACTGGCGGTCGCCTTCGGCGCCTTCTTCGACGGTGATGGTGAAGGTGTCTCCGCGTTCAAGGAGTACGGGTCCTTCGGTGAAGCGGCCGAGTCGGATCTTCGGGCCTTGAAGGTCGGCGAGCATTCCGACGCTGCGGCCGGTCTCCTCGGAGGCCTTTCGGACGCGCTGGTAGCGCTCCTCGTGCTCGGCGTGGCTGCCGTGGCTGAGGTTGAAGCGGGCTACGTCCATTCCGGCTTCGACCAGGGCTTTGATCTGGTCGTACGAGTCGGTGGCGGGGCCCAATGTACAGACGATTTTTGCTCGGCGCATGTTTCGAGCCTAGGCCTTACCGGCGGGTAGGGAATTGGCCGTGCATGACCACTCAACAACCTTTGGGTGAAGGGTTATTGACAAGGCTTGAATGTGCGGCTGGGTGCTCCAATGAGCGTTCGAATCGTCGAATTGCGGATGCATGTCAAAGGCGCGGGGGTGCCATCGTGAAGCGTGCGTTGACCTGGGCGTAGATGTGCTGCCGCTGGGGTTCGAGGTCGAGGGGTGCGGCGGCGGTGTCCTCGCCTCCGCCGGCGGCGAAGGACATGGAGCGCATACGGGTCTGGGGGGCGCCGTAGGTCTGGGCGTTCTCGGCGCCGATGTCGGCGAGTTCGACGAGGGCGGCGAGGGTGGTGCCGAGGGCTTCGGCGTATTCGCGGGCGCGTTGGACGGCTTCGTGGACGGCTTGCTGGCGGGCCTGACGGTGGACGGGTGAGTCGGGGCGCAGGGCCCACCAGGGGCCGTCGACGCGGGTGAGGTCGAGGTCGGCGAGGCGGGTGGTGAGTTCGCCGAGGGCGGTGAAGTCGACGAGTTCGGCGGTGATGTTGACCCGGCCGTGGTAGCGGTGGACGCGTTCGCCGCGGCCGTGTTTGGTGAGTTCGGGGGTGATGGAGAAGCCGCCGGTCTCCAGGCGTTCGACTGCTTCGCCGTAGCTTTTGACGAGGTCGAGGACGGTGGCGTTGCGGCGGGTGAGGTCGTCGAGGGCGGTGCGGCGGTCGGTGCCGCGGGCGGCGACGGTGATGCCGATGCGGGCGATCTCGGGGTCGACCTCGAGGCGGGCCTCGCCGCGGACGGCGATGCGGGGGGCGTCGGGGGTGCCGTAGGGGACGGGGGGTTGGGGTTCGTCTGTGGGCGTGGTCATGCGTCCCACTGTGTCATTCACCGGTGGGTCACAGCTTGTGGTGGTCATCAGATCGAAACCTGCGGGGGCTGTTGCGCCAGGTAAGAAACAGGTCAGAATCTACGCGCGTTGTTGACCGTTTCCCGAGGAGATCCAGACATGCCCTTGAACCGCCGGAAGTTCCTGAAGAAGTCCGCCGTGACGGGCGCGGGGGTGGCGCTGGCCGGTGCGGCGGCGGCTCCGGCGGCGCAGGCCGCGGAGAAGAAGAAGCCGGGCAAGCACGCGAAGCGGTACTCGCTGACGGTGATGGGGACGACCGACCTGCACGGGCACGTCTTCAACTGGGACTACTTCAAGGACGCGGAGTACGCGGACGCGGCGGGCAACGCGATGGGTCTGGCGCGGGTGTCGACCCTCGTGAACCAGATCCGGCAGGAGAAGGGCCGTCGCAACACGCTGCTGCTGGACGCGGGCGACACGATCCAGGGCACCCCGCTGACGTACTACTTCGCGAAGGTGGACCCGATCACCGCCAAGGGCGGTCCTGTGCACCCGATGGCGCAGGCGATGAACGCGATCGGGTACGACGCGGCGGCGCTGGGCAACCACGAGTTCAACTACGGCATCGAGACGCTGCGGAAGTTCGAGGACCAGTGCCGTTTCCCGCTGCTCGGCGCGAACGCGCTGGACGCGAAGACGCTGAAGCCGGCGTTCCCGCCCTACTTCATCAAGACGTTCCGGGTGCCGGGGGCGCCGCCGGTCAAGGTGGCGGTCCTCGGACTGACCAACCCCGGTATCGCGATCTGGGACAAGGCGTATGTGCAGGGGAAGTTGACGTTCCCGGGGCTTGAGGAGCAGGCGGCGAAGTGGGTGCCGAAGCTGCGGTCGATGGGGGCGGACGTCGTCGTCGTGTCGGCGCACTCCGGGTCGTCGGGGACGTCGTCGTACGGTGACCAGCTGCCGTACGTGGAGAACTCGGCGGCGCTCGTCGCGCAGCAGGTGCCGGGCATCGACGCGATCCTCGTGGGCCACGCGCACGTGGAGATCCCGGAGTTGAAGGTCACGAACAAGGCGACGGGCAGGACCGTCGTGCTGTCGGAACCGCTGTGCTACGCCGAGCGGTTGAGCGTGTTCGACTTCAACCTGGTCTTCGAGAAGGGGCGTTGGAGCGTCGAGTCGGTGGCGGCCTCGCTGCGGGACGCGAAGACGGTCGCGGACGATCCGAAGATCACGCGGCTGCTGAAGGACGAGCACGCGCTGGTCGTGGAGTACGTCAACCAGGTGGTCGGTACGGCGACGGCGACGCTGACGACGGTGGACGCGCGGTACAAGGACGCGCCGATCATCGACCTCATCACCAAGGTCCAGGAAGACGTGGTGAAGGCCGCGTTGGCGGGTACGGCGTACGCGTCGCTGCCGGTGATCGCGCAGGCGTCGCCGTTCTCGCGGACGTCCCAGATCCCGGCGGGCGAGGTGACGATCCGGGATCTGTCGGGTCTGTACGTGTACGACAACACGCTGGTCGCGAAGCTGCTGACGGGTGCTCAGGTGCGGGCGTACCTGGAGTACTCGGCGGAGTACTTCGTGCAGACGGCCGCCGACGCGGCCGTGGACACGGAGAAGTTGACGAACGCGGGCGGCCGTCCGGACTACAACTACGACTACGTGTCCGGGTTCTCGTACGACATCGACATCGCGCAGGCGGCGGGTTCGCGGATCAAGAACCTCACCTACAACGGTGCCGCGCTGGACGACGCGCAGCAGTTCGTGCTGGCGGTGAACAACTACCGGGCGAACGGCGGCGGTGCGTTCCCGCATGTGGCGTCGGCGACCGAGGTGTGGTCGGAGTCGACGGAGATCCGGACGCGGATAGCGGAGTGGGTGACCGCGAAGGGTGTGCTGGATCCGGCCGACTTCGCCTCGGTGGACTGGAAGTTGACGCGGAACGGGACGCCGGTCTTCTGAGCCGGTTCCTGACCTCGTCTTCTGAGCTCGACTTCTGGGGCCCGGCGACTCTGGTCGCCGGGCCCCTTCTCAGTGTTCTACGAGGGGTGTGAGGGTGCGGGCGGCCTGGCGGGCCGTGGGGATCTGGACCTGGGGGTCAAGTCCGAACGTGGTGAAGGCCGTTCGGCCGGGGAGGCGGTAAGGCTCCTTGCCCGTCAGGGAGTTGAGGATGGTGGCGCTGCGCCAGGCGGCGAGGCCGAGGTCGGGGGCGCCGACGCCGTGGGTGTGGAGTTCGGCGTTCTGGACGTAGACCTGGCAGCCGGAGCCGGTGACGGAGGGGTCGAGGACGAGCCTGAACTGGTCGTCGACGCGCGGGCGTTCGGCGCTGTCGCGGCGCAGGTAGGGGTCGAGTCCGGCGAGGATGCGGCCGAGGGGGCGTTCGCGGTAGCCGGTGGCGAGGACGACGGCGTCGGTGGTGAGGCGGGAGCGGGTGTTCTGCTGGAGGTGTTCCAGGTGGAGCTCGACCTTGGTGGTCGCGATGCGGCCGGCGGTGCGGACGCGGACGCCGGGGGTGAGGACGGCGTCGGGCCAACCGCCGTGCAGCGTACGGCGGTAGAGCTCGTCGTGGATGGCGGCGATGGTGTCGGCGTCGATGCCCTTGTGGAGTTGCCACTGCGAGGTGACGAGGCGGTCGCGGACTCCTTCGGCGAGGGCGTGGAAGTAGCGGGTGTAGTCGGGGGTGAAGTGCTCCAGGCCGAGCTTGGAGTACTCCATGGGCGCGAACGCCTCGCTGCGGCCGATCCAGTGGAGTTTCTCGTGTCCTGCGGGGCGGTGGCGGAGCAGGTCGAGGAAGACCTCGGCACCGGTCTGTCCCGAGCCGATGACGGTGATGTGCTCGGCGGCGAGAAACGTTTCGCGGTGGGCGAGGTAGTCGGCGGCGTGGATGACGGGGACGCCGGGTGCTTCGACGAGGGGCTTGAGCGGGTCGGGGACGTAGGGGGCGGTGCCGACGCCGAGGACGATGTTCTTGGTGTACGTCCGCCCGAGCGCTTCCGCTTCTCCGTCGCTGTCGAGCTGGGTGAAGTCGACCTCGAACACGTCCCGTTCGGGGTTGAAGCGGACGGCGTCGACCTGGTGGCCGAAGTGGAGTCCGGGAAGGCTGTCGGCGACCCAGCGGCAGTAGGCGTCGTACTCCGCGCGCTGGATGTGGAAGCGCTCGGCGAAGTAGAAGGGGAAGAGGCGGTCGCGGGCCTTGAGGTAGTTGAGGAAGGACCAGGGGCTGGCGGGGTCGGCGAGGGTCACCAGGTCGGCCAGGAAGGGGACTTGGACGGTCGCGCCCTCGATGAGCAGGCCGGGGTGCCAGTCGAAGCCGGGGCGCTGCTCGTAGAACGCGGTGTCGAGTTCGGTGAGCGGGTGGGCGAGGGCGGCCAGCGAGAGGTTGGACGGGCCGATGCCGATGCCGACCAGGTCGCGGGGTGAATCGGGTTCGGGGCGTGGGGGGTTGGGGGTCTGGGGGTGACCCGTCGGGGGGTGGCTCATCGGGGGGTGTTTCCTTCCACCAGTTTCAGGAGGGCGGCCAGGTCGTCGGGCCGGGTGTGGGGGTTGAGGAGGGTGACCTTGAGCCAGAGCCGCCCGTCGAGCGCGGCCCGGCCGAGGACGGCCCGTCCGTCGGTGAGGAGTTGGCGGCGTACGGCGGCCACGGCGTCGTCGGTGGCGTCGGCGGGCCGGAACAGGACGGTGCTGATGACGGGCGGGTCGTAGAGCTCGAAGCCGGGGTGGTCGCGGACGAGGGCGGCGAACTCCCGTGCGCGGGCGCAGACTTGGTCGACGAGGGTGCCGAGTCCGGTGCGGCCGAGGGTTTTCAGGGTGACGGCGAGCTTGAGGACGTCGGGTCTGCGGGTGGTGCGCATGGAGCGGCCGAGGAGGTCCGGGAGGCCGGCTTCGGTGTCGTCGTCGGCGTTGAGGTAGTCGGCGCGCTGGGTGAGGGCGGCGAGGTCGCGGGGTCTGCGGACGGCGAGGAGGCCGGCGGCGACGGGCTGCCAGCCGAGTTTGTGCAGGTCGAGGGTGACGGTGTGGGCGCGGTCGAGTCCTGCGAGTTTGTCGCGGTGGCGGTCGCTGAAGGTGAGGCCTCCGCCGTAGGCGGCGTCGATGTGGAGGCGGGCGCCGTGGGCGGCGCACAGGCCGGCGATCTCGGGGAGCGGGTCGATGAGTCCGGCGTCGGTGGTGCCGGCGGTGGCGGCGACCAGGACGGAGCCGCGGGCGCCGGGCAGGGCGGTGAGGGCTTCGTCGAGGGCGGCGGGGTCGAGGGTGCCGGTGGGGGCGGGGACGACGACGGGGTCGGGCAGGCCGAGCAGCCAGGCGGCACGCGGCAGGGAGTGGTGGGCGTTGCTTCCGCAGACCAACTGCACGCTGCCGCCCTGGGCTTCGCGGGCGAGCAGCAGGGCGAGTTGGTTGGCCTCGGTGCCGCCGGTGGTGACGAGGGCGTCGGCGAGGCCGATCTCGTGGGCGAGGGTGCGGGTGACGAGGGCTTCGAGGGCGGAGGCGGCGGGGGCCTGGTCCCAGGAGTCGAGGGACGGGTTGAGCGCGCTGACGGCGAGGTCGGCCGCGGTGGCGACGGCGAGCGGCGGGCAGTGCAGGTGTGCCGCGCACAGCGGGTCGGCGGGATCGGCGGCGCCCTCCGCCAGCGCGTGCACGAAGGCGCGCAGGGCGTCGGGGTCGCCGTCGTCGGGGAGTACGTCTCCTACGGCGTCCCGCATGCGGGCGGCGACCGCGTCGGGGCCGCCGGCGGGGAAGGGGCCGCCGCGGGCCCTGCGGCCGGTGCCGAGGGCGTCGAGGACGGTGTCGAGCAACGGGCGCAGGGCGTCGGGTCCTTGGGGGCCTGAGGCGAGGGGTGCGCTGCTCATGCTGTCCTCCGGGGCGCGGGGCATGGGGAGTTCCAGCTTGTACGCGATTGCGTCGACGCGCCCGGGGAGAACAACGATCGGAACCCGAAAGGGTGTTGTTCAGTGCCCGGTGCGGGGGTGACCGTCCCTGGGGGCCGCGCCCCCAGCCCCCCGTCGGCCCTGAAGGGGCCTCGTCCTCGGACGCCGGACGGGCTGAGTGATGCCGGCCTGCGACGAGAAGGATGGAATGCCCCCGGAGTTGGAGTGCCGTCGGCGCCGGGAGTCAGCGGAAGTCGTCCGCGTGGTCCTTCGCCCAGGTGCTGAACGGGCGGGCCGGTACGCCGGTGATCTCCTCGACCGTGGTGGTGATCTCCGGGGTCGTGCCGACGCTTCCGCCGAAGGCCTTGAGGAGACCGGGGAGCATCTCCGGGGGTACGTGGGGGAAGAGTTCGGGGCCGACCTCGTCCACGGGGATCTCGTCGAAGCGCAGGTCGCGGCCGATGGCGTGGCCGATCGCGGTGATCTGCTGGGCCGTGGTGACCGCTTCGGGGCCGGTGAGGCGGTGGGCCGCTCCCTCGTGGCCGGGGTCGAGGAGGGCGCGTTCGGCGACGGCGGCGATGTCGTCCTCGTGGATCGGTGCCGAGACGCCGTCGGCGAAGGGGCCGCGTACGGTGTCGGCCGCGCGGATCTGCGGGGCCCACTGGAGGGCGTTGGCCGCGAAGGCGTTGGGCCGCAGGACGGTCGCCGCGAGGCCGCTGTCGCGTACCTGTTGTTCGGCCCTGGCGTGCCAGATGTGGATGGGGTGGCTGGTGTCGGCGCCCTCGCGGATGACTCCGGAGGAGAGCATGACGACGTGCCGGACGCCGGCCGCGCGGGCCGCGCCGAGCAGTACCGGGATCGTCTCACCGGTGGCCTGGAGATTCAGGAAGAGCTGGGTCGCGCCGCCGAACAGGGCGGCGGGGTCGTCGAGTTGGTGGCGGACGACCTCCGCCTGCTGCGGTAATCCGGCCCGCTGGGGGTCGCGCGTCAGCGCCCGCACGGGCCGGCCCGCGGCGACGAGCCGTTCCACCAACGCCCGGCCGACGTTGCCTGTCGCGCCTGTCACTACGATCACGGGTCCTCCTCGGGCTGACCGTCCTTGGCGGCATAGAGCCTAGGAAGGACGGTCGGCCCGCCGCATCGTCGGCAGGGAGGAGCACCCGGGTCGCCGCTACGCCTCCCGGACCCGCAACGCCCGCTCCAGGTCGTCGAGTTGGTCGACGAGCTTGCGGCGCAGGGACGGGATGAGGTCGGCGTCGCGCAGGCACTCCTCGCCCAGGCGCAGGGTCTCGGCGTCGACGGCGTGGGTGGGGAAGGCCCAGCGGCCGGCGGCGTCGGCCATGGCGGGGCCCCGGCGGGCGGCGAGGGCCACCGCGTCCGTGAAGAAGCGGGGCACGTACTCCCGTACCAGATCGGCCTGTTCGGGCTGCCAGAAGCCCTGGGCGGTGGCGGTGAAGAGGTAGTTCGAGAGGTCGTCCGTGGTGAACATCGCCTCCCACGCCGTGCGCTTGGCCTCGGGGTCGGGGAGGGCGGCGCGGCAGCGGGCGGCGCCTTCCTGGCCGGTGGCGGACGGGTCGCGCTCCAGCTCGGCGGCGATCGCGGGCTCGTCGGTGGCGCCGAGGACGGCGAGGCGGGCCAGGACGCGCCAGCGGAGTTCCGGGTCCAGCTCGGGGCCGCCGGGGACGGTGCCTTCGGTGAGCCAGGCGGCGATGGTGTCCGGGTGCGCGGCGACGTCGATGAAGTGGCGTACGGCGATGAGTCGCAGGCCGGGGTTCGAGCCGTCCTCGGTGCGGCGGATGAGGTCGCGGCACAGGGCGGTGAGGGTGGCGAGGGCGACCGGGCGGGCCTCGGGGGTGAGGTAGCGGTCGGTGACCTGCGCGGAGGCGAAGGCCAGGACACCCTGGACGAGGGCGAGGTCCGTCTCGTGCGGGAGGTGGGCGCGGGCGGCGTCCAGGTAGGCGGAGGCGGGGAGTTCACCGTCGCGGACGCTGTCGCGCAGGGCGTTCCAGACGACCGCGCGGGTGAGGGGGTCGGGGAGGCCGGAGAGGCTGGTGCGGACGGTTTCGAAGGAGTCGGGGTCGAAGCGCACCTTGGCGTAGGTGAGGTCGCCGTCGTTGAGGAGGAGCAACGCCGGGCGCTTGCCGAGGGGTTGGGGCTCGGTCTGCGGGACGTCGAGGTCGAGGCGCTCGCGCAGGGTGAGGCGGCCGGTGTCGCCGGGGTCCTGGTCGTAGAGGCCGACGGCGATGCGGTGGGGGCGGCTGCCCGCGCGGTCGACGGTCAGGGTGTACGTGCCGTCGTCGGCGCGGGTGACGGTCGGGGTGAGGGTGTCCACGCCCGTCGTGCTCAGCCACGCGTCCGCCCAGGCGTGGACGTCGCGTTCGGTGCCCGAGGCGAGGGAGTCGATGAAGTCGGCGAGGGTGGCGTTGGCGAACTTGTGGCGGGCGAAGTGGGTGTTGATGCCGGCGAGGAAGTCCTTCTCGCCGAGCCAGGCAACCAACTGCCGTAGCGCGGAAGCCCCCTTGGCGTACGAGATGCCGTCGAAGTTCAGGAGGGCGGAGGCGGTGTCGTCGACGTTCTCCGGGGCCACGGGGTGGGTGGAGGGGCGCTGGTCGGCGTCGTAGCCCCAGGCCTTGCGGACGACTCCGAAGTCGGTCCAGGTGTCGGTGAAGCGGGTCGCCTCGGTGAGGGTCTGGTAGCCCATGTACTCGGCGAAGGACTCGTTCAGCCAGATGTCGTCCCACCACTGGAGGGTGACGAGGTCGCCGAACCACATGTGGGCCATCTCGTGGGCGATGACCATGCCGCGGGTCTGCCGCTCGGTGTCGGTGACGGCGGAGCGGTAGATGAACTCGTCGCGGAAGGTGACCAGTCCGGGGTTCTCCATGGCGCCCGCGTTGAACTCGGGGACGAAGGCCTGGTCGTAGGAGTCGAAGGGGTAGGGCTCCTCGAACTTCTCGTGGTAGCGGTCGTAGCACTGGCGGGTGATGTCGAGGATCTCCTCGGCGTCCGCGTCGAGGTGGGGGGCCAGGGAGCGGCGGCAGTGGATGCCGAAGGGCAGGCCGCGGTGTTCGGTGCGGACCGAGTGCCAGGGGCCGGCGGCGACGGCGACGAGGTAGGTGGAGATGAGAGGGGTGGAGGCGGCCTGCCAGCGGCCTTCGCCGAGGTGTTCGGTGATGCCGTTGGCGAGGACGGTCCAGCCTTCGGGGGCCGTGACGATCAGGTCGAAGACGGACTTGAGGTCGGGCTGGTCGAAGGCGGCGAAGACGCGCTGGACGTCCTCCATGAAGAGCTGGGTGTAGACGTAGGTCTCGCTGTCGGTGGGGTCCGTGAAGCGGTGCATGCCCTCGCCGGTGCGGGAGTAGCGCATGCTCGCGTCGACGCGCAGTTCGTGCTCGCCCGCGGTGAGGCCGGGCAGCGGGAGCCGGTTCTCGACGAGCTGCTCGGGGTCGAGGGGGCGGCCGTCGAGGGTGACGGAGCGCAGCTCGGCGGGCTTGAGTTCGACGAAGGTGTCCGCGTCGGCACGAGCGGTGAACGCGATGACGGTGCGGGAGTCGAAGGTGTCTTCGCCCGTCGTCAGATCGAGTTCGATCGTGTAGCGGTGGACGTCGAGGAGCCTGGCACGGGTCTGCGCTTCGTCGCGCGTCAGTACGGACATGCAGGACATGCTGCCTGATGGCACTGACATGGCACAGGGGTGGTTCCGTACGCGGCTTATGTCCGGTCGGGTGCGGGGGCGGGCGCAGATGTGGGCGCGGGGGTGGGTGCGGTGTTCCGGTCGTCGCGCTGGTAGGGCACGCGCGCGTCCGGGTGGGGCAGGGCGGGGCGGGGTTCGTGCGGGTCCTTCAGGAGGGCGCGGAGTTCGCGGACCTCGCGTTCGAGGGCCTGGTGGCGCTGGTGGGCGTCGTAGAGGTAGCGGACCTTGGTGCGCAGGGCCCAGGGGTCGACGGGTTTCATGACGAGGTCGGCGACGCCCAGGGTGAAGGCGGCGGCCGTCGTCTCGGGGTCGGGGCCGAAGCCCGTGAGGAGGAGGACGGGGATGTGCTGGGTCTGCTCCAGGCGGCGCAGGTAGCGGACGACGTCCAGGCCGCTGACGCCGGGCATGCGCACGTCGAGCAGGAGGAGTCCGACCTTGCCGCGGAGCACCTGCTTGAGCGCCTCGTCGCCGCTGGTGGCGCGGGCGAGCCGGTGGCCCAGCGGGGCCAGGGCGCTCTCCAGGGCGTACAGCGTGTCCTCATGGTCGTCGACGATGAGGATCTCGGCATCCGACGGCATGGCCCGACGTCCCTCCCGCGTGGGACAACCAGCTTATGACGCAGGTGTTGACGGGGCGTGCCCGTCGGCTGACATGGAGTGCACAAGGAGCGCACAGCGCAGCATGGACCCGAACTCGCCCCGCTGTCACGCCCCTTACCGGACGTGCGAGGTCAGTTCGCCGTGGGTGAACCGCCGTTCACGGCGTCCTCCGCGATGCGCTCGTGGTGGCGGATGACCTCGCCGATGATGAAATTCAGGAACTTCTCAGCGAACGCCGGGTCCAGCTTGGCGCTTTCGGCCAGCGCGCGGAGCCGTTCGATCTGGCGGGCCTCGCGGGCCGGGTCGGCGGGCGGCAGCCGGTGGGTGGCCTTGAGGACACCGACCTGCTGGGTGGCCTTGAAGCGTTCGGCGAGCATGTGGACGACGGCGGCGTCGATGTTGTCGATGCTGTCGCGCAGCCGGGCGAGCTCCTCGCGCACGGCGGGGTCGACGTCACCGGTTCCGTTGGTGCTGGTGGTCATGGGCGACAACCCTACGTGGCATGCGACCACTCGGTGTTCGGGCCCTGTGTGGTGTGCGGCTATGTGGCGTGCGGCCACTCGATCACCGGTGGGTCGGCCGGGTCGGGGACCTGGTCGCTCCAGCCGCCGGGGACGGTGCGGCCCTGCTGGGCGCGGAAGCGGACGGGGGGCATGCCGACGCGGCGGGTGAACAGGCGGCTGAAATAGGCGGGGTCGTCGTAGCCGACGCGGCGGGCGACGGCGGCGACGGGGAGTTCGGTGGCGGCGAGCAGCTCCTTGGCGCGGCCCAGGCGGATGCCGAGGAGGTAGTCCTTGGGGCTGCATCCGGCGCCCTGGCGGACGGCGGTGCGCAGGGCGGCGGGGGTCATGCCGTGCCGGGCGGCGTGCTCGGCGACGGTGAGCGGCAGGCAGGCGTCGCGGGCGAGGGCCTGGAGGACGGGGTCGCCGTCGGGGGCGAGGTCGGCGCGGGCGCGGCGCAGGGCGACCAGGAGTTCGTGGACGGCGGCGCCGGTCTCCACCTCCAGGAGGGGGTTTCCGCGCCGTGCGGCGCGCGCCATGCGCCCGATGACCGCGCGGGGTCCCGTCGCGTCCGAGAGGGGCACCACGGGCCGCTCCGGCTCGATGTAGCCGAGTTCGGTGTACGTCGTCGTCGCGGGCCCGGTGAAGTCGACGAACCCCTCGTCCCAGCCGCCGCCGGGGTCGGGCGCGTAGTGGTGCGGCACCCCGGGGGTGAGCCACAGCAGCGCGGGCGCGGTGACGGTCGTACGGCGGCCGTCGGGGCTCAGGTACCAGCCGCCGCCCGCGCTGATCACGACGGCGACGTGGTGGTCGAGGGTGCGGGGCCCGACAGTGGGCAGGGCGCCGTACTGGAGGCCGACGCCGAGGCAGGCGAGGCCGAGGCGGTGGTGGGCGGGTGTGGGCGTGAAGAACCGCATCCAGGTGTGGTACATCGGCGGCCGCGCCCCCTCACACAGTGTTCGGTCCAAGTAGCGGTGATCTTTGTCCATGGACGTGATCGCCGCCAAGGGGAGAGAGTCGTCGGCATGAGTGAGTTCACCGTGGGCGACAGGGACTTTCTGCTGGACGGGCGGCCGGTGCGGCTGCTGTCCGGGGCACTGCACTACTTCCGGGTGCACGAGGCGAGCTGGGGGCACCGGCTGGCGATGCTGCGGGCGATGGGCCTCAACTGCGTGGAGACGTACGTCCCGTGGAACCTGCACGAGCCGGCGCCGGGGGATGTGAGGGACGTACAGGCGCTCGGCCGGTTCCTGGACGCGGCGCGGGAGGCGGGTCTGTGGGCGATCGTGCGCCCGGGGCCGTACATCTGCGCGGAGTGGGAGAACGGCGGGCTGCCCCACTGGCTGACCGGCGAACTGGGGGCACGCGCGCGTACGCGTGACGCACGCTTCCTGGGCCACCTGGAGCGCTGGTTCCGGCAGTTGCTGCCCGAGGTCGTGTCCCGCCAGGTCGACCGCGGCGGCCCGGTGATCATGGTCCAGATCGAGAACGAGTACGGCAGCTACGGCTCCGACGCGGTGTATCTGCGGCGCGTGGAGGAGTTGCTGCGGGACCAGGGGGTCACGGTCCCGCTGTTCACCTCGGACGGTCCGGAGGACTTCATGCTGGGCGGCGGTTCGGTCCCCGGTGTGCTCGCGACGGTGAATTTCGGGTCCCACGCGCGTGTGGCCTTCGAGACGCTGCGCAGGCATCAGCCCGAAGGTCCGCTGATGTGCATGGAGTTCTGGTGCGGCTGGTTCGACCACTGGGGCGGCGAGCACGTCGTCCGCGATGCCCAGGACGCGGCGGACGCGCTGCGCGAGATCCTGGAGTGCGGCGCGTCGGTCAACCTCTACATGGCGCACGGCGGCACCAACTTCGCCGGCTGGGCGGGCGCCAACCGGGGCGGCGGCGCCCTGCACGAGGGCCCGCTGGAGCCCGATGTGACGTCGTACGACTACGACGCCCCGATCGACGAGTACGGGCGCCCCACGGACAAGTTCTGGGCCTTCCGCGAGGTGCTGGCCGCGTACGCGGACGGCCCGCTGCCCGAACTCCCGCCCGCACCGGCGCCGTTGGGCGCCCCGGCCGAGGTGGGCCTGACGGGCTGGGCGTCCCTGGACGACGTGCTGGAGGCGCACGGCGGCCCCGAGACGGAGGGACCGGTGCCGCCGACTTTCGAGGAACTGGACGTGGACCGCGGGATCGTCCGCTACGAAGTGACCGTTCCGGGACCGCGCGCACCGTATCCGCTCACCGCGCGCGGGCTGCGGGACCTGGCCGTGGTGTACGTCGACGGGGAACGGGCCGGGGTCCTCATGGAGGGCGACGAGCAGCTCAAGGAGCCCGTCGCCGGGCACGCGCGTGTGCAGCTGTGGGTGGAGTCCCTGGGGAGGGTCAATTACGGGCCGCGGCTCGGGGAGGCGAAGGGGATCACCGGGGGGTTGCTGCACGAGCGGCAGTATCTGCACGACGTACGCGCGCGTGGGTTGCGACTGGACGCGCTGGACTCGCTGGACGACGTCGAGGGGCTTCCGCTGCGGGAGTTGCCCGCGGACGGCTCCCCCGGGCTGTACCGGGGCACCGCCGAGGTGCGCGGCGCCGGGGACGCCCTGCTCGAACTGCCGGGCTGGACGCGGGGGTTCGTGTGGGTCAACGGGTTCAATCTGGGGCGGTACTGGTCGGAGGGGCCGCAACGGGAGTTGTACGTCCCCGGTGCCGTCCTGCGGGAGGGCGTGAACGAGGTGTGGGTGCTGGAGCTTCAAGAGGCGCCGGTTCCTTCGGAGTCGGCGCTCACGCTGCGAAGCCTCTGAAGGGTCATCGGGCGATGGGTGCGGACCCGATCTCGACCACCCGTGCCCAGTCGGGCGGTGTGTCCGGCACGTAGTCGGGGTTGTCCTCGGCGTACTCCCCGGTCTCGTAGCGGCGGGGGAAGAGGCCCACCACCGTGCGGCAGGGCGGTCGGGTGTCCGGCCAGCGGGTCTGGCCGTCGGTGAGGACCACGACCGCGTCGGGCGGCGGCTGGGTGCGCAGCGCCTTGGCGAAACCGGTGCGCAGATCCGTGCCGCCGCCGCCCAGCAGCTCGATGCCCTCGGCGCGGCACAGCGGTTGCGCGACCCGGGCCGCCGCGTCGCACGGCACCACCGTGACGAGGTCGCGGCGGCCGCCCACCGCCCGTGCGATCGCGGCGACTTCGAGGAGCGCGCTGCCCAGCTCGGCGTCGCTGACCGACCCGGAGGTGTCGATCACCACGCACACCCGGGGCGGCCGGCGGCGCAGGCTCGGCAGCACGACGCCGGGCAGCGACACCGAACGGCGCGAGGGCCTGCCGTAGACGTAGTCCTCGCCCGCACCCGGCGCGGAGACCGCCGAGCGGATCGCCGCGCCGAGCAACTGCCGCCAGGGCTGCGGCGGATGGAACGCCTCCTCCGCCCACCGCCGCCACCCGCTCGGGGCGCTGCCGGGGCGGCCGGTGATGCCCTGCGCCACCCGGAAGCGGACGGCGTCGCGCTGCTGCTCGGTGAGCCCGTGCGCGCCGTCCGCGCCCAGGTCCCACTCCCGGTCGAGCCCGTCGGCGCCGCTGCCGCAGTCCAGCCAGGCCAAGTCCTGGGTGCGCGCCCCGAGTTGGAACCAGCGCAGGTAGCCCTCCATGAGGTTCCCCGCGGGCAGCCCCAACAGCCCCGGCTGGACGGCGCCTTCGGGGGTGACCAGGCCGTCGCCGTACGCGTCGTCGTTGATCTCGAAGTCGGCGGCGATGTTCATCCGCAACCGCTCCCCCGGGCCGGTCAGTCCGCGCTCGCGGGCGAGGCGGTCACTGCGCCCGTGGTGGTCGCGGAGCAGGTGCGACACCTCGTGGACCCAGACACCGGCCAGGTCCTCGACGGACATCCGGTCCACGAAACCGGGCGACACATAGCAACGCCAGTGCCGGTCGACGGCCATGGTCGGCACGTGCCGCGACTCGACCGTGTGCAGCGCGAACAGGGCCGTGGCGAGGTAGGGGCGGACGCGGGCGGCGTAGAGGCGGGCGGCGAAGAGTTTGTCGCGGTCGAGGGTGCCCGCCCCGGTGGCCGCGGTCGTGTTCATCGGCCGCCCTTCGCCGCCGCCGCGGCGCGGTCCGCCCGCTGCGACAGGGAGACCACGCCCGCGAGTCGCTCGATGGACGCGGGAACGTCCCAGTCCTCCCGGCGCAGCGACGCGAGGGTGGTCGCCGGGACGACGACCAGGTCCGGGGCGCCGGTCTCCAGTGCCCGGACCAGGAGCGCCCAGGCCGAGTCCCAGCGGGCCCGGTCGGGACGGTTGCGGACCGCGGCCACCACCCCGTCGAGCACGGCCTGCCGCAGATCCCCGCGCTCGGGCAGCTCACCGGCCGTCGGGTCGGCGAGGAAGATCTCCGGGTCGGGCAGGTCCATGCGGTCGACGCAGGCGAGCAGTTCGAGCCCGGGACCGTCCCCCACCGTGCCCCTGACCAGCAGCGACAGCACCTCTCGGGAGGACCCGGCCGCCGTGGCGAAGGCGATCAGGCTGATCGCCATCTCCCAGCTCCGGGGCGAGGGCCAGGCGCCGCCGCGCCGCGTCTCGTTGCCGGGGAGTTGGTGGACGAGTTTGGGCCGCCCGGTGAGCAGCCCGCACACCGCGCGGCGCGCGAAGTCCACGGCCTCGGGCAGCTTCTCCGGGTCGAGCCGCGGCAGGGTCGCCCGCGGCCAGGTGCCGCCGAGTCCGCGGACGACGACCTCGTGATCGTGGGTCCACTGCAGGTGCACGAACCGGTTCGCGAGCGGCGGGCTCAGCTCCCAGCCGTCGGCCGCCGAGGAGCGCGGGTTGGCGGCGGCCACGATCCGTACCCCCGGCGGCAGCCGCAGCGCGCCGATCCGCCGTTCCAGCACCAGCCGCAGCAACGCGGCCTGCACGGCGGGCGGCGCGGTGGACAACTCGTCCAGGAACAACAGCCCCTTCCCCGCCCGCACGAGCCGTACGGCCCAGTCCGGCGGGGCCATCGGGACGCCCTGCTCGGCGGGGTCGTCGCCGATGACGGGCAGCCCGGAGAAGTCGGACGGCTCGTGCACGCTGGCGATCACCGTCGTCAACGGCAGATCCAGCGCGTCGGCGAGCTGCGTCAGCGCGGCCGTCTTCCCGATCCCCGGCTCGCCCCACAGCAGCACGGGCAGGTCGGCGGCCACGGACAGGGTCAGGGCCTCCAGCTGGATGTCGGGGCGCGGTTCGGTGGTGGTGTCGCGCAGGAGGGTCAACAGGTCCCCGGCGACGTCGAGTTGAGTGGGCGAGAGGGCGGGGTTGAGGGCGGCGTACAGAGTGCGTGTGGGCATGGCGGATCACCTTTGGGGTCGGGGCGGGACATGGGTGAGGGCAGGCTCAGCGGTCGGCTGCGGCGCCCGGTGCGGTCAGCGGGCGATGGTGTGGCGCGGGCGCGAGGCGGGGCGGAGCCGGGGATCCGGACGCCCCGGCGCGAAGTGGCCGGTTCGCGGGCCGGGATCGGCCAGGCCCGCCCTGAACAGCCCGTACGCGAGCCGCCGTTCGGCCGCCGCCCGCAGTTCGTCCCGCAACGCGCCACCGCGCAGCACCGCCTCGGGCCCGAGCAGCCCTTCTACGACGGCCAGCGCACCGGCGGTGTCACCGTGGACGAGCCGTTCGCCGACGCCGGTGAGGCAGTCGGGGCGGCGATGGGCGTCGTCGATGGCCTGCAGGCAGGGCAACGGCGTACCGGTCAGCGCGACCAGCAGTTCCTCACGCCTGACCTCGGCCGGATCGTGGTCCAGGGGCGCCAGGACGCCGTCCACCAGACCGATCCGGTGCAGGGCGCCCCGGCATTCGACCAGGTGCGGCTGGACCGCCCCCTCCGGCACCGGCGCGGGATCCTCCGGCGGCGGACGGTCCGGTACGAGCGCGGCGGCGACCAGCGGATGCAGCCGGTCGGCGTCGATCTCGCCGGTGCGGAGCAGCTCCAGGTCGGGCAGGACCCAGATCGCCGCGTCGGGCAGCACGGGCAGCGCGGCGGCACTGCCGTCCGTCGGCGCGGGCGCGATCCGCAGGGTGGCCCCGGCCTGATCCGGGGTCAGCGCGAGCCGGTGCCGCGACCCGAGCCGTACGACGACGGGGCCGGTCGTGCGCCCCTCCGCACGGAGCAGGATCACCGCCTCGGCAGCCCACCGGTCGACGGCACAGTAGAGCCCCTCCGGCACGTCCAACTGGTCCGGAATCTCCGGCCGTTCGGCCCCGGACCGCTCCCGCAGCTCACCGCTTCTCCCCGCGTCCCACAGATGCCGGTGCAGGTCGAGGCGGAACGAGCGGCTGGGCCGGGGATGCGGATGCCGACGGGCGTCGGCGTCGCGACGGGTGCCGTCCCACAGGGCGAGGCTGATGCGCTGGCCGCCGTCCGCCCAGGCCGGTGGTGTCCGGACCACGAGGTGCGGCGGGCCGGTGGCGTCGTCGCCGTAGCGGGCCAGGGTGAGGGTCAGTCCCGGGCGCAGCAGGCCGTCCGGGGCGATCCTCGGGAGGTGCCAGCGGAGCAGGTCGGGGGCGAGGCCGCGGAGGTCGGCGCGGACCCGGGCGGCGACTTCCCGGCCGTGGGCGCGCGCTACGGATCGTAGGTCGAGATCGACGTCGACGCGGGCTGCGGCGCAGGCGCCCGCCCAGTCACCGGCATCACGGCGGGCCGTGGCCTTCTCGATCATGGAGGGCGGCACGGCGAACTCGCGCACGCGCGGCCAGAAGGAACGTAGGGAATCCTCGTTCGCGGGGTGAAGGTGCATCAGCACTCACCTTGCGCGGACGGGACCCCCATTCTGTGAACAGAGTGAGTGGTCATCGCGGGGAGCATAACCGCCCTGTCCGCGATCTGCCAGGGAAATACGGGGGCGTGCTTCGGCGGGCACCGGCATAGAGTGGATGCGGGTTCAGGGCGTCTCTGGGGGTTGTGGACGTGGCGGACGACGGACCGGTCGAGCACGGCTACCCGCACCTCGATACGGTGCGGGACGCCATCACCGCGCTCTACAAGCGGTTGTCCTACGACACCGTCCAGACGTTCGCGACCAGCGTGGCCCCCGTCGACGTGGCGTTCGCCGACACGGACGACCTGCACCTGGGCGCGCAGCGGGTGGCCCGCGAGATGGTCCGGCACTACCGGCTCCCGGACGCCCGGCCGATCATCAGTTTCCGTGAGATGACGCATGCGGCGAACGTCGAACTCACCGCCGGGCCCGAGTACTTCATCGAGTTGAACGACCGGTTCCGCACGCATCGGCGGGACATCGGCGCGGCTCTCGCGCACGAGGTCATGCACGTCTACCTTCACCGCCTCGACCTGTCCTTCCCCGGCACCCGTGAGAACGAGATCCTCACGGACACGGCGGCGACGTATCTGGGTGCGGGGTGGCTGCTGCTGGACGCGTACCGGGAGGACTCGGCGTCCTCGCAGAAACTCGGGTATCTGACCCCGGAGGAGTTCGGGTACGTCCTCGCCAAGCGGGCCCTGGTCTTCGGCGAGGACCCCTCCGTGTGGTTCACCAGCCCGCAGGCCTACACGGCGTACGTCAAGGGGATGGCGCGGGCCCGGCTCGACGAGCAGCAGCCGCCGCTGACGGCGGCGGGGTGGGCCGGCCGGCGCCGGTACGCCCATGACCGGCGACACGGGCCGGGGTCGCAGCAGGGCGTGCCGTACGCCTTCAGCGGGGACGGGTCCGGCAGCCTGCGGGTGTCCTTCCCGTGCCCCACGTGTCATCAGCGGATCAGGGTGCCGGTGCGGGGGCGAGTCAGGGCGAGGTGTTCGCTGTGCCGGACGGTGTTGGAGTGCGACACGTAAGTTGCACCGCCCCCTGGGGGCTCCGCCCCTCCACCTACGCCCCATAAACTGCCCCCGGAATCTCCGCCTCCCCCAAAAGCTTCACCACCACCTCCCCCACTTCCCCCACGCCCCACCGCTCCCCCTTGTCCACACTCGGCCCCGCCCGCCACCCCTCCATGACAGCGATCCGCCCACCCTCAACCTCGAACACCCGCCCGGTAACCCCAGCACTGGCCCCCGACCCCAACCACACCACCAACGGCGACACGTTCTCCGGCGCCATCACATCGAACCCGGACCCAGGCGCGGCCATCGTCTCCGCGAAGGTGTGCTCCGTCATGCGGGTCCGCGCGGTGGGGGCGATCGCGTTGACCTGGACTCCGTAGCGGGCGAGTTCGGCCGCCGCGACCAGGGTGAGGCCGATGATGCCGGCCTTGGCGGCGCTGTAGTTGCCCTGTCCGACCGAGCCCAACAGCCCTGCTCCGCTACTGGTGTTGATGATCCGGGCGACGGGAGTGCGGCCGGCTTTCGTCTCCGCCCGCCAGTGCGCCGCCGCGTGCTTGAGGGGCAGGAAGTGCCCCTTCAGATGGACCCGCATCACCGCGTCCCAGTCGTCCTCGTCGAGGTTGACGAGCATCCGGTCGCGCAGGTAACCGGCGTTGTTGACAAGGGTGTCGAGCCGACCGTAGGTCTCCAGCGCGGTCGCGACGAGGGACGCGGCACCGGCGGCCGTCGCGATGTCGCCGCCGTGGGCCACCGCCTCGCCGCCCGCCGCGCGGATCTCGGCGACGACCTGGGCGGCCGGGCTGTCGGGGTCGGAGGTGCCGTCGAGGCCGACGCCGAGGTCGTTGACGACGACCCGGGCGCCCTCGGCGGCGAAGGCGAGGGCGTGGGCGCGGCCGAGCCCCCGCCCCGCGCCGGTGACGACGACGACCCGCCCGTCACAGATTCCGCTCATCTCGGTCACCCTTCAACTCGCTTGCCCTTGTTGGCGGTTGCCGCGTCGAGGAACGCCGGACGCTCCCCGCCCCCGTGGACGAGAAGACTCGCCCCGCTGATGTACGCGGCCGCGTCGGAGGCGAGGAAGACCGCCGCCGCGCCGATGTCGGAGGGGTCGGCGAGGCGGCCGAGCGGGACGGTTCGGGAAACGGCCTCGATCGCGTCCTCGCCGCCGTAGTGGAGGTGGGACAACTCCGTACGCACCATGCCGACGACCAGCGTGTTGACGCGGATGTCCGGTGCCCACTCCACCGCCATCGAACGCGCCAGGTTCTCCAGACCGGCCTTGGCCGCCCCGTACGCCGCCGAACCGGGCGAGGGGCGGCTGCCGCTGACGCTGCCGATCATCACGACCGAGCCCTTGGCCCGCTTGAGGTGTTCGTACGCGGCGAGGGAGGCGGTGAGCGGGGCGAGGAGGTTCAACTCGATGATCCGCGCGTGGCGTTCGGCCTCCGCGTCGATCAGGGGGCGGTACGGCGCGCCGCCCGCGTTGTTGACGAGGACGTCGAGTCGGGGCAGCGCGGCGAAGAACTCCCGTACGGCGTCCGGGTCGCGCAGGTCGAGGGGTCTGAACTCGGTTCCCTTGACCGGCTCTTCGGGCGGTCGGCGCGCGCAGGTCAGCACCTCGGCACCGGCCTCGGCGAAGGCCCGTGCGATACCGGCGCCGACGCCTCGGGTGCCGCCGGTGACGAGGACGGTCCGGCCGGCGAGCGGGGCGTCACACGAGTTGTCCACAGGGCGATCGTCGGCAGGGTGGTTATCCACAGGGCCTCCCGCTCGGATTCTCCGGCTGCTAGCTTCGAAGCCTCGCACCTAACAAATGTTTGGTGGAAAGGTAGCTGATGCGTCCATGGGTGTCTCCACCTCAAGCTCGACAAAGGCGATTTCCGTAGTCACGGTCGACTACCCGCCGGTGAACGCGCTGCCGGTGGACGGCTGGTTCGCCCTGGCCGACGCCGTGCGCGCGGCCGGGCGCGACCCCGATGTGCGCTGTGTGGTGCTGGCGGCCGAAGGGCGTGGTTTCAACGCGGGCGTGGACATCAAGGAGATACAGGCGCGGGGGCGGTCGGCCCTGGTCGGGGTGAACCGGGGCTGTTTCGAGGCGTTCGCGGCGGTCTACGAGTGCGAGGTACCGGTCGTCGCGGCCGTGCAGGGGTTCTGCCTGGGCGGAGGCATCGGCCTTGTCGGCAACGCGGACGTGATCGTGGCGAGCGAGGACGCCACCTTCGGCCTGCCCGAGCTGGACCGGGGCGCCCTGGGCGCGGCCACGCATCTGGCCCGGCTGGTCCCCCAGCACCTGATGCGCGCCCTGTACTACACCTCGCGCACGGCGACGGCGGCCGAGCTGCACGCGCACGGCTCGGTGTGGCGGGTCGTGCCGCGCGCCGAACTCCTGCCCGCCGCAATGGAGTTGGCGGCCGAGATAGCCGCCAAGGACGGCGAGCTGATCCGCCTCGCCAAGTCCGCGATCAACGGCATCGACCCCGTCGACGTCCGCCGCAGCTACCGCTTCGAGCAGGGCTTCACCTTCGAGGCCGACGTCAGCGGCGTGGCCGACCGGGTCCGCGGCACCTTCGGCACATCGGACAGAGAGGAGGCATAGATGACCGACAAGACGATGACGGCCGACGAGGTCGTCGCCCGGCTGCACAGCGGCATGACCCTCGGCATCGGCGGCTGGGGCTCGCGCCGCAAACCCATGGCCCTGGTACGTGCGTTGCTCCGCTCGGACCTCACCGACCTCACCGTCGTCTCCTACGGCGGCCCGGACGTCGGCATGCTCGCGGCGGCCGGCCGCATCCGCAAGCTGGTGGCCGCCTTCGTCACGCTCGACTCGATCCCCCTCGAACCCAACTACCGCGCGGCACGCGAGAGCGGCGCCTTCGAGCTGACGGAGGTCGACGAGGGCATGTTCATGTGGGGCCTGCGCGCCGCCGCGAACCGACTGCCGTTCCTGCCGGTGCGCGCGGGCATCGGCTCGGACGTCATGCGGGTCAACCCCGGCCTGCGGACGGTGACTTCGCCGTACGACGACGGGGAGACGTTCGTCGCGATGCCCGCCCTGCGGCTGGACGCGGCCCTGGTCCACGTCAACCGCGCCGACCGGCTGGGCAACGGCCAGTACCTGGGCCCGGACCCGTACTTCGACGACCTGTTCTGCGAAGCGGCGGACTCCGCCTACCTCTCCTGCGAACGGATCGTGGACACGGCCGAGTTGATGAAGGAGGCCCCGCCACAGTCCCTGCTCGTGAAGCGGCTGAGCGTGACCGGGGTCGTCGAGGCGCCCGGCGGCACCCACTTCACGTCCTGCGCTCCCGACCACGACAGGGACGAGGCCTTCCAGCGGCTGTACGCGAGCACCCCCTGGGCGGAGTTCTCCGACCGATTCCTGGCCGGTGACGAACAGGCCTACGAGTCGGCGGTGCGGAACTGGCAGGAGGAGCAAGGGTGATGGACGTATCGCGTAGCGACGTACCGCGTACGGACGTCCGGCGTTCCGAGTACTGCGTGATCGCCTGTGCCGAGGCGTGGCGTGATGCCGGGGAGATCCTGGCCAGCCCGATGGGGTTCATCCCGTCCGTCGGCGCACGGCTGGCCCGGCTGACCTTCGCTCCGGATCTCCTGCTCACCGACGGCGAGGCGATGCTCGTCCGCCCGGACGGGACGCCGGAGGGCTGGTTGCCGTACCGGCAGCATCTGGCCCTGGTGTCCGGTGGGCGGCGGCACGTGATGATGGGCGCGAGCCAGATCGACCGGTTCGGCAACCAGAACATCTCGTGCATCGGCGACTGGGCGCGGCCGAAGCGGCAGTTGCTCGGGGTGCGCGGGGCGCCGATCAACACGCTGAACAATCCGACGAGTTACTGGGTACCCCGGCACTCGCCCCGGGTGTTCGTGGAGAAGGTCGACATGGTGTGCGGGGTGGGGTACGACCGGGTCGCCGAGCATCCGGGGACGGCCCGCTTCCACCGCATCCCCCGGGTCGTCTCCGACCTCGGCGTCTTCGACTTCGCGACCCCCGACCACTCGATGCGGCTGGCCTCGCTGCATCCCGGGGTGAGTGTGGAGCAGGTGCGGGAGGCGACGGGCTTCGAACTCACCGTCCCGGACGAGGTGCCATGGACCCGCGAGCCCACCCCGGACGAGTTGCGGCTGATCCGTGAAGTGATAGACCCCGCCGACACCCGGTTCAGAGAAGTGAGTTCGTGATGGAGACCGCGCTGACCCGGCTGGTCGGGGTCCGGCATCCGATCGTCCAGACGGGCATGGGCTGGGTGGCGGGACCCCGCCTGGTGTCGGCCACGGCGAACGCGGGCGCGCTGGGCATCCTCGCCTCCGCGACCATGACGACCGACCGGCTCCGGGACGCGATCCGTGAGGTCAAGTCCCGTACGCGGGAGCCGTTCGGCGTGAATCTGCGCGCGGACGCGACCGACGCCGGTGACCGGGTGCGGATCATCATCGAGGAGGGCGTCCGGGTCGCGTCCTTCGCGCTCGCGCCGTCTGCCGAGCTGATCGCCGAGCTGAAGGAGGCGGGGGTCGTCGTGATCCCGTCGATCGGGGCGCGGCGGCATGCGGAGAAGGTCGCGGCGTGGGGCGCGGACGCGGTGATCGTGCAGGGCGGGGAGGGCGGCGGACACACCGGGGAGGTGGCCACCACGGTGTTGTTGCCGCAGGTCGTGGACGCGGTGGACATACCGGTCGTGGCGGCCGGCGGCTTCTTCGACGGGCGGGGTCTCGTCGCGGCGCTGGCCTACGGGGCGGCGGGCGTCGCCATGGGCACCCGCTTCCTCCTCACCTCGGACTCGACGGTCCCGGACGCGGTGAAGGCGGCGTATCTGGCTGCGACGGTCAAGGACGTCACGGTCACGAGGGCGGTAGACGGCCTCCCGCACCGCATGCTCCGTACGGAACTGGTCGACACCCTGGAGAACTCCGGCCGCACGAGAACCCTGCTCCAGGCGATACGCCGAGCGGCGGGCTTCCGCCGTCTGTCCGGGCTGAGCTGGCGCCGGATGATCCGCGACGGCCTCGCGCTGAAGCACGGCAAGGACCTGTCCTGGAGCCAGGTCCTGCTCGCCGCGAACACACCGATGCTGCTGAAGGCGTCGATGGTGGACGGCCGCACGGACCTCGGGGTGATGGCCTCCGGGCAGGTCGCCGGGGTGATCGAGGATCTGCCGTCGTGCGCGGA
This sequence comes from Streptomyces sp. NRRL F-525, assembly GCF_000716605.1. Classification (GTDB taxonomy): domain Bacteria; phylum Actinomycetota; class Actinomycetes; order Streptomycetales; family Streptomycetaceae; genus Streptomyces. The sequence continues at coordinate 106 of NZ_JNXE01000056.1, read as the reverse complement.
GCTGGTGGCACGGGTGATGAAGGAGGCGGAGGAGGTGGTGTGGACGCTGGTGCGGGCGGACTCCTGAACTCCGGGGGTAGAGGGCAGGGGGCGGGGAGGAAGGGGC
>NZ_JNXE01000055.1 GCF_000716605.1 Streptomyces sp. NRRL F-525 | reverse complement strand
TGAGACGTCGAACACCTCCCTCAACGGCGTAGGGGCCTTGTCCGTTGCGGACGCCGACGTCGTCACCTGATCAGTGGCCACACTGAAACGGCTCAGTGACTTCGGCGTCCCTGTCGCCGTGGAACGCAGTGACGGGGGCCCGGCCCGCAACGTCAGGGTCACCGTGGACACCTCGGGGTTGGACGGCGTCGCCCGGGCGAGCAAGGGCGGCGGCGGGAACTGCACCCAGGACGGCCCGGTGTTCACCTGCCTCTACGGCGACGTGCAGAACGGTGACGGCGAGTCCAACAACCCCTTCACCCTCAACGGCGTGGACGGTGTCGAGCCAGGCGACAACGGGACCGTGACATACACCGTCGTCGCGGACAACGCGGCACCGGTGACCGGGACCACCCGGATGACCGTGGGCGAACCTTCGCTCCACACCCCGGCGGACGGCGAGTCGGTGAAGGCGGTGGCGCCGGGCACGTCCCGGAAAACGACGCCCCGGTTCGCGAACCACAGCCGTTTCACGGCGGAACAGGGTGTCGCGCTCCGTATCACCGCGGACGACGGGCTGCTGCTGACCTCGCGCCCCGACAACTGCTACTTCGACACCTCCTCCACCTCGGCCTGGTGCGAGTTCCCCACCAGGGCCGCACCCCACACGGCCTACCGCACCAATGCCCCGGTCCGCTACACGGCCGCCGCCGGAAAGCTGCTGGGCACCCTCTCCTACACCTGGTCGTCCGAACCCGAGCGTCCCACCGAACTCACGGTGCGCGGCACCGAACCCCCGCTGACCCTGACCAGGACGGCCGACCGCGGCCTCACCGGCGACACCGGGTACGTCAGGGCCACCACCACCGTGCAGGTCGACTACCAGCCGGTGACCGCGACCGTCCGGGGCCGGGTCGGCACCACGGTGACGGTCCGGCTGGGGGTGCGCGACAACGGACCCGGGCGGCCATGGGGTGCGGAGGCACTGGGCCGCTTCGAGGTGGTGCCGCCGGAAGGCACCACGGTGACCTCCATCCCGTACACCTTCGAGGACGATGGCGGCGACTGGGCGTGCACACGGCCGAAGAAGCACGGCGGGGCGTTCGTCTGCGAGATCGGTTACGACGGGTTCTCCGAGGTACGGTACGTAGGAGGGACGACCGTCATCGGGTTCAAGATCCGCATCGACCGCCGGGTCCCCGGCGCGAAGGGCACCATACGCACGTTCAACCCGTTCGACCGGACCCCCGGCAACGACAAGGCGGTCATCGCGTTGGCCGCGTCCCCCGCGCTGCTGGCTCGCGACAGCGCGGCGTTGTGGACCGCCGTCTCCGCCGCTGGGGTCGCCGTGATCGTCACCCTGGCGATCGTCCTCCGGCGCCGCCGCAACAGCGCCGCCGCCGGCGCGAACTCCTGATAGCGCTACAAACTGTCCGCCCCACCTGCGCCGTACAGATGCGCTGCCTGTCCTTGCTCCTGGGCAGCCGGGTCTCCGGCGCCAGAACCCACTACGACCGCGGGCGCGCCCATTGCGCTCGGCGTATTTCCGCACTGCGCGATCTCTTCAACCGCATGATCTGATGCCTGCACGGCTTCATCGACAACCGCGTCCGCGGAGCTTGCCTATGCACCACCGGGCCCGTGACCAGGCCCAACTCGCCGCCGAAACCAGCAGGTTCTTCCCTCGGCGTCAATGTCAGCCACACATCGTCCGCGGCTACTTCGGTGGCCCCACGTGCCCTACACCCTCGAACACGAACCTTGCGGTGTGAGCGGTTGTGCGCCCTTTTCCAGGCTGAGAGTTCGGCTTTGCCTGGTTCACGGCGGTGCGGGATCACCAGGCCGGTGGCGCGGTAGCCGCCGTCAGCGATCACCGTGGTGTTGTCGACGACGGCTTTCGCTCCGGACAACTCGCATGCCTTGCAGTCGTTTGCGGTTGCCGGGCAGAGGTCGCCCAAGCGCGACGACCATCCGGGTATCGGCGTGGATGACGACCTGGTGACTGGTGGAGTACCCGTATTTTTCCGACTGCTCGGCCACCGCGTGGTCGCGTGTGGGGACCAGGGTGCCGTCCACGATGAGCACGGTGTCCTTACGGAATCGTTGGCGCGGCCGCAGTGCGAGCAGGGTGCGAGGCGGTTGATGATGCGGTCGGCCGCAGACTTCGAGATTCGGATCCGCGGCGCGAGCCGGTGCAGCGTCAGGTTCGTGCACCAGGACGCCGCGACCAGCAGGACGCGGTCCTTCAGAGGCCGGCTCGACGGCCGGCTTCGGCGGACCGTGTCCGCCCCTCGTGGCGCAGGGCGGTCACCGGCTTGCCGAGGCGGCGCGGGCTCAGCCCAGTGAACGGGCCTGTCCGGTACGGCTACGACGCCGTGATCGCACCTGTGACGGGAAGATCGTGGCACCGCGCTGCGAACAGCTCTGGACGGAGGCACGCATGGAGACAGACTTGGTCAGTCGTCTGGAAGAGGCGGCGAATCGGTTCGTGGCTCTTCACAGATGAGGGGGTAGCTGCGGGCCTGGCTTGCGGGTCTTGGGCCACCCGATTTTTTTTGCTGTCGTTGGGAGTTTGCGCCCCGAGAGCGCAGACTTGCACGTTTGGGTCCGCTGCTGAGACCTCTTACCGGGCCGTGCTGATGCCAGGCTGATCGAGGTGGGTCAACATCGAGACTCCCTCCTTCGGCGTCCGCCCCGGGATGCCCCGCGAACGCCCTTGGCGCCGTGGTATCGATTGCGTAGGCATGAGGTCCTTTGGTGGCGGTGGGACTCTGTCGCGGTCGGCCGGACTCAGTCGTCGGTGGACGCCCCTGGTCCAGTCGCGGCGTACCGGGCGGCGATGGTGCGGACGGCCTCGTCGACCACCTGGGCGACACGTTCGACGCTCACCTCCCAGCCGGGCACCAGGAGGGTCGGCCAGAAGACGTAGTTGGAGATCATGCCCAGGAACTGGGTGGCTGCGAGGTCCACGTCCTCGATCCGCACCGTTCCCGCCTCGTGCTCAGCCAGGAGGTAGCTGCGTACGGACTCGAAGTAGGGCATCTTCCCGTGCGAGAACTGCGCTTGGGCCAGCTCGGGGAACCGCGGCAGCTCGGCGATGACGATCCTGAACAGGTCGGTCATCTGGGCACGGCCCAGCAGCTCGGCGTAACGGCGACCGATGATGCCGAGCCCGTCGACGACGTTGCCTGTCGGCGGAGGATCCTCCTCGTCGGAGGTCGACCAGGACTCGGTCACGATGGCGTCGAACAGGGCGGCTTTGGTCGGAAACTGCTTGAACAGGGTGGCCCGCGAAACGCCCGAGCACTCCGCGATCCGCGCCAGCGACGTCCGGTCGTAGCCCAACTCGAGAAACAGCGCGGTCGCGGCCGCCACGATCAGCGCGCGCTTCTCCTGGGCGACCCGCTGGTGATACGTCGTCACGACCTTGCTCATGGGCCGAGCATACGAGGTGAGTGGCTTGACTCGCCACTGCCGTCGACCTAGTGTCACGGCGATGGTGAGTGGTCTGGCTCACCACTGGCCGCCGTTCATCACTGGTGATCCCGGTCATTCAGCCACGTACCGAAGGAACATCTGATGCCCCGCTTCGACAACCAGACCGTGCTCGTGACCGGTGGGACCGGCGGCCAGGGCTCGAGCCACGTGCGCGCCTTTCACGCGGAGGGAGCGAACGTGGTGATCGGCGGCGTCGACGCGGAACGCGGCGCCGCTCTCGCCGACGAGCTCGGGACCCGCGCTCGCTTCGTCCGCCTCGACGTCACCGACGAGAGCTCGTGGTCCGCCGCAGTGCTGGCCGCCGAGAGCGCCTTCGGTGCCCTGAACGTGCTCGTCAACAACGCGGGCGTGCAGAATCCGCCTGCGACGATCGAGTACACCGAGCAGTCCACGTGGTCGCGCATCCTCGACGTCAACCTCACCGGCACCTTCCTCGGCATCAAGGCCGCAGCCCCCGCTCTGCGCCGCGCGGCAGGGGGCGCCATCGTCAACATCGCCTCGACCATGGGCCTGGGCGGCACTGCGTACTACGCGCCGTACGTCGCCAGTAAGTGGGCCGTGCGAGGTCTCACGCAAACGGCGGCGATCGAGCTCGGCCGCGACCACATCCGGGTGAACACCATCCACCCCGGCGTGATAGCGACCCCGTTCATCCAGGAACCAGCAGTCGGCGCCACCACGGCGATCGCCGACTTCTACTCACCCGAACCGTTCGCTGTCCCCCGCCTCGGAGAGCCGACCGAGGTCACCCGGCTCCTCTTGTTCCTCACGTCATCGGACGCGTCGTTCATCACGGGGTCGGAGTACGTCATCGACGGTGGACTCCTCCTCGGCCCCGCCCTTCAGACCGAGACCGCGTGAGCACTCCAGACACGACCGGGTCGAACGACTCCGCACGGGACGCGTCTTCGTCCCACCTGCCCGATCACATCCGACGAGCCATCGAGATCACCCCCGCCGCGGGCACCGGGGAACGGATCATCGACATCACGACGCTGGGGCGCCGCACCGGCCGAGCGCGCCGCATCGAGATCTTCTTCTACCGAGCTGCGGCCACCACCTACCTCTGCAGCGGCGCCGGCGGTGCCGCGACCGACTGCCATGCGAACCTTCTCGCCGATCCCGACTTCACCTTCCACCTCAAGAACGGGATCCGTGCGGATCTGCCAGCACGGGCCACGCCTGTGACCGACCCAGCCGAACGGCGGGCCGTGCTGGCGGAGATCGTCGCGGATCTCAATCAGCCCCACGACCCCGGCACTATCCGGCCGACCCGGCACGAAGACTGGGCTGACAGCCGACTGATGCGCATCAGCTTCCGCCATCGGACGTGATCGCGGATCCCTCGGCAGATGACCTGCTCCCAGGGGCTGGGGTGTGGTCGCGGCCAGAGCACGGCTGGGGTCTGCTGCGAAAGTTGATCTCGATCGTTGATGGTCATGTCCTGAGGGACGTTGGGATGTGACGAACGGCCAGTGGGCCCGACTTGAGCCGCTGTTGCCGCGAGGCGTCAAGTCGGACCGTCCGCTCCCTGTGTGGTGACCGGCGCCGCGGGGGCGTCGTACGGGCGAGGGCAGGCGCTGATCCGCTTGCTTGAAGTGCACTCCACGGCCATAGCGTCGAGACAGCGAACCGAACGCCCGACGCGTCGACGCGGCATCCGGCACGACCAACGAGAAAGACGGCAAGTGGTAGACAACCAATTCACAACGCATGCAGAACTCTTCGATCTGCGTGGAAAGCGCGCGCTCGTCACCGGTGGCACCAGAGGCATCGGGATGATGATCGCGCGTGGCCTTCTCCAGGCGGGCGTCCGCGTGGTCATCAGTTCACGCAACGCAGAAGCGTGCGCCAAGGCGCAGGAAGAGCTGTCCACATTCGGTGAGGTGCGGGCGATCCCCGCAGACCTGTCCCGCCACGACGAGTGTCGGCGACTGTCCGACCTCGTCACCGCCGACTCCGAGCGTCTCGACATCCTCGTCAACAACGCGGGCGCCATATGGGACGAGCCGCTGGCGACGTTCCCGGACGCGGCCTGGGACACGGTCGTCGACCTCAACCTGAAGTCGCCGTTCTGGCTGGTCCAGGAGCTGCTGCCCGCACTTCGCAAGGCGGGCACCGCCGACGATCCCGCGCGGATCATCAACATCGGCAGCATCGCCGCCATCCACATCCCCCAGCGCCCCAACTACTCGTACTCCAGCAGCAAGGCCGCACTGCATCAACTCACCAGAGTGCTCGCCAAGGAACTGGGACCGCAGCACGTCACCGTGAACGCGGTGGCGCCGGGACCGTTCCCGTCGGCAATGATGGCTGCGACCCTCGATGAGTTCGGCGAGGCGATCGCGGCGTCGGCCCCCCTAGGCCGGATCGGCCGCGACGACGACATGGCGGGTGTCGCCGTGTTCCTCGCGAGCCGGGCAGGCGCATACCTGACGGGCACCGTGATCCCTGTCGACGGCGGCATCGCCACAACCGCGTAGGCCGCCCAAGGGCGTTGCAGAAGGCCGCAGTCAGCGCATTTTCCTTGTATGCGTGGGGTGTTGAGGGCTGATCCGTTGTGGGTGGGGACGTTCACGGGGCTGCGGATGAAGCAGTGCGAGCGGTTGCGGGAGGTGGGGCGGGAGCGGGGTGGCGATGGGCCGGGTATCGGTCAGCCGTGGTGTCTGCGGCTCGCCGACCGGGTGCTGCTGGTGGCTGTTTACTACCGGCCGAACCCGACCGGCTCACCCCCACCCCAGTCCGCCGGGGGTTCAGAAACCTCCGTCTGAACCTGCCTTGCCCGGCCCGTGCACCCGAACCCAACCGGCCTGGCCCCGGCGGGCCGCTCGGCTCGAAGAACCAGCACCGGGATACGGGGCGCAGGTGCAACGGGTTGGATAGCTGTCGTGGGGTCGAGGTGTGTGGCGGTTCGTGTGAGCCGTCGTCGTATTTGAGGGGGATATTCGGGCTGCTCTGCCAGCGGCAGAACAGCGGCCGGACGGGCTCGACGATCACTACAGTCCCGTCTTGTGACGACGATGACGACGCGTACGGTCGCGTACCCGGCCGACGGTTTGACGATGGTCGGGCATCTCGCGCTCCCGGCCGGTGTCGGCCGTCGGCCCGCGGTGCTGCTCGGACCGGAGGGTATGGGGCTGAGCGACGTCGAGCGCCGCCGGGCCGATGCTCTCGCCGAGCTGGGATATGTGGCGCTGGCCTTCGACCTGCACGGCGGGCGCTATGTGAGCGATCCCGAGGAGATGCTGGCCCGTTGCATGCCTCTGCTCGCTGATCCCGACCGGATGCGGCGCATCGGCCACACGGCACTCGACGAGTTGCGCACCGAGCCGCGGACCGATCCGGACCGGATCGCCGCCATCGGCTACGGCACCGGGGGCGCCATCGCGCTGGAACTCGGCCGCGACGGCGTCAACCTCCGCGCGATCGGGACAGTCAACGCAACGACCACGGGCCGACCGGGCGAGGCAGCGCGCATCCGTTGCCCGGTGTGGGCCGGGGTCGGGTCGGAGGACCCGATCATGCCGCCCGCGCAACGCGAGGCGTTCACCGCTGAGCTGCAGGCCGCGGGCGTCGACTGGCGCCTCTCGGTCTACGGCGGCGCTTTGCACGCCTTCCACCACCCGACGGTCGACCACCCCGTGGTCCCCGGTGTCGGCTACCACCCGCGGCACGCGCAACGAGCCTGGCGCGACGTCGTCGACCTGCTCGCCGAGTGCCTGCCCATGACGGAGGACCTGGGGGCATGACCCGGGCAGACATGCTGGCATCAGGCTTGGTCGGCGTCAGGCCTGGGACGCCTCCTGCTCATCCTGGCGAACCTCGAACTCGACCGCTGACAGACGATCAGGACCCAAGACAGCCGCCCACCACCAGCACGAGCACCCACGAATCCCGCCACACCATCAGCCGCACCAGCGAAAATCAAGATGGTGGATCTTCAGCGATGAAGATGCGACTGGACCTCGGTCAGTCGATGCCTTCGATGATGCGGAAGTCGCGCTCGACGCCGTCAGCAAGTGCGGCCAGCGCCTCCTGGTAGGCCGGACTCTCGCGCGCCGCGACGGCCTGTTCGAAGCTGTCGAACTCGATCAGGATGGTGCGCTCGGCGATTCCGGCGTCATACGCCACCACCCCTCCGCCACGGGAGATGACCCGGCCGCCCCCTGCCTGGACGGCCGCAGGGGCCAGCTTGTTGTACGCGGCCAGCTTCTCAGGGTCTGAAATGGCGCGGTAGACGCTGACCCAGTAGCCCTTGGGCATGGAACCTCCAGTGTTGAGATGAGTGCATCCAACTTACGAGTTGGTCGCGGACGAGCGTCGGCGGGCGAGAGCAAGGCTTGCCAGCGTCGTGATCGCCATGGCACCGATGCCGACCAACGCCACGGTGGTGTAGGCGCTGTCGTCGGGGAAGAGGTGGCCGGGGCCGGTGCCCGCGGCGAGGATCAGGCCGCCGATCGCGCTGCCCAGGGAGTACCCGACGCTGCGGACGGCGTAGTTGAAGCTCATGGCGCTCGACGTCTCGCTCTTGGGGGTGACGGCCAGGATGACGCCGGGCATGGCGGCCGAGAAGCTGCCGACGCCGAAGCCCAGCACGCCCATGGCCGCGAGCAGTTCGGCCAGGTTGGACCGGGCGGTGGCGAACAGGACGAACTCGCCGCCTACGATGACGGCGCTGCCGGCCAGGAGCAGGGGGCCGTCGATCCGTTCACGGACCCACGGAGTGAGCTTGCCGGCGACGAACCCCAGCACGGAGAACGGGATGAGGACCAGCCCCGCCACGAAGGTGGTCAGTCCGAAGCCGTAGCCGGCGCTGTACGGCGTCTGCGCGTAGCGGGTGATGAGCGTGAGCAGGAGGTACATGCCGCTCCCGCCGACGAACATGGCGATGTTCGCCCCGGCGACCGCCGGGTGCCGCACCGCCCGGACGTCGACCAGGGGCGTCTTGGCCAGCAGTTCGGAAACGATCCGGACGCAGAGCAGGAGTACGGCGGCGACGGCAAGGGTCACCGCCACGGCGAGGTGTCGGCTCCACAGGCTCCTCTCGCCGGCCAGGAACAGGACGAGGAGCAATCCACCCGCCAGGACGAGCGCACCGGCCACGTTCATGTCAGCGGAGCGGCCTTCGGGAGCCGCGGGCATGGAGCGCCACGCGGTCACGAAGGCGATGGCGGTGACGAGCAGGCCGAGGCCGTAGGCGGCCCGCAGTCCGCCGAACTCGGCGAGCAGCGCGGCTAGTGGGTAGCCGACGCCGGCTCCGATTATGGAGACCACGGAGATGAGGGCGATTGTGGCCGCGCTGCGCTCCTCGGGCAGATGGTCGCGGGCCACGCCCATCATCAGCGCCGTGAGACCGAGCCCGACACCTTGGGCCGCTCTGCCCACGAGCAGCCAGGCGAACGGCAGCGGAAGCACGGTGAGGGCGCTGTCGGCGACGACGATCGCCAGCGTGGCGAGAATCGTGGCCCGCCGGTGCGGACCGGCTCCGAGCCGGCCGAGGACGGGTGTGGCGACGGCGCCGCTGAGCAGGGCGATGGTCAGCGTCCACTGCGCGCTGTCGAGGGAGACGTGGAACGTGGTCGCCACGCTGGTGATCAGCGGTGTCCCGAGGCTGGCGACCGCGGCCACGACCAGGGCGATGAACGTCAGGGCGGGGACCAGCAGACGTCCCTCGGAACGTATCAGGGCAGTGCTCATGGGCTGGTCATGGGCCTGGGCCGCGGTCACCGGTCCGACTCCTCCCGGGCGTGGCTTTCGAGCTCCGCCAGATGCTGCAGCGCCGGAAGGGCTGCCGCCAAGGCCTCGACCTCGTCACCGGTGAGTTCGTCGATCAACCGCGCGTACGCGTCGACGCCCGCCCGGCGTCGCGTCCGGACGTACGACGCGCCGGCCTCGGTCAGGCACACCAGCGTGACCCGCTTGTCGGACGGATCGCCCTTCCGCTCGACCAGCCCGGATTCCTCCATCACCCGGACCAGGACGGTCATCGCGGGCTGGGTGACGCCCTCGGCCACCGCCAGATCGGTGATCCGTCGAGGGCCGGTCTTGTCCAGGGTGGCCAAGGTGGCGGCGGACGTCAGGCTCATGTCGCGGGGAAGGCGTCTCACGGCCCTGGTGGCCAGACCGTAGAGGGCTGACCCGATGGCATCGGAAGCGCCGTGCGCGGCGTCTCGGCGACTCACGCCTGAAGCATAGCTGCTTTATATGAATCCTTTATGTATCTCTCGATCTGGCGTGCGGCGACGAATCGCGCACCGCAGCTTTGAACACGGTGCACATGTCGATCGCGACCACCTGGCCCCGGCCCGCCAGTGGCAAGTCCGGGCGCCGATCCACGTCGACACACTTGCCTCGATGCGGCCCTCGACCTGCCCCAGCAGCGCGGCACCGCCGACCGGGCGTGGCTACGGCGGCGCGATTCGGGCTCTGGCACAGATCTTGGGGAGCGGTCGCGGAGCGTCACCAGGTCCCCGTCCCGAGCGATTTGGTCCCCGGGGTGGGGCGGGGAAGCCTGCCCGGCTGTATCCCCGCGCTCAGAGCCAGGGAGCCTCGCCCGATGTGTTGTCGGTGGTGGATGCAATGATCGCCGTTGCTGGCGTGAGTGCGCTGGTTTCACGACTCGGGGATGGCTCGTATGGACACGTGGCAGGAGCTTTCGGTGCTGGTGGAGGAGCGGCTGAAGGCCATCTCGCCTGGGGAACGCGGCGTTTTTGCTGCTGGTGTCGCGGAACGGCTCATGAGCTGGCACGAGGGACTGCCCACTGACGAGCAGGCGCCGTTCACGGTGAGCCTTCGTCCCCTGTTGAACTCCGTGTGGGAGGGCGTCCTCGGTGACTCGACGGCCTTCTCGGCGGTGAAGCGCGGTGTCGCCGAGTACATGCTCAGCGAGTACTGCCACAACGACGGCCAGGACGGGCCCGATGATGCAGACGAGTCTGCCGCAGCGGCGACGTTGTATGCCGCGCACGCCTATCTGTTCGGCTGCCACGACTTCGCCACCTGGACCAGTCGCCGGGCGGTGGAGGCCGTTGACCAACACCTTGAGTTCCTGGCCGAGCAGGAAGAAGACGACCTCGTCCCTGATTCGGACGAAGCGCTGACCTCTGAGTTGCAGCGGCAACTGCGGGACCTCGACCTCATCGCGAGCTACTCGAAAGATCTTCGCTATTCCAGCATGGGACTGACCATCGACACTTCGATCCGACTGCGGGTGGAGCTTCGAGCTCCTCTCTCCAGCCGGGCGTGAGTGTCCGAGACTCAGGAGTGGCTCGTCGCCCGCCTTGACCACGGCCACGGCCTCACCTGGCCCGTGCTGATCCGCCATCGCGCCCGAGGCAGCTGGATCCATCCGCTCACCCCGCAACTCGATTGCGGACGGCTGCTCGTGCGTGAGACGGCGTGCGCCGTGCCGGCGAAGAGCGGTTGCTGACGCTCCATCAAGTAGGTGCGGAGCTCCGTACTTTGGAGCGGTCTTCAGTGACGGTTCCGTTCACGCAGGCCGACGCACCGTTCTGGAAAGCGCTCGTGTTCGACGGGATCGACGAGGTGGACGTCGAGGAGGTAGCCACCGCCTTCGGGACGGTCGAGATCGTGGCCAGAGGCAGCAAGGCCGGTGCGGCCTGCCCGGGCTGCGGCCACTGTTCGGAGCGAGTGCACGGCTCCTGTCAGCGCAGACTGCGGGATCTCCCGCTCGGCGAGCGGAGTGTCGTGATCCGGCTGAAGGTCCGGCGCTTCGTCTGTGACACGAGTGCCTGTCTTCGACGCACGTTCGTCGAGCCCTTCACACGGCTGACCTGTCCGTACGCGCGTTTCACCACCCGGCTCGACCGCGTCCTGGAGCGTATCGGGCTCGCACTGGCAGGACGGGCCGGCGCGAGGGTGGCGGCCCAACTGGGCCTCGGTGCCGGGCGGATGACGCTCCTGCGCCGGGTAATGGCCTTGCCGGACCCGCAGTTCAACACGCCGCGGGTCCTTGGGGTCGACGACTTCGCCACCCGCCGCGGCCACTCGTACGTCACCGTGATCACGGACGGCGAACGGCACAAGCCCGTCGATGTCCTGCCCACACGCGAAGCCGCACCGCTGGCGGCCTGGCTCAAGGCACACCCAGGAGTAGAAGTGATCTGCAGGGACCGTGCGGGCGCTTACGCCGAGGGCGCCGCGCTCGGCGCCCCGGACGCGCTGCAAGTCGCGGACCGGTTTCATATCCTTCAAAACCTCGGCCAGGCCGTCGAGAAGTGCGTCGCGGCGGATCGCGACTGCCTGCGCACCGCTGTCCCTCCACCGGACCGCGAGTCCACCGGCACACGGACTTTCGACAGCAAGGCCGAGCGGCCCGTCACCGTAGTGCCGACCGGCCGTCGAGCGGAGCGGATGCGGGTCCATCACGCCCTGGTCCATGGCCTGTTGAGCGAAGGTTGGGCTTGCGGGCCATCGCCCGCCACCAGGGTTGGGGACGCCATACCGTCCAGCGGTACGCACGGGCCGCCCGCTGGCAGGACATGGTCACCGGACGCCGAACCCGTCCCAGCCGCCTCGACGTGCACCGGCCCCACCTGCAACGACGCATCGACGAAACCAATGGCACGATCACCATCAAGGAACTGCGCGAAGAACTCGCCGGCTGCGGCGACCAGGTGCCCTACACCAGCCTGCGGGACTGGGCCCGCAGGCGCCTGGAGTGGCCCGACGCACCTGTTCCGGCCGCTGCGGGGCCATCGGTGCAGACCGTCGTCGGCTGGATCACCCGCCACCCCGACACCCTCACCGAAGAAGAAACCACCGGGCTCAAGGCCGTTCTCGACGCCTGCCTCTAGCTGCATCAAACCCACAACCTCGTACGCGACTTCGCCCAGATACTCGCCCGACGCACCGGCGCTGACCTACCGGTCTGGATCAGCGCCGCCCGCACCTCACGGCTTCCCGGAATCACTGGATTCGCTCACGGGCTCACCACCGACCTGGAAGCCGCGATCGCCAGACTCACCGTGTACTGGAACTCCGGCGGCACTAACCTCGGGTTTTCACGAGCGGTGCCGTCTACCGCTTGCTCAGAGACGCGAGAAGTGCTCCTGACCTGCAACGGTGAGACCTGTGGAGGGTCCTGGCCGTTGCTGTCGAAGGAGCACTTCCCAGGTGAAGACCGCATGTCCGTGTCCAGCGCCACGGGGGGAATCGGACGGGTGGGGTGCTGCTGGTCGAGACAGTCCGCAGTACGGGCCCGCGTCCGGCGATAATGATCGTCAGCTGCCTGTGCGTATCACTTGGGGGGTCTTGTGAGTCTGAGTCCGCGCGAGGTGTTTCTCCAGCTTGTTCATGGGGTCGCCGACGGGAACTCGAGCGAGTTGCCGGACCTGTATGGCGAGGTCACCGATGTCCGGCATCCGATGGCGACGCCGGAGTCCGAGCCGTTGACGAGTCGGCGTGCGCTTCGGGAGCACTTCACGGTGCCGCCGGAAGTTCGGGAGTCCTTGCCGAAGAGGAGTGTCGTCGATGTCGTCGTTCACGAGACCGTCGATCCTGAAGTGATCGTCGCCGAGTTCGCCTACGAGTTCACGTTGCCGGACGATTCCAGGTCCAAGGTGCCCTGCGTCTTCGTCATGCGTGTGCGGGACGGTCAGATCATCGAGTCTCGCGACTACATCGACCCGATCCGTACGTACACGGCACGCGGGGACCTGGACCGCCTCCTCGCGTCGTTGCGCAAGGGTGTTTCCTAACCTCGCGCTTTCACATGGCAGAGCGTCAGGTAGGTGATCAGAAACGCGGAGAGTGCTCCTGACCTGCAACGATAGGACTCGTCTAGGGTCCAGGTCGTCGCGTGGTGGTCTCCCAGGCCGGCGGTGTGCTGCTTGTGGAGACGATCCGCAAGGGCGGCCCGGACAGGGCGATACCGGCGGCGTCGGCGCCGTGGCGCAAGGCGCGGGCGGTGCATGATCCAGGCAAGGTCCTGCTTGATGTGGCGCTCGCCCTCGCGCTGGGCGGGGACTGCCTGGCGGATGTGGGCATGCTTCGGGCCGAGCCTGCGGTGTTGGGGCCGGTGGCCGCCGATCCGACGGTGTCCCGGTCGATCGACACCCTCGCGTCGGGCGGGGATCGAGCCCTGACGGCGATCCGTACTGCCCGGGCCGAAGTACGTGAACACGTCCGGACGTTGGCCGGTCAGGCAGCTCCGGATGCCGACGGTCAGGTGACCGCGGACCTGGACGGGGTGCTCGTCATCGCACACTCCGAGAAGCAGGATGCGGCCGCGACCTGGAAGAAGACCTTCGGACACCACCGGCTGGTGGGGTTCGTCGACCACGGCCGGGGCGGGTCCGGCGAACCCGTGGCCGGTCTGCTGCGGCGCCGAGATGTGTACACCTGACGAGGAATCCAGCACTGGGGTCGAGCCCGAGTTCCAGCAGCGACCTACGGTGGTGTCAATTGACGATCGGCAGTTGCACGTAGCCCAGGCGGGATGGTCCCGTGTGCACTCTGTTGACGGTTCCGTCGTGGTAGGTGGGGTCGTAGGCGTGGTGCGTGCCGTGTGCGACGCCGTCGTAGGGCTGCACGTCGACGCGGATGCGTTGGCCTTTCCTGAGCAGTCCGGTGCTGGGGATCAACTCGATTTCGACCTCGACCTCCTCGTCCGGGACGAGCTCGGTGTAGTCGGCTTTGCGGTGGGTGTGTTTGACGGTGTAGTTCGTGCTGCGTTCTTCGTCGATCTTCCGATGTGAGGCTTTCAGCCAGCCCTTCATGAGAGGAATGGGGCGATCGCCGAAGCCGCTCGTGGCGAATCCGGTGAAGTCGACTTCGCGGCCTACCTCGTCGATGACCCGTATCGACACGTAGATGTCCATGTCGTGGCTGGTGGACGAGACCGTCAAGCCGACTCTGCCGTATCCGGCGAGGATCGCGTCGGCCGCCAGCGGCGCGCTGAGGAACGAGATGCCGGTCGCGCGCGGATCGGACCGGGCCGAGGCGGCGTCGACGCGCAGGGCCGCTCCACGGGCAGGGGGAACCAGCGCGATCTCAGCGGGATACGCCTGCTGCGCCGAGGCGGTCGGCTCGTTTGTCTCCAGCCGGAGGAACTGTCGTTCTCCGGCCGGATGGGCTGTCTGTGCGGAAGAGGTGTCGAGGTACCAGCGGCGGTACTCGGTGCGGGCGAGGGGCCACTCGTTCTCGTGAACGACGAGCGCGGCGCCGTTGCCGGACCGGATCTCCAGGCGCACGGGCGGGGCCGCCATGATGTCGTTGTCGATCCCCTTGAGCCAGTGGTCGAAGAACGCTTTGTGGGCGGCGACGGTCTCCTCGGCGTAGGACTTCTGGAACCAGTCGTCCCAGAGGTCGAGCTTCTTGCTGGCGGTCGGTGTGGCCAAGTAGACGTTGCTGCCGCCGAGTTGGTGGAAGTGGGCGGAGTGCGTGGTGGCGGCGACTGCCCAGAGGGGGACGGTGACGTCCGTCAGGTCGGGGCTCATGAAGACAGCGGCCCGTGGTCCGAAAACGGCGTCCGGGTCGGTGTCGCGGAAGGGGCTGTCCTGCAGCGTTTGGATGAAGTCCGCGATGTCGGGCGTTCCCACGACCGCGGGGTCGATCCCGGACGCCTTCCAGACGTGCCAGAACTGCTCGTTGAAGATTCCGCCGTTGTAGGCGACCTCCTCGTAGAGGTCCACGTCGGTGCCGATGGCGATCATCGCTTTGAGGTGCCCGGGCTTGAGGCTGGCGGCCTGGTGCTGGCTCATCGCGAGGTAGGACATTCCCCAGGTTCCGACGTTGCCGTTCGACCAGGGTTGAACGCCGGCCCACTCGATGCAGTCGCGAAGAGCCTCGGCTCCGGCGATCCCCCAGGGGGCGAGCTGTCCGGGGTTGTTGCCGGCGCCGGGCATGTCCGTTCGTACGACCGCATATCCGTCGGGGACCCAGGAGGCGGTGTTGACCGTTTCGTGGTTCTCGAACGGCTGCCCGCCGGGATTGCCGCAGAAGTAGTCGTCCTCCATGAGCTCGTGCTCTTCGAGGTCGGCAACGGTCGCGATGGAGTGGTGGTTGAACGCTTTGCCGTAGGGCCCCGAGCTGATGACGACCGGGCTGGTGCCTGGCCGGTCGGGCCGGAAAACGTCCGCGAGGACGTGTTCGCCGTTCCGCAGCGGGATCTTGACGTCGCGGAACCGCAGGATGCCCATCGCGTTGCGGCGCACTTCATTGCGGGCGTTCGCCGGCGTGCACAGAGTTCGCGGGCCGGTGTCCTCGAAGACTCCGGCTTCGTTCAGATCCCGCAGGAGCTGAGTGATGACGGGGTCGTCGGTGAACGCCTGGAGCTTGTCGGCGACGGCGGTGCCCGCGAAGTCGGCGTCGTGCCGGAAGTCGATGTGCCGGCGGCCGATGATGTCGTGGACCTCCGGTGCGATCTGTGTCCCGTGGTCCCGGACGTTCTTCCGGCCGAGGGTGAACACGAATCGGGCGATGTTCGTCAGCCCGGGGTCGCGCAGCTTGGCGACATCGCCGTCTGTACGGGCGACGATCTGCGCCAGGTTCACCCGGGAGCGGGCGGAGACGTTGCCGATGGGTGTCGCCCCGACGAGGAAGGCGACCCGCTTTCCCGCCTCGTACAGGAATTCACCTTGGGCGCCCGTGAGCCCCTGGTGAGTGGGGGTTTCGTACTTGAGACCGGTGATCGGGCCGGCCAGGAAACCTGTCTGCGTCATGGGTTCTTCCTCAGGGGTGCAGGACGGGAAGTTGGAGGGAGGAGGCGTGGCCTACGGGGAAGGGGGCGATCCCGTCGACGATGTAGGGGTGTGAACCGCAGCACTGAGTGGCGTGTTCATCAGTGCGCGCGGCCGAGGGGATCGCGTGGGTTCCCCGTTTCCCGGCCGGCAGTGCTTTCCCGGCCATGCCGAGAGCGACCGACGAGCCGGCTGTGCGGGACGCAGCCCGGTGGCTCGACGCGAAACCATCGCAGGCCGGGTTCGTCTGGCTTCTGCAGCACGCGCAGGACACCCGTTCGTGGCGGGTTGAGAAGGATCGCGATTCCCGAATGGGCGGCGTACGTGCTGCCGTGGGCGGCACCCGCCACACGTCAGTTGGCAGACGTCTCCGAAACGCTCCTGATCAAATCCTCGGTCGTGATCACCTGCCCAACGAGATAGTCCATCCGTGCGATCGAGAAATCATGTGCGAGTTCGGCTGAGTACGTGCCGATCGGCTGCGAAGCCGTGGCATCGGCCAGCACCGCGACACGGATCCCGGCCATGCTCAGCCCGTCGACGGTCGTCTGGACGCAGATCGGGGTCGTAAGGCCCCCGACGACGGCGGTGTCGAAACCGTGGTTTCTGAGAACCTCAAGCAGGTTGCTGCCGGCGACGGCGCTGAAACCGAGCTTGCGGATCAGGATGTCGCCGTCCTCGACGAGGTCCGGATAGAAGGACGCGCCGACGCTTCCCTCCATGAGCGCCGACCGTGACTCCGGAACGCTCTCTCCCTTGTAGAAAGTGGTGTGGACGTGAATGACGATGCCTCCCGCCGCGCGCCACTGGGTGGCGAGTTCGCTGAACCTCTCGACGGCGGCCTCCGCGTGCGGCACGTGCTCCCAGCTCCCGTTGCCGAAGGCGAGCTGGAAATCGACGCTGACGAGTGCGGTGCGCGCCGGGGTGAGGTCGTAACTGACGGGAACGCCAGGAATCTTGCTCATGGGAACGCCGACGCCCCTGCTCTCAGGGGTGGACTGCGCTTCTGTCATTGGTCCGCCTTCACGATGTCGGGATGTGACCGTCGGGCAGGTCGACATGCCAGGACCGCCGCTCGACGAACCCCGGCCGGCGGCCTCCGGTCCCGGAGCGGAGGTGTGTCGCTCCTCCTGGTGTCGGGATCTCTGATCGAACTCTCGCTTCGACACCATACGGAATGATCAATCTGTTTGGCTAGGGGGATTCGGCGGCGGTTAGGCTGCTTCCATGCCCCGACTGAGTGAGGCGTCGCGCCTGCGGCGACGCGATGACATCGCAGCGGCCGCTATGCGGTGCTTCGCGCGCGATGGGTTCTCGAGCACTTCAATGGCGGACATCATCCGCGAGGCGGGCTCCTCCGCCGGTTCCGTGTACTCCAACTTCGAGAACAAATCCGAACTCGTCCGGTACGCGGCCTCCAGCGCGCTCCGCGACCTCATCGCGAGAGTCACCGCGGAGCTGCCGTCGGAACGCACCCCGTCGAGCGTGCTCCTCAACCTTCTGCGGGCGAGCGCCGATCGGACACATGCGCAGACTCTGCTTCAGATCTGGGCCGAGGCTCCCCGGGACCCGGTGCTCGCGGAGGTCGCACAGCAGAGCACGCTCGAGTTGCGTGCCCTGGTGGCGGCCCTGCTCATGCCGTGGTGTCGGGAGAACGCGTCGATCTCGGCTCCCGCGGAGCCCGATGCGCTCGCCGATGCGGTTCTCACCGCCCTGCAGGGATTCCTTGTGCGGCTGACGATCGATCGCGACATCGACCCCGAGATCCTCGCCGACCGTGTGGTCGCGGTATTCCCCCGTCCCTGATTCGCCTCGGACCGCGCGACGCATCCACCTCTCTGCTTGCGGAATGAATGCTCTGTTTGAGTGGTCGTGCTCACTCCCGCGCAATGTGGCGGGGTGGAGCGCTCTGCGTGAGCGGGGTGATCCGCAGAGGAGGTTCCACTGCGTGGGCGCCGCCGCGCACGGGCGTTCTCGGTCGGCGGTCAGCCGGGTCCGGCGGGGTGAGCGGGGCAACGGCGACGGCGACGCCGGGCAGCGGGCGGATGCCGGCGGCCGCGGAGGCCTTGGCGAAGCGGACCGTGCCCGCGACGGTGTTCCGGTTGCTGCATCGGCTGGGTCGCTCGCGGGAGGCTGCGGCCGCCCGCCGCCCGCCGCCCGCCGCCCGCCGCCAGGTGTTGGAGTTGATGGGGAGCGACGCCGAGCGCGCGTTCCTGGCCGAACGCCTGGCCGGTCCGCACGAGGCATGGTTGCCAGGTGGACTGGATCGTCCACGGGGCCCATTCGAAGTCGCGCCGCGGCCCTCGGTGCATCCCGGCTCGGTGTCGCGCGTCAGCGGTGGTCGACGTAGGTGACGAGCCCGGCGGCGTTCAGGCCCAGTGTGCATCCGTGGCGGAAGGCTTCGTGGCGCATGCCCGGGGTGTGCTGCGCGTCGGTCATCGCGTACACCCCGCGGATCCCCAGTTCCACGCCGCACAGGCACACGACGTAGCCGTGACGCAGGGCGGCGGCCTCCCACTCGGGGTCGTACGGAACCCAGGTCCGGGAGTAGATCTCGCCGTCGGGTGTCCGCAGTTCCAGCCGGGAGTAGGTGTCGCCGTAGTGCTTCGTCAGCTTTGGCTGTTCGTCGGGTATCTCGTGCAGCTCCCATCCGGGGGGCGAGGGCAGGTCGCAGAAGACCTCGGGCGGTAGGCGCCTCATGCCGAACAGGATGGCGCCTTCGAGCTGCGGTTCCTCGGGTATCTCGTCGGGCGGGGTTCCCTTCGGCACGATGTACCCGAAGTAGCCCACGCCCCGGGCCTTCCTGAACTCGAAGAGGGCAACGGGCAGGCGGGGTGTCTGTGCGGGATGGATGGTGATTGAGCCTTCCGCGGTCTCCAGGCCCCCCAGCACGCACTCGAGCTGCAGCGCGGGGTCGTCGCAGAACAGGGTCCGCCCAAGGTCGTCGACCTGTTCGAACTGATGCCAGCTCATCTTCTGCAGCCCTCCGGTCGGTTGCCGTTCCGCGTCCGCGAAGTGGACGACTTAATGTTGAACCATCCTATTGAAGGATCGTTGAACAATCCATACCTTGGAACGCGTGAGCGTGGAGGAAGCAGGCAACGGGCGGACAGGCATGGGCCGGCGAGCAATGGTGGGGGCCGCGAGCACCGGCGCGGCGTTGGCGCTGTGGGCGATCACGCGTCTGATCGGGCACACGGTCTACGTCGCGCACACCCAGTGGATCGAGGTGCTGGGCGTGCTGGCGATCCTCGGCTGCGTGTTCCTGAGCACAGGGCGCCTGAACATCCGGTGGCCGCTGTGCGCGGTGTGCCTCTTCGGGGTGCTGATCCTCCAGCACCTGGAGCTGAATCAGCAGGCACTGCACCGGCACGGGCGTACCGAACACGTCAGAGTCCGGCAGATCCAGTGGACCGCCGGTGACGGCATGGGTGACAGCGCCCACCTCTACACGGTCACCGTCATCGACGGTCCGCCGCTGGCTCCGATCGAGGAGAACGGGCTCCTGGGCTGGAAGTGGGTGGTGGGCGGCACGTACACGGTGACCGTCGATCCGCAGGGCATTGCCCCGCTCAGGCGGGGGGACAGGCCCGGGCCTCCGGTGATCCAGCAGTCGCTGCAGGTCCCCCTCGGCCTCGGCCTGACCTTCGCTCTGTGGCGGCCCGCAAGCCTGCTCCTGCGCCGACAACGCGTCCCGCCCGCCGGACCCGCCCAGCCGTAGGGGCTGTGATCGAGCGGCGGTCCGGCGTCGACCATCGCACCGGTTCCGGTCCGGGGAGTGTGGATGGTCGCCGACGGCCCGCCGCCCGCGGACTGAACCGCAAGATCAGCGACTGGCGGCTTTTGAGCTGACCTCGGCGATCCCCCCAGTGGGCCCTTGAGCGCAATTGATGAACCCGAACCGCATGGCGTCGCCGGGCACGGAGACCTCGTATCCGCCCGATCCGGCAGGGCGGAGCGTCGGATCCGGTGTCGGGCAGGGTCGGTGCGACCCGGCCTGTAGGCTTGATCCACTTTGCCTGGCATGTCGCTTCGTGGCCTGCACACGAGCCGCCGACCGCGCCCGGTCGAGGACGAGGCGGGGCACACCGCGTAGGTTTCACGGACACCGGCATGAATCACCGGTGTCACGGACAGACGGAGAACCCGCCGCGCGATCGCGGACGTCCGCTTCATGCATGACGGGGAATCGACATTGAACGAGACCAGAACGACGCGTGAGACGAAACGCCACGGACCCGACACGGGTCTCGGCTCGGCGAGAGCCCTGGCCCGTCTCGCTCTGCTGTGCATCGCGGGAGCGGTGGCCGCGGTGGTGGCCGGCACCAACCATTGGTTCGTCCTGCTGCTGGGCCTGGCGGGTCTGGGACTGGCCGGCGCGGGCCTGTGGTGGGCGTTGGCGCACCGCGGATTCGCCCGGTTCCTCGGTGCCCTTCTGGCGATCACCGCACCCGTCGGCGTCCTGGTGCTGTACGCCGTGTCAGGCCTGTGGTTGGTCGCGGTGATCGCCCTCGCGGCGTGGACGGCCGCGCTCGGCTGCGCGCGCAGTGCCCTGCGCCGGCTGCGCAAGCCGCACGGCATGCACACCCGCACGGTGCGCCCGCCCCGCCGGGCCGTGCTGATCATGAATCCGAAGTCGGGTGGCGGGAAGGTCGTGCAGTACGGGCTCGTGGAGCGGGCCGAGGCACTGGGCGCGCGAGTGATCCTGCTCGACCTCGACACGGATCCGGATCCGGTGGCACTGGCCCGGCAGGCCGTGGCCGAAGGAGCCGACCTGCTCGGTGTGGCCGGCGGCGACGGCACCCAGGCCCTGGTGGCGGGTGTGGCCGCCGAACACGGACTGCCGTTCATGGTCGTGACGGCCGGCACCCGCAACCACTTCGCCATGGACCTCGGCCTGGACCGGGACGATCCGGTGAGCAGCCTGGACGCGCTCTCGGACGGAGTGGAACTCCGCGTCGACCTCGGGGACATCGCCGGCCGGCCGTTCGTCAACACCGCCTCGTTCGGTACGTACGCGCATATCGTGCAGAGCCCCGACTACCGCGACGCCAAAGCGGTCACCGCGCTCGACCAGTTGCCGGACCTGCTGGCGGGCGAGGCGGGCGCCGTACTCAATGCCCGGGTCGACGAAGAGCGGTTGGAGGCTCCACAGGCGGTGCTGGTCAGCAACAACCCCTACGCGCGGGCCGACCCGCTGACCGGTGGCCGCAGGGAGCGGCTCGACACGGGCGAGCTCGGCGTGATCGCGGTCCGGGTCGGGGGCGCCGTACAGGCCGCCGAACTGGCGCTGTTGGGGGAGCGGGCCAGCGGCATGACGGTCCTGACGTCCCGCAGGGTCGTCGTGGAGTCCGACGAGGAGACGATCCCGGTGGCCGTGGACGGTGAGGCGCTCGTCCTGCCCGCGCCCGTCGTGTGCTCCATACGGCCCGGCGTGCTGCGGGTCCGCGTGCCACGGGAACGTCCCGGGGCACCGTACGTCGCACCGACCGTCGACTGGTACCGCGTCATGCGCCTCGCCTTCGACCTGTCGCCCCGCGCACGCGAGAGCCACGACCGATCAGCCCCCTCACGCGACAAGAACCAGGAGCAGAGCGATGATTGACCGTCGGACTCGGCAGCAGCAGGTACCGCAGGGCCTGTTGCGCGACCTCGCCAGCCTCGACCAGGCCCTCTACGAGGCCGTGACGGTCACCAGCACACCCGCCCTGGACTCGGCGCTGCGCCGACTGTCCGCGGCGGCCGACCACTCCAAGATCTCCCTTCTGATCGCCGCCAGCCTGGCCCTGCGCCCCGGCCGCTCCCGCCGCGCCGCGGTGCTCGGCGTGGCAGCGATCGGCGTCGCGTCCACCACGGCCAACCTCCTGGGCAAGCGTCTTGTACGGCGGCCGCGCCCGCACCGTGCCGAGGACTCGCCGTTCCCGGGTCGGCACGTCCCCATGCCGGCGTCCGCGTCGTTCCCCTCCGGTCACACGGCGTCCGCCGTCGCCTTCGCCGCGGCGGTCGGGCCCGCGTTCCCGGCCGTCACGATCCCTCTCGGACTGCTGGCCTGCGCCGTGGGCTACTCGCGTGTTCACACCGGGGTGCACTACCCGGGCGACGTGGTCGCCGGTGCCGTCCTCGGAACGGGCGCGGCCGCGGCCGTCCTGGCGGCGGCCGCACACTGGGACGGCTCGGCCGACGGCAGGGCTGCGCGCCTGACCTGTGGCTCTTCTGCCCGGTGAGCGCCCGTCGTCCGGGCGCACGGGCGTCCGGACGGCAGGCATCTCCCGATACGCGGATCACCTCACCCTGTAGTTGAACGCGTTCAAAAATGCTGCCATGATGGGTCTCGTCATCCGGGGAGGATGCCGGGGGAGAGGATCACCGTCATGACGAGCTCACTTCTCATGCCGCGAGGTCGTGTCCGCACACGTGGCTCAGACATGGGAGAAGCGGCGGGCAGCACGGCTCCGACGCGGATTCTCGACTGGCGGCATCCGGACGTCTCGTCCCTGCTGCGCCGTCTCGACCTGCCGACGGACACGGAAGACGCCTCGGAAGCCCGCCGGACGGCGGCCCTGCGGCAGGCCCACCGATGGATCGCCACGGCCGTGCGGCCGGTGTACTCGGTGCAGGACGAGCGACCCGTCTCGGCGGTGCTGCGCCGCGGACGGGGCTCGTGCAGTCAGCGGCTGGCGGTGCTGGAGGCGGTCGCGCGGGCGACCGGAGTGGCCACGCGCGTGCGCGGCCTGTTGGTCGACGGCAGCTTCTGGTACCCGCGCTTCCCCCGGGTCCATCGGCTGGTCCCGCACCAAGTCGTGCTCGCATGGCCGGAGTTCCACATGGAAGGTCCGCCGCAGAACGGCCGTCCCACCGCATCGTGGCTAACGGTCTCGGAACTCTTCGGAGACCTCGACGAGTTGAACGGATCCAGCGGCGGCGGCTTCACCAACACCGGCCCGGAGACACTCTTCGAGGCACTGTCCCGGACGGCGATCGACTGGGACGGCACGACGGTCTGCCCGGCCACCGGTCCCGCGTGCGACCTCTCGGCCTACGTCCTGACAGACCTGGGCCATTTCGACTCACGTGACGCACTCTTCGCCCAGCACGGCCAGAGCCTCTGCGGAACGGCGAGACTGCTGGCCGAACCCGTCATGAGCCGCCGTTCGGCAGGGGCCTGAGAGCTCACGGCGAATCGACACGGGGGTGCTCGCCGCCGGGAGGCCGTACTGTCCGCGAGGCGATCGGCGCCCTCGGCCACCGCGTCAACATCGCCGGCCGTCAACCGCGCGAGGGCCGCACGGACATGATCGCCCTCGCCGTCCCGGAATTCGACGTCGCCTACTTCTCCGAGCTGGCCAGACACGTCATCGAGGCGACCGCGAACCGGCCGCGCTGCACGGCTTCGACACCCGGTTCCGCGACGGCGTCATCCTCTCCCTGCTCTCCCTGCTGCCCCGCGGCCTCGCCACCCGCGACCGCCGGATGCCCGTGGTGCTGCTTGGCGAACGCTCCGCGGAGGGTCACACCGGCAACGTCGGCGTCGACAACGTGCGCGCCGCCCGCGGGGCCACCGAATACCTCCGCTCCCGCGGCCAACAGGGCACCGACCGCCTGCGCACCGTCGGCTACCGCCAGGCTCTCGCGACGGCTGGCCTGCCCATGGCGCTCGGCGCGCTACGGGCCCTGCGCGAGAGTGGGGTGCGGGTGCCCGGCGTGATGGACCTGGTCGGCTTCGACGGCATCGAGCCCGCTGGCTTTGGCGTGCCCCGCCTCCCCTCGGCCTCGCCCGGCAAACGGGAGATCGCCCGCACGGCGGTGTCCCTGCTGCTGAACCGTATCGACGCCGCCGACTCGGGAGTCCCCTGCCGGGATGTGGTGATCGGGCAACGGATCGTGGTGGGGGAGCGCAGCGGAGGCTGAGGCCGTCGGTGGGGCCACCGGCTCTCCGTGGGGGACGAGGACGATCCGGCAGACGGTGGTGTTGACGGTCTCGTCCGGAGGCGTCCGCGTCCGGCGACCAGCGCGGCCCGTCCCGGACACCCTGCAGCCCGGGTCCTTTCACGGTGGGCCGTCCGCCGCTGTCCCGGCCGTCGTCGCGTCGTCATCGTGGGGTTCTGCCTCGGGCGGGATCAGACGCCGGTGCACGGTCAGGTTCTCGACGCGGTACGACAGTTCGGTGGTTTCGGCGTCGGGGCAGGGGTGGTAGCGGCCGGCGCAGACGGAGAGGTTGACGATGAGGTGGGCGTGCCAGCCGGATCCGACGCCGCGTCCGTCGGCGAAGACCTGGGTGCCGTTGAGTGTCCAGACGACACTGCGTCGGCCGAAGGTCACTCCGAGGTCGATGACGGCACCCGGACTCACCGCCGGGTGGTGGAGGTAGGCGTGTCCTTCACGTACGTGGTTGCTGAGTTCGAGCAGGTCGGGGTTGTCGGGGTGGTACTCGAAGACGTCGACCTCGTTGCCTCCGTCGCGCCAGGTCCAGATCGCCGGCCAGGCACCGAGCCCGCTGGGCAGTCGGACGCGGGCCTGGAGCCGGTCCCAGGTGCGGACCATGAAGGCCTCGTCGCTTCCCTCGGTGGTCAGCAGTCCGGTGTTCCACCGGCCGTCGGTCCTGCGGGTGGCGCGGAAGGCTCCGGTGCGGGAGTACGCCGGGTCGGGGGTGAGGTGGTCCAGCTTGTCGTCGCCGGGGTTGGTGGGGCCGCCGTCGGGATAGGCCCAGGAACGGCTGGCCACCCATTGGCTGGTGGAGGTGAAATCGGCTGTGAAGACGACATCGCTCACATACGGCTCCCTCGGTGGGGTGGAGGTGGAGGCGTAGCGTGCCGCAGTGCTGCCCGGTCCGGCGGCCGGCCATGCCGTGGCCGTCTGAGCTCCGGGAATCCTCGCACGTGCGGGTGACGGGCCCGCTGTCCGTGCCCGAACGCCTACGTGGGACACGAACACGTTCTCCCGGCATATGCGTGAGTGGTCTCAGTGCCCCGGCTTCCGCTTGTCACTCACGGACCCGGAACACCCCGGCGCACAGCAGGCCGCCGCATGCGAGCGCTCCACCGTCGACGGACTGGCGGTCGTCGTCCGCTGCGTCGGCGAGGTGGGCGTCAACCTGCGGCGTGGCCGTACGGCCGGTCTCGCCGCGCGGTGTCAGGGCCGGGTTCGCATCGCTGGAAAGGACCTCCCCGGTCCGCATCCACAAGCGCGTCCGGCGCGGAAGGAAAGGCGGAATGCGCGCTGGTGTTCTCCTGCACCGGGACCGACGGGCGGCGCTTCCCCGGGACTCTCCGGCGTCGGCGACGGAGGGACCCGGCAGAATGGAAGACAGGTCGGCGGAAGGCCATGAGTCATGAAACCCACCATCGCCGGGTGTCCCGGCCCGCGGGAACGGCTGGGCGCCGCTGTGTTCGCGCGTGTCGCCGGACCGGACGGCCCGCGCAACCGCGCTCGGATCCACGACACCCCCGGCCCGCGCTGGTTCGGCCCGGAGCAGCCTGTCCGCCGCGTGCACGGCGACGCCTCGATGTTCATCGGCGGGTTGTCCGCCCTGCTCCTCCAGTCGCTGCATCCGTTGGCCATGGCGGCCGTGTCCGCCCACTCCGGTTTCCGTGGTGACCCCTGGGGCCGACTGCAACGGACCAGTACCTTCCTGGCCACGACGACATACGGCACCGCCGACCAGGCACAGCAGGCCTGTGACCAGGTCCGAGCCGTGCACGAGAGGGTGCGGGGCGAGACCGACCGGGGGGAGGCGTACCACGCCTCCGATCCGCACCTGCTCTGCTGGGTCCACGTCGCCGAGGTGGACAGCTTCCTGCGGGCCCACCAGCGCTACGGAGCGCGTCCGCTGACGGATGCGGAGTGCGACGGATACGTGGAGAACACCGCCAGGGTCGCCGTCGCGCTCGGGGTGCCCGATCCGCCACGGAATCGCGCAGAACTCACCGAGCGTCTCCTCGCGTACCGCCCGGAGCTGGAAGCGACCCCGCAGGCACGCGACACCGCCCGCTTCCTCCTTCTGAACCCGCCGCTGCCTCTCGCGGCCCGTCTCCCTTACGGCGCGCTCGCCGCCAACGCGGTCTCGCTCCTGCCGCGTTGGGCGTCGCAGGAACTACGGCTGCCCCGGCTCGCGGCGGTGGACACGCTGTGTGTCCGCCCGCTCGGCTCCGCCCTGACCTCGATGATCCGGTGGGCGCTGGCACCCGCACCGCGTCCGGCGAACGCATGAGCCAGCGGCTGGCTTCGCCGGACGTGGGGTGGACTCGGCGAGTGCGTTTCTGTGGGCCGGTCTGCCGACATGGGCACCCGGAGAGGAGCCCTTCGTCGTGCGGGTCCAGTCGCCCGTGTCCGCCAGGGTGCCGAAACACGGGCCGACGATGGTCACCGTCTGGGTGTCGACCCGATCGGCGTCCGGCATCGCTCGTGGGATCAGGGCGAGGGAGCGGGCGGGCGGCCCGGCGAACGTGTCCACGTCCGTGGTGGTCGCCCCGCAGTCGGCGAGCCACCGCGTGAACCTGTCCCGGTACGGGTCGGCGCTGATGTCGTAGAGGTGCAGGTCGGTCGGATCGCTTGGACGGCGTCGTCCAGGAAGAGGCTCGCCGGCGCGATGGGATCGGCGGGCCGGTTGTTGTCCGCGACGGGCAATGGGGAGGTGCACGGCACCAGTTCCGCGCCGGAGGAGTGGATGAAGTCAGCCATGAACGGGTCGTTGGCGTAGGTGACCCGGTGCCCGCGGGCCACCAGTTCACGGATGAGCGCGAGGCTGGGCAGGGCATGACTGACGATGGGGGCACCGACGGTCGCGATGTGGGCGCGGCGGCGGGACATGGGCGATCACTCGTCATCTTGCGCGGGACGCGTGCGGCGGTGTGGTGAGGAGGCGCTGTCAGGGCTGGTGCTCGGTGATGTGCTGCACCGTCCAGTCCCACCACGCCACGGCGAGGAGCCGGGCGGGGTTGCCGCTGGCGACGCCGTGGTTGGGGACGTCGCCGGTGACCACGGCGCCTGCGGTGATGATCGCGCCGTGACCGATGCGTACACCGGGCATGACTGTGACGCCGTAGCCGAACCACAGATCGTTGCCGACGACCGTGTCGCCCCGGCCGGGCAGGTCGGTGATCAGGTCGAAGTGCTCTGCCCAGGAGCCGCTCATGGTGGGGGAGGGGAAGGTGGAAGGGTCGTTCATGATGGACCGGGTGCCCGTCCGGATCGTTGTTGTAGGAGGAAAGCCACCGATCTCGATCAGCGGCGACTTCACCAACTCGCATGCGCCGGACTTGGCACATTTCACCGCCGGTGGAACACGACAGGACGTTCGGCGCCGGAACGGCTGTGGCCACCCTTCCCTGAGAAGAGTGGCCAACCGCCGTTGGACGGAGGCCGCCCACCAGCGCCCGTGTCCTGCGTGCCGCGGTGTCTCTTCTGGCAGCGGGCTTCAACAGCCCTCGTGGGGATGGCCGTTGGAGTGGTAGCGCCGGAGGCCCGCTGATTCTGGAGATTGTCGGGAGCGGTGTAGTTGATTTGCCCCCGGTTGGTGTGGCGTGCGTTGCGAGGTGAGTGTTGTCTGGTGGATGGGACATCCCGATGTACTGACGGTACGGCTGACGAGTTTCCTCGAGGAGCACACCATGACGCAGAAGATCTGGTTCATCACCGGTGCCTCACGCGGCTTCGGCAGGGAGTGGGCCATCGCGGCCCTCGAACGCGGCGATTCGGTTGCCGCGACCGCGCGTGACCTTTCCACGCTGGAGGACCTTCGGGTGGAGCACGGAGAACGGCTGCTGCCCCTGCGCCTCGACGTGACGGACCGTGACGCCGACTTCGCCGCCGTACGGCAGGCGCACGAGCGGTTCGGGCGCCTCGATGTGGTCGTCAACAATGCTGGTTACGGCCACTTCGGCATGGTCGAGGAACTCACCGAGTCCGAAGCACGTGCGCAGCTGGAGACCAACCTGTTCGGTGCCCTGTGGGTCACGCAGGCGGCGCTGCCGTTCCTGCGCGAGCAGGGCAGCGGCCACATCCTCCAGGTCTCATCCATCGGAGGCATCAGCGCCTTCCCGCTGGTCGGGATCTACCACGCGTCGAAGTGGGCGCTCGAAGGCATGAGCCAGGCGTTGGCCCAGGAAGTGGCGCCGTTCGGCATCAAGGTCACACTGATCGAGCCCGGTGGGTTCGCCACCGACTGGGCGGGCTCCTCGTCGAGCACCTCCGAGCCGTTGCCCGCGTACGCCGACTTCCACAAGGAAGTGCAGGAGCAGCGCCGCAAGCGCGTTGGCACGCCGGGCGATCCGACCGCGTCCGCCGCCGCCGTACTGGAGATCGTCGACGCCGACGAGCCGCCGCTGCGCTGCTTCCTCGGCTCGGCGCCGCTGGGCATTGCCAAGGCCGACTATGAGCAGCGTCTCGCGGTGTGGGAGGAGTGGCAGCCCGTGGCAGAGCTGGCGCAGGGCTGAGCCGGGCAAGGGAGGCCCGGCGAACGGAAGGGACAGCCGTGCGCGCAGGCAAGTGCGCGCGACGAAGGGGTCGACCGGAGTGAATCCGGCCGGCCCGCCTTCCCGAGTGGCGCTGCGTGGTCGCCCACCTGCTCGTGACAGGTCGGCGACGTTGCGGTGCTGTACGTGAGTCGCCGAGGAGATCTCCTTGAAGCTGTCTACTTGGGGGTGCTGACCTGCGGTGACGCGGATCGACTGCCTCTGACACCTGGCTAGTTCCTTGGTCATGCGGTCGAGCATGTACGCCGAGGGCTCGCGAGCGCGTTCCTCCCAGGCGAAGACGCGGGACCTGGCCACGCCGCGATGTCCGCGGACGGTCCGAGCCCGAGAGGTGGAAGGAGCGCGGGGCGCGGTAGAGGTAGGTCACCCACGGCTTGTTGATGGCCCGGACGACGTCGACGGCGGGAGTGTTCTCCTCGAAGAAGGTGTTTCTCCAAGAACCGCCAGAACGCCGCCTCGCTCTCGGCGCGGCTCCACGGCCAACGGGGCGAGCCTGGACCAGTCGACCTGCGGCGCACGCGCGAACTACCAGTGGATGTTCGTCGGACGGTTCTGGCAGGCGGCACGTTCATGGCCCGAGGACACTAAGCACCCGCCCAGGGAATCCGCGAGGCACGTCAAGTGGCAGATGACGTCGTGGGCCCGGAGGCCGTGGTGTGGTCGGCCTGCGTTCCGACGGGTCAGCTGCCCGCCCAGGGCTGCACTGTGGTCGTCACGGGCGCCCCGGTGCGGGCCGATTCCTCGCAGGCCAGCGCCAGCAGGTGATCCTGGCAGCCGTCGGCCAGGGGGTACGGTTGCGGGCCGGTGTCGCGTACCCACGCGCCCGTCCGGCACAGCAGATCCACGACGGCGAGGTCGTCCTCGGACAGACTCGCGCCCACGTACTCGTTGCGCCACACCACGTCGCCGTCGAAGGAGATGTGGTGGACCTCGGACCCCTCCAGGTTGAGGTCGGTGCCGGTACGGCGGCGCGTCAGCGCGGACTCCACGGGTGTGCGCGGGTCGGCCATCCGCACCACCGCGTCGTCGACGATCTCGCCGAGCGACCCCCGCACCACGATCCGGCGGGCCCGCAGCGGGTTCCACCACTGGTTGTCCGTGAAGTCGTAGAGCGCCGTACGGGCCGCGCCGAAGTCCAGCAGGGCGAGGGTGGTGACGGCGTCCTTCGGAGTCAGGTCGTCCGTCCATCCGGCCGGCGTCAGCGGGTCGGCCAGAGGGGCGGTGAAGGCCCGTGCGGTGACGGTCGCGGGTCCGAAACCGACGCCCAGCGTGTGCCGGATCAGCGACATCGCGTGGTACATGTGCGTCGAGGACACCTGTACGGAGCTGACCTCGCCGATCACCCCTCGCCGTACGAGGGCGAGCCGGGCGGCGTGGCCCGGCATGAGTGTGTACTGCTCCGCGACCTGGACGAGGGCGCCGCCCCCCGGTCGCTTCGCGGCGCCCACGGCGTCCCACAGCCGGCCGAGTCCCTGCGTGTCGGGTGCGGGCGGGGTCTCGGCGAGCACCGGTGTCCCGCGCTCGACGAGTTCCTGTACGACGTGCGGCGTGACCTCCCACGGGACCGAGGGGATCACGAACTCCGGTGCGGTGCCGCACAGTTCGTCGACCGTACGGAAGGCCGGCACGCTCCATTCCGCCGCCACGCGGGCGGCGCGGTCGGCGGAGCGGGTCACCACGCCGGCGACCGCGAGTCGTTCGGGCAGCGCTCGTGCCAGCCGTACGAAGAACTCGGCCCGCCAGCCGCTTCCCACGATGCCGAACCGTATGGGTGCTGCGCTCACTGCCCGCTCCTCCCGCGTCAGGGCGGCAAGTCTAGGTGATCACTTCCAAGGGGTGCCTGCGGAGGGCGTGGGGGTGGGCGGTCAGGCGTCCGGGTCGACTTCGGGGTGCGTGAACCGCATGGGCTTGCCCAGCGACCGGGCGTAGGCGATTTCGGCTCGGGTGCTGTCTCCGATGTAGTCGCCGACTACGAGCACCTCATCGGCGAGCCGGATCTTCGCCCGGTGCAGATCGTCGAGTCGAACCTTGAGTGCCTCGGCCTCGACAGGATCGGACCAGAGTGTGTGCGGCGACTTCAGGTCACAGCCCGGTTTGACGACGATCTTTCCGGCTTTGGTCTCCCGCAGATCGGCCTGTGCGCCGACCGATCACATGCTGAAGGAGCATCCCGACCTGGCGCCGTGGCGTCCGCCGCCCTGATGCGAAGCTCCACCGGATCCTGGCCACCACCTCGGTGTGCAGCGAAGACGTATGGGTCGGTGACTCCACCCCGGTGGAACGCGGCCGCTCCCGCGCGACCGACGAACGCGCGCCGATCCTGGACCTCCTGGCCGCCGAATGCGGGTTTGTGACAGGTCATCGAGTCGGTGAACGAGACCTCCAAGGGACAGCTCGACCTCGAGCGGCACCGAGGGCGCTCACCCGGAGGTGTCATAGCCCGCGTCGTGCAACGCATCCTCACGCTGACCGCCGCGATCCGGCACCACAACGCCACCGGACAAACCCGCTTGCCCTGGCTGTGCGCAGTCCCTGACGGTTGCCGGCCACGTGCTCGATGCGGTGCCAGTCCCGGTACGACAAGTTCCGCCGTGCCGTCGGCGTCCAGGCCGGTCGCGATGGCCTGGCGGGCCGCGGTGAGAGGGCTTGTAGTGGCGGTCGCGGTCAGGGGCGGCGCCCGGTGGCCGGGCTGCTGTGCCGGCCGCCGGGCGCCCAGTGCGTCAGCCCTGGAGCCCCGGCCTCGGAGGCCGGTCGACGATAACGTTGTCCTCCGGTTCGGCAGGACACCACCGGCGCACGCCGCACCCCCTTCCGTTGCCGGAGACCAGGACGAACCGGCCGACCGGTTCGTTCTGAAGACCTGGTGCAACCAGGCCGCGGCACTGCGGTCCGGGAATGTCAGGCGCCCACATAGCCGACCACCTGACCGGGAGTCGTCGTGTGTTCCTGCGGGAGGCGGGTCCAGGTGCTGGCGAGCTCGACGCGGGAGGACACGTCCAGTTTGCGGAAGATCTTCTTGAGGTGGAAGGCCACCGTGTGGGGCGAGATGAACAGTTGGCGGGCGACCCGCCCGTTGGTGAGACCCTGGCTGACCAGGTCGGCGACCGCGTACTCGGTGTCGGTCAACTGGCTTCCTGTCCGGCGGAAGCGTCCGGTCCTGTGGGGAATCCGGCCGCCGTTGACCTCCAGTTCACGGAGTTTGCTGGCCACGCGCAGGACATCACGCCGTGCGCCGACCGTCCTGTACCCGTCTGCCGCTCTCTTGAGGAGTTCGGCCGCCTGGTCGTGCTCGGAGCGGCGGGTGAACCGTACGGCGCTCGCGTCCTCCAGGGCCGAGGCGCGCGCCCAGCTGTCCAGGTGGAGGGCGGAAGCCCTGTCCAGAGCCGCGGCGTTCTTCTCGTGGAGGCCCTTGGCGTGGGCGGCGGAGGCCTGGATCGTGCGGAACGTCCGGTTGCGGGCGCCCAGTTCGCCGGCCAGCGAGACGATGCGGGCGGCGATGGTCTCGTCACCCAGCTGCTGGGAGGCCCGGACCAGCCAGGCCGCCGCGGCGGGTTGCGACACGAGCAACTCCTGGGTCATCGCCTTGTCGTGTACGAGGTCGACGAGTAGGCAGGCGATGCTCGCGGTCCCGTCCCGGGCTTCCAGGGCCTGTGCGACAGCCCAGGCGCACTGCCCTGCCATCAGGGATGAGTGGCCGAACAGGGCGTTGTCCCGCAGGCGGTTCGCGTAGACGAGGCCGACGTTCGGATCCAGCTGTCGCGTCGCGCTGACAGCCATCACGAGATTTCCGATCGGCACCGGTCGACGGTGTCCGGTCTGCTGTGCCAGGCGCAGGCCCGCCTCGGCCGCTGCCGTGGCGGAGTCCAGGTCCCCCCGGGCGAGTGCGGTTTCCGCCTCGCACATCAATTCTTCCGGCTGTCCGTCAACTTCGGCGAAACTATGGACAGCTGACTGATCTTCAGTAAGTATCCTCCTGGCAGACGCTAGGCCTCGGGCTCGTGTCACCAGGGTTGCGTACCAGATTCTCGCGCTCGGTGAACCGCCTACCCTCGCTTCGGACGCCTCCATCGCTGTGGCCATTGAGGCGAGGCCCATGCTCCTGCCCAACTGGCCGTTGTTCCAGGACTGCACCGAAGCGGAGACCAAGCGACCCACTTCGCTTGATCTGTGAAGGAGGGGGCCGGTAACCGCGGATGCCTGAAGGGACACTCTTGCCTCCGAATCGGGACCAGTGAAGCCTGGCGGCGGCCCACTGTTCGCTGAGCGTGGTCAATCGCTCGTTGTCTTCCCGGGGTGAACCGTGTGGCAGACATACGGCTTGGGGGTGCTCAAGGTGCGTCTCAGGTTGCGATCGGGCATGGAATTCTGTCAAGCAGATGCAGGCTGGCGTGTCGTTCGCCTATTCCCGAATGTCCGAGGAACCGGAATGCGGGATTCAGTCCAGGTGAATGAGTCGAAAAGCTGAGGTGGGCCGTGCTGCCGACGCGCGAAGCCGAGCTGTGGCCGGTCACGGGTGGCCGTCCTTTCGGTGACGGGACTTTGAGGATGCGGACTAGGCCTATCCGTACCGTACGGCCGTTCGATGATGACCAGAATTCGGCTGAGAATGGCTGAGAGGCCCCCGTCTCCTTTTTGGTGCGGCCCTCGGCTACCGATATCGCCGTGGAAGGTGTAGAGACGCCCGCCATGGCATGATCGCGGGTTGAATCGGGCCTGGTGTCGATTGCTGCGGGTCGATGGTGCGACTGGCGCGGTGGGTCACGGCGCCCGCCGAACCGTGGGTCCGTCGGCCGGGGCGGAAGCGCTGGGCGGTGCGGTGCGCGCGGGACGGCTGCGGTCCGAGGTGGCGGGAATCCGGCCATGGGGAAGCGTGGGAGATGGGCGGTGAACCCGGGAAAACAGGTCGCCCGGCTGGTGGTTTCGGCGGTGTCCAGGGTGGGGCGGGAAGCTGGTGAGCACCGGTTGGCCGCCCTTGCTCGCGGTGGCCTTCGTGACCAACGCGCCCAGGAGCCAGCGGACTTGGAGCAGTGGCAGGGGGATCCGCTCCGTCATCGGCCGGCACTCGGTGGGTGACCCGACTGCTCCGTGGCCGCCCCGCACCGCTCGGCCGGCCCCGCGACCTGTCCGCGTGCGGTGTCGCGGTCGGGACGTCACCGTGCGCCAGGGCGTCGACCGTGACGGCGGCGGGCGCGCTTGCTCCTCGCGGCCCGCGGCCTGAGCCACCACGGCTCGAACGGTTCCTCCCGGGCCCTCGCCGCCGGCAACCCGATCGGCGCGTTGTCCGTCGACCGCCTCGCTGCCCATCCTCAACCCGCTCCATCTGAAGATCATCACACGCGGAACGTCGGCTCATGACCGCTGGGACGCAGGTGGCCGCCTTTTCGGTGGCCGGATATGGAGGTCCCGGAATTGACCTGTATCCGACGTACGCCCGATCGGCGATGACTGGAATTCGGCCGAGAATGGCCGAGACGTTTCCTTTCCCAATTTTTACACTGCAGCACGGTCGCCGATATCGGCGCGAAAGGCGTCGAGACCCCCACGACGTCCCCCTCGAACACCGTGCCCTGGTCGGGAGCTACCAGACTGAGGGATGCCACGCGAAGGCGGTCCTGTCTAGACTCGGCGAAGTCGGATCTGCGCTTTCGCGTACCGTCTGCCGTCCTTACGAACTACCCAGGAAAATTCAGAGGTCTTCTGTGTCTTCTCTTCTTCACATCGATGCGAGCATCCGTACCGAGGGTTCCACCTCGCGCCAGCTGACCTCGTACTTCGCGACCCAGTGGCGGCAGAACCACCCCGATGCCGACTACGTTTACCGTGACCTGGGCGCGCAGCCCATCCCGCACATCACCCACGCGGTGCGCGAGTACGTTCTCGACCCCAGCCGCGACCACGGTCAGACGGCCGACGAGCAGGCGCTCGTCGACGCGGTGACGGCCGAGGTGCGCGACGCCGACACGATCGTGCTCGGCGTACCGATGTACAACTACACGATCCCTTCGAGCATCAAGGCCTGGATCGACCTGCTGGTCAGCCCGGCCCACATGGTTCCTCCGGGGGCCGAGTCCGGTGCGCTCAGCGGCAAGTCCGTCATCGTGGTCAC
Organism: Streptomyces sp. NRRL F-525; assembly: GCF_000716605.1. GTDB lineage: Bacteria > Actinomycetota > Actinomycetes > Streptomycetales > Streptomycetaceae > Streptomyces. The sequence goes on along the minus strand of NZ_JNXE01000055.1, from coordinate 6,675 downwards.
CGCGCGCGGGGGCTCCTACGCGCCGGGCACTCCCCGCGAAGGCTGGGACTACCAGGAGGCGTACCTGCGGGCCGTGCTCAGCTCGATCGGCCTCGCGGACGATCTCACCTTCGTGCACGCCGAGTTGACCCTCGCCGCGATGGTGCCGGCCATGGCGGCGCTCAAGCCGCTGGGAGAGAAGTCCCTGGCGACCGCCCACGAGACCCTCAAGAAGTTGTCCGTCTGATTCCTGCGCGCCTGCGGACCCGGTAGGAGTCCGCACCGGCTTGCCGTCCCCTCCACTCCTCTTGGGCGGGGCCGGCGGGCCGCCGCGTGAGAGCGGCAGCCGCGTGCAGCACGAGGCGAGACGTTCCGAAGATGCCCCGCGCGTGCGGACGCCCTCTTTCCGTGCGCGCAGGCATGGCCCGAAGCCATACGGATGCACGGATCGGAGAAGAGGCTTCATGAGTGAAGCGATCTCGTACGAGGACGCCTGGGCCCGCATCGACAAGTTCGACCCGCCTGCGCTCTTCGACGAGCTGCGGAAGGAACGCCCGCTCGCCCGGATGGTCTACCCCGACGGCCATGTCGGCTGGATCGCCACCAGCCACGAGTTGGCACGGGAGGTCCTGGGCGACCCCAGGTTCAGCCACAGCCTGGAGATCGGACACTTCCCGGTCACCAAGTACGGCGGCCCGGTACCGCAGTTCCCGGCCATGCCGGGCATGTTCATCCACATGGACCCGCCGGATCAGACCCGCTTCCGTAAGCTCCTGACCAAGGAGTTCACCGTGCGCGGCGTCAGTCGGCTCACCCCGGTCGTCGAGGCGGTGGCCGCCGAGCAGATCGCGGAGATGCGTGCCCAGGGTGACACCGGCGACTTCCTGGAGGTCTTCGCCAGGCCACTGGTCCTCAAGGTGCTCGCCCCGCTGATCGGCCTCGACTACGGCGAACGGCACCGCTTCGCCGACGCACCGGCCGTGATGAACGACCCGTTCGGCGACCCGCAGGCCGCGATGGCCGTGTTCCAGCAAGTGGGCGAGTTCGTCCACGAGACCATCGCCCGCAAGAAGGCCACGCCCGGCGACGACATCGTCAGCCGCCTCATCGCGACCGGCGAGCTGTCCGACGAGGAACTCGGCAACATCACCACCCTGCTGCTCTTCGCGGGGTACGAGACCACCGAAGGCGCGCTGGCCACGGGCACCTTCGCCCTGCTGCATCACACCGACCAACTGGCCGCCCTCCGCGGCGACCTGTCGAAGATCGACGACGCGGTGGAGGAGATCCTCCGCTACGTCACCGTCAACCAGTACGAGACCTTCCGCACCGCCCTGGAGGACGTGGAGCTGGGCGGCGAGTTCGTCACCAAGGGCGAGACGGTCACCGTCTCTCTGCCGGCGGCCAACCGCGACCCCGCGAAGTTCGGCTGTCCCGCCGACCTCGACCTCGACCGCGACACCGCAGGGCACGTCGCCTTCGGCTACGGCGTCCACCAGTGCGTGGGCCAGAACCTGGCCCGCCTCGTGCTGCGCACCGGCTTCCGCTCCCTCCTGGAAGCCTTCCCCGACCTTCGGCTGGCTGTGCCGGCCGACGAGATTCCGCTGCGGACAAAGGGGTCCGTGTTCTCGGTGAAGAGTCTGCCCGTCTCCTGGTAACCCGCTCCCGGACCGTGAGGGGGAGCGAGTCCGTTCTCCGGCACGTCCCGAACCGTCCTGGGTGATTCCTCACTGTCTCAAGGGTGTGTGAAGTGCCCGCGGTCGTCCGCCGACGGCACCCAGGGCGGCGACGGATCCTGTCCAGGGTGCGGTCCGGCGGGCGGAGTCCCTCACGAACGGGCCAAGTGCATACGGCCGATGGTGAGGGGGAGCCCCTGAACCACCGGGCTGACGGAGCAGAGGCACCGTGGGCCGGCACCGCATCCGGTGTCCCGGATCGCCTCATTCACGTCGGTCCAGCCGGACCAGGACAACGCAAGCCCGGAAGCCGGTCATCACACGATCGAGCCGACTCACCCCTGCGCGTCGTTCCCGGACCAACAGTTGCCCACCCCTGATCTCCGGAAGGAGTTCGCGGCAAGGTGCGTCCTGACCTGATCACCCCGCTCCCGGTCATCCTCCGGGAGAACGCAGTCCGGTTCCCGGACAAGATCGCTTTCGAGGACGACCGGCACGCGGTCACCTACGGAGAACTCGACGCCCGGACACGGAGGCTCGCCGGTCACCTGGCCGGCCTCGGTGTCCGGCGCGGCGACCGGGTAGCCCTGTGCCTCGGCAACTCGGTCGCCATGGTGGAGAGTTACCTCGCAGTGGTACGGGCCGGTGGCATCGGCGTACCGGTCAACCCGCAGGCATCCCCGGCCGAGACGGCATACCTCCTGGCCGACAGCGGCGTGGTGTTCGCCTTTACCGGCAGCGCCCATGCCGAGACGTTTCTGCGTTTGGTTCCCCGTGGGACACGTGAGGTGTCCGTCGTCGTGGCCGGTGGCTTCGGCGCCGGTACCAGCGCCGGGCACACCGCGGTGCCGGGCGCCGCGGCGTACGAGGATCTCGCCGTCACCGAACCCGTCACCGAGGCCCCGGACGACCTCGGTCTCGACGAGGTGGCCTGGATGTTCTACACCTCGGGCACCACCGGCCGTCCCAAGGGCGTCCTCTCCACCCAGCGCAACTGCCTCTACTCCGTGGCCTCCTGCTACATCCCCGTGCCCGGGCTCTCGGAGCACGACCGCGTCCTGTGGCCGCTGCCGCTCTTCCACAGCCTGTCCCACATCGCCTGCGTCCTGTCCGTCACCGTCGCCGGCGCCACCGCCCGGATCATGGACGGCAGTTCGGCCGACGACATCCTGACCGCGCTGCGCGAGCACCGGTCCACCTTCCTGGCCGGCGTCCCCACCACCTACCGCCACCTCGTCACCGCCGCCCGGCGCACCGGCCTCTCCCTGCCCGACCTGCGCATCGGCCTCGTCGGCGGAGCCGTCACCGGCCCCGGTCTGCGTCACTCCTTCGAGGAGAGCTTCGGCGTCCCCCTCGTCGACGCCTACGGCAGTACCGAGACCTGCGGCGCCATCACCATCAACCCGCCCGACGGCGACGTGGTCGAGGGCTCCTGCGGCCTGCCCGTGCCCGGTGTCGGCGTCCGGATCGTCGACCCCCGCACCGGGCGGGACGTACCCGTCGGGCAGGAGGGCGAGGTCTGGGTCAGCGGGCCGAACGTCATGGTCGGCTATCACAACAGCCCCGAGGCCACCGCCGAAGCGGTGCAGGACGGCTGGTTCCACACCGGCGACCTGGCCCGGCGCGACGAGGCCGGCTACTTCACGATCTGCGGCCGCCTCAAGGATCTCGTGATCCGCGGTGGCGAGAACATCCATCCCGATGAGATCGAGGCCGTCCTGCGCGGGGCCGAAGGTGTGGCCGACGCCGGAGTCGCGGGCATGCCCCACGACACCCTCGGCGAGGTACCCGTCGCCTGGGTGGTCCCCGGTCCGGACGGCATCGACCTCGCCCGGCTGCTCGCCCACTGCCGCGCCGTACTCTCCGTCCACAAGCTTCCCGAGCGGATCCACGAGACCCGGACCATCCCCAGGACCGCCTCGGGGAAGATCGTGCGCCGCCTCCTCGCCGACCTGCCGGCCCGGCTGCGGTACGCCGCGGACGGCCACCACGAGGGACTCCTGCGGCCGGACTGGAGCGAGGTGGCGGTCGCCTCCGACGCCCCGGAACACCTCCGGTGGGCTGTGGTGGGGCGGACTGCCGTCGCCGATGGCATAGTGGCCGGCCTTCGGCGGGCCGGTGCCGCCGAGGTACAGCACTACACGGACCTCCCGACGTCACGTGCCGCCGGTGACCCGGCCCCCGAAGTGACGGTGCTCGCGGAAGCGGACACGGACGGGGACCGCCTCGCAGGCTGGGGCGAGGGGACCGGGTCGCGGCTCGTCGTCCTCACCCGGGGTGCGGTGGGCGTCACCGACCGGGACGGAACGCCGGATCGCTCCGAGGTCGAGCTGTGGGCGGCCGCGCGGGCCGTACAGACCACCGGGAGTGGCGCCACGCCGCTGACGATCGTCGACCTCGACACCCGTACACCGGAGTCCGAGTGGGCCGCGGCGCTGATCGCCGCCGTCGCCTCGGGCCTGCCTCAACTCGTCGTACGGGACGGGCGGCTGCTGCGGCCCGCGCTCCTCCGGGTCCCTGTCGTCGACGGGCCGGGCTCCGCGGTGCCGGGGCTCGACGGCACCGTGGTCGTCACCGGCGCCGACACCGAGACCGGTGCGGCCCTCGCCCGCCACCTGGTCACCGCGCACGGAGCACGGCGCCTCGTACTCGTCCGAGCAGCGGACACCGACGACGGGCTGAGCCAGGACGACTCGGCGACGAGTGGCGCGGAGATCGTCCGCGTCGTGGCCGACGGCTCGGATCCGCAGGAACTGCGTGTGGCGCTGGCCGGTCTCGGTCCGGTGACCGCGGTCGTGCACACCGCCTCCGACCACGAACTCGCCCAGGCACTCGACGACTTGACCGCCGCCGACGAGCCCGCCGCGTTCGTCGCGGTGACCGACGCCGCGGCACTGCTGGGTGCGGAGTCCGAGAGCCGCGCCCCAGCGGTGGTCACCGCCGCCCTCACCGAGTCCGTCGTCCGCGGTCGCCGACGCCGCGGACTGTCCGGCTCGTTGCTGGCGCTCGGTCGGCCGGACGAGGGCCCCGGCGCCTTCGACGTACTGATCACTTCCGGATCCCCGGCCCTGCTGGCGCTCCGGCCGACCACCACCGACCAGGGCGACCGGGTGCGGAGGCTCCTCGAGACCCTGATCGAACAGGAGCCCCGCGCCGCAGCCCAGGCCGACGAGGCGATCACCGCCGCCCTGCGCACGCGCCTGGCCGAGCTGGACGAGCGGGCCCAACTCACCCTGCTCGACGGGCTGGTCCGCGAACTGACTGCCGCCGTCCGTACGCCCGCGAGCACCGAGCCGATCCCGGCGGGCCGGTCCTTCCGCGACCTCGGCCTCGGCTCCCTCGCCGTTGTCGAGCTGCGCGACCGCCTGACCGAGCGGACCGGACTGCGCCTGCCGACCACCGCGATCTTCGACCACCCGACCCCCGAGGCCCTCACCGCACACCTGCGCGGCAGGATCCTGGGACTGCACGACACCGCCGGGCAGGCGGTACCCGACGAGGCCCCGGACGGGACCGTAGACCCCGCGGAGCCCATCGCGATCGTGGGCATGGCCGTCCGTCTGCCGGGCGGTGTGGGAAGCCCCGAGGACCTGTGGCGACTGGTGTCGGAGGGGCGCGACGCGATGTCCGCGTTCCCGACCGACCGCGGCTGGGACCTGGAGAGGCTGTTCGACTCCGACCCGGACAAGACGGGCACGTCCTACGCCGGCCAGGGCGGATTCCTGGACGGGGCGGGGGAGTTCGACGCGGGATTCTTCGGGATCTCGCCGCGTGAGGCCCTCGCGATGGACCCGCAGCAGCGGTTGTTGCTGGAGACGTCGTGGGAGGCGCTGGAGCGGGCCGGAATCAACCCGGGAACGCTGAAGGGCCGTGATGTCGGGGTGTTCTCCGGCCTGATGGGCCAGGGCTACGGGCCGACGGGCGCGGCTCCGGCCGAGCTCGAAGGCTTCGTCGCCACGGGCACCGCGTCGAGCGTGGCGTCGGGGCGCGTGTCGTACGTGTTCGGCTTCGAGGGCCCCGCGGTGACCGTCGACACGGCCTGCTCCTCGTCCCTCGTCGCCATTCACCTGGCGGCCCAGTCGCTGCGCCAGGGCGAGTGCTCGCTGGCGCTGGCGGGGGGCGCGACGGTGATGGCGACCCCGGACACTTTCGTGGAGTTCTCGCGCCAACGCGCACTGTCCTCGGACGGCCGGTGCAAGTCGTACGCGGATGCAGCGGACGGTACGGGCTGGGCCGAGGGCGCCGGTGTCGTCGTCCTGGAGCGGTTGTCCGAGGCGCGCCGCAAGGGCCACCGGGTGCTGGCGGTGGTGCGGGGTTCGGCGGTCAACCAGGACGGCGCGTCCAACGGCCTGACGGCGCCCAACGGTCTGTCGCAGCAGCGGGTGATCCGCAAGGCGCTCGCCAACGCGGGCCTGTCGACGGTTGATGTGGACGTGGTCGAGGGACACGGCACGGGGACGGTACTCGGAGATCCGATCGAGGCGCAGGCGCTGCTGGCGGTCGTCGCAGGTGGACTGGTCGGCGGGTGCGGTGGAGTTGTTGACGGAGGCGCGGGAGTGGCCGGTCACGGGTAGGCCGCGTCGGGCTGCGGTGTCGTCCTTCGGTGTGAGCGGGACGAATGCGCATCTGGTTCTGGAGGAGCCGCCGGCCGGGGAGGCGGAGGCGGTCGCGGTTGGTGCTCCGGTGGCTGATGGTGTGGTGCCGCTGGTGGTGTCGGCGCGGAGTGTCGGTGCGCTGGCGGGGCAGGCGGAGCGGCTTGTGTCCTTCGTGGAGGCGGGTGAGGAGTCGCTGCCGCAGCTTGCGACAGCGCTCATCTCGCGGCGGGCGGTGCTGTCCGAGCGGGCGGTGGTGGCTGCTGGTTCGCGGGAGGAGGCGTTGGCGGGGCTGCGTGCGCTGGCGCGGGGGGAGTCGAGTCCTCTGGTTGTCACCGGTGGTGGCAGTGCGGTGGGTGCGGGTCGGACGGTGCTCGTCTTCCCGGGTCAGGGTTCGCAGTGGGTTGGTATGGGTCGTGAACTCCTGG
>NZ_JNXE01000054.1 GCF_000716605.1 Streptomyces sp. NRRL F-525 | reverse complement strand
CCCCGGAGCCCGCCCCCGCCGCATCCGCCCTACGGCGACCACCGCACCCGCCCCGGCCAGACACAGCCCGAGGAACAGGGACTGCGAGTGCTTGACGGTGAAGAGGAGCGCCAACGAACCGCCCACCAGGGCGAGTCCGACCCGCGTACGCCGCCCCTTCAGCACCAGCGCGCACCCCCACACCGCGGCCAGCGTCAGGGCAGTCATCAGCCCCTCGGTCATCGGCCGCATCGAGGTCGTCCCACATGGCAGCACGTAGTACAGCGCCTGCCCGGTCAACGCGAACGGCACCGACACGGACAGGGTGCGCAGGATCAGGAAGACGAGTACGCCACCCAGCACGGTGAGGACGACACTCGCCGACCACATCCCCCACACCGGCCCGAGCAGCGTCACGAACGGCACCAGGAACACCGGGTATCCGGGCCGCACTTCAAAGATCCGCATGAACCGTTCCGACGTGAACGGCGTGATGAACCCGCCCGTCTGCCCGGCCCGCAGCCGCGCGTTCACCCCCCGCCACTCCGCGTCCCGGCACTTCTTCGCGACCCGCGCGGCGGGGTCCTTGCCGTGGAAGTTCAACGGGTTCACGCTCTGGTCGCGCCGCGCGTTCGCCCCCTGGCTCGCACAGCTGTAGTCGATCGCGACAGCCGCAGCCTCCCGCTCGCTCGCACCACGCAAACTCATCGCGTACGACAGGTAGTTCTTCGTGTCGGGAGTCGCCCGCCCGGTGACATTGGCGAGTTGGAGCACCGCGAACACCGCGGCCAGCACCAGCACCCACGTACGCGGCCTCATGACGACGCCAACTGGTCGTGGCCACTGACCGGAGAGGGAACCCGCGCACCGGCCCCGCTCTGCGGCAGCCAGTCGACCTCCCCCAGAAGCAGCGTCCGTACGACCCTCTCGGCCGCCCTCCCGTCGTCGAACTCGCAGTACCGCGCCCGGAATTCACCCCGCAACCGCGTCGAGTCCTCGTCCCGCCACGCACCCGACGCGAACAGCCACGCCAACTCCCGGTAGGAACCGGACACATGACCCGGTGGCGCCGCGGTGACGTCGAAATACGTTCCCCGACTGGCCGCGTACGCCTCCCGGTCATCGGCGTGCAGCACGATCGGCCGGTCGAGATTGGCGTAGTCGAACATCAGGGCCGAGTAATCAGTGACCAGCGCGTCGGACGCCAACATCACATCCTCCACGGCGAGTTCGTCGGTCGCGTCGATCAGCACCCCACGCCGATGCAGATCCGCGAGCCCCATCCCACGCGCGGGCCCGGTCGCGAGAGACGGATGCAGCCGTACGACGAGCGTGTGCTCCGGACCGAGATCCTCGGCGAACCGGGCCAGGTCCAGCCGGTCCACGTGCCCACCCCGGACGTACTCACGGCGGGTCGGCGCGTACAGCACGACGGTGTTGCCAACCGGGATACCCAGCCGCTCCCGAACTGCCGCCCCCGCTCCCGGAGTTGCGCCGACGAGAACGTCATTGCGCGGGCTCCCCGTCCGCGCCGAAGCGAAGTGGCACGGATACGCCCGCTCCCACACCAGCTCCGAGTGCCGGTTGGCGACCAGGCTGTGGTCCCAGCGGTCGGCCCGGCGCAGCATCTGCGGAACATCGACGCCGAAACGGCCGCCGGGCTTGTCCAGCAGGTCGGCCGCCATGTACTTGAGCGGGGTGCCCTGGTGGGTGTGGATGTGGACGCTGCCGGGGCGTTTGGTGAGGGTGCCGGGCCAGTTGACGTTGTTCACGAAGTACTGGGCGCGCGCGGTGAGTTGGCGGTACCGCAGGGTGTTGAGGAGGACGTGCTCGACGTCAGGCGGCAACAACGCGGCCTGTTCCGCGTCCTGTACGACCCACACTCCCCGGAGACGCGGGGCGATCTCCTTCGCCTTGTAGTACACGGCGGCCGGGTCGCCCAGCACCCCGCGGTGCGAAAACGCGGAGTACACAACGAGGTTGGGGTCCAGCGACCGGCGCGCGTGCAACGCGCCCCAGCCGCCCTTGACCCGCCCGGCCGCCGATTTACGGGCCTGCATCGCCCGGCGCTCCAGCTGCCGCGCGCCCCGCCCTGCCTGCCGCCGCACCCGGTACAGCGCGTAACTGCCTTCCAGCGCACGGACTTCGGCGTCCACCCTCACCCCCGTCGGTTTGTGCTTTGCGAACAACTCGGCCGTACGACGGAAGAACTCGGCCTTGTCGGACGGAGGCAGGCGGTCCGGCTTGCCGAGGATGTCGAGGCAGTGCTCGCCCATCTTCCGGTGCAGGTACGGCAGCCAACTCGCCAGTTCCGGGCGGGAGTCGACGAACGCGAAGACCCGCTCGTACTGGTCGTGGATGTCGAAGTGCTTGCGGCTGGTGGTGGACAGGATGTTGCCCTGGCGCCGCTGCCGGTAGTTGAGGCAGATCCGGTCGAGGGTGGCGATCCGCTCGGCGCTGAGCAGCACCGGGAACGTCCAGGGCGTGTCCTCGTAGTAGCCCGGCGGGAACTCGAAGGCGTGCTTGTGGACGAACTCCCGGCGGTACACCTTGTTCCACACGACCATCAACAGGTCGAGGATCTCCGGGTGTTCGGCGACCGTGAAGGTTCCGTCGACCTCCGTCAGGACGTGCGCGAGGACGTTGCGCCGGGTGCCGCCCCACCAGTAGGTGCGCGCGTAGTCGAAGACCAGGACGTCCGGGTCGCCGCTCGCGTCGAGCCGGTCGGCCATCGCGCGCAGCGCGCCCGGGGTGAGGGTGTCGTCGCTGTCGAGGAAGAAGAGGAAGTCGCCGGTGGCCAGGGGCATTCCGGCGTTGCGGGCGCGGCCGAGGCCGACGTTCTCCAGCAGGTGCAGCACCTGGACGCGCGGGTCGCGGGCCGCGTACTCGTCGAGGATCGCGCCGCAGCCGTCCGGCGAGCAGTCGTTCACGGCGATCACCTCGATGTCCCGGTAGGACTGCTCCAGAACCGAGTCGAGGCACTCGCGCAGAAAGCCCTGCACCTTGAAGACGGGGACGATGACGCTGAAGCGGGGCACTTCGGGTTCAGCTCCTTACGAGGGTGGCGGCGGGGGCCGGGACGCGCTCCGCGAGCGGGATCACGGGCGGCACGGTCTCCGGCGGCTCGCCGAGGAACACCCGGCGTACGACCCGCTCGGCGGCCAGCCCGTCGTCGAACTCGCAGAAACGGGACCGGAATTCGGCCCGCAGGGCCGTGGACTCGGGCCCCGCGTACGAGCCGTCACGGAAGACCTGCGCCAGCTCCTCCGGGGTTCGGGCGACCGGTCCCGGCGGCGCCTCCATGAGGTCGAAATAGACGCCCCGCGTCTCCCGGTAGACCTCCCAGTCGTCGGCGTACACGACGATCGGCCGGTCGAGGTTGGCGTAGTCGAACATGATCGACGAGTAGTCGGTGACCAGCGCGTCGGCCGCCAGGCAGACGTCCTCGGAGGAGCGGTGCCCGGTCACGTCGATGATCCGGCCGCTGCTCTTGGCCCGTCCCTGGTCGTAGAAGTAGTGGGCGCGCAGCAGCACGACCACGTCCTCACCGGCCGCCGCGCAGAAGGCCTCCAGGTCGAGGCCGGTGTCGAAACCGGTCTGGTAGTCGCGGTGGGTGGGCGCGTACAGGACGGCCGTCTTGCCCTCCGGGACGCCCAACTCCCGCCGCACACGGGCCACTTCATCCGCCGTCGCCGTGTAGTACACGTCGTTGCGCGGATAGCCGTACTCCAACGCCTCGTACGAGCCGGGGAAGGCGCGCTCCCACATCTGGGTGGAGTGCCGGTTGGAGGAGATGTTGTAGTCCCAACGGTCCACCCGGCCCAGCAACTTGGCGAAGCTGCCGGTCGCGGCGGCCACCACCGGGTACGTCGACTGGTCGACGCCCATCTTCTTCAGCGGGGTCCCGTGCTGCGTCTGGACGTGCACACTGCCGGGCCGCTTGACGACGCCCTCCGCGAAGTTGGCGTTGTTCACCAGGTACTTGGCCCGCGCCAGCACCTCCCAGTACTTCCGGCTGCCGATGACGGCGTGCTCCACGCCCTTCGGTACGGCGTCCACCGCGTCCGGCTCCACCAGGAACACCGAGCGGATGTGCGGGGCAAGTTGACGCGCCTTGGCCTCGATCGCGGCCGGGCTGCACGCGTAGCCCCGTCCCCAATAGGCGCAGTAGACAGCCAGGTTGGGGTCGAGGGAGCGGCGCAGGTCACGGGCGTAACGCAGCCGGGTACGCAGCATCCGGGGGCGTGGGACGCGCTCGGCCGCTCCCGATGCCTTCCGGTTGGCACCGCGTAGTGCCTTGAACGCCGGGTAGGCCCCCGACGCCAGCAGTCGGTGCTGCACCCCCAGACTCCCGCCCGGCGCATGGAAGTCGGCGGGCCGGTGCGTGCGGTAGAGCCGTCCCGCCCGACGGAAGAACGCCCGGTGCCCGGAGGAAAGCCGTTCGGGCCGCGAGGCGGTCTTCAGCACCACGGCGAAGAGCTGCTCGAACAGCGCGTGCGATCGCTCGGGAGCCAGACCCTGTCCCGCCGTCAGCACCAACTCCACCTGATCGAGGAGCTGGTGATGGTGCTCGCCCGGCAGGTTGAGCCGGCTGCCCTGTCGCCGCAGCAGATGCCGTACGACCACCGAGCGCAGCACCGCGACCCGCTCGGCGGCGACCGTGACCAGGCCGCCCCAGCCCAGGTCCGTGAACCGCCCCTCGGGGAAGGTGAGTCGGTGCTCGGTGAGGAAGGCGCGGCGGTAGGCCGCACTCCACGCCGGTAGCTGAATGCCCGTCAACTGCGGTGCCTGGCCGGGGGAGAAGACGCCCGCCGGGGTCTTCGCGAGCAGCGGGGCGGCCGGGTTGGTGGGCTCGCCCTCCCACCACGGGGTGCGCTCGTGCTCGAAGTACAGGACGTCCACGTCACCGGTCTCCGTGAGCCGGGCGTCCAACGCGGCCAGTGCGCCCGGAGCGAGCGTGTCGTCGCCGTCCAGGAACAGGACGTAGGCGCCGGTCGCCGCCCGCAGTCCGGTGTTGCGGGCCCCGCTGAGCCCTGCGGACGGTGGGGAGTTGACCGGGGCCACCCGGGAGTCCTGCCCGGCGTGGTCGGCGGCGACGTCGGCGGCCGGGGAGCCGGGGCTGTCGCAGACCGGGATCAGCTCGAAGTCGCCGTAGGACTGCGCGAGGACCGAGTCCAGGGCCAGGGACAGCCGGCCGGCGACCCCGTGGGACGGGACGATGATGCTGAAGCGGGGCATTCTGTTCTTTCTCCAGTGGTCCGGAGGGGTCCGGTGTCAGTGCGTGCGACAGGCCCCGGGGCGTCCGGTCGGGCGCCAGGTGGTCGGGCGGGTCGGGGTGGGGCGCGAGGGGCTTGAGGGCATGTGAACTCCCCGGTGTGGGAACGGCGTTCAGAGTCGGTCGGTGACGGGCAGGGACGTCGAGGGCTGCGGCACGGTGGCGAGCGGGGAGCGCGTGAGGCTCGCGGCGGCCGACGGGACCGGGTGGCGGTCGGCGAGCGGTACGACCGGTGGGAGGTCCGTTTCGCCCAACACCACGTGGCGTACGACGCGTTCGGCGGCGCGGCCGTCGTCGTAGGGGCAGAAGCGCTCGCGGAACGCGGCGCGCAGCTGGGCCGAACGCGAGCCGCGCCAGTGGTCGGTGGCGAAGATGTCGATCAGTTCGTCCTCGCTGCGGGCGACCGCGCCCGGCGGGAAGGCGCGCAGGTCGAAGTAGGTGCCGCGGGCCGCTTCGTAGGCCTCCCAGTCGTCGGCGTGGATGACGATCGGGCGGTCGAGGTTGGCGTAGTCGAACATCAGGGACGAGTAGTCGGTGACCAGCGCGTCGGAGGCGAGGCACAGGGACTCGACGCTGGGGTGGTCGGTGACGTCGATGATCCGGCCGGACGCGGAGGCGGCGAGGGGGCCCTCGTGCCAGTAGTGGGCGCGGGCCAGCACGACGAAGCGCGGGCCGAGGCGGCGCAGGACGCGGTCCAGGTCCACGTGGGCGCGCTGAACTCGGCGGTAGTCGCGGTGGGTCGGGGCGTAGAGCAGGGCGATGGTGTCCTGCGGGATGCCGAGGGACTCGCGCAGCCGGTGCACGTCGGCCGAAGTCGCCTGCTGGAACGCGTCGTTGCGGGGATAGCCGTAGGCGAGCGTCGTGTAGCTGCCGGGGTAGACGCGCTCCCAGGTCAGGGTGGTGTGGCGGTTGGCGGACAGGACGTGGTCCCACTTGTCGACGCCCTTGAGGAGTTCGGCGAAGTCCATGTCCCGTGCCGCCGCCGGGCGTTCCTGGAGGTCGAGGCCCATGTGCTTGAGGGGGGTGCCGTGTTGGGTCTGGATCATGACCTGGCCGGGGCGCTTGACCAGCCGGCGGTCGAAGTTGACGTTGTTCACCAGGTACTTGGAGCGGGCCAGCGCCGTCCAGTACGACGCGGTGTTCGGGCGGAGTCGGCGCGTCGCGGCCGGGATCGTGTGGTGGTGCTCGGGGCGGGCGATCCACGCGGTGCGGATGTGCGGGGCGTGGGTGCGGAACGCCGTCTCCAGCGCGCCAGGGTTGCAGCTGTGGCCGCGGCCCCAGTAGGCGGCGAACACCGCGCGATCCCTTAGCGGGAGCCGGAGTTGGACGCGGTAGTGGAGCTGGAGGACCGCCGCCCTGAGTGTGCGCAGCGCCTTCGCGGTGAGCTTGACCGCGCTGCGCCGCCAGCTCATCGCCTTCTGCACGGCCCGGAACGTGCGGTGGACGCCGAAGTGGACGAGTGTGTGGCGCGTCCGGGTGCGCAGCGGGACCGGGGTGCCGGGGATGCGGTAACGGCGGTAGTGGGCGCGGGCCTTGCGCAGGAACTCGGCGCGGGTGCCGCGCGGGAGGCGGTCGGGCTTGGTGAACACCGTCGCGAGGTGGTCGACCATGCGGCGGAACAACACCGGCCGCCACTGGGCGAGTTGAGGGCGCGCGTCGACGAACGCGAAGACCCGGTCGTACTGGTCGAAGACGTCGAAGTGCTTGCGGCTGGTCGTGCCGAGGATGTTGCCCTGGCGGCGCTGGCGGTAGTGGACGCAGACCCGGTCGAGGGTCGCGATGGTCTCCGCCGTCATCAGGACCGGGTAGGTCCACGGGGTGTCCTCGTAGTAGCCGCGCGGGAAGGCGAAGCCCTCGCGCTCCACGAACTCCCGTCGGTACGCCTTGTTCCAGGCCACCATGATGACCCGCAGCAGCCCGGGGCGGTCCTCCAGCCGGAAGGGCGCCGGGCCCTGTTCGGTCAACTGGACGGCGACCTTGTTGCGTTGGGCCTCGCCCGACCAGAAGGTGCGCGCGTAGTCGAAGACCAGCACATCGGGCTCGCCGGTCTCCTTGAGGCGGTCGGCGATCGCGCGCAGCGCGTCGGGCGTGAGCGTGTCGTCGCTGTCGAGGAAGACCAGATAGTCGCCGGTCGCCTGTTCCAGACCGGCGTTGCGGGCGCGGCCGAGGCCCTGGTTCTCGGGGAGATGGACCGCGCGCACCCGGGCGTCGCGGGCCGCGAACTCGTCGATGATCGCGCCGCAGGCGTCCGGCGAGCAGTCGTCGACCGCGATCAGCTCAAGATCGGGGTACGACTGGGAGAGCACCGATTCCAGGCATTCGTGCAGGTACGCCTGCACCTTGTACGCGGGGACAATGACACTGAACCTGGGCAAGGGACATCCATGGGTCGGTCGGCGCGGGCGTTCTGCCCGGGAACGGCCGATGGAGTGACTTGGTTACGGCGCGTACGGCATACGGGGGACGCACGGTGAACGAAAAGGGGCGGGCCGATGACGGCCCACCCCTTCGAACTATGTGTCGTTTGCGGCTATTTGACCGCGCCCGCCATCACGCCGGACACGAACTGCCGCTGGAACGCGAAGAACACGGCCAGCGGGATCACCATGGAGATGAACGCACCGGGTGCCAGCACGTCGATGTTGTTGCCGAACTGGCGTACCTGCGTCTGGAGTGCGACCGTGATCGGCTGGGTGCTCGACTTGGTGAACACCAGCGCGACCAGCATGTCGTTCCACACCCACAGGAACTGGAAGATGCCCAGGCTCGCGATCGCGGGCCCGCCCAGCGGCATCACGACCCGTGCGAACAAACGCAGTTCACCCGCGCCGTCCAGCCGGGCCGCCTCCAGGAGTTCGCGCGGGATCTCCGCGAAGAAGTTCCGCAGCAGGAACACCGCGAACGGCAGCCCGTATCCCACATGGAACAGGATCACCCCGAAGATGGTCCCGAACAGGCCTATTTTCCCGAAGAGTTCGGCGATCGGGATCAGCGCGACCTGCACCGGCACCACCAACAGGCTGACCACGCCCAGGAACCACCAGTCGCGGCCCGGGAACTCCATCCACGCGAACGCGTAGCCCGCGAGCGCGCCGATCACCACGACGAGGAGCGTCGCCGGGACGGTGATCAGGACGGTGTTCCACAGCGAGTTGGTGATGTCGCTGTTCTCCAGCAGCGTCTTGTAGCTGTGGAAGGTGAGTTGGGACGGCTGGCTGAAGACCTTCCACCAGCCGCTCGCGCTCATGTCCTCCGGGCTGCGCAGCGAGGACAGCAGCAGCCCGAGCGTCGGCACCATCCAGAACAGGCCGACGAGGATCAGGAACACCCGGACCAGGCCCCCGCTCGCCACCGCCGCGAGCCGGGAGCCGAGCGACTCCCGCGCCTTGACGACCTCAACGGGCCCTGGTTTCCCCAGAGTTCCGGCATCCATGGTCATCGCCGCACCTCCCGCCGCAGCCGCCGCACATTGAAGAGCATCACCGGGATCACCAGCAGCAGCAGGAACACCGAGATCGCGCTGGCGATCCCCGGCTGGTCCTCCGAGAAGCCCTTCCGGTACAGCTCCAGGGCCAGCACGTTCGCGTCGTCCTGCGAGGAGCCCGGGGCGATGATGAAGACCAGGTCGAAGATCTTCAGCACGTTGATCATCAGCGTGACGACGACGACCGCGAGCACCGGCGCCAGCAGCGGCACCGTGACCCGCCGGAACACCTGCCACTCATTGGCCCCGTCGACCCGCGCGGCCTCCAGCAACTCCCTTGGCACACCCGCGAGTCCGGCCGCGATCAGGACCATCGCGAACCCGGCCCACATCCACACGTACGACCCGATGATCGCCGGTGTCACCAACGACGGGCCCAGCCACTCCACTCCGTTGTACGGCGCCTTGAAGTTGCCCGCCGGGAGCCGGAGTTGGGCCCCGTCGGCCTTGGCGGGCAGGGTGAAAGTGCCGTCGCCCGCGGCCTTGGTCGAGGCGACCACCTTGCCGTCCTTGACCGCCTCGATCTTCATCCCGCCGTAGCCGAGTTCGGACGGATCGACCCCGCCGAGCCTGCCGACGCCCTTGCCGCGGGTGAAGTCCTGCCAGGTCGTGCCGGTGATCCTTCCCGGCTCGGCCTTCGCGGCCACGGCCTTCTTGGCGCTGTCGGGCATCTGGTCGGGGGCGACGCCGACCAGCGGGAGCGTGACGGTCTGGCCCGTGTGGACCGTCGTACTGGTGATGAAGCCGCCGTGGTCCGCCTTCAGCGGCGACTCGCGGCCCGGGTGGGCGTTCGGGAACGCAGACGACGAGACGAACGTGTCGTGGATGCCGACCCAGACGGCGTTGGCGACGCCCTTGTGCGGGTCCTGGTCGTAGACGAGGCGGAAGATGATGCCGGCGGCCAGCATCGAGATCGCCATCGGCATGAAGACGACGAGCTTGAACGCCGTTCCCCAGCGCACCCGTTCGGTCAGCACCGCGAAGATCAGGCCGAGGGCGGTGGCGACCGTCGGCGCGAAGATCACCCAGATGACGTTGTTCTTCAGGGCGGTGCGGATGCCGTCGTCGGTGAACAGGGCCTTGTAGTTGTCGAATCCGGCGAAGCCGTCACCGGCCTGGTTGCCGAAGCTGCGGACCAGCGAGTACCCGATCGGGTAGACCACGAGCGCGCCGAGCAGCACCAGGGCGGGCAGCAGGAACAGCACTGCCACGGTCCTGCGGGTGCCGGTCACGCTCTTGCGCCTGCGGGGAGGGACGGAGGCCCCGGAGGCCTCCGCCGCTGCCGATGCCATCTCGGGATCAGCTCCCGCTCGCGTACGCCGCCGCCGCGTCCTTCTCCAACTGGGCCTGCGTGCCCGCGACATCCGTCGGGTTCTTCAGGAAGTCCTGGAGGTCCTTCCACTCGCCCTTGCCCGGCGTACCGCCGAAGGACTGCGGAGCCTGGTCCGACATGTCGAAGCGGAAGTCGTCACCGGCCGCGATCAGCGACTTGGCGATCGTCCGCTGCACCGCGTTCGGGTACGCCGAGTCCGGCACGTTCTTGTTCGGGGAGAGATAGCCGCCGAGCTTCGCCTGGATCGTCGCCGCGTCCGGTGAGGCGAGGAAAGTCGCCAGCGCCTGGGCCGCCTTGGAGTCCTTCAGGATGACGGCCGCGTCGCCGCCGGAGACCACGGGCGCGGTGGAGCCGACCGCCGGGAAGGGGAACACCTTTGCGTCGGTGCCCACCTTCGCCTTGGTCTCACCGATGTTGACCTGCACGAAGTCGCCCTCGTAGACCATCGCGGACTTCGGCTGGTCGCCGCCGTTGAAGGTCTGGGTGACGGACGCGGGGAACTCGGTCTGCAGCGCGCCGTTCTGACCGCCCGCGATGTAGGCCTTCTTGCCCCAGATCTGGGCGAGCGTGGTGAGCGCCTGCTTGACGGAGGGATCCGTCCACTTGATCTTGTGCTGGGCGAGTTCGTCGTACTTCTCCGGGCCCGCCTGCGACAGATAGACGTTCTCGAACCAGTCCGTCAGCGGCCAGCCGTCCGCGCCCGCGATCGAGAAGGGGGTGACCCCGGAGTCGTAGACCGTCTGCGCGGTCGTCAGCAACTCCGCCCAGGTCTTGGGCTCCTTGGCGCCCGCGTTCTCGAAGACCTTGGCGTTGTACCAGATCAGCGACTTGTTGGCGGCCTTGTAGTACACGCCGTACTGCTTGCCGCCGACCTTGCCGATGTCCTGCCAGCCCTGCGAGTAGTTCTTCTGCAACTCCGCGAGCGCGGCGGCGCCGAGGGGCTTGGCCCACTTCTTGTCGACGGCCTGCTTGATGGCGCCGGGCTGCGGGAGCATCGCGACGTCCGGCGGCTGGCCGCCCGCGATCTTGGAGCCGAGGAAGTTGATGATCGGGTCCTGCGCGGGCACGAAGGTGACTTTCGCACCTGTGCGCTTCTCAAACTCCGAGAGGACCGCCTTGAAGTTCTTCTGCTCGGCACCCGTCCACACGGCGGCCACTTCGAGGCTCGCGCCGTTCAGCTTCGGGAGGGTGACGGTTCCGGCGGTCTCCGAAGGACTGCTCGACTTGCCGCTGTCGCTCTTGTTGTCGCTGCCTCCACAGGCGGCGAGCGAGAGCGTCAGTGCCCCCGCGGCGACAACTGCCGCTGTACGTACGGTGGTGCGTGTCCGGTAGGTGCTGCTCGTGCTGCGCATCACTGCCCCGTTCTTCGTTCCTCGTCGAACGCTCGAACGCTTCCGTGCGCACTGGTCTACGCCCGGTACTTGAACGCGGCAAGATGGCGTCCGCTGTCAAGTACGCGATCGTGATTGGGTCGTGACGTGGGGTTGTGTGGGCAGCCTGTGAACGATCAGAGGAGCGACGGCACCTCCGCCGCCGACACCGAGCGCGTGGCCCGCTCCAGCGCGCTGGCCAGGAGCGCCAAGTCCGTTGGCCCGTTGCCGAGTTCGCGAACCGGCCGGCGCGCCGGGGGGTCGCCCATGCGCTGCCACTCCAGCGGCACGACCGTGGGCCGGAGCGTCGCCGTCCGCGGGATACGGCCCGTCACGCGCCCACCCTGGAACGCGGTCGCCCGCCCGTCCGCCAGCGTCAACCGGCCACGCCCCGGGGCGGGTTCGTCCGGACCCTGGGTGATCGCGTCAAGAGCGACACGCAGGGTGATGTGCCGGGCGGGCTCGGTCTCGGACGTACGCGCCTCTACGGCGGCCGCCGCCACCAGATGCACCCCGAGCCGCTCGCCCTCGCGGACCACCGCCTCCAGCGCGCGTATCACCGACCCGGCGGCGGGACGCCCGGGGGAGCCGAGCGGGGGTTTCACCAGCGCGTCCAGGTCGTCCACGATCACGACCAGCCGGGGCAACGGCGGTGCCGCCTCGGTCTGTTGACGGGCCGCGGCCGACGGGCGCAGCCGGATCGTCGAACTGGACGGGGACTCCAGATCCCCGGCACCGGACGTACCGCGCTGGGAGATGATCCGCCCCGACACCTCGTGCCGCGAGTGCCACTCGACGAACCCGATCCGGCCCAGCAACTCGGCCCGCCGCTTCAGCTCCGCGCTCAGCGACTGCGCGAACTCCCGCATGCGCACAGGGTCGTTGGCGGTGAGATGGGTGGTGACATGCGGTACGTCCGTGCAGACCCGCAGCCCCTCGCCGTGCCCGCCGCTCGCGCCGACGCTGTCCCGCCCGTCCATCAGCACGACGCCCAGCCGGTCGGGCCGCTCGGCGGCGGCGAGGGACGCGACGACCGCCCGCAGCAATTCCGTACGGCCACTGCCCGGCGGCCCCTCGATCAGCAGATGCGGCCCGTCGGCGGCGAGGTCCACGGTGACCGGCCCGCGCGGCCCGGCCCCGAGCACGGCCCAGGCCCGCCCGCCGACCGCGTCCTTGTCGTCCCCGGCATCCGCCCAGCGCGTCAGCAGGGAGGCCGGGGTGGCCCGGGCCAGCCCCAACTCGTCCAGCAGCCGCGCCGATTGGGGCAACGGCGCCGACACGCGCGCGTGCCGCTCGTTCGCGGGGCCGTCGGCCCTGAGCGGCGCCAGTGCTCGCGCGAAGCGCTCGGCCCAGGCGAGCGAGACGGCGTCCACGGCGGCGATGGTGCCGTTGCCCACGGGGCCGGGACCGGCGGAGTCGGGGTCGAACGGGTTCGGGTCGGCTTGGCCGAGGCCTGTCTGGCTGTGGCGGGCGTGGTCGGGGTCGTTCTGGCCGGGGCGCGATGTTGCTGCACCCGGGCGCGACGGTTCCGTACGGAGAGGTGTCGTCGCTGCGCCGGGTCGGGATGCCTCCGTACCCGGTCGCGTCCCACCCGTACCGCCGGTCCGAGACGCCCCCGTACCGCCGTGCGCGACCCGCAACAGCCGTAGCGCCGTGGCGACATCACCGCTCAGCAGCGCGACCGCCCCGCACTCCCGGAACGTCGGCGCCGCCGCGCAGGCCGCCTCGTAGGTCTCCGTCACGGGGGACACGGGCGAGGCCGCTTCCGTCTCGGCCAGGCAGACGACGTGGATACCGGCCCGGGGCCCGTCGTGGGCCAGCCGCGCCACCGCCTCGCGCACATCGGCGCCACCGGGGTCACCGTCCACCACGAGCACGGTGTACGGCCCCACGAAACCGTCCGCCGAGCCGTCACCGTCGTCGGTGCGGGCCCACGCGGGACGGTGGGCGGCGCCGCGGAGGGAATCGTCGGAGCCGGCGGGCCGGGGCCGGGTGGCGCCGGAGGCCGGGTCGTCGGAGGTGCCGGAGCGGTGGTGGTGGGCGTCGTCGGTGGTGTTGTACGTGGTCGGGGTGGCGGAGGCGCCCGTCGCCCCGCGCGGATGACGATCGTCGGCCGTGTGCCGTGCGGCGGCGGCCCCCAACTGGCCTTCCCCTGAACCGTGTTGTGAGGCGAGCGAACCGTGTGGCGAGGAGAGGCCCGACCGCCCCTCCGCCGAGCCGCGCTGCGCGCCGATGCCCGGAGTGCGACGGCTGGAGGTGCCGGAAGTGACACCCGGTCGCCCCGCGCCCCGCGCATCCATGGCGTGGTCTTCCAGTCGCCGCAGCAGCTCATCAGTCCGGGCGGTCGCCTGTTCCCGGTCGTAGGCGAGCAGCAGTCGGCAGTCCTGGCCGTGTCCCGGGCGCAGGTGCGGCAGCCAGCCGAGCCAGGACCACTCGGCGGTGCGCTCGGCCACCGTACGCGCGCGGTCCGTGCTGATCAGCACGATCTCCAGGGCGTCGGGGGAGTGCAGCGCGGCGAGCTGGGCCACCACCGCGCGGGCCAGCCCCGAGAGCCGCGCGCGCGGACCGGCCAGGCCCAGCGCGCCGACCTCGCGGAGCCCGGAGGTCACCGGCACCGCGGGCAGCAGCGCCGAGCCGTCCGGTGTCGCGCGGTCCGCCGTGCCGAGCCGCACCGTGAGCGCCTCGGGGTGACCGGGGGTGCGCTCCCACAGGCGGGGGCCCGGGCCCAGGGCGGTGAGCAGCAGGGCCGCCGGGTCGGGCCAGGTGTCCGGTTGCTGGAGGACGACGGGCGGGGGCGGCACGCTCTCGTCGGCGACCTCCTCGTCGTAGGACGACTCGGGGCCTTCGGCCGTCGACTCGCCGCGGCCGCCCGTCAGGCGGCGGGCCCACTTGCCGATGCCGCCGCGCCTGCGGACGCCCTGCGGGACGTCGGTGCCCCGGAGCGGGGTGCCCTTGCGTCCGGTGTGGGCGTCGGTGTCGTCGTCCTGCGGGGGGATGCGGGAGGTCGTCGTAGGCGCGGAGAACACGTCCTCGGCGCCCAGGGGCTCGCCGAAGACTCCGAAGTGGCCCGCGTGGGTGTCGCCGCCCTCCTGGGCGACGCGGTGCTCGATGCTCGGGGCACCGCCCTGGCCGGGCACCACGAGGGGTTCGCTGCGCGGGCCGGCCGACGTGCCGGGCGACACGCGCACGTGGCCCTCGCCATCGGGGGCCGTCTCGGCGCGCGCTCCCGGGCCGCCGGACGGGGTCAGCCGCAGGGCCGACTCGCCGATGCGGAGCAGCGCGCCCGGGGCGAAGCGCACCGGGCGGGTGCCCACGCGCGTGCCCGCCAGGGTCGTGCCGTTCGTCGAGCCCAGGTCGGCGACCGAGACACGGCCTCCGGGGTCGACCGTCACCGCGCAGTGCAGCCGGGACACGTCCGGGTCGTCCAGGGGGACGTCGGCGTCGGCGGAGCGGCCGATGTGGATCTGGCCGCCGTGCAGGAGGTGCACCCCGCCCGCGTCCGGGCCCGCGACCACGTGGAGCTGGGTCGGGGCGTCGTCCAGCTCGGGATGGGCCTCGGGCTCGGCGGGGGCGCCCAGGGACAGCACCGCGCCGTCCGTCAGCGGCGGCTCGCCGAGGGTGCAGCGCTGGGTGTCGAGGCGCTCCACGCCCGCGTACAGCACGATCGGGCCGCCGGACTCGCGGCTCCGCTCGGACTGCGACGCGGCCGCGTCGGCGGAGACCGCCGAGGCCAGCGCGGACGCCACCGCGGCCAGGGCCGTGCCGGCGGGCGCGGTGACCAGCACATCGCAACTCGCGGAGCGGCCCCGCGGCTGCGCGGGCGGCCCCAGCGGGTCTACGACGGTCAGCCGGATCTGCATCGCCGTCAGCGGTCCCTTCTGCCCGGGCACGGAATTTCCCCCACCCCGCGCGAGCAATCGGCCAGTACTGCACGCATCCTCGCACCTGCCACTGACAACTCGCCCGGGCCCCGGTGGCAAGTGATCTTGATTGGTCAGCTCTGTCCCCAAAAGTGCCTGACCAGTGCCGCACCGGTGATCGAGTGAGACCGGTCATGTCCGCCTTCGGTGACCATTGGGGCAACCGGGAGACCGGGGAGAGCGTCTTTCCTTCGAACATGTACGGCGATGCTTACGTAGGTAGCCGCAAGAGGGGCGGCACTACAGTGGACCGGAACACAGGCAAGCAGCAGGGAGCGCAGACGTGCGGCCGGTAGGCAGCAAGTACCTCCTGGAGGAGCCACTCGGACGCGGCGCCACGGGCACCGTCTGGCGGGCCCGCCAGCGTGAGACCGCGGGCGCCGAGGCAGCCGTCCAGGGCCAGCCCGGCGAGACCGTCGCGATCAAGGTCCTCA
The DNA here is from genome assembly GCF_000716605.1 of Streptomyces sp. NRRL F-525. Lineage (GTDB taxonomy): Bacteria > Actinomycetota > Actinomycetes > Streptomycetales > Streptomycetaceae > Streptomyces. Next base: position 31,536 of record NZ_JNXE01000054.1, on the reverse strand, counting down.
AAGAAGAGCTCGCGAACGATCCCGACATCGTGATGCGGTTCCTGCGCGAGCGGTCGGTGCTGCTGCGCCTGACCCACCCGAACATCGTCAGAGTCCGCGACCTCGTCGTGGAAGGCGATCTCCTGGCGCTCGTCATGGACCTCGTCGAGGGCCCCGACCTGCACCACTACCTCCGGGAGAACGGCCCGTTCAGCCCCGTCGGCGCAGCCCTGCTCACCGCGCAGATCGCCGACGCGCTGGCCGCGAGCCACGCCGACGGTGTCGTCCACCGCGACCTGAAGCCGGCGAACGTCCTGCTCAAGCAGGGCGGCGGCCAGATGTACCCGCTGCTCACCGACTTCGGCATCGCCCGCCTCGCCGACTCCCCGGGCCTGACCCGCACCCAGGAATTCGTCGGCACGCCCGCGTACATCGCGCCGGAGTCCGCCGAGGGCCGCCCGCAGACCTCCGCCGTGGACATCTACGGCGCCGGCATCCTGCTGTACGAGCTGGTCACCGGCCACCCGCCGTTCTCCGGCGGCTCCGCCCTCGAAGTCCTCCACCAGCACCTCAGCGCCGAACCGCGCCGCCCCTCGACGGTCCCCGACCCCCTGTGGACGGTCATCGAGCGCTGCCTGCGCAAGAACCCGGACGAGAGGCCCAGCGCCGAGAACCTCGCCCGCGCCCTGCGCGTCGTAGCCGAGGGCGTCGGCGTGCACGCGAACTCCGCGCAGATCGCCGCCGCCGAGAGCGTCGGCAGGCTGCTGGCCCCCGACCCGGCCCCCGCCGCCGTACCGACCGTGCCCGGCGCCGCCGACCCGACGCAGGTCCTGTCGCACAGTGCGGGCGCCTACGACCCGAACGCGGCGACCAGCGTCCTCCCGCACACCAGCGGCCCGGTGGGCGCCGCGGACCCGACCACGGTGATGCCGAACCGCGGCGCGGCCGACCCGACCACGGTCATGCCGCAGAACCAGGCCGGTCAGTACGGCCAGCAGAACCAGCAGAACCAGTCCGGCGCCGGCCCCGAGCAGCCGCACCCCTGGCAGAACCAGCTGCGCGCCGCCCGCGACCGCAACGAACAGACGCAGTACCAGCCCTACCTCGACCCCGGCGAGGACCCGCTGCGCCGCCGCCCCCAGCGCCAGGTCGCCCACCCGCAGCAGCAGCCCCGCCAGGCCGCCCAGCAGCGCCCGCAGCAGCGGCCCCCGCAGCGCCAGCAACCGCAGCAGCAGGGCGGCGGCTACGGCCATCCCCAGCAGCACCAGCCGCAGCAGTACGCCCCGCCGAGCCGCCAGCAGCCCCAGCGGCCGCCGGAGCCCGCCCGCGAGCCCCGCCAGCCGCGGCAGCGCAGCGCCAACCCGATGAAGATCCCCGGGCTCGGCTGCCTCAAGGGCTGCCTGTTCACGATCGTCCTGCTGTTCGTCGCGGGCTGGCTGGTCTGGGAGCTGACCCCGCTCCAGGACTGGATCGGCACGGGCCGGAGCTACTGGCACGAGATCAGCCACGTCGCCGGACAGGTGAGCGGCTGGGTCAAGGACCTGAGTTCCGCGACCGGCAACTGACTCCCGACTTCTCGACCTCCCGACCTCTCGCCGCGACCGGCGACAGACCCCCGAATCGCCCTTGTCGGACGCTGGGTTGGGGATTTGTCGACACCCAGTGGGTGATTTCCGCCTCCGCGGTGAAGGTTGGCTCATCCGACGCGTAGTTTTAGCGACACACGCGTCGGTAGGAGCAGCCTTGGCACGGAAGATCGGCAGCCGGTACACCGCCAACCAGATCCTGGGGCGGGGCAGTGCCGGCACGGTGTGGCTGGGTGAGGGACCCGAGGGTCCCGTCGCCGTCAAGCTGCTGCGCGAGGACCTCGCGTCCGACCAGGAACTCGTCGGCCGCTTCGTGCAGGAGCGCACGGCCCTGCTCGGCCTGGAGCACCCGAACATCGTGTCCGTACGGGACCTCGTGGTCGACGGCAACGACCTCGCCCTCGTCATGGACCTGGTCCGGGGCACGGATCTGCGCACCCGCCTCGACCGGGAACGCCGGCTCTCCCCGGAGGCCGCGGTCGCGATCGTCGCCGACATCGCGGACGGACTCGCGGCGGCCCACGCGGCCGGCGTCGTCCACCGGGACGTCAAGCCGGAGAACGTCCTCCTCGACATGCAGGGCCCGCTCGGTCCCGGCGGCGCGCACCCCGCGCTGCTGACCGACTTCGGGGTCGCCAAGCTCATCGACTCCCCGCGCCGCACCCGCGCGACGAAGATCATCGGCACGCCCGACTACCTCGCCCCCGAAATCGTCGAGGGCCTGCCCCCGCGCGCGGCCGTCGACATCTACGCCCTGGCGACCGTCCTGTACGAACTCCTCGCCGGATTCACCCCGTTCGGCGGCGGTCACCCCGGCGCGGTCCTGCGACGGCACGTCACCGAGACCGTCGTACCGCTGCCCGGGATCCCCGACGAGCTGTGGCAGCTGATGGTCCAGTGCCTGGCCAAGGCCCCGGCCTCCCGCCTGCGCGCCTCCGAACTCGCCGCGCGCCTCCGCGAACAGCTCCCGCTGCTGGCCGGCATGCCCCCACTGGACGTCGACGAGCCGGACACCGAGGAGGAGGCGGCGGAGCAGGAGGAGACCCCGGCGGCCACGCCGGCGCGCAGCGAGCGGGTCCGCCGGGGCGCGGTCCCGCTGGTCCCGGGCGCCAAGCCCGCCGACTCCAACCGGGACACGCATACGTCGATGCGGGTCCCGGCACCGGACGAGCTGGCGGGCGGGCCCCGGGGGACGGCACGTGCCCCGCGTCCGGCGGGCGCCCCGCGTCCCGGCTCCGCCCGGCACCGGGCGGCGACGCGACGGCGGCGGCTGACGTTGGCGGCGGCGGGGGTGGTGCTGGTGGCTGCGGTCGGGGTCGGTACCTGGGCGGCGACGTCGGGGGACTCCGGTGGGGACTCCCCGGACACCAAGAACTCGGCACCGGCTTCGCCGTAATTTTTCTCGCCCCCGCCGCCCCTACCCGTCCCATCCCTGGGGGCTGCGCCCCCAGACCCCCCTTCGGCCTGAACGGCCTCGTCCTCAAACGCCGGTCGAGCTGGGGGCGGGCCACCTCCGGGGGTTTAGAGGTTGCTCGCCTTCGCCGTCTCAAACGCCGGACGGGCTGGGGTACGTCCGCCTCTTGGCCGACCGAGACGGGTGGTGGGTGGGCATAGGCCTGGGGGTCTGGGGGCGGAGCCCCCAGGGACGTGCACCATCCCCGCCGGGTGACCAGAGCCCCGTTCCAGCCCCGGCACTCCCCGCTTGGCGGAGCCGTTACGCTGGAGGCGTGGCAGTCGTCGATGTATCCGAAGAGCTCAAGTCCCTCTCCTCGACCATGGAGTCGATCGAGGCCGTCCTGGACCTGGACACGCTGAGGGCAGATGTCGTCGTCCTTGAGGAGCAGGCCGCAGCGCCCTCCCTGTGGGACGACCCGGAGGCGGCGCAGAAGGTCACCAGCAAGCTGAGCCACCTCCAGGCCGAGATCCGCAAGACGGAGGCGCTCCGCGGCCGGATCGACGACCTCTCGGTCCTCTTCGAGATGGCCGAGGAGGAGGACGACCCGGACACCCGCGCCGAGGCGGAGAACGAACTGGCCGCCGTCAAGAAGGCGCTGGACGAGATGGAGGTCCGCACCCTCCTCTCCGGCGAGTACGACTCCCGCGAGGCCGTCGTCACCATCCGCGCCGAGGCCGGCGGCGTCGACGCCTCGGACTTCGCGGAGAAGCTCCAGCGCATGTACCTGCGCTGGGCCGAGCGCCACGGCTACAAGACGGAGCTCTACGAGACGTCGTACGCCGAAGAGGCCGGCATCAAGTCGACCACCTTCGCCGTGCACGTGCCCTACGCCTACGGCACGCTCTCCGTGGAGCAGGGCACCCACCGGCTGGTGCGGATCTCGCCGTTCGACAACCAGGGGCGCCGTCAGACCTCCTTCGCCGGTGTCGAGATCCTCCCGGTCGTCGAGCAGACCGACCACATCGAGATCGACGAGTCCGAACTGCGCGTGGACGTGTACCGGTCCTCCGGCCCCGGCGGCCAGGGCGTCAACACCACCGACTCCGCGGTGCGTCTGACCCACCTCCCCACCGGCATCGTCGTCTCCTGCCAGAACGAGCGCTCCCAGATCCAGAACAAGGCCAGCGCGATGAACGTGCTCCAGGCCAAGTTGCTGGAGCGGCGCCGCCAGGAGGAGCAGGCCCGGATGGACGCCCTCAAGGGCGACGGCGGCAACTCCTGGGGCAACCAGATGCGTTCGTACGTCCTGCACCCGTACCAGATGGTCAAGGACCTCCGCACGGAGTACGAGGTCGGCAACCCCGAGGCCGTGTTCAACGGCGAGATCGACGGCTTCCTGGAGGCCGGAATTCGCTGGCGCAAGCAGCAGGAGAAGTAAGTTTGTCGACAAGGCAACTGCCGCCCACCGGGCGGTGGTTGCCTTTTGTTTTCCCGTCAGGGATCCCTGATGTCTGGGTTTTACATCACACTCACAGGTTCCATCCCCCAGCAAAGAACCCGTAGTTGGACATTGCGCTCGCAACGGCCTTGACGTTGCTGTGAAAACTGGGAAGGGTGAAGCGTGGCATGCGTGTCTCCGGGGCGCATGTGAACCGGGGGACTTGAGCTTTCGTCAGCTGCCACCCCCGTCGATCACGGCCCCGGACACCGACGCACCACCCTGACGACGAGCTACTGGGGGTAGCAACCTAATGACCAAGAAGACGCGGATCCGTGTCGCGCGCATAGCGGCCGGCGCGATCATCGCCGCCGGTGCCTCGCTGACCGCCGCGGGTGCCGCTTCGGCGCTCGACCTCGGTGTGACCGTGGACGGGAACGGGGTCAGCGCGGACGTCAACCTCGACGACCCGACCACGCCGAGCACTCCGACCGACGAGCCCACCGTCATCCCGACGGATGAGCCGACCTCGACGCCGCCGACCGACGAGCCGACCTCGACGCCGCCGACGGACGAGCCCACCTCGACGCCTCCCACCGACGAGCCGACCGAGCCCACCGGCAACCCCACCGAGCCGACGGACGAGCCCACCGACAGCCCGTCGGACGGCAGCACCAGCGGCTCCGGCTCCACCGGCGGCAACAACAACGACCCCGACGGCGGCTCCTCCGCCCAGGAGGCTGGCACCTCCGCGCTCACCGACACCGGGTCCGACACGACGGCCCAGGGCAGCGGCGGTGAGCTTGCCGAGACCGGTGCCGGCCAGACCGCGTTCCTGCTGATCGGCGCCGCGACGATGATCGCCGGCGGCATCGCCTTCCGCGTGCTCCCGCGCCTCGCGAGCAGCAATCGCGGCGGCACGGTCGCCTGACGGTAGCCGTCCCCGTACGGACCGTACGCACGTCGTACGACGAAGGGCCCGGAGCGTGTGCTCCGGGCCCTTCTGCGTGTCCTTGTACAGGCCGCCTACGCGGTGATCAGGCCGCTTACGCGGTCTGGTGCGCCACCAGCGCCAGCGCCGCGATCAGTACCGCGAGCAGGGCGATCAACGCCATGGGGTTCAGATTGCCCCACGGGTTGTTCTCCTGCTGCAGCCGCTCGCGGTTCGCGCGGCAGACGGGACAGCGGCCCTCGTTCACGGGCGCCGCGCAGTTCGCGCACACCAACCGGTCGTACGTCATGCGCTCGCCCTCCTTGCACCGGCTATCACAGACACAACGCCACGGGACCCGAGAACGTTCCCGAACGTTCCCCTCCACTGTGCCAGGTTCCGCGGGATTCGGCGCGGCTCGCCTTATCCTGCCCCGACCTTGTGCGTTCCAGCCCTTCAAATCCGCGACAAAACGTGCAAGCCTCGCGCAACCCCGGACGCCGACTGCGCGGGCACACCCGGGTCGCGTATGGTCACGCTCACCTACCCCCGGCTACCCGTGGTGCACCCGTGATCCGATTCGACAATGTCTCCAAGGTCTACCCCAAGCAGACCCGCCCCGCTCTCAGGGACGTCTCCCTGGAAGTGGAGAAGGGCGAGTTCGTGTTCCTCGTCGGGTCCTCCGGCTCCGGAAAGTCCACCTTCCTGAGGCTGGTCCTCCGCGAGGAGCGGTGCAGTCAGGGCCAGGTGCACGTGCTGGGCAAGGACCTCGCCCGCATCTCCAACTGGAAGGTGCCGCAGATGCGCCGCCAGCTGGGGACCGTCTTCCAGGACTTCCGCCTGCTGCCCAACAAGACGGTCGCCGAGAACGTGGCCTTCGCGCAGGAGGTCATCGGCAAGTCCAAGGGCGAGATCCGCAAGTCCGTGCCCCAGGTGCTCGACCTCGTCGGGCTCGGCGGCAAGGAGGACCGGATGCCGGGCGAGCTGTCCGGTGGTGAGCAGCAGCGCGTGGCCATCGCGAGAGCCTTCGTGAACCGCCCCAAGCTCCTCATCGCGGATGAGCCCACCGGCAACCTCGACCCGCAGACCTCCGTCGGCATCATGAAGCTCCTCGACCGGATCAACCGGACGGGCACCACCGTGGTGATGGCGACGCACGACCAGAACATCGTGGACCAGATGCGCAAGCGCGTCATCGAGCTGGAGAAGGGCCGCCTCGTCCGTGACCAGGCACGTGGCGTCTACGGCTACCAGCACTGACCGCCGACCGACCGCCGTCTGATGTCCGTCCACGGAAAGGCCTGAAAAAGCCGCCATGCGCGCCCAGTTCGTACTCTCCGAGATCGGTGTCGGTCTCCGCCGCAACCTGACGATGACCTTCGCGGTCGTCGTCTCCGTAGCCCTCTCCCTGGCCCTCTTCGGAGGCTCGCTCCTGATGAGCGACCAGGTGACCACGATGAAGGGCTACTGGTACGACAAGGTCAACGTCTCGATCTTCCTCTGCAACAAGAGCGACGCCGAGTCCGACCCCAACTGCGCCAAGGGCGCGGTGACCGACGACCAGAAGAAGTCGATCGTCTCCGACCTCGACAAGATGTCGGTCGTCCAGAAGGTCGTCTTCGAGTCCCAGGACGAGGCGTACAAGCACTACAAGGAGCAGTTCGGCGACTCCCCGCTGGCCAGTTCGCTGACGCCGGACCAGATGCAGGAGTCGTACCGCATCAAGCTCAAGGACCCGGAGAAGTACCAGGTCATCGCGACCGCCTTCGACGGCCGTGACGGCGTCCAGTCGGTGCAGGACCAGAAGGGCATCCTGGACAACCTCTTCGGCCTCCTGAACGGCATGAACTGGGCCGCCCGCGCGGTCATGGCCCTCATGCTGGTCGTCGCCCTGATGCTGATCGTCAACACGGTGCGCGTCTCGGCGTTCAGCCGCCGCCGCGAGACCGGCATCATGCGCCTGGTCGGCGCCTCCGGCTTCTACATCCAGGCGCCGTTCATCATGGAGGCCGCGGTCGCCGGCCTGATCGGCGGCACGGTCGCCTGCGGATTCCTGGTCGTCGCCCGGTACTTCATCATCGACCACGGCCTGGACCTGTCCCACAAGCTGAATCTGATCAACTTCATCGGCTGGGACGCCGTGTTGACGAAGCTCCCGCTGATCCTCGCGACGAGCCTCCTGATGCCCGCGCTTGCGGCGTTCTTCGCGCTGCGCAAGTACCTGAAGGTGTGACACATGCCAAGAGGGCCGTACGGGCAACCGCCCGTGCGGCCCTTCCCGTTGTCCTAGACTCACCGCCATGTCAGGTCGTGACCTGTTCTGTCAGCCCCGCCGCATCCGCCGCGGGGCCGCCCTGACATTGGTGTTCGCGAGTGTGCTGGTCGCCGGTGCGGCGGCCGGGTCGTTCGACGAACCCGGCCGGGCCGACCGGAAATCGGCGTCCGGTACGGCGCGTTCGGCGCCGCTCGCCCGTACCGAAGAGGTCGCGAAGGCCGCCGCCGAGGCCAAGGCCGACGGCAAGTCGCCCATGGAGGCCGCCGAGCGCGCCGTGAGCCGCAGCGGGGACCGGTGGGGTGCCGTGTACTCCCAGGGGGAGTACGAGGAGTTCGAGGAGGCCCTCGACGGCCAGTACACCGGCGTCGGCCTCTGGGCCCGCCGGGAGCGCGACGGCCGCATCGAGGTGACCCGGGTGCAGTCCGGGTCGCCGGCCGCCACCGCGGGCGTACGCAAGGGCGACCGGCTCCGCAGCGTCGACGGCGAGAACGTCGACGGGCAGCCCGTCACCGAGGTCGTGTCCTTACTACGGGGCGACGCCCAGGACGCCGCCGCCGGTACCGCCGTCACCCTCGGCCTGGAGCGCGGCACGCACGCGTGGAGCGAGACCGTACGGCGCGCCCGCCTCTCCACCGACTCCGTGACCGTCCGCAGGCTCGCCGGTGAGGTCACCGTCATCAAGATCGCTGCGTTCACCAAGGGCGTCGGCGACCTCGTCCGCACCGCCGTACGGCAGGCCCCGGCCGACTCCGCGTTCATCCTCGACCTGCGCGGCAACTCCGGCGGCCTGGTCACCGAGGCCGTCACCACCGCCTCCGCCTTCCTCGACGGCGGCCTCGTCGCCACGTACGACGTCGACGGCCGGCAGCGCGCCCTGCACGCGGACACCGGCGGTGACACCACCAGACCCCTGGTCGCGCTGGTCGACGGCGGCACGATGAGCGCGGCCGAGATGCTCACCGGCGCCCTCCAGGACCGCGGCCGCGCGGTCGTCGTGGGCTCCAGGACCTTCGGCAAGGGCTCGGTCCAGATGCCGAGCAAACTCCCCGACGGCGTCGTCGCCGAACTGACCGTCGGCCACTACCGCACCCCCTCCGGCCACACCGTCGACGGCCGGGGCATCACCCCCGACCTCGACGTCACCGCGCAGGGACAGGCCGCCGTGGAGCGCGCCGAGACGGTGTTGAGCGGGCTCGGGGACGCGTCATAGGCGGCTCCTGACGGCCGTTTGTAATCGCCTTTCCCTCGGACCCCCCTGTAGTGCGAAAATGGGCAGCACTATGAGCAAGGGAATGTACGTACCCAAGGAGTCCCAGCCCAAGCAGGGCGGTGGCGCCGCCGGCGGCAAGGCCAGGGACGGCGAGAAGGGCGGCAAGCGCAAGATCGTCGCCCAGAACAAGAAGGCCCGGCACGACTACGCGATCATCGACACCTACGAGGCCGGGCTCGTCCTCTCCGGCACCGAGGTCAAGTCGCTGCGCGAGGGCCGCACCTCGCTGACCGACGGCTTCGTCCAGATCGACGGGGGCGAGGCGTGGCTGCACAACGCCCACATCCCCGAGTACCACCAGGGCACGTGGACCAACCACTCGGTGCGCCGCAAGCGCAAGCTGCTGCTGCACCGCGAGGAGATCGACAAGCTGGAGGCCAAGACCCAGGAGACGGGTCACACGATCGTGCCCCTGGCCCTGTACTTCAGCAACGGCCGGGCAAAGGCGGAGATCGCCCTCGCCCGAGGCAAGAAGGAGTACGACAAGCGGCAGACCCTGCGCGAGAAGCAGGACCGCCGGGAGTCGGACCGCGCGATCGCGGCGGCGAAGCGGAAGCAGCGCGGCGAGTAGCCGGTCCTTCTCGCGGGCGGCCGCCGGGAATACGGTGGCCTCGGCGCGCGTTGGTCGCGTACGATGGCTACTGCACCCCACAGCGGGTGTGTAGCGGTTTGAAAAAACAACATGGGGATGATCGGTTTCGACAGCGGCTGTCGAAGCAGGTGAAGCGTGTCGAGGAAGCGGCAATGATCTCGTTAACCATATGTCGCAACCAATAATCGCCAATTCCAAGAGCGATTCCCAGTCCTTCGCCCTCGCTGCCTAATAACAGCGACTGAAGGACCCTAAAAGGGTGTCAGCCCGGGGGTGTTCCCGACCCGGACCCTGGCATAATCTAGGGAACTAAACCATCGAGCCCGGTCACGGGGTTCGATGGGAAATCAAACAGTGACTGGGCCCGTCGGCGACTTGTTCGCGTGATCACCGGGGCCGAGAAAATCACAGCGAACTGCACACGGAGAAGCCCTGATTCTGCACCGGTGGACGCGGGTTCGATTCCCGCCATCTCCACTCATCCCATGTTTCTAATTGAACACAGTGGTAAGGCCCCCTGCTGCTTCGGCGGCAGGGGGCCTTTTCCTGTCACTGAATGGTGAAAGTCGCCATTCGCAACCCGTTGCTCAAGACCAGATACACGTCCGTACGGCCCTTCGCCGCACCCGACAGGTCGGCGGTCACCGACTCATAGTCGTACGACGATGCCGTCCCGCCTGCGTGTGCCGTACCGATGAGCCTGCCGGCCGGAGAGCCCAGCCGGACCTCGACCGTGCCGGCGCCCGTACTCGCCACCCGGGCCGCGAACTTCGTTGCCCTTGTGCCCAGTTGCGTATCCGCGAACTTCAGCCACGCCTCGTTCTCCGCAGCCCCCACAGCTGTACCGCTCGCTTTGGATTCGTCGACGAGGTGAATGCCGGAATAGTCGTCGAAGTTCTCGGCGCGGGTGGTCTTCGACAGGTTCCGGGGCGGGATGGTCTCCCCGTGGACCTGCCAGGTCGTGCGGGCGCGGATATCCGCCGACGACGCTCCGGCCATGACGTCGTACGTGCCGCTTTCCACCGTCCATTTCGAGCGGGTGACATCCCAGTGGGCGAGGTCTTTCTGCTGGATTTTCAGGCGGACTGTTTTTGTCTCGCCGGGTTTCAGGGAGACCCGCTGGAATGCCTTCAATTGCTTGAGGGGTTCTTTGTCGCGGGATGTCCGCTGGTGTGTGTAGAGCTGTACGACCTCGTCACCGGCCCGGGTGCCCGTGTTCGTCACCGGGATCTCGTAGCCGCCGGGGACGGGTTCCAGGGTGCCGTAGCGGAAGGTCGTGTACGAGAGGCCGTAGCCGAAGGGGTAGAGGGGGGTGCCCTGGAAGTACTCGTAGGTGCGGTCGGACTTGATGATGTCGTAGTCGAGGATCGACGGGAGGTCCGACTCCGACTGGTACCAGGTCTGGGTGAGGCGGCCGGACGGGTTGACGTCGCCGTAGAGGACGTCGGCGAGGGCGTTGCCTGTTTCCTGGCCCGCGTGGGAGGTCCAGAGGAGGGCCGGGACCTCTTTCTGCAGTGCTCCGAGTGTGGTCGGGTAGCTGTTCTCGACCACGACCACCGTCTTGGGGTTGGCCTGGTGGACCGCCTTGACCAGGGCCTCCTGGGAGGGGGCCAGGGACATGTCCGTGCGGTCGTGGGCCTCGCGGCCGTTGATCGACGGCATGGAGCCTACGACTACGACTGCTGTGTCCTTGCCCCTCACCGCTGCCACCGCGTCGGCGACTCCGCTGCGGACGACGTCCTTCGCGTAGTGGGCGGCCTGATCCTTGGGGACCAGGCCCAGGGTGCCGTTCGCGTCGGTCGGGCCGAGGTAGAGGGGGTTCGACCACCAGGACTCCGACGTCTCGTAGCCCGCGTACTTCAGCAAGTACGTTCCGTCGTCCTGCTGTTCCAGCTTGAACTGCTGCTGGACGTACCAACCATTGGGCTGGGTCTGGTCGTTGACGAAGTTCGACCAGTTGTAGCCGACGTATTTGCCGTTGGCGGCCGAGCGCAGGGTGACGATGCCCGAGCCCCAGTCGAAGGCGTCGAACTGGGCCGCTGTCGTGGGGGTGTTGGTGGACTCCTGCAAGGGGGCGCCGGTGTCGCCGGTGCCTGCCGTGACGTACTTGCCGGTCGCCGTGTCGCGCAGGGCGATGCGGTCGACTCCCTCGCTGGTGGTCACTCCGGTGCCGAGTTTCGAGGCGATGCCCTGCGCGGGGGTGACGGCGTAGGGGAGGGTGCCCGAGTACCAGTCCGTGTAGAGCGTGTCGGCGAGGGGGCCGACCACTGCCACGTCTTTCTGTGACGCTTTCAGTGGAAGTGTCACACTTTTCTTGAGTAGTACCGTCCCCTCGGCCGCCGCCTTGCGCGCCAACTGCTGGTGCGCCGGGCTGTTGATGACGGACGCGTCGATCGAGCCGTACTTGCCGCCGCCCGGGTCGAACTCACCGAGGCGGACACGGACGGAGAGGATGTCCGACACCGCCTTGTCTATGTCCGAGACCTTCAACAGGCCTTGCTGGACGGCCGAGTTGATGGCTGTCGTCGTCGGGCCGGAATCGGCGCTGTTGTCCGTGAAGCTGTCGACGCCGGCCTTCAGCGCGGCCGCGTCGCCCTCCGTGATGCTGGGGTAGTACTGCTGCGGGGTGACGAGGTTGCCGGGGGCGAAGGCGTCGGTGACGTTCAGCAGGGACTGGTCGGTCCACTTGCGTACGACGTCGTTCAGGTCCGGATTCACCGTGCTGGGGCGGCCGTTGACCAGGTTGTAAGAGGTCATCACGCCTGTCGCCGCGTCGGCCTCGATCGCCGGTTTGAACGCGGCCTCGTCGTACTCCTTCTCCACCCGGGGGCGGAGATCCGAGGACGTGGTGGCGCGGTCGACCTCGTTGTTGTAGCCGAGGTAGTGCTTGAGGGTGGGGGCCGTCTTGAGGTGGTTCGGGTCGCCGCCGGTGAGGCCCTCGCCGTAGGCCGTCGAGAGGGTGCCGGTGAGCTCCGGGTCTTCGCTGTAGCCCTCCTCGTTGCGGCCCCAGCGCGGGTCGCGGAGGAGGTTGACCACCGGGGCCCAGAGGTTCAACCCCCAGCCGTCCGGGCGCTGTTGCTGGAAGCCGCGGGCCTCGTCGCCGACCGCCGAACCGACCTCCTCCATCAGCGCCGGGTCCCAGGTCGAGGCGAGTCCGATGGCCTGCGGGAAGACGGTGGCCTTGCCGAGCCAGGCGACGCCGTGCAGGGCCTCGGTGCCGGTGCGGAAGGACTGGATGCCGAGACGCGGGATCGCGGGCTCGTACTGGTGGAGGAGGGAGATCTTCTCGTCGAGGGTCAGGCGGGCCAGGAGGTCGTCAACACGCTTGCTCACCGGAAGGGTTGGGTCGCGGAAGGGGTACGGGGTGTCGGCCGTCGCCGGGACCGTCGCTCCCAGACCGGCGATCAGGGCGAAGGCGACGACGAGCGTGGTTCTGTGTCTTCTTCTCTTGCCTTTCATGTCGCGGCTCCTTCAAGTAGGGCCTTGCATGCGGGCGTTGGGGATCTCGGAGGTGTCTCAGGGCGCGTTGCGCGGTGCCGTGCTCGCGCGTTCCGTCAGCCGGGGGGACAGGAGGGTCGCGTCGGGCACGGTCTTGCCGTCCAGCTTCTTCATCAGCAACTCGACGGCCCCGGAACCGAGTTCGGCGGTCGGCAGCGCGACCGACGTGACCGGGACCCGTACGGACTCGGCGAGTTCGTCGGGGCAGATCGCGGTGATCGACAGGTCGCCGGGGACGCGCAGCCCGAGCTGCTCGAACGCGTCGATGAGGGGTTCCAGGAGGGGTTCGTTGTGAACGACGACTCCGGTCAACGCGGGCTGTTCGCGCAGCAGTTGCTCCGCCACGGCGGCTGCGGCGGCCGGTGCCGCCTCGCAGGGGTGGACGGAGGAGGCGAGCCGGTTGCGGTCGGCGGCGGCCGTGAAGCCCTGAACCACCCGCTGGGCGAAGGCGGTTCCGCGGACGTACACCTCCGGCGGTGAGCCGACGAGGGCGACGACTCGGTGCCCGAGCCCCGCGAGCCGTTCCACGCACAGCTCGCCGGCCGCCTTGAAGTCGAGGTCGATGCAGGTCAGCCCGTCCGCCTCGGCGGGGAAGCCGATCATCACGGACGGCCGGTCCAGGGAACGGAGCAACGGCAGCCGGGGGTCGTCGAGTTGGACGTCCATCACGATCATCGCGTCGACGAGTGCCGTGTCCGCGACCCGCCGCAGCCCCTCCTCGCCCTCCTCCTGGGTGAGCAGGAGGACGTCGTGGTCGTGGCGGCGGGCGGTGGTCACCACGGAGACCGCGAACTGCATGACGACCGGGACGTGGATGCCGGTCCGTAAGGGGATCACCAGGGCCAGCACGTTGGACCGGCTGCTGGCCAGGGCGCGGGCACCGGCGTGCGGCCGGTAGCCCAGCTCGCGGATCGACGCCTCGACGCGCAGCCGGGTCTCCTCGGAGATCGGGCGCTTGCCGCTCAGGGCGTACGACACGGTGCTGGGGGAGACGCCCGCGTGCCGGGCCACATCCGTGATCTTCACCATCAGCCCAGCTCCAGGGTCAGGAACCCGCTGCCCGACTTCGACCGCGAACCGGCCGCCAGCGCCCAGGAGACGGACGGATCCGTGCAGGACGCCCGGAGCGTGTCCCCTTCCCGTACGACGGTGAAGGCCACCTCTCCGACCCGCACTGTCACCTGCGCGCCCCGCTCCAGGGCGTACGCCCGCAGAGTTACGCCGTCGGCGTGGTCGTAGTCCGGCCGGTCGGCCACCGCGCCGACCGGGACCACCGCGCCGGGCCGGACGAGGAGCGGCACGCTGTCGAAGCCGTGTTTCTCGCGCACCCAGCGCGGTCCGGTGACCGTGCGGCCGGTGAGGTAGTGGGTCCAGGTGCCCTCGGGGACGTAGTACGAGACGTCCCCGTCGTCGCTGAACACCGGCGCGACCAGGAGGTCCGGGCCGAGCATGTACTGCCGTTCCAGGTGCGCGCACCCGGGGTCGTCCGGGAACTCCAGCACCATCGCGCGCATCATCGGCACGCCCTCGGCGGAGGCGGTGCGCGCGGTCTCGTAGAGGTACGGCATGAGGCTGAGCTTCAGGCGGGTGAACTGCCGTAGTACGTCCACGGATTCCTCGTCGAAGAGCCACGGGACGCGGTACGACGAGCTGCCGTGCAGGCGGCTGTGGGAGGACAACAGGCCGAAGGCCAGCCAGCGTTTGAAGAGGGCGGGGGTCGGGGTGCCCTCGAAGCCGCCGATGTCATGGCTCCAGTAGCCGAAGCCGGAGAGGCCGAGCGAGAGCCCGCCGCGCAGGGACTCGGCCATCGACTCGTACGTCGCCTCGCAGTCGCCGCCCCAGTGAACCGGGTACTTCTGGCTGCCGGTTGTGGCCGAGCGGGCGAAGACGACCGCCTCGCCCTCGCCGCGGTGTTTGCGCAGGACGTCGAAGACGGTGCGGTTGTAGAGGTAGGTGTAGTAGTTGTGCATCCGCTCGGGGTCCGCGCCGTCCGCGTAGGCGACATCGACGGGGACGCGCTCGCCGAAGTCGGTCTTGAAGCAGTCGACGCCCTGTGCGAGCAACGCCTCCAGCTTTCCGGCGTACCAGTCGCGGGCGGCCGGGCTGGTGAAGTCGACCAGGGCCATGCCGGGTTGCCACAGGTCCCACTGCCAGACGCTGCCATCGGGGCGGCGGAGCAGGTGCCCAAGTGCCTTGCCCTCGGCGAAGAGTGGGGAGCGCTGGGCGATGTACGGGTTGATCCAGACGCTGATGTGGAGGCCACGTTCCTTCAGCCTGGCGAGCATGCCCTCCGGGTCGGCGAAGACCCTCGGGTCCCACTGGAAGTCGCACCAGTTGAACTCGCGCATCCAGAAACAGTCGAAGTGGAAGACGGAGAGCGGGAGTTCACGCTCCCGCATGCCCTCGATGAACGACGTCACCGTCTCCTCGTCGTACGACGTGGTGAACGACGTCGACAGCCACAGCCCGAACGACCAGGCGGGCGGGAGCGCCGGGCGGCCGGTGAGGGCGGAGTACTTGCGGAGGATGTCCTTGGGGGTCGGGCCGTAGATGACGTAGTACGTCAACTGCTGGCTCTCCACGCTGAACTGGACCCGGGAGACCGCCTCCGAGCCGACCTCGAAGGAGACCTTGCCGGGGTGGTCGACGAAGACGCCGTAGCCCGCGTCGGTGAGGTAGAAGGGGATGTTCTTGTAGGCCTGTTCGGTGGCGGTGCCGCCGTCGGCGTTCCACATGTCGACGACCTGGCCGTTCTTGACGAGCGGGCCGAAGCGTTCGCCAAGTCCGTAGACGGATGTGCCCACTTGGAGCCCGAGCTGCTCGCGGAGGTAGTGGGCGCCGGTCGCGTCGCGCATGATGCCCATGCCCTTGGGGCCGCTGCTGGTGAGGGTGCGGCCGTGGGCGAGGAAGTCGACGTGCCAGGGGCCGGTGCGGGCCACCTTGACCGAGAGCGCGCCGGAGGTGAGGGTCGCATGCTCGTCGTCGTAGGAGGTGTGGACCGCGAACTCCTCCTTCTGGACGTCGAATTGGGGGCCGCGCGGCTGTTCGCCCTCGAAGTGGGTGAAGGTGACGCCGATGATGTCGGGCAGCGGGGCGTGGGCGCTGATCGTCACGACCGGTCCCTTCAGCAGGTCGCCGCGGTGGCGGATCGGCATGGTCGGCGCGTGGATCTCCAGCGCCCCGTCCGGTGCGCTGACATCGAGGACCTCGACCGGGTGGGCGGCGGTGACGCCCTCGCGCAGCAGCCAGTAGCCGTCGGTGAACTTCATGTGGGGGGTCCCCTTACTACTTGACGGCACCCACGGCGATGCCGCGTGTGAGGGTCCGCTGGAAGACGAGGAAGAAGACGATGGCGGGCAACACACCGAGCAGGGCAGCCGCGTTGGTCATCGTGGCGTCCATCAGGCGCTGGCCCTGGAGGACGCCGAGGGCCACCGACACGGTCTGGTTGTCGTTGGAGATCAGCATGACCAGGGGGAGCAGGAACTCGTTCCAGGTCCAGATGAAGAAGAAGACCAGCAGGACGCCGATCGTGGGGCGGCTGACCGGGACCACGATCCGCCACAGCACCTGCCACTTGTTGGCGCCGTCGATCCGGGCCGCTTCGAGGATCTCGCGGGGGAACTGGCCGAGCACGGAGGAGAGGAGGTACGTGCCGAACGCCGCCTGGATCACCGTGAACACGATGATGACGCTCAACCTCGTGTCGTACAGGCCGACTTGCTTGCTCAGGTAGTAGATCGGGTAGACCAGCGCCTCCTGCGGCAGCATGTTGGCGAGGACGAAGAAGGCCAGGACCCACGTGCGGCCCTTGATACGGCCGATGCCGATCGCGTACGCGTTGAGGACGGAGAGCGCGGCGGCGAGGACGGCCACCGAGCCGCTGATCAAAGCCGAGTTGAAGAGTTTCTGGCCGTAGTCGACGCGTTGCCAGAAGTCCTTGAGGCCGTCCAGGTAGACGCCGTTGGGGAGGCTGAGGGGGCCGTGTTCGGAGTACTCGGCCGGTGACTTCACGGCGTTGACGACGACGATCAGGAACGGCACGACCATGAAGAGGGCCGCGATGCACAGGGCGATCAGTACCGGGTAGCGGCGCAGGGCGGTCGTCATGCGCGGTCACCTTCCTCCGCGCGGGTCTGGAGTTTCAGGAAGGCGAGGGAGAGGACCAGGATGATCACCGTCAACACCGTTGATATCGCGGCTCCGTAGCCGACCTGGGTCTTCTCGAAAAACGTGGTGAAGGAGAAGTAGGACGGGACGTCGGTCGCGCCGCCCGGGCCGCCCTTCGTGAGGACGTACACCGCGCCGAACACCTTGAGCGCGGCGATCGTGCACCAGGTCAGGACGACGTATATCTCCGGACGGATCTGCGGCAGCGTGATGTGCCAGAAGCGGCGCCACCAGCCGGCGCCGTCGAGCTCGGCAGCTTCGTAGAGCTGGGGGTCCACGCGTTGCAGCCCGGCCATGAACACCACGAGAGGGAAGCCGAGTTGGACCCAGACCATGACGCCCATGACGCTGTAGAGCGCGAGGTCGGGGTCGCCCAGCCAGTCCTGCTGCCAGGAGCCCAACCCCACTGCTTTCAGGAGGGCGTTGAGGGAGCCGTTGTCGGGGGCGAGGATCCAGCTCCAGACGATGCCGGCGACCGCGATCGGCAGCACCTGCGGGAGGTAGAAGCAGGCGCGGAGGATCGCGGCGATGCGGGTGCCGAAGTGTTTGGCGACGTAGTCGAACAGGGCGGCGGCCAGGACGAGTCCGACGACCGTCGGTACGGCCGCCATCGCCACGACCATGAACAGGCTGTGCCGGAACGACGCCCAGAACTCGGAATCGTCGAGCAGGTCACGGTAGTTGGCGAGGCCGGTCCACTTGGGGTCGCCCACGCCCTGCCAACTCGTGAAGCTCACGGCCGTGTTCATCAGGAACGGGACGACGATCACGGCCAGGGCCGCGAGGGCGCCTGGGAGGAGGAACAGGGCGTAGGAGTTGCGCGGGCGACGGGCCGGGTGCCTCATGGCGTCACGCTTGTCGAGCACCCGGCCGTCCTTCTCGACGGTGACCGTCATGTCGACGGGACGCCCTTGTCGTACGCCTTCTGCAGGTTGCTGAGATAGGCGTCCGGCTTCTCGCTGTTCGTGATCAGCTTCTGGGTCTCGGAGACGAGGACGTCGTAGAAGCCGGGGACCGGCCAGTCCGGGTAGAAGGCGAGGCCGTCACGGGCGGAGACGGTGTTGAAATTGGCGATGAGTTCCTTGGACTTGGGGTCGGTGATCGCGGAGGTGTCGGCCGCGACCGGGATGCCGCCCTTGTTGCCCATCAGGTTCTGGATCTTCTTCGACAGGGTGATGTCGATGAAGTCGTAGGCGAGTTGCTTGTTCTTGGCGCCCTTGGGGACGACCCAGATGTTGCCGCCGGAGCCGAGGGTGAGGTTCGAGCCGGGCCACAGCGTCGTGTCCCAGTCGAACTTGGCCTCCGTCTGGAAGCGGCCGTACCACCAGCTGCCGGAGAAGAGGATCGGGGCCTTGCCCTGGATCCAGGAGACTCCGGCGTCTTCGGCCTTCGTGGAGCTGGACGTCTTGGCGATGTAGCCCTTCTTCACCCAGTCGGCGAAGGTCGTCGCCGCGTAGGTCCAGGCCGGGTCGTGGAAGTCCGTCTTGCCCTTGTACAGCTCGTACTTGTCGACCCAGGCGCGGTCGGCCTTCGAGAGGGCGAGCTGGTAGAGGTACTGCTGGGCGATGTACTCGGCGCCGGCGTTGGCGAGGGGGGTGATGCCCTTCGCCTTGAACTCGCCGAGTGCGGTGGTCAGTTCGTCGAAGGTTTTCGGTTCGGCGATCTTGTACTTCTTGAAGAGGGCCTTGTTGTAATAGACCATCGTGTACTCGCCGTAGTCCGTGACGCCGTACCACTTGCCGGAGCCCATCACCCCGTTGGCGTTGTAGACGTCCGTCGTGCCTACGCTCGCCGGGATCTTCTTGTCCCAGCCGCGCGCCTTTGCTTCGGCGGTGAGGTCGGTGAGCAGGCCTTGTTTCGAGAGCAGGCCTGCCGTCGCGTTGCCCTTGTTGTACTCCATGATGTCCGGGGCGTCGGAGGAGTTGAGGACCATCGGGGCTGTTTTTTGGATCTGCTCGAAGCCCTTCTCCTCGAACTTCACCTTCACGCCCGGGTGTTGGGCCTCGAACTCCTTGATCGCCTCGTTCCAGGCCACGCCCATCGCGCTGTCGGGGCCCTCGTAGTGCCAGAGCTTGAGGGTCTTGGCGTCCGAGGAGCCGTTGTCCGAGCTGCCGCCGCAGGAGGTGAGGAGCAGGGATCCGGTGAGGATCAGTGCGGCTGTCGTTGCTCGCCGTTGTGTCGTCAGCATCCAGTGCCTCCAGGGGAGTCGGAGGGGGTCGAATCGATTCGACGAGGGGTGTCGAAGCGCTTCGATGGAGGAAGGTATGTAGGGGCTGTGGGGGCGTCAATGGGTGCGGCAGGGATTGGGGCAAGCGGTTCGATGGGTTGTGGGTTGGGTACGGGTCCGGTGGGGGCTGGTCGCGCAGTTCCCCGCGCCCCTAGGGGGTTGTCCTGCCCTGAACTTCGATCAGTAGGGCGCTTGTTGCTGCCGCAACTGGTAGCCAGAGTGCCGCCGTTGGTGAGGCATGGTCCGTTGTCCAACCCGCTGCCGCCGAGCCGCATGCGATTCCCGTCAGCAAGCCCGTCACCGCCAGGCTCATGCCTTCGTTCAACCTGCCCTCGGGAGTGCGGTGTTGGACGAGTGTCATCGCGGTGATCATCGTGGGGGCCGTCGCCATGCCTGCCAGTAGCAAGGCCGTCGCCAGCGCGGGGAGGAAGTTCAGCGTGCTTGCTGCCAGCAGGGGCAGGGGCATCAGGGTGGTCATCGCCAACAGGCAGCGGCGCAGACGGTGTTCCGGTCGGCCCGGCGGTTTTCGCCTGCCGTAGAGCAGGCCCGCCGCGCAGGAGCCGGCCGCCTGGAGGGCCAGTATCGCGCCGCCCGCCGTTCGGTGGCCCGCCTCGTCCGCGTACGCGAGGGTCGCTACCTCCATCGCTCCGAACACCGCACCGGTCGCGATGAAACCGGCGATCAGGGATGGGATGCCGGGGGTGCGGAGAGGTGAACTGCCCTTTGGGGCCGGGCTTGGTGGGGGTTCCGTGGCGCGCTGGGCCGTGAAGATCAGGGTGCCTGTCACCAGCAGGACCGCCCCCGTCAGCGTGCCCGCCTCCGGGAAGAACGTGCCGCACAGGAAGGCCGCCAGCGCCGGGCCCAGCATGAAGCACAGCTCGTCCGCCGCCTGTTCGAAGGAGTTCGCCGTGTGGAGGGCCTCGGGGGCGTCCGCGAGGAGGTGGGTCCAGCGGGCTCGGGACATGCCGCCGGTGTTGGGGGTTGTCGCGGTGGCCGTGTACGCGGCGAACAGGGTCCAGTCGGGGGCGCCGTAGTGGACGCAGAGGAGGAGGGCGAGGGAGCCGAGTGCCGCAACTGCCGTTGCGGGTAGGGCTGTTCGGGACTGGCCGTGGCGGTCGGTCAGCCTTGCCATCCATGGGCCCGTCAGCGCTGTCGCCGCCAGCCCCGTTGCCGTCACCGCGCCGGCCAGGGCGTACGAGCCCCGTGTACCGGCGATCATCATGACCGCGCTCACGCTGAACATGCCTGCGGGGAGGCGGGCGATGAGGTTGCCGGCGGTGAAGGCTCGGGTGCCGGGGATCGTGAACAGGCGGCGGTAGGTGGTGTGTTGGGGCATGCGGTAAGCGTCGGCCGGAGTGGATCACCGGGTCCAACACCTGGTCCGCGTCGATTCACGCACCTGCGTTGTAAGTTCGCCGGATGCCTGCCCACGTGGACCCCCGACTCCTCCGTGCCTTTCTCGTCGTAGCCGAAGAGCTGCACTTCACCCGCGCGGCCGCCCGCCTCTACGTCGCCCAGCAGGCGCTCAGTCGTGATGTGCGGCGGCTGGAGCGGGAGTTGGGGGTGGAGCTGTTCGTGCGGACCACTCGGCAGGTGGTGTTGTCGGCGGACGGTGAGCGGTTGGTGCCGTATGCGCGGCGGGTGCTCGGGGCGCAGGAGGAGTTGCTTGCCGCGTTTCGGGAGGTCCGGGCCCGGCCGCTGCTCGTCGATCTCAACTCGCCGGGGCTGGGTACCGGACGCCGTGTGCTGCGCCGGGCCCGTGAACTCGCCCCGGAGCAGGAGCTGATGGCCCGCTACGAGAGTGGACTGGCGGGCGCGGTGGGGGAGTTGACGGCGGGGCGGCTCGATGTGTCGTTCGGGCGGTTCGCGGGGCTGGAGCCGGGGTTGCGGGCCGGGCTCGATCATCAGCTGGTGCGGTACGAGCCGATGGCGGTGCTGTTGCCCGAGGGGCATCCGTTGGCGGCGCTCGCCGAGGTGCCCGTCGACGCGCTCGCCGGGGAGACCGTGTACGCCGGTGCCGGGAATCCGCGTACCCCGGAGTGGACGGATCTCGCGCGCCGGTTGTTCGAGGGGCGTGACATCAAGGTTGCCGCGCCCGCACCCATGGCCGTAGGCGAAGAGGAGTTCGAACGGGTCATGGCGAGGACGGGGACGCCGATTCTCGCCGTGGTGGATTTTCCGGCCATGCCCCGGACCGTGCTGCGGCCACTGGTGGACCCGGTGCCGTTGTCCGCCGTGTCGCTCGTGTGGCGAAAGGGGCTGGTGCACCCCGGATTCGATGCGCTTCGACGTGCTGCGGTGGAGATCGGCAGGGCCGACGGATGGCTGCGGCGGCCGGTGAACGGATGGATTCCAGCCATCGACGTGGACATGCTAAAAAGGAGAAAATGACGCATCCCGGCACATGGAGTGCTCCCTGTGCGCTACCTTCAGGGCCTGAGCACGGTGTGGTAAGGGGGGCGCGAGGACCGGGTGGGGGCCCGGTTCGGCGGCGTGTGCTCAGGGTCGTTTGCGCACCCGGAACAGTCCCGTGGGGGGATGTGCGTGCGCATGGAAAAGTGGCGAGAAGACGCCCAACCGGAATGGCCCCAAGCTGCATCCGCGACCAGAGACGTACCGGTCATAGGCGGAGAGGCCCAGGAGGCGTTTTCGGACACCGAAGCGACCGGAACAGCCGGGGAAACCAGAGGAACCAGAGGATCAGAAATCCTGGAGGGCGGCCGGCATGCCGCCAAGGTCGGTCGCAATATCGGCGCGGACGGTCGGCATGGCGGCACAGATGGCCGGCATGCGGGCAAGGACAGCCGTCGTACGGCCAAGGACGGTCGTCGTATACGGACCGGGTGGCCCGAGCCGCCCGCCGGTAAGGACGTGAGGAACGGATCCGTCGCCGGTGCCGGGATCCTCGCCGATCCCTGGGGCGCTTCGGTGGAAACGGGGGCCGGTGCGGCCGATCCCGACGAGGTGACCGTTCAGCTCGACGGGCCCGCCCCGCAGGGGGAGGCCGGGGGCAAGCCCGGCGCCGGCAACGACGGGTCCGACCGGCCCGTCTTCGTCGACGAGTCCGGGCGTCGCAGCCGTAGGTACCGGCGGTTCGGTATGGCCGTCGGCATCGCGTGCGCCGTGTACGCCGTCGTCATCGTCATCACGCTGCTGTCCGGGAGTTCGGACGCGCCGTGGCTGCCGGTGCCGGGGCAGAAGGACG
Source organism: Streptomyces sp. NRRL F-525 (assembly GCF_000716605.1). Lineage (GTDB taxonomy): Bacteria > Actinomycetota > Actinomycetes > Streptomycetales > Streptomycetaceae > Streptomyces. The sequence goes on along the minus strand of NZ_JNXE01000054.1, from coordinate 8,969 downwards.
ACGCGCCCGCGGGCAAGGTCGACACCTCGCCGCAGCCCGCCGAGTCGGGGCACCCGTCCGGTGGCAGCGACAGCGTGGCGCCGGGGAACATCCCGACGGCGAGCGACGGTACGACACCGTCGCCGGGCGTCAGCGTGAGCGGCTCGACCGGCGCGTCCGCGAAGCCCGGCGCCAAGGCGAGCACGTCCGCGTCGCCCGGGGCGTCCGCGAGCAAGAGCGCCTCGGCACCGACGGGGGGCGGCGCGAGCAATCCGGTCGTACAGCCCTCGCGGTCCTCGGCCCCGCCGTCGGCCGATCCGTCCCCGTCCACCAGCGTGAGCGCGCCGGTCGATACGACGCCGAGCCCGAGCGCGACGACGGGCACGGGCACGGTGGCCGACGCCCCGAGCACCCCGTCGCCCGTGGCGCAGGGGCCGGCCGCGCCTTCCGAACCGGCGCCGGTCCCGTCCAAGACTCCGGAGCACATCCTCTGATGGCATCGCACAACCGCCGCCCCAGGGCCACGCACCAGGCCCCGGGCGGCCGTCACGGAGCAACTCCGGCAGGTCCGGTGGATCCAGCAACTCCTGCTGCCCCGAAGGGAGTTGGGCCCGGCGCCCGGAAGGGGGAGAAGCCCGAGCGCCGCGCCTCCCGCGATCCCCGGCGCCGTCGCCTCTCCATGCGGTTCCTGCTGCCGATGCTGCTCCTCGTCGCGCTGCTGGCGATGCTGATGCTGCGCGGCTACGTCCACAGCGAGATCCTGGCCGACCACCGCATCCGCCCCGAGGCGGCGACCGACAAGGTGCCGGACAAGATCCTCGACGGCGGCCCGGTCATCGACACCCGCAGCGGCCGTACGACCAGCCTGGACGTGCCGGACCACGACATCGTGCTGACCTTCGACGACGGCCCCGACCCGACCTGGACGCCCAAGGTCCTGGACGTGCTCAAGAAGCATCACGCGCACGCCGTCTTCTTCGTCACCGGCACGATGACCTCGCGCTACCCGGAGCTGGTCAAACGCATCGTGGCGGAGGGCAACGAGGTCGGCGTGCACACGTTCAGCCACCCCGACCTGTCCTTCCAGTCGAAGAAGCGCATCGACTGGGAGCTGTCCCAGACGCAGCTCGCGATCACCGGAGCGGCCGGCATCCGTACCTCGCTCTTCCGCCCGCCGTACTCGTCGTCCGCCGACGCGATGGACAACCTGTCCTGGCCGGTGACCGAGTACATCGGCACCCGCGGCTACATCACCGTCGTCAACAACACGGACAGCGAGGACTGGCAGAAGCCCGGCGTCGCGAAGATCATCAGCAACGCGACCCCGCGCGGCGGCAAGGGTGCGATCGTCCTGATGCACGATTCGGGCGGCGACCGCCACCAGACGGTCGAGGCGCTGGACAAGTTCCTGCCGGAGATGCAGGCCAAGGGCTACCGGTTCGACAACCTCACCGAGGCCCTGGGCGCGCCCAGCGCGCTCACCCCGGTGACCGGCGTCAACCTCTGGAAGGGCAAGGCGTGGATCTTCCTGGTCCAGGCCGCGGACGACATCACGGGCGTCCTGGTCGTCGGCCTGGCGATCACCGGCTCGCTCGTCATCGCCCGTTTCGCGCTGATGCTCCTGCTCTCCGGCATCCACGCCCGCCGGGTGCGCCGCAAGGACTTCGCCTGGGGCCCACCGGTGACGGAACCGGTCTCGGTCCTGGTCCCGGCGTACAACGAGGCCAAGTGCATTGAGAACACGGTTCGTTCACTCATGGCGAGCGAGCATCCCGTCGAGGTGATCGTCATCGACGACGGCTCGGCGGACGGTACGGCGAGAATCGTCGAGGCGATGTTCCTGCCGAACGTCCGGGTCGTCCGCCAGGTCAACGCGGGCAAGCCGGCCGCCCTCAACCGCGGCCTGGCGAACGCCAGTTACGACCTCGTCGTCATGATGGACGGCGACACGGTCTTCGAACCGGCCACCGTACGGGAGTTGGTCCAGCCCTTCGGCGACCCGCGCGTCGGCGCCGTCGCGGGCAACGCCAAGGTCGGCAACCGGGACTCCCTCATCGGCGCCTGGCAGCACATCGAGTACGTGATGGGCTTCAACCTCGACCGCCGGATGTACGACATCCTCCGCTGCATGCCGACGATCCCGGGCGCCGTGGGGGCCTTCAGGAGAAGCGCGCTGGAGCGGGTCGGCGGCATGAGCGACGACACGCTCGCCGAGGACACCGACATCACGATGGCGATGCACCGGGACGGCTGGCGGGTGGTCTACGCCGAGAAGGCGCGGGCGTGGACGGAAGCCCCGGAGACGGTCCAGCAGTTGTGGTCCCAGCGCTACCGCTGGTCCTACGGCACGATGCAGGCGATCTGGAAGCACCGGGGCGCGCTGCTGGACCGGGGCCCGTCCGGCCGCTTCGGCCGCGTAGGCCTCCCGTTGGTGGCCCTGTTCATGGTGATCGCCCCGATCCTGGCCCCGCTGATCGACGTGTTCCTGCTCTACGGCCTGGTGTTCGGCCCGACGGAGAAGACGTTCCTGGCCTGGCTGGGCGTGCTGGCGATCCAGGCGTTCTGCGCGGCCTACGCCTTCCGCCTCGACCGCGAACGCATGACCCACCTCGTCTCCCTGCCCCTGCAACAGATCCTCTACCGCCAACTCATGTACGTCGTCCTGCTCCAGTCCTGGATCACCGCGCTCACCGGAGGCCGCCTGCGCTGGCAGAAGCTGCGGCGGACGGGGGTTGTGGGGACGCCGGGGGGTGCGGTGCCGAGTCCGCGTAGCGGTAGCGGTAGCAGTAGTGACCGGAGGACTGTCGCATGACGCACGGATACACGGCGGGGACGGGCACGAACCCGGAGCGTGGGCGTGGGCCGGGGGTGCGGTCTGAGGCAGACTCCGAGTCGACGCCGGCGTACGGGATTCCCCAACAGCGCCAGCAGGAACCGGAGTTGGCGCCGGAGTCGGCATCGGCGCCGGCGAAGGGCAAGGGCGGCGGCCGGGACCGCTACCTCGACCTCCTCCGCTCGATCGCCCTCGTCCGGGTCGTCGTCTACCACCTCTTCGGCTGGGCGTGGCTGTCGGTCCTGTTCCCCTCCATGGGCGTGATGTTCGCCCTGGCGGGTTCGCTGATGGCCCGCTCGCTGAACCGTCCCGCGCTGGGTGTGATCAAAGGCCGGCTACGGCGACTGCTGCCCCCGCTCTGGGCGTTCAGCGCGGTGGTGCTGGTGATGATGTTCGGGATGGGCTGGAACCCGCTCAAGGACCCTGACCTGGGCGGCACTTGGTGGGGCGCGGCGAAGGTCTTCGACTACATCGTGCCGTTCGGCGCCCCGCCGTATCCGGAGCATCTGGGTTCGGAGTCGGGCCTGTTGGAGAGCACGTGGGCGGACCAGGCGGCGGGCCCGTTGTGGTACTTGCGGGCGTATCTGTGGTTCGTGATCGCGTCGCCGTTGCTGCTGTGGGCGTTCCGCAGGATCCCCTGGGCGACTCTGCTGGCACCCTTGGCACTGACGGCAGTTGTGGGCACGGGCCTGGTGACCATCCCCGGCGAGACGGGCAACGCGGTCTCCGACTTCGCGGTGTACGGCGGCTGTTGGGTCCTGGGCTTCGCGCACCACGAGGGCGTACTGAAGCAGGTCCCGCGCTACCTCGCGGTGTCGGGCGCGACCCTGATCATGGGCTTCGGGCTGTGGTGGGCGTCGGGTCATCTCGGCCCGGACGGCTGGGACTTGAACGACATCCCGCTCGCCCAGGCGGCCTGGTCCTTCGGCGTCGTGGTGATCCTGCTCCAGTACGCGCCGTCCTGGCAGACGTTGCCGGGGCGACTGGCCAAGTGGGACAAGCTGGTGACCCTGTCCAACAACCGCGCCGTCACGATCTACTTGTGGCACAACCTCCTCATCATGGCGACTGTGCCGATCATCGACCAGCTGTACAACCTCCCCTTCATGGAGAGCGACGCGGCGACGTCGTTGCTCGACAAGGCGGACACGTTCCTGATGTTCCTGTTGATCTGGCCGCTCATCGCGGTGGCGATCCTTGCGTTCGGGTGGATCGAGGACATCGCCGCCAAGCGGAGTCCGAGGTTGTGGCCCAACGGGGTTGTGCGGGGCCGGAGTCGGCGGAAGGGGGCGTCTTCCTAGACGGAGACGGAGACGGAGGCGGAGACCGGCCGGGTAGGGGTTCTCCACCTCGGCGGGGGCTACGGTGGCTCCGACCTCCGATGGTCTCCACTCCGTACGGTCTGTCGGTTCAGGAAGGTGCGACTTGTCCACGCGAACGGGCTTTTCCCTTCAGGGGCGTCACAACCCGATGCAGTTCTTTCTCCGCTTCACGGCCCTGACGGTTGAGGTCGACGGCCAGGCCCAGAAGGGTGCGTGGAGCAGCCGCTTCGTACCGCTGACTCCCGGCTCGCATCGGGTCGACGTCTATTTCCGCTACCTGTTCAAGGCCCGCTGCTGCGAGGCCGGTACGACCGTCGAACTCCGCGAGGGACAGGTGGTCGAGCTGGAGTACCGGGCCCCGCAGCTCATGACATCTCCTGGTCGTCTTACGGCCGTCCACTGAGCTGCCTCAGGCGGAACGCCGGTGCGGTAGGCCGCCCTGTCGCTTGATGCGGTGGGTGAGCCGATGCTCGATCTCGTACTGCCGCACGGGCGCCGCTACTTCCCCGCCCGCCACCTGGGTGTACGCCCTCCACGGGCACGGGATGCCCGAAGTCCTGGACGTGGCCGAGCTGTTGACGGCCTATTCCCCCGTGCCGGTGTCCGCCTGGCCCGCGGCGAGTCGCGCCGCGTTCTGCAGCCAGGTGAGGTGCTCGGTGAACGCGGTGCGGCCCTCGGGGGTGAGCCGGAACCAGGTTCGCGGGCGTCGTCCGACCGCGCCCTTGCGCACTTCGAGGTAGCCGGCGTCCTCCAGGATCCGGGACTGCTTGGACAGCACCGAATCGCTCACCCCCACGGTGTCCCGTACGACGGAGAACTCCACCCACTGCGGGCCGGCGGCGAGCAGTCCGCAGATCGACAGCCTGGTCACCGGGTGAATGATCTCGTCCAGCCGCCCGCGTCCTTCTGGTCCGGTCATCGGGATACCGCTCGCCCTTGCCGGATGTCGTAGCGGATCGCCGCGTTCTGCCACAGCAGGATGCCCACCACTGCCGCCACCACGACGGTGGCCAGGGTGATCGCGAGTGCGGTGTCCCCTTTTCCGAGCAGCACGTGTTCGCCGGCGACGGATGCCAGCGCCACCCCGAACGTGACCCACATGACGGGTCGGGCCGACGGGTAGATCGTGTCCCGGCCCCGGTACTTCACGCCGGTGGTGCGGACCAGCAGCCGGCCGAGGCCTATCTGGACCAGGATCAGCACCAGCAAGGAGCTTTGGCCCACCGACTCGGAGATGTGCCGCGGCTGCAGGAACGGCAGGGCCAGCACCCCCGCCATCAGCAGCGCGGTCGCCGCCAGGTACCACCACGGAAGCCTCAACCGCTGGGCCAGCGCCGTCCGTTGCTGTTGAAGCTGCTCCAGATCCCGCGAACTGTCGTTCATGACGACCTCCATCACGTGGCATGTACTTTCCACAGTGGAAAGTACATGCCACGTGGAGGGGCCGCAAGCCCCGTGACCGCCCCACCACCTCACCGCGCCCCACCCCCGCCCGTGAGAGCAACGTTCCCTTCCGGTCACTCACAGCCACGGCACGGAAACGCACCCTGCCTACCTTCGGGATGCATCACCGCTCGTTACCCCGTAGTGCACCGTGGAGGCGTCATGACAGCCACTGGCAAGTGGATCGAGCACTGGGACCCGGAGGACGAGACCTTCTGGCGGGAGACCGGTGAGAAGGTCGCCCGCCGCAACCTCGTCTTCTCCGTGCTCTCCGAGCACATCGGCTTCTCGATCTGGACCCTGTGGTCCGTGCTGGTGCTCTTCATGGGCCCGGAGTACGGGCTGACCCCGGCCGACAAGTTCCTGCTGACGTCGATGGTCACGCTGGTCGGCGCGGTCGTCCGGGTGCCGTACACCTTCGCGGTCGCCGTCTTCGGCGGGCGGAACTGGACGATCGTCTCGGCCAGCCTGCTGCTCATCCCGACCATCGCCGCGTTCGTCGTGATGAAGCCGGGGACCTCCTTCGACACCTTCCTCTGGATCGGCCTGCTGGCCGGCATCGGCGGCGGCAACTTCGCCTCCTCCATGACCAACATCAACGCCTTCTTCCCGTTGCGGAAGAAGGGGTGGGCTCTTGGGCTGAACGCGGGTGGGGGCAACATCGGCGTGCCCGTGATCCAGCTGGTCGCCCTCGCGATCATCGGCGCCGGTGGCGGGCCGCGCGTGCTGCTCGGGATCTACATCCCGCTCATCCTCGTCGCCGCCGTCCTCGCCGCCCTCTTCATGGACAACCTCACCTCCGTCAAGAACGACACCGGCGCCGCCAAGGACGCCGCGCGCGACTGGCACACCTGGATCATGGCGTTCCTGTACATCGGCACGTTCGGGTCGTTCATCGGGTACGCGTTCGCGTTCGGGCAGGTGCTTCAGGTGCAGTTCGGCCGTACGCCGTTGCAGGCCGCGTATCTCACCTTCATCGGCCCGCTGCTCGGCTCGCTGATCCGGCCCGTCGGCGGATGGCTCGCCGACCGCTACGGCGGCGCCCGCATCACCCTGTGGAACTTCGTCGCCATGGCCGCCGCGACCGCGATCCTGGTCGTCGCCAGCATGCAGAAGTCGCTGCCGTTGTTCGTGACGGTGTTCATCGTGCTGTTCGTGCTCAGCGGGCTCGGCAACGGGTCGACGTACAAGATGATCCCCGGCATCTTCCAGACCAAGGCGCTCGCGAAGGGGCTCGAAGGGGATGAGGCCGCGGCTTACGGGCGTCGGCTCTCCGGGGCCTCCATGGGGCTCATCGGGGCCGTGGGCGCGCTCGGCGGGGTCGGCATCAACCTCGCCTTCCGGCAGTCGTTCCTGTCCTCCGGCTCGGGGACCGGCGCGTTCGTCGCCTTCCTCGTCTTCTACGGCCTCTGCTTCGGGGTGACTTGGGCCGTATACCTTCGTCGCCCTACCGCCCCGGCTCGTGCCAAAGCTTCCGCATCGGAGGCGAAGTCGCAGCTCAGCTATGCCGAGGTGTGACGTAACACCGGCGACATAAAGCCGAACCGAGCCTGTCACGCGCCGTTGACAGGCTCGTTCGGCATGTAGGTACCGCCGTACCACCGAATCCACGGCCGCATGTACGACTACGTTCGGGACGAGAGCCATGCACGAGGAACAGCAGCCAGCGGAGCGCGCGCAGCACGGGCCCCTCTCGGGGTTCACCGTGGGCGTCACCGCCGCGCGCCGTGCCGACGAGCTGGGGGTACTGCTCCAGCGGCGCGGCGCGGTGGTCGTGCACGCGCCCGCGCTGCGCATCGTGCCGCTCGCCGACGACAGCGAACTGCTCGCCGCGACCAAGGAGTTGATCGGCGAGGCACCCGATGTCGTGGTGGCTACGACCGCGATCGGGTTCCGGGGGTGGATCGAGGCCGCCGACGGGTGGGGGCTCGGGGAGGCGCTCCTGGACCGGTTGCGTGGGGTGGAACTGCTCGCGCGCGGGCCCAAGGTCAAAGGGGCGGTGCGCGCCGCCGGGTTGACGGAGGAGTGGTCGCCGTCGTCCGAGTCCATGGCGGAGGTGCTGGACCGGTTGCTGGAGGAGGGCGTCGAGGGCCGCCGGGTGGCCATCCAGCTGCACGGCGAACCGTTGCCCGGTTTCGTGGAGTCGTTGCGGGCCGGGGGAGCGGACGTCGTCGTAGTCCCCGTGTACCGGTGGATGCCGCCCGAGGACATCGCCCCGCTGGACCGGCTCCTCGACGCCACGGTCTCCCGGGGTCTGGACGCGCTGACGTTCACCAGCGCACCGGCCGCCGCGTCACTCCTCTCCCGCGCCGAGACCCGGGGCCTGCTCCCCGAACTCCTCGCCGCCCTCCACCACGACGTCCTCCCGGCCTGCGTCGGCCCCGTCACCGCGCTCCCGCTCCAGAACCACGGCATCACCACGGTCCAGCCCGAACGCTTCCGCCTCGGCCCCCTCGTCCAACTCCTCTGCCAGGAACTCCCCGGCCGCGCCCGCACGTTGCCCATCGCGGGCCACCGGGTGGAGATCCGCGGCCACGCGGTCCTGGTCGACGGCGCGCTACGACCGGTCCCACCGGCCGGCATGTCACTCCTCCGGGCCCTGTCCCGCCGCCCGGGCTGGGTCGTCGCCCGCGCGGAACTCCTCCGCGCCCTCCCCGGCGCCGGCCGCGACGAACACGCCGTGGAAACAGCAATGGCCCGCCTCCGCACGGCACTTGGCTCCCCGAAGCTGATCCAGACGGTGGTGAAACGGGGGTACAGGTTGGCGTTGGATCCGGCGGCCGACTCCAAGTACGCCGACGAGTGAACCGGTGTCAGGGCGGGGCGCTAGGGCGGGGTCGATGGTGCGGGGTGCCGATGCCGACGTAGCTGGGGGCTCCGCCCCCAGACCCCCATCGGCCCCGAAAGGGCCTCGTCCTCAAACGCCGGACGGGCTGAATTTCGCCGACCTGTCCTGAAAAGCGAACAAGCCCCCACGAGCCGACCCGCATGACGCCGCCCTGCACCAAGAAGCGAGCCCGCGCAGGCTGGATGCCGCCGCCCTGTACCGAGCACCCACCCGGCACTGAAGGCGCTTCCCGCACCAAGACCCGCCCTGCGCCAGAAGCGAGCCGGCGCAGATTGGATGTCGCCGGCCTGCATCGAGCGCCCACCCGGCACCGAAGGCGCCCGCCCTGCACCAAGACCCGCCCCGCACCAAGAAGCGAGCCCCGCAAACTCGATCCCCCCGACCTGCACCGAGCGCCCACCCGTACCGAAGGCGCCGCCCGCACCAAGACCCGCCCTGCGCCAGAAGCGAGCCCCGGCACTAAAGGCGCCCCTCCCCGCAGCAAGAGCCCACCCGGCACCGAACGCGCCACCCCGCCCCAAGACCCCGCCCCGCCCCAAGACCC
>NZ_JNXE01000053.1 GCF_000716605.1 Streptomyces sp. NRRL F-525 | reverse complement strand
AGGCGACGCCCTGTGATCATCCGCAAGGGCGACGTCTGGGACGTCGACACCGGCAAAGGCACACGCACCGTTCTCGTCGTCAGCCTCGACGGACTCGCCGAGGCATACGGCGCTGTCCTCGTCCTGGTCCTGCACGCCCCGGCACAGCACCCCGACACGGCGATGAGCGTTCGCCTGACCACCCCCCTCGACGCCTCCGCCGTCGCCGTCAATCTCCTACAGCTCTCCACACTCCACTTCGAAACCGGCACACCACACGGGAACATCGGCCCCGAACAACAAGAACTCGTCGACAACTCACTCCGCGCGGTCCTCGACCTCTGACTCCACGACAGCCATCACCGACAGCCACGAGAAGTCTCGAACGACACGGCTGTCCATTCTTCATCCGGAAGTTCAGTGACCCGTCGCGCAACCGGTCAAGCACCGCTCACATCCGGCTGAACACCCGCGTACCGCCCTGTCCTGCCCTGCTCTCCCGGACCCAGCTCCCCGACTCGAGCCCGGTCGGCAACCCGCGGCTCACAGCAAGGCAGCCGTGTTGCGCGAGTTCACCGAGAACGAGCAGGAGCGGAAACCACGGACACAGCGAGCATCGCGAACCCCCCGTCGTCCTGAACCACTACGAGGTAGTGCTAGTAGGCCGTCAGCATGGGTTCGGACCACAGTCGGTCGGCATCGGCCCCCGTCATCCACATGACGACGACATGACGGCACGAACGATGCATGGCACAAGCCTCAACTGATCCCTCGACAAGCAGAAGCACTTCAGTCTCCCCCGCGTACGGGACGGGCAGAGGTCGACGACTGGCAGCGCCGCAGTATCCGACCGCCTCGCGTCGGATCAAGCAGGGCATGCGTCCGACTGACGAGTGAGGCAGGGATCGGGATCGCCGCCTCTCCCGGCGGACACCGACCCGCCCCCGCCCAGCGCCAGGTCCGAACCGCCGTCCCGCGGCCAATCACTTCCCCAACTCCTCCCGCCTCTCCTTGCTTTGAATCGTTGTCCTTTCTCTTGACCTCAGCTCGGAGGGCGAAATACGGTTCCGGCACTTGCAGTGACTGAAACGATTCAGAACCCACTCACCCACGACAAGTTGGGGCTGAACCATGCACGAAACCCACCCGCAGCGTGACGGCGGTGCGACACGCCGGTCCGTCATGGCGGCCGCTCTGACGACGGGCGTCCTCGCGACACTCGGTCCGACGGCGAGCGCCGCCGCATCCTCCGGGTCGACTCGCTCCAACACAGCCGCGCCCACGGCGAGTTGGTTCGCCCAACCCGCCAAGTCGGCCCGGCCCAGGTTCCGTTGGTGGTGGCCGGACGGGCTGGTGGACCCGGTGGAGATCGCGCGGGAGGTCGACCAGATGGCCGACGCGGGTTTCGGCGGCGCCGAGATCGCGGCCGTGCACCACAGCATCACCGACACCTCTGTGCTGGACACCGCCCGCCATGGATGGGGCAGCCCGGCCTGGCGCGCCGGTGTGACGGCCGCGCTGCGCCAGGCCGCCCGACGCGGGCTGACCATCGACCTCACTCTCGGCCCGAGTTGGCCCGTCGCCGTGCCCGGAGTGACCCCCGACGACGCCGCCGCGGTGAAGGAACTCGCCTACGGCAAGGCCACGTTGACCGCCGGCGCGGCCTACGACGGCCCGGTGCCGGCCTCCGTCTACGCGGCCGCCTCCGGTGTCACCCAGCAGAAGCTCGTCGCCGTGCAGGCCGCCCGCGTCAACACCGCCTACTCCAGCGGCAAGGCGACCGGCCTGGACGCCGAGAGCGTCACCGACCTGACCGGCCAGGTGTCGGGCGGCCATCTGAGCTGGACTCCGCCCGACTCGGCGACCTGGGTGATCCTGTCGTACTGGCAACGGGGTTCGGGGCAGCAGCCCGAGGCAGGGCCGCACTCCTCCCCCGCCGCGTATGTCGTCGACCACTTCAGCGCGGCGGGGACCGCGGCCGTCACCCGCTACTGGGACTCCACGATCCTGGACTCCACGCTCCGTCAACTCCTGAGATCGGCGGGCGGCACCTTCTTCGAGGACTCCGTCGAGCTGGAGACCAAGGGGCTGCAGTGGACGCCCGGCCTGCCCGCGGCCTTCCGCGAGCACACCGGACGCGACCTGCTGCCGTATCTGCCGGCCGTCGTCCTCGACAACGGCAACCAGATCTTCGCCTTCGAGGCACGGCTCACCCAGGAGATCCGGCACGACTTCTGGGAGACCGTCTCCGGACTCTTCAACAAGCACCACCTCGGCGCGCTCACGTCCTGGGCGCACGGACACGGCATGAAGATGCGTTCCCAGCCGTACGGTCTCCAGACCGACGCGATCGCCTCGGCGGCCGTTCTCGACGTCCCCGAGGGCGAATCGCTCGGCTTCAAGAACCTCGACGACTACCGCTGCCTGGCCGGCGGACGTGACATGGCTGGTCACCGCATCCTGTCCTGCGAGGCGGGCGCGTACGCGGGCGGCGCCTACAACACCACCTGGGACAAGTTCCTGCGCACCATGGGTGGCGCGTACGCGGCGGGCGTCAACCAGACCGTGATCCACGGCTTCTCCTACGCCACCGCCCCGGGCGTCAGCTGGCCCGGCTTCGCCGCGTTCAGCCCGTACAGCGGGGCCCCGGGATACGGCGAGTCGTGGGGACCCCGGCAGCCGACCTGGCGCCACGTGCCCGACATCACCACCTACCTCGGCCGCGTCCACGAGGTTCTCCAGTCGGGCACCGCCCGCGCGGACATCGCCGTCTTCCGGCAGACCGGCTACACGGCCACCGGCATCGGCGCGTCCTGGCTGACCTCGACGGGCGTCCCGCTCGGCTGGACCCACCAGTTCCTGAGCGGCCCCCTGCTCGACCTGCCCAGCGCCAAGGTCTCCGGCGGGCGCCTCGCACCCGACGGGCCCGCCTACAAGGCCCTGTTCCTCGAAGGCGACTTCTTCTACGGCTCCACCCCCACGCTGGCCGTCACCGACGCCCGCAGACTCCTTAAGTTCGCGCGTGCGGGCCTGCCCACCGTGCTCCTCGGCGCCTTCGACCAGGCACTCACCCCGGGTCTCCCCGACGACGGGGAGCAGGCCGAACTGCGTTCCCTGACCGCCCAGTTGCTCTCTCTGTCGAACGTCCGCCAGATCACCGACAAGACCCTGGTCGGCGCGGCGTTCGCGGAACTCGGCGTGACCTCCGACGCCGTCTACTCCGTGTCGTCGACCCTGCTCAACGCCCACCGGGTCACCGACGACGCCGACTTCTACTACCTGTGCAACGGCAAGCATGCCGAGACCGTCAAGCCCGCCGTCGCCCTCATAGACCACGACGTCACGCTGCGCGCGACCCGCCGCAAGGGGTCCGGCGCGGTCCCGTACCTGCTGGACCCCTGGAGCGGGCAGGTCACCCGGCTCGCCCAATACACCCAGGACGGCGACGCGTTCACCTTCCGGGTGACACTCCAGCCGGGCGAGACTCCCGTCGTCGCCCTGGGCGCCCCGGGACTGTTCGGGGACCGCGCCGGGAGCCGTCCGCACGCGGTCGCGACCGACGCGGACACCGCGCTCTTCGCGGACGGATCACTGGCCGTACGAGCCTTCACGACCGGTATCCGCACCACCACCCTGTCGACGGGCCGCAAGGTCACCACAGCGATCCCCGAGGTGCCGGCAGCCGTCCCCCTCGACCGGTGGACGCTCTCGGTCGACGACTGGCGGCCCGGTACCACCGCGACCACCACCACGATCGCCACGCACAGCCTCGTCCTCGATGCCCTGCTGCCGTGGTCGCAGATCCCCGAACTGGCCGACGTGGGCGGTATCGGCCGCTACCGGACAACGGTCACCCTGCCGAACACCTGGACCTCCGACATGGGGGCGCTGCTCCGCCTCGGCAGCGTCAGCGACACCTGCCGGGTCACCGTCAACGGAACACAACTCGGCCCCGTCGACCGGCTCAACCCCGTGGTGGACCTCGGCGGACATCTGCGCCACGGCGCCAACCTCATCGAGGTCGAGGTGGCCACCCCGTTGTTCAACCGGCTGCGGATCAGCAACCCCACGGTGTTCGGCACATCCGCGCGACAGGCCTACGGCCTGATCGGACCGGTCCGACTCACGCCGTACGTACAGCAGAAGGTGACCTGACCGCCCTCGACCGGGCTCTCGTGGGCGGGGTGTTCAGCTTGCCGTTCAACCTCCCGTGCGGGGAGGGGTGTTGACGAGCAGGCCTGGCCAGCGAAGGGGGGCGGGGGCGATCGCTGGACTCGCCGTCGGATACGTGAGCAGTAATGCGACCAACCAGGACAGGCTCGAACGTGCCTCGCTGCTCAATGCGGCTTGCCTGAGTGGTCTGTCCGTGATGTTTCTAGGTGGAGCCTGGCTCCCCGCCGATGGAGCCGGGCACCGTGCGGGACCGGTGGCGGCCGTCGCCGTGGCCTTGGCGGGGTTGGTAGTTTTTTGCCTCGCCTTCGTGGCCCAGCTGATGGTGGCGGTCACCGGACAGCCGGCCTTCCTGCTGGCGAGGGAGAAGGTCATGGGGGTGAGACCGCGGTCCGCCGGGTCGGGTGATCCTGCCTCGGCAGGCACCGAGGTGTCCGTCTATCGCGATGACGCGGACTCCTATGCGCAGTTGCGGCGCTATGAGGTCTACATCGACGGCAAGCGCGTCGGCCGGCTACGGCGCGGGGAGTTGGTCAACATCCCCGTCGCCGTGGGCTCGCATTCTGTCCAGGTAAGGATTTCCAGGTGCTCCAGTGGTGAAGTACCTGTCGAAGTCGGTTCCGGTGAGCGGGTGAGCCTCATCTGCCGGGCCAAGCCCGGCGCACGTACCGACCTGGGCGTCGTCACCCGCCGGCGGGACGGCTTCCTACTGCTCCGCGAGGTGTGAACCCGCTCTGGGCGATGCGGCAGTTCACCACTTCCGCGAGAGCCAGATCGTTTGAGAGGACCACCGGTTCGGAAGTCAGGGGGGTGTGCCATGGCCGCTGAGCTTGCCGTTTATCCTCCGGCGTCCGGCGAGGAGAACTCTTTCCTGACTACGATGGTGATCTGTGCGTTCCAGTTCCCTGGGTCTTGGGGCGGGTCCCAGTTCACCTCGACGTCGGAGCGGTGAAAGTCACGAGCGAGCCCCTTCGCCACTGCCTCTGCCGCAGCGCGGGCGTCCTGTGGGGCGGTGTGTGGCGCTACGTTCAGGCGGCCGCAGAGCATTCCGCCGTCCTCGGTCAGGATGGTGTGGCGCCAGCCGTCGGGCGCTTCCAGCAGGACGATTCCCTTCGGAATGCCGAGAGGAGGCTGCTTCTCCTTCTTGCGTCTCGCCATGCCGCTATCCAACATCGTCGGTTTCATGGTGACGAGTTCGGGTGGCTGTTCAACTGCCGCGGCGCGGTTTTGTGCCTGTCTTGTGGTGGGTGGGCCGGCGTCGCAGAGAGGGAGAGGGGCGGGGCGGCAGTTCTTCGAGCCTGGTGGACGGCCAGGGCCCCGCCGGGTGGGTTTCGGCACTCGGGCTGGCGTTGGGATCTTGGCGCGCAGGTGTCGGAACCCGCGGCGGACCCGGGCAGGGGTGGAGAACGAGGAAGGCGCGCGGGTTCTCGCTGTCCCGCCTCGCCTTCGCTGTCCTCGCCCTCGCGATCCTCGTCGTCTCGCTCTCTCGTGCCGCGACCACCCTCGCATTCGGGAATGCCTCCCCGAAGCGGGGAGACGCCCTGGGAACCCTGGCCGAGGACACGGTCATGGTCACCATGGTGACGCGGAGAAAAGCACAGCAGACACAGAGCTGAACGGCTCCGGCCGGCGCTGCGTCGGGGCGACAGACAGTCTGAGTCCGGCACGCCGTTGACCTGTAGAGTGCCAGGTCGCTTCGCTTGCTCGGGTTGTCCCCAGCACGGCCCCGGCACAGAGGTGCTGGGACCCGACTGTCCTGTCGGACGGGTTGTCCCGATCGCGATGTCATCCGCCGCAGGCCTCGCCGAGCCGACCGTCTGCCCGCGTTCTGCCCAGGGCCTGTCCGACCGCCCCGCCCTCGCCACCGCGCGTAATGGTGGGCAGGTCAACATCCCAGGCCCCTGCCCAAGGCGTCCCCTCGATCCGGAACACCTCTCCACAGACTTTGGGGCAAGTCAGGGGCCTGGCTTCGGCGTCATGCCGCCTTCGGCGTTGACCGCGTTCAGGATGCGGCCCGCGATGGTCCGCAACTGGCGCGCCTGGGCGGTGGTGAGGGAATCGAAGACGAGTCGGTTGACGGCCTCGGCATGTCCCGGCACCGCTTCGACGAGGACGTCTCTGCCTTTGCCGGTCAGCACGGCCAGGGTGTAGCGACCATCGGCCGGGTCCGGTGTGCGTGTCACCCAGTCACGGCGTTCCAGTCGCGTGACAGCGCGCGACAGCCGCGACAGCGAGCCGTTGGCATAGATCGCCAGCTCGCTCATCCGAAGTGTCCCCTCGTCGGCTTCCGACAGCGCGGCGAGGATGCCGTACTCGAAGTGGCTCAGGCCGGAGTCGCGTTGCAGTTGGTTGTCGAGTGCCGTTGGCAGCTGGATCAGCAGGCGGGCGAGAGCGACCCAGGTCTCGCGGTTGCTCTCGTCGAGTCGGCGCAGCTCGGGCTCGGCCTCGGGATCGGGTGGAGTCATGAGCCCATGTTACGTGACCGGGAAAGTCATACCTCGCCTGGATCACTTGACCAATCAAGTGAAATGAATCTACGTTTGACTTGCCCAGTCAAGCGATGGCCGACCTTTCAGTGCTGGTGAATCCGCTGGTTACGGATACTCCAGGCGCTTGGCGGACCACGTGTTGACGCTCCTGTAAGGGGAGGGCCGAGAGTCATGACACCGGTTGGACAACGTCGAAGCCAGATGTGAGGAGCTACCGTGCGCCAGCCCACCCGCCGTGCCGTCGTCCTGGGAGGAGCGGGGGCGATCACCACCGCCACGGCCCTGCCCGGTCCGACGCCCGCCCTCGCCGCGATCCCGAGCGCGCCGCCCGTCCCCCTCCCGGATCCACCGCAGGACGTCACGCACGCGACGCCTCTGCTCGTACGCCGGGTCAACAACCTGTTCCGCGACAAGACCGCCCGCGACGTCGGCCGCTTCATGTCGCACTTCTCCCGGAATCCGCTGCACTACACGGACGCCACCCTGGGCTGGTACATACCGAACTGGACGGCCCTGCATGCCACCTTCACGCAGTACATGCCGACGTGGCCCGACACCGCGCGCTCCTACGCCACCCGAATCATCGGAGACGAGAACAGCGCGATCGTCGAGTTCACCGACTCGCCGGAGCTTTTCGGCCACGAGATCCGGGCGATCGCCGCCGTCGACTTCCACAACGGCCTCGTCGTGCGCGAGGTCGACTACTGGGACGGACGCCACTTCGGCATCGCCGCCGTCGACGCGCTACGCACCCCCGACCCTCAGTTTCCGACGGCCTACGGCGAGGAACACCTCTCCGAACGCTCCTCGCCGGCCCTGCGTCGGACACTCGGCCGCCTGCGCGCCGCCCTCGCCGCCGGCGACACCGCCGGGCTGTTCGCCGAGGACGCCGTCTTCGAGGACCTCGCGCTGCACACCTGGTTCGCCGGCGCCGCGGCCATCGACGCCTACGTCAGCCGGGCCCACACCCGTCTGCCCTACGGCGTCGGCACCACTGTGCGCCGCACCCTCGGCAGCGGCCGGGGAGGCGGCTACGAGTGGATCGGCAACGGATTCGCCGGCAGCCACGGGATCATCGCGGTCGAACTCGACGCGGCCGACCGCATCACCCGGTTCACCGCGACCTGGGACGCGTCCCGACTCGACGACGCCGCCATGGCCACCCTGCTCGCGGACACCCTCGAACACTGACCGCATGGGTGGACCGAGGACTTCGGCCCTCCCGCGGTCGAGCTCATCAGCGGGCCGGTCAGCGACGGCGACTGGGACCGGGACTGGGACTGGGACTCAAGGGTTGCCGAAGCTCGCGGTACGTGGTGGATCACGTCTTGACCCTCCTGTAAGGGGAGAGCCGAGAGTCGTGACACCGGTTGGACGACACCTGGAAGGAGATTCCGCGATAAGCGCCTTGTCCGAGCTGAGTGCCTCATCTGTCCACAAGGCCGCTGCGGGTGCGGCGAGTTCGACGATCACCTCGGGCCACGTGGCGTTCGCCGCCGCGGACCTGGCGGGCGTGGCCGTCGTAGTCGGCGACGTGCGCCCTCGGACGGCGCGCCGGAACGGGAGGAAGGACTGATGGCCGCTTTGCTGAGCATCGGGGAGTTCTCCCGGCTGACCCATGTCAGTGTCAAAGCCCTGCGCCACTACCACGATCTGGACCTGCTGCGCCCTGCGCGGATCGACCCGGGCAGCGGCTATCGGTTCTATGCCACGGCCCAGGGCCCCACGGCTCAGCTCATCCGGCGCTTCCGAGATCTGGGCATGCCACTGGACCAGGTCAGGGTCGTGCTGAACGCGACCGATCCGACGGTGCGGGATGAGGTGATCGCCGACCACCTGCGCAGCATGGAGCGCCAACTGGAGCAGACCCAGACCGTGGTGGCCTCTCTGCGTCAACTCCTCGAAGGCGGTGGATCACCCTCACCGGACGTCGCCTTCCATACCCTGACCAGTACCCCGGCCTTGCTCGTCAGCGCGCGGGTGGCCTGGGACGAGGCCTTCGAGTGGCTGCCCGACACGCTCGCCGGCCTGCGCCGGGACATCGGCTCGGACGCCGGTCTTCGTGGTGGTCCGGACGGCGCGCTCTACAGCGCGGAGTTCTTCGAATCACACGTAGGCGAGGTCACCGCGTTCATTCCACTCAGCGCGTCCGCCGGTCAGATCGGGGGCCGGTTGCCCGAGGGCCCGGTGGCGGTGGCGGTGCATCGCGGCTCACTGAGCGAACTCGACCGGACCTACACCGCGTTGGGCGGCTTCGTCGCCGAACAAGGCCTGGGTTCACGTACACGCACGGCGATCCGGGAGAACTACCTGGTGAGCCGGTTCGACACGGACAACGAGCACGGCCTGGTCACTGAGGTGTGCTGGCCGGTGCTCTCCATGAGACGAGAAGAGGAATCATGACGATCCGACTGCACGCGGTGACCTTCGACTGCGCGGACGCCGCCGTACTCGGCGGGTTCTGGGCCCAGGCACTCAGTCAGGAACTGGATCCGGGCGCGAGCAAGGAGTTCGCCTCCATCGGGTTGCACCACTCCGGCCGGTCCGAGCCGCGTTGGTGCTTCGTTCAGGTCCCTGAGGGCAAGTCGGCGAAGAACCGGATGCACCCCGACCTGATCACCGCGGACCTCGAGGTGGAGGTCGAGCGGCTGGTCGGCCTCGGTGCGACCTGGAAAGCGGATCTCAAGCCGGGCGGCATGCGCTGGACCACCCTCCTCGATCCGGAAGGCAACGAATTCGACGTGATCTCCGAGACGGCGTAACAACGCACGACCGACCCGGAAGGACGCCCGGTCCCGGTCGGCCGGAGAACCACCGGCCTCTCACAGGGGTTCCCGACCGGGGAGCCAGAGCCGCCGTCGCCGTACACCGAACGTGATCGCCCATGAATAAGCCCACCGAAGGAAGCAATCATGACCGTCCCTGCCCCTGTCCGTGTGAGTTTCGCAGCTCTGAACATCAACTGCACCGATTCCGACGCCCTGGCGGGCTTCTGGGGGAAGGCCCTCGGCCGCCCGGTCAGCCCGGGCAAGGTCGCGGGTGACACAGCGGTCGACACCGCGGGCCCCGAGAGCGGCCCTCGAATGATCTTCCACACCGTCTCCGAGGTCGGCACGGCCAACAACGGGTTCCGTCCCGTCCTGGTCACCGAGTACTACGCCGAGGAGATTGAGCGGTTGACCGGCCTGGGCGCCAAGCCGGTCGACGAGGTCAATCTCCCGGAGGTCCGCTGGACCACGCTCGCCGACCCGGCGGGCAACGAGTTCGAGCTGGTGACCTGGCTGCCGGCGTAGTCGTCGAGTCCTAGCTACCGGGTCCGCCACTCGATCGTTTCTGATCGCTCTTGGCGGGCTCGGTGAGCTCGCGGGTCGCCGGGCAGGAGGTCTCCCTGGTGCGACGGCACGACTTCACGGGTGCGGTGGGGGAAGATCCAACCGCTCCGGCCGGCCGGGCGGATCACCGCAGAATGATCAACGAGGTGCCGGTCCGGGCCCGGACCGGGGTGCCCCGGTCCGACCTGCTGGAACGCCACCCCTAAGCCTGACCACACATCAGATCGCCCCAGCAGGGGGCCACGCCGGTGGCCGGGGACCAGACGGTGGGCTCAAGGCACTCGGGGCAGATCGCGGTGCCCACCCCTGGGCGGTGCTCTGCGGGGCGCCGGGCCGACCAGTCAGGGCGTCACGGTCCCTTCGACCTTCGGAGCTGGATTGTTGACCGCAACCCTGATACATCACCTTGTCATGACCATGAGTGCGATGGAACTGCACAGCATCAATCGCTGGGAGGCGTCCTTCCTCCGCCAGGAGGTGAACGGCTACTTCGCCCACGGCATCGAGTGCACGCCGGGCGCGACGGTCCTCGACGTGGGAGCCAACATCGGCGTGTTCTCGGCCGCCGTCTATGAACGGCTGGACGGAGACGTGCGGATCTACGCCTTCGAGCCGATGCCGCCACTCCACGCGACACTCGAACGCAATGCCCGCGAATTCTTCAACGGACGTCTGACCGCGCTCCCCTATGGCCTGGCGTCCCGCGACGACGAGCTCGACTTCAGCTACATCCCGGCCGCCACGATCTTCTCGTCCTCCTCACGGGATCAGGGGAACATCGAGGACGAGCGGCGCCGGGTCACCGCCAGCGTTGTCGAAATGATCCGCCAGGGCGGCCTGGGACCGGTCCTGCGCCGCATACCCACCCCCGTCCTCACTCTTCTCATCAGCCGCAAGCTCCGGGTGCTGCGGCAGCTCGAGACGCACCGGGTGAAGGTCAGACCCCTGTCATCGGTGCTCGACGAGCAGGGCATCGACCACATCGACCTGCTCAAGGTCGACGTGGAAGGCGCCGAACTCGAGGTACTCACAGGCATCGAGGAACGACACTGGCCGCTGGTCCGCCAGGCCGTCGTCGAGGTGGAGCGCTGGCAGCACAACCGCGACACGGTCTGCGAGATGCTCCGCACACACGGCTTGGCAGTCAGCACCGAGCAGGACTCGGTGCAGCGGGCCGGCGACATCGGCATGGTGTTCGCGGTCAGGCCCGAACCACGCGCAGCAACCGGCGCTCAAGGCGGTATCAACGGCTGACACAAAGAGGTGGATCGGTTCCGATGGCCTTGTCCGAGGCGGGAGTTGGGCGAGCGGTCCCATGTGGGAACGTAGCCGTGGATCGTGTCGGACGAGGTGTGGGACCGTCTGGAGTCGTTGCCGCCGCAGCGGGAGCGCAGGTTTCGGTATCCGGTCGCAAGGCATTCCCGGACTACGAGGTGCTGTGCGGGATCCTGCTACATGCCGCACACCCGAACCGGCCTCACAGGGCGCTCGACTCCCCCCACGTCCGGACATAAAAAAAGGGGGCGGCATATGGGCCGGCCCAGGTCGCAACACCACTCGCGGCGGCGGCACAGACGCGAACGAGCCTCCGCCTATCGCGCTATCGCGGCCCCGACGGTTCGGCCGGCCGATTTGGCAGAGCCTCGGCATTCCTGGCCGCGGCTGCCGCGACGATTGCCAGGTCCTCGCCCGAGAAACCGGCGCGGCTCAGCACCGCCAGGGATTTATTAGTCGCCAGCGTGCACAACGCCAGCTCCACCGCCTCCAGTTCACCGGCCCCCGCCGCCAGCAACGCCTGCTCCAGCCTCGCCCGCAAACCGTCGATCATGGCGCGGACCATCGCCCGGCCCTCCGCGTCGAGCGCCGGGATCTGCGTTGCCGACACCGTGAGCAGGCAGCCGTCCGGGACCGTCGGGTCGGCGATGCGGTTCAGGGCGACCTGCAGGTAGGCGGCCACAACGGCGCTGGGGCTCGGGTGGGGGCCGGACAGTGCCTGCTCGTACTGCGGGTGGTAGGTCTGCGCGTACCGCTGGAGGCTTTTGCGGAAGAGGGCGCTCTTGTCGCCGAAGGTGCCGTAGAGCGAGCCCCGGCCCAGGCCCGTGCCCTCGGTCAGGCGGTCGATCGAGGCCTCCGAATAACCCCAGCGCCAGAAGACGTGCATCGCACGTCGTAGCGCCTCGTCCACGTCGAACTGCTTGCGGCCTGCCATGGTCCAGCAGCTTACACATCTTGTAACGATCGTTCAAAGATGGGTAGGGTCTCCGGCATGACAACCTTGAGTTCGCTGCGGCTGCCTGACGGATTCCTCGACGTCTTCACCAGCCGGCTCGTGGAGGTGAACGGACTGCGGCTGCACGCGGTCACCGGTGGGGACGGCCCGGCGCTGCTGCTGATCGGCGGGTGGCCCCAGACCTGGTACGCCTGGCGGGAGGTGATGCCCGCCCTCGCCCGCCGGCACACGGTCGTCGCCGTCGACTCGCGCGGGGCCGGGCTCTCCGACAAGCCCGACGACGGGTACGACGCCGGCACGCTGGCCGCCGATCTGGTCGCGTTGATGGCCGCGCTCGGGCACGACCGGTTCGACGTGGTCGGCCACGACATCGGGACGTGGACGGCATACGCCCTCGCCGCCGATCACCCCGAGCGGGTGGGCCGGCTCACCGGCCTCAACGAGGAACTGGTCCGGGGACGGGAACAGCTCTTCTTCGGCTGGCAGTTCGCCACCAAGGCCGCCACGCCGACCGCGATCCCCGCGTACGCCGTCGACGTCTACGTCGACGCGATCACCGCGGATCCTCGCGCGCTGCGGGCGAGCTTCGCGTACTACCGGGCGCTGGACGAGACGATCGCGCAGAACGAGCGGCGCGGCAAGACCCGGCTGACATTGCCGGTGCTCGGCCTCGGCGGCGCGCTGTGGAGCGGCGCGAATGCCGCCCAGACGATGCGGCTGGCGGCCGACGACGTCACGGAGGTCGTCCTCGACGACTGCGGCCACTACCCGGCCGAGGAGCAGCCGGCGCGGTTCGTCGAGATCCTGGAGGACTTCCTCGCGGCCAACCGGTAGCGGGCACGCCACACGGCTGAACGTCGCGAACGCCAGGCGGAGCCTCACACACTCGCTACACCGTCGAGCAGGCTCCCGCCCTCCCCCACCAGCTCAAACACCTCGCCGTCCGATGCGAAGGACGCGTGGCTCCTGCGGCTGAACTGCCCGTTCGCCAGGGAGACTTACGTGATGGCCTGCGCCCGTTCAGGGAGGAGACAGAGTCAGCAGACGCACACCCCGAGCAGGACGCCACGGCCTGCCCGGGATGGGCCGGTGTGCCCGCCCGGTCAGTTCTCGGGGTCGCGGAGGCTGGCAGGGGCCCACTGGTGTGTTTCCTCGACCGCCCGCCTCAGGCCGTTGAGGAGCAGTCGGGTGCCGCCTCGGATGTGGGCGAAGTCCTGCTCGCCGTCCGGGCCGGTCAACACGAGGTAGGTGTACTGCTCGATCCAGTCCAGACGGGTTCCGCCGTCCTGCGCGGCCAGCCGGACGGTCACCAGGGACACCCAGCGGCGCACGTCGTTCACGAACGCCTCGTAGACGTACACGAGGTGCTCCGCCGGCTCCAGGTCGACGAACCGCGAGCGGTACTCGACCCGTTCGTCCATGTCCTCGGACAGGACGCGGTTGCGCGCCCGCTCGCCGCCGCCGACACGGAAGTCCAACTCGTGTTCGGCGGTGTGGGACGGGCCGGGGAGTTTGAACCAGCGAGTGCGCAGTTCGGGTTCGGCGAAGGCCGCGAACACTCGCTCCGGCGGGGCTTCGATGTGCACCCGCAGCTCGAACGAACCGTGCCTGACCGGTGTGTTCTCGCCGTCCGGGGAGGTGTCCGCTGTGGTGTGATCGATGTTGCCCGCGCTCATGTCGGCGACCTTAACACGCCCTCCGTGCGGTGCCCGGCGGGCCGGACACCGCACGCATGAACGGGAGTTGACGGTGTGTCAGATCCAGCCGTCGAGTGACGCGAGGAAGCCCTCCAGGTCGTCGCGGTGGATGCAGTGGCCGGTGTCCGCCACGTAGCGGACCTCGAAGCCGGCCGCCCTCAGCTGCCCGGCGAGGTCGTCCGGTACGAGGTGGTGGTCGCCGGCGCCCTGCACCAGTGAAGGCACGAGGGGCCGCTCGGGCACGTACTGCACGGCGCTGTCCAGCCAGTCCACGGCGCGTATGTCCCAGCGCGCGTACCCGGCGAGTTCGGCCTCGACGTCCTCGGGCAGCCAGCGCGGGAACATCTGCTGGATCATCTCGGCCGTGGTCGCCTTGGTGAACTGCGCGAACTCCTTGATCTCGGCCACCGATTTGTCGGTGAACCGCCACGCCGGGTCGCTGTAGACCACCCGGGAGGGGCTCAGGTCGGCCACCGCCAGGGAGAGTACCGACGCGCCGAAGGAGTGGCCGATCGCGAGATCGGCGCCGGCCGGCAGCGACTTCACCAGGTCGGCGGCGAAGAGTTCGGGCGTGTACTGCTCGGCGTGCGGGCTGTCGCCGTGACCGCGCAGGTCCGGCATGATCACGCGGTATCCGCGCTCGGCGAGCCGTGGCGCCACGCGGCTCCAGGTGTCCGCCGACGAGATGATGCTGTGGACGAGCAGGGCGACCTTGTCACCGTCGCCGACCTCGTGGAGCGTGAGCCTCATCGTCCAGGGCTTCCTTTCCCGGCTTCTTCCCGTGGCGTGGTCATCGGCCCGCGCCGGTCACGTGCAGCAGGGCGCGGGCCGCCAGGCGGTAGCCGAACGCGCCCAGGCCGACCACGACGCCGGAGGCCAGCGGTGCGATGACCGACTCGTGCCGGAACTGCTCCCGCGCCCACACGTTGCTCAGGTGCACCTCGATCCACGGGTGCTCATAGCTCGCCAGCGCGTCCCGCAGGCTCCACCCGGCGATCATCAGAGCACCCGGGTTGACCACCGCGCCGACGCTGTCGGGTCCGTGCTCGTGGATGGCGCTCACCAGCTCGCCCTCCGACTCCCGCTGGACGGAGAGGACCTTCCAGCCCTGTTCGCCCACCTCGTCGGCGACCGCCTGCTCGATGTCGGCCAGGGTGTCGGTGCCGTACAGCTCAGGCTCCCGGCGGCCCAGAATGCCGAGGTTGGGACCGTTCAGTAGGAGCATCGTGCTCATGCGTCACCTCGGTGTTCAAAGGTCCGGACCGCATCCGGTCCGCGGTCCGGGGTTCCTTGGGCGGCGGCGGTCGCGGGGTCCATACCGAGCCTGGTCTCGGCGGTCTCGTCGACGTGGGCCATCGCGTAGCGCAGGATGGGCGGCGCCATCAGGGAGGTGACGATGGCGACCAGGACGACGATCGTGTACGTCTCGGTGTTCAGGACGCCGAGACGGAGCCCGGTCATCGCCACGATCACCTCGACGACACCGCGCGAGTTCATGCCCGCGCCGAGAGCCAGCGCCTCCCACCGGTTGAGCCTGCTGAGCCGGGCTCCGATGAACGCGCCGCCGAACTTGCCGGCCACGGCCACGGCGAGCACGGCGACGGCCGCGCCCAGGACGGCCGGCCGGGCCAGCGCGGTGAGGTCCATCCGCAGTCCGGCGGTGGCGAAGAAGAGCGGGGCGAGGGCGGCGAGGACGAGGGTCCGCAGCGGTTCCAGTTTCTCCGGGTCCAGCACGCCGCTGGTGGCGATCACCACACCGCAGACGAAGGCGCCGAAGATGGCCTCCAGGTGCATCGCCTGGGTGGCCGCCGCGCTGAGCAGGACCAGGACGACGACCGTGGCGACCGTCGGCATGGCGCCCTCGGAGTGTCCGGCCCACCGCAGCGCGGCCCGCACCAGCGGGCGGCCGATCACCGCCGCGAAGAGGACGACTCCGACCGGGTAGAGGACGGAGGTGGCCACGACACCGGCGGTCAGTCCTACGGTGGCCATCGCGGAGACGACGGACAGCAGGAACCAGCCCACCACGTCGTCCACGACTCCGGCCGAGAGGATCAACTGGCCGATGTCACGGTGCAGCAGTTTCATGTCGAGCAGGGTCTTGGCGATCACCGGGAGGGCGCTCACGCACATCGCCACGCCCAGGAACAGGGCGAAGACGGTCGGGGTGGTGCCGTCGGGCACGAACGATCCCGGCAGTAGGAAGCCGGTGGCGATGCCGAGGCCCAGCGGCAGCAGCAGGCCCGCGGCGCTGACCTTGGCCGCGGTGAGGCCGCGCCGCCGGACCAGGGCGAAGTTCATCTCGGCGCCGGTGACACCGACCAGCAGCAGCACACCCAACTGCCCGACCGCGTCCAACAGGTTCATCTGCTCGGCCCGTTGGGGCAGCAGCCAGTCGGAGAAGCCGGGCAGCAGCGGCTGCAGGAGCGACGGGCCGACCAGAACGCCCGCACTGAGCTCACCGGCGACGGCGGGCAGGCCGAACCGCGTCGCCAGTCGGCCCAGCACCAGGGCGAGCAGCAGAAGGAACGCGACCTGGAGCAGGAACACCAGGAGGGCGTGCTGGCCGATCGTCGGCACAGGGGCAGCGAGGGGCATCTCGGCTTCTCTCACGTGGAGGGTCGGCGGTCGGTCGCGCGGTCCTGCGAGGCCAGGGCTGTTCTGACGGATCTACGGGAGGTGGGCGAGCGGCGTTCGAGGCCGGCTCCTGGTGGGCCGTGCGGCCGTTACCGCCGCGGAGTCACCAGGGCTTTCGCACCGTGCGGTGGTCGGGTGTCCGTGCCGGACGCCGTGGCGCCGCGGAGGTCCATCAGGAGTAGCTCAGTCGTGCCGCCACCAGGTCGATGACTTCGGAAGCCCGGTCGGCGAGGAAGAAGTGGCCGCCCCGGAAGACCTTCACCTCACTCGGCCCGGTGGTGTGCCGCGCCCAGTCCTCGGCCTCGTCGAGGGAGACCCGGGGGTCGCTGTCGCCGGTGAGCACGGTGACCGGGCAGTCGAGACGGCGCCCGGGCTCGTGCCGGTACCGCTCGATGGCGGTGTAGTCGCTGCGGATGGCCGGCAGGATCATCGCCAGCACCTCCGGATCGCCCAGCAGCGTCTCGTCGGTACCGCTGAGCGCCCTGATCTCGGCCACGACGTCGGCGTCGCTCGCCGCGTGCACCCGCTCGTCGCGGTAGCGGGACGGTGCCCGCCGGCCGGACGCGAACAGCCGTACCGGCGTGGGAAGTCCGGCGTCCTGCATGCGCAGCGCCACCTCGTACGCGAGGACCGCGCCCATGCTGTGGCCGAACAGGGCCAGCGGCTTGTCGTCCAGTTGCCGCAACGCGGCGAAGATCTCGTCCGCGAACTCGGGGATGTTGTCGATCATCGGCTCGTGGAGCCGGGTCTGCCGGCCCGGATACTGGACGGCCAGCACCTCCACCGACGGGTGCAGGGCACGGGAGACCGGATAGAAGAAGCTTGCGGAGCCGCCCGCGTACGGCAGGCAGGCCAGCCGCACGGGGCTCTGCGGCGCGGGGTGGGTGACGCTCACCCACTTCTCGAAATGCGCCGTTGCTTGAGGCATGCCGAAGAAGCTCCTCGTGGTCGGTGGGGGAATACCGCAAGCCTAGGGTCGTGCGGACGGTGCCGGGTATCCCCAGATCTGATAGCCCTGGCCTTCGAACGGCCCGAACGCCGGTACGGCTGGTTAGTCTTGCGCCGTTCCCAGCACGGCAGCCGTGCCTGCGCCAGCCACCCTGCGACGAGGGGTTTCCCGTGCCCGAGGTGTCATCGTACGAACCACCCCCCGGCGCGCGTTCCGCCGTGGACGCGGACGTCATCGTCGTCGGCAACGGGCCCGTGGGGGCCGCGCTCGGGGTCCTGCTGGCCCAGCGCGGTCGGCGGGTCACCGTGCTGGAACGGCGCCGGCGCCCGTACACCCTGCCCCGGGCCACCAGTTTCGACGGCGAGACGGCACGGCTCCTGGCCGGCTGCGGGACGGGCGCGGGCCTAGGCCGGATCACCGAGCCGGCGGGCGCCTACCAGTGGCGCACGGCCGCCGACGAGATCCTCCTCGACATCGCCTTCCGCACCGAGGGCCCCTACGGGTGGCCGGACGCCAACACCATGCACCAGCCGGCCCTCGAGGAACTGCTGGCCGCGCGGGCGGCCGAGCTGCCCGGCGTCACGGTGGTACGGGGGCGTGAGGTGGTGGGGATCGAGGAGCGGGATGACCGGGTCGCGGTCACGGCCGAGGACGAGGACGGCGCGGCCCGGACGTACACCGCACGATGGGTGGTGGGCTGCGACGGCGCCAACAGCTTCGTCCGGCACCACCTGGACGTGCCGGTCACCGACCTCGGTTTCTCCTACGAGTGGCTGCTGTGCGACGTGCGGCTGCGCGAGCCGCGCGTATTCGTGCCGACCAACCTCCAGATCTGCGATCCGGCCAGGCCGACCACCCTGGTCGGCAGCGGTCCCGGGCACCGGCGCTGGGAGTTCATGCGCCTGCCCGGTGAGCGCGCCGCGGAGCTGAACCGCGAGGAGACCGCCTGGCGGCTCCTCGCCCCCTACGGGGTCACGCCCGACACCGCGACCCTGTTGCGCAGCACCACGTACATCTTCCAGGCCCGCTGGGCCGAACGGTGGCGGGCGGGCCGGGTGCTGCTGGCCGGGGACGCGGCCCATCTGATGCCGCCGTTCGCCGGGCAGGGCATGTGCTCCGGTATCCGCGACGTCGTCAACCTGGCGTGGAAGCTGGACCTGGTACTGGGCGGTCTCGCCCCGGAGTCTCTCCTCGACACCTATACCGAGGAACGCCGCGCGCAGGTGCACGAGTCGATCCTGTCCTCGGTCCAGCTGGGCCGGGTGATCTGCGTGACCGATCCCATGGCCGCGGCCGAGCGCGACGCCACGATCCTGGCGGGCCGACGCGGTCGCGGTCCGACGGTCCCGGACCCGGCGAAGCCGCTCACCCGGGGACTCCTGCACCGGGCGAGCGACGGCTCACCCTCGGCCCCGGCCGGCGAGGTGATCCCCCAGGGCCGGGTACGCGGCCCTGGGGGCACCGGCCTCTTCGACGACGTGGTCGGCCGCGGATTCGTCCTGCTGCTCGCACCGGGCGCAGACGCAGGCCTCGACGAGGAGCAGTCGGCGTTCCTGACGGACCTGGGCATGCACGTGGTGCGCCTGCTGCCCGAGGACGGGGAGCCGCAGGCCGGGGCGGTGGCCGACGTGAGCGGTGTCTACCGCGCTTTCCTGGCCCGCCACCAGGCCGACGCGGTGCTGGTCCGCCCGGACTACCACGTGTACGGGGCAGCCTCGGGCCTGGGAGCGGCGGCGCTGGTGGACGACCTGCGGGCCCAGCTGGGCGCGGGCGTTCCGGCGGGTGCGGGAGGAAGTGGGGCCTGAGCGGGCCCGGGGGTGGGTACGGGCCCGACCGCGGCGGCGGCGCCTCGCGGGTACCCGCTCCCCGCAGCGGCACTGTCCGAAGTCGGCGCGGCTAAGACATGTCGGTGACGGTTCGGGCCAGGAGGACCGCACCCCGCAGGGAGGAGAGGCCGCCCAGGCGCGCCGCGGCGACGGGCGGCGCGGGGCGGCCCGGGCGGGACAGCGGCGCGAGGTGGGTGACCGTGCGGTCGACCAGGTGGTCGATGCCTGCCGTGAATCCGCCGCCCAACACCACCAGGTCGGGGTGGAGCAGTTCCGTGACACCCATGATGGCGGTGGCCAGGGCCGCACAGGTGGCGTCGACGGCGGCCACGGCCCAGGGGCGGTCGGTGCGGAGCGCTTCGAGCAGCTCCCCGTAGGCGACCGGTCCACCGCGGAGCCGACCGGCGCGGGCCAGGGTGGCCGGGCCCGAGGCGATCGACTGGAGGCAGCCCTGGCGGCCGCAGACGCACAGGGGGCCACCCGGCGCGACGACCAGATGCCCCAGTTCGAAGGAGCCCCGGCCCGGACCGGGGCAGAGCCTGCCGCCCAGGACCAGGCCGCCGCCGATGCCTGTGCCGACGCCGACGTAGAGCAGATCGGCGCAGTCGGCCGCCTCCGCCTCCGCAAGGGCGCCCACGTCGCCGTCGTCCGCCCAGGCGACACCCGCGCCTGGCACGAGGGCGCCCAGCGCAGGTCCCAGCGCGAGGCCGGTCCAGGACGGCCGGCTCGGCCAGGCGGTGACCCGCCCGTCCGGGCCGACCGTGGCGGGCAGGGCGACCCCCGCCGTCCGGAAGCCCTCACCCGTACGGGCCGTCAGGGTGGCGACACCGTCCGCCAGCCGGGCCAGGTCGCGGTCCGGGCCGCCGTCGTCGTGCGGCCAGGTGAACAGGTGCTCCTCGGCGCGGCCGTCCGCCGACTCGGCGCGCAGGGCGACCTTCGTTCCTCCTATGTCGATGCCCAGATACCACGGCGGCACGGCTGCCCTTCCGGTTCAGTGCCCGGGCAGGGCCGGGCACAGGGCGAGCAGGTCGGCCGGCTGTCGCAGGACGACGTCGGGGCCGGCGGCGAGCAGTTCCGCCCCGTCGTGGCAGCCCCACAGCGCGGCGACGGCGGTGACACCGGCGCCCTGGGCGCTGGCCAGGTCCGTGGGGGCGTCGCCGATCATGACGGCCCGGTCGGCGGGGACGTCGAGGAGTTCGAGTGCGCGCCGGACGATGTCGGGGGCGGGCTTGGGACGGGGCACCTCGTCGGAGCCGATGACGTGGTCGAAGTACGGGAGCAGGCCGAGGACGTCCAGCAGGGACCGGGCGCGCACCCCGGCTTTGCCGGTGGCGACGGCGAGCTTGAGACCGCGCTCGTTCAGCGTCCGCAGCAGGTCGACGACACCGTCGTACACCTGGACGCGGTCGGCGAGGCGGTAGCTCTCGCGGACGAAGGGCTCCTCCATCTCCAGCGGGAGGCCCATGATGCGCATGATGTCGGGGAAGTAGCGGCCCTGGTGGCGCTGGTACTCCTCGAAGGGCGCCGGGCCGTCGCCGACGACCTCGGCGTGGGCGAGGGCGAACGCCTCGCCCATCACCGCGAAGCTGTCGACCACGACCCCGTCGAGGTCGAAGACGACGGCCTGCCTGGGGACCGCGGGCTGCCGCCCGGTGTCCGCTCCCACGTCGCGTTCCGACGCTGTGGTCATGCGGTCCGCACCTCCTTGTAGGTGGTGGAGTCGGAGGCGCGGTCCGCCGGTCGGGCGGCGCGCGCCGATGCGTAGAAGTTCTCGACCAGCCGGACGGTGCTGCGGGCCTGGGCGACGGCCAGGCCGCGTCGGCCCGGGTCGGCCAGGAGCGCGGCGAGGCCGTCGAGCTGCCGTCCGTACTCGATGCCGATGGGCTCGGCGGGCAGCGGGAGGCGCTGTGTGGTGCCTTCCCGGGTGAGGGTGAGCACCGGTTCGGGGGCCCGGTTGGGGCTGAAGCCGAAGGTGCACTGCAGCCGTGCCGTTCCGGCGCTGCCCTCGACGGTGACGACGGAGGCGTCCAGCGCCTCGTGCGAGGCCCAACTCGCCCGCAGCGAGACCGAGATGCCGTCCTCGCGGACCAGGAAACCGCGGGCGGTGTCCTCGACGTCGCCGGCCGGGACGTCGGTGGCCCGGTCCTCGCGCCAGGCGGCGGACCAGGCACCGCTGTTGACGAAGTCGTCGGAGACCGAGCCGATCACCTGGACGACGGGGGCGGGGCCGAGGAGGGAGGTGAGGACGTCGAGCAGGTGCCAGCCGAGGTCGACGAGCACGCCACCGCCGGCCTTGCTGCGCTGGGTGAACCAGCCGCCGGGCTGCGGCACGCCGCGCGCCCTGACCCAGGCCAGGTCCACGTGGCGGATCCGGCCGAGTTCGGGCAGCAGTCCGGCGAGTTCCCGGACGTCGCCGCGGTGGGCGGCGGCACTGCCAGCGAGCAGTGTCCCGCCGTTCCGTTCGGCCGCGGCGAGCGCGTCGGCCTCGGCGCTGGTCAGGCAGACCGGCTTCTCCAGGAAGACGGAGATCCCCCGGCGGAGCAGGGCCGTGGCCACCTCGGCGTGCAGATGGTTGGGCACCGCGACGACGGCGACGTCGACGGTACGGCGGTCGAGGGCGTCCACGGTGGCGGCGGCGGGCAGGCCGGTCGCCGCCGCGGTGGCCGCCCGGGAGCGGGGGTCGGGGTCGACGACGGCGACCACCTCGAAGTCCTCGTGCTCACGCAGCAGTCTGAGCCACAGCTCGCGGCCCGCCCAGCCGAGCCCGACGACGGCGGCCCGGACCCTCACCGGCCGGCCACGGCGTCGGCGATGATCTCGGCCGTGGTGTGCAGTGCCTCCTCGGAGGCCAGCAGGACCCGGTGGTGCAACCAGACGCAGTCGGTGCTGATCGCCTCGGTGTTCGGGCAGCTCTCGGCGAGCTTGTCGACGGTGGTGTCGGGCGCGGCCGTCTCCCAGAAGGCGTTGGTGCGGTAGATCGCCCGGAAGGCGGCGAAGGCGGGCAGGCCGGCGTCGACCAGCATGTCGACGAGGGCGTTGCGGTCCTCCTCGGAGATGCCGGGGATGCGGAACATGGCCATGTAGTGGGAGTTCCGGTCCGCGCGCGGGTCCTCGCCCTGGGGCACGACGCCGTCGATCTCGCCGAGCAGCCCGGACAGCAGTGTCCAGCGCTGCTCGCGCAGCGCGATCTGCCCGTCGAGACGGCCCAGTTGGGCCCGGAGCACGGACGCGGAGAACTCGTTGAGCCGCATGTTGGTGCCGGCGGTCTGGTGCATGTAACGGCGGTCGGTACGCGGCCGGCCGCAGCTGTGCCGCAGGAAGGCGGCCTCGTAGGTCTCCTCGTCGGGGAAGAGCAGCGCGCCGCCCTCGCCCGCGGTCATCAGCTTGCCGTTCTGGAAGCTGAACGCGGCGACCGTGCCGAACTCGCCGACCCGTTTGCCCTGCCAGCGGGCGCCATGTGCGTGGGCGGCGTCCTGCAGCAGGGTGACTCCGGTGTCGGCGGAGAGCTTGTCCAGTGCGTCCATGTCGGCGATGAGCCCGGCCATGTGCACCGGCATGATCACCTTGGTGCGGGGGGTGACGGCGGCGGCTGCCGCGGCCACGTCGATGTTGTACGTGCCGAGGTCGACGTCGACGGGGACGGCGACCGCGCCGAGCCGCTGAGCGGCCTGCGACGAGGAGATGAAGGTGAAGGCCGGGACGATGACCTCGGTGCCCGGGCCGACGCCCAGACACTGGAGCGCCAACTCCAGGGCGTGGGTGCCGTTGGTGACGGCCAGGGCGTGCTGGGCGCCGTGGAAGTCGGCGAACTCGCTTTCGAAGGAGTCCACCTCCGACCCGCCCATGCGCCACCACTGGCCCTGTTCCAGGGCCCGGATCAGGCCGGTGCGCTCGCCGTCGTCGTACTGCGGCCAGGAGGGGAACTCCGGTGCCGGACGCGCGTTCATGTATCTCCAAATCTCCGCTTCGGACATTTCTCGGCCGATGGCCGACGGGCGACATAAAGCGGGCGGGGGACGTGGCCGACGGAACGCTTCACCCCGGGGATCACACACAGGAAGGTGCGACTTTCACCGTAGGCACCGCCCGTGGGGCCCCACATCCCCCGGTCTGGTAGTCGTCGCCGGCCGGGTGCGGACCGGTCGGCCACGGGGGTGTTCGGGGTGGGTGCGTCAGCCGTTCGCGGGTGCGCGCAGGCCGAAGAACGCGCAGTAGGAAGCCACTTGGCCGGTCAGCATGTGGATGCCGTGGTGGATGGGGAGTCCGAGGGCGGCGGCCGCTCGCAGCAGGGCCGTCTCGTGGGGCTTCATGATGATGTCGGCCACCACCGATCCGGGAGCGAGGTCCTCGGGCGAGAACGGCAGCGGGTCGCCGGGCCGCAGCCCGAGCGGGGTCGCGTTGACGGCGAGGTCGCTGTCGTGCAGGGGTGGTTCGGCGGCGGCGTGGACGCGGCCGGGCCAGTACCCGGCGAGCCGGTCGACGAGTGCCTCCAGCTTGGGCAGGTCCGGGTCGGTGACGGCGACCCGGTCCGCGCCGGCCGTCAGCAGCGCCGCCGCGACGGCACTGCCCGCCCCGCCCGCCCCGGCCAGCGCGACCCGCCTGCCGCGCACCTCGTGCCCGGCGCGGGCGAGGCCCGCCACGAAGCCGGAGCCGTCGAAGTTCTCGGCGAGCCAGCCGCCGTCGGCCTCACGGCGCAGCACGTTGGCGGTGCCGGCGATCTCGACGGCACGGCTGCGCCGCTCGGCGAGCCGGGCGGCGCCGGCCTTGTGCGGAACGGTGACGAAGATGCCGTCGAGGTTGCCGATCCGCTGCAGTCCGCGGACGACCCGCTCCAGGCTGTCCGGGCGGACCTCCACCGGCACCAGCACGGCGTCCGCGCCCTGTTCGGCGAACAGCGGGTTGAGCAGCCCGGGCGACCGGACCTGGGCGACCGGATCCCCGAGGACGACGTACAGACGGGTGGTGCCGCTGATCGGGGTCTGGGCCGGGGTGCCGGTACGGGGTCCGGAGGCGATGTCGGTGCCGGTGTCGGTCATCTCGGGCTCCGGGGGCGGTGGAGGACGGGCCGCGCGGCGGCGGCCCGGCGGGCTGCGGTGAGCAACCCGGCGACGGTGTGGGCGAGTTCCATCGACTGCTCGTCGTTCAGGCGGGGGTCGCACGCGGTGCGGTAGCGGGCCGCCAGGTCGTCCTCGCCGAGTCCGCGGGCTCCGCCCAGGCACTCGGTGACGTCCTCGCCTGTCGCCTCCAGGTGCAGGCCGCCGGGGTGGGTTCCCAGGGCGCGGTGAACGTCGAAGAAGCCGCTGATCTCCGCGACGATGTCGTCGAAGCGGCGGGTCTTGCGGCCGTCCGCCGTCGTACGGGAGTTGCCGTGCATCGGGTCGCACTGCCACACCACCTGGTGGCCGGTGGCGGTGACCTTCTCCACGATCGGCGGCAGCACCTCGCGGACCCGGGCGTGACCCATCCTGCTGATCAGGGTCAGCCGTCCGGGCGTGCCGTGGGGGTCGAGTCTGCGGACGTAGGCGAGGGCCTGCTCCGGCGTGGTGCCCGGGCCGATCTTCACCCCGACGGGGTTGGCGAGGAGTTCGGCGACGGCGAGGTGCGCGTCGTCGAGGCCCCGTGTGCGCTCGCCGATCCACAGGAAGTGCGCGAGCGGGCTGGCCAGCAGCGGGTCCGGACCGGTGGTGAACCCGGCGGCGTGGAGCGAAGCGGACTCGTAGTCGAGCAGGAGCATCTCGTGGCCGACGTAGATCTCCTCGGTCCCCGGGCCCGGAGCGCGGCCGGTCTCCTCGGCGCCGCGGGCGGAGCGGTCGTCGCCGGGGCCGCCGTGGACAGGGGCGCCGGCGCGCTCCTCCGCCGGATCCCGCGCACCCATCCGGCGGACGAGCGTCATCGCGCGGACCGCGTGCCCGTGGGCGAGCAGCATCCGCTCCGGGTCGGGTGTGCGGGCGGCCAGGGAGGGAGCGGCGCCGTTGACGATGTCGCCCCGGTAGACCGGCAGGCCGTGCGCGTCGACGGGCTGCGAGCGCGGCTTGGCGTACTGGCCGGCCATCCGGGCGAGCGGGACCACCGGCAGCCCGGCAGCGTGGGCCAGGACCTGCGCCATGCGCTTCAGGAGTCCGAGGTTGGCCCGCAGGTGCGGTTCGGTGGTCTCCGCGAAGGTCTCCGCGCAGTCCCCGCTCTGCAGCAGGAACGCCTCGCCGCGGGCCACCGCCGCGAGCCGCTCGGAAAACCGGGCCGTCTCGGCCTCGGCCACGACCGGAGGCACGGTGCGCAGCCGGGCCAGCACCGTCCGCGCCCGGGCCGGGTCCGGCCATTCGGGCTGCTGGGCCGCGGGCCGGGCCAGGGCCGCGGCGAGACGGTCCGCCAGCCGCTGCTCCCGCGCGACCCTGACCCGGGCCTCGCCGGCCGCTCCCCCTGATAAGTGCGTCATGCCACCGGAGCTCCCGTTCCGTGGAGGCCGGACGGCTCGACGAGCCGGCCGATCGGCTGCCGTGGCATGCGTCCGAGGACGTCGGCGACGACGTGTTCGGGCACCTCGTGGACCAGCTCCGCTCCCCCGGGACCGTCGAGGACGAACGCGAGGCCGCGCAGCGCCTTCTTGTCCCGGCGCATCAGGCGGATCAGCTCGGCCGCCCCGACGCCCTCGGGCAGTGCGCTCGGCAGGCCGTAGAACTCGACGACCTCCCGGTGCTCCGCCACCCGCGCGGGGCCGATCCGGTCCAGAGCACCCGCGAGCAGACCCGCGAAGACCGTACCGATCGCGACGGCCTCGCCGTGCCGGAGCGCGAAGCCGCTGGCCACCTCCAGCGCGTGGCCGAGGGTGTGGCCGTAGTTGAGGATGTGCCGCAGCCCGGTGTCCCGTTCGTCGGCCGAGACGATGCCCGCCTTGAGGGTCACACTGGCCGCGATCCGCTCCGCGAGGCCGAGCCCGCGCAGGTCACCGGCGCCGATGAAGTGGCAACGGGCGATCTCACCCAGGCCGTTGAGCATCTCGCGCCGGGGCAGGGTGGCCAGGTAGTCGGTGTCGCACAGGACGGCGGCGGGCTGCCAGTAGGCACCGACCAGGTTCTTGCCCGTGGGCAGGTTGACCGCCGTCTTGCCGCCGACACTCGCGTCGACCTGGGCCAGCAGCGTCGTCGGCAGGTGCACCACCGGCACACCCCGGTGGTACAGGGCGGCGGCCAGACCGACGACGTCGGTGGTGGTGCCGCCCCCGCAGGAGACGACGGCGTCGTCACGGGTGAGCCCGAAGCGTACGAACTCCGCGCACAGCGCCTCGACGGTGGCGAGGTTCTTGTCCCGCTCGCCGTCCCGGGCGGGCAGCAGCAGGGTCTCCACCCCGGTGTCGGGCACCCGCTCCGCGGGCCGGGCCGACACGACGGCGACCCGCCGGGCGCCGAGACCCCGGATCACTTCGGCCAGCGAGGAACGCACCCCCGAGCCGATCAGCACATCGTACGAACGCTCACCGATGGTTACCGGTATCTGTTCTCTCACGCCGCCTCACCCTGTCGTGTCGAAGCCGGTCATACGCCGGTCCGGCCGTCCCGCCCGGGGGCCGCCGCGGCCCCCGGGCACGACCGCGGACGTCACTGGCCGGCGGTCACCCGCAGGATGCGGGCCTCGGCGCGCTCCTTGCGGTCCTGCTCGTCGAGCTGCGGGTAGGCCGGGCAGCCGAAGACCCGCTGGAACGGTGCGAAGGTGTCCCACTCCGGGCGCCGCCGCATCTCCTGCGCGACCGCGTTGTGCTCGCTCCAGAAGTCGCCGCCTATCAGCCGGATCAGGTAGCGCTCCAACGCTTCGCGGGAGGTGGTCCGCCCGGCGTCGGCCGCCACCGCCACCAGCTCGCCGTCGTAGAAGGCGTGGATGAGCCGGATGTAGGTGTCGTAGCCCGTCTTGAAGTAGTTCGCGTACTCCTCGATGAGCCGGTCGGCGTCGGCCGGGTTGTCGAGCGCGGCACTGATCGTCTCGGCGGCTCGCGCCGCGGTGGACGCCGCGACCAGCACCCCGCCGGAGAACATCGGGTCACCGAAGCAGCCCGCGTCGCCGACCATGACCCAGCCCGGGCCCGTGACGGTGTCCGCGTGGTAGCAGTAGTCGGTCTCGATCCTGAGGTCCGTGGCCGGGGTCGTCCCGGTGAGCCGCGCGGTGATCCGGGGCACCCGGCTGAGGTGCTCGTCGAAGGCCTCCTCCGGGGTACCCCTGCGGAACACGTCACGCGGCATCACGGTGCCGACGCTGATGACGTCCTTGGAGATGGGAATCGCCCACACCCAGCCGTCGTCGTGCGCGCCGACCTGGATGTCACCCTCGTTGCCGAGGTTGTGCCGCTCGTCGAGGCCCGAGTAGTGGCGGAACACCCCGACCATGCGGAGCTTCTCCAGTGTCTTGCGCAGCCCGAACCTGTTCGCGATCCGGCCGGCCCGGCCGCTGGCGTCGATCACATAGGACGCGTCGATCCGGTGCTCCTCGCCGTCCTTCTCGTACGTGACGCCGGTGATCCGCTCGCCGTCGAGGAGGAGGTCCTTCACGGGGGTGCCCAGGTGGATCTCGGCGCCGGCCTTGCCGGCCTCCTCGACGAGCATCGCGTCGAACCGGGCCCGCTCGACCTGGAACGCCCGGTCGAAGCGCCCCTCGCCCTGGAGGCTGAAGTCGGCCCGGAAGACACCGGAGAAGAACTTGGTCTCCGTCGGGTCGATGAACTCGCCGCCGAACTTGGGCACATAGCCCTTGGACTCCAGCGCCTCGCGCAGACCGATCCGGTCGAACAGGCCCATCATGTACGGCAGCAGGGACTCGCCGATGTGGAACCGCGGGAACTCGTCACGCTCCAGGAGCACGACGGAGTGGCCCTGGCGGGCCAGCACGAAAGCGCTGACCGCCCCCGCCGGTCCGCCGCCTATGACCACCACGTCAGCCGTCTTCTTCGCCATTCTGTTTTCCTTCCAGCCTTCGTCTCGGATTGCGGATGCTGCCGTTCCCTGTGGGAAGTCGTTCAGGGTGGCCAGGGCAGGTCCCCGGAGAGGATCTGCGCCACCAGGGCCCGGTGTTCGTCGTCGTCGACGACCGTGCGGGCCCGCTCGCGGCCGTCGCGGACCGTCAGGTACCGGCGGCCCTTGAGGACGACCTGACCGTTGTCGAAGGTCCGCCCGTACAGCCCGCCCTCGCCGTCCGGCGCCGGCGCGGGGTTCGCCCGGGCGTGGTCCTCCAGCTCCTTCCAGTCGTCCCACCGGCGTTCGAGAAGCCGGAAGTCGTAGACGCCTCCCCAGCGCCCGCCCCGCCCGCGCCGCTGCACCGCCCGGGCCCCGTCACCCTGGTCCACGAGCCGGAACTGGCTGCCGTACTGGGTCTGCACCGTGTCGGTGACCAGGAGCGGTTCGAGGTACGAGGGTCCCGGGTAGCCCGCGTCGACGAGCCATTCGGCGCCGTCCAGCGCGACCCGGATGAACATGTGCTCCACCTCGGTGCCGAAGTTCTCCCGGCCCTCGGCGGTGCTGCCCGCCATCAGGCTCGCGTCGTAGCCCAGTTCGCGCAGGAGCCGGAAGAACAGGCGGTTGAGCTGGAAGCAGGTGCCGCCGCGTCCGTCGAGGACGACCGTCCGGAACATCGCGTCCTCGTCGAGTTCGACGAGATGGATGCTGTCGGCGAAGTCCTGGCCCGCGATGTTGTACGGGATCGCCATGAGGTGCCGCTTCTGCAGTCTGCGCAGCGACTCGATGTCCACGTCTGTCTCGCCGTCGCAGCCGATGCGCCGGAGATAGGCCTCCGCGTCGAACACTCCCTGGTCCCCTCTCGCCGTGCGTTTCTGCCTGTCGGCCGGTGCCGTCGCTCCTGTCACACGGCCACCCCCGACAGGACGGGAGCGTCCTCGCCGAAGAGCCGAACGTGCAGGTGTGCGACGAGCAGCGCCGGCGTCGGGTGGTCGAAGACCAGTCCGGTCGGCAGCTTGGCCCCGATCAACTCGCCGATCCTGTTGCGCAGTTCGAGCGCGGTGAGCGAGTCGAATCCGATCTCGAAGAGACCCTGGTCGGCATCGATCCGCTGGTCGGCCCCATAGCCGAGAACGACCGCCACCTGGGCGCGTACGAGATCCAGAAGGGTCGCCGCCCGCTCGGCCGGGGACAGTCCCACCAGCCGCTCGGCGAGCCTGCGGCGTTCGTCTCCCGACACGACCGGCCGGGCCGCTTTCCGCTGGGCCCCGACCAGTCCGCGAAGGAGCGCGGGCGTCTCCCGGCCCGCGGCGGCGTCGGCCCGCAGGCCGCGCAGGTCCAGCTTGGCCGGGACGAGCAGGGAACGGTCGCTGCGCAGGGCCGCGTCGAACAGCTCCATGCCCTCCACGGGGGTCATGGACCGCACTCCACCGCGTCGGCTCAGCCTGCTCCGGGCGAGGTCGTCGGTGTGCGCCGCCATACCCGTGGTCTGCTCCCACACACCCCAGGCGAGGGACAGGGCCGGCAGTCCGTCGGCCCGGCGCCTGGCCATCAGCCCGTCCATGTAGGCGTTGGCGGCTGCATAACTGCCCGTACCAGCCCCCAGGAACACCGCCGAGACGGACGAGTACACGACGAACGCGTCCAGATCCGGGACGAGTTCACGCGTCAGCCCGTCCAGCAGGCGTGTCGCCGTCACCTTCGCGGCGAACACCCGCTCCAGACGCTCCCGGTCGATGTCACCGATCACTCCGGCGTCGAAGAGACCCGCGGCGTGGACGACGCCGGTAAGACGGTGCTCGTCCCCGGCGAGCTTGGCGAGGAGGACGGACAGCGCCTCCGGATCGGTCACGTCACACGCCGGGACCTCGACCGACTCCGCGCCCAACGACCGCAGTTCGGCTACGAGGTCACGGGCGCCCTCCGCCTCCAGGCCACGCCGGCTGGTCAGCACGAGACGCCGGATGCCGTACTCGGTGACCAAGTGCCGGGCGAGGACCGCGCCCAGAGAGCCCGTACCACCGGTCACCAGGACCGTACCCTCCGGATCCAGCACTCCACGGCCGGGCAAGTCCGCCGACCTCGGCACATCGGCCCGAGCGAGCCGGGGAAGGTGGATCCCCGCACCGCGCAGCGCGGCCTGAGGCTCACCGAGCGCCAGGACGGCACCCAACTGTGCTCCGCTGAGGGAGAGTTCGATAGGTTCTGCCGCTGCTGCGGCGTCGCCGACTTCGCTGGCTTCAGCGGCTTCGGGGGCTTCAGCGTCCAGAAGGACGATCCGTCCCGGGTTCTCCGCCTGCGCGGCCCGCACCAGGCCCCACACGGCGGCACCGGCCGGATCGATGACGGTCGCGTCACCGCCCGCCGCGACGGCGCCCCGGGTCACCACCACCAGCTTCGTGTCTTCGAGGCCGCCGCCCGCCAGCCAGGTCTGGACGACCTCCAGGACCCGGTCGGTCAGGTCCAGCGGGCTGTCGTCGGCGCCCTCGGTGACGGCCATCAAAACCACCGCCTCGGGCGCCTCGGCCGCCCCGGTCAGGACGTCGTCGGCGAGCGTCGCCACCTCCTCGGCGTCGGACAGCCGCACCCAGGACGGCGTCGGCGCCTCCACCCTCCGGGGCGCCTGCGGCCAGTCGACCCCGAACAGCGAACCGCCGCCGCTCCCGGCCGTCGCGCCCAACTGGGCGGCCGTCACCGGACGGAAGACCAACGACTGCGCCGTGAGAACCGGTGCGCCCGTCTCGTCGAAGGCCTCCAGGGCCAGCGAGTCGGCCGTCGGCCGTACGACCCGGATCCGGAGTGTGGCGGCGCCGGCAGCGTGCAGTGTCAGGCCGTTCCACGCGAACGGCAGCATCGTGCGCTCGTCGTCGTCGGCCAGGAATGCCTTGGCGTGCAGGGCGGCGTCCAGCAGGGCCGGGTGGATACCGAAGCCGACGGCGCTCGTCCGGTCCTCCTCGGGCAGGGCGATCTCGGCGAAGACCTCGTCGCCGCGCCGCCATGCCGCCCGCAGGCCGCGGAAGACCGGCCCGTACATGTAGTCGTGGGCGAGGAGCCCCGCGTAGAAGTCCTCGGGCTCGATCCCGACCGGTTCGGCTCCGGGCGGCGGCCACGCGGTGCCGTCGAAGCCGGGGACGGCAGCGGCGGCGGTCGCCGTGAGGGTGCCGGTGGCGTGGCGGGTCCAGGGCTCGCCGGTGGCGTCCTCGGGGGTCGAGTAGACGGCGACGGTACGGGCGCCGGTCTCGTCCGGTCCCCCGACGCTGATCTGGACGCGGACGCCGCCTTGCTCGGGCAGGACGAGGGGCGCCTCGATGACCAGTTCGTCGAGTGTGCCGCAGCCGACCTCGTCGCCGGCCCGTACCGCCAGCTCGACCAGCCCGGTACCGGGCATGAGCACGGTGTCACCCACGGCGTGGTCGGCCAGCCAGGGGTGCGTACGCAGCGACAGCCGGGAAGTGCAGAGCACACCGCCGGTCTCCGGCACCTCGACGAACGCGCCGATCATGGGGTGATCGGTGCCGGTCAGACCGAGCGAGGCGACATCGCCGCCCGCGCCGGTACCGCCCGCCGGGAGCCAGTAGTGCTGGTGGTCGAAGGCATACGTCGGCAGGTCGAGGTGCGAAACACCCGCAACCGGCAACACCTTCGCCCAGTCGACCGACCCACCGCGAACAAAGACCTCGGCGGTCGCGGTAAGGAGAGTCTGCGCCTCGGGACGACCGTCCCGCAGAGCCGCGAGACAGGCCGCCTGTTCGCCGGCCGATTCGGCCACGACACTCGACAAGGCCGCACCCGGGCCGAGTTCGACGAAGACAACGTCCCCGTCGCCCGCCGCCGACACCACACCGTCGGCGAAACGCACCGGACGGCGGACGTGGTCGACCCAGTACTGCGGATCCGTGAGCTGACCGGGCTCCGCAAGCCGCCCCGTCACATTCGACACCACCGCGAACTCCGGCTCCGACCAAGACACTTGAGACAGCACGGCAGCGAACTCGTCGAGCATCGGCTCCATCAACACCGAATGGAACGCATGCGAGACAGTCAGACGCTTCGTCTTACGCCCCGACTCCGCCAGCTTCGCCGCCACCGCCAACACGGCATCCTCGACACCCGAAAGCACCACCGACGCCGGACCGTTGACCGCGGCCAGATCCACACCCTCGCCCAGCAGCCCGGCGACTTCCGCCTCCGAAGCCGCCACGGCCACCATCGCGCCACCCGAGGGCAACGCCTGCATCAGCCGACCCCGAGCAGCGACCACCGCGGCCGCATCGGCAAGCGACAACACCCCGGCGACATGCGCCGCCACGATTTCACCGATGGAGTGGCCCATTACCGCATCCAGCTTCACACCCCACGACTCCACCAGGCGGAACAAGGCCGTCTCCACGGCGAACAAACCCGCCTGCGTGAACACCGTCCAGCTCAGATCACCAGCCTCGCCCAGGACCACATCCCTGACCGAGTGCTCCACCCAGCCCGACAATTGCGCGTCCAGCAGAGCGCATGCCTCATCGAAAGCCGCCGCGAACACCGGGTACCGCTCGTACAGCTCACGGCCCATCCCCACCCGTTGCGACCCCTGACCCGGAAACACCACCACGACTTTCGGCGCCTCGGACGACGGAGCACCGGCCGTCACCACCCGCGCAGCCGACTCCCCCCGCGCCAGCGCACCCAACCCGGCAAGCGCGTCCTCACGCGAACCGGCCACGACCACCGCACGCTCGGACAGCACCGCCCGCTGAGCGACCAGCGCACCCGCCACGTCCGGCAGAGGGACCTCGTGGTCACCGAGGAACGCCAGCAGCCGCTCCGCCTGACCTGCCAGAGCACCCGCGCTACGCGCCGACACCACCAACGGCACCGCACCGTCGGCGACATCCACCGACAGCTCGACCTCAGGTGTCGGCTCGGGCTCCGGCGCCTGCTCCAGGATCACGTGCGCATTGGTGCCGCTCAGGCCGAAGGAGGACACGGCCGCCCGGCGCGGCCGCTCGACCTCCGGCCAGGCCCGGGCCTCGGTGAGCAGTTCGACGGCGCCGGCCGTCCAGTCGACCTGCGCGGAGGGCGCGTCCACATGGAGGGTCGCGGGCATGACGCCGTGCCGCAGCGCCTGCACGGTCTTGATCACGCCGGAGACACCAGCGGCCGCTTGGGCGTGGCCGATGTTCGACTTCAGCGAGCCCAGCCAGAGCGGCCGGTCTTCGGGCCGGCCGCGCCCATAGGTGGCGAGCAGGGCCTGTGCCTCGATCGGGTCGCCGAGTACGGTGCCGGTGCCGTGGCCCTCGACCAGGTCGACGTCGGCCGTCGACAGACCGGCCGCCGCGAGGGCCTTGCGGATGACACGCTGCTGAGAGGGACCGTTCGGGGCGGTGAGGCCGTTGGACGCGCCGTCCTGGTTGACCGCACTGCCACGCAGTACGGCCAAGACGGGGTGGCCGTTGCGGCGCGCCTCCGACAGACGTTCCAGTACGACCACGCCGGCGCCCTCGGCCCAGCCGGTGCCGTCGGCGGCGTCCGCGTACGACTTGCAGCGGCCGTCGGACGCGAGCGCCCGCTGCCGGGAGAACTCCATGAACATGCTCGGGCTCGACATCA
This sequence comes from Streptomyces sp. NRRL F-525, assembly GCF_000716605.1. Taxonomy (GTDB): domain Bacteria; phylum Actinomycetota; class Actinomycetes; order Streptomycetales; family Streptomycetaceae; genus Streptomyces. Next base: position 14,663 of record NZ_JNXE01000053.1, on the reverse strand, counting down.
CGGTCGAACCGCCGGCCAGGGCCAGCGAGCACTCGCCCTGGCGCAGCGCCTGGGCGGCGAGGTGGAGGGCGACGAGGGAGGACGAGCAGGCCGTGTCGACGGTCACCGCCGGGCCCTCGAACCCGAACACGTACGAGATGCGGCCTGACGCCACGCTCGCTCCGGTGCCGGTCAGCGCGAAGCCGCCCAGTTCCGCGGGGACGTTGCCGCCCGCGTAGTAGTCGACGCCCATGATGCCGTTGAACACGCCGACGTCCGCGTCCTTGAGCGTGCCCGGGTCGATGCCTGCCCGCTCCAGGGCCTCCCACGACGTCTCCAGCAACAACCGCTGCTGCGGGTCCATCGCCGTGGCCTCGCGCGGTGATATCCCGAAGAACGCGGGGTCGAAATGCCCGGCCTCGTACAGGAAGCCGCCCTGGTCGACGTACGAGGTCCCCTCGTTCTCGGGATCGCTGTCGAAGAGCTTGTCCAGTCCCCAGCCGCGGTCGTCCGGGAAGCCGGACACCCCGTCGCGGCCCTCGGTGACCAACCGCCACAGGTCCTCCGGGCTCGCGACCCCGCCGGGCAGGCGGCAGGCCATGCCGACGACCGCCACCGGGTCGTCCGGATCGTGCGCGACCGCCGAAGCCGGCGTCACCGCACCCGCCGCGGTCAGGGCGACCCCCGTCCCGTCCAGCTCGCCGTCCAGGAAACGCGCCAGGGCGAGCGGGGTGGGGTAGTCGAAGACGACCGTGGCGGGGAGGCTGAGGCCGGTGGCCTCGCGCAGGCGGTTGCGCAGTTCGACCGAGGTGAGCGAGTCGAAGCCGGCGTCCTTGAACGCCCGTTCCGCCACCACCTTCGCCGCACCCGCGTGCCCGAGCACGGCGGCGACACGGGTACGGACGAGGTCGAGAAGCAGCGCCTCCCGCTCGGCGGGCGCAAGCCCGGCCAGCCGTGCGGCGAGCCCGCTGCCGCCGTCCTGTGTGGCCCCGCGCGCCGCCTGCCGGCGAGCCGGCCGCACCAGGTCGCGCAGCAGCGGCGGCACCCCGGCGCCGGCCGTGGCGGCGGCGCGCAGGGCGTGCAGGTCCAGCTTGGCCGGGACGAGGAGGGAACGGTCGCTGTGCAGGGCGGCATCGAACAGCGCCAGGCCTTCGTCCGCCGACAGGGGCTGCACACCACCGCGCCGGTTCATCCGGCTGCGTGCCAGCTCGTCCAGGTCGGCGCCCATGCCGGAGGACTGCTCCCACGGTCCCCAGGCGAGGGACAGGGCCGGCAGGCCGTCGGCTCGACGCCTGGCCATCAGGCCGTCCATGAAGGCGTTGGCAGCCGCGTAACTGCCCGTGCCCGCGCCCAGGAAGACAGCGGAGACGGAGGAGTAGACGACGAACGCGTCGAGATCCGGGACGAGTTGGCGCGTCAGCTCGTCCAACTGCTGAAGGGCGGTGACCTTCGGCGCGAACGCGCGGGCCATCCGCTCAGGGCTGATGTCGCCGATCACCCCGCCGTCGAAGACGCCCGCGGCGTGGACGACGGCAGTGAGCCGGTGCCCGGACCCGGCAAGCTCGGTGAGGAGAGCGGCCAGAGCCTCCGGGTGGGTCACGTCACAGGCCGGGACATCGACCGACTCCGCGCCCAGGGCTCGCAGTTCGGCCACTAGGTCGCGGGCGCCGTCCGCCTCCAGGCCGCGCCGGCTGGTCAGGACAAGGCGGCGGATGCCGTACCGGGTGACCAGGTGACGGGCCAGCACCGCGCCGAGAGACCCGGTACCGCCGGTCACCAGGACGGTGCCTTCCGGATCCAGAACCGTGCGATCGGGTGCGGGCACCGACACGTCGGCCACAGCGAGCCGGGGGACGAGAAGCTGGGTACCGCGGACTGCGACCTGGGGTTCGCCGGTGTCCAGTACGGAGCTCAACTCACCATCGGAGCAAGTTACTTCGGCGTCGATGAGCACGATCCGGTCAGGGTTCTCCGCCTGCGCGGCCCGGACCAGGCCCCAAACGGCCGAGCCTCCGGGGTCGGTGAGCGCCGCGTCACCGCCGGCGGCTACGGCGCCCCGGGTGCGTACGACGAGGCGCGAGGCGTCATCGGCCGTCTCGTCGGCCAACCAGGCCTGAACGGCCTCCAGTACGCGGCTGGTGAGTGCGTAGGGGGTTTCGGCGCGCGCGTCGGTGTCATCACCGGTGACGGCTTCGACGATGGTGAACTGCGGCAGGGCGGACGGCATCCCGGTCTCCGGGGCCGGGTCCGGGGCGGGCAGTTCCATCCACTCGACCGTGAACAGGGAGTCACCGCCCGGTGCGGTGCCGGCCGCGGCCTCCAACTGCTCGGCGGAGATGGCCCGGGAGACCAGAGAGTCCAGCCTGAGGACGAGACCGCCTGCGTCGTCGACCGCCTCCAATTCCATGGTGTCCGGCGCGAGTTGCACGACCCGCGTCCGAATGGAGGAAGCTCCGGCAGCATGCAGCGCCAGCCCCTTCCAGGCGAACGGAAGCCGTACGACGGGCTCGTCGGCCTGCGTGTCGTCCGGCACCCGGCCGCGGAGGGCGGCGGCCGCGTTGAGCATGCTGGAGTGCAGGGCGGCGTCGAGCAGTCCCGGGTGGATACCGAACCGGGCCGCGCCGTCGCGCAGTTCCTCCGGAAAGGCGACCTCGGCGAAGACCTCCTCGCCTCGCCGCCACACGGCACGCACGCACTGGAACGACTCCCCGTACGCGTAGCCCGCGCGCGCGAGCAGGTCGTAGCCGCCGCTGATGTCCATCGGCTGGGCTCCGGGCGGCGGCCAGGCGGCGAAGTCGAACTTCGCAGCGGGCGCGGCGAGCGTCGTCGGCGCCAGCATCCCGGACGCGTGCCGGATCCACGCACCGGCTCCGTCGGCCGCACCGGCCTCGGCGTCCTCGCGGGCGGAGTACACCTCGACGGTACGTGCGCCGTGCTCGTCGGGGCCGCCGACGGCGACCTGGACGCGGACACCGCCCTGGGCGGGGACGACGAGGGGCGCCTCGATGACCAGTTCGTCGAGTGTGCCGCAGCCGACCTCGTCGCCAGCGCGGACGGCCAGTTCGACCAGTCCGGTGCCGGGGACGAGGACGACTCCGCCGACAGCGTGGTCGGCGAGCCAGGCATGGGTACGGAGAGCGAGTCGAGAAGTGAAGACCAGACCATCCGACTGCGGAAGCCTCACCACCGCACCGAGCATCGGGTGGTCGGCCTTGCCCTGACCGAGCGAGGAGACATCGGTGGCAGGAGTGGCGGGGAGCCAGTAGTGCTGGTGGTCGAAGGCGTACGTAGGAAGGTCGACCCGGCCGTTCCCGGCACCGGCCGGAAGGACCCCACTCCAGCCGACGGGGACGCCCCGGACGAACAGTTCGGCGGTGGCGGTGAGGAGGGTCTGTGCCTCGGGGCGGCCGTCCCGCAGAGCCGCGACACAGGCCGCCTGCTCGCCGGCGGACTCCCCCACGACGCTCGACAGCGCCGCACCAGGGCCGAGTTCGACGAAGACCACGTCTCCGCCAGCGCCTACCGCGGCCGTCACGCCGTCGGCGAAGCGCACCGGACGGCGGACGTGGTCGACCCAGTACTGCGGATCCGTGAGCTGACCAGGCTCCACAAGCCGCCCCGTCACGTTCGACACCACCGCGAACTCCGGCTCCGACCACGACACTTGAGACAGCGCGGCGGCGAACTCGTCGAGCATCGGCTCCATCAGAACCGAGTGGAAGGCGTGAGAGACGCTCAGCCGCTTCGTCTTACGACCCTGCTCCGCGAGCTTCGCCGCCGCCGCCAGAACGGCGTCCTCGACGCCGGAAAGGACCACCGACGCGGGACCGTTGACCGCGGCCAGGTCCACGCCGTCGCCCAGCAGCCCGGCGACCTCGTCCTCCGACGCGGCCACCGCGACCATCGCGCCACCCGAGGGCAACGCCTGCATCAACCGGCCACGAGCCGCCACCACCGCAGCCGCATCCGCCAACGACAACACCCCGGCGACATGGGCCGCCACGATTTCACCGATGGAGTGGCCCATCACCGCATCCGGCTTGACACCCCACGACTCGGTAAGACGGAACAAGGCCGTCTCCACGGCGAACAACCCCGCCTGCGTGAACACCGTCCAGCTCAGATCACCGGCCTCGCCCAGGACCACATCCCTGACCGAGTGCTCCACCCAGCCCGACAGTTGCGCGTCCAGCACGGCACACGCCTCATCGAAGGCCGACGCGAACACCGGGTACCGGTCGTACAGTTCACGGCCCATCCCCACCCGCTGCGAACCCTGACCCGGAAACACCAAGACGGTACGAACAGTCCCCGCACCGCCACCGGTAACAACGAGAGCACTCGACTCGCTCCGCGCCAGCGCACCCAACCCGGCAAGCGCGTCCTCACGCGAACCGGCCACCACCACCGCACGCTCCGACAACACCGCCCGCTGAGCGACCAACGCACCCGCCACGTCCGGCAGAGTCACGCTGTCCGACGGTTCGAGCAGGGAGGCGAGGCGTTCGGCCTGTCCGGACAGTGATTCCGCGGAGGCCGCCGAGATCACCAGGGGCACGACGCCCTCGCTGTTGGCGTGCTCTGCCGGTTCTGTCTCGGGTTCCGGTGCCTGCTCCAGGATGATGTGCGCGTTCGTTCCACTCACGCCGAAGCCCGAGACGCCCGCCCGGCGCGGGCGGTCCGTCTCCGGCCACTCGCGTGCCTCGGCCAGCACCTCCACCGCGCCCGCCGACCAGTCCACCTGCGACGACGGGGCATCGACATGCAGGGTGGGCGGCATCACGCCATGCCGCAACGCCTGCACCATCTTGATCACACCGGAAACACCCGCAGCCGCCTGGGTATGACCGACGTTCGACTTCAACGAACCCAGCCACAACGGCCGTTCGGCAGGCCGGTCCTGACCGTAGGTCGCCAGCAGCGCCTGCGCCTCGATCGGGTCGCCCAGGACCGTACCGGTCCCGTGCCCCTCGACCACGTCCACGTCAGCCGTCGACAGGCCCGCGTTGGCGAGCGCCTTGCGGATCACCCGCTGCTGCGAAGGCCCGTTGGGCGCCGTCAGGCCGTTCGACGCACCGTCCTGGTTGACCGCCGAGCCACGGACGACCGCCAGCACCCGGTGGCCCTTGCTCCGGGCTTCGGACAACCGCTCCAGGACGACGACACCGGCGCCCTCGGCCCAGCCCGTGCCGTCGGCTGCATCCGCGTACGACTTGCACCGGCCGTCCGAGGCGAGCCCGCGCTGCCGCGAGAAGTCGATGAAGAGACCGGGAGTGGCCATCACGGTCGCGCCGCCGGCCAGCGCCATCGAGCACTCCCCGCGGCGCAGCGCCTGGACGGCGAGGTGGATGGCGACCAGGGACGACGAGCAGGCCGTGTCGAGCGTGACCGCGGGGCCTTCAAAGCCGAAGACGTAGGAGACCCGGCCCGAGGCCACACTGGCCGCCGCTCCCGTGCCGGTGAACCCCTCCAGTTCGGGGGGCACGTTGCCACCCGCGAAGTAGTCGACGCCCATGATGCCGCTGAAGACGCCGACGTCCGTGCCCTTCAGGGTCTCGGGGTCGATCCCGGCACGTTCCAGGGCCTCCCACGAGGTCTCCAGGAGCAGTCGCTGCTGGGGGTCCATCGCGAGGGCCTCACGCGGCGAGATCCCGAAGAGGCCGCCGTCGAACAGGCCCGCCTCGTGCAGGAATCCGCCCTGGTCGACGTAGGACGTGCCGGTCTTCTCGGGGTCCGCGTCGAACAGGCCGTCAAGGTCCCAGCCACGGTCGGCCGGGAAGCCGGACACACCGTCGCGGCCCTCGGTGACCAGCCGCCACAGGTCCTCGGGGCTCGCCACACCGCCCGGCAGGCGGCAGGCCATGCCCACGATCGCGATCGGTTCCCGTGAGGCATTGACGAGTTGGCGGTTGCGCTTCTTCAGCGAGCCGACCTCTTCGAGCGACTTCCGCAGCGCCTCGACGACCTTGTCATATGAAGTACTCACTCAGCTGTCCTCATCAGTAGGTACCGCATCAGCCTTCGAGGTCCTCGTCGCTGTCACCGAGCGCCAGTTGCACGAGGTCGTCGACGCCCAGACCGGCGAGCGTCTCCGGCCCGTCGGTCTCGTCCGGCTGCCCGGCACCGGGCGCGGCGGTGTCGAGGGCGGCCAGCTCCACCAGGGCGTCCAGCAGTCCGGCCTCCCGGATCCGGGCCAGTGGGAGGGAGGCCAAGACGTGACGCAGCCGCTCCTCGTCGACCTCCGTTCCGCTCTTCGCGCCGTCCGGGAGGAGTTGGGCGTGTACGTGGCGGGCCAGTGCGAGCGGGGTCGGGTAGTCGAAGACCGCCGTCGCGGCCAGGTTGAGGCCGGTGGCCTCGCGGAGGCGGTTGCGGAGCTCGACCGAGGTGAGCGAGTCGAAGCCGGCGTCCTTGAACCGCGTACCGGCCACGACCCCCTCCGGACCGCTGTGCCCCAGCACCGTCGCCACCTGGGTGCGAAGGAGGTCGAGGAGCACGGCCTCCTGCTCGGCCCGGGCGCGCCCGGCCAGCCGGCGGCGCAGGGCGTCACCGTTGTCACCGGACGCGGCTCGCACCACTTGGCGGGTGCCTCGGACCAGGCCCCGCAGCAGGGGTGGCACGCCCCCGCCCGTCGTCGACTCGGCGCGGACGGCCCGTAGGTCCAGGTCGATCGGCACGAACAGCGCTCGGTCACCGCTCAGGGCCGCGTCGAAGAGGGCCAGCCCCTCCTTCGGCCGGAGCGGCACGATGCCGCCACGCCGGTTGGTACGGGTGCGCTGGGCCGCCTCGGTTCCCGCCGTCATTCCGACGGTCTGCTCCCACGGGCCCCAGGCGAGTGAGGTGCCCGGCAGGCCCGCCGCCCGGCGCCGGTGGGCCACCGCGTCCACGTAGGCGTTCGCCGCCGCGTAGTTACCCTGCCCCGCCGACCCGAACAGACCCGACGCGGAAGAGAACACCGCGAACATCGACAGATCCATGCCCCGGGTCAACTCGTCCAAGTGGTCTACGGCCGCCACCTTCGGTCCGAACACATACGCCAACCGCTCCGGCGTCAGCGCCCCGATCACCCCGTCGTCCAACACACCAGCCGTGTGCACAACCCCGGAGAGCGGATGCTCGTCGGCGACGGAATCGAGGAGCGCGGCCACGGCCTCCCGGTCGGCGACATCACACGCCGCCACCGCCACCGACTCCGCACCCAACTCCCGCAGTTCCGCGACCAGTTCGGCCGCACCCTCGGCATCCGCACCACGCCGACTAGCCAGAAGCAGATGCCGCGCACCATGCTCGGACACCAGATGACGGGCCACCAACGCGCCCAGCGACCCCGTACCACCCGTCACCAGCACCGTGCCCGCGGCAACCGGAGCAAGGCCCCCGACCGACTCGACGGCGGCGGCACGCACTAGACGCGGCACGAACAACTTCTCGCCGCGAACCGCGAGTTGGGGCTCATCGATGGCCAGCGCCACGCCCAAGTCACCCTCGAAGGCACTGTCGTCGGTGTCGAGGAGGACGATCCGATCGGGGTTCTCGGCCTGGGCCGTGCGGATGAGACCCCAGACGGCCGCGCCGGCCGGGTCGGTGACGTCACCGTCGCCGCCGGCCGGTACCGCGCCCTGAGTGACCACCACCAGCTTGCCGCTCTCGAAGGCCGGGGCCACCAGCCAGGCCTGGAGCACGCCGAGCACGCGGGCGGTGAGTCCGAGCGCGTCGTCGTCCTCCGCGGCGACCGCTCGTACGACCACTGCCAACGGCACTTCGTCGCGGGCGCCCAGCGCCGCAACGTCGGTGGCGGTGGCGACCGGTGTCCAGGACGGCACCGGCACGGCCGCACGCGCGGGCGCGGCGGGCAGTTCGGTCCACTCCACACCGAACAGGGCGTCGTCACCCGCCGCACCGGCCGCCTCCAGCTGCTCGGCGGAGACCTCCCGGAACACGAGTGAGTCCGTGGTCAGGACGAGACCGCCGGTCTCGTCGGCCGCCTGCAACGACACCGTGTCCGGACCGGACGGCGCCACCCGCACCCGCAACACCGAAGCACCGGTGGCGTGCAGCGCCAGGCCGTTCCAGGCGAACGGCAGCACGGTCCGGGACCGGTCCACTCCGCCAGGGGCGTCGACCGGCTGGATGAACCCGTTGGAGTGCAGGGCGGCGTCCAGCAGAGCGGGGTGGATGCCGAACCTGGTGGCGCTGTCGCGCTGGTCCTCCGGCAGGGCGATCTCGGCGAAGACCTCCTCGCCACGCCGCCACACCGCACGCAGGCCCTGGAACGCCGGGCCGTACGTGTAGCCCATCCGGATCAGACCCGCGTAGAAGTCGTCGACATCCACCTCGACGCGCTCGGCGCCCGGCGGCGGCCAGGCGGCGAAGTCGACCGTTGCCGCGCGCGCGACGGCCTCCCGCACCAGCCGGCCGGTGGCGTGACGGATCCACACGTCGGCGCCGCTGCCCTCCGTGCCCTCGTCGCGGGTCGAATAGATATCGACGGCGCGTGCGCCGTGCTCGTCGGGGCCGCCGACGGCGACCTGGACGCGGACACCGCCCTGGGCGGGGACGACGAGGGGCGCCTCGATGACCAGTTCGTCCAGCGTGCCGCACCCGACCTCGTCGCCGGCCCGTACCGCCAGCTCGACCAGTCCGGTACCGGGGACGAGGACGACCCCGCCGACAGCATGGTCGGCGAGCCACGCGTGCGTACGCAGGGAGAGACGAGAAGTGAAGACCAGCCCGTCCGACTGCGGAAGCCTCACCACCGCACCGAGCATCGGATGCGCCGTACCGGCGAGGCCGAGCGCGACGGCGTCGACCGCAGGAGTGGGGCGGAGCCAGTAGTGCTGGTGGTCGAAGGCGTACGTCGGGAGGTCGAGGTGCGAAACACCGGCGACCGGAAGCATGCCCGCCCAGTCGACCGACCCTCCGCGCACGAAGACCTCGGCGACTGCCGCGAGAAGAGACTGCGTCTCGGGGCGGCCGTCCCGCAGAGCCGCGACGCAAGCCGCCTGCTCACCGGCGGACTCCCCCACGACACTCGACAGCGCCGCACCAGGGCCCAGTTCGACGAACACCACATCGCCGTCGCCCGCCGCGGCCGCCACGCCGTCGGCGAAACGCACCGGACGACGGACATGGTCCACCCAATACTGCGGGTCGGTGAACTGACCCGGCTCCGCAAGCCTCCCGGTCACGTTCGACACCACCGCGAACTCCGGCTCCGACCACGTCACTTGGGACAGCACGTTCGCGAACTCGTCGAGCATCGGCTCCATCAACACCGAATGGAACGCATGCGAGACAGTCAGCCGCTTCGTCTTACGGCCCTGCTCCGCAAGCTTCGCCGCCACCGCCAGAACGGCGTCCTCTACGCCGGAAAGGACCACCGACGCCGGACCGTTGACCGCGGCCAGGTCCACGCCGTCGCCCAGCAGCGCTGCGACTTCCGCCTCCGAAGCCGCCACGGCCACCATCGCACCACCCGAGGGCAACGCCTGCATGAGCCGACCTCGCGCAGCGACCACCGCAGCCGCATCCGCCAACGACAACACCCCGGCGACATGCGCCGCCACGATTTCACCGATGGAGTGGCCCATCACCGCATCCGGCTTGACACCCCACGACTCCACCAAGCGGAACAACGCAGTTTCCACCGCGAACAACCCAGCCTGCGTGAACACCGTCCAGCTCAGATCACCAGCCTCGCCCAGGACCACATCCCTGACCGAGTGCTCCACCCAGCCCGACAGTTGCGCGTCCAGCACGGCACACGCCTCATCGAAAGCCGCCGCGAACACCGGGTACCGCTCGTACAGTTCACGGCCCATCCCCACCCGCTGCGAACCCTGACCCGGAAACACCACCACCGTACGAACCGAATCGCCGGCGCTCCCCCTGACCAGACCAGGGATCGACTCGCCCCGCGCCAACGCACCAAGCCCCGCCAACGCCTCCTCACGCGAACTGGCCACCACCACCGCACGCTCGGACAGCACCGCCCGCTGAGCGACCAACGCACCCGCCACAGGGGACAGCGACACCTCCTCGGCAGCGAGGAAGGACGCCAGCCGCTCCGCCTGCCCCGCCAGCGCACCCGCGCTACGCGCCGACACCACCAACGGCACCACACCACCGACGACATCCACCGTCGGCTCAAACTCGGGCTCAGATGTCGGCTCGGGCTCAGGCGCCTGCTCCAGGATCACGTGCGCGTTCGTCCCGCTCACGCCGAAGCCCGAGACGCCCGCCCGACGCGGCCGGTCCGTCTCCGGCCAGTCCCGCGGCTCCGCCAGGAGTTCCACCGCGCCCGCCGACCAGTCCACCTGCGACGACGGGGCATCGACATGCAGGGTGGGCGGCATCACGCCGTGCCGCAGCGCCTCCACCATCTTGATGACGCCCGCGACACCGGCCGCCATCTGTGTGTGGCCGATGTTCGACTTCAGGGAGCCCAGCCAGAGCGGCCGCTCCGGATCGCGATCCCGCCCGTACGTCGCCAGCAGAGCCTGCGCCTCGATCGGGTCGCCCAGGACCGTGCCCGTCCCGTGCCCCTCGACCATGTCCACGTCCGCCGTCGACAGACCGGCGTTGGCGAGCGCCTTGCGGATCACGCGCTGCTGCGAAAGCCCGTTGGGCGCTGTCAGGCCGTTGGAAGCGCCGTCCTGGTTCACCGCGGAACCCCGTACGACCGCCAGCACCCGATGCCCGTTCCTACGCGCCTCCGACAGACGCTCCAGTACGACCACACCCGCACCCTCGGCCCAACCCGTACCGTCCGCTGCATCCGCGTACGACTTGCACCGGCCGTCCACCGCCAGACCCCGCTGCCGCGAGAACTCCACGAACGTCCCCGGCGTCGCCATCACCGTCGCGCCGCCGGCCAGGGCGAGCGAGCACTCACCCTGCCGTAGCGACTGGGCAGCCATGTGCACCGCGACCAGCGAGGACGAGCAGGCCGTGTCCACGGTCACCGCCGGGCCCTGCAGACCGAGCACGTACGACACGCGGCCGGAGGCGACGCTGCCCATGCCGCCGGTGCCGGTGAAGCCCTCCAGTTCGGCGGGCACGGTGCCGCCCGCTCCGTACGCCTGACCCATGACGCCGAAGAAGACACCGGCGTCCGTGCCCTTGAGCGAGTCCGGGGCGATCCCGGCCCGCTCCAGCGCCTCCCACGATCCTTCGAGAAGCAGCCGCTGCTGGGGGTCCATCGCGAGGGCCTCACGCGGCGAGATCCCGAAGAATCCCGCGTCGAACAGGCCCGCGTCGTAGAGGAACCCGCCCTGGCTCACGTACGACGTACCGGCCTGGTCCGGGTCCGAGTCGAACAAGCCCTCGACATCCCAGCCGCGATCGTCCGGGAAGCCGGACATCGCGTCCCGACCCTCGCTGACCAGCCGCCACAAGTCCTGCGGGCTCGCCACACCGCCCGGCAGACGGCACGCCATCCCCACGATCGCGATCGGCTCGTCGGGGTCGGCGAGCGGGACCGGGACCGGTTCGCCGGCGGCCGGCGCCGCGCCGGTCGCCTCAGCCAGCTCGCCGTGGAGGAAGCGGGCGAAGGCGAGCGGGGTGGGATGGTCGAAGACGACCGTGGCGGCCAGCTTGAGTCCGGTCGCCTCGCGCAGGCGGTTGCGCAGCTCGACCGAGGTGAGCGAGTCGAAGCCGGAGTCGCGGAACGCGCTCTCGGTCCGGACGCTCTCGGGCCCCGGGTGCCCGAGCACGGTCGCCGCCTGCGAGCGGACGAGTTGCAGCAGCAGTGCCTCCTGCTCGTCGGGCGCGAGCCCCACGAGCCGGGCGGCGAGCCCGCCACTGCTCTCCCCTGCCGCCGCACGTGCCTGCCGTCGGCCGGTGTGCACCAAGCCGCGCAGCAGGGTCGGGACACCACGGCCCGCCGCCGCGTCGGCACGCAACGCCCGCAGGTCCAGCTTGGCCGGAACGAGCAGGGCGTCGCCGGTGCGCAGTGCCGCGTCGAAGAGTTCCATGCCCTCGGCGGGGGTCATCGCCAGTACGCCGCCTCGCCGGTTCATCCGGCTTCGGGTGAGGTCGTCCATGCCGGCCGCCATACCGCCGGCGGTCTGCTCCCAGAGCCCCCAGGCCAGCGAGGTGGCGGGCAGGCCCACCGCCCGGCGCTGGTGGGCAATCGCGTCGAGATAGGCGTTGGCTGCCGCGTAACTGCCGGTGCCCGCGCCGAGGAAGACGGACGAGACGGAGGAGAAGACGACGAACACCTTGAGTTCCGGGGCGAGTTCGCGGGTCAGTTCGTCCAGGTGCCGGACGGCCGTCACCTTCGGCGCGAAGACCTCCGCCACCCGGGCCGGGTCGAGCGTGCCGATCACGCCGGCGTCCGCGATACCCGCGGTGTGCACGACAGCGGTCAGCGGGTGCTCGGCCGGGATCGCCTCGATGAGCGCCGCCAGCGCGTCCCGGTCGGTGACGTCGCAGGACTCCACCGTGACGGCGGCCGCGCCGAGTCCGCTCAGCTCGGCGACCAACTCGTCCGCTCCGGCGGCGGCGCGGCCTCGGCGGCTGACAAGCAGCAGGTGCCGTACGCCGTGGTTCACGACGAGGTGCCGGGCCAGGATGCCGGCCAGCGAGCCGGTACCGCCGGTGATCAGTACGGTGCCGTCCGGGTCCAGGTCCGCCGGCACCTGCGTCCGCCCCGCGCCGGAGGCGCGGGCGAGCCGCGGGATCGAGAGGGCCGCGCCGCGCACGGCCACCTCGGGTTCTCCCGAGCCGAGCACCGCACCGATCACGGAATCGAGGCCGGCAGGCAGACCCGCGGTGGCGTCGCCGTGGTGATCCGGATCGCGGACGAGGTCGGCGGCCCGGATCTCCGGATCCAGGTCGAGCAGCACGATCCGGTCGGGGTTCTCGGTCTGCGCGGCACGGATCAGGCCCCAGACCGCGCCGCCTGCGGGATCCGTGACCGCGCCCCCGGGCCCGGCGCCCACCGCGCCCAGGGTCGCCACGACCAGCGTGACCGCGTCGAGGCCCGGAGCTGCCAGCCATGTCTGCACGGCCGCGAGAACCCGGTTGGTCACCTCCACCGGAGTGTCGTCGGCCACGGTGACGGCCCGCAGCAGCACGGCGGTCGGCAGTTCACCGCCTGCCGCCACCGCCTCGACCAGGGCCGTCACCTCGCCCGCGCTGGACACCGCGGCCCAGGACGTGGTCCCGGCCGACACGCTCTCGGTGCCGGGCAGTTGGGTCCACTCGACGCGGAACAGCGCGTCGTCGGCCGGAGAACCCGCACCGGCCCGCACCTGCTCGGGGCTCAGCGACCGTAACTCCACCGCCTCCGCCGTCAGGACCGGACCACCGGCCTGGTCGACCGCCTCGAACGACAGGGTCCCCTCTCCCGTGGACACGATCCGCGCCCTGAGCACGGTCGCGCCGACCGCGTGCAACCCCAGCCCGTGCCAGCCGAGAGGCTGCCGGAAACCGCCCTCGCCCGCGTCCCCACCGGCGGTCACAGCCTCCAGGAGCATGGGATGCAGTACGGCGTCCAGCAGGGCGGGATGCACACCGAACCGGCCCGCTTCCTCACGCTCCTCATCCGGTACGGCGAGCTCGGCGAAGACCTCCTCGCCGCGCCGCCACACCGCCCGTACGCCCTGGAACACCGGGCCGTACGCATAGCCGTGGCCTGCCAACTCGGAGTACAACTCGTCCGTCTCGACGCGTCGGGCGCCGGGGGGCGGCCAGGCGGTGAAGTCGAAGCCGGGGGCGGGAGCGGCGGCCGCCGTGAGGGTGCCGGTGGCGTGGCGGGTCCAGGCATCTGTACCGGTGTCGCCGGTGGCGTCCTCACGAGCCGAGTAGACGGCGACAGTACGAGCACCGTCCTCGGCCGGTCCGCCGACGGCGACCTGGACACGGACACCGCCCTGCTCGGGCAGCACGAGCGGCGCCTCGACGACCAGTTCGTCCAACGTGCCGCACCCGACCTCGTCACCGGCCCGGAGAGCCAGTTCCACCAAGGCCCCGGCGGGCACGAGGACGGTGTCACCCACGGCGTGGTCGGCCAGCCAGGGGTGCGTACGCAGCGACAGACGGGAAGTGCAGAGCACACCGCCGGTCTCTGGCACCGCCACGACTCCCCCGATCAGCGGGTGATCGGTACCCGCCAGGCCGAGAGAGGCGGCGTCACCCGCCGGACCGAGCCGGAGCCAGTAGTGCTGGTGGTCGAAGGCGTACGTCGGCAGGTCGACCTGGCCGGCGGATCCCTCGGGGAGCATGCCGGTCCAGTCGACCGCGACACCGTGGACGAACAGCTCGGCCATCGAGGTGAACAGGCGGCGGGGACCGCCCTCGTCGCGGCGCAGCGAACCACTCACCACAGCATCGGCGTCCGTCTGGTCGACGATTTCGCTGACCGGCTGGACCAGAACGGGGTGGGCGCTGGACTCGACGAACACCGTGTGGCCTTCGGCGAGGAGAGCGGCTATCGCGGGACCGAAGCGGACCCGACTGCGCAGGTTGCGGTACCAGTAGCCGCCGTCGAGGACGTCCGCCTCGCGGACCCATTCACCAGTAACCGTCGAGTAGAAGGGAATCAGCGGCGCCTGGGCGCGGATGTCGGCGAAGGCGGTGGCCAACGTCTCCTCGATCGCCTCGACGTGCCGGGTGTGGGAGGCGTAGTCCACCGCCACCCGACGCACCCGCACACCATCCGCGGAAAGGACCTCCAGCGCCTC
>NZ_JNXE01000052.1 GCF_000716605.1 Streptomyces sp. NRRL F-525 | reverse complement strand
CGTTCGTCCTGAGCCAGGATCAAACTCTCCGTGAATGTTTTCCCGTAATCGGGACCACACACACGAGAGCGGAACAGTCAGGCGGAGACTCTATCAGACCGTTTCCGGTTCCGATTTCCTCGGTGCTTTCCAGGTTTCCGCTTCCGCGTTTCCCTTTCCGGCGGTTCCGACTTTATCAGAAGTTCGGGGCCGGACTTACCGGCCGCTCTTTTCCGAGTTCATCGGGAGTGTGGCTTCTTTGAAATCGAGGTTTCCATCGACGCTTCTAGAAGCAGACAGACACTCACTGTCGCCGACCGGATCAGATCCAGTTCTAGGCAACTGTTCGAATCTACCTCCCCGACTGGTCCGTGTCAACGGCTCCTGTGGGGCGAAGAGGAGACTAGCAGTTCAGCGGGAGTGCCCGCACATCAGGCCGCGGTGGGGACGGAGGAGCTGCGTTCGGCCGCCTCGACGTCGCCCGTCTCACCGGCGCGAACGGCACGACCGCCCAGGACGTAGACGTACGTCAGGAAGGCCCCTTCGGCGACGATGCCGATGCCGATGCGGGCCCAAGTAGGGAGGCCTGACGGGGTGACGAAGCCTTCGATGGCGCCGGAGACGAACAGGACCAGGGCCAGGCCGATGGCCATGCCCACGGCTGCTCGGCCTTCTTCGGCCAGGGCTGTGCGGCGTGAGCGTGGGCCGGGGTCGATGAGGGTCCAGCCGAGGCGCATCCCCGTGCCGGCCGCGACGAAGACCGCCGTGAGTTCGAGCAGGCCGTGCGGGAGGATCAGGCCGAGGAACGTGTCGAGCCGACCCGCCGACGACATCAGGCCGATGCCCACGCCCAGGTTGAGCATGTTCTCGAAGAGGATCCAGAGAACCGGCAGGCCCAGGAAGACGCCCAGGACCAGGCACATCGCGGCGGCCTTGGCGTTGTTCGTCCAGACCTGCGCCGCGAAGGCCGCCGCCGGATGGCTGGAGTAGTAGGTCTCGTACTCGCCACCGGGGCGGGTCAGTTCGCGCAGTTGGCTCGGGGCCGCGATCGAGGACTGCACTTCGGGATGGGTGCCTATCCACCACCCCAGGAGGATCGCGACCACCGTCGACAGCAACGCGGTGGGGACCCACCAGTGACGTGCTCTGTAGACGGCGGCCGGAAAACTGTGCCCCAGGAAGCGCGTGACATCGCGCCAGGAGGCACGACGGGTTCCTGTCACCGCACTACGCGCGCGTGCCACGAGTTGGCTGAGCCGACCGGTGAGTTGAGGGTCCGGGGCGCTGGACTGGATCAGGGAGAGATGGGTGGCCGTGCGCTGGTACAGAGCGACCAGTTCGTCGGCCTCCGCGCCGTTGAGTCGCCGTTGGCGGCGGAGCAGCGCGTCGAGGCGGTCCCACTCGGCGCGGTGGGCCGAGACGAAGACGTCGAGGTCCATCTGGTTGCCTGCTCCTCGGCTGCTCATCGACTGCTGGTCGGGGATCAGCTTGTCGTACTGGGGCGCGATGTGCCCTCAGCTTGGCAGACTGGCTGTTCCAGGGGCAGAGCAGGGGAAGGGCGGCAGACGTGAGTGAGCTGGTGACGGGCGAGGCGGTGGCGCTGGAGTTGCGCCCCGCGAGGCTGCCCAGCAGGGCGCTGGCGGTGTTGCTCGATCTGATCGTGGCCATCGCCGCCTACACCGCTGTCACCGTGGCGCTGATGTTCTCCACTGCCTCTTTGGACGTTGCGGCGCAGGTCGCGATGTCGATCGCGGCCTTTGTGCTGATCCTGGTGGGCGGGCCCATAGCGGTGGAGACCCTGAGTCATGGGCGTTCGCTCGGGAAGCTGGCGTTCGGCCTGCGCGTGGTGCGGGACGACGGCGGGCCGATCCGGTTCCGGCACGCGCTCGTGCGGGGTGCGATCGGTGTCGTCGAGATCCTGATGACGGTCGGTGTCGTCGCCTGTATCGCCTCGCTCGTCTCGGCACGCGGTCGGCGGCTCGGGGACGTGTTCGCGGGCACCCTGGTCGTACGGGAAAGGGTCTCCGCCGGGCAGACGGCCTTTGTGCCTCCTCCGCCGCCTTGGCTGACGGGACGTTTCGCCGAGCTTGATCTGTCCGCCGTTCCCGACGGGTTGTGGCTGGCCATCCGGCAGTACCTGACGCGTATGCAGCAGCTGGATCCGCAGGTCGGCTGGACCATGGCCGAGCGGCTCGCCGCGGACCTCGTGGCCCGTACGGGGGCTCCGATTCCGCAGGGTGTTCCGTCGGCCGCGTATCTGGCGGCGGTGGTGCAGGAGCGCCAGGCCCGGGATGTGCGGCGGGCCTTCGGGAACGGCGCGGTCGGGGGCGTACCGGCTGGCAGGTTCAGGCCTGGAGCGGGTATGCCTGGTGCCTTCGGCAACTCGGCGCTCCAGCCGTCGCCGGCTCCTCAGCAGCCGTACGGCTCCGCTCCCGCGCCTGCACCTGCCTCTTGGCCGGCCACTGCTGCTCCCCCTGTTCCGGCCGCAGGTGGCACAGAAGCCAATCCCGTCACGCCCGGTACCCAGCCCCCAGCGCCGCCCAGCGCAGCGCCCGCCGCCCCTAAGCCCTCCACCGGGTTCGCGCCGCCCGCCTGACTCTCCTCGCCGCCTCCCCGCAACGCCGCCGCTCAGCCGAAGACCGACGGCGGCGACTCCAGTTCCTCCAGCTCGATGCCGGGGGCCGCGAGGACCACGTCTCCGGCGATGTGCACGGCGTGCTGCTCGCCCGTGTCCAGGGCTGTGACCTGGTATTCGTCCACGGTCAGAGGGCCGTTGTCAGTGCCGTGTGTTTCTCTTTTCAGCAAGGCCCAGGACTGGTCCACGGTGCGGGGGGCGAGGACCGGTTCCGTGAGGCTGACCAGGCGGACGCGGGTCGCGGAGGAGGAAGGGGTGAGGCGCAGGAGACGGGTGGTGGCGATGAGGAACGCGGGGGAAGTGCCGGTGAAGGCGTGGGCGCGCACATTGCCTTCGGTGGCATCGGTGCCGGTGGGGTCGGTACGGACCCAGGTGACGCCGTCGAGCGCGGCGCCGCGCACCTGCCAGCTCGCGGCGTGGAGTTCCAGCCGGATGGGGCGGCCGAGTTCGTCGAGCGTGAGGTCGACTGAACCGCTGTGGTCGCCCGAGGGGGTGGTGAGTTGGGAGACATAACGCCAGCCGGACGGGCCGGGGGCGCAGTGGAAGTGTTCGTCAGCGAAGGGGGTGTGATCGTGCGGATCGTGGAGCGAATAACGGCCGCGGGGCATCGGGGTCCTGGGTCTTGACGGGCCGGTCCGGCCGACGGAACCAAAGGGGCAGGCCCCCGGCACGGGGGTGCGGGGGCCTGCCTCGGAGGATCTGCTGGTGAGTACCTGCCGCTGAGGCCGCGTCAGTGCACGGACGCGGTCACAGCGGGCGGGGTCACAGCCAGCGGGGTCGCCGGATCAGTAGCGGTAGTGGTCCGACTTGTACGGGCCCTCGACCTCGACGCCGATGTACGCCGCCTGCTCCGGGCTGAGCGTGGTCAGCTTCACGCCGAGCGCGTCCAGGTGGAGGCGGGCGACCTTCTCGTCGAGGTGCTTGGGCAGCACGTAGACGTCGGTCGGGTACTCCTCGGGCTTGGTGAACAGCTCGATCTGGGCCAGGGTCTGGTCCGCGAACGAGTTGGACATCACGAACGAGGGGTGGCCGGTGGCGTTGCCCAGGTTCAGCAGGCGGCCCTCGGACAGCACGATGAGGACCTTGCCGTCGGGGAACTTCCAGGTGTGGACCTGCGGCTTGACCTCGTCCTTGACGATGCCCGGGATCTTCGCCAGGCCGGCCATGTCGATCTCGTTGTCGAAGTGACCGATGTTGCCGACGATCGCCTGGTGCTTCATCCTGGCCATGTCCGCGGCCATGATGATGTCCTTGTTGCCGGTCGTGGTGACGAAGATGTCGGCCTTGTCGACGACCTCGTCCAGCGTCGTGACCTGGTAGCCGTCCATCGCCGCCTGCAGCGCGCAGATCGGGTCGATCTCGGTGACGATCACGCGGGCGCCCTGTCCGCGCAGGGACTCCGCGCAGCCCTTGCCCACGTCGCCGTAGCCGAGGACGACCGCGGTCTTGCCGCCGATGAGGACGTCGGTGGCGCGGTTGATCCCGTCGATCAGGGAGTGGCGGCAGCCGTACTTGTTGTCGAACTTCGACTTGGTGACGGCGTCGTTCACGTTGATCGCCGGGAACAGGAGGGTGCCGTCACGGTGCATCTCGTAGAGACGGTGCACGCCGGTCGTGGTCTCCTCGGTCACGCCGCGGATCTCCGAGGCGAGCTGGGTCCACTTCTGCGAGCCCTCGGAGATGGTGCGCTGCAGGACCTGGAGGACGACGCGGTGCTCGTCGGACTCGGCGGTGTCGAGGGAGGGGACCTTGCCGTCCTTCTCGTACTCGACGCCCTTGTGGACGAGCATCGTGGCGTCGCCGCCGTCGTCCAGGATCATGTTCGGGCCGCCGGTGGGGGTGTTCGGCCAGGTCAGCGCCTGCTCCGTGCACCACCAGTACTCCTCCAGCGTCTCGCCCTTCCAGGCGAAGACCGGGATGCCCCGGGGGTTCTCGGGCGTGCCGTTCGGGCCGACGGCGATGGCGGCGGCCGCGTGGTCCTGGGTGGAGAAGATGTTGCAGGACACCCAGCGGACCTCGGCGCCGAGGGCGACCAGGGTCTCGATGAGGACGGCGGTCTGCACGGTCATGTGCAGCGAGCCCATGATCCGGGCGCCGGCCAGCGGCTGGCTGGCGGCGAACTCGCGGCGGATCGACATCAGGCCGGGCATCTCGTGCTCGGCGAGGGTGATCTCCTTGCGGCCGAACTCGGCCAGGGAGAGATCGGCGACCTTGAAGTCCTGTCGGTTGTCGACAGTCGTCATGGAGAGGTGCTCCTCGAGGTTGGGGCCTGGTGGATACGGCTGGTCTGCGCGGCGGCGGACACAGGGGTGCCCGAAGGAGGGCACAGGAATGCCCGCGTACGCGCAGCGCAGTCCGTCGGAGGCCCTCTCTCCCTCGGTCGGTCCGCGTCGGGACCGCCCGACCGCCATCAGCAGCGACGTCTGGCTCCCACCCAAGCTACACCGGTGGACCCGGCCGCCCCCAGCCCACCTCGGGACGGATCCGGCCGAACTCCGGCGGGTGTCCGGTGTCGGACCGGGTTTCCGGGGGAGCAGCGACAAGGTGCCCGCGAGTGGTGGGCGGAGGGGAGCGGACGACGGCGACCAGGGACTTCCGCGTCTTTGAGTCGGGCGTCGGATGTTGCAGGATGCACGGAGATCAGGAGCCTCTGATCGATCTTGCGGGACGTCCGGGACGGCGTTCCGTGCGACGAAGGTGTTAGGAGAACGACGTGACGACTACGGCCGGCCCTCCCCCCACGGGCGGCGGCGAAGGCGAGCGGCAGCGGTTGAGGCTGCTCGCGGTGACCGCGTGCCCGACCGGCATCGCCCACACGTACATGGCGGCGGAGAAACTCGCCCAGGCCGCCGAGAGCCGCGGCATCGACATGAAGGTGGAGACGCAGGGTTCCATCGGGGCTGAAAACGTCCTGAATGACAACGATGTCAGCACGGCCGACGGCGTGATCGTCGCTGCGGACAAGGACGTGGACCTGAGCCGTTTCGTCGGCAAGCGGGTCCTCGTGGTCGGGGTCGCCGAGGGCATCCGGCATCCCGAGCGGCTGATCGAGCAGGTGCGGTCGGCGCCCGTGCACACGGCGGGCGGTGCGGCCGCGGCGACGGCGGCGCCGGGCGGCAGGGAGCGGAGCGTCGCGTACAAGGCGCTGATGAACGGGGTCAGTTACATGATCCCGTTCGTCGTGGTCGGCGGGCTGCTGATCGCGATCTCGCTGTCGCTCGGCGGCCATCCAGACCCCTCGGGCGGTCTGGTCATCCCGAAGGACTCCTTCTGGATGGACGTGAACAACATCGGCGTGATCGGTTTCACGCTGATGGTGCCGATCCTGTCCGGCTACATCGCCTACGCGATCGGCGACCGGCCCGCGCTCGTGCCCGGCATGATCGGCGGCTGGATCGCCAACACCGGTTCGCTGTACGACTCGAAGGCCGGCGCCGGGTTCATCGGGGCGATCGTGACCGGGTTCCTCGCCGGGTATCTGGTGCTGTGGATCAAGAAGGTCCAGGTCCCGAAGTTCGTGCAACCGATCATGCCGATCATCGTGATCCCGATCGTGGCGACGACGGCGCTCGGGCTGTTCTTCATCAACGTGATCGGGAAGCCGATCTCCTGGGTGTTCGAGCACCTCACCAGCTGGCTCGGCGGGATGACCGGCACCAGCGCGATCCTGCTCGGCACGATCCTGGGGCTGATGATCGCGTTCGACATGGGTGGGCCGGTCAACAAGACGGCGTTCCTGTTCGGCGCGGGGCTCATCGCGACCGGCAACCAGGCCGTCATGGGCATGTGCGCGGCCGCGATCCCGGTGATGCCGCTCGGCCAGGGCCTGGCCACGTTGATACGGCAGCGCCTCTACACCGAGCAGGAGCGGGAGACCGGTCTGGCCTCGCTGTTCATGGGTTGCTTCGGCATCTCCGAGGGCGCGATCCCGTTCGCGGCGGCACGGCCGGCGCAGGTCATCCCCGCCAACATGCTGGGCGGCGCGGTGGCCGGTGCGGTCGCCGGGCTCGCCGGGGTGAAGGACGCGGTGCCGCACGGCGGGCCGATCGTGGCGGTGCTGGGCGCGGTGAGCGGCGTACCGATGTTCTTCGTGGCGGTGGCGATCGGTACGGCGGTCACCGCGGTGACGACGGTCGCACTGGTCGACGTGAGCGAGCGGAAGCGGCGCGGGGAGCTCGTCGGGCACGGGGTCCTCGCGGAGGAACCCGAGCTTGCGTTGGTCGGGGTCGGAGCGCCGGGCGCCGGGGCCGTCGTAGCGGAGCGGGCTTCGCGTGGGGGCACGGCGGCGGGCGGTGTGGTCGGGTCGGCCGGGTCAAGTGCGGGTGATGCGGCTGCCGTTGAGGCCACGGCCGACGCCGGCTCGGCCAACTCGGGCTTGGCCGACAACGGCTCGGCCAACGCTGGCCTGACCAAATCCGGTTCGGCCGATGCCGACTTGGCCAACACCGGTTCGGCCAACGCCGAAGGCGCCCCTGGTTCCGGCTCCCCCGCCACGAGCCCCGACCCGGAGATCCGCCCCGGAATTCTCCCCGAGGCTCTCCCTGAAGTTCCCCCCGAAGTCCTCTCCGGCTACCTCACCGAGCAGACCGTCAAGGTGCGGCTCGACGCTGACGGCAAGGAGGCCGTGATCCGGGAGATGGCCGGGTTGTTGGCGCGGACCGGGAAGGTCGTGGACGTCGAGGAGTTGGTGGCGACCGCGTTGCGGCGGGAGGCGCAGGGGACGACCGGGCTCGGGGAGGAGATCGCGATTCCGCATGCCAAGACGGATGCGGTGAGTGCGCCGGTGGTCGGGTTCGCGCGGTCGGCGGAGGGGGTCGAGTGGGGCTCCCTGGACGGTACGAAGGCCCGGCTGGTGTTCATGATCGCCGTGCCGGAGGCGGCCGCGGGTGATGAGCATCTGCGGATTCTGGCGCTGCTGTCACGGAAGTTGATGGATGCCGGGTTCCGGGAGCGGCTGTCGGCGGCCGGGGACGAGTCGGCGGTGCTCGGTGTGCTGAGCGAGGTCGGTTAGCCGGTCTGTGCGGGCCCGCAGTTGTCGCGGTCCCGCACAGACCGTTCACAGAGACCCGCTACCCTCGCGCCCGCGGAAGTGCCGCACGGGGAGGGAAACGATGTCGGGCAAGGGGCGGGGACTTGGGGTCGCGGCTGTCGTGGTGGGGCTGCTGGGGGTGGTGCTGGCGGTCGGCGCGCTCGCGTACGCACTGAATTCCTACGGGAGTTCCACCATCAGCAGCGAGAGCATGGCGCCGACGTACGAGCCGGGCGACCGGATCATCTACGAGCAGGTCGGCGGCGGCGAGGTGCACCGCGGTGACGTCGTGCTGTTCTCGGCGCCGGACCGCTACGGGTTCAGCGCGAGCGTGATGCAGCGGGTCGTCGGGGTGGGCGGCGACCGCGTGGTGTGCTGCACGGGTTCGGGTACGGCCGCGCGGATCACCGTGAACGGCAAGCCGCTGGCGGAGCCCTACGTCAAGCAGGGTGACGTCGACGGCCTGCACAAGACGTACGACGTGACGGTCCCGAAGGGCCGGCTGTTCCTGCTCGGTGACAACCGGGCGAACTCGAGGGACTCGCGTCTCTTCGCGAGCGACCACGACGGCACGGTGGCCGACTCCGCCGTCCGGGGCCGGGTGACAGGCGACCGTACGGTCGCCTCCGGTATCGGGGGTGCCGTCATCGGCGGGGTCGTGCTCGCCGTGGTCGGGATCGGCCTGGGGATCGCCGCGTTCGTCGTACGGCGTCGGCAGCGGGCGGTGCCGGTGGCGCCCTGGTCCGTTCAGCAGGGCTAGTTGGAGCCGCGGGGCCTGTCGGACGTCTCGGCGGGCCCCGCTGTCGTTGCGGCGGAGGGGGTCAGTGTTCGGCGGGGTGCTGGGCCGGGCCTCCCGGAGTCGCCTCGCGGTCCGCGCCCTTCGTTGCTTCGGACTCGCTGTAGATGTCGGGTTCGAGGTAGATCACGCGGGCGATCGGGACGGCTTCGCGGATACGGGACTCGGCGGCGTTGATCGCGGTGGCGACCTCGGTGGCCGTGTCGTCGTGCTGGACGGCGATCTTGGCGGCGACGAGCAGTTCCTCGGGGCCGAGATGGAGCGTGCGCATGTGGATGATGCCGGTGACCGTGTGGCCGTCGACGATCGCGGTCTCGATCTTCTTGACGTCCTCGATGCCGGCGGACTCGCCGAGCAGGAGCGACTTGGTCTCGGCGGCGAGGACCAGGGCGATCAGGATGAGCAGGATGCCGATGCAGAGGGTGCCGATGCCGTCCCAGACGCCGTCGCCGGTGAGCAGGGCCATGCCGACGCCGCCGAGGGCGAGGACCAGGCCGATGAGCGCGCCGAAGTCCTCCAGGAGCACGACCGGCAGCTCGGGGGCCTTGGCGCGGCGGATGAACTGCGACCAGGAGTGCGTGCCGCGCAGTTCGTTCGACTCCTTGATGGCCGTGCGGAACGAGAAGCCCTCGGCGATGATCGCGAAGATCAGGACGCCCACCGGCCAGTACCAGTGCTCCAGTTCGTGCGGGTGCCTGATCTTCTCGTAGCCCTCGTAGACGGCGAACATGCCGCCGACGGAGAAGAGGACGATGGAGACGAGGAAGGCGTAGATGTACCGCTCGCGGCCGTAGCCGAAGGGGTGCTGCGGGGTGGCCTCGCGCTGGGCCTTCTTGCCGCCGATCAGGAGCAGGGCCTGGTTGCCGGAGTCGGCGAGGGAGTGGACGCCCTCGGCGAGCATCGAGGACGAGCCGCTGAAGGCGAACGCGACGAACTTCGATGCCGCGATCGCGAGGTTGGCGCCGAGTGCCGCCACGATCGCCTTGGTGCCGCCTGACGCGCTCATGTGTTCGCGGTGTCCCTTCGCCTTCGTACGTCTACGCCGGACGTCTGCCCGCTGATGGGCCGTCCGACCGTCTTTGCCCGTCCTTTGCCGGTGGGCCATTCTTGCAGCCCTGCCCGACGACGGCGCGTCAGGTATCCACAGGCCCGGTCATACGATCACAGTGGCTCGGAAGACCGTGCCGACGCCGGACACCTCGGCCGTGTCTCCCGCCGGGACGAACACCGACTGGCCGGGCGCCAGTTCGAACTCGCCCGTCTTCACCGCGCCGGCCGTGCAGAGCAGGATCTGCGGGGTGTCGAGGGTGAGGTCGTGGGCGCCGGTGCCCTCCGGGAGGACGTACCGGGACAGCCGGAACTCGTCGATGGGGGTCTCGTAGACCTCCTCCCCGTCCGGGGACGCCTCGGGGCGCAGCACTCCGGGGTCGCTCGCCTCGAAGCGGACGATGCGGAGGAGTTCGGGGACGTCGACGTGCTTGGGGGTGAGGCCGCAGCGCAGGACGTTGTCGGAGTTGGCCATGATCTCGACGCCGAGGCCGTTGAGGTAGGCGTGCGGGATGCCGGCGCCGAGGAACAGGGCCTCGCCGGGCTGGAGCCGGACGTGGTTCAGGAGCATGGCCGCGATGACACCGGGGTCGCCCGGGTAGTGGTGCGCGATGTCGGCGTAGGGCGCGTAGTCGCCACCCAGGCGCGTGCAGGCGGTCGCCGCCGCGGTGACCGTGTGGCGCATCTCCTCGGGGTCGGCGGTGAGGATCGCCGTGAGGACCTCGCGCAGGGCGGCTTCCTCCGGGTGTGCGTGCAGGAGGTCGACGTACGGCTTCAGGGAGTCGACGCCGAGGCCGGCGAGCAGGTCGGCGGCGTGCAGCGGGTCGCGGAAGCCGCACAGGCCGTCGAACTCCGTGAGCGCGCAGATCAGTTCGGGCTTGTGATTGGCGTCCTTGTAGTTGCGGTGCGGGGCGTCCACGGGGATGCCCCGGCGCTCCTCGTCGGCGTAACCCTCCTTCGCCTGCTCCAGGTTGGGGTGCACCTGGAGGGAGAGCGGGGCCCCGGCCGCGAGGATCTTCAGCAGGAAGGGCAGGCGGGGGCCGAACTTCGCGACCGCCTTCTCCCCCAACTCCCGCTCCGGAGACGCCTCGACGACCTCGACCAGCGTCCCGCGCGCGGTGCGCGAGGGTGCGCCCGGGTGCGCGCCCATCCACATCTCCGCCTGCGGCTCGCCGCTGGGCTCGACGCCGAGCAACTTCGGGATGGCGGTCGTCGAACCCCAGGCGTAGGGGCGGATCGTGTTGTCGAGGCGGTCCATGCGGGTCTACCGGTTCTCTCTGCGTACGACTTGGGTACGACGTGGATTCGCGCCACGTACGACGGTGTACGGCGGCTCAGGGCTTCGACGACAAGATCAGGCGCCCGAGGCGAGCGCCAGGTAAACGGCGGCGAAATCCGTCATGGCGATCAGCTCCGCGAGGGTCTCCAACTCGCCGCCTTCCTCCGGCTCCAGCTCGCTGATCGGCGTGTCGTGGCTGAGGGCCAGGTCACGGGCGGTCGGCGCGGCCGTGAGGCCGCCGATCGGGCGGTCCCGGAGCAGCACCACGCGTGCGTGCAGCGCGGGTGCCTCCTCGACGCGGTCCCTGAAGAAGTCGTCGGGGTCGGCGCTCGCGGCGAGCGGGCCGGCCAGCAGCGCGTTGTGCTCGGCGAGCGCCTCGGGGAGTTCGGAGACGAGCGCGGGGCGGCCGGCCAACTCCGCGAGCGCGGCGGCGAACCGGCGGCCCGCCGGACCGGCCGACGTGCCCTCCGTCCAGATCACCGGGAGCGAGTCGGCGAGTTCGGAGGCCAGGGTCTTCGCGGGATTGCTGTACGTCGCGACGGCGGGCCCGCAGCGCTCGGCGACCTGGTCGAGCCGGTCGGCGACCTTCTCCAGGGCCTCCGGAGGCGCGCTGAGCAGGCCTGTGCGGTCCAGGATCGCGAGCAGCGGGGTGAGCAGCGCCCAGAGGACTCCGGGGGCGGAGGCGGCCAGGGGCTCGTCGTGCTCGTACGGCGCGGTCGCCATCGGTACGAAGAGGCCGTGGGCGCCGTCCACCGCCTCGGTGAGGGGGCTGCGGGCCGGTGCCACGGCCACGACGGTGCAGCCACGGCGGTAGGCCTGCTCGGCGAGGAGGGACAGGCCGGGTTCGGTGCCGTCCGGGGTGGTGATCAGCAGGAGGTCCACGGAGCCCGCCCAGCCCGGGAGTTCCCACCGCAGGGCGCCGGCCGCAGGGGCTACGCCGGTGGGTGCCAGTCGGGTGACGGGGCTGCTGGCGCCGGCGAGGGTGCCGAGCAGGTCGGCTACGCAGGTGGCGGCGGCGCCGGGGCCGGCGATCAGGATGGCGCGGGGGCGGCCGTCCGGTTTCAGGTCGTGGACGCCGGCCTCGGCGGCGTGCCGGGCGGCTGTGCGCACCCGGGCTCCGGCTTCGGCGGCACCGCGGAGCAGGGCTCGGCGGTCGGCCTCGGCCAGTGCCTCCGGGGTGTCGAGCAGCGATTCGTCGAGCATGGGCGGCGGCCTCCGATCGCGTCGTCGTCGGTTACGCGGGGTGGCGGGCCTCGTCGACGAGCAGTACGGGGATGCCGTCCCGGACGGGGTAGGCCAGGCCGCAGTCCTCGCCGGTGCAGATCAGCTCGGTGTCCTGCTCCTTGAGGGGGGCGTGGCAGGCCGGGCAGGCCAGGATCTCCAGGAGGCCGGCTTCGAGCGGCATGGGGTGTCCCTCCGAGGGGGTGTCTGCGACTTGTCTGCGACGCTTGGGCGGATGTGCCTGGTCAGGGTACCGCCGCTTGAGAAGGCTTGCCGGGGTTGGGGCCGACGTCCCTGGGGGCTGGGCCCCCAGACCCCCCTTCGGCCTGAACGGCCTCGTCCTCAAACGCCGGACGGGCTGAGGATGGCGGCCTGTGTTGGAGAGGTTCGGCCCCCTCCGGGGTGGGTGGGGGGTCGGGACGGCTTACTCGGCTCCTGAAGGCGGACGGCTTGAAAATGCGGGCCTGCGTTGCAAAGGCGCGCCCCCTCCGGGGTGGGAGTTCGGGACGGTGAACTCCGCCTCCGGCGCGTGGCAAGCCGAAAATGCCGGTCGGCGCCGCAGAGGCGCACCCCCTCCGGTGGGGGCGGGACAGCGCAGTCGGCCTCGGGCACCGCACCGGCCGAGGATGCCGACCCACACGGAAGGTGCGGCCCCTCCAGATGGGTCGGACCGGCATCGAGACGAACCGTCAGCCCAAGCCCGTCACCCCCTGATGATCCCCAGCACCTCGTCCCGCACCTTCCCCATCGTCGCCTCGTCCCGTGCCTCTGCGTTGAGCCGCAGGAGCGGTTCCGTGTTGGACGGGCGGACGTTGAACCACCAGTCGGCGGAGGAGACGGTGAGGCCGTCGAGTTCGTCGAGGGTGAGGTCGGTCTGGTTCTCGTAGGCGGTGCGGATCGCCGCGAGGCGGGCCTGTTGGTCGTCGACCGCGGAGTTGATCTCGCCGGAGCCCACGTAGCGGTCGTACTGGGCCACGAGGGCGGAGAGGGGGCCGTCCTGGCCACCCAGGGCGGCGAGGACGTGGAGGGCGGCCAGCATGCCCGTGTCGGCGTTCCAGAAGTCCTTGAAGTAGTAGTGCGCGGAGTGCTCGCCGCCGAAGATCGCGCCGGCCTTCGCCATCTCGGCCTTGATGAAGGAGTGGCCCACGCGCGTGCGTACCGGTGTGCCGCCGTTCTCCTTGACGACCTCGGGGACCGACCAGGAGGTGATCAGGTTGTGGATGATCACGCCCTTGCCGCCGTTCCTCGCCAGCTCGCGGGAGGCCACCAGGGCGGTGATCGCGGACGGGGAGACCGGGTCGCCGTTCTCGTCGACCACGAAGCAGCGGTCGGCGTCGCCGTCGAAGGCGATGCCGAGGTCGGCGCCCTCCTCGCGGAGGCGCGCCTGGAGGTCGACGATGTTGGCCGGGTCGAGCGGGTTGGCCTCGTGGTTCGGGAACGTGCCGTCCAGCTCGAAGTACATCGGGACCAGGGTGAGCGGCAGGCCGGCGAACACCGTCGGGACGGTGTGGCCGCCCATGCCGTTGCCCGCGTCGACGACGACCTTCAGGGGGCGGATGGAGGTCAGGTCGACGAGGCCGCGGAGGTGCGCCGCGTAGTCCTCCAACGTGTCCCGCTGCGTGATCGTTCCCGTCGGTCCGGAGACCTCCGGCGCGCCCGAGTCCAGCCAGGACTCGACGAGTTGGCGGATCTCCGCGAGGCCGGTGTCCTGGCCCACGGGGGCCGCGCCCGCCCGGCACATCTTGATGCCGTTGTACTTCGCCGGGTTGTGCGAGGCCGTGAACATGGCACCGGGGAGGTCGAACGCGCCCGACGCGTAGTACAGCTGGTCCGTGGAGCACAGGCCGATCTCGGTCACGTCGACGCCGCGCGCCGCCGCCCCGCGCGCGAAGGCCGCGGACAGGCCCGGGGACGAGGGCCGCATGTCATGTCCGGTCACGATCGCGCTCGCGCCGGTCACTTGGACGAAGGCCGCTCCGAACAGCTCGGCCAACGACTCGTCCCACTGGTCCGGGACGACGCCCCGTACGTCGTACGCCTTCACGAGCTGCGACAGATCAGCAGACACGGCCAACCCTCCAGAAAGTTCCATCGGTCGCCTCAAACTACCCGCCAGGGCCGCCGTGCGACGTGCGGCAACCGAGCCGTCCACACACCGTTACCTCAGCTCAGGGCGGCATCTGCCTTGGCGGCACAGGGTGGTTGGGCGAGAGGTCGTGTGAATCGTTGAACAACTCGCCCGCGGGCCAGGCGGATCGTTGAACGACCGGATCACCGAGCGAGTGGATCGTTGAACGACGGGTTCACTGAACAGTCGGATCGTTGAACGACCGGCCGGCCGGACAGTCGGATCGTTGAACGAACTCCGGCCACGAACTCCGCGACGAACGCCGTCAGTTGTCCGGCGACCGCAGCACCCGAAGATGACCCCGGCGTGCGACCTCCATCGGGTCCGCCGTGCGGGCCCCGCCTCCGCCACCGGCCCCCGCTGCCCGCTCCTGCGGACGAGCGGCCTCGCGCACCGCGTTGGCGAGCGCTTCGAGGTCGTCGCCGCTCGGGCGGGCCGGAGCGGAACTGTCGAGGAGGCGGACGACTTCCCAGCCGCGGGGCGCGGTGAGGCGCTCGGAGTGCTCGGCGCACAGGTCGTAGCAGTGAGGTTCGGCGTAGGTGGCGAGCGGGCCGAGGACCGCGGTCGAGTCGGCGTAGACGTACGTCAGCGTCGCGACGGCGGGGCGGCCGCAAGCGGTGCGCGAACAGCGACGTACAGGGCTCACGACGTTGGACGGTACCGCACTCTTGAGCGGGCCGCGACGACTCTCCCCCAGGTCACCCCACCGTGTCGGGCTGTGAGACGCCCCACACACCCCACCGGCAACACGCCGCTGACCTGCGAGGACACCCCTTCCCGGGATCTCGAACAGGGTCGGACCCGGTCACCACTCGGCACAAACACCGTCAATTGCCTTGAGAGGGACGGTCTTCGAGACATACGGAATCGAGCCCAACCTTGGCCGGAATGGTCATCCGGCGACATGCCGTGCCGAGCGCCCGGCGGCGGGTGGAGTCGGGCGGGCGGACCCGGCGGGGACTACGCTTCACCAGTGATGGACACCCCCGTACCGCCCTCCGCCGCCGGCCCCGGGCCCCGCCGCCGCGATCGCCACGGCCGGGGCATGCGCGGCCCGATCGCGCCGCCCCAGGTCCCGCTGGCCGCGAGCCGCGCCGACGCGTTCGCGGATCTGGTGCAGGACTCCGTGGAGCGCCTGGAGCGGCGCTGGCCGCAGTTGTCCGACATCGATTTCCTCGTCCTGGAAGTCCCCCGGCTGGGTGGTGCGGGCGAGGGCTGGAACGACGAGTCGGTGCCCCTGGGGGGCACGATCGCCGCCCGAGAGGGGCAGCCCGCGCGCGTGGTGATCTACCGCCGCCCGGTCGAGATCCGCACGAAGGGGCGCGACGAACGGGCCGCCCTCGTCCACGAGATCGTCGTGGAGCAGGTCGCCGAACTGCTGGGGCTCACCCCGGAGACGGTCGATCCGCGCTACGGGGAGGACTGAACACCCTCCCCGCGCGCGTGCCGCGGACCGCTACTTCTGGAGCACCGACAGGTCCTCGTCCGTCTGCGGCACCGACACCGTCCCCCGGTCGTCGGGCAGCGTCTGGATCGTGAAGCCCGGGACGCCCTCCTCGGTCGCCGACAGCGTCCGGGCCGCGTACACCGGGCCGCCCGACTGCGGTTCGAGCGTCAGCGCGTAGGTGCCCTTCAGGCCTGCGGGGACCGGGAGTTCGACGTCCTCGGTGGTGCCGGCCTTGATCGTGTACGTCTTCGAGACGGGCGTGCCGCCGCCGCTGCCCGCGGACGCGGTGACCTTGACCGTGGCGGTGCGGGTGGGGGCGACCAGGGACAGCGTGGAGCCCTTGGCGCTGTTGTCGGCGGACGTCGCGCGCGTGCCGACCTGGCCGGTCGCCGGGATGAACGCCGTCTCCTGCTTGCTGCCCTTGCCCCGTACGACCTTCAGGGCGGCGACGATCGGCACGGACTGGTCGGTCGGGGTCAGGACCAGGGAGCCCGGGTCGCCGCGCGTGACGTCGCCCAGGTCGACGGCGGTCGTCATGCCCGCCTTCACGTGCACGGTCTCGTGCCCGGCCGGCGTGATCATCCCCGTGGGTGACGACAGCCGCACCTTCAGGTCGGCGTCCGAGTCGCCCGGTGTGAAGGCGATCAGCCGCACGGAAGTGGCGTCCTTCGGGATGCCCGGCATGACCAGGCTGCCCGCCGGGTCCGTGGACGCGGCCAGCCAGTCGCCGCCGAGCTTGGAGTCGAGGGCCTGCACGGACGCGCCGACCCGGCCGCTGCGCACGGTCACGTGCACGGTCAGGTCGGTCTCCGGGTCGTCGGTGAGCGTGGACAGCAGGATCGGCTCGCTGGCGTGCGGCTCGACCGTGATGCCCTCCCCCACCGTGGACTTGAGGTCGCCGTCCTTGCCGTAGAGCTCGATGTCGACGACGGCGGCGGAGTCGTCCGGGTTGGTGAGGTGCACGTAGTCGGTGCGGCCGGTGGCGGTGCTGGCGCCCGGGAACCAGAACTCGGTGTCCGGGGCGGTGCAGTTGACGCCCTGGAGGCCGCGTCCGTTGCCCGCGGCGACCTCGGTGGTCTCCTGGACGGACCAGCCGGGCGCGTACTTGCCCTCGGCGGTGCCGAGCAGGGCGGGCGCGTCGGCGCCGGAGTTGTCGCCGGTGGCCGGGGTGCCGGGGGCCTTCGGCTCCAGGACGGGCTTGGCGGGCTTCTTCTTGCTGCTCGTGCCGTCGCCCGACTCCTCGGTGGCCGACTGGAGTTCGGCCTTGCCGTCGCTGTCCGTGCCCTCGGTGACGGGCGTGAAGGACGTGTACGACGTGTCGGCGAGGTCCGAGGTGCTCGGCGCCGGGCAGAGCAGGCTGGTGCGCTCCACGGGCAGCTGAGCGGCCGCCTTGGCGGTGCCGGTGCCGGACGCGGCCGGTGCCTTCATCTCGGCGAACCCGGTGACGGCGGCGAGCGCGACCACGCCGGCGAGGAAGGACAGGGTGGGGCGGTTCACTGCTGGCTCCCGTCGGGGCGCTCGTCGCCGTGCGGTTGTTGCTGCTGGGCCGGGTCGTAGTTCGGGTCGTAGGCGGGGTCGTAGTTCTGGTCGTAGCCCTGGTTCTGGTCGTAACCCTGGTCGTACGTCGGGTCGTACGCCGGAGTCGCGGGCTGGCCGCCGTACGCGTACGGGTCGTACTGGCCGCCCTGGTAGGGGTCCGCCTGGTACGGCTGCTCGTAAGTGCCCGCCGGATACTGCTCGTTGGTCTGGTACTGCTGCTCGCCGCCGTAGGTGCCGTACTCGGCGCCCGCGTAGCTCGCCGCGTCCCACTCACCGTAGGACTGCTGCTGCGGGATCGCGGCGACGGCCTCCTCCTCCGGAGGAGGCATGGCGCCCGCGGCGAAGGCGTCGAACTGCCCGGTGTCCGCGGTCTCGTCGGTCTGGTCGGCGGTCTCGGCCTCCGCCTGTGCGCGCAGGCGGCGGGCCCTGCGGCCCTCGCCCGCGACGGCCTGGGCCGGGATCAGCTCCTCCTCGGGGAGGTCGTCGTCGATCTCACGGCGGCGGCCCGGGAGGGCGAGCACGACCAGGACGAGGGCGAGCGCGCCCTGTGCCCACAGCCAGGCGGTGTGCCCGATCGGGTCGTCGTAGGTGACGTCCAACGTGCCGCCCGAGGACGGGAGTTCGAAGCCCTGGGCCCAGCCGTCGACCGTGGTGCGGGTGAGCGGCTTGCCGTCCAGGGTGGCCGTCCAGCCCGCGGCGGCGGAGTCGGCGAGGCGCAGGATACGGCCGGTGGCGCCGGACGCGATCTTGGTGTGGATGTCGACGGGTCCGGCGGCGACGGGCTTCGGGGCGGCCGTACCGGCGACGATCGCCGCGCGGGAGACCTCCTCGTCGACCCGCCACAGGGCGCTGCCGTCGGCCTGGCTGAGCCTGCTGAGGCCGGGCGTGGCGTCCAGGACGCGGCTGACCTCGCGGGGCGCGCCCTTGTGGACGAGGACGTAGCGGACGGCGAAGCCGCCGAGTTCGTCGGCCTGGTCGGCGCCGGAGCCGGCGACGAGGTTGGCGACGACCTTGTCTAGCTTGGTGTTCTCGCCGTCCGCCGCGGCGAACTCGCCGTCTCCCATGCGGGCGCCGGAGCCGCGCACCAGCATGTAGCCGACGTGCGCGGCGGAGTCGCTGTCCAGGACGAGGGTGCGGGCCTGGTCCTGGGTGCCGCTCTCCTCGGCGACGAACGCGGGCACCTGGGTCGGGTCGTGGCGCTCCAGGGGGCCGTCGGCGCCGCGGAGCATCCAGCCTGCGGCGACGAGCAGCGGGCCCGCGGCCGAGGCGAAGGCGATCAGCACGGCCACCGGCTGGCGCCAGCCGAAGCTCTGCTCGGCCACGCGCGCGCGTGCCCCGTCGGCGCCGAGCGCGGCGGCGGCGAGGAGAGCGAGGCCGTAGACGAGGGTCGCGGGGCCCGCCCAGGTGGAGCTGTTGGACAGGATGGCGAAGACGAGGCCCACGAGGGCGACGCCCCAGGCCGTCCAGATGCCGAACTGACGCTCGCTGCGCAGCAGGGCGGCCAGCGCGGCCAGGACGATGCCGATGAGCATCAGGCCGCTGACCGTGCCGGGGCCGCCGGGGCTGGCGCCGAGCAGGTCGAGGGGGGACGCGGACCCGGAGCCGTACTCCAGGCCCGCCTGCTGGAAGAAGCCGAACGGGAGCAGGGTCAGCGACCAGGGCGCCAGGATCAGCAGCGGAGTGCCGTACTGGGCCAGGAAGCGCGGGCCGTAGCCGACGAGGTCGCCGCGGCGCACGGCCAGCAGCGCGACGCCCAGGAGCAGCGTGATGGGCCAGATGATCGGCGTGAAGGCCGTCGTGATCGTCAGGAGCAGGGCGTACGCCCAGGTGGCGCGCCAGCTGCCGCGGGCCCCGGAGGCGTGCGTGAGGCCGCTGGCCGCGATGCCCGCGCGGGCCATCAGCGGGAGCAGCACGGCGAGCACGGCGGTGCCGATGTGGCCGCCCGCGAGGGCACCGGTGGCGGCGGGCAGGAAGGCGTAGACGACGGCCGCCCACGCGCGCAGGAGGCGCGATTCGACGAGCGGGCGGGACGCGAAGTAGGCGGTGAACCCGGCCAGCGGGACCGAGGCGACCAGCAGGACCGTGACCGCGAAGCCGGTCGAGCCGAAGAGCAGCGAGGAGAGCATCGCGACGAGCGCGAGGTACGGCGGCGCGGACGGGGTGCCGCCGACGCCCACCGGGTGCCAGGAGTCCAGGAAGCGGGACCACAGCTCGCTGGAGTCGCCCGGGGCGGGCAGCAGCGCGCCGCCCGTGAGCGCGCCGCTGGCGAGCAGGCCCCGGCAGGCGACCAGGGAGACGAGCAGCAGCACCAGGAACAGCACCGGGCCCGGCTTGCGGGCGATGCGCTTCACGCGCGCGAACTGCTCGATCTCCAGGAAGTCCGCGTCGTCGCCGCCGGGTCCGGACTCGACGGCGCCGCCGTGCCGGCCGGCTCCGGAGGTGATCTCGGGGTCGGAGGTGTCGACGAAGCTTCCGGCCACCTGTTCGAAGGTGGCCCGGACGGTCGCGCCCGGCGGCGGGAACAGGGGCCGCAGTTCGGCCTTGTCGATCTGCGCTCCGGCGCGCCTGCGCCGCCCGGCGAGGATCCGCTCGGGGCGCAGCAGCGTCCCCAGGAGGCCGCGGATCTCGTCGAGGGCCTGTCCGGGGACCTTGCCGACGAGGTTGGCGACGGTCCGCAGCAGGGTGCCGACGACGACCCTGAAGAGGACCCAGGGCAGCACGGCCGTACGGCTGTTGACGAGCAGGGTGTAGACCGCGCCGGCCTTGTCGACCTTGTGCGGGGAGGCGACGGTGCGGCCCGCACAGTCGACCGCGCGGCGCTCGCGGGAGGCCGCCTCGGCGTGCCGTACGACCGCCTCGGGGGCGACCAGGACGCGGTGCCCGGCGGCGGTGGCGCGCCAGCACAGGTCGACGTCGTCGCGCATCAGGGGCAACCGGCGGTCGAAGCCGCCGAGTTCGTCGAAGATGTCGCGCCGGATCAGCATGCCGGCGGTGGACACGGACAGCACGGGCCGTACGTGGTCGTGCTGGCCCTGGTCCTGTTCGCGGCGGTCCAGGCCGGTCCAGCGGCGCCCGGAGTGGGCGATGGTGACGCCGACCTCCAGGAGCTGCCGCCGGTCGTACCAGCCGCGCAGCTTGGGGCCCACGACGGCCACGTCCTCGCGGCCCAGTTCGTACTCCTGGTCCACCACCCGCAGCAGCTGCGCCAGGGCGTCCGGCTCCGGGGCGGAGTCGTCGTGCAGCAGCCACAGCCACTGGACGGGCTCGCCGTACGGGAGGTCGGGCAGGTCGTAGGCGTCGTCGCGCCACGTGCGCGTGACGGGGTCCCAGCCGCTCGGGCGCTTCAGGTACGGCAGCTCGTCCGGGGTCAGCAGAGGCGACGTGCGGTTGGCCTCCTCGACGGCCTGGCCGAAGCCGGTGCGCCGGGCGAGGTGGAGCACGCGGTCGGCGCCGAGGGCGTCGGTGACCAGCTGGGCGGACTCGTCGGCGCTGCCGGTGTCGGCGGCCATGACGCTCTGCACGGGGCGCTCCTGGCCGAGCAGCCCGGCGAGCGCGTCGGGCAGCCAGCGGGCGCCGTCGTGGGAGACGAGCACCGCGGTCACCACGTGACGCGGGAACTCAGGAGTGGCAGCGTCGTGTTGGCCTGCCGTGTGGCTGTGCACGGACATCGAGGTACGGGCCCCG
The DNA here is from genome assembly GCF_000716605.1 of Streptomyces sp. NRRL F-525. Lineage (GTDB taxonomy): Bacteria > Actinomycetota > Actinomycetes > Streptomycetales > Streptomycetaceae > Streptomyces. The sequence continues at coordinate 32,755 of NZ_JNXE01000052.1, read as the reverse complement.
GTTCGATGGACTGCGGTGGACGCCCGAGTCCCGAGGGGACCGCGGTACGTCTCGGACGAGCGCCCACACTATCGGCTGGGCATGACGACGGCCCGCCGCCTGTGGATAACCCAGCTGCGACGGGCCGTTCGCTACGTCCCGAGGTATGTCCCGAGGTGTGCCGTCCGGCTTCAGACGGCGGCCTTCTTGAGCCGACGGCGTTCCCGCTCGGAGAGGCCGCCCCAGATGCCGAAGCGTTCGTCGTTGGCGAGGGCGTATTCGAGGCACTCGGAACGGACCTCGCACGCGAGGCAGACCTTCTTGGCCTCGCGGGTGGAGCCGCCCTTCTCGGGGAAGAAGGACTCGGGGTCGGTCTGGGCGCACAGCGCGCGCTCCTGCCAGCCGAGTTCCTCGTCCGCGTCGTCGACCAGCAGTTGCTGCACCAGCTCGGTCATGTGCGCCCCTCGTCTGTCTTTCGCGTCCCCGTGATGTGGCCGCCGTTACCGATGTCGGCTGAACGACACGAGTGAAATTACAAGTGTGCTGCTCCGGGCGAGTCAAGCCGAGATCTGCTATTGGGCCCCTTATTCACTCTGCGGAACCAAGGGCTAGCGGAAAGTGTTCAAATCGGCATAAACCTTGACAAGCAGAGGAGACCCCCCGAGCGCCTCCTACCCCGAGACGGAGCCTGTACGGGGGAGGACGCCCAGGAGTTCGATCTCGTTCCACTGGGGTTTGTGCGCCCGGTTGTGCGCCATGTGTCCCGGTAGACACCTGAACAAACCTTTCACCTCGGAGATGAACCGGATGAGGTGAAACATGTCCCACATACCGGGCGTCGAGTTGACAGTGCGGGTGTGAACCGATGTCCTTGTGGGCATGCTCGCGAACTTGGCACTCACCTCGACCCGCACCGCCGGGTCCCTCGGTGCTGCCCACGCTCGCTGTAGCTGTTGTTGCTGTTCCGGCTGTTGAGCCCACGCGCTCCAGCCGTACTTGCCTCTCTTCATCAGGTGACACCCAGCCCCCGCCGTTACTTACTTACGCCGAGGAACCACCGCACCCCCATGAACAGCGACAGCGACCTCCAGATCGCCGGCGACATCCTCGAAGTCCCGCACCTCCTCCAGCCGCCGCGCGAACACCCGTCCACCGTGGCCGAGTTCGTCGGCCTGGCGCGCTCCGTCGCGGCCGACCGCGCCCAGTGGGAGCACCTCGTCGAGTACGACGCGACGACCCGCTGGTACCACCGGCTGCGCACCGGCCCCGGCTACGAGGTGTGGCTGCTGTCCTGGGTGCCCGGACAGGGCAGCGGGCTGCACGACCACGGCCGCTCCTCCGGTGTGCTGACCGTCCTGGACGGCACGCTGACCGAGCGCACCGAACGGGGCACGCGCGCGTTGGGGGCGGGCGCGCAGCGGGTGTTCGCGCCGGGGTACGTCCACGAGGTCGTCAACGACACCCTGGAGCCGGCCATAAGCCTGCACGTCTACTTCCCCGGCCTGACCGAGATGCCGATGCACACGGCGTGCGCGCGGCGCACCGGGTCGGAAGCGGTCGACGCCGTGACTGCCTGAGACTGGCTGCCGCGTTGTCAGACCGGCCTGCAAGACTTGTCCCCATGCGCATTGTGGTTCTGGCAGGCGGTATCGGTGGTGCCCGGTTCCTGCGCGGTCTCAAGCAGGCCGTGCCGGACGCGGACATCACGGTGATCGGCAACACGGGGGACGACATCCACCTCTTCGGGCTGAAGGTCTGCCCGGACCTCGACACGGTGATGTACACGCTCGGCGGCGGTATCAACGAGGAGCAGGGCTGGGGTCGGGCCGACGAGACCTTCCACCTCAAGGAGGAGCTCGGGGCGTACGGGGTCGGGCCCGAGTGGTTCGGGCTCGGCGACCGGGACTTCGCCACGCACATCGTGCGGACCCAGATGATCGGCGCCGGGTTCCCGCTGAGCGCGGTCACCGAGGCGCTGTGCGACCGGTGGCAGCCCGGGGTGCGGCTGATCCCCATGACGGACGACCGCGTCGAGACGCATGTCGCCGTCGAGGTGGACGGCGAGCGCAAGGTGATCCACTTCCAGGAGTACTGGGTCCGGCTGCGCGCGTCGGTCGCCGCCGAGGCGGTCGTGCCGGTCGGGGCCGAGCAGGCCAAGCCCGCGCCCGGCGTCCTGGAGGCGATCGCGGAGGCGGACGTCATCCTCTTCCCGCCGTCCAACCCGGTCGTGTCCGTCGGCACGATCCTCGCGGTGCCGGGCATCCGGGAGGCGATCGCCGAGGCCGGGGTGCCCGTGGTCGGCCTCTCCCCCATCGTCGGGGACGCGCCCGTGCGCGGGATGGCCGACAAGGTGCTCGCCGCGGTGGGCGTCGAGTCCACGGCCACGGCGGTCGCCGAGCACTACGGCTCGGGGCTGCTCGACGGCTGGCTCGTCGACACCGTGGACGCGGCCGCCGTACCGGACGTCGAGGCTGCCGGTATCCGCTGCCGTGCCGTACCGCTGATGATGACCGACACCGAGGCGACCGCGCGGATGGCGCGGGAGGCACTGGCGCTGGCGGAGGAGGTGCGGGCGGCATGAGCGAGGTGGCACCGGTGGAGGGGTACCGGGTCTGGGCCGTGCCCGGGCTGCCCGAGGTGGCGGCCGGGGACGATCTGGCCAAGCTGATCGCGGCGGCCGAGCCCGGGCTCGTCGACGGGGACGTGCTCCTCGTCACCTCGAAGATCGTGTCCAAGGCGGAGGGGCGGATCGTCGAGGCGGCCGACCGGGAGGCCGCGATCGACGCCGAGACCGTACGGGTCGTGGCGCGGCGCGGGACGCTGCGGATCGTGGAGAACCGGCAGGGGCTGATCATGGCCGCGGCCGGCGTCGACGCCTCCAACACCCCTGCCGGCACTGTGCTGTTGCTCCCCGAGGACCCGGACGCGTCCGCGCGCGCGATCCGCGACGGGCTGCGGGACGCGCTCGGCGTCACCGTCGGCGTCGTCGTCACCGACACCTTCGGGCGACCCTGGCGCACGGGGCTCACGGACGTGGCGATCGGCGCCGCCGGGGTGCGCGTGCTGGACGATCTGCGCGGGGGTGTGGATGCCTACGGCAATCCGCTGAGCGCGACGGTCGTGGCCACGGCGGACGAACTGGCCGCCGCCGGTGATCTCGTCAAGGGCAAGGCTGCCGGGCTGCCGGTCGCCGTTGTGCGGGGGTTGCCGCACGTCGTGACCTCTGAGGATGACGAGGTGGGCGCGCGGGCCATGGTGCGGAGCGGGCGGGACGACATGTTCCGGCTGGGGACGTCGGAGGCGGTACGGGAGGCGGTGACCCAGCGTCGTACGGTGCGGGCCTTCACCGATGAGCCCGTCGATCCCGGTGCCGTACGACGGGCTGTCGCCGCCGCTGTGACCGCGCCGGCGCCGCATCACACGACGCCGTGGCGGTTCGTGCTGCTGGAGTCTGCCGAGTCGCGGACCTCGTTGCTGGATGCGATGCGGGACGCGTGGGTCGCGGATCTGCGGCGGGACGGGAAGTCCGAGGAGTCCATCGCGAAGCGGGTGCGGCGGGGGGATGTGTTGCGGGGGGCGCCGTATCTCGTGGTGCCGTGTCTCGTCATGGACGGGGCGCACGCGTATGGGGATGTGCGGCGGGACGGGGCGGAGCGGGAGATGTTCGTGGTGGCCGCGGGGGCGGGGGTGCAGAACTTTCTGGTGGCGCTTGCCGGGGAGCGGTTGGGGTCGGCGTGGGTTTCGTCGACGATGTTCTGCCGGGATGTTGTGCGGGGGGTGTTGGGGTTGCCGTCGGGGTGGGATCCGATGGGGGCGGTGGCTGTGGGGCATGCGGCGGCTTCGCCTGCGGCTCGGGCTGAGCGGGATGCGGGAGCTTTTATCGAGGTGCGGTGAAGCGCCGTTGGGGCTGGTCCTGGATGCGGGTGCGGGTTGTGTGTGGCTGGTCGCGCAGTTCCCCGCGCCCCTGAAGGGGCGCGCTGCAGCCTAGGCTCGTGACACCCTCAGACCTCTCACATCACCCTGGAACCTACCGTGGCCGGACGTTTTGTTCATCGGCCCACTCGTACGACTGTGCGGGGTGGGGATGTTGTCGTGCCTCGGCAGGGTGCCGAAGCGGGGCGGGTGCGGCGGTGGGTGCCGGACGGGGTGATTGATCTCGGGCTGGTGCTGGGGCCGTTGCGGCGGGGGCCCGGGGATCCGACGTTTCGGGTGGACTCGGACGGGGCTGTGTGGCGGGCCAGTCTTACGCCGGTCGGGCCGGGGACCTTGCGGGTGTCCGCGCACGGGGGTGTGGTGCGCGGGGAGGCCTGGGGGCCCGGGGCGGAGTGGTTGTTGGAGCGGTTGCCGGAGATGCTGGGTGCCGCTGATGATCCTGGGGCGTTTGTGCCCCGGCATCGGCTGGTGGCCGTCGCTCAGCATCGGCGGCCGGGGTTGCGGTTGACGCGGACCGGGCTGGTGCTGGAGTCGTTGATTCCGTCGGTGCTGGAGCAGAAGGTGACGACCGACGAGGCGTACCGGGCCTGGCGGTTGTTGGTACGGAAGTTCGGGGTGCCTGCGCCTGGGCCTGTGGGCGGGCGGATGTGGGTGATGCCTGCGCCTCGCGCGTGGGCGTTGATCCCGTCGTGGGAGTGGCATCGGGCCGGGGTCGACGACAAGCGGGCCTCGACGATTCTGCGTGCCGTACGGGTTGCCGCGCGGCTTGAGCAGGCGGGGGCGATGTCCGCGGAGGATGCGCGGGCTCGGTTGGAGGTGGTGCCGGGGGTGGGGGTATGGACGTCCGCGGAGACCGTGCAGCGGAGTCATGGGGCGGCGGATGCGGTGACCGTGGGGGATCTGCATCTGCCGGGGATCGTGGGGTGGGCGTTGGCCGGGGACCGGGACGCGGACGACTCGGTGATGTTGTCGTTGCTGGAGCCGTATGCGGGGCAGCGGCATCGGGCGGCGCGGTTGATTCTGCTGAGTGGACGTACGCCTGCGCGGCGGGCGCCGAAGATGCCTCGGGGTGACATCGGGGCGTTGTGAGGTGCCGGGGGGGGCGTCGGTTGCCGTCCCTGGGGGCTCCGCCCCCGACCCCCCAGGCCTATGCCCACCCACCACCCGACTCGGTAGGCCCAGAAGTACCGCACTACCGAGCCGATACACCCAGAAGGCACCCCCAGGCACCCCCAACCCCCTCACTGGTCAGAAGAGAACCGCACCGCCCCCGCCGGAATCCGCGCATCGCACCACACCCGCATGCCGTCGCGGAGTTCGTTGTCGGCGCCGATGATCGCGCCGTCTCCGATGACCGTGCCGGTGAGGACGGAGCGTTCGCCGACTCGGGCTCGGGTGCCGATGAGGGAGTCGGTGATGACCGCGCCCGGTTCGATGACGGCGCCCGGGAGGATCGTCGAGCCGAAGACCCTCGCGCCCTCCGCCACGAACGCGCCCTCGCCCACCACCGTGCCGCCCGTCAGCTTGGCGTCGGCGGCGACACGGGCCGTAGGAAGGACCAGGCGGTCGCCGCAGCGGCCCGGGATCGCGGGGGACGGGGCTCGGCCCAGGACCAGGTCCGCCGAGCCTCGGACGAAGGCCGCCGGGGTGCCGAGGTCCAGCCAGTACGTCGAGTCGACCAGGCCCTGCAAGTGGGCGCCGGCCGCCAGGAGGTCCGGGAATGTCTCCCGTTCCACCGAGACCGGGCGGCCCGCCGGGATCGTGTCGATGATCGAGCGGCGGAAGACGTAGGCGCCCGCGTTGATCTGGTCGGTGACGATCTCCTCGGGGGTCTGGGGTTTCTCCAGGAAGGCCAGGACCCTGCCCGTCTCGTCGGTGGGGACAAGGCCGTACGCGCGCGGGTCCGTGACCTTCGTCAGGTGGAGGGAGACGTCCGCGCCCGTTGTCTCGTGGGTGTGGACCAGGGCCCTGATGTCCAGGCCCGTCAGGATGTCGCCGTTGAAGATCAGGACCGGGTCGTCGGGGCCGGAGTGGAGGCGCGAGGCCACGTTGCGGATCGCGCCGCCCGTGCCGAGGGGCTCGTCCTCCGTGACGTACTCGATGTGGAGGCCGAGGGCCGAACCGTCACCGAAGTGCGGTTCGAACACCTCCGCCAGATAGGAAGTGGCCAGGACGATGTGGTCCACGCCCGCCGCTCTCGCTCTCGCCAGCTGATGCGTGAGGAACGGCACCCCCGCCGCCCTGACCATCGGCTTCGGGGTGTGCACCGTGAGCGGGCGCAACCGGGTGCCCTTGCCGCCGACCAGGAGGATCGCTTCTGTCACCTGTCGTCTCTGCTTCCTGCCGGGACCGGCCGAAGTGTTTTTTCGGCCGGCCAGTGTATGCAGACCGTGCACGCGCGCAGCCGTGTGTCCGTGCGGCCGCGCGCGTGTTCCGCAGACCCTTCCCGGCCCCCCTGTCGGTCCGCCCCGGTCAGCGGCCCTGGTACCGGGCCGACGTGGAACGGGCCGAGCCGAGCTTGCCGTAGAGCTGCCGTCCTGGGCACTCCGTGGCGAACCCGTCCCGATGGCCGGAGATCACATTGAGTCGTACGTTCTTTCCTTTTCGGTAGAGATTGCCACCACCGGACTTCAGGTATGTCTTGCCGCGCGGATTGACACCGTAGAGCCCGAGCTTCCACGCGGTGAGCCTGGCGATCGCGGTGACCGCCGCCGCGGACGGTTTGGCGCTGCCGAAGGTTCCGAGGACCGCGATCCCCATGCTGTCGGTGTTGAAACCGAGGGTGTGGGCGCCCATGACGGCCTTCGCCACTCCCCCGGCGCGGCCCTCGTAGATGGTCCCGCACTTGTCGACGAGGAAGTTGTAGCCGATGTCGCGCCAGCCGCTGCTCTTGACGTGGTAGCGGTAGATACCGCGAATGACGGAAGGCGCTTGCGAGCAGCGGTAGTTGTTGCCGGTCGCGGTGTGGTGCACGAAGGCCGCCTTGACCTTCTTCGTGTACACGAACCCCTTCTCCCGGAGCTTCTCGTCGGCGCCCCAGCCGTGCCGGGTGACGATCCGCGGGCGCGGGCCGATGTACGGCTGCGCCTTGTGGCCCAGGGCGACCAGTTCCCGTTCCGTGGCCTGCTTGCTCAGCGCCGGGAGCTCGGTGGCGGCGAGGTGGGCAGTCGCGGTGCGGTTGTGGTTGGTGGTTGCTCGGGCGCCCGCGGGTGGGGCCTGTGCCGCGCCCGGGTCCACCAGTTCCAGGTGCAGGCCGGTGGGGAGGAGGGATGGTTGTTCGTCCACGGCTCCTACGGTCCGTGTCTCCGCCGTGTTCGCTCTTACGCGTACGTCCGCTCCGTCCGAGTCGCCCACCCACAGCGGGGCCGTGGAGCCGTGGACGTGGCCGGAGTCGCGTTCGGCGGTGCCGGGGTCGGCGCCGTGGTCCTCGTTGTGGGTGTCGATGTCCTGCCAGCCGGACCAGTTGCCGGTGGCGGTGGCCCGGGTGCGGACCTGGACCTGGCCGCGCAGTTCGGTGCCGGGGTCGGTCCACGTGACGCCGACGAGGGAGAAGCGGTGGACGTCAGCGCGGGTGAGGCCCTGTTCGGGGGCAGCGCCCAGGGTGCGGTCGCGGGTACGGGGGGTGAGGGGCAGCGACTGGGTGCTGCCGGGGAGGTCCGGTGCGGCGGTCGTCGACGCGGGTCTCGCGCCGCTCGTCGACTGCGTCGCCGGTGCCGCGGACGGTGCCGCGGACGCGGGCAGGGTGAGCGGGAGGGCCAGTGCGGCCGCGCAGGTGACGCCGATCGAGGAAGCAAGGAATCCACGCATGCCCCTGATCCTGGACATAGTCATACATATCTGTCTATCCGGGAATTGACGGACCGTCGGCTGCGGTTCGTCCGAACCGGTGGTCCGGCACCCGGTGCGGGGGTGGGTGCCGGCGGGCGTCCCCGTACGCTTGCTCGGGTGAACGCCATCGATCGCACCCCTGCCGACCTGCTGCGTTCCGCGCTCGGCGCGGATCCCGGCCGTCCCCTGGTGACCTTCTACGACGACGCCACGGGGGAACGTGTCGAATTGTCCGTGGCCACCTTCGCCAATTGGGTGGCCAAGACCGCGAATCTGCTTCAGGGGGATCTTGGGGCCGGGCCCGGTGATCGGGTCGTCGTGTTGTTGCCTGCGCACTGGCAGACGGCGGTGTGGTTGCTGGCTTGTTCGTCTGTGGGGGTGGTCGCGGACGTGGGTGGGGATCCCTCCGGGGCCGACGTGGTGGTGAGTGGGCCGGAGTCCTTGGACGTGGCTCGGGCCTGTGGTGGGGAGCGGGTTGCTCTTGCCCTGCGGCCGCTCGGGGGGAGGTTTCCGCAGACTCCGGCCGGGTTTGTCGACTATGCCGTTGAGGTGCCGGGGCAGGGGGATCGGTTTGTCGCGTTCTCGGCGGTGGATCCTGGGGAGCCTGCGTTGGTCGTCGGCGGGCGGGAGTTCACGGGGGGCGAGGTTGTTGAGCAGGCTCGGGTCGACGGGGATGCGGGGGCTCGGGTGTTGTCCGGGCTGTCGTATGACACGTGGGAGGGGTTGAGCTCGGGGTTGTATAGGCCGCTTGCCTCTGGAGGGTCTGTGGTGTTGTGCCGGAATCTGGATCAGCTGAGCGAGGAGTCTCTGGCCAAGCGGGTTGAGAGTGAGCGGGTGACTGTTTCGCGCCTCTGAGAGGGGGTGGCGAGGGTTGTTTGGCGAGTGGCGGCCGGTGGGGGCTGGTCGCGCAGTTCCCCGCGCCCCTAAAAGCAAAAAGCACTAGTCACCCGGAGCCGGTCAGTCACCCGGATGGGTCAGTAACGGCCGCCTCCCCCGTCCCATCCACGCCATGGTCGTAGGAGAAGAACCACGCGCTCTTACTCGGCCATGAGGGGTGGAACCGCACGTGTTCGACGACACCGTAGGAGGCGTTCTCGGGCCGGGTGCGGGGGCTTCCGCGTCCGGGGCGGGGCTCATACGTCGGCGGCGTCGGCGGTGGGTGCGGGGGGTCTCGGCCGGGGTGGGTGTGGTCGTCGTAGCGGCCGCCGGGGTGGGGTGGGGGGTCTACGCGAAGCTTGACGCCAACATCACGCCTGACAACGCCGCCGCCGCCGAGCTCGCCCGGTATGAGAAGGAGCGGCCGACCGCGCTCGTGAAGGGGGCGCAGAACATTCTGCTGATCGGGTCCGACTCGCGGTCGGGGGACGGGAACGCGGAGTACGGGCGGGACTCGGGGACCGAGCGGTCGGACACGACGATCCTGTTGCATCTGGCGGCGGACCGGCGCAGCGCGACCGCCGTGTCGTTGCCGCGGGACCTGATGGTGGATGTGCCGGGGTGTCTGCGGCCGGACGGGACGCGGACCGAGCCGATGTTCGCGATGTTCAACTACGCGTTCCAGGTGGGGGGTTCGGGGTGCACGATCCGGACCGTGGAGAAGCTGACCAACGTGCGGATCGACCACCACATGGTCGTCGACTTCCATGGGTTCAAGGACATGGTCGACGCCGTGGACGGGGTGGAGGTCTGTCTGAAGAGGCCCATTCGTGACAAGGCGGCCAAGCTGAGGCTGCCTGCGGGCAAGGTCACCCTCGACGGGGAGCAGGCGCTCGGATACGTGCGGGCTCGGAAGTCGCTCGGGAACGGTAGCGACACCGACCGGATGGACCGTCAGCAGGGGTTTCTGGGGGCGCTCGTCAACAAGGTGCAGAGCGATGACGTGCTGTTCAATCCCGTGAAGCTGTATCCGGTACTGGATGCGGCCACCTCTTCGCTCACCACCGATCCGGAATTGGCGAATCTGCGCGGTTTGTACGAACTGGTGCGCGGGTTGCGGAACATCCCCACCGAACATGTGCAATTCCTCACCGTTCCGCGGGAGTCGTACATTTACAACGCGAATCGCGACCAGCTCGTGGAGCCCGAGGCCGAAAAGCTGTTCGCCCGGCTGCGGGCGGACGCGACCGTCGCGGTACGGAAGCAGGTTCCAGAGGATTCCGCCGCAAACGCCCTTAATACGGCGCCCGGTTCAGAGGTCTCGCCCGCGCCCACGTTTCGTGGGAACACCGCCGCCGAGGACACCTGCGGGTAAAGCGATCGCCAAGTCGACGAACTTTTGTTCCGAAAAATAGGACGGATTGACCGGTTGTAGGGACGTGGAATTTGTCACCGCAGTCACTTGCCGCTCAACTGGACGGATAGTGTGAGCGATCCGGTGGGCTGTGTGCTTGCGCACCGGATGTACGAGACCCGAGCGCCTGGAGGGGGAAGGCGCCGCGTGGCCCCGACGGAGGATTCGGTAAACCGTGGACGCGCAAGGCCGTGGGCGGGCGGACAACATCGACCCCGCAGACCAGTGGGTACTCAATCCGAACACTGGTGAATACGAACTGCGACTGACTCCTTCCACACCGCAGTCAGCGGTGCCGGGGCCCCGTAGAGCCACTGCGCAGAACCGCAGTGTCGCGGCGCCGGAGCGGGAGACGGTCCCGAGGAGTCCGGGGCGTGAGGTGCCGCCGCCGCGCAGACGGCGGGGCGCGCCCGAGGAGCCACCGGCCCGGCGCGGTCGCCGGCCGGTGAAGAAGAAGGCCAAGGGCAAGAAGATCCTGATGTGGACCGGCGGCGGGCTGGCCTTCGTGCTGGTCGCCGTCTCCGCGGCCGCGTACCTCTACATCCAGCACCTCAACGACAACATCACGACCGCCTCCGACGACGGCGCGAGCACCGGTGGCTTCAGCAAGGGCAAGGCCATCAACCTGCTGGTGATCGGCACCGACAAGCGCACCGGCGCGGGCAACGAGGGCTACGGCGACGCCGGCAGCGTCGGCCACGCGGACACCACGATCCTGCTGCACGTGTCCAAGGACCGCTCGAACGCGACCGCGCTCAGCATCCCCCGCGACCTGATCACCGACGTCCCGGACTGCCAGACGACCCAGTCGGACGGCACGACCAAGGTCATCCCGGGCACGACGAGCGTCCGCTTCAACACCAGCCTCGGCCAGGACGGCCGTACGGCGAGCTGCACCGTGCGGACGGTCACCGAGCTGACCGGGATCCAGGCCGACGACTTCATGGTGGCCGACTTCAACGCCGTGAAGACGCTGACGGACGCGGTCGGCGGGGTCGAGGTCTGCCTGGCCAAGAACATCGACGACTCCGACTCGCACCTGAAGCTGTCCAAGGGCACGCACAACCTCTCGGGCGAGCAGGCGCTGGCCTTCGTGCGGACCCGGCACTCGGTCGGCTTCGGCGGTGACCTGAGCCGGATCACGCTGCAGCAGCAGTTCCTCAGCGCGCTGATGCGGAAGCTGAAGTCCAACTCCACGCTCACCAGCCCCTCGAAGATGGTGAAGCTGGCGGAGGCCGGCACCAAGGCGCTGACCGTCGACGAGAACCTCAACACCATCGGCAAGCTGAAGGACCTCGGTCTCGAGCTGGGCAAGCTCAACCCGAAGAACCTGACCTTCACCACCGTGCCGGTCGTCGACAACCCGGCGGAGAAGACCCCGGTGACGGTCGTCCTCAACAACACGACCGCCCCGCAGGTCTTCTCGCTGATCAAGAGCGACACCTCCTTCACCGCGGTCAAGCAGCAGGCCGCGAAGGAGAAGGCCGCCGTGGCCGCCCGGCTCAAGGGCACCAAGTCCGCCGCCTCCGCGGTGCGGGTGCGGATCCTCAACGGAGGGGCCGTCGCCGGCAGCGCACAGGAAACTCTTACGTGGCTGCAGAATGATGAGGGCGTACTCAAGTCCGAGAACGCGGGCAACGCTCCGGCGGCGCTCGCGAAGACGACGCTCGAGTACGCGCCCGACCAGGCGGACCAGGCTCGACGGCTCGCCGACATCATGGGTCTCTCGGGGTCCGCGATGAAGCCGGGCAAGAGTGTGCAGAACTCCCAGGGGCTGCCGGCGATGACGCTGACCCTGGGCAAGGACTTCAAGGGAGCCGGCGTCCCGCTCACCTCGACCGCGGGGTCGACGCCGGAGGGGGTCCAGAAGTCCACGGCGGACAAGGTTGAGTGCGCCAAGTAAGTGACCACACGGGTCCGTTCCGCGTCTAACGGGGCGCGGGGCGGACCCGTGCGTCAGGGCGCGTCGTGGAGGGGTGGGGACTTGACTCGCAGCAGCGTGCGTGGGGAGGTGCCGGCGGTTGAGGACACGATGTCGCTCACGCCGGCGGACGGGAAGAGACCGGCGGACGGTGCCGGAGGAAGACGCAAGGGCGGTCGGCGGCGGGCGTTGCGCTGGTCGGCGATCGTCCTCGCGGTGGTCATAACCGGGACGGCCGGCGCCGGATACCTGTACTACCAGCACCTCAACCACAACATAAAGAAAGACCCCCTGAACATCGGGGACGAGAAGGACCGGGCGGCCGAGTCCAAGGCCAACGCGGCCGGGCAGAAGCCGTTGAACATCCTGCTGATCGGCTCGGACGCGCGGGACTCCGCGGAGAACCAGAAGCTCGGCGGCGCGAAGGACACCTTCGACACCCCGGCCCGCGCGGACGTCCAGATGCTGCTGCACGTCTCGGCGGACCGCAGCAACATGTCGGTCGTGAGCATGCCGCGCGACACCTTGACGGACATCCCCAAGTGCACGGACCCGGACACGGGCAAGACGTACGCGGCCGAGACGGACGTCATCACGAACGACTCGCTGGGCCGCGGCGGCCCCGGCTGCACGGTGGCGACCTGGGAGAAGCTGACCGACATCCACATCGACCACTTCATGATGGTCGACTTCGCGGGTGTGGTGTCGATGGCGGACGCGATCGGCGGGGTGCCGGTCTGCGTGGACGCCAACGTCTACTCGCACACCTCCTCCGGCAAGGGCTCGGGCCTGAAGCTGAAGAAGGGCACCACGTCCGTGAAGGGCGAGCAGGCCCTGCAGTGGCTGCGCACGCGCTACGGCTTCGAGGACGACACCGACATCGCCCGGACCAAGGCGCAGCACCAGTACATGAACTCGATGGTCCGGCAGCTGCGCGAGAACGCCACGCTGAGCAATCCGACGAAGCTGCGCAGCCTCGCCGAGACGGCCACGAAGGCGCTCACGGTCGACAACGGCCTCGGGACCGTCGCCAAGCTGTACGACCTGAGCAAGGAACTGAGGAAGGTACCGACCGCCCGGATCACCATGACGACGATGCCGTGGGAGTACTCGGGCAGCAGCGGCCGGGTGGTCCCCAAGACGACCGACGCCGACCAGCTGTTCCGGCTGGTCCGCGAGGACATCGCGCTGGACGGCAAGGACAAGAAGAAGTCGGCTACGGCGGCGAAGGCGTCCACCGATCCGGCCGCCGCCGACGACAAGATCGCCGTACAGGTGGAGAACGGCACCCGCACCGACACGACCGGCGCGGTCCGCGGCCGGGCCACCTCGATCGCCCAACTCCTCGTCGGCAAGGGCTTCAAGGAGGCGGTCGCCGACTCCTCGACGACGCCCAGCGCGGCCACGACGCTGGTCCGCTACCCGAGCGCCGACCTGGAGGGCGACGCCCAACGGGTCGCCAAGGCCCTCGGCATCCCGACGAGCGCGGTGAAGAAGTCCACGAGCGTCTCCGGCGTCACCCTGGTCGTCGGCGCGGACTGGACGACCGGCACGAAGTACAAGGCCCCGACGGAGGACGACAAGACCCCGACCTCGGCGGACGCCCTCAACGGTTCGGACACCACGGCGTGCATGCACGTCGACCCGAACTACGTCTGGTAGCAGTCCGGGTCGTCGGTGCGGCGGTGCTCGGCTCAGCTGCTGGACGGGCTGAGCACCGCGGGCCGCCGGGACGCGATCACCCTGCGGGCAAGGGACTTGGGGCTGGTGAGGAAGCCGTAGCCCCAGGACATGTGCATGGTGGCGAGGGCCACCGGGATCTGAAGGCGGGCCTTCAGGGAGAGGCCCTTGCCCGCGGGGAGGGAGCCGAGGGTGATCGCCGCGAGGTAGCCGGCGGGGATCAGGAAGGCCCAGGGGGTGAGGACCGCGCCGACGACGATGCCCGCCGCGATCGCGCAGACCGCCGTCGGCGGGGCGAGGTAGCGGAGGTTGATGGAGCCCTCGTGGTAGCGGGCCACGACGTGGCGCCAGCGGCCGTAGTCCTTGTACTGCTTGGCCAGGGCCTTCACCGACGGGCGGGGGCGGTACGACACCCGCAGTTCGGGCGAGAACCAGATGAGGCCGCCCGCTTCCCTGATCCGGAAGTTCAGCTCCCAGTCCTGGGCGCGGATGAACTCCTCGTTGTAGCCGCCCTGTTGCTCCAGGGCCTCGCGGCGGAACACCCCGAGGTAGACCGTCTCGGCGGAGCCCGCTTCCCCTCCCGTGTGGAAGGCCGCGTTGCCCACGCCGATCTTCGAGGTCATCGCGGCGGCGACCGCGTCCTCCCAGGCGTTCTCGCCCTCGGCGTGCATGATGCCGCCGACGTTCTGCGCGCCGGTCTCCTCCAGGAGGCGTACGGCGGTGGCGATGTAGTTCGGCGAGAGGATGCCGTGGCCGTCGACGCGGACGACGATCGGGTGGCGGGAGGCCTTGATCGCGGCGTTGAGGGCGGCGGGCGTGCGGCCGGTCGGGTTCGGGACGGTGTGCACACGCGGGTCTTCGCGTACGAGCTCGGCCGCGATCTCGTCCGTACGGTCCTTCGAGGGACCGATGGCGATCACGACCTCCATCTCGCCGTCGTACTCCTGCGCGAGGATCGCTTGGACGGCTCCGCGCAGATGCCGCTCCTCGTCGAGGACGGGCATGATCACAGAAACGGCGGGGAGTCGCACGTCGGGAATGGCGTTCATAGGGCGCTCACGTTACCGCGAACGGGGGACACGGACGCGCCCCGCCCGGGCGGCTGCGGTGGTATCAGATCGTATCGGCCTACGGTGCTCAAGATCCCACGTACGGCCCTCGCGGAGGTGTCCCCCATGCCCACGCCGCCCCGCCGCTCCCCCGCCGCCCGTCCACCGCAGCGGCGCCCACGGCCACCCGTACGACCGAAGAAGAAGCCGCGCTGGGCCATGCGGGCGGCGACCACGCTGTCCGTGGTGGTGCTCGCGTCCGCCGGGATCGGGCACGCGGTGGTCACCAGCCTCGACGCCGACATCGCCCGCGTCGACCCCTTCAAGGACATGAAGAACCGCCCGCGCGCGGGCCACGGCATGAACGTCCTGCTCGTCGGCACCGACGGCCGCGACAAGATCACCGAGCAGGAGCGGCGCCAGTACCACCTCGGTGGCGCGCCCTGCCACTGCACCGACACCATCATGATCGTGCACATCTCGGAGGACCGGGAGCGCGCCAGCGTCGTCAGCCTCCCCCGCGACTCCTACGCCATGACGCCCCCGCACACCGACCAGACCACCGGTGAGCACCACGGTCCGCACCCCATCAAGATCAACGCGGCGTACGCGGAGGGCGGCCCCAACCTCACCGTGCAGACCGTCGAGTCCATGACCCACGTGAAGATCGACCACTACCTGGAGGTCGATTTCACCAGCTTCATGAAGACGGTCGACGTCCTGGGCGGGGTCAAGATCTGCACCGCCGAGCCGCTCAAGGACTCGTACACGGGTCTCGATCTCCCCGCCGGCACCCACACGTTGATGGGCGGGCAGGCCCTCCAGTACGTCCGCTCGCGGCACGTCGACGGCGCCTCCGACCTCGGCCGGATGAAGCGCCAGCAGCGTTTCCTGGCCGCGCTGATCGACCAGGCCACCTCGTCCGGGGTGCTGCTGAACCCGCTGAAGTTCCGTGACGTGACCCGCGCGGTGCTCGGCTCGGTCCGCGCGGACAAGGGCTTCGGTACGGATGAACTGCTCGATCTCGGCCGGGCGATGCGCACCTTCTCCCCGTCGTCCTCCGAGTTCACCACGGTCCCGATCGGGCAGATGGGCTTCGTCGTGAAGGGCATCGGCTCCACCCTGAAATGGGACGAGCCGAAGGCGGCCAAGCTCTTCCAGGCCCTGCGCGACGACAAACCCCTGACCGTGCACAAGGCGGCGCGCGCCAACGCGGTGAAGGTGGACGTGGCCCCGCAGCAGATCCAGGTCCAGGTCGAGAACGGCACGGCGACCGGCGGTCTCGGCAAGCGCGTGGACGCGGCGCTGGCGGCGACCGGCTTCCGTACGACGCACCAGCCGACGAGCGCGGCCGATCACGCCGTACGACGGACGGTCGTGGTCTACGACCCCCGCTGGGACCGTTCCGCGAAGTCGCTGGCGGCGGCGCTGCCCGGGAGCGAGCTGCGCGCGGTGAAGGGGCAGGGGCCGGTGCTGAAGGTGATCGCCGGGAGTGACTTCAAGCAGGTCACGCGGGTGCGGGCGACGGATGTGCAGCAGGGCGAGTTCGGGGTGGTGACGGGGGACGAGGTGGGGTGTTCCTGAAAAGTGTGACACTTCGGCGGATTCTGTAACACTTTTTCCAGGAGGGTAGGTACCCCCCTCGTCAGTCGTCGAGACCCTCCGCGGCCCGCTTCTCGCGCAGGTCCATGATGGCGCGGCGGCGGGCCAGGCGGTGGGTGCGGCGGATCTGGGCCTCCTGGTAGCGGCGCTCGTCGCGCTCCGTCTCCGGGATCACCGGCGGCACCGCGCGGGGCTTGCCGTCGGCGTCGACGGCGGCGAAGACGAGGTACGCGGAGCCGACCTGGGTGGCCGGGGTCGACTCGTTCCACCGCTCGGCCAGGACTCGCACGCCGACCTCCATGGAGCTCCGGCCGGTCCAGTTGACCTGTGCCTTCACATGGACGAGGTCGCCGACGCGGACCGGCTCCAGGAACGCCATCTCGTCCATCGACGCGGTCACGGCCGGACCGCCGCTGTGCCGCCCGGCGACGGCGCCCGCCGCGTCGTCGACCAGCTTCATGATGACCCCGCCGTGCACGGTCCCCAGCAGGTTCGTGTCGGCGTTGGTCATGATGTGGCTGAGGGTGGTCCGGGAGGCGGACGTCGGCTTGCCCGGCAGTTCTGTCATGGACGCCACCCTATGCGGAGCGGACATCTGCGGACTTTGTGTTGGCTTCGCAACAGCAGTGCCCTGATTTTCCTACGACCCTTGTAAAGGACATGGTCGCAACCTGCACACTGGGCCCCATGAACGATTGGCCCGAGGGATGGTCCGGCGGCAACCGCGGCAACGAGTACGGACGCGGTAGCGCGAACGCACAGCCGGAGAGCGCACGTGTGATGCGCCAGGTACGACGCGGCCCGCAGGCCCCGCCGTACGGCGCCGGAGTCCCGCCGCAGCCGTCGTACACGGGCGGCCAGGGCTATGACGAGGGCCAGGGCGGCTACGACAACAACGGGTACGACGGCTACAACACCGGCCAGGTCTACGGCGGTGGCGGCCCGGGGGGACCGCAGGGGCCGGACGGCGGGCGGGGTCCACGCCGCGCGCCGAACTGGCGCCGTCGTATCAAGTGGACCGCGATCACCGTGGTCACCGTGCTGGTCGTGACCACCGTGGGGACCTACTTCTGGGCCGACTCCAAGCTGAACCGCGACGTCGACCTGTCGAAGGTGATCGACCGGCCGGAGGCGGGCGACGGCACGAACTACCTGATCGTCGGCTCCGACAGCCGCGAGGGGCTGACCGCGGCCGAGAAGAAGAAGCTGCACACCGGCTCCGCCGAGGGCAAGCGCACGGACTCGATGATGATCCTGCACGTGGGCGACAGCGGCGACACTCTGATCTCGCTGCCGCGCGACTCGAACGTGACGATCCCGACGTTCGTGGGGTCCACCTCCGGCAAGACGTACCCGGGCACGGGCAAGCAGGAAAAGCTCAACGCGACGTACGCGACGGACGGGCCGACGCTCCTCGTCCGCACCATCGAATACAACATGGGCCTGCACATCGACCACTACGTCGAGATCGGCTTCAACGGCTTCGCGGACATCGTGGACGCGGTCGGCGGGGTCACCATCGACATCGACAAGGGCTTCAAGGACTCGTACTCGGGCGCCGACTTCAAGGCGGGCAAGCAGACGCTGAACGGCGAGGAGGCGCTGGCCTTCGTCCGCACCAGGCACGCGTTCGCCGCGTCGGACCTGCAGCGCACGAAGAACCAGCAGAAGTTCCTGTCGGCCCTGGCCCACCAGGTGGCGACCCCGGGCACGCTGCTGAACCCGTTCAAGCTCTACCCGACGCTGGGCGCGGGCCTGGACTCGCTGAGCGTCGACAAGGACATGTCGCTCTGGGACCTGGCGTCCATGTTCTGGGCGATGAAGGGCGTCAGCGGCGGCGACGGCACCTCGATGAACATGCCGATCTCCGGCTCCACCGGCGGCAACCTCATCTGGGACAAGGCCAAGGTGAAGACGCTGGTGAACGAGCTGAACAACGACCAGAAGGTCACGGTCTCCGGCAACTGAGCAAGCTACTGGGCCCTGCCGCACGCCAGCACGGCGATGTGCGGCAGGGCCAACTCATGTCCCCCTGCGGCGAATTCACCGGCCAGCCGCACGTACTCCCGCCTGATCCGTACGACCGTCCCCGCGTCCTGCGAGGTGACGACGAGCCCGGCGGTGGCGACACCGGCGGCGGGTCCGCCCCACCACTCGTCGAGGGTGGCGCGGTGGTCCCACTCCAGCTCGCGGGCTCCGGCGTCCGTGAAGCCCGCCTCGCGGAGCAACTCCGCGAAACCGTCCGCCGTACGCGCGAAGTCCTCGGCGGGGTCGAGGCGCGGCAGATCCGCCGGGATGACGGCCTCCGCCGCCGCGAACGCCCGCCCGAACAGTTCCTGCCCGGCACCGCGCCGCGCGCCCCAGAGGGTCAGCGCGATCCGGCCGCCGGGCTTCAGTACGCGGCGCAGTTCGGTGAGGGCGGCGCGGGGGCGGCCTACGTGGTTGATGACGAAGTTGCCTATGACCGCCTCGAACTCGCCGTCGGGGAAGGGTAGTTGGGGAAGCGCGGCGACCCGAGCCTCCACGCCCGCCGTACCGGTTCCGGTGCCGACGTCGAGGACGTGCGTCCCCGTCCCGATCCCGGCGGCGTCCAGGAGGTGCTCCACGGGGTGTGCGCAGAGGCGGGCGAAGCTCGCCGCGTAGGCGTGGGCGCGGCCGGACCACATGGTGCGTTCGGCGGTGTCGAAGGCGGTCTGCGGCTGGGTCTGTGTCGGGTCGGTCATGGGTCGCAGCATGCCCGACGGAACGGCGAGGGCACCCGCCGGGAGACCGGGGGTGCCCTCGGTGCTGCTCGTAACTGCCCGTCGGCTACGGCAGGTTGCGCGCCATCACGATGCGCTGGACCTGGTTCGTGCCCTCGTAGATCTGCGTGATCTTGGCGTCGCGCATCATGCGCTCGACCGGGTAGTCGCGGGTGTAGCCGTAGCCGCCGAGGAGCTGGACGGCGTCGACCGTGACCTCCATGGCGACGTCCGAGGCGAAGCACTTGGCGGCGGCGCCCTGGAAGGTGAGGTTCTTGTCGCCGCGCTCCGATGCCGCTGCCGCCTGGTAGGTCAGGGCGCGGGCGGCCTCGATCTTCATGGCCATGTCGGCGAGCATGAACTGGATGCCCTGGAAGTCGGCGATCGGCTTGCCGAACTGCTTGCGCTCCTTGACGTAGCCCTTGGCGTAGTCGAGGGCGCCCTGGGCGATGCCGAGGGCCTGGGCCGCGATGGTGATGCGGGTGTGGTCCAGGGTCTTCATCGCGGTGGCGAAGCCGGTGCCCTCGGCGCCGATCAGGCGGTCGGCGGGGATGCGGACGTTGTCGAGGTAGACCTCGCGGGTCGGGGAGCCCTTGATGCCGAGCTTCTTCTCCGGGGCGCCGAAGGAGACGCCCTCGTCGGACTTCTCGACGACGAAGGCGCTGATGCCCTTGGAGCGCTTCTCGGGGTCCGTGACCGCCATCACCGTGTAGTACTCGGAGACGCCCGCGTTCGTGATCCAGCGCTTCACGCCGTTGAGGACGTAGTGGTCGCCGTCGCGGACGGCCTTCGTCTTCATGCCGGCCGCGTCGGAACCGGCGTCCGGCTCGGAGAGGGCGTACGAGAACATCGCGTCGCCCTTGGCGAGCGGGGTCATGTACCGCTTCTTCAGGTCCTCGGAGCCCGAGAGGATCACGGGGAGCGAGCCCAGCTTGTTCACCGCGGGGATGAGGGAGGAGGACGCGCACACGCGGGCCACCTCCTCGATCACGATCACCGTGGCCAGGGCGTCGGCGCCGGTGCCGCCGTACTCCTCGGGTACGTGGACGGCGTGCAGGTCGTTCGCGACGAGGGCGTCCAGGGCCTCCTGCGGGAAGCGTGACTCCTCGTCCACCGCTGCGGCGTACGGCGCGATCTTCGCCTCGGCCAGTGAACGGATCGCGTCGCGGAGCATGTCGTGCTCCTCCGACGGGCGGTACAGGTCGAAGTCAGCCGATCCGGCCAAGATCTCTCACGCTCCAAGGACGCTGTGATCACAGTGCTAATTACCGTTAAGTAACCCAAATTTTAGGGGCCCGCCCACGGGAGGGATACGTGAGCTTGGCGACAGGGGGAAAGGTGCCCGGTGAGAGCGCCGGTTATGCTCGGGCGCGCATCGCCCCCGTACCCCTTCTGGAGCACTCATGGCCCTCAAGATCACCGTGATCGGCACCGGCTATCTCGGCGCCACGCACGCCGCGGCCATGGCCGAGCTGGGCTACGAGGTGCTGGGGCTCGACGTCGTCCCCGAGAAGATCGCGATGCTCCAGCGGGGTGAGGTCCCGATGTACGAGCCGGGACTCGAGGAGCTGTTGCGCAAGCATGTCGCCGGGATCGAGGGTTCCACCGGTCGGCTGCGCTTCACCATGGACTGGGCCGAGGTCGCGGAGTTCGGCGACGTCCACTTCATGTGCACCAACACCCCGCAGAAGCACGGGGAGTATGCCTGCGACATGTCGTACGTCGACCGGGCCTTCGAGCTGCTCGCCCCGCACCTGACGCGGCCCGCGCTGGTCGTCGGCAAGTCCACCGTGCCGGTGGGCTCGGCGGACCGGCTGGCGGCGTATCTGGCCGAGCACGCGCCCGCCGGGGAGGACGCCGAGCTGGCCTGGAACCCGGAGTTCCTGCGGGAGGGCCTCGCCGTACAGGACACGCTGCATCCGGACCGGATCGTGGTCGGCGTACGGAGCGAGCGGGCCGAGAGGCTGCTGCGTGAGGTGTACGCCAAGCCGATCGCGGCCGGGTCGCCGTTCGTCGTGACGGACTTCCCGACCGCCGAGCTGGTGAAGACGGCCGCGAACTCCTTCCTCGCCACGAAGATCTCCTTCATCAACGCGATGGCCGAGGTCTGCGAGGCCGCGGACGGCGATGTCGTGAAGCTGGCGGAGGCGATCGGGCACGACGAGCGGATCGGCAAGAAGTTCCTGCGGGCCGGGATCGGCTTCGGCGGCGGCTGCCTCCCGAAGGACATCCGGGCGTTCATGGCCCGCGCCGGTGAACTGGGTGCCGACCAGGCCCTGACCTTCCTCCGCGAGATCGACTCCATCAACATGCGCCGCCGCGGCCAGATGGTCGAGATGACCCGTGAGGCGCTCGGCGGCGGCTCCTTCCTGGGCAAGCGGGTCGCCGTCCTCGGCGCCACCTTCAAGCCCGACTCCGACGACGTCCGCGACTCCCCCGCCCTGAACGTCGCCGGCCAGATCCACCTCCAGGGCGGCCAGGTCACCGTGTACGACCCGAAGGGCATGCCCAACGCGCTACGGCTGTTCCCGACGCTGGGCTACGCCGACACCGCCGTCGAGGCCGTACGGGGCGCCGATGTCGTCCTGCACCTGACGGAGTGGCGCGAGTTCCGCGAACTGGACCCGGCGGCCCTCGGCGAGGCCGTACGCGCCCGCGTGGTCCTGGACGGGCGCAACGCGCTCGACCCGGTGCTGTGGCGGAAGGCGGGCTGGACGTTCCGCGCGATGGGCCGTCCCACGGCATAGACGCACGGCCGGGCGGACGACGCCGGTCCGGCCGAGGCTCAGTCGGCCGGACCGGCGTCTGGCTGCATTCTGCACCACTGGGCTGTGCTGGGCGTCCGGACCGCTCAAGTCGCCTTCCGTGAGGGCTACTTGGCGCGGTAGCGGCGCATCTTCGCGCGGGCACCGCAGACCGCCATCGAGCACCAGCGGCCCCGGCCCGCCGGGCTGCGGTCGTAGTACGCCCAGTGGCAGGTCGGCGCCTCGCAGGCCTTGAGGCGGGGCCAGGTGCCCTCGACCAGTGCCCCGGCGATCGCCGCCGCCACGCGGGAGAGCAGGGGTTCCGCGTCGGCCGGGGTGAGGCGGGCGGAGCCGTCGTGGGCGTCGAGTTCGACCAACAGCGGGGCCCGGGCGAGGAGTTCACCGAGCGGGGTCACGTCCTGGTGCGCGGGGTGGCCCGCGTGGGCCAGCAGCGTGGCGCGCAGGGACTCGCGGAGTTCGCGGGCGTGCGGGACCTGGTGCGCGGTGAGTCCGAAGGGGGTCCGGCCGTCCTCCGTGTCGAGCGCGTCGGCTCCCGCCTCGATGTCCAGCGTGTTCACCAGGGCCTCGATCAGGGCCAGGCCGCCGGGCGCGGGAACTCTCTCACTCATGGTTGCGACCACTTCATGCTTGCGACGTTACCTCCAATGCGGGAGCATGCAGTAACCGTTACTGCATGACGCCATCTATGGGTAACTAGGAGGAGTCAGTCATGGCCATCGCCGAACTGGGTGCCGTCGTCCTGGACTGTCCCGATCCGCGCGCGCTCGCCGCCTTCTACGCCGGGATCCTGGGCGGCGCCGTCGAGGACGAGGACGGCGGCGACTGGGTGGACCTGAAGCTGCCCGGCGGCCGGACGCTGGCGTTCCAGGAGGCACCCGGGCATGCACCGCCGAAGTGGCCCGCGCCCGGCGACTCCCAGCAGTTCCACCTCGACCTGACCGTCACGGACCTGGACGCGGCCGAGAAGGACGTCCTGGCGCTGGGCGCGACGCCGCTGGACACCGACGATCACTCGCGCACGTGGCGTGTGTACGCCGACCCGGCGGGGCACCCGTTCTGCCTCTGCGCCTGCTGAGACCGCCGACACAGCCGACACCAGGGAGATCACCATGACCGCCGTGGCACGTTTCCGTTCCACCGTGCTGGACTGCCCCGATCCGCTCGCGCTCGCCGAGTTCTACGCCGGGATTCTCGGCGGCACACCCCACGTCGCCCACGACGAGTGGGTCGTACTCGACATTCCGGACGGGCCGCGGCTCGCCTTCCAGCGGGTGACGGACTACACGCCGCCCGAGTGGCCGCGCGCGGACCGGCCGCAGCAGCTCCATCTCGACTTCGACTCCGGGCCGACCTGGGCGGAACTGGAGGTCGCGGAGGCGAAGGCGCTGGCGCTCGGCGCGCGGCCGTTGCACCAGGAGGACAAGGAGGACTTCCGGGTGTACGCCGATCCGGCAGGGCATCCCTTCTGCCTCTGCCGGATCGACCAGCCGTAAGCACACCCGCGTTGTTATCCGTCCAGTTCGGCGATCTTCGCCGTGGACGGCTCGCGGCGCTGCTGGGCGGCGCGGGCCGTGAAGTCGGCGCTGCGCAGGGCGCGTTGGACGTTCCCCCAGCTGAGCAGGGCGAGGTCGGGCTCGGACCAGCCGCGGTGCAGGAGCTCGGCGATGAGGTTCGGGTAGCAGGAGGCGTCGGCGAGGTCCTGCGGGTGGGCCGTACCGGCGTCGTACGTGCCGGACAGGGCGACGCACTCGCGGCCCGCGACCTCGTGGACGTGGTCGAGGTGGTCGGCGACGTCCCGGACCGACGGCCCGGTCTGCTCGGCGGTGAGCGGCACCATGCACAGGCCCTTGGCGGCGCCGACCGCGGCGAGGAGTTCGTCGGAGAGGTTGGCCGGGTGCGGGCGCAGCGTGCGGGCGGCGGAGCGGGTGAACAGCACCGGTGCCTTCGAGACCGCCAGCGTGCGGCGGATAGTGCCGTCCGAGGCGCCGGAGAGGTCGGCGAGCACGCCGAGCCGGTTCATCTCGCGCACGACCTCCTCCCCGAACCGGGTCAGCCCGGCCTCGCTCGCCCAGGACACCCCGGACAGCGTGAGGACCCGCAGCCCCAGCGCGTGCAGGGAGCGCAGGATGCCCAGGGAGTCGCCGAGCGCGGCGGCTCCGGCGGGGCCGAGCAGCACGGCGATACGGCCGCAGTGGCGCACGTCGGTGGTCTCGCCTGCGGTGTACGCAAGGCGCAGCCCCTCGGGGTGGGCGCGGACCACCGTGTTGACCAGGTCCAGCTGCTCCAGGGTGGCGCCGACCGCCCGGTCCCCGGCCAGCCCCTCGGGCAGGTGCAGCGACCAGAACAGCGCGCCGACATGCCCCTCGCGCAGCCGCGGCACATCGGTGTCCACGGAACTCTCGCCCAGCTCCAGGTCGAACCACGGCAGATGCCGCAGCGCCCACGGCAGCCCGCTGTAGCCGTCCGCGACCGGATGCGCGGCGAGGATGGCGTGCGCGCGCTCCAGCGGGGCGGCGGCCGGGTCGGAGACGGGGTCGTACGGTTCCTCGGTGTCCGGCGGGAAGACCCCGCCGGGAAAGGGCTCGTGGACCAAGTCGTCGAGCTCGCCGACCTCGGTGGTCGCGTGCAGTTGGTCCTGGAGGTCGGCCATGGCGGGCTCCGTACGTCGTTACGGCAGTACGGTCACCGTCGCACGCCCGCAAGGGGGCTACCTGGTGGGCGGGGCGTTCGGGGTACGGCGCGGGAGTGGGCGCTCCCGCGCCGCGCCGGTCAGCCGCGCGGGAGTGGGCGCTCCCGCGCCGCGCCGGTCAGCCGTCCAGCGACGCGATCGTCGCGTTCGACGGCCCCCGCGTCGCCCGGGTCTCCCGCGCCACGTCCTCCGCCGCGCCCAGCACCCGTACCGCGTTCTGCCAGGTGAGTTTCGCGAGGTCGGTCTTGGACCAGCCGCGGTCCAGCAGCTCGGCGATGAGGTTCGGGTAGCCGGAGACGTCGTTCAGGCCGTCCGGGGTGAAGGCCGTGCCGTCGTAGTCGCCGCCGATGCCGAGGTGGTCGACACCGGCGACCTCGCGCATGTGGTCGAGGTGGTCGGCGACGGTGGAGACCGTGGCGACGGGCCGCGGGTGGAGCTCCTCGAAGGCGCGGTGCACCTTCATCGCCTCTTCGGTGGTCTCCAGGTGGTGCAGACCGTGCGCGCGCATGTTGTCGTCGGCCGCGGCGGTCCAGTCGACGGCGGCCTGGAGCACGAACTTCGGTACGAACGTCACCATCGCCATGCCGCCGTTGCCCGGCAGCCGCTCCAGCACGTCGTCGGGGATGTTGCGCGGGTGATCACAGACCGCCCGCGACGACGAGTGGGAGAAGATCACCGGCGCCGTCGACGTGTCCAGCGCGTCGCGCATCGTCGTCGCCGCCACGTGCGAGAGGTCGACGAGCATGCCCTCGCGGTTCATCTCCCGCACGACCTCACGGCCGAACGCCGACAGCCCGCCGACCCCCGGTTCGTCCGTCGCCGAGTCCGCCCACGCCACGTTGTCGTTGTGGGTGAGCGTCATGTAGCGGACGCCGAGGGCGTACAACCCCCTTAGCGTGCCGAGGGAGTTGGCGATCGAGTGCCCGCCCTCCGCTCCCATGAGGGAGGCGATACGGCCTTCCGCGCGCGCCGACTCCATGTCCGCGGCGGTCAGCGCGGGCGCCAGGTCCTGCGGGTAGCGGGCGAGCAACTGCCGTACGCAGTCGATCTGTTCGAGCGTCATCGGCACCGGGTCGGGCAGGTCCGAGCGGACGTACACCGACCAGTACTGCGCTCCGACGCCGCCCTCGCGCAGGCGCGGGATGTCGGTGTGCAGATGGGCGTTCTGGTGGACGGCGATGTCGCGGGCGTCGAGGTCGTAATTGACCTGCTTGCGCAGCGCCCAGGGCAGGTCGTTGTGCCCGTCGACGACCGGGAACTCGCGGAGCAGCTCCCGGGCTTGGTCCAGTGACGTCATCGCCGTGTTCCCCGTCATCCCTGTCACTTCCCGAAGCCGAAGCCGCTGGCGCCGCCGCCCTCGACCTTGGCGCGCAGCCGCTTGCCCTTCTCGGTGGCCTGGTCGTTCAGCTCCTGCTGGAACTCCCGCATACGGACGAGGAGTTCGTCGTCGTGCGTGGCCAGGATGCGGGCGGCGAGCAGGCCCGCGTTGCGCGCGCCGGCGACCGAGACGGTGGCGACGGGGACACCGGCCGGCATCTGCACGATGGACAGCAGCGAGTCCATGCCGTCCAGGTACTTCAGCGGCACGGGGACGCCGATCACCGGCAGCGGCGTCACCGAGGCGAGCATGCCGGGGAGGTGGGCGGCGCCGCCCGCGCCCGCGATGATCACCTTGAGGCCGCGGCCGTCGGCGCGCTCCCCGTACGTGATCATCTCGCGGGGCATGCGGTGCGCGGAGAGGACGTCGACCTCGTACGCGATCTCGAACTCGTCGAGGGCCTTCGCGGCGGCCTCCATGACGGGCCAGTCGGAGTCCGACCCCATGACGATTCCTACGACGGGTCCTGCGACGGGGCTCATTCGGTGATCGTGCCTCTCAGATAGCCGGCTGCGTGACGGGCGCGGTCCAGGACGTCGTCCAGGTCGTCGCCGTAGGTGTTGACGTGTCCCACCTTGCGGCCGGGCTTCACGTCCTTGCCGTACATGTGGATCTTCAGCTGGGGGTCCCGGGCCATGCAGTGCAGGTACGCGGAGTACATGTCCGGGTAGTCGCCGCCGAGAACGTTACACATCACGGTCCAGGGGGCCCGGGTGCGCGGATCGCCCAGCGGGAGGTCGAGGACCGCGCGGACGTGGTTCGCGAACTGGCTGGTGATCGCGCCGTCCTGGGTCCAGTGACCGGAGTTGTGCGGGCGCATGGCGAGTTCGTTGACGAGGATGCGGCCGTCGCGGGTCTGGAACAGCTCGACGGCGAGGTGGCCGACGACCCCGAGTTCCTTGGCGATGCGCAGCGCCATCTCCTCGGCGTGCAGCGCGAGGGCCTCGTCCAGGTCGGGGGCGGGCGCGATGACCGTGTCGCAGACGCCGTTGACCTGCTGGGACTCTACGACCGGGTAGGCGACCGCCTGGCCGTGCGGGGAGCGGACGACGTTCGCCGCCAGCTCGCGCACGAAGTCGACCTTCTCCTCGGCGAGGACGGGGACGCCGGCGCGGAACGGGTCGGCGGCCTCCTCCGGGGAGTCGACGACCCACACGCCCTTGCCGTCGTAGCCGCCGCGGACGGTCTTGAGGACGACGGGGAAGCCGTCCCCTTCCCCGGCGAACGCGACGACGTCCGCGGGGTCGCTCACGAGCCGGTGCCGTGGGCACGGCACGCCGATCTCGACGAGCTTCGCGCGCATCACGCCCTTGTCCTGGGCGTGCACGAGCGCGTCCGGGCCGGGGCGCACGGGGATGCCGTCCGCCTCCAGGGCCCGTAGATGCTCGGTGGGTACGTGTTCGTGATCGAAGGTGATCACGTCGCAGCCCCGCGCGAAGTCACGCAGCGTGTCGAGGTCGCGGTAGTCGCCGATGACGACATCGCCGACGACCTGCGCCGCGGAATCCTGAGGGGTGTCACTGAGGAGCTTGAACCTGATGCCGAGCGGGATGCCCGCCTCGTGTGTCATACGAGCGAGCTGCCCCCCGCCGACCATGCCGACTACCGGGAACGTCACTCCCCCAGGGTATCGGTCACGCCAGGGCGGCCTGATTTCCGTACCTCTTACCGTTCTTTTCCGGGTCTCTTCCCGACCTGTGAGCGGCTTCACGGGCGCCGGGGGAAAGCGGTGGTTAGCATGGCTGGGTCGAGAATCCGAGAAGACGGGGGCCTGCACAACCATGGAGCCTGGTTCCGAAGGGCCTTTCAAACGGCTCGCCCGCGAGGTCGCCAAGTTCGGCGCGGTGGGCGTGGTGGGCACCGTGGTGAACTTCGCGGTCTCGAACCTGCTGTGGCATCTGACCAGCCTGCAGGCCGTACGCGCCAACGTGATCGCGACGATCGTCGCCATCGGGTGCAACTACGTCGGCTTCCGGTACTTCACCTACCGTGACCGCGACAAGAGCGCCCGCACCAAGGAACTCAGCCTGTTCCTGGCGTTCAGCCTGGTCGGCCTGGTGATCGAGAACGGCATCCTGTTCGCCGCGATCTACGGCTTCGGCTGGGACAGCTCGCTGCAGCGCAACGTCTTCAAGGTGCTCGGCATCGGCATCGCGACGCTGTTCCGCTTCTGGTCGTACCGCAGCTGGGTGTTCAAGGCGCTGCCGGTGGAGGACGAGCCGGAGGAGGAACCGGCCGCGAAGGCGAAGCCCTTCCTCGGCCCCCAGCCCGAGCCGCTGCCCCGCCCCAAGCAGCACGTGAGCTGAACCAGCCCACTCC
The DNA here is from genome assembly GCF_000716605.1 of Streptomyces sp. NRRL F-525. Lineage (GTDB taxonomy): Bacteria > Actinomycetota > Actinomycetes > Streptomycetales > Streptomycetaceae > Streptomyces. The sequence goes on along the minus strand of NZ_JNXE01000052.1, from coordinate 4,581 downwards.
CTCTGGTCCCTAGCGGACCGTGGGCTCGTCGTCGTCCACCGGCAGCCGCTTGGTCGGCGGCGTACGCGACAGGAACAGCCCGAACACCGGCGGCTGCGCCTGCAGCATCTCCAGCCGCCCGCCGTCCGCCTCGGCAAGGTCCCGGGCGACGGCCAACCCGATTCCCGTGGAGTTACGACCGCTGATCGTCCGCTCGAAGATACGGGCGCCGAGGTCGGTCGGGACCCCGGGCCCCTCGTCCGTGACCTCTACGACGGCCTGGTTGCCGGTGACACGGGTGCGCAGGGCGACCGTGCCTCCGCCGTGCATCAGGGAGTTCTCGATCAGCGCGGCCAGCACCTGCGCGACGGCGCCCGGGGTGCCGACGGCCTGGAGATGCCGCTTGCCGGAACTGACGATCGCGCGGCCCTCGCTGCGGTAGGCGGGGCGCCACTCGGCGAGCTGCTGCTGGATGACCTCGTCGAGGTCGAAGGAGACGGCGGATCCGGTACGGGGGTCACGCGCGTTGGTCAGCAGCCGCTCCACGACATCCGTGAGCCGCTCGACCTGCGTCAGCGCGATCGTCGCCTCCTCCTTCACCGTGTCCGGGTCATCCGTGAGGGTGATCTCCTCCAGCCGCATGGACAGCGCGGTCAGCGGCGTACGCAGCTGGTGTGAGGCATCGGCGGCAAGCCGTCGCTCGGCGGTGAGCATGCGGGCGATGCGCTCGGCGGAGGAGTCGAGGACATCGGCGACCCGATCCAGCTCCGGGACGCTGTACCGCTTGTGCCGGGGCCGCGGGTCACCGGAACCGAGCCGCTCCGCGGTCTCCGCGAGGTCGGTGAGCGGGGAGGCGAGCCGGTTGGCCTGCCGCACGGCGAGCAGTACGGCGGCGACTACGGCGAGCAGGGCGACGGCGCCGATGATCAGCAGCGTCCGCCCGACCTCCCGGGTGACGGTCGACCGCGGCTCCTCCACGGTGACCGTCTCGCCCTCCTCGCCCTTGGCGGTGGAGCGGATGACGTCACCGGCCGGCTTGGTACCCACCTCGATCACCGGATCGCCCGGGATCCGGATCACGGCGTACCGGTCCTCCGTGACCTGCGTCCGCAACACCTCGGAGTCGACGATCTCCGCCCCGAGAATCCGGCTGTCCACGATGCTGGCCAGCCGCAGCGCCTCGGAATCCACCCGTTCCTGGGCGCTGTTGCTGATGGTCCGCGTCTCCACGATGACCAGAGACACACCAAAAACAGCGATCACGACAAGCACCACAGCGAGGGTGGACTGAATAAGACGACGACGCACGGGCCCCTCCGGGCGGTGACTTTGTGAGAACCGGTGACGTCAGCGCCCCTTTAGGGGCGCGGGGAACTGCGCGACCAGCCACACGCAGCCAGCACCCGCGCACCCACCTGAACCACCATGGCGATGACGCGCGTAAACCCGGCTAGCTCTTCTCGAACCGGAAGCCGACACCCCGCACCGTCGCGATGTACCGAGGGTTGGCCGCATCGTCACCGAGCTTCTTCCGCAGCCAGGAGATATGCATGTCGAGGGTCTTGGTAGACGACCACCACGTCGTGTCCCACACCTCGCGCATCAACTGGTCACGAGTCACCACCCGCCCGGCATCCCGCACAAGCACCCGCAGCAGGTCGAACTCCTTGGCGGTGAGCTGGAGTTCCTCGTCGCCCATCCACGCACGGTGGGACTCGACGTCGATACGGACGCCGTGCGTGGCGGGCGGCTGCGCGGGCTCGGCCGCGCCGCGCCGGAGCAGGGCCCGGACGCGGGCGAGCAGTTCGGCGAGCCGGAAGGGTTTGGTGACGTAGTCGTCGGCGCCCGCGTCGAGGCCGACGACGGTGTCCACCTCGTCGGCGCGCGCGGTCAGGATGAGGATGGGGACGGTGTGGCCCTCGGCGCGCAGTCGGCGGGCCACTTCCAGGCCGTCCATGCCGGGCAGGCCCAGGTCCAGGACACACAGGTCGATGCCGCCCTGGATGCCGGCGTCGAGCGCTGTCGGTCCGTCCTCGCGCACCTCGACCTCGTAACCTTCCCGTCGCAAAGCGCGGGCCAGCGGCTCCGAGATGGACGCGTCGTCCTCGGCGAGCAGTACACGGGTCATGAGGTGATGGTAGTCCGCCTCGGACAGCGGTCGGGGTGTGATCGCCACGAGTGATTCTTACCTTGGGGCAAGTCGGATTCGCAGCGGTGAAGAATCTGGTCCGAACCTGTGCCTGTGGGATGACATCCTTGTATTCACCTTCAAAAGATCGACCACGGTTCCACTTTTCCCTGTGATCGATCTCTCAAGTCCTTCCATTTCAGGCGGTGTCCTGCCGTATGGTGACCTGAACGCCTGTAGCAACACCGGGGACCTTTGGCGAGCATTTACAGCTGAAGGTCTCTTTTGTGTGCGGGCTGGCTGTCGCCAGCCTTGAAAGGAATGACCTGTGGCCGGGCCCGAGCGCAGTACGCGCAGGGCGTGGATCCCGGTGGTCGCCGTCCACCGTCCCGTGACCCGGGGCGGACTCCCCGAGGGCGTGGGGACGGACGTGCCGATCCCGCCGGTGCCGGCCGCCCCCCACCGGGCGCGCGACCGCTCCTGCACGCGCGTCCCGAACCAGCAAGGATCGACCATGGCGTCCAGCCTGACGAAGGACTCGGTGACTCCGGGCACCCCCGGTTCCGAGACGACCTTCTTCGGCCACCCCCGCGGACTGGCCACTCTCTTCATGACCGAGATGTGGGAGCGATTCTCCTACTACGGCATGAAGGCTCTGCTCCCGCTGTACCTGGTGGCACCGGGCGGCCTGCACATGAGCGCGGCCACCGCGACCGCGATCTACTCGGTGTACCTGTCGCTCGTGTACCTGCTCGCCCTCCCCGGCGGCTGGTTCGCGGACCGTGTCCTCGGCCCCCGCAAGACGGTCGCCGTGGCCGGCGTGATCATCATGCTCGGCCACCTCACCCTGGCCCTGCCGTCCTCGGGCACGTTCTTCGCGGGCCTCGGCCTGGTGGCGATCGGCTCGGGTCTGTTGAAGGCCAACATCTCGACGATGGTCGGCCACCTCTACGAGGGCCCGGACGACCCGCGCCGCGACGGCGGCTTCACGCTCTTCTACATCGGCATCAACATCGGCGCGTTCGCCGCGCCGCTGGCCATCGGTACCGTCGGCGAGAACGTCAACTGGCACCTCGGCTTCGCGCTCGCCGCGGTCGGCATGGCCCTCGGTCTCGCCCAGTACCTGCTCGGCACGCGCCACCTCAGCTCCCGCTCGGACATCGTCCCCACGCCGCTGTCCGCGGAGGAGAAGTCGGCCACGCTGCGCAAGTCGGCGTTCTGGGCGGCCGTCGCGGTCGTCTTCTACGCGATCGTCGGCTTCTCCGGCCACTACACGCTGAACTGGCTCCTGGTCCCGATCACCGTCGCCGGCCTGCTGATCCCCGTCCTGGTCATCGCCCGCATCAAGCGCGACAAGGACCTCGACCGCGCCGACCAGTCGAAGATGTCCGCGTACATCTGGTTCTTCGTCGCCGCGGCCGTGTTCTGGATGATCTACGACCAGGGCGGCTCGACGGTGTCCCTGTTCGCCGACTCCTCCGCGAAGAACACCGTCTTCGGCTGGAACTTCCCGATCTCCTGGTACCAGTCCGTCAACCCGGTCCTCATCATGGCCCTCGCCCCGGTCTTCGCCTGGGCCTGGCTGGCCCTGGCCCGCCGCGGCAAGGAGCCCAGCACGGCGACCAAGTTCGCGATGGGCCTCATCCTCATCGGCGCGTCCTTCTTCCTCTTCCTCGCCCCGCTCGCGATCGCCGACGGCGGTCACAAGGCGGCGGCGATGTGGCTCGTGGCGATCTACTTCGTCCAGACGGTCGGCGAGTTGACCCTCTCCCCCGTCGGCCTCTCCGTCACCACGAAGATGGCCCCCGCGAAGTACGCCTCCCAGATGATGGGCGTCTGGTTCCTGGCGGTGACTGCAGGCGACGCCACAACAGGCCTCCTCTCCATCGCCGGCGTCGACCTCAACAAGACAGGCATCGTCACCCTCGAAGCCGCCCTCGCGGTCCTCGCAGGCGTGGCGGTCTGGATGTACCGCAAGAAGGTCAGGGAGCTCATGGGCGACGTGCACTGACGCTCGTCTACTGCGAGGCAGGAAAGGGCCGTTGGATCCTTCGGGTACGGCGGCTCTTTCGCGTTCCCGGCGCTTCCCAGTGAACGTTGGGCCACTCGCTTCTCAGCCAGTGTCGGGCTTCCGCGGCCCGAGTAAAGGGCGCTCCCTGCGGTCGCGTCGCCTGCGGCGATTCCGCTCCGCTCCACCCTTGACACGGTCCGCTCCAGCCCGTTTCAGAAGCGAGCGAGCGGCCCGGAGGAACGGGTGGCCAGGCAGACATCCCCCTGTCTGAACTGAGTTGCCGGCCGGTGTGAAGGGACGCGCTGCCGTCTCGCCTGCACGCCGGGTGGGCTTAGCGGCTATCTGCCGGTGGGATGCGGGGGTACGAGCGTGCGCGCTGCCGTCTCGCCAGCACGCCACCCCGGCTCAGCGGCCAACCCCCGGTGGGTGGTTGCTGGAAGCCGGGGGCAAACCTAACCACCCT
>NZ_JNXE01000051.1 GCF_000716605.1 Streptomyces sp. NRRL F-525 | reverse complement strand
AGCCACCCCGCCTCAGGCACCCTCCGGGCCCCCGCCTCGACCACCCGCCAGCCACCCGCCTCAGGCATCCCCCGGGCCCCCGCCTCAGCCATCCTCCAGGCCCCCGCCACAGCCACCCGCCAGAAACCCGCACCCCACGCTCCCCCCTGAGCCCCCCTCAGCCGCCCTCCAACGCCGTCCGGAGGGCGGCCAGTGTCGCCCGCATGGTCGTGCGGTTACGCTCGCGGCGCCGGATCACGCCGGTGACCATCGGGCTGACGGCGGTGAGCAGTCGGCCGGCGACCGGCGACCGCAGGTCGAGCCACTCCTCGGTGACCTCGCATCCGCCGGGTACCTCCCTGAAGCGGTACGTCCACTGGGACAGGGCGATGCCCAGGATGCCGACCCTGAAGGAGAAGCAGCTGCCCGGCCGGGCGGCGACCACGGTGCACAGGGTGGCCCAGGGCAGCCACGCGGCGCGGTTGAGCCCCACGAAGCGGGTGCCGACGCGCACGGGCCCGCGGCCGCCCAGCACACGGGCGCCGCGGACCTCCGGACTCCACTGCCCCATGCGCGTCACATCGGCCACGGCGGCGTACGCGATGTCCGGCGCCACCCGGACCGTGACGCGCTCGACGAGTGGTGCGGGGCCGCTCACGCGCGGATGGTGATGCCGTGCTCACGGTCGTCCGTGAGGATCTCCATCAGGGCGCGGCTGTCGGTCTTGAGCGCGGTGCGCTTGCCGGTGACCCGGTTGGCGATCTCGACCGTGCAGGAGCCGATCTTCGTGTTGAGGCAGTGTTTGATCCCGCCGGGCGGGTTGTAGTAGTTGAGGCCCACGAACCGTTCCTTGGGGGCGGTCATCCGGCCGCGGATGTCGACGGTTCCGTCGGACGTGGCGAAGTCCCAGTAGAAGTAGCCGAAGTCCGCCTTGGCGGAGAGCGCCTGACGCAGGGACACCAGCGAGTACTCGCGGTCGTCGTGGCGCAGCACGAGGAAGGTGACCTGCGGGATGTGCACCGGGCCGAGCTTGGCGCGGGCCGTGACGACCTCCAGGAAACTGTCGGGCTCCCCGTCGAAGCCGGCGACCTGGCCGAAGGCGTAGTGATCGGTGTGCCGGCTGCCCCAGTTGTGGTTCTGGCTGCCGGTCCAGCCGTCGATGTCGATCTCCTCGCCGTTGACGTCGAGGCTGCCGCTGTACCGGGCGAGCGGTGTGCCGACGAGGCTCTTGGCCTTGGGGAAGCCGCCCGTGTACATCCTCGGCGGGAGCAGGAACAGCGGCTGCTGGCCCCCGGTGTACGTCAGGTCCCAGCCGATCCGGGCGTCCGGTCCCCGCGCCTCGCCCTTGAGGCGGCCCGGTTCCAGCACCCGGTCGCCGACCCGCGCGCCGAACGAGTCGGTGCTGAAGTGGCAGTCGGCGATGGGGTGTTCCTCCTTGGCCACCACATGCTGACCGGTGACCCCGTCGAACCAGATCGCCCACAGCTCGCCGATGGCCGCCTCGGGCATGTCCGCGGGGCTGAACACGGTGTACCGGATCCAGAAGGCGCGGGGTTCGGTGGGGTGGTTGCCCCGCTGGTAGAAGCTCTCGTAGTGACCGGCGCGCTGGCCCGGCCGGTAGCGGGTCCGGTTGATGTGCTCGGGGTCGAGGAGCGAGGCGTCGGCGTTCATGAGGTCCGTTCTCCGGCGACATGGGCGGTGCGTGCGGCCGAGGGCGTCCGCTGATGCATCGTCATCAGCATTCCGTACCGCGGCCGCAGCGTGATGGTGGCGTGGTTCACCACCCGGTGAGAGGGAACATGGCGGAACTCCCAGCGGCGCACCAGGGCGCACAGCAGCAGATGCGCCTCCATGAGCGCGAAGTGCTTCCCGATGCACAGGTGCGGCCCCGCGCCGAACGGCAGATACGCGAAGCGGTGCCGCCCCTTGCCGGCCTCCGGCAGGAACCGGTCCGGGTCGAAGCGCTCGGGGTCCGGCCAGTGCCGCGGGTGCCGGTGGATGTCGTACAGGTTCACCAGGACGCGTGACCCGGCCGGCACCCGGTAGCCGCCCAGTTCGGTGTCCCGCCGCACCAGCCGGGGCAGGATCGGCGCCGACGGATAGAGCCGCAGGGCCTCCTCGAAGACCCGCAGGGTGTACGGCATCTCCGCCAGGTCGTCAGGCGTGGGCAGTTCGTCGCCGAGGACGCCGTCGACCTCCCGCTGGACCCGCTCCAGCACGTCCCGGTGCCGGGAGAGGAGGTAGAAGGCCCAGGTGAGGGTGATCGCGGTGGTCTCGTGCCCGGCGGCGAAGGTGGTGATCACCTCGTCCCGCAGCTCCCGGTCGGTCATCCCCTCACCGGTGTCGGCGTCGCGGGCGGCCAGCAGCATGTCGAGGAGATCCCCGCCGCCGGTGGGGGCGTCGGGCTGCCGGCGTTCCGCGATGATCCGGTAGATGAGGTCGTCGAGTCCCCGCATGACGTCCTGGAAGCGCCGGTTGCGTGGGGTCGGCCAGGACGTCGGCGGGCTCAGCGGGTTCTGCAGGCGGTCGAAGGCGTAGTTGATGGCGACGTCCACCGCGTCCGGTCCGAGCCCGGCCAGGGTCCGGCTCACATCGGTGCTGAACATGCACCGGCTGACGATGTCGAGGGTGACCCGCATCATCTCCGTGTGCAGGTCCACCACCGCGCCCGTCCGGTAGCGGTCGGCCATGTGCGCGATCTGCTCGGCCGCCGAGACCCCCATCGTCGCGAACATGCCCGCGAGGGCCTGCTTGGTGTAGATCGGCTGCATCATCCGCCGGTTGCGCAGCCAGCTCTTGTGGTCGTCGCTGGTCAGCAGCCCCTCACCGAGGACGAGCCGCAACGGGTTGTCCGCCCCGAGCTTCCCGAACCGCTCGCTGTCGGTCAGCACCTCGGCGGCCAGCTCCGGACTGGACACCCCGTGCACCGCGACCGGCCCGAGCCGGTACTGCACCAGGTCCCCATGGGCGGTACGCCCCCGGTGCATGGCCTGAAGGATGTCCCGCCGGAAGTCCAGCACACTGCCCAGCAACGGCAGCCCGGCTGCCCTGGGGGCGCCCACCACACCATCCCGTACGTCAGTCATGTCCCCGCCCTCACTTCCGCGCCAGCGCGCAGACCCAGCCCAGCGAACGGCGCGGCTCCGACACGAACCGGGCGTCCTGGAACCCGGCCTTGGTGAGCCGTTCCACCAGGTCGTCCCCCGAGAGGATGTGCAGCCCCGCCCGCTGCGAGCGTTCCGTGAAGCGCCGCCCGAAGAACCGCTGGGTGAGTGACGGATCGTCGGCGGCCTCCCGGCTCATCTCCAACGTGATCGCCACCTGACCGCCCGGCTTCAGCACCCGGTACGCCTCGGCGAGCCCGCCCAGCGGATCCGGCCAGAAGTAGAAGGTCTCGATCGCGCAGACCTGGTCGAACGACGAGTCCTCGTACGGCAGTTGAGAACAGTCTCCGTGCCGCACCTCGACCCGCCCGCGCGCGATGGCCGGCAGGTTCCGCCGTGCCGCCTGCTCGACCATCTCCATCGAGTAGTCCACCCCGGCGACGAATCCTTGAGCGGCCCGCCGCGACAGCAGCTTCACCGCCATGCCCCCACCGCAGCCGACGTCCAGCACCCGCTGACGGCCGCGCACGTCCATGTGCTCGATCGTCCACTCGGTGAGGCTCCGGTGCTGCACCGCCATCAGATTCCCGAAGAACCGCCCGGCGCGCCCGGACGGCCTGCGGAAGTTCTCCTCCATGAGCTCCAGCGGCCTTGCCAGCAGTGTCCCGATCATGGGTGTTCCTTTCCCGGTGAGCCCGGCGTCCGTGTGGTGCTGAGGGAAACGGTCGAGTGGTCTACGGCCGCTCACCCGCGGGGACCGAGCGCGGGCCCCGCCGCACGGCGGGCGGTGCGGTCCATCGCGGCCAAGTAGCCCCGCAGGAGCGGCCGGGCGGGTCCCGACACCGGCAGGCGGGGTGCCCGGGAACGGTGCCAGGGCAGGGGCTCGGGGGTGTCCGCGTCGCCGAGGAGGGCCGCGGCGAGGTAGGAACCGTGGGCCACCGACATCGCGAGACCGTGCCCGTTGCAGCCGCCCGCGTACCAGACACCGGGCCGCCCCCGGACCGGCCCCACCACGGGGAGGCCGTCCGCAGTGACCCCGATCCCGCCCGCCCACCGGTGCGTGACCTCCACCCCGGCCAGCGCCGGGTGCAGCGCCCGCAGCCACTGCTCCAGCCGGTGAAAGGCGAAGACCCGCAGCACGGCTCGACGGCGGGGCCCGATCCCGTCCGGGCACAGGGCGGTACCGCCCCCGACCACCAACCGTCCATCCGCGGTGAGACGGAAGTACGGGGCCAACGGCACCGCGTCGATCACCGCGAGGCCACCGTGACCGAGCAGCGCCCGCGCCTCATGTCCCAACGGCTCCGTCGCCACCGCGTGCACCTCGAGCCCGAGCACCGTGCCCACCGGCAGCCCGAGCCCGACCACCCCGGCGTTCACCGCCAGCACGGACTTCGGCGCCCTCACCGTGCCGTGCGGGAAGAGCAGTTCGGGCTCCTGTCCGTCCCCGCCGCGCACTTCCCGCAGCGGGCTGCCGCCGTAGAGCCGTACGCCCTTGGCCACGCAGGCCCTCGCCAGGGCCGCCGTCAGCGCGGCCGGGTCGAGGGTGGCGGTGTGCCGGTGGAGCAGGCCCGCGTGGTACGGCACGTCGACGCGGCGCCGGATGTCGGCGGCGCAGAGGACGGGCACCTCCAGGTCCAGGGCCCGGTAGGCGGCGGCCTGCCGGGCCAGGGAGGCGAGCCCGGTGCGGGAGCGCGCGGCGACGATCTGTTCCCCGTCCGCGCAGGGCACCCCGAGCCGGTCGCACAGCTCCACGACCCGTCGTACCGCCTCGACGCTGGCCCGGTGCATCCGGCGGGCGGCGGCGGCCCCGTGCCGGCGCACCGCCCGGTCGACCGGCGGACCCACCCGCGGCCCCAGCAGCCCGGTGCCCCGCCCGCTGGCCCCGGCCGCAGGCCGCCGCGCGTCCACCACCACGATGTCCAGGGAGGGTTGACGTTCCGCCAGGTGGTACGCCGTGGACAGTCCTACGAGCCCCGCGCCCACCACCGCGACATCGGCACCGATCCGGCCGCGCACGGTGGACGGCGGGTCCGTGCCGTCCGGGTCCCCGGACTCCCAGCAGGGCGTGCCCGGCGCGAACAGGGTCACCGGGGCGCCCCTTCCCCGGCCCCCGACAGCGACCCGAACCGCCGGTCGTGCCAGAGCAGGGGCCGGCCCGACGCCACCTGCACCGCGGCCACCCGTCCCACCACCGCGCTGTGGTCGCCGTAGCGGCGGATGTCCTCGACCAGGCAGACCGACCAGCCGAGCGCGTCGCCGAAGACGGGTGCGCCCAGGACCCGGCGGAGCGGGACCTCGCGGAACCGCTCCGCCGACGAGACGGCCGGATCCGCGAAGCGGGCGGCTCGCGAACTCTGGCTGTCCCGCAGCAGGTTGACCGCGAAGACGCCCTGGCCGCCGATCGCCGACAGGGTGTGGGAGCCGTTGCGCAGACAGGCGAGGAGGAGGGGCGGGCGGGCCGAGAGGGAGGTGAGGGAGGAAACGGTCATGCCGGTGGGGCCGGCCCCGCCCTGGGTGGTGATGACGGTGACGCCGGAGGCGAGTTTCGCGTACAGGCGCAGGCAGTGCTCGGTGTCGGGGCCGGGTTCGTCCCGCAGCTGTTCGCCCGGGTCGAACGGCCGGGCCAGGGCCAGGTCAGCCATGCGCGGCGTCCGCGAGACCGGCCGGTGACACCGCGCCGAGCAGACCCTGGAGGATCTTCTCGATGTTGGTGCGTAACGTCGACTCGGCCACCGGGTCGAGGATCTCGGCCAGCGTGGGGATCCCCAGGTCGAACGAGGCCCGGAAGGTGACGGTGGTGCCGTCCCCGTGCGCCTCGCAGGCCCAACTCCCCTCGAAGGTCTCGAAGTCACCGCTGAGCTGCTCGAACGCGATGGAGAGCGTGGCCGGCGAGAAGGTGTCGCGTTCCGTCCAGCGCATCAGCCCGTTGCGGAAGGAGACGGTCCACGCGGAGACCACGGAACCGTCGGGACGCGGCGGCTGCACCTCCACCGCCCGTACCGTCGTGGTGAGTTCGGGGTACCGGCTGAAGTCGCTGATCCTCCGGTAGGCGTGCTCGGGCTCGATGCCCTGAGCCGTCATCCGGACTGTCACATGGCGCATGGTCTACGTCCTCACTGGCGTGGGGGGGCTGTGGTGCTGATGTCGTGACGGTCAGGCGAGGCGGGCGTGCACGGCCCGCAGGGCATCGGCGAAGGCGTCCAGGAAGAGCCGGACCTCGTCGGCGTCGGCGATCGCCGGGGGCGTCAGCCGGAGCACGCGTGTGGAGTTGAGCGAGTGGTTGACCAGGACGCCGCGGCTCACCAGCTCCAGCAGCGTCTCGCCGACGGCCTGTGCCTGGGCGAACTCGATCCCGATCAGCAGTCCCCTGCCTCGGACCTCGTGCACCAGGCGTTCCCGGTAGGGGGCGCAGATCTCCTCGACTCCCGCGAGCAACTGCCGCCCGAGCACGGCGGCCCGGCCCACGATGTCCTCGCGGTCGATCGTCTCCACCGCCGCCAGCGCCGCCGCACAGGCGATCGGCGAGGCACCGAAGGTGGAGGTGTGGAGGTAGGGGTCGCGCGAGAACGGACCGTAGGCCTCCTCGGTCGCCACCATCGCGGCCACCGGCACGACCCCGCCGCTCAGCCCCTTCCCCACGAGAAGGACATCGGGCACCACTCCCTCGGCATCAACGCCCCACCAACCACCCAGCCGACCCAGCCCGGTCTGCACCTCGTCCACGATCAGGAAGGCGCCGTACGTACGACACAGTCCCGCCGCCTCCGCGAGATACCCGGGCGGCGGAATACGCACCCCGCCCTCCCCCTGCACCGGTTCGAGGATCACGCAGGCCCGGTCGCGACGCCCACGGAGTGCCGCCTCCAGCTCGGCCAGGTCCCCGTAGGCGACCTGCGCGGTGTCCGGCAACAGTGGCTCGAAGGGCTGCTGGTAAAGGGAGTTGGCGGTGACGCTCAGCGCCCCGAGTGTCTTGCCGTGATAGCCGGACACGGTGGTCACCAGCGCGTTGCGCCCATGGGCACGGGCCAGCTTCAGCCCCGCTTCGGTCGCCTCGGCACCCGAGTTGACGAAGTGGACGTGATCGAGACCCACCGGGGTCCGGGCGGCCAGCCCGGCGGCGGCCCTCGCGGCAACGGGCTCCAGGAACACCCGGGTCGCCAACGGATGCGCGTCCAACTGCCGCCGCACCGCGTCGAGTACGGCCGGATGCCGATGCCCCAGGATGAAGACGCCGTAGCCCCCGAAGTCCAGGTACCGACGCCCGTCGTCGGTATGCACCCAGGCACCCTCGGAGTACACCTCGGCCATCCCACCGAGCACCGTGCCCATGACCGCCCGACCGGTGCCGAGGTGACGGCGGTAGAGCTCGGCGGTGTCGGGGGGCGGGGCTGCGGGAGCGGGGACTGCCGGCTCTATGGGGGCGGGAGCGGGAGGGGCCACTTCTACGGCGTCTACGGCGGTCATGACGCCAGCTCCGCCGGGGTCTGGGCCGGCCGGGGCCGCCGTAGGCCTCCTCGGCCGGTGGCCCAGCACTCCACGTTGCGGGTCAGCGCCGAGCGGATCGCGGCGCGGGTGGGGGCCGTGCCGCAGTGCGGTGTGCCCAGGTCGGAGGCGAAGGGGAGTTCCCGCTGGAAGACCAGCAGCAGCTCGGCGTAGTCCTGGAGCCGGCGCCGTACCAGCGCGGGGAAGGACGGACCCTCCAGCAGCGGGAGCAGCAGGCGGTGCACCGCTTCCACGGGGATCAGCCGCGGCGGGTGCGGGCGTTCACCGTGCTGTCCGGCGAACTCCAGGCAGATGTCGACGACTTCCCGCTGCAGGATGGCCTCGCGCCCGGCGGTCAGCCAGTATTCGCCCTGCGCGACCCCGGATCTGACCAGGTCGCCCACCGCGCGGGCCACCACGTCCTGCGGCACCATGTCGATCCGCGTCCCGGGCGAGCCCGGGAGCACCGGGACCTGGCCCTTGACGATCCCTCCCAGCGCCCGGGTCAGACCCTGCACGCGGGCGATCCGGCCGGTGGACGAGTCGCCCATGACCAGGGACGGCCGCAGGATGACCCCGGGCACCTCGGCCGACCGTACGGCCTCCTCGGCCGCCGTCTTGGAGGCGAGGTACGCGGCCGCCCCGGGAAAACGCTCCCGTTCCTCGGCCGCGAGCGGGTTCGCCACGAAGGCGGTGCTCATGTAGAAGAAGGGCGCGTCGGCGCGGGCCGCGAGGTCGAGCATCGAGCGCGTGCCGTCCAGGTTGGTGCGCCAGATGTCGGCCGGGTCCAGCCGCCAGTTGGTGGCGGCGGCGGAGTGGACGACCACGTCCAACTCGGCGGCCAGGTCCAGCCGTTGGGCGGCGGAGAGCCCCAGGCCGGGGGCGCACAGGTCCGCCGTCACCTCCCGTACCCGGGGGTCGTCCAGGGGCGCCCGGTGCCGCAGGCAGATCAGGTCGTAGTCGTCGCAGAGCTCGTCGATCAGGGCTTGGCCGAGTACGCCCGCGGCGCCGGTGAGCAGCAGGGTCGGGCGTGGGTTCCGGGGGCGGGGGCGGGACGGACCGGTGGGTTCTGGCGGCATGGTTCGGAAACTCCCATCGGGTGGGGGGTGTTGGGGTGGGGTGGGGTCGGGTGGGACGCGGTTCGCGTGGACGTGGGGAATCGCACCCGGGGTCGGATCAGGCGACGGTGAGCGGGCCGTCGGCAAGGTGGGCCGCCAGCGGGCCGGTCATCCTGGACCGGGCGGGCGGGTGCAGGGAGAGCCCGTTGGCGCAGGCGGCGAGGTGTCCGACCTCGTCCGAACTCATGAAGTTGAGGCCGCCGAGCAGTTCCACCGCCCGGGGGACGATGCGGGCCAGGGCGTCCTGGACGGAGTACCGCACGTACAGCGAGTCGGCGAGCGTCGACTCGTCCGGGCAGCCCTCGTCGAGTCGGCGGGCGACACCTTCCGCGGCGGCCATCGCACCCTCGGCCTCCACCAGCAGCCGGACCCGCTCGGACTCGGGCACCCGCTCGTTGCGCAGCACCCGTTCCACCAGCGCACTGGCGACCCCGAGATAACTCCCCGTCATCAGCAGCTCGAACCAGACAAGGCCCGCGGTCTGCAGCTCGTCCAGCCGCCCGTCCGAGCCCGAGGTGCGCAGCAACAGTTCCGGCGGCACGAGCACATCCGTGAGAGTGACCTGGTCGCTCTCCGCCCCCGACAGGAAGGAACTGGTCCAGAAACCGCTGACACTCACGCCCTCGCTCTCGGCGGGCACCAGCGCCACCGCCAGCTCGTCGCGCGCCCCGTGCTCACCGGGTACCAGGACGCTGGCGGTGAGCAGATCCATGGACCGGGCGAGGCTGCACGGACGCTTCACCCCGCTGATCCGCACCCCGTCGGGTCCCACCGTGGCGGTCATCGACGGCGAGAGGATGCCGGCGCCGGGCCGCCCCTCGGCGAACCCGGAGGCCACCAGCCGATTCCCGGAGGCCACTCCCTCGACGAGCATCCACTCCAGCCCCTCGCCGTCGGTGACCAGGCCGACCAGGGTGGCCATGGAGAAGTGGTGCATGGTGGTGGCCACGGCCAGGGAGGGCGACCTGCTGCCCAGCGCACGCTGCACCCGCAGGGCGTCCAGCGCGGTGGCCCCCTTCCCCTTGCAGGCCACCGGCACCAGCAGACCGGGCCCCCCGCTGTCACGGAAGAGCCCGATACCCGGGCTGCGCGGACTCTCCAACTCCATGAGCGGCACCGCCCGCAGACTCTCGTCGAGCCCCGGCAGCATTTTCGTCAGTACGGCGCGTTCGCGCTCCAGAAACCTCATGTGCTCCCCTGCTCCGGGACGACCCGGTCGCGCTGAACCCCGTCCGGCGGACGGGAATGACGGGTGACGGGAATGGTGGGTGACGGGTGACGGGTGGCTGGTGACGGGTGGCGGGTGGCGGGTGGCGGGAATGACGTAGGGCAGGACTGGTCGGATGGCGGAACTGATCGCCGAGGCCCTACAGCGCCCGCGTGGCCCGCAGCAGCTGCCACACCGCCGCAAGACCAGGCCTCCCCTGGAAGGCGATGTACTCGGGCAGCACCACATGAGGCGCCCACTTCCGCTTGTACTCGAGCTGCGCGGCGGCCGGATAGATCCGCTCACCGTGCTGGGCGAGCAACCGCACGCAGCGCGTGAACGTCCGGCTCGCACACGGCAGTTCGTGCTCGTCGGCAAGACCGGTGAAGGGCGTGAAGCCGAAGTGCAGCCAGCCCGCGCCGTCGGCAGACATCCGCTCCATCGCGGTCGCGTTCAGCGCCTCCATCACCCCGGGCGGAGCGTCCGGAGAACGCCGGCTCAGGTCGTGCAGCCAACCCGGCCGACTCCCGAAGACCGGCGAGTAACTGATGTACCCGACGGCCACCCCGCCGATCCGCCCCACGAACAACCGCCGGTGCCGCTGCGCCAGCCCGGTCCGCTCACCCACCAGGAACCGGAGTTCCTTCGCACCGCCCTTGCCCTGCAGCCAGGCCCGGTCGATCAGATCCAGCTCGTTCCGCACCTCGTCGTCGGCCACGGTGGGTGCCTCGACCACCTCGAGACCGGCGCGACGGGCCCTGGATATCTTGTTCCGCAGCCGTACGAAGGCCGACCCGCGCAGCGTGAACCGGCCCAGGTCGACCGCGTACGACGCCCCCAGCTGATTCACCGTGAACCCGTGCGCCCCGTACAACTCGGCGTCCGCCCGCTGCAGTTGTACGGCCACCAGCCGCCGCGGCCGGGCCTGCGCCGCGAACGCGTCCAGCAGCCCCGCGCGCTGCTCCTCCGCCGCGAAGGGCCCCGCGAACTGCAGCAGGTGACGCCCCGACCGGCGATAGACGCAGGTGCCGTCGAACCGTGGATCCCGGAAGTATTCATTACCCTGATTGAGGGCAAGAAAAGAACTCGGATTGTCACTGTGCCGGACCAGGGTCTCAAAGACGGACGGCATCAGCACCCCTTCGGAAGTCACCGGAATCCCTTCCGGCCGAATTCGAATACGCCCGCTCGAATTCGAGGTACGCCGGATGCGGATCCGGCTCGAAAAGCACCCCGAACGGCTTGAGCGAATTCCCGAACAGGGCACGGTCCCCCAACAAATGCAGGGGAAGAGCGAGCAGCGCCCACTCCGGCTCCACCAGCACCGCCCACACCCCGGCCACGACCCCCGCGGTCACCAGGCTGTGCATGGTGTTGTACGCCACGAAGTACCAGCGCGAGATACACCCGCCCCGACTCCTCCGGAAGGCCAGGGCACCGGGAAGATAACCGACGACATCAATGACGACGAAGAGGGTGACGAAAACCCCCCACCGAATCTCCGAAAAATGCCACACGGCAAGCACGGCACACACGACCAGGCCACCCAGCCATTCCATGCGCAACAGCAGGAAGGTGGTTCTCGTCTCGAATCTGTTTTTCGCGTCCATGTACCCTCCGCCCTTCACCCTTGTTTACGGGGGAACCGACGGAAACCCTCACAGGAAAACAAATACAGAATTAATAACTCTTACGATAAACCCACGAGTACGGGACGTAGGCATCCCTGACGGAAGTCAACGGGTGATCGCGGGCCCTGCCCGGCACGAGCGCAGGGCCTGGCGGTGCAGGGGGAAAATCCAGGGGAGCGGGCGGCCGCGCGCTGCTACGGTCGGGCACCATGAGCTGGCTCCCCGATGACTTCGTCCACCCCGTCCTGGTACCACTGCCGGACGGTGGTCATCACCTCCGGCCGATCGGGGAGGCGGACACCGCGCTCGACTATCCGGCTGTGATGGGTTCGCGCGAACGGCTGTGGACCATCTTCGGCCCGGCCTGGGGCTGGCCCGCGGCCACCATGACCTACGAGGCCGACCAGGCCGACCTGCTGCGGCACGAGAAGGAGATCGCCGCGCACCAGTCCTTCAACTACGCGCTGTTGGACACGGCGGAGACAGCTCTGCTCGGCTGTGTCTACATCGACCCACCGGAGAGGACCGGCGCGGACGGCGAGATCTCCTGGTGGGTGGTGGACGACCTGGTGGGCAGCAAGGTCGAGCAGGCCCTCGACGCGCTGGTGCCGCAGTGGATCGCCGCGGACTGGCCGTTCGAGCAGCCGCGCTTCCTCGGCCACGAGATCTCCTGGTCGGACTGGCTCGCTCTGCCGAAGCATCCCGAGACGTAAGTCGTTGTTGCCCGTACCGATCCTGAGGGCTGTCGATCAAACGGGAGTCTCGATCGGGTGCCCGAAGCCGGCAACGGGCATAAGCACAGGGCCTCTTGGTAGCTCAGGGTTGCAAAGCCAACCGAGATCCAGGGGCCCTGTTGCCGTTGGACGGACGCGATCCGCTACCTGGTCGCGGGCGGGAACCCGTGACGGGCGATGCCCGCGGACTGCCCTGATCGGGGCCGGGTCGACGCCTTCTTCCGCCGGCGGCGCGAGTACGGGCTGCTCGCCAAGTTCCACGACCGGCTGCGCGGGACGGTCCGTGAACGCGAGGGCCGCGAGGCCGAGCCCACGGCGGGGATCATCGACGCGCAGTCGGTGCGGGCCGCCTCACGCGGCTACGACGGTGGGACGAAGGTGCCGGGACTACGAGACCCAGCCCGCCACCAGCGAGGCGATGATCCGCTGGTCGGTGGTCACGCGGATGAGCGGGCGTCCGGGACGGCCACGGGCCGCCGGCCGGCGCGGTGTTGACGTATCCGACGAGCGTGAGCGCGGCGGCGACACGCGGGCCCCTGCGGGGGAGAGCACGGAGATGAGGCCCCGGCGGACAGCGGACTCGACCGCATCCACGTGCTCCCCACGACGGGATCCAGCCGACAACGGCCAACGCCGGACCGTCAGTTGGAGACCCGGCGTTCCCTCCAGACAAGAATCGCCTCGCCCACGAGCGCGAGGATCACCAGCACCGCACAGCATGCGAAACCCAGCAGCCCGGCCACGACCACGTAGAGCGAACCGGGGTCCGTGCACGCCCAACTGGACGAGCAGTCGACGGTCCTCGGGTCCGCCCGCGGCCCCGTCGTGAGCCCGCCGACGACGACGCAGAGCACGGAGACGACGGCCGCGCCGGACAGCAGGGCCCACCGGACCCACCGGGCGCCCCACCACGACAGGATCCATCCCCCGACGATCACCGCCGGCAGGATGAACACGTAACCGGGGACTAGGCCCACTGTGAGTCTCTCCGCGACATCGAGGTGAGACGGGTCTGCCGTTGGGTGATGTGGTTGCCCATGTCGATCAACCCTACGGTGGGGTGCTTGACGGTCGGCAGGTCACCCTTCGGCTTCCGCGTCCTCACCTCCAGGCCGAGGCCGAGGTCGAGGTCGAGCCGGTCGCCGGACCTGAGCTTCACGCGCGTGAATGCGGCCACGGAAGCGGAATGTCTACCGCAGAGCCCCCACGGGTCATCCCAGCACGATCCCGGCACGGGGCCATGCGGTACCACCGCCCAGCCGAGGAAGGCATCCATCACCAATCCGCTCTCTGCTGGGGCGAGCGCGTACGCCTGATCTCTCCGCCGAAGCGCACACTGTTGCTGATCTGATGACGGCATTGCGAACACTATTGATGTTCCATATGTTCGAAGCTACGGTGTGTGACGTCTTACGCCTGACCTTCCGGGGGCCCGTCTTGTCACCTGTACTGGCCGCGGGCGCCGCACCCGCCCCGTCCGCGATGCGCGCGGTATGGGGCTCGCCGCTGTACCGCGGGGCGACCGTCGCGCTGTTCCTGTCCGGGCTCGGGGCCTCGGCCGCCGCACCGCAGATCACCCTGTTCCTGGTCGATGACCTGCATGTCTCGCTGACCACGGCAGGCCTCTACTACCTCACGAGCATCACCGCCCCGGTCGCCGGATATATCGTCGGCGCCCGCTCGGACCGCACGGGAAGACGGCTAGGGCTGTTCCGGCTGTGCGCCGTGGCCGGGTTCCTCGGCTGGTGCGCCATGGCCTTGGCGGACCAGGTGTGGATGCCGTTCGTGATCAGTGCCGTGGTTCTGGCGTTCGCGGGCGGTGCCGGGTCGCAGCTGTTCGCCGCGGTCCACGACGACCTGCGGGCCACTGCCAGCCCGGTCGGGGACGGGGTCGTCTCGGTCGTACGCATGGCGCTGACGGCCGGATGGATCGTGGGCCCGGTCGCGGGCTCACTGCTGGCCACGGCGGCGGGCCCGCGTGCGATGCTCGTGGCCACCGGGCTGTGCACCCTGGCGCAGATCCTCCCGATGGGCCTCGCGGGCGCCCGCTCGGCCCCACCGGGCGAGCAGGCCGCAGACGCGTCCCGAGCGTCGGCCGGGCGGCGCGTCGGGGTGCGGGGCATGCTGCCCCTGCTCGCCTTCACCGGGCTGTACGTGCTCGTCTACGCGGGAGAGCCGATCAAGTACGGCTACCTCACGATCTACATGCACGACGACCTGCGCCTGCCGACGGCGGTCAGCGGCGCCGTCATCGGCATCCAGCCCTTGATCGAGCTGGTCCTGATGCCGGTGGCGGTGGTCGTCGCCCGCCGGACCGGGATGATGCGCCTGATGGTCCTCGGCGCCGCGTTCGGCGTCGGCGCGAACCTGTGTTTCGCGCTCACCGGCAGCGCGGCGGGCATGTTCGCCGGCCAGGTCCTCATGGGCGGGGTGTGGGGGGTGTTCGCCGGCCTGGGCATCATCGTCGCCCAGCGCCTGCTGCCCGAGGCCGTCGCGACCGCCTCGGCCGTCTTCATGAGCTCGACCGCGATCGCCAGCGCCCTGGGCGGACTGACCGGCGGCCTCGGCGTGGCCGTGCTGGGACTGCCGCACGTGTTCCTCGCACCGGCCCTGTACGGCCTGGTTGCGACGGCCGGCATCGCCGTCATGAGCCGGTCCCGGCACGCCGTGGGCTGACGTCACCGACGGGCACCTCGCGGTCGGCGCCCCTGAGACACACCATCGGCATCGAGGCTTCTGCCGCGGCCCTGGCGCGTACGGGTACCGACCGCGGACACTGCCGCGGCAGGGGCCGACGGTCGCCGAGGGGCCCAGGGGCGGAGACGAAGCCGACTTCGCCAGCCGCACCCGCCTGTCCACATCCGGGCGCTGGACCCGCTCCGAGCACACCCGCATCCCGCATCCCGCATCCCGGACAACAGCGCACCGCCGTTGCCGAGGTCGCGGCCCGGCTTCCCGGCAACGCGGTGGCCCGGGGACTCTGATCGCTGTCAGACAGTTCTGACGACTGTGCCGACCCCTTCGAGCGCTGCCACTTCGTCGGCGGGCGCGGTGGTGTCGGTGACGAGGGTGTGCACGAGCGCGGAGGGGCCGACGTAGGCGTGGGCGGTGCGGCCGAGTTTGCTGCCGTCGGCGGCGGCGATGACGCGGCGCGTGGAGGCGATGATCGCCTTCTTCACCGCCGCGTCGTCGAGGTCGTAGGCGGTCAGGCCCTCGGCAGCGCTCAGGCCGCAGCAGCCGACGATCGCGGTGTCGAAGCGCAGCGCCGCCAGCGAGGCGAGTGCGAGGGGGCCGGTCAGGGCACCCTCGGCGGCGCGGGGCCGTCCACCGGGCACCATCAACTTGGTCGGGCCGGGAGCGTCGCCGAGTACGTGAATGGCCTGCAGCGACAGGGGCATCACGGTGATGTGCCGTCCACGCAGCAGGCGGGCCACCTCCAGGCAGGTGGTGCCGCTGTCGAGCAGGACGGTCTCGCCGTCAGCGATGAGCCGGGACACCTCGGACGCGATCCGGCGCTTCTCGTCGGCCGCCTCGTGGGCGCGCAGCGCGAAGGGCGGTTCCTCACCTCTGAGCAGCAGGGTGAGCGCCCCGCCGCGGACGCGCTGGAGGGCACCCTGCGCGGCCAGTGTGTCCAGGTCACGCCGGATGGTCATCTCCGAGGCGCCGGTCAGCTCGGCGAGTTCCGGGACCGTCGCACTGCCCGACTCCCTGACGGCCCGGGCGATCAGCCGGTGCCGGTCCGCGTTGCTCATACCGCGATTGAACACCACCCAGAAAGAACATCCAAACCGCGCGAATCTGCATATTTCAAACACAATACCCGTTCGCGATGACGGTTTACCTGAGCAGCCCCCTTCACCCCGCCCGTGCGGCGACCTTCGTCGACGTCGCCTTCGGCCAGGGCGCACACGACAGGTGATGACGCATCAGACATCCCAGCACCATCCCAGCACCATCCCGGCACCATCCCGGCACCATCCCGGCACGGGAACGAGCCAGGGGTCCGACTCCGAAGAGTCGGACCCCTCTTGACCTGCTCATTCAACAAATGCGACGTGATGGAATCGCGCCTACACGTTGAACCGGAACTCCACCACGTCCCCGTCCTGCATCACATAGTCCTTGCCCTCCATACGGGCCTTCCCCTTGGCCCGGGCCTCGGCGACCGACCCCGTCTCCACCAGGTCGGCGAAGGAGATGACCTCCGCCTTGATGAAGCCCTTCTGGAAGTCGGTGTGGATGACGCCGGCGGCCTCGGGGGCGGTGGCGCCCTTCTTGATGGTCCAGGCGCGGGACTCCTTGGGGCCTGCCGTGAGGTAGGTCTGGAGGCCGAGGGTGTCGAAGCCGACGCGGGCCAGGGTCGTCATGCCGGGCTCCTCGACGCCGACCGACTCCAGGAGCTCCATCGCCTCCTCGTCGTCGAGCTCGGCGAGGTCCGCCTCCAGCTTGGCGTTGAGGAAGATCGCCTCGGCGGGGGCGACGAGGGCGCGCTGTTCGGTCTTGAAGTCCTCGTCCACCAGCTCGTCCTCGTCCACGTTGAAGACGTAGAGGAAGGGCTTGGTCGTCAACAGGTGCAGGTCGTGCAGGAGTTCCTCGTTGCCGGAGCCCTGGACGATGCCCTGCGAGAAGAGGGTGTCGCCCTTCTCCAGGATCTCCTGCGCCGCCTCGACCGCCGCGACCTTCGGGCCGATGTCCTTCTTGATGCGCGACTCCCGCTGGAGGCGCGGCAGGACCTTCTCGATGGTCTGCAGGTCGGCGAGGATCAGCTCGGTGTTGATCGTCTCGATGTCGTCCTTCGGCGAGACCTTGCCGTCGACGTGGACGACGTTCTCGTCCTTGAAGGCGCGGATGACCTGGCAGATCGCGTCGGACTCACGGATGTTCGCGAGGAACTTGTTGCCCAGGCCCTCGCCCTCCGACGCGCCCTTCACGATGCCCGCGATGTCGACGAAGTCGACGGTCGCCGGGAGGATCTTCTGCGAGGAGAAGATCTCGGCCAGTTTCGTCAGACGCGGGTCGGGGACGCCGACCACGCCGACGTTCGGCTCGATCGTGGCGAACGGGTAGTTGGCCGCCAGCACGTCGTTCTTGGTCAGGGCGTTGAACAGGGTCGACTTGCCGACATTCGGCAGACCGACGATTCCGATCGTGAGCGACACGTTGCGACTTCCCGTACGTGAGTGGCGTGAGAGCAGTGGAGGGGCCCGGCCGGGGCTGCGGAGACCGGGGCCCGGGGCCGATCCACCAGTCTACGGCGTGAGCCGCGCCCTCCCGGCTCCGCGTCGAACACGTGGCCAAGCTCTGCCCATCGGCGTGTCTGAGGACCTATTCGGCACATAAACCGACCTAAGTTGGTCCAGTGGAGCAACACAGGACACGACCCCCACAGCCCGGCGCAAGACGCGGGGCCCCGCCTCTGCCCCCGCAGGCGGGCCGGGGCCCGAACGGCGGCCCGGCCCGCACGACCAGGCCGAACCCGCAGGCCCGCGGCACCGCGCAGCGCCGTCCGGCGGCCGTACGACGCCCGAGCCCTACGGCGGCCGAGACCGTACGCCAGCTGCCGAACCCCCGGCTCACCGGGCTCGGCGGCGGGCTGTTCTGCGCGGCCGTGATGTTCGTGCTCGGGTGTATCGACCAGTTCCTGTTCGGGGCGTCGCTGACTGTCTACAGCGTGCTGTTCGTGCCGGTGTGCGTGCTCACCGCGGTCTGGATCCGGCGCGGCGACCTGCTGACCGCACCGGTCGTCGTACCGATCGCCTTCGCCGTCGGCCTCTTCCCGCTCGCCGACGGCAGCGGCGGCCTCGGCAACCGCCTGATGGGCCTGTTCACCGGCCTCGCGACGCAGGCCGGCTGGCTGTACGGGGGGACGCTCATCGCGGGCCTCATCGCGACGGTCCGCAGGGTCCGGCTGCTGAGGCGGCGGCGACGGGCGTGAGTCCCCGGGCTCGGGCAGCCGGAACACTGACCTTGGGGCGATTCCGGGGGCCGTTCCAGGGGGGCCGCAGGACTGACCCCGGGGGCGATACCGGGGGCCTCCCAGGGGGTAGCTCCGGGGCAGGGGCCCAGAGGCGATCCCAAGGCGGGCTCCAGGACAGAGACCGGAGTCGATTCCCGGGCCCGTCCCAGGGGGCCAACTCCCGGACCGGGGCCGGGACCGGGGCCGGGGTCAATCCCAGGACCGGTTCCGAGGCCACCGGTCTTGGGGCGGTCGTAGGGCCGGTTCCGGGGCCACCGGTCTTGGGGCGGTCGTAGGGCCGGTTCCGGAGCTGGAGACTCATCCGCGGAGCGTTCCGCGTCGGCCGAGCCGTCCTCCGGGACCGTAGAAGCCCGCCCGAACCCGCGCGCTCGGCGACCAGTGCCGCCGCCTCTTCGCACAGGCCGCGGCGGACTCCCTCCGTAGTCACCCGCCACAGGCCCCCGCCTCGCGGCCGACGCCCACCGGCCACCGAGCCCCAGCCACCACCTCCGCCGGCACAGACCCGCACCGCCGACCCGCACCACCAACAACCGACCCCTACCGACCGCTAGCCCCCGCTAGTCATCCCCCGCCGCATGCATCGCCGCCCCCACGATCCCCGCGTTGTTCTGCAGCTGCGCCGGGACGATCTCCGCCTTGATGTCCTCGATGAAGTGCAGGAACTTGTCGGCCTTGCGGCTGACTCCGCCGCCGATGATGAAGAGCTCGGGCGAGAACAGCATCTCGACGTGGGCGAGGTACTTCTGGACCCGGTGGCCCCAGTGCTCCCACGTCAGCTCGCCGTCCTCCTTGGCCTTGCTGGACGCCTTCTTCTCGGCGTCGTGGCCGTTCAGTTCGAGGTGGCCCAGCTCCGTGTTCGGCACAAGGATGCCGTTGACGAAGAGGGCGCTGCCGATGCCCGTGCCGAAGGTCAGCAGGATCACCGTGCCCTTGCGGCCCTGGCCGGCGCCGAAGTGCATCTCGGCGACGCCCGCCGCGTCCGCGTCGTTCACGACCGTCACCGGGAGGCCGCCCAGCCGGTCGGCGAACAGCGCGCCCGCGTCCTTGTCGATCCAGCTCTTGTCGACGTTCGCCGCCGTACGGATCGTGGCCCCGCCGGTGACCACACCCGGAAACGTGAGCCCTACCGGTCCCGTCCAGCCGAAGTGGTCGACGACTTCCTTCACGCCGTCGGCCACTCCGTCCGGTGTCGCCGGGTGCGGGGTCAGCACTTTGCACCGCTCTTGGGTCAATTCGCCCTTGTCCAGGTCCACAGGGGCGCCCTTGATCCCGGATCCACCGATGTCCACGCCGAAGATCTGCATGGATCCACGCTACGACGAACGACTGACAGTCACTGCCCGGAGGGTGCCGTACGGTCCGAACCGGTGCGCTCGGCGACCAGCGCGGCCGCCTCTTCGCGCAGGTCACGGCGGAGTTCCTTGGGCAGCGAGAACGTGATGGACTCCTCGGCCGCCTTGACCAGCTCGACGTCCTCGAAGCCGCGGCCGGACAGCCACTCCAGGACCTGCTCGACCAGAACCTCCGGCACGGACGCTCCCGAGGTGACGCCGACCGTGGTCACGCCCTCCAGCCAGGCCTCCTCGATCTCGTCGGCGAAGTCCACCAGGTAGGCGGCGCGGGCGCCGGCCAGCTTGGCGACCTCGACGAGCCGTACGGAGTTGGAGGAGTTCTTCGAGCCGACCACGATCACCAGGTCCGCCTCCTCGCCCATCTGCTTCACGGCGAGCTGGCGGTTCTGCGTGGCGTAGCAGATGTCGTCGCTCGGCGGGGAGATGAGCAGCGGGAACTTCTCCTTCAGGGCGTCGACCGTCTCCATGGTCTCGTCGACCGAGAGGGTGGTCTGCGACAGCCATACGACCCTGGACGGATCCCGCACCTCGACCTTGGAGACGTCGGACGGGCCGTCGACCAGGGTGATGTGGTCGGGGGCCTCTCCGGAGGTGCCGATGACCTCCTCGTGGCCCTCGTGGCCGATGAGCAGGATGTCGAAGTCGTCGTTGGCGAAACGGACGGCTTCCTTGTGAACCTTGGTCACCAGGGGGCAGGTCGCGTCGATGGTGGCGAGACGGCCCTGCTTGGCCTCGTCGTGGACGACGGGCGCGACGCCGTGCGCGGAGAACATGACGATGTTCCCCTCGGGGACCTCCTCGGTCCGCTCGACGAAGATCGCGCCCTTCTTCTCCAGGGTCTGGACGACGTACTTGTTGTGCACGATCTCGTGCCGGACATAGATCGGAGCCCCGTACTGCTCAAGGGCTTTCTCGACGGCGATCACGGCGCGGTCCACGCCCGCGCAGTAGCCCCGGGGGGCGGCGAGCAGGACACGGCGGCCAGACGAAGCAGTCATGCGTCCCATCGTAAGGCCGCGCTCGACGGGTCAAAGATCGCGTCCTTGGGGAGACTGGCGTGGGGAACGGGAGGGGTGGGGCCGGGCACGACGTACGGGAGACGCGAGATGGCGGACAGGGACAGCGGTACGGCCACGGAGCCGGAGACCTCGGCCGGCGACGGGCCCCAGCTGCGGCGCAGCCTCGGTTTCCGGGATCTCGTCGTCTACGGGCTGCTGTTCATCGCCCCGATGGCGCCGGTCGGCGTGTTCGGCACCCTGGACGCCAAGTCGCACGGGGCCGTCGCGCTGGTCTACATCGTGGCCACGGTCGCGATGGCGTTCACCGCGTTCAGCTATGCGCAGATGGTGCGGGTCGTCCCTCAGGCGGGCTCGGTGTTCGCCTACGCGCGCGTGGGGCTCGGCAAGGAGGCCGGGTTCATCGCCGGCTGGATGGCGATGCTGGACTACATCCTGATCCCCGCGGTCGCCTACCTCTTCTCCGGGATCGCCATGAACGCGCTGGTCCCGGACGTCTCGCGGTGGGTGTGGACCGCGCTGGCGGTCGTCATCACGACCTGCCTCAACCTCTGGGGTGTGCGCGCGGCGGCCCGCGTGGGCTTCCTCGTCCTCGCGATGGAGATCGTCGTCCTCGTCATCTTCATCGTGTCGGCGATCGTCGTCCTCGCGCGCGACGGCGCCGAACGGGGCTGGCTGTCGCCGCTCTCCGGGGACGGCACGCAGGGCGCGTTCGCGCTGTCGGCGGTGATCGGCGCGGTCTCGGTGGCCGTCCTGTCCTACCTGGGCTTCGACGCGGTGGCCACCTTCGCGGAGGAGGTCACCGGCGGCTCCGAGAAGGTCGCCAGGGCGCTGCTGTTCTGCCTCGCCCTGGCCGGTGTCCTGTTCATCGCCCAGACGTACCTGGTCGCTCTCCTGGAGCCGACGACGTCCGCCCAACTGGCCGCCGACCCGGGCAGACAAGGATCGGCGTTCTACGACGCGGTCGACGTCTCGGTGGGCGACTGGCTGCACAACCTGGTCGCCGTCAGCAAGGCGATCGGCGCGGCGTTCGCGGCGCTGGCCGGGCAGGCGGCGGCGGCCCGCCTGGTCTTCGCGATGGCCCGCGACCGACGCCTCCCCCGCGCCCTGTCGAAGACCGACGACGGAGTACCCCGGGTCGCCCTGCTCTCCGCGGCGGTCATCACCCTGATCGCCGCGGTCTGGGCGACCCGCCGCGACGACGGCCTCGACCACCTGGTCTCGGTCGTCGACATCGGCGCGCTCACCGCGTTCACGCTGCTGCACGCGAGCGTGGTGGGCTGGTTCGCGGTACGGCGCCGGGGCGGCCCGGTGGTGTGGTGGCGGCACGTGCTGGTGCCGGTGCTGGGGGCGGCAATCACCATCGCCGTGATCGTGGAGGCGTCCGGGACCGCGCAGGTGGTGGGGGCGATCTGGCTGGCGGTGGGGTTGGCGGTGCTGGCGGTGCAGTCGCGCGGGGCGGTCCGGCAGTAGCTCCCCGGCGTGTGGGTGGGGGCGGGCGCCTCCCCGGGGGCTCCGCCCCCAGCCCCCCATCGGCCCTGAAGGGGCCTCGTCCTCAAACGCCGGACGGGCCGATTCTGCACGGCCTGCGTTGAGAGCGTGCCGGGCGGACTGGACATGCGCGACCTGGGTTGAAAGGGCGCCGGACGCACTGGGTACGCGTGCCCTGCCTTGAAAGGGGCCGTCGCCGGCCTGCCTCGGAAAGACGCCCGGCGGGCTGGATCGTGTCGGCCCGCGTCGAGCACTGACCGTCCGGCACCGCCAGGACGGCCGGTGGCCCGACCGACGACTCGGCCGACACGTCAACGGCAGCCCCACAACCACGACCGCCGGCCCGACCACCGACCCACCCCCCATGTGCCGCCCCACTCCACGCCTCGACCCCGTTGTCACAGGTGGCCGTTACTCTCGGGCGCATGGCTCTCAACACGGCTCCGGACGCGCCGCTCCCCGTCGGTGAGGTCTCCCGGCTGATCGGCGGGTGGATCGACCGGCTGGGTGCGGTGTGGGTCGAGGGGCAGATCACTCAGTTGTCGCGGCGGCCCGGTGCCGGTGTGGTGTTTCTGACGTTGCGTGACCCGTCGTACGACATCTCGGTGAGCGTGACGTGCTTCCGGCAGGTGTTCGACGAGGTCGCCGATGTCGTCAGCGAGGGCGCGCGGGTGGTCGTACTCGCGAAGCCGGAGTGGTACGCGCCGCGGGGGCAGCTGTCGTTGCGGGCGACCGAGATAAAACCGGTCGGGGTCGGGGAACTCCTCGCGCGGCTGGAGCAGTTGAAGAAGTCGCTGGCCGCGGAGGGACTGTTCGCGGCCGACCGGAAGAAGCCGCTGCCCTTTCTGCCGCAGCTGATCGGGCTGGTCTGCGGGCGCGCCTCGGCGGCCGAGCGGGACGTCCTGGAGAACGCGCGGCACCGCTGGCCCGCGGTCCGTTTCGAGGTGCGCAACGTGCCCGTGCAGGGCGTGCACGCCGTGCCGCAGGTCGTGCAGGCCGTGAAGGAACTGGACGCGCTCGACGGCGTGGACGTGATCATCGTGGCGCGGGGCGGCGGAAGCGTGGAGGACCTGCTGCCGTTCTCCGACGAGCAGCTCGTACGGGCCGTGTCGGCCTGCCGTACACCCGTCGTGTCCGCGATCGGGCACGAGCCCGACAACCCCCTCCTGGACTACGTCGCCGACCTGCGCGCCTCCACGCCCACCGACGCCGCGAAGAAGGTCGTACCGGACGTCGGCGAGGAGTACGAGCGCGTACGGCAGCTGCGCGACCGGGCCCGGCGGTGTGTCGTCGCGTTCGTGGACCGGGAGGAGCGTGGGCTGGCGCAGGCGTTGTCACGGCCGTCGATACAGGATCCGCACCGGATGATCGACGAACGCGCGGACCATGTCGCCGCCCTCCTCGACCGCGGCCGACGCACCCTCGGCCACCTCCTGGACCGCGCCGACTCGGAGCTGACCCACACGCACGCGCGCGTGGTGGCCCTCTCCCCCGCGGCCACCCTGAAGCGGGGGTACGCGGTGCTGCAACGGCCCGACGGGCATGTCGTCCGCGACCCCGACGAGGTGAGCGCGGACGAGGTGCTGCGCGCGCGGGTCGCCGAGGGTGAGTTCTCCGTACGAGTGGATACATAGGGTGGGCGAATGACCAGCAAGGTGACGGAAGAGGCGCTCGGCTACGAGCAGGCACGCGACGAGCTGATCGAGGTCGTACGGCGACTGGAGGCGGGCGGCACGACCCTGGAGGAGTCCCTCGCCCTCTGGGAGCGCGGCGAGGAACTGGCCAAGGTGTGCCGCCGCTGGCTGGACGGAGCCCGGGCGCGACTGGACGCGGCGCTGGCGGAGGAAGAGGAAGAGGGCACGGCCGGGGAAGCGGACGGCGAGTAGCGGGAGGGGACGACTCCCGGGGCGGGCGGCTCGCGCGGGCAACGGCTGGCGGGCAGCGGGTCGCAAGGAGCGGCAGCCGGCTGCGGACAGCAAGCCGAAGCGGCGGCCGGCGGCGGATAGCAAGCCAAAGCGGCCGCCGGCCGGCGCGGCGACGGCGAACGGCCGGCAACAACCAGCAGCCGACGACTCTCAGCGGACGGCGAAAACAACCGCCGCCAGCCAGAGGCAGACGGGCGACTAGCACCCGCTGGCAACAACCAGCGGGTTGCGGCAGCCGCCAACTGCCAGCAACGGCGCCCAGCTGGCAGCGGCCAGCAGCCGAGGACTGACAGCCGGCCGAGGACAAGTCACAACAGCCGACAACCAGCGACGGACCACACGTACCGCCCGCTGGCAGCCGACCGCGAGTCACAGGAGCCGACAGCTGTCAGCATCGGCGAACAGTTGGCAACGGCTGGCAGCCGATGGCAGGTATCGGCTGCTGACAACCCGCAGCGGACGGCACATAGCGTCGGCCGACAGCCGAGTTGCGGCGAGCGCCACTTGGTCGCGCCCGCGATCAGCTAGCAACTACTGGCCGCGGACGGCGAGTTACGACAGCCAGCGGCTGCCAGCCAGCCTCGCCGGCAGAGACCCGTCAGTGACGGCGGGCAGCCCGTATCCACTGCCGCCCTCTGTCGCCCGCCGCCGCCAGCGCCAACCCACTCACCAGCAACAGCCACCCCCGGCAAACCGCCCCCGCACCGATCCCGCGTGATACGGATCACCCCGCTCCAGTTTTGGTTGAATATTGAACCTCATGTCGCGTACGGTCGGTCTCGTCAGCCTATCCGGACCACGGTCCGGTTCCGGTTTCCGGCCACCCCGAGGAAGTCGTATGTCTCTCGTTCTTGACCCCGCCGCCCAGGACCTGCTGTTCCGCGAGGCCCGCACCGCGAACACGTTCACCGACGAGCCGGTGACGGACGAGCAGGTGCAGGCGATCTACGACCTGGTCAAGTACGGCCCGACCTCCATGAACCAGTCGCCGCTGCGCATCACCCTGGTCCGCTCCCCCGAGGCCCGCGAGCGCCTCGTGAAGCACCTCTCCGAGGGCAACCAGAAGAAGACCGCCGCCGCCCCGCTGGTCGCGATCCTCTCCGCGGACAACGAGTTCCACGAGGAGCTCCCGAACCTCTTCCCGCACTTCCCGCAGGCCAAGGACGCCGTCTTCGGCGAGCGTTCGGTCCGTGAGGGCAACGCCGCGCTGAACGCCGCCCTCCAGGCCGCGTACTTCATCATCGGCATCCGCGCCGCCGGCCTCGCCGCCGGCCCGATGACCGGTCTCGACTTCGCGGGCGTCCAGAAGGAGTTCCTGGACGGCGACCACACCCCGTTCGTCGTCATCAACATCGGCAAGCCGGGCGAGGACGCCTGGTTCCCGCGCTCCCCGCGCCTTGCCTACGACGAGGTCGTCACCACCGTCTGAGGCACAGAACACCCATGGCACGCGGAAGGCCCCCGGCGCACACGGCGCCGGGGGCCTTCGTCACACCTGTCGGGCTACTTCGTCCTCAACGCCTTCGCCATCTCCGTCAGTTGATCGAACGACCCCGTGCCCGCCACGACCGTGGTCGAGCCCTTGTCCGCGAGCACGAGCGCGTCGTAGCGGCCGCCGGTGTAGCGGGTCCAGGTGTGGCCGTCGATGTCCTGGGTCGTCTTCGTCGCGGCGCCGCCCTGGCTGGCGGTGTCGATGAAGTCGGCCGGCTTCTGAGTCGACTGCTCTATCTGCACGTACTGTCCGCCGGGGGCACTGAATCCGAGGTGCCAGGCGTCGAACGCGGCGCCGTCGTAGCTGACCGAGGTCGCCTTCCAGGTCTTCGACAGGCCCTCCGGGGCCGCCACCGGGTACGGCGCCGCGCGGCGTGCCGTGAGCAGCTCCACGCGGTAGTCGACCCGCTTGATGTCGGGAGCGTGGTCGCTGTGCGGGATGAAGATGTAGACGATCGCCGCCGCGATCCCGATCAGGCCCAGGGAGAGAATCATGTCCCGGACCGTCTTCTGCTTGCCGTTCTGCTTACCGTTCGAACCTGCCACGTCCCTATCGTCGCAGGTGCCCTGGTCCGCTCATCCGTGGGCCCCCCTGCTCATTTTGTCTGCCTGGCGATAGAGTCGGGGCCATACCCTCATCCGGCCGTCGTCGTATCAGAAAGGTGCGCTCCGATGACCGAGCATCATCATCTGCCGTCCGAACTCGAAGTCCCCTCCGAGGCCCCCGACCGCAACCTCGCCCTGGAACTCGTCCGGGTGACCGAAGCCGCCGCGATGGCCGCGGGCCGCTGGGTCGGGCGCGGTGACAAGAACGGCGCCGACGGTGCCGCCGTGCGCGCCATGCGGACCCTCGTCTCCACCGTCTCGATGAACGGCGTCGTCGTCATCGGTGAGGGCGAGAAGGACGAGGCGCCGATGCTCTTCAACGGCGAGCGCGTCGGCGACGGGACCGGGCCGGAGTGCGACATCGCCGTCGACCCGATCGACGGGACCACCCTCAACGCCAAGGGCATGCCGAACGCGATCGCCGTGCTCGCCGCCGCGGACCGGGGTTCGATGTTCGACCCGTCCGCCGTGTTCTACATGGACAAGCTCGTCGCCGGGCCCGAGGCCGCCGAGTTCGTCGACATCGAGGCCCCGATCTCGGTGAACGTCCGCCGGGTCGCCAAGGCCAAGCGGGTCACCCCCGAGGACGTCACCGTCGTCGTCCTGGACCGGCCGCGGCACGACGGCATCATCAAGGAGATCCGGGAGACCGGTGCGCGGATCAAGCTGATCTCCGACGGCGATGTCGCGGGCTCGATCCTGGCGCTGCGCGAAGGCACCGGCGTGGATCTGCTCCTCGGCATCGGCGGCACCCCCGAGGGCATCATCTCGGCCTGTGCCGTGAAGTGCCTCGGAGGCGTGATCCAGGGCAAGTTGTGGCCCAAGGACGACGCCGAGCGGCAGCGGGCGCTGGACGCGGGGCACGACCTCGACCGCGTGCTGACCACCGACGACCTGGTGTCCGGCGAGAACGTGTTCTTCGTCGCGACCGGGATCACGGACGGCGAACTGCTGCGGGGCGTCCGGTACCGCGCGGAGACCGCGACGACCGACTCCATCGTGATGCGGTCCAAGTCCGGGACCGTCAGGCGAATCGATTCGGAACACCGGCTGAGCAAGCTGCGGGCGTACAGCGCGATCGACTTCGACCGGGCCAAGTAGCCACGACATAGCGACAACAGGCCACGACCACACGGTCGTACGTGAAAGGGGCGCCCCCGGTGCGGTGGGGGCGCCCCTTTCTACGTCGGTCGGTCAGCCGGCCGCCGCTATACGGCCCGCCGCTCGCGCCTTCTGGAGTTCCAGGTCGCGGCGGCGGCGCCTCGCCAGGACCACGCGGCGCTCGGCGGCGGTGAGGCCGCCCCAGACGCCGTAGGGCTCGGGTTGCAGGAGTGCGTGCTCCCGGCACTCGACCATGACCGGACAGCGGGCGCAGACGCGCTTGGCGGCGTCCTCGCGGGAGAGTCGGGCGGCGGTGGGTTCCTTGGAGGGTGCGAAGAACAGGCCTGCCTCGTCGCGCCGGCACACCGCTTCGGTGTGCCAGGGAGCGTCTTGGTCCCTGTCTCGCGCAGGCACCCGCTGAGCCGGGACAGCAGCTACCTGCAGGGACGAATGCGGCGGTTGCAGCACGGTCTACTCCTGACGACGGCTTCGCGAGCGAGAGACGATGCAGCAAGGCCTACCCGCTGTGCGCGCGCCTATGCACTGAGTTCCGAACCGCTGGTTTTCGGGCGCTTCTGCGCGATGTCAGGGCCGTACGGGTGTGGACCGATCAGCTCCACATGTGTCCCGATTCACAACCGTCAACGGTCCAAGTGTTTGCGCAAATTCTTGTCGACCTTGCGCTGAACCCGATCGAGAATGTCCGCAACGAGCTTGCCCCGCTTGGGTTTTGCCTCGATGTTTCCGAGGACGGCCCATCCGTCGACATAGACCACGGGCGCGTCCGGCTCGACGGAATCCAGCGTGTCCACCTCGAAGTTGCCGAGGACCCCGCCGCCGGTGCCGCGCAGCGACACGTTCTCCGGGACGCGGATCTCGACGTTGCCGAAGACCGAGACCGCCTTGATGACGACCTGCTGGTACTCGAAGATCGCCTCGCTGAGGTCGATCTCGACACTGCCGAACACGGCGTACGCGTGCATACGGCGGCCCGCGCGCCAGCGGCCCTTGCGCATCGCGGCGCTGAACACCGCCACCACGTGCTCGTCGGCCTCGGCCGGGATCGCGCCCTCCGTCGGGCGGTTCGGAGCGGGGCTGTACGACGGGGTCGTCGCCCGGTGTCCATGGGCGGCCGGCAGATCCTGGATGAAGACCTCCAGCTCGCCGACCGTCTTGGCGCTCAGCACCCCCTCGACCCGCTCGGCGTGCTCGTCCGCGTCCAGGCGGCCCTCGGCCAGGGCCTCGCGCAGGATGTCGGCGATGCGGTCACGGTCGGCGTCCGAGGCGCGCAGCGCGGAGCCGGGCGGGTCCGCGACTGCGGGCGCGGGCTGCGGGGCCGTGGGCGCGGATGCGGGCTGCTTCTGAAGGTCCACGGCAGCAGCGTACCGAAACGCGATAGATCGCGACTAGGGGTGTGGACAACGTTGGCGTGGCGGATGTCCGGCGAACTGAGCCTTACCTCACAAGCTCGCTGTCAGTGGCAGGTTCTACGCTGGTGAGCGCCCGCCAGTGTCGGCGGGCGGCCGTCTGTCGAGTGAGGAATGGGCTGCGATGCCTGAGTTCGCGTACACCGATCTGCTCCCCATGGGAGAGGACACCACCCCGTACCGGCTGGTGACCTCCGAGGGTGTCTCCACCTTCGAGGCCGACGGGCGGACGTTCCTCAAGGTCGAGCCCGAGGCGCTGCGCAAGCTCGCCGCCGAGGCCATCCACGACATCCAGCACTACCTGCGGCCCGCCCACCTCGCGCAGCTGCGCCGGATCATCGACGACCCCGAGGCGTCGAACAACGACAAGTTCGTCGCGCTGGACCTCCTGAAGAACGCGAACATCGCGGCCGCCGGTGTGCTGCCCATGTGCCAGGACACCGGTACGGCGATCGTCATGGGCAAGCGCGGGCAGAACGTCCTTACGGAGGGCGGCGACGAGTCGGCCCTGTCGCGCGGCATCTACGACGCCTACCTCAACCTCAATCTGCGGTACTCGCAGATGGCCCCGCTGACCATGTGGGACGAGAAGAACACCGGGTCGAACCTGCCCGCCCAGATCGAGCTGTACGCGACCGACGGCGGCGCCTACAAGTTCCTGTTCATGGCGAAGGGCGGCGGCTCGGCCAACAAGTCGTTCCTCTACCAGGAGACGAAGGCGGTCCTCAACGAGGGCTCCATGATGAAGTTCCTGGAGGAGAAGATCCGTTCGCTCGGTACGGCCGCCTGCCCGCCGTACCACCTGGCGATCGTCGTCGGCAGCACGAGCGCCGAGTACGCGCTGAAGACCGCGAAGTACGCCTCCGCGCACTACCTGGACGAGATCCCGGCGGAGGGTTCGGAGCTGGGGCACGGGTTCCGGGACAAGGACCTGGAGCAGAAGGTCTTCGAGCTGACGCAGCGGATCGGGATCGGGGCGCAGTTCGGCGGCAAGTACTTCTGCCACGACGTTCGGGTGGTGCGGCTGCCCCGGCATGGTGCGTCCTGCCCTGTCGCCATCGCCGTGTCCTGCTCCGCCGACCGGCAGGCCGTCGCGAAGATCACCGCCGAGGGCGTGTTCCTTGAGCAGTTGGAGACGGACCCGGCGCGGTTCCTGCCGGAGACGACCGACGAGCATCTCGACTCCGCCGAGGAAGATGTCGTGCGGATCGATCTCAACCAGCCCATGGACGACATCCTCGCCGAGCTGACCAAGTACCCGGTGAAGACCCGGCTTTCGCTCTCGGGGCCGCTTGTCGTGGCGCGTGACATCGCGCACGCCAAGATCAAGGAGCGGCTCGACGCGGGCGAGGAGATGCCGCAGTACCTGAAGGACCACCCGGTGTACTACGCGGGGCCCGCGAAGACCCCTGAGGGTTACGCGTCCGGGTCCTTCGGGCCTACGACCGCCGGGCGCATGGACTCGTACGTCGAGCAGTTCCAGGCGGCGGGTGGGTCCAAGGTGATGCTGGCCAAGGGGAACCGGAGCAAACAGGTCACCGACGCGTGTGACGCGCACGGTGGCTTCTACCTCGGGTCGATCGGTGGGCCGGCCGCTCGGCTCGCCCAGGACTGCATCAAGAAGGTCGAGGTCGTCGAGTACGAGGAGCTCGGCATGGAGGCGGTCTGGAAGATCGAGGTCGAGGACTTCCCGGCGTTCGTCGTGGTCGACGACAAGGGCAACGACTTCTTCCAGAACCCGGCGCCGGAGCCCACGTTCACGCATATTCCGGTGCGGGGGCCGGGGCTGGCCTAGCAGTTTTCTCGCCCCCGCCGCCCCTACCCGTCCCATCCCCAGGGGCTCTGCCCCGTTTCACCCCGCCAGGGGGCTCCGCCCCCTGGACCCCCGTTCGGCCCCTAAGGGCCTTGTCCTCAAACGCCGGACGGGCTGGAATGTCCCGCATGTTGTCCCAGTTCGTCCCAGGGACATGCGGGACGGCATTTTCAGGTGCTTTGCCGGAAAAGCTCCGGATCGACTGGACCACACCCCGTGGTCCTCGGTCGACTCGGAGGAACCCCCCATGTTCGGACGCACTCTGCGCAACGGACTCGTCGCCGCGGTCGCGGCCGTCGCCGTCTTCCCGGTGACGGCCGTCGCCGCCACCGCCACCCCCGCCCCGCACCACGTGACCGCCCACCACGTGACGCGGCACGCGGTGGGTCAGGTCACCACCCGGCACTTCAAGCGGCTGAACGTCCGTTCCGGCCCGGGCACCGGGTACCGCGTGGTCGGTTCGCGGCGGGTCGGGCGGACGCTGCCCATCGTCTGCAAGACGTACGGATCGAACGTCTACGGCAACCACCGCTGGTACAAGCTCCCGCACCACGAGGGCTACGTCTCCGCGCACTACGTCAGCAACCGCAGCGCCGTCCGCTGGTGCTGACCCTCGTCTGACCCACGGCACCACCCGGCGGGACGGCCCCATGCGTCCTGCCGGGTGGTGCCAGGTCAACACCCCTTCATATTCCGGTGATCGGGGTGTGGCACGCGGCCGGCCCCGGGAACGGATCACGGCGTTCACCCCGGTACGGCGAGGAGCAGGATGGAAAGCCACGTGACGGTCGAGCAGCAGCAGCCTCTCTCCGGCCCTTACGACGACGCGGGGCCGCTCCTGACCGAACGGCTCCGGCTCCTCAAGCGGCGGACCGGGCTGAGCCTGGCCGCGCTGGCCGCCGTCACCCCGTTCAGCAAGTCGACCTGGCACCGCTATCTCAACGGCGACCAACTCCCGCCCCGGGCAGCCGTCGAGGCCCTCGCCCGGCTCGCCCGCACCGACCCCGGCGCGCTGCTCTCCCTGTGGGACACAGCGGTCCAGGAGCAGTCCAGGCCGTCCGCCACTCCCCCCGCACAGCCTCCGGTCCCGGCCGCGCCGCCCGTGCCGTCTGCGCCGCCCGTGCCATCCGTACGACCCCGTCGGCTGCGTGCCCCCGCCCGCGCCCTCGTCGCGCTCGCCGCCATGGCCACCACCGTCGCGGTAACCGCCGGTGCCGCCGACGTCCTCGACCACACGGTGGCCTCGTGCCGGGGCAGCGGCTGTCAGGGGGCCCTCCCGTCCTCGGAGACCTGCGCGCGGGACGCCCGTACCGAGAGCGTCGTGAACCGGGCCCGTCAGGTCGTGCTGCTGCGGTACTCGCCGTCCTGCGCCACCGTCTGGTCGGAAGTGCGCACCCGGGTCGGCGGGTCCCGGGAGATCTCCATCAGGGCGGGACAGGACGAGCTGTCCGCCGAGTACCCCGGGGACCGCTCGGACGGTTACAGCAGCCCGATGCTGGCCACCCCCGACCCGCGCGGGGCACAGGCCTGTGCCGAGGTGGGCGGACAGCCGGTGTGCACCGGGCCCGGCCGCTGAGCGCTCGGCCGAGACACTCCGTTTCCGTCCGCTGAGGTGGGAACACGGGAGGTGTCCGCGATGCTGTCCCCCACAGGAGGTGATCGGCGATGGCCGACGGTCAGACAGTGGGTCCGTTCCGTATCGAGCACGATTCGATGGGGGAGGTGCGGGTCCCGGTCGACGCGAAGTGGCGGGCGCAGACCCAGCGGGCGGTGGAGAACTTCCCGATCTCGGGGCAGCCCATCGAGCGCGCCCACATCGAGGCGCTCGCCCGGATCAAGGGCGCCGCCGCGAAGGTGAACGCCGAACTGGGCGTACTCGACAAGGACATCGCGGAGGCGATCCAGGAGGCCGCCCGTGAGGTGGCCGCCGGGAAGTGGGACGAGCACTTCCCGATCGACGTGTTCCAGACCGGGTCCGGGACCTCGTCCAACATGAACACCAACGAGGTGATCGCCACCCTCGCGACCGAGCGGCTCGGCAAGGACGTCCACCCGAACGACCACGTCAACGCCTCGCAGTCGTCCAACGACGTCTTCCCGTCCTCCATCCACATCGCGGCCACCGGTGCCGTGATCCACGACCTCATCCCCGCGCTGGAGCATCTCGCGGGGGCACTGTCGCGCAAGTCCGTCGAGTTCGCCGATGTCGTCAAGTCCGGGCGGACCCACCTGATGGACGCGACGCCGGTGACGCTGGGGCAGGAGTTCGGCGGGTACGCGGCCCAAGTCCGGTACGGCGTCGAGCGGTTGGAGGCCTCGCTGCCCCGGCTCGCGGAGCTGCCGCTGGGCGGGACCGCCGTCGGGACCGGGATCAACACCCCGCCCGGGTTCTCCGCCGCCGTGATCGCCGAGGTGGCGCTGGTCACCGGGCTGCCGCTGACCGAGGCGCGGGACCACTTCGAGGCGCAGGGCGCGCGGGACGGGATCGTCGAGACCAGCGGGCAGCTGCGGACCATCGCCGTAGGCCTGACGAAGATCGCGAACGATCTGCGGTGGATGGCGTCCGGGCCGCGGACCGGGCTCTCGGAGATCTCGCTGCCCGATCTGCAGCCGGGGTCCTCGATCATGCCCGGCAAGGTCAACCCGGTCATTCCGGAGGCCGTGCTGATGGTCGCCGCGCAGGTCGTCGGCAATGACGCGACCGTCGCCACCGCCGGGGCAGCCGGCAACTTCGAGCTCAATGTGATGCTGCCGGTGATCGCCAAGAACGTCCTGGAGTCGATTCGGCTGCTCGCCAACGTCTCGCGGCTGCTCGCCGACCGGACCGTCGAGGGGATCGTCGCGCACCGGGAGCGTGCGCGCGAATACGCCGAGTCCTCGCCGTCCGTGGTCACTCCGCTCAACAAGTACATCGGGTACGAGGAGGCCGCCAAGGTGGCCAAGAAGGCACTGGCGGAACGGAAGACGATCCGCCAGGTCGTGCTGGAGAACGGCTATGTGGAGCGCGGTGACCTCACCGAGGCACAGCTCGACGAGGCCCTCGATGTCCTGCGGATGACGCGTCCGTAACCAATTGTCGCCCTGGCGTGAACCGTGACGCGCACCGCAGCGTCGTATGCCCCGGGCACCTAATATCTCTTCATGACAGACGGTGGAGCGGTACGAGCGGTGGAAGCGGGTACGTCTACGGCCTTCTGGGCGCCCGGGGATCAGATCCTGTGGCGCTACCGGGAGAACGCCGGACCGCGCTTCCACATCGCCCGCCCCGTCACCGTCGTCCGGGACGACGAGGAGCTGCTCGCCGTCTGGATGGCGCCCGGCACCGAGTGTGTGAGACCGGTGCTCGCGGACGGTACGTCGGTGCACGGGGAGCCGCTGGAGACCCGGTACACGAAGCCGCGTACGGTCCGCCGCGACCACTGGTTCGGCACGGGTGTGCTGAAGCTGGCGCGGCCCGGTGAGCCCTGGTCGGTGTGGCTTTTCTGGGAGCCCGGATGGCAGTTCAAGAACTGGTACGTGAACCTTGAGGAACCGCAGGTCCGTTGGGACGGCGGGGTCGACTCGGTGGATCACTTCCTGGACATCTCCGTGCACCCGGACCGCAGTTGGCGCTGGCTCGACGAGGACGAGTTCACGCAGGCCCAGCGGGACGGTCTGATGGATCCCCAACTGGCCGAGCGGGTAAGGGAAGCGGGCCGGTCCGCGGTGGAAGTGATCCGCGCGTGGGGGTCTCCGTTCGCGGACGGGTGGCAGCACTGGCGCCCGGATCCGTCCTGGGCTGTACCTTCACTTCCGGAGGACTGGGACCGCACCCCCGCGCACATGTCCACATGAGACCCTTGATGCGCCCCCGGTGCGCAACCGTAGGATCGTCCTCCGCAAGGGCACCGCACAACTCCCGGGGCATGTACCGGGACTGACCAGACGTCACCGAGGGGCGGCAGGACGTGAGCGAGGGGTATCAGGGCGACACCGGAGCGAGCCGCCGGTCCGCCGGTGGCACAGGAACAGCCTCTGACCACGCGGGAATTCCGTTCCTGGGGCACGTATTCCGGGTATCGGCATTTCGGCGGGACGATCCGCACGCGCGGCGTGCGGTCCCGGACGGACGGATTCGACACGAGTGACGGAGCACCCCACCTCCTTCGAGCGCCCGAGCGGCGCCGACCCCGCAGACCCCCGCGGGGCGCTCCTGCACACCTCGACGCCGTCCAGGCCGTCCGGTGGAGCCGGCTTACCGGCACAGGCACGCACCGGCGAGCCGCCGGGTACGAGCACGTCCCGCGCCAAGGGGAAGGACCCGGCAGGTACCCCTGTGAAGCCCGACACCGCAGGTGGCTCCGAGCACTCCCAGCCCTCGGCCGCCGAACCCGACACCCATCGCCCCCGCCCCTCGCCCGACGGCATCCCGGCCCAGCCGGGCGGCGCCGAGGTCTCCGACGCGGCCGCCAAGGAACGCCGTACGGGACAGGGGCTGCCGTCCGGCGGTCCCATGCCGATGCGGCGGGACGGGGACCGGCTGCGCTTCGTGGGCGCCGCGACCCGGCGGATCGCCCGCGGCATCGACCTCGACGAGATCGTCATGGGGCTGTGCCGGGCGACCGTACCGACGTTCTCGGACGCGATCCTGGTCTATCTCCGCGACCCGCTCCCGGTGGGCGACGAGCGGCCCACGGGTCCCGTCGTGCTGCGCCTGCGCCGTACCGACCGCATCCCGGAGGAGCGGGACACGGAGAACGGCTTCATGCCCGCGATACAGCCGGAGCAGCCCTCCGAACTGTCCGCGGTCACCGCCGAGTTGTGCGAGGTACGGCCCGGCGGCGCGCTGAACGAGGTGCTGCGGGGCGTCCGTCCCGTCTTCGCCGACTCGCCCGCCGCCCGCGCCGCACTGCCCGAACTCCTCGGTGAGGGCGGCGAGTTGATCGTCCCGGCCGGTCAGCGCGCGATCCTCGCGCCGCTGCGCGGCCGGCGCCGGGTGATCGGCGCCGCGCTCTTCCTGCGCCGCCCCGAGCGCATGGCGTTCGAGGCCGACGACCTCCTGGTCGCCGCCCAACTCGCCACGCACAGCGCGCTGGGCATCGACAAGGCGGTCCTCTACGGCCGTGAGGCGTACATCGCCGACGAGCTCCAGCGCACCATGCTCCCGGAGACCCTGCCCCGCCCCACCGGCGTGCGGCTGGCGTCCCGTTACCTCCCCGCCGCCGAGACGGCACGCGTCGGCGGCGACTGGTACGACGCGATCCCGCTGCCCGGCAGCCGGGTCGCCCTGGTCGTCGGCGACGTCATGGGCCACTCCATGACCTCGGCCGCGATCATGGGCCAACTCCGCACCACCGCCCAGACGTTGGCCGGTCTCGACCTGCCCCCGCAGGAGGTCCTGCACCACCTCGACGAACAGGCCCAGCGCCTGGGCACCGACCGCATGGCGACCTGCCTCTACGCGGTCTACGACCCGGTCTCGCACCGCATCACCATCGCCAACGCGGGACACCCGCCGCCGGTGCTGCTGCACCTGGGCGGCCGGGCCGAGGTCCTCCGCGTGCCGCCCGGCGCCCCGATCGGCGTCGGCGGGGTCGACTTCGAGGCCGTAGAGCTGGACGCGCCTGCTGGAGCGACGCTGCTCCTCTACACGGACGGGCTCGTCGAGTCGCGGCTTCGGGACGTCTGGACCGGGATAGAGCAGCTGCGCGAGAAGCTCGCCGCGGTCGCGCAGCTCACCGGACCCGATCATCCGCCGCCCCTTGAGGCCCTGTGCGACGAGGTGCTCGACATGCTCGGCCCGGGCGACCGGGACGACGACATCGCGCTGCTCGCCGCCCGCTTCGACGGGATCGCGCCGAGCGACGTGGCGTACTGGTTCCTCGACCCGGAGGACTCGGCCCCCGGCCAGGCCCGCCGGCTGGCCCGCCGCGCGCTGGCCCGCTGGGGCATGGAGGACATGAGCGACTCGGTGGAGCTGCTGGTCAGCGAGGTCGTGACCAACGCCGTGCGCTATGCGTCACGGCCGGTCACGCTCCGGCTGCTGCGGACCGACGTGCTGCGCTGCGAGGTCGGCGACGACGTGCCCCAGCTGCCCCGGCTGCGGCAGGCGCGGGCCACGGACGAGGGCGGACGCGGGCTGTATCTGGTCAACAGACTGGCCCGTCGGTGGGGAGCCACGCGGCTCAGCACCGGGAAGGTGGTCTGGTTCGAACTGAACCGGAATTAGACCTCGTCCAAAAGTTGCCGACATACCGGCGTCGGAGTTGACTGCTGGGGTACGCGAAGCGAAAGCGACCTACTTTCTTCCGAACAGGAGGACGCTCGTGACGCAGGCACCCCAGCACACTCCGTACACGACGAACAACGTCGGCATTCCGGTGGAGAGCGACGAACACTCGCTCACCGTCGGACCCGACGGCCCGATTCTGCTCCAGGACCACTACCTCATCGAGAAGATGGCCCAGTTCAACCGGGAGCGGGTCCCCGAGCGGGTGGTGCACGCCAAGGGATCCGGTGCGTACGGCTTCTTCGAAGTGACCAACGACGTCAGTCAGTTCACCCGGGCCGACCTCTTCCAGCCGGGCAAGCGCACCGAGATGCTGGCGCGGTTCTCCACCGTCGCCGGTGAGCAGGGCTCGCCCGACACCTGGCGCGACCCGCGCGGCTTCGCGCTCAAGTTCTACACAGAGCACGGCAATTACGACATGGTGGGCAACAACACCCCGGTCTTCTTCGTCCGGGACACCATCAAGTTCCAGGACTTCATCCGCTCGCAGAAGCGCCACCCGGCGACCGGGCTGCGCAGCAACGACATGCAGTGGGACTTCTGGACCCTCTCCCCCGAGTCGGCGCACCAGGTGACCTGGCTGATGGGCGACCGGGGCATCCCGAAGACGTACCGCCACATGAACGGCTACAGCTCCCACACCTACATGTGGATCAACGGCGCCGGTGAGCGGTTCTGGGTGAAGTACCACTTCAAGACCGACCAGGGCATCGAGTACCTCACGCAGGCCGAGGCCGACGAACTCGCCGGGTCCGACGGCGACAAGCACCGCCGTGATCTTCACGAGTCGATCGAGTCCGGGAACGCGCCGAGCTGGAGCCTCAAGGTCCAGATCATGCCGTTCGAGGACGCCGCGGACTACCGCTTCAACCCCTTCGACCTGACGAAGGTCTGGCCGCACGGGGACTACCCGCTGATCGACGTCGGCCGCATGACCCTGAACCGGAACCCGGACGACTACTTCGTCCACATCGAGCAGGCCGCCTTCGAGCCCTCGAACCTGGTGCCGGGCATCGGCCCCTCGCCGGACAAGATGCTGCTGGGCCGGCTGTTCTCGTACCCGGACACCCACCGGTACCGGATCGGCCCCAACTACACCCAGCTGCCGCCGAACCGCCCACACTCCCCGGTCAACTCGTACGCCAAGGACGGTCCGATGCGGTACGAGGCGTCCAACGCGGCGCGGCCGTACGCCCCGAACTCCTACGGCGGCCCGGCCGCCGACTACGGGCAGTTCGGCGAACCGGCGAGCTGGCAGACCGCCGGTGAACTGGTCCGCGAGGCAACGAAGTTGCACGCCGAGGACGACGACTGGGGCCAGGCGGGCACGATGGTCCGCGAGGTCCTCGACGACGCGGCCCGCGACCGGCTCGTGGCGAACGTCAGCGGCCACCTGAAGGCCGACGTCTCCCGCTCGGTCCTCGACCGCGCCCTGCAGTACTGGCACAACATCGACAAGGAACTCGGCGACCGGATCGCGGCGAACTTCGCCTAGCGGTACGGGAGTTCACCCAGCGGCACACGAGAGGGCGCCCGGCGAAGTGCCGGGCGCCCTCTCTCCGTGCGACCCGACTACTGGTTGAGCTGGTCGAACGGGTTGTCCGTGTTGCCGTCGGTCGGTGTCACCGGCGGACTGATCGTCGGCGTCGGGGTGGGTGTCGGGGTCGGCGTCGGAGTCGGGGTCGGCGTCGGTGACTCCGTCGTCGGGGTCGGCGACGGCGACTTGGTCGTCGGGGTCGGGGACGGCGTCGCCGACTGGGTCGGGGTCGCCGTCGGCGTGAAGTCCGGCTCGACGGCCGCGCCCTGGTCGGTGTCCAGGTCGAACTTGCCGTTCGCCTTGGTCACTCCGAACATGTACGTCGCCCAGATCTGCGCCGGGTAGCCACCACCGTTGATACGGCCGCCGCCCGCGGTGATCAGGCCGGTCGCACCGGTCAGCGGCACCTGGTTGTGCGTCGTGGCGTCCTCGCCGAACAGGCCCACCGAGGTGACCAGGTCGGGTGTGTAGCCGGTGAACCAGGCCGACAGGTTGTTGTCGGAGGTACCCGTCTTGCCCGCGACCTGCTGCCCGTCGCGCTTGCTGTTCTCGGCCACCGACACCTTCGCCGTACCGTCGTCGACCACACCG
Organism: Streptomyces sp. NRRL F-525; assembly: GCF_000716605.1. Taxonomy (GTDB): domain Bacteria; phylum Actinomycetota; class Actinomycetes; order Streptomycetales; family Streptomycetaceae; genus Streptomyces. The sequence goes on along the minus strand of NZ_JNXE01000051.1, from coordinate 21,158 downwards.
GTCAGCACCGAGGACACCGTGTCCGCGGCCTCGCGCGGGATGACCTGGGCGCCGATCGGGTTCGGCATGGTGACCGTGCGCGTGTTGTGCGCGACCGACTTGATGATCGCCGGGGTGACCTTCTTGCCGTGGTTGTCGAAGGTGGCGTAGACGCCGGCCATCTCCATCGGACTCGCGCCCATGGTGCCGAGGGTCTGCGCCGGTACGGCCTTCAAGTCGTCGGTGTTCATGCCCAGTTCGCCCGCGGTCTTCATGACCTTGTCCATGCCGACGTCGACACCGAGCTGCGCGAAGACCGAGTTGATCGACTTGTTCATGGCCGTCTGGACGGTGACCTTGCCGTAGCTCTGGTCGTCCTCGTTCTCCGGCGCGAACCCGATGTCGCTGCCCACGACCGGGCGCTTGCTGGTGCCGTCGTAGAGCGTGTCGGTCGTGATCGTCTTGCCGGACTGCGTCTTGGCCTGGTCGGCCAGGGCCGCGGCCAGGATCACCGGCTTGAAGGTGGAGGCGGGCTGGTAGTCGGTGCGGGTCGCGTTGTTCCTGAAGTGCTTCAGATAGTCCACACCGCCGTACATCGCCACGACCGCGCCCGTCTTCGGGTTCACGGACGCCGCGCCGGGCTGGACGTTGCCGTCGACCTTGCGCTTCTTGGCGTCGAGCTTGCCGGTCAGCTGCGACTTGACCGACTTCTCCAGCTGGGCCTGCTTCTTCTTGTCGATGTTGAGCGTGATCGTCCAGCCGCCCGCGTCGACCAGCGCCTCGGCCTCCTTGGTGTCGGAGGCCTGCCCCGAGGAGATCAGCTGCTTCTCCAGGGCCGCGTTGGCGGCGGTCACCATGTAGCCGGTCTGGCCCGCCATGCCGGCCTCGGGCTTGGGCGCCTTGGGGATCGGGAACGTCATGGCCTCGCGCTTGGTGGAGCTCAGCCAGCCCTGCCCGACCATGTTGTCCAGGACGTAGTTCCAGCGCGCCTGCACCAGCTTCTTGCCGGTGTCGGTCGCGATCGCCCAGTCGTACTGGTTCGGCGCCTGCAGCAGCGCGGCGAGATAGGCGCCCTGCCGCACGTTCAGGTCCTTGGCGTCGACCCGGTAGTAGGCCTGGGCGGCGGCCTGGATGCCGTAGGCGCCGCGGCCGTAGTAACTGGTGTTGATGTACCCGGCGAGGATGTAGTCCTTGGACTTCTCGCGGTCCAGCTTCAGCGAGATGACCATTTCCTTCAGCTTGCGCGTGACGGTCTGGTCCTGCGTCAGGTAGTAGTTCTTCACGTACTGCTGGGTGATCGTCGAACCGCCCTGCGCGCCCTTGCCGGAGACCGTGTTGAGCAGGCCGCGGGCGGTGCCCTTGAGGTCGACGCCGGCGTCGCTGTAGAACGTCTTGTTCTCGGCGGCGACGAACGTCTCCTGGACGGCCTTGGGGACCTGCGAGAGGTCGACGTTCTCGCGGTTCACATCGCCCTTGCGGGTCAGGATCGAGCCGTCGCTGTACTTGTAGACGTTGCTCTGCAGCTTCGCGTCGGCGTTGCCCGCGGGGATGCTGATCATCATGTAGAGCACGATGAACGCGCCGATGCCGAGCAGGCAGAAGCCGAGGAACGTGCCGAGGATCTTCTTCCAGGTGAAGAGCCTGCGTATGAAGCTCTTGCCGCCCTTGGCGTCCTTGCCGCCCGTGGCACCCGCGCCATCCGCCCCCGACGAGCGGCGGGTCTTGGGCGCCGCGCGGTGGCCACCGCGTTGGCGCGCTCGTCTCTCTTCCGCTCGTCCCATGAGTCCGTTTCGCTCCGCTTCGCTCTCTTGTGCTCTGGTGTCACACAGGTTCGCCCGTCAAGTCAGCTCAGAAAGCTAACACCAGGAGTTGTGACAAAGGGCTGTCGATCCGGTCCATTACGGACGTGACAATCAGCACCCGTCCTTATGGAACCGACGTACGAGAGGGGTTGAGGGTTGCCGTACCCGGGTAAAGTGATATCACTTTGATTCAACCAAGCTACGGGGGAACACCATGACCACCGAAGTACCCGCGGACGTACCCGACATGCCTGCCCCGCGCGTGCGGGAGTTCGCCGCGCACAGCATCGGCGGCGCGCTCGCGCTCGCCCTCGGCCTGACCGGGCTGCTCGTCTCCGCCGGACTGCTGGTCGGAGCCGGTGCGGTCGACTCGGGCGGCGCCAAGGCCGCGCTGATCATCGGCGGCGTCCTCGTCCTGCTCGCCGCGTTCATCGCGATGCGCGGGCTGAACACGGTCGCGCCGGGCGAGGCGCGGGTCGTGCAGCTCTTCGGGCGGTACCGGGGGACGATCCGGCAGGACGGGCTGCGCTGGGTGAACCCGTTCACCTCGCGCACGAAGATCTCGACCCGGGTCCGCAACCACGAGACCGCGGTCCTCAAGGTCAACGACGCCTACGGCAACCCGATCGAGCTGGCAGCGGTCATGGTGTGGAAGGTCCGCGACACCGCGCAGGCCACCTTCGAGGTGGACGACTACAGCGACTTCGTCGCCATCCAGACCGAGGCGGCGGTACGGCACATCGCCATCGAGTACCCCTACGACTCCCACGACGAGGGCGGACTCTCGCTGCGCGGCAACGCCGAGGAGATCACCGAGAAGCTCGTCCTCGAACTGAGCGCCCGCGTCGAGGCGGCCGGCGTCCAGATCATCGAGTCCCGCTTCACGCATCTCGCGTACGCGCCCGAGATCGCCTCGGCGATGCTCCAGCGGCAGCAGGCCGGTGCGGTCGTGGCGGCCCGGCGGCAGATCGTCGACGGCGCGGTCGGCATGGTCGAGGCCGCGCTGGCCCGGATCACCGAGCAGGACATCGTGGAGCTGGACAACGAACGGAAGGCGGCCATGGTCTCCAACCTCCTGGTGGTGCTCTGCGGGGACCGGGCACCGCAGCCCGTGCTGAACACGGGCACCCTGTACCAGTGACCGAACCTTCCGAGGCCTCCGAGCCGAAGCGCCGGCCGCAGCAGCGCAAGCAGGTGCTGCTGCGGCTGGACCCGGCCGTGTACGAGGCGATCGCGCGCTGGGCCGGGGACGAACTGCGGTCCGCGAACGCGCAGATCGAGTTCCTGTTGCGGCGGGCGCTGGCGGAGGCGGGCCGGTTGCCCGGTGAAGCTGGACCGCTGCCTCGTCGTGGCCGGCCTCCTGGGGGCTCCGCCCCCAGACCCCCGTCGGCCTGAAGGGCCTCGTCCTCAAACGCCGGACAGGCTGAATCATGCCCACCGGCATGTGGCAGAACCGTGACAATCGGCTCCCACCTGCGCCTCCGTACCCCCCGCCATGATCTACACACCGTGCGTATACACACCGCGTATACCCCGTGTGTAGAGTGCTCCGCATGTCCATCGGTCACACCCTTCTGGGGCTCCTGGAGTCCGGCCCGCGCCACGGTTACGACCTGAAGCGGGCCTTCGACGAGAAGTTCGGTCACGACCGGCCGCTGCACTACGGCCAGGTCTACTCGACGATGTCCCGCCTGCTGAAGAACGGTCTCGTCGAGGTCGACGGCATCGAGGCCGGCGGCGGTCCCGAGCGCAAGCGGTACGCGATCACCGACGCCGGGATCACCGACGTACAGAAGTGGCTCGCGACGCCGGAGAAGCCCGAGCCGTATCTGCAGTCGGCCCTCTACACCAAGGTCGTCCTCGCGCTGCTGACGCACCGGAACGCGGCGGAGATCCTCGACGTGCAGCGTTCCGAGCATCTGCGCAGCATGCGCATCCTGACCGACCGCAAGCGCAAGGGCGATCTCGCGGACCAGCTGATCTGCGACCACGCCCTCTTCCATCTGGAGGCCGACCTGCGGTGGCTGGAGCTCACCGCCGCGCGCCTCGACAAACTCGCCGAGGTGGTGGCCAAGTGACGACACATCCCGCCGGTTCCCTGCTCGCGGCCCAGGAGCTGCGCAAGGCCTACGGGCCGACGACCGCGCTGGACGGCGCGGAGTTCTCTATCCACCCCGGCGAGGTCGTCGCGGTGATGGGGCCCTCCGGGTCGGGGAAGTCCACGCTGCTGCACTGTCTCGCCGGGATCGTGCCGCCCGACTCGGGCTCGATCACGTACAACGGGCAGGAGATGGCGACGATGAGCGACGCCCAGCGCAGCGCGCTGCGCCGCTCGGAGTTCGGGTTCGTGTTCCAGTTCGGGCAGTTGGTGCCGGAGCTGACCTGCGTCGAGAACGTCGCGCTGCCGCTGCGGCTGAACGGCACGCACCGCAAGGAGGCCGAGCGGACCGCGCTCGGCTGGATGCAGCGGCTCGAGGTCGACGACCTCGCGAAGAAGCGGCCCGGCGAGGTCTCCGGCGGTCAGGGGCAGCGCGTCGCCGTGGCCCGCTCGCTGGTCACCAGCCCGCGGGTGCTGTTCGCCGACGAGCCGACCGGCGCCCTCGACTCGCTCAACGGCGAGCGCGTGATGGAGCTGCTGACCGAGGCGGCCCGGTCCACGAACGCGGCCGTCGTGCTGGTCACGCACGAGGCGCGGGTGGCCGCGTACTCGGACCGCGAGATCGTCGTACGGGACGGCAAGTCCAGGGACATGGAGCGCATCGTATGAACGTGCGTCAGTGGTCGGCCGACTTGGCCATGGGGGTGCGGTTCGCCTTCGGCGGCGGGCGTGAGGGCTGGGTGCGGGCCGTCCTGACGGCCGTCGGCGTCGGGCTCGGGGTGGCGCTGCTGCTGCTCACCACCGCGCTGCCGAACGCGCTGTCCGAGCGCGACGCGCGCGGCAACGCCCGGATGGACTTCACGTACAGCGGGAAGCAGTTGGCGAAGGCGGACAACACGCTCATCGTCGCCGACACGCACACCACGTTCCGCACCAAGGATGTGCGGGGCCGGCTGCTGGAGCCCGAGGGTGCCAAGGCGCCGCTGCCGCCCGGGGTCGCGAAGTTCCCCGCGGTGGGCGACATGGTCGTCTCCCCCGCGCTGGAGAAGCTGCTGAAGTCGGACTCCGGAAAGCTGCTGCGCGAGCGGCTGCCCTACCGGATCACCGGCACCATCGCGGACCAGGGACTCATCGGGCCCGCCGAACTCGCCTACTACGCGGGCGGGAAGGGACTGGAAGGGCGTCAGTCCGGCGGCACCGTCGAGCGCATCGACTACTTCGGGCCCTCCCCGGGCAACACGCCGGACAAGCTGGACCCGGTGCTGCTCCTGCTGATCCTGATCGTGTTCATCGTGCTGCTGCTGCCGGTCGCCGTGTTCATCGCGGCCGCCGTGCGCTTCGGCGGCGAACGCCGGGACCGACGGCTCGCGGCGCTGCGGCTGGTCGGCGCCGACGGGCGGATGGCGCGCCGGATCGCGGGCGGCGAGGCGCTCGCGGGGGCGCTCCTCGGGCTCGTCTTCGGCACCGGATTCTTCCTGGCCGGGCGGCAGTTGGCGTCCCTGATCGACGTGCGGGACATCAGCCTGTACCCCAGCGACCTCAACCCGTCGCCCGCGCTCGCCCTGCTCGTCGCCGTCGCCGTACCGGCCGCGGCCGTGCTGGTGACACTGCTCGCGCTGCGCGGGGTCGTCATCGAGCCGCTCGGTGTGGTCCGCAAGGCGAAGCCGCCGCGCCGCCGGCTGTGGTGGCGGCTGCTGCTGCCGCTGGCCGGTCTCGCGATGCTCTACCCGATGACCGGCAAGGGCGACTCCAACGGCAACTTCAACCAGTGGCTGGTGATCGGCGGCACGGTCCTGCTGCTCGTCGGCGTCACCGCGCTGCTGCCCTGGGTCGTCGAGGCCACCGTGGCGCGGCTGAACTCCGGCTCGGTGTCCTGGCAACTCGCCGTCCGCAGGCTCCAGTTGAGCAGTGGTACGGCCGCCCGGATGGTCAACGGCATCGCGGTCGCGGTGGCCGGGGCGATCGCCCTGCAGATGTTGTTCTCCGGCGTCCAGGGCAACTACACCAAGCCGACCGGCAACGACCTGCGCCGGGCCCAGATGGAGGTCTCCATCGACAGCGGCACCTCGCTGGCCGAGGCCGACCACAAGCTCGCGGGGACCAAGGGCGTGCGCGCCACGTCGGCCATCTCGCAGACCACGATCGGCGAGCGGGCGAAGAACCCGGACGACGTGGCGGAAGTGGCCGTCGGCAGCTGCGCCCAGCTGAGTGAGGTGGCCCACCTGACGGCCTGCCGCAACGGTGACGTCTTCCGGATCACCGGCGGCCCCGACCCCGGGGCCACCACCAAGACGGAGCAGCTGGCCAGGGCCGGCCGAACGGTGTACTTCGACCCGTCGTACGACGAGATGCCGAGCGCACCGGCCACCTGGAAGATGCCGGCCGGAGTGAAGACGGCGACCCACCGCGAGGACCCGAGCGGCTACGCGCGTGACGGACTGCTGATCACCTCGGGCGCGCTGCCCGCGAGCGCGGTGAAGGGCCTGGAACAGAAGGTGTTCGTCTCGCTCGACCAGTCGGTGCCGGACGCGAGCGACCACGCGCGGAACACCGTCGCGGGGATGGACCCGCTGGCGGACGTGTTCGTCATGTCGGCCAACGACGAGTCGCCGCAGTTCCGTTCGATCCGCACCGGGCTGTTCATCGGTGCCGGCTGTGTGCTGCTCCTGATCGGTGCGAGTCTGCTGGTCTCGCAGCTGGAGCAGTTGCGCGAGCGCAGGAAGCTGCTGTCGGCGCTGGTCGCCTTCGGCACCCGGCGGCGCACGCTGAGCCTGTCGGTGCTGTGGCAGACGGCGATCCCGATCGGCCTCGGCCTGGTGCTGGCCACGGTGGTGGGGCTGACCCTGGGCGCGGTGCTGCTGAAGATGAGCGCCACGGCGATCCGGATCGACTGGTCCAGTGTGCTGGCCATGACCGGCATCGGCGCGGGGGTGGTCCTGGCGGTGACCCTGCTGAGCCTGCCGCCGCTGCTGCGGATGATGCGGCCGGACGGCCTGCGCACGGAGTAGTACTCCATCCGCGGCCGCCCGCCCGCCCCGTCTCAGAGCCCGTACTCCCGCACCACGCGCCGGACTTGGGCGAAGAGCATGCCCACGTTCACGGACTTGCGGCAGACGACCACGGCGACGACGTCCTGTTGCTCGGTCATCCGCACGAACAGATGGGTGAGGTTCTCGCTGTTGACGAGGATCTCCTGGAAGTAGTGGTGGTCACTGGTGATCCCGCGGCGTTCCTTGAAGACGTCCTCGATCATCGCGACCGTCCGGCCCTGGAACAGGTCGAGGGTCGCACCCGCCAGCAGGTCGAGGACCTCTGGCGGGTGGTTGTCGATGGTCTCGTACGACAGCAGCATGCCGGTGGACATGTCGACCACACCCGAGGCCACACAGTCGGGGGCATCGGTGCGGAGGGTTTTGACCAGGCCCATCACCTGGTCGGAGAATCCTGGGGTCATACGTTTCGTCGCCATCCCTTCACACTCCTTCTGACGCCTTCTCCGTGAGGATCGACTCGATCCGGTCGAGCGTCGGCCGGGCCGCGAGGTGCAGCCGGTCGACGTCCATCCCCTCGTCGCCGAGCACCACCATCAGCGCGGTGTCGCCCACGGCGTAGGTCGCGGCGCAGCCGTGACTGCCGTACGTCACGGTCTGGCGCAGCGTGCCGCGGTCGGTGGCCTCGGCGGTGCGCCGGGCCAGGCCCAGGCCGGCCGCGGCCAGCGCGGCGAGGGCCTCCGGGTCGATCGTGTCGGCGGTGTCGGCCGCGATGAGCAGTCCGTCGGCCGCCGTGAGCGCGGTGTCGGTGATACCGGTCACCTTTTCCCGCAGTTCGCGCATTTCCAAAGTCAGGGCTTTGTGATCCACTTACTCAACTCCCCTAAAACTGATCGCATTTGTCCATCGGGGTCATTTCCAGGTTCCGTTCCGCAGGCGGAAGAACCCTTTCCAACCCGCCCCGCTCTTCTCGGGGACGAGAGTCTCGGTGATCCCGCTGGCGCCCGGATTACGGCGGGGCAGCTCGGCGGGCGCGGTGAACTGCGGCGGTGGGAGCGCCGGTTGCTCACGACGGCGTACGACGGGTGCCTCGGCCGGCACCCGCACCGGGATCGGCACGGGGCTGTCCGCGCACTCCAGCAGTCCCTCGGCAAGCATCCGGGCGACCTCGGCGGTGACCGGGTAGACCCCGCGCCCGGTACGGAACGCGAGATCGCGTGCGGTACGGCGGCCGTCGACATGGGCGAGCAACTCCCGTTGCAGCAGCCCGAGTCCGGCCTCGTCGAGGACGTGCGCCGGGGGCCGCGGGCGCTCCCGGTCGGGGCGTACGGGATACGGCAGCGCGGCGATCGCGGCGGCTTTCCGGACCGCGTCCTGGAGCAGCCGGGAGGAGGGCTCGCCGAGCGTGACCGGGGCGAACGGCCGCTCGTCCGGGGCGAGTTCGCAGTCGTCGATGTCACCGGCGACGACCGCGAAGGCCGCGTCGTGAAGGGCCAGCACACACACGATCCGCAACTCGGCGGCGCCCGCGTACCCATGGGCGACCAGCCCGTCCAGCGGCCAGCGCGTGCCGCCCGACTCCCGTACCAGATCGGCCCATTGCTCGCCGCCGACCCGGCCGGAGCGCAGCAGCAGCGCCTCGGGGCCCGGAGCACCCGGACTCTCCACGGCTACGACGAGTCCGCCGCGCAGATGGAAGGTGCCGCCGGGTCTGCCGGACACCCGCAGTCCCCCGGTGAACTCCTCGCGCCCACAGGTCGCCAGAGCCCGCGCGAGCAGGTCGTGACCGACCCGGCCGAGGGAATCCCGAATGCCCGACATCACTCCCCTAGGCTTTTCGTACACGCAACTGACGTGTAGCACTGAGGGGTGAAGGTGTATCAGTCCGCGCGCATATTCCGGACGGGTTCTTCCTACCTGCCTGCGGGTGACGGAAGTTGAGAATTCCCGCCGTTCGATTTCCTTTGTCCGACGCTCATTTGACCGAACGGGGGCGGGTCAGTTGCCGGTGCCCAACACCCTTACGGGCAGCGGCCGTAGCGCCTCGCGCAGGGCGGTGGCCAGTTCCTGGTACTCGGCGCGGCGGGCCGCGCCGGTGCGCATCGCGAGGGCGATCCGGCGGGTCGGGGCGGGCTCGGTGAAGTAGCCGGTGAGGAGCTGGTCGCTGCGGGCCGTCTCGACGCGGACAGCGGTACGGGGCAGGAGCGTGACCCCGAGGCCGCCGGCGACCAGTTGCACCAGCGTGGACAGCCCGGCCGCGGTCGTGGTGACCGGGGCGTCCGCGCGCCCGGCCTCGCGGCAGATGTCGAGGGCCTGGTCGCGCAGACAGTGCCCCTCGTCGAGCAGCAGCAGGTTCAGCTCGCGCAGCGCCTCGCGCGGGATGCCGGTCTGCCCGCCGAGGGGGTGACCGAGCGGGGTGACGAGCACGAAGTCCTCGTCGAACAGCGGGAGTTCGACGACTCCGGGCACCCCGAGCGGCACGGCGAGCAGCAGCAGGTCGAGGCGCCCGGTGGTCAGCCCTTCCAGCAGGTTCGCGGTCTGCTCCTCGTGCACCTGGAGATCGAGGTCCGGGTACCGGTCGTGCACCAGCCGCAGCACGGTCGGCAGCAGATACGGCGCGACGGTCGGGATGACCCCGAGCCGCAGCGCCCCGGTGAACGGCGCCCGCACCGCCTCCGCCTCCTCCAACAGCGCCACGACCTCCTCCAGCACCGCCTTCGCCCGTACGGCGAGCCGCTCACCGGCGGGCGAGAGCAGCACCTTGCGGGTGGTGCGCTCCAGCAGCGTGACGCCGAGGGTCTCCTCCAGCGCGGCGACGGCACCGGAGAGGGCGGGCTGGCTCATGCCGATCGCGGTCGCGGCGTCCCGGAAGTGGAGGTGCTCGGCGACCGCGGAGAAGGCGCGCAGCTGCGCGAGGCTGGGCTGGCGCCTCTTACTCGTATTACTAACGGTCACTGATAACCGCCTCCGATCAACACGACCCAGTGTAGCTATTTCCACAATCAATGCACGTTGTGCCAGGATCGGGGCCGACCAACCCACGAGAAGCACCCATTCCGCTTGGGTGTTGCTCCGCTGCAAGGAGAGCCTGTGCTCACTGTCGGTGACAAGTTCCCGTCGTTCGATCTGACCGCCTGTGTCTCGCTGGAGAAGGGCCAGGAGTTCCAGCGGATCGACCACAAGACCTACGAGGGCAAGTGGAAGATCGTCTTCGCGTGGCCCAAGGACTTCACCTTCGTGTGCCCCACCGAGATCGCCGCCTTCGGCAAGTTGAACGACGAGTTCGCCGACCGTGACGCCCAGGTGCTCGGCTTCTCCGGCGACTCCGAGTTCGTCCACCACGCCTGGCGCAAGGACCACGACGACCTGCGCGACCTGCCGTTCCCGATGCTCGCCGACTCCAAGCACGAGCTGATGCGCGACCTCGGCATCGAGGGCGAGGACGGCTTCGCCAAGCGCGCGGTGTTCATCGTGGACCAGAACAACGAGATCCAGTTCTCCATGGTGACCGCGGGCTCGGTCGGCCGTAACCCGAAGGAGGTCCTCCGGGTCCTCGACGCGCTCCAGACCGACGAGCTCTGCCCGTGCAACTGGACCAAGGGCGACGACACGCTGGACGCGGGCGCGCTGCTCGCCGGGGAGTGACCTGAGATGTCACTGGACACCCTGAAGTCCGCCATACCGGACTACGCCAAGGACCTGAAGCTCAACCTCGGTTCGGTCATCGGCAACTCCGACCTGCCGGCGCAGCAGCTGTGGGGCACGGTTCTCGCTACGGCGATCGCGTCCCGGTCGCCGCTTGTACTGCGGGAGTTGGCGCCGGAGGCCAAGGCCAACCTGTCGCCCGAGGCGTACGGCGCGGCCAAGTCCGCCGCCGCGATCATGGCGATGAACAACGTCTTCTACCGGACGCGGCATCTCCTGTCCGACCACGAGTACGGCACGCTGCGGGCCGGGCTGCGGATGAACGTCATCGGCAACCCCGGGGTCGACAAGGTCGACTTCGAGCTGTGGTCGTTCGCCGTGTCCGCGATCAACGGGTGCGGGATGTGTCTCGACTCGCACGAACAGGTGTTGCGCAAGGCGGGTGTTGAGCGCGAGGTGATTCAGGAGGCGTTCAAGATCGCGGCGGTTGTGGAGGCGGTGGGGGTCACGCTGGAGGCGGAGGCGGTTCTGGCCGCTGAGTGACTTCGGCTGACCGTCCGTCTCGCTGGGGGCTTCGCCCCCAGACCCCCGTTTCCCGCCCACCCACCCGTTTACTGGCGTTTGAAGGTGAACCTAAAAGCGCCCGTAAACGGGTGGGTGGGCAAAGACCCGGAGCCCCCAGGGTTTTACGGCGCCTGGTCCGACGGTTCCGGATCGGGCGCCGGCAATGAGGACACCGCCGTAGCTCCCCGCCCCGGTTCCTGGGAGTACGACTTCAGGTAGCTCACCACCGTGTTCAACACCGCCACCAGCGGCACCGCCACCACCGCTCCGCCGATCCCCGCGACCATCCCACCCGCGGCGACCGAGAGGACCACCGCGAGCGGGTGCACCCGGACCGCGCGGCCCAGGATGAAGGGCTGGAGGATGTGGCCCTCGATCTGCTGGACCGCGAGGACCACCGCCAGGGTCATCAGGGCCGTGAACACGCCCTGGGTGACCAGCGCGACGACGACCGCCAGCGCGCCGGACGCCACCGCGCCCACCAGGGGGATGAACGAGAACAGGAAGATGAACACGGCCAGCGGTACGGCCATCGGCACGCCGAGGAAGTAGATGCCGACGCCGATGCAGACCGCGTCGATGAACGCCACTATCACCGTGCCCCGGACGTAGGCCGTGAGCGTGCGCCACGCGCGGGGACCCGCGCCCGCCATCGCCGGCCGCGCCGCCGCGGGCACCAGCTTCAGCGACCACTGCCAGATGCGCGGGCCGTCGTAGAGGAGGAAGAGGGTCGAGAAGACCGTCAGGAGGATGCCGGTCAGGGCCTCGACGATGACCTGGACGCCCTCCAGGCCCGCCGACGTGATCTGGTCGGTGTTCGCGCCGATGGCCTCGCGGAGGTTCTTCGCGATCTGGTTGATCTGCTTCTCGGTGACGTGGAACGGGCCCTTGAGCAGCCAGTTGCGCAGGTCGTCGACGCCGTTCTGGACCTGGTCCGAGAGGTTGTCGATGTTCGCCATGACCTGCCAGGTCACGAACCAGCCGATCAGCCCCATCACGATGAAGCCGAGGATCGCGGTGAGCGCCGTGGCGACGCCGCGCGGGAAGCCGTAGCGGATGAGGCGGGCGACCGTCGGCTGGAGGAGGGCCGTGATGAGGAGGGCCGCGACGAAGGCCAGGACGACCAGTTGGACCGCGCTGATGACGCGCATCAGGACCCAGACCGTGCCGGCCAGGATCAGCAGCCGCCAGCCGGCCTCGGCGGCGACACGCACGCCCCAGGGCACGGCGAGCGCGGGGTCCGGGCGGTCGCGGGCGATGGTGACCGGGACGGGCTCCCGGGGCTCGGGGTGTTCGGCGGGCGGTTCGGGCGCTGCCTCGGTGTGTTCCTTCGCCACCTCGGCGCGGCGCTCGTCCAACCGCTCCCCCATCTCGCTCAGTCCGGCACCGACCTTGCCGAGCCATCCTGGTACTCGCGACATGATGCGTCCTCTTCCCCCGTCCTGCCCCACTACTCCCCCCTGGAGTCGCTGCGAGTCCGACCGTACAGGGCGAAGGCCCCTCCCCCTATGACGGGGAGGGGCCTCGTGAGGTTGAGCGGCCCGGAACGGGCGTACGACCTAGTACCAGCTGTTCGCCTGCCAGAACGACCAGGCCTCGCACGGGCTGCCGTAGCGGCTGTCCATGTAGTTGAGGCCCCACTTGATCTGGGTGGCCGGGTTCGTCTGCCAGTCCGAACCGACCGAGGACATCTTGGAACCGGGCAGGGCCTGGAAGAGGCCGTAGGCGCCGGAAGAGGCGTTGACCGCGCGGTAGTTCCAGCTGGACTCGTGGTCCACGATGTTGCTGAAGCACTGGAACTGGCCGCTGGGCACCATGGAGGCGGCCATCGACTGGATCTGCGCGACCGTGTAGGAGCTCTGCACGGGGAAGCTCGACGAGGAGCTGCTCGCCTTGGCGGACGCGGCCTTCGCCGCGGCCTTCTCCTTGGCCAGCTTCTCCGCCTTCTCTGCAGCCGCCTTCTTGGCGACGGCGGTCTTGGCGGCGGCCAGGCGGGCCGACTCCTCCGCGTCCTTCTTGGCGCTGGCGTCGGCCTGGATCGCCTGGGCGTCGGCCTGCTGCGTCAAGGAGGCGGTCTGCACCTGGGCCTGCTGGCCCGTGGGGATGTCCGCCAGGAGCGTGGTGTCGGCTGCCGTCGTCTCGGCGTCATTGTTCTGCGCCTGTGCGACGCTGCCCGAGGCAACGCCTACGACGCTTCCGACGGCGGTGACCGCGGTGGCCGAAGCCACTGCGAATCCCCGGACCGAAATCCGGCTCACACGGTGTCCTTCCAGCATCGTCCGCTTCGGTGACCCTGGCGGACGCAATCGTGCCCCTGAACGCTGGCCTCCCAACTACGGGGTCACGGGAGGCACGGGCCCGGTGGGCAACTCCCGCTCGGGGAGCGCCGCGTGGAGAGCGGGCGGCATACGACTTCGCTGTGGAGTTGGCTGTGATGCTCAAGTGGTGCGTACCGCTGGGGGTACACGTGTGTCGTATGCGGGGCCTGACAGGAATGAGACTCTGCCGTAACCGGACGCCGAGTGGCAATTCTGAGTTGCGTGTGAAAGCTCACATCCCGTTTGCCCCACGGGATTTCGAGAAACAGCGGGACGCCGAAGCGCCGCCCCGCTAAGCTCATCGGCTTTACGGAGCGGCGCCAACTGGCCTGTACTACCTCAGATTTGACCGTCCTCCAGCATTTCGGTCACAAGCGCCGCGATCTGGGACCTCTCGGACCTCGTGAGGGTCACATGCGCGAAGAGCGGATGACCCTTCAGCTTCTCCACCACGGCGACGACACCGTCGTAGCGGCCGACCCTGAGGTTGTCCCGCTGGGCCACGTCGTGGGTGAGGACCACCCGCGAGTTGGCGCCGATCCGGGACAGGACGGTCAGCAGGACGTTCCGCTCCAGGGACTGCGCCTCGTCCACGATCACGAACGCGTCGTGCAGCGAGCGTCCGCGGATGTGGGTGAGCGGCAGGACCTCGAGCATCCCGCGGGCGGTGACCTCCTCGATGACCTCGCGGCTGGTGACCGCGGACAGCGTGTCGAAGACCGCCTGGGCCCAGGGGCCCATCTTGTCGGCCTCGGAGCCGGGCAGATAGCCCAACTCCTGTCCGCCCACCGCGTACAGCGGCCGGAAGACCATCACCTTCTTGTGCTGGCGGCGCTCCAGGACCGCCTCCAGGCCCGCGCAGAGCGCGAGCGCGGACTTGCCGGTGCCGGCCCGGCCACCCATGGACAGGATCCCGATGTCCGGGTCGAGCAGCAGATCCAGCGCGATGCGCTGCTCCGCGCTGCGGCCCTTGATGCCGAACGCCTCCCGGTCGCCGCGCACGAGGCGGACGTTGCCGTCGGCCGTGACCCGGCCGAGCGCCTTGCCGCGCTCGGACTGGATCGTCAGACCGGTGTGGACAGGGAAGTCCGCGGCCTCCGGGACGTAGACGTGGCCCTCCTCGAAGAGGATGTCCACCTGTTCGCCCGGCAGGGTCAGTTCGGACATTCCGGTCCAGCCGGAGGAGCCCGTGATGGCGAGCTCCGCGCGGTACTCCTCGGCGAGGAGTCCGACGGAGGACGCCTTGATCCTGAGCGGAAGGTCCTTCGACACGACGGTGACGTCGTACCCCTCGGCCTGCAGGTTGCGGGCGACCGCGAGGATGCGGGAGTCGTTGTCCCCCAGGCGGTAGCCGCTGGGCAGCACGCTGGGGTCCGAGTGGTTGAGCTCGACCCTGACGGTGCCGCCGAGTTCCCCGATCGGGATGGGGGCGTCGAGGCGACCGTGCCGGACGCGGAACTCGTCCAGCAGGCGCAGGGCCTGCCGGGCGAAGTACCCGAGTTCGGGATGGTGCCGCTTGGCCTCCAGCTCTGTGACCACGACGATCGGCAGCACGACTTCGTGCTCGTCGAAGCGGTTCAGTGCGTTCGGGTCGGCCAGCAGAACGCTGGTGTCGAGAACATAGGTGCGCCGGTCAGGCATACGGCGCTTTGTGCTGGTCACCACGGAAGGACGTACCCCCTCGGAAGAGGTCGGGGAGCGACGGAGAGGAGCTGGACCGGTCCAGGCCGCATTGCGCGGGCCGAGAACCGGCCCTCCGTCTCGCCCGTACTGACCGCACGGTCGAACTGGTGCAAAGGGCCTCCCGGGCGGACGGCCCCGTGCCGTCCGCTGAGATACGACACCCGTGGTTCGGGCGTCGACCTGCTTGGCTTATGCCCTCGAACATGCGCCGCCATGCCACGGCATATGACGGCGCCCTGGTGAACTCCTTGTTACTTACGTCCCAAGGGGGGTGGTCCCGCCGACTCCAGGCGTTCTGTCCGTCATCCGCCGTAGCGGCCCGATCCTGCTCCGCTACGGCCGGTCACGCGCCGTAGCGGCCTCTTCATCCGCCGTAACGCCGGTGTCGCGCCGCGTAGTCACGCATCGCGCGCAGGAAGTCGACCTTGCGGAAGGCCGGCCAGAAGACTTCACAGAAGTAGTACTCGGAGTGGGCCGTCTGCCAGAGCATGAATCCGGACAGCCGCTGTTCGCCGCTCGTCCGGATCACCAGATCGGGGTCGGGCTGGGCACCCGTATAGAGGTGCTTGCCGATGAGGTCGACGTCCACGTGCTCGGCGAGCTCCTCCATGGAGGTGCCCTTGTCGGCGGCGTCCAGGATCATCGAGCGGACCGCGTCGGCGATCTCCTGGCGGCCGCCGTAGCCGATGGCGACGTTGACGAGTATCCCGTCGACGTGCGCGGTGGACTCCTCCGCCTCCTTGAGGACGGACTGCATCCCGGTCGGCAGCAGGTCGAGGGTGCCGACGTGGTGCACGCGCCAACGGCCGTCCGCGGCAAGGGAACTGACGACGTTCTCGATGATGCCGAGCAGCGGGCCGAGTTCTTCCTGGGGGCGGTCGAAGTTGTCCGTCGACAGCAGCCAGAGCGTCACGACCTCGACGTCCGTCTCGCTGCACCAGCCGAGGAACTCCTCGATCTTGTCGCCGCCGGCCTGGTGCCCCTGGACGGTGGTGGAACCCGCGGCCTTCGCCCAGCGCCGGTTGCCGTCCATGATGACGCCGATGTGCTTGGGCACCTGCTCGTGGTCGAGATGGCCTCCCACCCTGCGTGCGTAGAACCTGACCAGCAGGCGGCGCAGGGTGTCGCGCAGGTTCACGTGTTGTCAGCCCCTCCGTGGATGGCAGTCCCCGGCGTCGAAGCCTACCCCCGCCGGAGCCCTGTTCCCCCAAGGGGTGTCTGGGCTCATCCCGGTTCGGCACGAAGGTCGGACCCGGCCGACGCGCGGAGGGCCGGTGCGGGGCACAAAAAATCGGGCCGGTCCGTGGGGGGGATACGGACCGGCCCGAGGGGGGGTTTCCACCATAACCCTTCGTAAGTGATGCTGCGCGCATCAGCGCGCCACAACTACTCTCCGAAACCGTCCGACGACGCGTCAGGGGGTGCGGAAGCCCCGATTCCGACCCTGATCATGGCCGATTCACAGCGGATTCCAAGGAGAACGTGGAGGTTTTCCGCCGACCCGCAGCGTGTCGCTCTCAGGGGTGACGCCGTCAGCGAACGTCCGCTTGACGGGGCAGGGCACCGCGCGGCCCCCTCCACCGCGCGGTGCCGACCGCGCGGCTTTGCTCACGCGAATTACCTTGGTCTGAACTTACGTGAGGTCGCGGGCGGGATGCGAGTCGATCTCGATAACGATGTGGAAAACCCGTGTACGTATGGGGGACGTGAGGTGACGGGGTCCCGGCCGGGCGTGGCGGCCTCCGCTTCCCGGACACACCGAGCGGGACCGGCAGGGGTTACCGGGTGCCCAGGAGGGGCGGGGCGGGCCCGGACATTCGTACGGCGACCACCGAAGGACCACGGCAGAACTACGGCCACTCGGGCGCGCGGGATTTCGCCAAATGGCGGGCGGCGCCCGGAGGTTGGGCACTCACGCGTGCGGCTTGCGGATGTCGAAGAGGTGGCGGGTGCTGTGCGCCACGAACGGGCCCTCGGCCTCGATCCGCTCGTGCAGGGCGCGGAGTTGGGGTTCGTAGGCCTCGACCGTGAAGTCGGGGACCATCCAGATCACCTTGCGGAGGAAGTGGACGACGGCCGCGATGTCGTGGAACTCCATGCGCAGCCGCTCGGCGCGGAGTTCGACGATCTCCAGGCCCGCCGCCTCGGCGCCGGCCCGTTCGCGTTCGGGGTCGCGGGCGCCGCTCACAGCCTCCGGCTGGGGGCCGACGAAGTGCTCGACGAGCTCGAACGCGCTGCGGGGGCCGACGTGTTGGGCGAAGTACGTGCCGCCGGGCCGCAGGACGCGGGCGATCTCCGGCCAGTGGGCGCGGACCGGGTGGCGGCTCAGGACGAGGTCGAAGGCGCCGTCGGCGAAGGGCAGCGGGGCGTCCTCGGGCGCGGCGACCACCACGACCCCGCGCGAGCGCAGCAGTTCGGTGGCCTTGGCGACGTTCGGCGGCCAGCCCTCGGTGGCGGCGACGAGCATCGGGGGCTGCGCGGCGGCCCGGCTCAGCGCGAAGTCGAAGACCTCCCCGCCCCCGGTCTGCACGTCCAGGGCGGTGGTCGCGCGCGAGAGCCGGTCGCCGGCGGACCGGGCGTACCCCCACGAGGGACGCGCCTCGGTGGCCCGGCCCTCGAACCAGGAGAAGTCCCAGCCCTCGGTGGGGACGGCGACACCTTCCGCGACGAGGTCCTCGAAGCTGCCCGTACCGCTCCCGTTGTTGTCCATGGGGCGATGGTCGCAGGGCGTTGTCAGTGGGCGCTGCTAATTTCCGAAGCATGGCCAAGGAGGGGGACGAGGACATGGACAACGGGGATACGGGACTGCCGTACCACGGCGACGAGAAGGCGATGCTGCACGCGAGCCTGGACCGGGTCCGGGACGCGGTGCTGTGGAAGCTGGACGGGCTGGACGAGGAGCAGGCCAGACGCCCGATGACCCCCTCGGGCACGAGTCTGCTCGGGCTGGTGAAGCATCTGGCGTCGGTGGAGTACGGCTACTTCGTGGAGAGCTACGGCCGCGAGGTGGAGCCTCTGTGGTTCGACGCGTACAAGGGCGAGGACATGGCCGCGGGCCCGGACGAGACGACGGAACAGATCGTCGCCTTCTACGGCCGTGCCCGCGCCGCCGCCGACCGCACGATCGCGGAGCTGCCGCTGGACGCGGTCGGCCGGCCGCCCTGGCGCAAGCACTCCGTGTCCCTGCGCTGGGTGCTGGTCAATCTGATCGAGGAGACGGCGAGACACGCGGGGCACATGGACATCGTGCGGGAGCTGATCGACGGGGCGGCCGGGGATCACCGGCCGGCGGAGGCGTAGTTCCGGGGGGCGAGGGCCGATGTTCAGGGGACGAGTGCCCTGACCTCCTCCGCCGCGAAGCGTACGAAGCCCTCCGGGTCGGGTTCGTCGCCGGTGGGCTGGAGGACGACCGTGTCGGCGCCGGCTTCCGCGAGGCGCTGGACGGCCTTGGCGACGGTGCCCGCGTCACCGGCGACACCGAGGTCGGGGACCGACTCCACGCCCTCGTCGGCGAGTTCGGCGCGCAGGCGGGCGGCGGCGTCGGGGCCGGTGGCGGTGAGGAGATAGACGACGACCTTGTGCGGCTCGGTGCGGCCGGCCGACTCCCGTCCCTCGTCGATGAGTCGACGGGCCCGGCGGACGCCGTCCGGTGGGGTGCTCGCGGTGAGGATCGTGCCGTCGGCCGCCGCGCCGGAGAGGCGGAGGGTGCGTGGTCCGGTGGCGCCGGCGAGGATCTCGACGGGTCCGGCCGGCGGCCAGTCGAGGGCGACGTCGTCGAGCTTGACGTACCGCCCGTCGGTCGTGAGGCGCTCGCCGCGCAACAGGGCGCGCAGGGCGTCGAGATGCTCGCGCAGCAGGGTCACCGGGGACTCGGCGCGGGCGCCGACCTGTCCCATCCAGTCCTGTACGCCGTGCCCGACGCCGACGATCGCGCGGCCCGGGAACAGCCGGTCCAGCGTGGCGACCTCCATCGCGGTGATGGCGACGTTCCGCAGCGGCACCGGCAACAGGCCGACGCCGACGCGCACTTGCCCGCTCCACGCGAGCGCGGCGGCGGCCGCCGAGATCCCGCCCTCCCGGAAACAGTCCTCCCACAGCCAGAGCTCCTCGAGCCCCGAGGCGTCGGCGAGTCGAACCACCGCCCGCAGTCGCTCGGGAGGCAGTTGGGGACGGAATACAGCGCCGAGGTCGGTCATGGTTTCTTCCTACCCGGGGAGAGTGCCGTGGACAACAGCTTTACGCGTGGCTGGAGTTGAGGTCGGCGCGCGCGTAGCGCAGGAGCACGACGCCGTTGCCGAAGGTGCGGGACTCGGTGAGGCGGAGCGGGGTGCGGGTGTCGGAGACGGGGAACATCGGGGTGCCGCGGCCGAGGACGATCGGGTTGACGTACACCTTGATCTCGTCGACGAGGCCGAGGCGGAGGAAGGTCGCGGCGAGGTCGGCGCCGCCGAGGCCCAGGTCGCCGCCGGGCTGTTCCTTGAGGGCCAGCACCTCCTCGCGGACGACCTCGGGCACGACGGTGGTGTTCCACTCGGCGGGGCCGCTGGGCAGGGTCCGCGAGTACACGATCTTCGGCATGTCCCGCCAGATGCGGGCGAACTCGGCGATGACGGCGGGGGCTTCGGGGTCCGCGTCGGCGGTGGGCCAGTAGTCGGCCATCAGTTCATGGGTGACGCGCCCGTCGACGAAGGCACCCATGTGCTTGAGGGTGTCGTTCATGTGCTGGTGGAGTTCCTCGTCGACCAGGTGCCAGTCGATGTCGTGGCCGGGGCCCTCCATGTAGCCGTCGAGGGACACGGACATCATCAGGCTGATCTTCCGCATGGGTGCACCGCCTCGTTCGTGGCCGGCCCCGCTCGGCGCCGGGTCCACCACCGTCTCACGCGACCGCGAACGCCCCCAGCATCAACCCGGTGAACGCTCCCCCGAGCATGAACGGCCCCAGCGGGATCGCCGTCTTACGGCCCGCCCGGCGCAGGGCGACCATGCCGAGGCCGTAGACAGCGCCGTAGAGAATCCCCGCGAAGGCGCCCGTGACGAGCACCGGCCAGCCGTACCAGCCGAGGGCGGTGCCGAGGCCGAGGGCGAGTTTCACATCGCCGAAGCCCATGCCGGAGGGGTTGATGAGGTACAGCACCAAGTACGTGGCCCCGAGGGCGAGTCCGCCGTAGAGGGCGGTGGGCCAGGAGCCGGCGTCGGCGGGGAGCGCAGCCGCGATGCCGAGGAGGGCGAGGGTGGCCGCGGCGAGCGGGAGGGTGAGGACGTCGGGGAGGCGGTGGACCCGGAGGTCGACCAGCGCGAGGAGGACGGCGACGGGGGCGGTGAGCAGCCAGACGACGAGTTCGGGCCGGGGGCCGGTGGCCGCGGCGAGGGCCGCGCAGACGAGGGCGGTCGCCGCGGACACGGCGGGGGTGCGGGGGCCGTAGGGACCGCAGTGCGCGCTGGTGGTGACGGTGGTGCAGCGGGCCCGGCCCAGCCAGCCGTCGAACGGGCCCGTGATCGGGTGGCCGTCGGGGCACTGCCCCTTCCAGGGTTCCTCGGGGTCCACGGAGAGGCGGTGGGCGGCACGGGGCAGCAGGAGGCCCGACCACGCGCCCCACAGGGCACCCAGGACGATCGGAATCAGGCGCACGCGGGGACGATATCGAGTGGGCGGTGGTCGGGGCATGGGTCCGTGGGCCCATGTGGGGCCTACTCCCTTGTGGATACGGTCGGTTGACACCGGAGCGGGAGCAGTGCGGGAAGGTGACCTGACATGGGACGACGCTGGAGTGACGGGCGCGGCAAGCTGATCGTGCGGGGCGCCGCGGGGACGGTCGCCGTCCCGCTGGAGCTGGCGACCTCCTACCGGGCGCGGACGAAGGGGCTGCTCGGCCGGGACGGGATCGACGGGGCGATGCTGCTCTCTCCGGCGAGCAGTGTGCACACGTTCCGGATGCGCTTCCCGATCGATGTGGCGTACCTGGACCGGCACTTGAAGGTCATCGCCGTCCACACGATGAAGCCGGGGCGGCTGGGGTTGCCGCGGCTTCGGTCCCGGCATGTGGTGGAGGCGGGGGCGGGGGTCATGGCCGGGTGG
>NZ_JNXE01000050.1 GCF_000716605.1 Streptomyces sp. NRRL F-525 | reverse complement strand
GGTGGAGCGCAGCGGAATCGCCGAAGGCGACGCGTAGCGCAGCGGAGCGCCCTTTACTCGGCTCCCGCAATCCCGACACTGACAAGAAGCGGGCGGCCCAACGGCCACACCACAACTCCGGCCCACAGCACCCCCTCGCCCCAACCCACCCCATCCAGCCCACCCGCACTTAAATAATGCAAGCACGCTTGATTGTTTCTAACACCCCTGCCATGCTCCCCCCATGTCCGATCCGACGCGCGTGTTCGACGACCTGCGTGAGGAGAGCGAGGAACTCGACCGGCTCGTGGCCGAGTTGAGGCCGGAGGGCTGGGCGTTCGAGACCCCCGCTGCCCGCTGGACCGTCGCCCACCAGATCGCCCACCTGGCCTGGACCGACCACTCCGCCCTGCTCGCCGTGACGGACGAGGAAGCGTTCCGGGTGCTGGTCGAGAAGGCCCTCGCCACTCCCGAGACATTCGTGGACGAGGGTGCGCAGGAGGGGGCCGCGAAAACCCCCGCTCAGCTCCTCGCCGACTGGCGGGCCGGGCGGACGGCCCTGCTGGCAGCCCTGTACGCCGCACCCACAGGAACCCGCTTCCCCTGGTATGGCCCACCCATGTCGGCCGCCTCCATGGCCACCGGCCGGCTTATGGAGACCTGGGCCCACGGGCAGGATGTCGCTGACGCGGTCGGTGTGGTCCGGCCACCTACCGATCGGCTCAGGCACGTGGTGCGCATCGGTGTGCGCGCACGTGACTTCGCCTTCGGTGCGCATGGACTCACCCCGCCGAGCGAGGAGTTCCGTATCGAACTCCACGCCCCCTCCGGCGAGGGCGAGTTGTGGGTCTACGGCCCCGAAGACGCCCCGCAACGCGTCACCGGCCCCGCCCTCGACTTCTGTCTCCTCGTCACCCAGCGCGCCCACCGTTCCGACCTCGCGGTGGAGGCGGTAGGACCCGAGGCCGATCGATGGCTCGACATCGCCCAGGCCTTCGCGGGACCACCCGGCGCCGGACGCCCGCCGAAGCCGAAGGAAGGAGGCGGACAGTGACCTCCACCGTCGCCCCCCTCCGCATAGGCAACGCCTCCGGCTTCTACGGCGACCGGTTCGACGCCCTCCGAGAGATGCTCACCGGCGGCCAACTCGACGTCCTCACCGGTGACTACCTCGCCGAGCTGACCATGCTCATCCTGGGACGGGACCGGCTGAAGGACCCCGGCGCCGGGTACGCCCGTACCTTCCTCAAGCAGTTGGAGGAGTGTCTCGGGCTCGCCCAGGAGCGCGGGGTGCGGATCGTCACCAACGCCGGGGGGCTGAATCCCGCCGGACTCGCCGATGCCGTAAGGAAGTTGGCCGATCGGCTCGGGATCGTCGTACGGGTCGCGCATGTCGAGGGGGACGATCTCGCCGGGCGGTATCCGGACGCCCTTGCCGCGAACGCGTATCTCGGTGGCTTCGGGATCGCCGCCTGTCTTGATGCGGGGGCCGATGTCGTGGTCACCGGGCGGGTTACCGATGCCGCACTAGTTACTGGGCCCGCGGTCGCTCACTTCGGGTGGGGGGCCGACGACCACGACCGGCTCGCGGGGGCCGTGGTCGCCGGGCATGTGTTGGAGTGCGGGACCCAGGCGACCGGTGGCAACTACGCCTTCTTCACCGAGCACGCGCCCGAGAAGCTCCGCAGGCCCGGGTTTCCGCTCGCCGAGATTCATGAGGACGGGTCCTGCGTCATCACCAAACACCCCGGCACGGGGGGAGTGGTGGACCTCGGTACCGTCACCGCGCAGCTCCTCTACGAGACACACGGCGCCCGGTACGCCGGTCCCGATGTCACCGCCCGCCTCGACACCATCCGGATCGGGGATGAAGGAGAGGACCGGGTTCGGATCGAGGGGGTGCGGGGGGAGGCCCCGCCGCCGAGTCTCAAGGTCGGGCTCAACCGGCTGGGAGGCTTCCGCAACGAGGTCACCTTCGTGCTCACCGGACTCGACATCGAGCGCAAGGCCACCCTCGTCCGGGAGCAGATGGAGGCCGCGTTCGACGAGGGGAACGCCAAGTCCCGGCCGAGTGAACTCCGTTGGGATCTCGCCCGTACCGACCACGCGGACGCCTCCACCGAGGAGACCGCCAGCGCACTGCTGCGACTCGTCGTGCGGGATCCCGACCAGGAGACCGTCGGGCGGGCGTTGAGCGCTGCCGCCGTCGAGCTCGCACTGGCCAGTTACCCCGGCTTCCATGTGCTGACCCCACCTGGAAAAGGAGCGCCCTATGGCGTCTTCGATGATGTGTATGTCCCCCATGGTGACGTCGACCATGTGGCCGTCCTCCACGACGGGCGCCGGGTTGCTGTGGCCCCGGCCCACGACACCCGCGTACTGGAAGACCTTCCGCAGCCGGCCCTCCCCGAGTCTCCGCCGGACGGTCCCACGACGCGGGCGCCCCTTGGTCTGGTCGCCGGGGCCCGTAGCGGTGACAAAGGAGGGAACGCCAACGTGGGGGTGTGGGCGCGTACGGATGAGGCGTGGCGCTGGCTCGCCCATGCGCTGACCGTCGAGCAGTTCAGGCAACTCCTGCCGGAGACCGCCGAGTTGGGCGTCACCCGGCACGTCCTGCCCAACCTCCGCGCCCTCAACTTCGTCGTCGAGGGGATTCTCGGCGAGGGCGTCGCCGCCCAGCATCGTTTCGATCCGCAGGCCAAGGCCCTGGGCGAATGGCTGCGTTCCCGTCGTCTGGACATACCGGAGGTCCTCCTGTGACCGTCCTCCCGACCGCCCTGGACACCAACGGTCCCGACTACACCGCCAACCGCGAGGCCATGCTCGCCAAGCTCGGCGAACTCGACGCCGAGCACGCGAAGGCGCTCGCCGGTGGCGGGCCGAAGTACGTCGAACGACACCGCAAACGCGGCAAGTTGCTCGCCCGTGAGCGCATCGAGCTGCTTCTCGACCCCGACACCCCCTTCCTCGAACTCTCCCCGCTCGCCGCCTGGGGCAGCGACTACGCGGTCGGCGCCTCACTCGTCACCGGCATCGGGGTCGTGGAAGGCGTGGAGTGCCTGATCACCGCCAACGACCCGACCGTGCGCGGCGGAGCCAGCAACCCGTGGAGCGTGAAGAAGGCCCTGCGCGCCAACGACATCGCCCTCGCCAACCGCCTCCCCTGCATCAGCCTCGTCGAGTCCGGAGGCGCCGATCTCCCCTCCCAAAAGGAGATCTTCATCCCCGGCGGCGCCATCTTCCGCGACCTCACCCGCCTCTCGGCCGCCGGCATCCCGACGATCGCCGTCGTCTTCGGCAACTCGACCGCCGGCGGCGCGTACATCCCCGGCATGTCCGACCACGTGATCATGGTCAAGGAGCGCGCGAAAGTGTTCCTCGGCGGGCCGCCTCTCGTGAAGATGGCCACCGGCGAGGAGAGCGACGACGAGTCCCTCGGCGGCGCCGAGATGCACGCCCGTGTCTCGGGCCTCGCGGACCACTTCGCCGTAGACGAGCAGGACGCGTTGCGGCAGGCCCGCCGCGTCGTCGCCCGCCTCAACCACCGCAAGGCGTACGGCGATCCGGCCCCGGCCGCACCCCCCAAATACGACGAGGACGAGCTGCTGGGCATCGTCCCCGGGGACCTCAAAACCCCCTTCGACCCGCGCGAGGTCGTCGCCCGCCTCGTCGACGCCTCCGACTTCGACGAGTTCAAGCCCCTCTACGGCACAAGCCTGGTGACGGGTTGGGCGGCCCTCCACGGCTATCCCGTCGGCATCCTGGCGAACGCCCAAGGCGTCCTCTTCAGCCAGGAGTCCCAAAAGGCAGCCCAGTTCATCCAGTTGGCCAACCAGCGCGACATCCCGCTGCTCTTCCTGCACAACACCACCGGCTACATGGTCGGCAAGGAGTACGAACAGGGCGGCATCATCAAACACGGCGCGATGATGATCAACGCCGTCAGCAACAGCCGCGTACCGCACCTCTCCGTCCTCATGGGCGCCTCGTACGGCGCCGGCCACTACGGCATGTGCGGCCGCGCCTACGACCCCCGCTTCCTCTTCGCCTGGCCCAGCGCCAAGTCCGCCGTCATGGGCCCCCAGCAACTCGCCGGCGTGCTCTCGATCGTCGCCCGGCAGTCGGCCGTAGCGAAGGGGCAGCCCTACGACGAGGACGCGGACGCGGCGCTGCGCGCCATGGTGGAGCAGCAGATCGAGTCCGAGTCCCTGCCGATGTTCCTGTCGGGGCGGCTGTACGACGACGGGGTCATCGACCCGCGCGACACCCGCACCGTCCTCGGCCTGTGCCTGTCCGCCATCCACACCGCGCCCTACGAGGGCGCGCGCGGCGGCTTCGGCGTCTTCCGGATGTGACGGCGATGACTGATGTGAGGGATCACGTGATTTCGACAGTACTGGTCGCCAACCGGGGCGAGATCGCCTGCCGCGTCTTCCGCACGTGCCGCGAACTGGGCATCCGGACGGTCGCCGTCCACTCGGACGCCGACGAGCACGCGCTCCACGTCCGCCTGGCCGACACGACGGTACGGCTGCCGGGGGCGACACCCCAGGAGACCTATCTGCGCGGGGAGTTGATCGTGAAGGCGGCCGTCGCGGCGGGCGCGGACGCCGTCCACCCCGGCTACGGCTTCCTCTCCGAGAACGCCGACTTCGCCCGCGCCGTCCAGGCCGCCGGCCTGCTCTGGATCGGCCCCCCACCCGAGGCGATCGAGGCCATGGCTTCCAAGACCCGCGCCAAGCACCTGATGGGCATCGCCCCCCTGGAACACGTCACCGAGAACGACCTCCCGGTCCTGGTGAAGGCGGCAGCGGGCGGCGGCGGACGCGGCATGCGCGTCGTACGCCAACTCGCGGACCTGGAAGCCGAGTTGACGGCCGCCCGAGCCGAGGCGACGAGCGCCTTCGGCGACGGCGAGGTCTTCGTCGAGCCCTACGTCGAGGGCGGCCGACATGTAGAGGTCCAGATCCTCGCCGACACCCACGGCACGGTCTGGTCCCTCGGCACCCGCGACTGCTCCCTCCAACGCCGCCACCAGAAGGTGATGGAGGAGTCCCCGGCACCGGGCCTGCCTGATCAACTGGCGGAGGAACTAGGCGAGTTGGCCGTACGGGCAGCCCGCGCGGTGAATTACGAGGGCGCCGGAACCGTCGAGTTCCTCATCTCCCCCGACAACAAGGCCCACTTCCTGGAGATGAACACCCGCCTCCAGGTCGAACACCCGCTGACGGAGGCCGTGTTCGGCATCGACCTGGTGGCCCTCCAGCTGAGGATCGCGGAGGGCGAGCCCCTCGAAACCGCCCCCCCGACCGCGCGCGGCCACGCGATAGAGGCCCGCCTCTACGCCGAAGACCCGTCCCGGGACTGGACCCCCCAGGCCGGCACCCTGCACCGCCTGGCCGTCCCGAACGGCGTCCGCCTGGACACGGGTTACACCGACGGCGACGAGATCGGCGTCCACTACGACCCGATGCTCGCCAAGGTCGTGGCCCACGCCCCCACCCGCGCCGAGGCCCTCCGCAAACTGGCGGGCGCCCTGGAACGGACAACGCTCCACGGCCCGATCACCAACCGCGCCCTCCTCGTCAACTCCCTACGCCACAAGGAGTTCACGACGGCCCACATGGACACGGGCTTCTACGACCGCCACCTCCCGGAACTCACCCAACAGGCCCCCGACCCGCACGCCCCCCTCGCGGCGGCCCTGGCGGACACCCACGGCCGCTCCCGCTTCGCACCCGGCTGGCGCAACGTACCGTCCCAGCCCCAGCTGAAGCGCTACACCATGGCGGGCGAGGAGCACGAGGTCCACTACCGCCACACCCGGGACGGCCTGACGGCGGACGGGGTGCGCGTCATCCACGCGGACGCCGGTCTGGTCGTACTCGAAGTGGACGGAGTACGGCGGAAGTTCGAGGTGGCGCGCTACGGCGACGGCGGCCAGCTGTACGTGAACGCGACCACCCTGACAGCCCTACCCCGCTTCCCCGACCCCGCCGCCCAACTGGCCCCCGGCTCCCTCCTCGCCCCCATGCCGGGCACGGTGGTGAGGGTGGCGGAGGGCCTGACCGTAGGAGCCCAAGTAACAGCGGGCGAGCCCCTGTTGTGGCTAGAGGCAATGAAGATGGAACACAAGATCACAGCCCCGGCAACGGGCCAACTCACGGTCCTCCATGCCGGTTTGGGCCACCAGGTACAGGTCGGCGCCCTATTGGCGGTAGTTGAGCCCACCTAAAGGGGCGCGGGGAACTGCGCGACCAGCCACGACGAAGGAGCCACATGCCCATGACCGAAACCGAGGAACACAGGTCCCTACGTTCAGCCGTCTCCGCCCTGGGCAAACGCCACGGCCGCACCTACGACAGGGAGCAACTCTGGTCCGAGGCAGCCAAACTCGGCTACTTGGGCGTCAACCTCCCCGAAGAATACGGAGGCGGAGGCGGCGGCATCTCCGAGCTCTCCATCGTCCTGGAGGAGTTGGGAGCAGCAGGATGCCCCCTCCTGATGATGGTCGTGTCACCAGCAATCTGCGGCACAGTAATCGCCCGCTTCGGCACAGAACCCCAAAAACAAACCTGGCTCCCCGCACTGTCAGACGGCACCCGAACCATGGCCTTCGGCATCACAGAACCAGACGCGGGTTCCAACAGCCACCGCATCACCACCACAGCCCGCAGAGACGGCACGGACTGGCTCCTAACCGGCCGCAAGGTCTTCATCTCCGGCGTGGACCTGGCAGACGCGACCCTCATAGTCGGCCGCACAGAAGACTCCCGAACCGGCCGCCTGAAGCCCTGCCTGTTCATAGTCCCGCGAGACGCACAGGGCTTCACCCGCCGCCAGATAGACATGGAACTCCAGGCGTCGGAGAAGCAGTTCGAGCTGACCCTGGACGACGTACGACTCCCGGCGGACGCCCTGGTCGGAGACGAAGACGCAGGCCTGCTCCAACTCTTCGCCGGCCTCAACCCCGAACGCATCATGACCGCGGCCTTCGCGATCGGCATGGGCCGCTACGCCCTCGCAAGGGCCATCGAGTACGCCCGCGACCGCACCGTATGGGACGCCCCCATCGGCGCCCACCAGGCGATCGCCCACCCCCTCGCCCAGGCCCACATCGACCTCGAACTGGCCCGCCTGATGATGCAGAAGGCGGCGCACCTGTACGACACCGGTGACGACGCAGGTGCGGGCGAGGCCGCCAACATGGCCAAGTACGCGGCCGGCGAGGCCTGCGTACGGGCCGTGGACCAGTCCGTGCACACCCTCGGCGGCAACGGCCTCACGCGGGAATTCGGGCTCGCCTCGTTGATAACTGCCGCGCGCGTGGCTCGTATTGCTCCGGTGAGCCGGGAGATGATTCTCAACTACGTCTCCCACCAGACCCTGGGCCTGCCCAAGTCGTACTGAACAGAAGCCCGCGCCAGTCCGGGCCAGGAGGAACCATGTTCCGCAGCGAGTACGCAGACGTCCCGGCCGTAGAACTCCCCATCCACGACGCGGTGTTGGCCCGGGCGGCCGAGTTCGGTGACGAACCCGCGCTGGTCGACGGCACGGACGGCACCACCCTCACGTACACCCAACTCGACGCGTTCCACCGGCGGATCGCGGCCGGCCTCCCGGACGCGGGCGTGCGCAAGGGGGACGTCCTCGCCCTGCACAGCCCCAACACGGTCGCGTTTCCCCTGGCGTTCTACGCCGCCACGCGCGCGGGCGCCTCCGTCACGACGGTGCACCCGCTCGCCACGCCCGAGGAGTTCGCCAAACAGCTCCGCGACTCCGAGGCCCGCTGGATCGTCACCCTGTCCCCCCTCGTCGACACGGCACGCCGTGCCGCCGAACTCGCGGGCGGCGTAGAGGAGATATTCGTCTGCGACAGCGCGCCCGGCCACCGCTCCCTCGCCGACATGCTCGGCTCCACGGCCCCCGAGCCGACGGTCGACATCGACCCGGTGACGGACGTAGCAGCGCTCCCGTACTCCTCGGGCACGACGGGCACCCCCAAGGGCGTCATGCTCACACACCGTCAAATAGCAACAAACCTGGCCCAGTTGGAGCCCGCGGTCCCCACCGGCCCCGGCGACCGCATCCTCGCCGTCCTCCCCTTCTTCCACATCTACGGCCTCACGGCCCTGATGAACGCCCCGTTGAGGAAGGGCGCGGCGGTCGTGGTCCTGCCCCGCTTCGACCTGGAGACCTTCCTCGCGGCCATCGAGAACCACCGCATAACCGGCCTGTACGTGGCCCCGCCCATAGTCCTGGCCCTCGCCAAGCACCCCGCGGTCGCCCAGTACGACCTCTCGTCCCTCAAATACATCATCAGCGCGGCCGCCCCCCTCGACGCGAACCTCGCCGCCGCCTGCTCCCACCGCCTGGGCCTCCCGCCCGTGGGCCAGGCGTACGGCATGACGGAACTCTCCCCGGGCACCCACGTGGTCCCCGTAAGGGACATGCCCACCGCACCCCCCGGAACCGTCGGCAAACTCATCGCCGGCACCGAGATGCGGGTCGTCTCCCTCGACGACCCGGACAAAGACCTCGGCATCGGCGAGGCGGGCGAACTCCTCATCCGCGGCCCCCAGGTGATGAAGGGCTACCTCGGCCGCCCCGACGACACCGCCGCGATGATCGACCAGGACGGCTGGCTGCGCACCGGGGACGTCGGCTACGTGGACGACGCCGGCTGGACGTTCGTCGTGGACCGCGTGAAGGAACTCATCAAGTACAAGGGCTTCCAGGTGGCCCCCGCCGAACTGGAGGCCCTCCTGCTCACCCACCCCGGCATCGCGGACGCGGCGGTCGTCGGCGAGTACAACGACGACAACAACGAGGTTCCGCACGCGTACGTGGTCCGCCAGCAGTCCGCCCCCGACCTCTCCGAGAGCGAGGTCCTGATGTACGTCGCCGAACGCGTCGCCCCGTACAAACGCGTCCGCGTCGTCACCTTCATCGACGCCGTCCCCCGAGCCGCCTCCGGCAAGATCCTCCGCCGCGAACTGCGAGGCCGGGCATGACCCTGATCGGCCGTACCCGCACGCGTGGCATCGAGACCCTGAGCCTGGACTCACCGGACACGAGGAACGCCCTGTCGGCGTCCCTGGTAAGGGAGTTGGCGGAAGCGCTGACGGACTCGGCGAAGGACACCGACGTACGCGCGATCGTCCTCACCCACACCGGCAACACGTTCTGCGCGGGCGCGGACCTACGGGACCCGCCCCCGCCGGAGTCCCTGGTGGCCGTACTCCGCCAGATCGTGGAACTCCCCAAACCGGTGGTCGCGAGAGTGACGGGCCACGTACGGGCGGGCGGCCTGGGTCTGCTGGCGGCATGCGACATCACCATCGGTTCCGCGTCCGCCACGTTCGCGTTCACGGAGGTACGCATCGGGGTCGCCCCGGCGGTGATCTCCCTCCCCCTCCTGCCCCGCACGGACCCGCGAGCCCTGGCCCGCTACTACCTCACCGGCGAGCGCTTCGACGCGACGGAAGCGACCCGTACGGGCCTGCTCACGGCGGCGGCAGAGGACGTAGACGAGGCACTGACACCGATCCTCGACGGCCTCCGCCGGTCCGCTCCCGAGGCCCTGGCCGAGACGAAACGGCTGCTCACGGCTAGGGTGCTGGAGACCTTCGACCGGGACGCGGCCGACCTGACCGCGCTCTCGGCCCGGCTGTTCGGCTCCGCGCAGGCCCGCGAGGGGATGACAGCATTCCTCGAACGACGGGATCCCGCATGGGTGGTGTGAGCGCGACGACGGCGCCGGGCGCGGTCGACCGCAGACCCAAGCAGGACCGCAGCCGGGCCACCCGCCAACGCCTCCTGGAAGCCGCCGTCTCCTGCCTCGCCGAACACGGCTGGGCAGGCTCCACGGTCTCCGTCGTAGCCGAACGAGCCGGCGTCTCCCGAGGCGCCGCCCAACACCACTTCCCCACCCGCGAGGACCTCTTCACGGCGGCGGTCGAGTATGTGGCGGAGGAACGCTCGACGGCTCTCCGGGCCCTGTTCCCGGAAGGCGCCGCAGACCGCCGCGCAGTGATCGAGGCCCTGGTCGACCTCTACACGGGCCCGCTGTTCCGCGCGGCCCTGCACCTCTGGGTAGCCGCGTCGAACGAGGCCCAACTCCGCCCCCGGGTAACGGAGTTGGAGGCAAAGGTGGGCCGAGAGACGCACCGTATCGCGGTGGAGTTGCTGTCCGCGGACGAGTCCCAACAGGGGGTACGAGAATCAGTCCAGGGCCTCCTGGACATGGCAAGGGGCTTGGGCCTCGCCAACCTGCTCACGGACGACAGGGCAAGGCGGGAGAGGGTGGTAGCCCAATGGACGGCACTCCTGGAACACACCCTGGGGGAACCCACCTAGGGGCGCGGGGAACTGCGCGACCAGCCACATCCGGCCCGCACTCGCCCACGCACCCCAGCCCCCTCCTCAGTGGGCGATATCCGAGTACCCGACGATCGACTCAGGCCCACGAGACTCCGGCCCCACATACCGCGCAGACGGCCGCACAAGCCTCCCCGTCCGCTTCTGCTCAAGAATGTGCGCCGACCACCCAGCCGTACGCGCACACGTGAACATAGACGTGAACATGTGCGCCGGCACCTCAGCGAAGTCCAACACGATCGCCGCCCAGAACTCGACGTTGGTCGCGAGCACCCGATCCGGCCGCCGCGCATGCAACTCGGCAAGCGCAGCCTTCTCCAACGCCTCGGCGATCTCGAACCGAGGCGCCCCCAACTCCCGCGCGGTACGCCGCAACACCCGAGCCCGAGGATCCTCAGCCCGATAAACCCGATGCCCGAACCCCATCAACCGCTCACCCTTGTCGAGCGCCTGCCGGACATACGCCTCCGCGTCCCCCGTCCGCTCGATCTCCTCGATCATCCCGAGCACACGGGACGGCGCCCCACCATGCAGAGGCCCGGACATGGCACCCACGGCCCCGGAAAGCGCGGCGGCAACATCGGCACCGGTAGAGGCGATAACCCGAGCCGTAAAGGTGGACGCGTTCATCCCATGCTCCGCGGCGGAAGTCCAGTACGCATCAACCGCAGCCACATGCTTCGGATCCGGCTCCCCCCGCCACCGAATCATGAACCGCTCGACAACCGACTGCGCCTTGTCGATCTCACGCTGCGGCACCATCGCGTTCCCCTGCCCGCGCGCGGACTGAGCGACGTACGACAGAGCCATCACGGCCGCGCGCGCGAGATCGTCCCGCGCCTGCTCCTCGTCGGTGTCGAGGAGCGGCTTCAGCCCCCACACGGGCGCGAGCATGGCCAGCGCGGACTGCACGTCGACGCGGATGTCCCCGGAGTGAACCGGGATCGGGAACGGCTCGGCGGCCGGCAGCCCGGGGTCGAACGCGCCGTCGACGAGCAGCCCCCACACGTTGCCGAACGAGACGTGACCGACCAGATCCTCGATGTCGACGCCCCGGTACCGCAGGGCGCCGCCCTCCTTGTCCGGTTCGGCGATCTCCGTCTCGAACGCGACGACTCCTTCGAGACCAGGTACAAAGCCGGGGTCGAGGTCGGACATCAGGCGGCTCCTCATGCTGTGGCTCCACGGTCGCGGGGGACTCGCGGGCCGAAGGTAGAGACATCAGCACCATAACGCCGAGTGCCACACAAGGGGAGGGTGTACGGCACTGAGTGCCACCGGAACGGGAGACCGCCCCCGCCCTCCCGACGCCGTACGGCAGGATGACCGCGTGACCGACCGCGATTCCACTGCCGCCGACCGTGATCCCCGCCTCGACCCGGCCGCCATGCGCAAGCAGTACCGCGTCGAGGGCCTCGACGAGACGAACCTGGCCCCCACCCCCATGGCACAGTTCGGCCGCTGGTTCGAGGAGGCGGTCGTCCAGGAGCTCGTCTACGAGCCGAACGCCATGGTCGTCTCCACGGCCGACGCCGACGGCCGCCCCAGCTCCCGCACGGTCCTCCTGAAGCACTACGACGACCAGGGCTTCGTCTTCTACACGAACTACGGCTCCCGCAAGTCCCGCGAACTCGGCGCCAACCCCTACGTCTCGCTGCTCTTCCCCTGGCACCCGATGGCCCGCCAGGTCCTGGTCACCGGCACCGCCCGCCGCACCGGCCGCGACGAGACCGCCGCGTACTTCCGCACCCGCCCGCACGGCTCCCAACTCGGCGCCTGGGCCAGCACCCAGTCCACGGTGATCCCCTCACGGGCCGAACTGGAGTCGTCGTACGAGGAGTTGGCGGCCCGCTACCCCGAAGGCGAACAGGTCCCGGTCCCCCCGCACTGGGGCGGCTTCCGCATCGCCCCCCAGACGGTCGAGTTCTGGCAGGGCCGGGAAAACCGCCTCCACGACCGCCTCCGCTACACCGCCCAGCCGGACGGCACCTGGCACCTGGACCGCCTGAGCCCCTGACCCAGGGGCCCGGGAAAACGCAGCGACCCGCGAGCTCAGGTCCCTCCGCCTCGCGGCGGGGGAGCCGGCCGGACGTACCGGCGAGCTCGCGGGTCGGGTGACTGCTGGAGATTGGGCCGGCTGCACGCATGTCTCACGCGCTGGTCCGGCACCGCACTGGGTGTGGCGACGGGCCGCTAGCCCGCAGTCACCTCACGCGTCCGGTATTCATACATCTGCCGAACCACCTCCTTTCTCGTGTGCACCACACACTAGGAACCGGTCCGCGACGGATCAACCGCTTTTTCGGGATGTTGACGGGGCCGGTTCCGGACGATCGCCGTATCCGTATCCGTCGCCCCGCTGGAGGAGCCGCAGATTGCGGTGAGAGACGTTCACGCGGCCCCTCGGCGTCGCCAGACTGTGCTGGCCTCTGGCCCGGACCGAGATACGGCCGGTCCACGTGCCCGCCCACTTGCCCGAGGGCATCGTGGCCCGCACGAGATCCCCGGTGACGTACCCGAAGTGCTGCTTGGTACGGGCACGGCGCAGCCGGGGGAAGCCGAACCGGTCCGGAGTCGTGCGGGCGTAGGAACCGCGCCCGGTGGCCCTGGCGACGAGCACCCGCTCCGGGTACCGCACGATCGCGTCGCCGCGTTCGTGGTTCAGGCGTCCGACGGACAACGCGTCCAGGGTGTGTGTCTTGGCCAGGCCCATGGCGCTGCGGTTGCCTTTCGTGCGCCTGCCCGACCAGGCGTGCACGGGCCTGCCGAGGGTGCCCAGGGCCTCCGTGAGCTGCCAACGGGTCGCGTTCATGGCGGCGGCGTCGTGGAGCGGCGCCTTGGTCTGTCCGAGGATTCTCGCGAGGCGGTCGGGCCGGTCGGCGAGGAAGGCCTCCACCGGGGTGCTGCCCTTGGCCTCGTTGCAGGGGACGCAGGCGAGGACGAGGTTCGAGACGCGGTCTGACCCTCCGCGGCTGCGGGGTCTGAGGTGCTCGATGTTCAGAGGCACGCCACTCACGTCGCAGTAGGCGCAGGCGTTGTTCCACTTG
This sequence comes from Streptomyces sp. NRRL F-525, assembly GCF_000716605.1. Lineage (GTDB taxonomy): Bacteria > Actinomycetota > Actinomycetes > Streptomycetales > Streptomycetaceae > Streptomyces. The sequence goes on along the minus strand of NZ_JNXE01000050.1, from coordinate 94,818 downwards.
GCGCGGAGGTGGGTGCGGGCGGTGGCTCCGGCGAGTGGGCCCTGCCCGTAGTCGGCTTCGGACAGAGGCCTTCCCGCACTCATGGAATGGGTGTCGAACGCGGCGCGTTCGACGTGGACTTCACTGACGGGGGCGTAGCGGCACAGGCGCGTCGCGAGGGAGAGAACGGTCTCGACCCGGTGACGCAGGGAGGGCGGTAGCCATCCTGCGGGACGTGGCCGGTTGTGTGAACGAGGCGCCCGGTAGCGGCAGTTGGCCGAGCGGCGCCTGCGCCGGTAACCGGCGCGCTGCCGCATGCACAGGTGGATCTGGTCGCCGCGATGCTGAAGTTCGACCGCGATCAGCCCGCGTCTGACGATGACGGTGGAGCCCTTCCGACGTTCCTCCTTCTTCTCGTCGGTGATGACGAGGCCGGTGCCTTTCGAGCCGGGGTCGATGCGCAACTGCACTCCGCCGACCTCCGAGCCGGCGAGCGCGCGGTCCTTCAGCCGGATGGTGAAGGGCACCTGCCGGGCGACCACGGCCCGCCCCCTTCCCAGGAGTTCGCGGGCGCGGGCCGGATGGCAGGGCATGAGAGGCCGTCCGTCCCTGGCGAGCACGAAGACCCTGCTCGCGCCGACCCCGCCCGTGTACGACCGGTGGTGTTCGGGAGCGTCACCGCTCCGGTTCTCTGCCGCCTCCGCCGCCGTGGCAGCGCTCTTGGCGTGACGCCGACGGGCACCGGTACCGCGTCCGCCGGTCTCCCCTCGCCCATGTTCCCCGCCGGTGTCCCGCGCGGTGGCGGGGAGTCCGTGAGCCGTTTCGTCCCTGCTCCCAGGGGTGTCTGCGCCCACGGATTCCAGAGCGGGCCGCTGAGGAAGCACGGCCTGGTGGGTCTGCTCGCCCACGGGAAACGTAGTCATCGGGGTACCTCCCTGATCTCTGCGATCGCGATGACCGGGGCCGGCCACTCTGCGTCCGTCCGCCGGGGCGGCGCGGACTCCGGTCGACGTTCTCCGGGGAGCGAGTGGCCTCCTTTCCGAAGTGTGCGGCCGACACTAGAGACCGGGATCTGCTCTCGGGGCTTGATCCAACAGAAGTCGCCCGTTCGTGCGAACAGGCCGAATTCGTCGAACGCGTAGCCGATCTAGCTGTTATTCACGCACGGTTATTCACACACGGGGGCCGGTCTGCTCGCCTAGCGTCCTGCCATGACAGAACAGCGTGTGGAGCGGGGAGCGGTGACGGACCTTCGTATCGAACTGGTGGACCCAGCTGCGGAGAGCGCCCTCAAAGACTGGCAGCACGTCCACAACCTCATCGTGCCGCCCGCCGCGATGTCCCTGGACGAGGTCCGCGAGCGGAGCGGTCGGAACCGGCTGGAGAACGCGTACCTGGGGGACGTGCTCGTGGGCTGCTCCACCGTGCGGCCCCCGGAGGGCGAGGACGCGGTGGTGACCGTCATCGCGCGCGTGCTGCCCGGGTTCCGGCGGCGCGGCTACGGAGCCGCGCTCTACGAAAACGGCCTCACGCGCGCGCGTGCGCTCGGCGCCGGCGCGATCGAGACCGTCGTCCTGGCCGCCAACACGGACGGGGTGCGGTTCGCCGAGGCCCGGGGTTTCGTCGAGACCGAGCGCTATGTGCTGGACGGCGAGACCGACGTGTGGATCACGCTCCGCCGTCTCCCGTGACGTGGGTGGGGGACGGTCCGTCACCGTGATCCAGATTGTTTGGAAGGGGAACCCCGTGGTCAGGTTCCAGTCAACGTCGCGTGCGGCGCGATGAGTTGTCAGGCGTTCGTCGAGAGCGGGGTGAGCCGGTGCCGTACAACGATTCCCTCAATCTTGCGGGAACCCGGTGTGTGCTGCGTCACGTTCGAGTTGAATGAGGGGGAGTGAGTGAACCGACGCGTCGTGTCCGCGGACGCAGCCTGCAGGGGGTCCAGGTGAGTGCTTCCCGGCGTAGTGGGACCACCGATGAGTTGGGTCCCGACGAGCCCGAGCGGGACGGTGGGCCCGAAGGTGTCGGCGGATCCGACCTGTTGGCCGCGTTGCTCGACGGGATGGACGCGGCGCTCTGTGCCTTCGACGCCGACGGCGTGCTGACCCACTGGAACCGCGAGGCCGAGCGCATCCTCGGCTGGACCGCCGCCGAGGCCGTGGGACGGCAGGGGCTGGCCGGGTGGGCCGTACGGAGTGCGGACGCCGAGGAGGTCGAGGGGCGGCTCATGTCCGCCATGCAGGCGCCCGGGCGGCAGGTCAACGAGTTCGCCCTCCTTACGAAGGACGGGGGGCGCGTGCTCGTGCGGACCCAGTCCGCCGCCGTGCGCGGGCCTGATGGCAAGCCCGCCGGGATCTACTGCGCCTTCAGTGAGGTGCACGCCCAGATCGACCTCGAGCGGTCGATCGCCCTGAGTGAGGCGTTGTTCGAGGACGCCTCCTGGGGCGTTGTGCTCGTCGATGCCGATCTGCGGCCCGCCGTCGTCAATTCCCATGCCGCGCGGGCACTCGGTACCGGGCGCACCTCCGTGCTCGGGCGGCCTCTCGGCGAACTGCTCGCCCAGGGGGTCGAGGAGCTGGAGGCCGCGCTCACGCACGTGCTCGCCGAGGGTGCGCCGCCGGCGCCCGCGGAGATCTGGGTGAGCGTCCGGACGCCGGAGGGCAATCTACGGCGCTGCTGGCGCAGTGGCTTCCTGCGGCTGGCCTCGCCGCTCACCGAGGAACCGGTGCCGCTCGGCGTCGGCTGGCTCTTCCAGGACGTCACCGAGGCCAAGCAACTGGAGCAGGAGGCCTCGCTGCTGCGCTTCCGGGCCCAGCAGCTGCACCGCGCGGCCCGCGCCGCCGCCGAGTGCGAGGACCCGCGCGACGCCGCGACCGTCCACCTCGACTTCGCCCTCGCCGGCTTCGCCGACCACGCCCTCATCGACCGGGTCGCGGGCGGATCGTTGAACGATGGTGACGGGGTGCGTGCTACGGCCGTACGACTCATCCGGGTCGCCGCTACGCCCACGGGTGCACCGGGGCCGAGTCTCCTCTCCGGCGCCGCCGGGCTGCCCGTGCGCTACGGAGAGGGGCATCCCGCCCTCCAGTGCGTCGAACGCGTCGGCTCCGTGCGGGCCAGCATCGGCACCGTCCCGCCCGAACAGGCCCGCGAGTGGGCCCGGGTCCGGCAGTGGCCCACGGACGCCGTGCACGCCCTGTGCGCGGTCCTGCGCAGCCGGGGGCGGACCCTGGGTGTCGTGACGTTCCTGCGGGGCGCCGGGCGCAGCCAGTTCGAACGGTCCGACTCGATCTACGCCGAGGACGTCGCCGTACGGATCGCGGCCGCCCTGGATCTCGCGGAGGCCGCGGGCGGGAAGTGAGCCATCACCCAGTAGTGAGCCATCACCCAGTAGTGAGCGGCTGCCCCCTAGTGGCTCAGTACTGGTAGAAGATCCGGTCCCGGTACTCCTCGAACACCCGGCCGTTCCACGCGTGGCCGCCGTCCACGTTCCCCGAGCGCAGCAGGGGCGGCTCGATGCCCCGGTCGGCCAGGGTCGCCGCCGCCGTCGCCATGACCGCCTGGAGGAGCGCGGAGGTGACGACCGTGGAGGCGGGGGCGAAGGGGGCCGGGATGGTGTCGAGGGTGAGTTCCGCGTCGCCGATCGCGATCTTCGAGTCGAGGACGACATCGCAGTGGTCCTTCAGATACGTCCCCGAGACGTGCCGTGACGTCGTCTCCGAGGCGTACGCCACCGACGTCACGCCGATGACCCGGACACCCAGGGAACGGGCCTTCATGGCCATCTCCACGGGGAGCGCGTTGCGCCCGGACAGCGAGATGATCACCAGGGCGTCCCCGGAGCGCAGCGGTGACGTCTCCAGGACGACGCTCGCGAGGCCGTCGACGCGCTCCAGGGCGGAGCCCAGCGTGGCCGGCATGACGTCGACGCCGACGACTCCGGGCACGGTGAGCAGGTTCATCAGGGCGAGCCCGCCCGCGCGGTAGACGACGTCCTGGGCCGCGAGGGAGGAGTGCCCGGCACCGAAGGCGAAGAGGCGCCCGCCGTCGGCGACGGTGTCCGCGAGGAGCGTGCCGGCCGCCTGGACGGAGTCGGCCTCTTCGTCGCGGACCCGCTGGAGGAGGGTGATCGCGGCGTCGAAGAACTGGCCGGCCGGCGTACGGTCGCTCATGCGGAAGCCCCTTCGGTACGGTTGCCATGCGGCTGTGTCGCGGATCACCGTGCGGTCTGGACCAGTGCGCTGTCAATACGGCGGGCAAGGCCGTGGAACCCGGGTGGCGGGCCGCCGCACAGGGGCTCACAGGTCGCCGTAACCGGCTGGTTTCAGCGGCGCGGCACGGTTGTCAGTGGTATGCGTCAGAATTGAGTCCAGGGCCAGCGCACGCGCCGCGGAGCCGTCGAGCTTCGGGCAGAGGTAATCGAGGGGCACGTATGTCCGGACTGATCGACACCACGGAGATGTATCTCCGCACCATCCTCGAGCTGGAGGAGGAAGGTGTGGTCCCCATGCGCGCCCGCATCGCCGAGCGGCTCGACCAGAGCGGGCCCACGGTGAGCCAGACGGTGGCGCGCATGGAGCGCGACGGCCTGGTGGCCGTGGCGAGCGACCGCCACCTGGAGCTGACCGACGAGGGCCGTCGGCTCGCCACGCGCGTGATGCGCAAGCACCGGCTCGCCGAGTGTCTGCTCGTCGACGTGATCGGCCTGGAGTGGGAGCAGGTGCACGCCGAGGCCTGCCGCTGGGAGCACGTGATGAGCGAGGCCGTGGAGCGCCGCGTCCTGGAGCTGCTGCGCCACCCCACGGAGTCGCCGTACGGCAATCCCATCCCCGGCCTTGAGGAGCTGGGCGAGAAGGACGGGGCCGACCCGTTCCTGGACGAGGGCATGGTGTCGCTGGCCGACCTCGACCCGGGTGTCGACGGCAAGACCGTCGTCGTACGCCGGATCGGCGAGCCCATCCAGACGGACGCCCAGCTGATGTACACGCTGCGGCGCGCGGGCGTGCAGCCCGGCTCGGTGGTGAGCGTGACGGAGTCGGCGGGCGGGGTGCTGGTGGGCAGCGGCGGGGAGGCGGCCGAGCTGGAGTCGGAGATCGCCTCGCACGTGTTCGTGGCCAAGCGCTGAGCCGGCGGTCAGGGGGCGGGCCCGGCGCTGAGCTGCGGGTCGTTCAACTCGTGGGGCGCGAGGGGTAGTTGTGGCGTCCCGGCGGGGCCTTCGGTGGACTCGGCTCTTCCGAGATTCAGTGCGCTGAATCGCAGCGCTCGGGCGCTGCGCGTGCCAGGCTGTCGCGTAAGGCATATGACCGTGAGGGGGGCGGGAGGATGTGCCGCAGACGTGGAGAGGGCCCCGGCGCCGCACGGCGCCGGGGCCTGTCCTCCCCTGTGCTGACCCGGAGCCCCGAGCTCTCAAGGTCATCCCCTCCGGACCGGTTTCCCCGAGCGGTCCGCCTCCCGCTGAAGGTCTCCCCTCGGCAGCGGCGATCATTCCCCGGGCCGGGTCACTCGAACGAGGGGTGTTGCGGCCGAGGACAGCATTTTCGAATCTGTATTCGATAACCTGTGGGTGATGAAACCCGCGGGGCATGAGCTGTAGGAAGAGACGAGCGAGAGAAGAGACGGAAGCAAGAAGAAACGGCACAGGCGGCAGAGCGTGGTTCACAGGACCGGTGGGCTCGAAGCGGGAGCGAGCGGTCCGTGCGGAGCTAGGGGGGTGCCAGGACCAATGGCGCGGCGCATCGACGTGACCGGAGCAGGCGGCGTACGCCTGGCCGCGTGGGAGTTCGCGGACCCGCCCAAGGCGGGGGAGATCGAGCGGGCACCCGGAGTTCTGTTACTGCACGGCCTGATGGGCCGTGCCTCGCACTGGGCGTCCACCGCCCGTTGGCTCTCCGAGCGGCACCGTGCCGTCGCACTCGACCAGCGCGGCCACGGCCAGAGCGACAAGCCGCCGCAGGCGGCCTTCACCCGCGAGGCCTACGTCGAGGACGCGGAGGCGGCGCTGGAGCAGCTGGGGCTTGCCCCGGTCGTCCTCATCGGCCATGCGATGGGTGCGCTCACGGCGTGGCAGCTGGCGGCGAAACGGCCTGATCTGGTGCGGGGGTTGATCATCTGCGACATGCGGGCGTCCGCGCTGGGGGCGGCCTCGCAGCGGGAGTGGGCCGACTGGTTCGAGTCGTGGCCCGTGCCCTTCGCCACGCTCGCGGATGTCCGTAAGTGGTTCGGGGAGGACGATCCGTGGGTGGAGCGGCCGAATCCGTCCCGGGGGGAGTTCTACGCCGAGGTCATGCACGAGTCTGCCGACGGGTGGCGGCCGGTGTTCGAGCCTGAGCAGATGCTGAAGTCCCGGGAGACGTGGGTGTACGACGCGCACTGGGAGGAGCTGGCTCAGGTGCAGTGTCCTGCGCTGGTGGTGCGGGGGCTGGATGGGGAGTTGGGGCGGGCTGAGGCGCAGGAGATGGTGAGGGTGCTTCCTCGCGGGGAGTATGCGGAGGTCGCTGATGCCGGGCATCTTGTGCACTATGACCAGCCGTCGGCTTGGCGGGCGGCTATCGAGCCGTTTCTTGATGGGGTGCTGGTGTGAGTTGGGCGCCTAGGGGGGTGGGGGGTTCTGTTGTGTGGCGGGTGCTGCGCCGTTGGGGCTGGGCGCGCAGTTCCCCGCGCCCCTAAAAGCACCGCCCGACCCTGAGTTGAAGAGTCACCCTTTGCTCACGGCCGCCAGGATCTCCGGTAGGCGCCGTGCCGTTCCCGGTGCTGCCAGGCGTAGGCCCGCATACGTCAGTGCTGCCCCGTACGCCGCCCCGGCCGGCAGCAGCACCCAGCTCCACTGATCCCCGTCCGCGCTGACGTTTGCCCAGATGGTGAGGGTGATGACGGGGGAGCAGAGGAGGGCCGCGGAGATCATGCCGCCGAAGATGGAGATCCAGGCGAGGCCGGCCTGGCCGGGGGCGACGTTCTTGTGGGTGCCCTGGGGGATGGAGTAGGGGAAGCGGGCCGAGGTCCAGGCGCCGGTCGCGAGCATCGCGCCGAGGAGGGCGAAGGAGAGGCCGAGGACCTCCGGGAGCCGGGACCAGTTGCCGAGCAGTGCCGTCGTCAGGACGGTCACCAGGGTCGCGTACGGCAGGGTGATCACCAGCAACGCCAGGGCACGCGCCCGGAGTTCGGCGTAGGCGTCCTTCGTCGTGGAGATCGTCATCGCGACCATCCAGAACGCGGAGGTGTCCTGGCCGAACTGGTTGTACATCTGGATGCCGAGCATCCCGGCCGCGAAACACGCGAAGTACACCGAGCCCGTGCCCTGCAGCGCGTTGAACACCGGCACGATCAGCCCGATCGCCAGCGAAGTCACCCACGCAGCCTTGGTCTTGGGGTCGCGCCACACATACCGCAGGCTGCGTTCCATGACCGTCCCCGTGCGCCCGGACGGGAGGAAGCGGGCCAGGCCGCCCGTGGACGCCTTCTCCTTCGCCGCCGGTTCCGCGGACTGGAGCGTCGAGCCGTCCGGTGCCGTCATCAGCTTGGTCAGGCTGCGTGACCAGAGGAGTAGCAGGGATCCCAAGGCGCAAGCGGACAGCACGAGTTGAGCTGCCGCCAGGCCGTACGAACCCCTGCTCACCGAGTCGACCGCGCCGACCGCCGACGCGGGCGGCACCCAGCGCAACACCTCGGCCGCCGGGTCGAGTTGGGACAGCCCGGACGAACCCAGGTGCTGCACACCGAAGTTGACCAGCTGCACCCCGACCGCGATCACCAGCCCGCTCAGCACCGCCAGGTCCCGGCCCTTGCGGCTGGTCAGCAGGCGGATGTTGGCCGCGGCGACCGCCCGCGCGAGGGCCACGCAGATCAGTAGCCCGAGGGCGACCGCCACGACCGCAGTGACGTACGCGGCGGCGCCGTGCGCCACCGCGATCACGGACCCCAGCAGCAGCACCAGCGTGAACAGCGGCCCGATGCCGACCAACGAGGCCGCCAGCAGGGCCCGTACCAAAGGCTGGGGCCGAAGGGGCAGCATCACCAGGCGAGTCGGGTCGAGGGTCTCGTCGCCGGACGGGAAGAACAGCGGCATCACCGCCCAGCCCAACCCCAGTACCGCCACGAGGAGTACGACCACGGAGACCGCGTGCGTGTCCCCGCGCAGCGCGATCAGCCCCAGCAGCTGGAGCGCGGCGATCAGCAGCGCCACGACCGCCGACGCGACGTACGCGGCCCGCCGGCCACCGGACTGCCGTAGACCGTTCCGCAGCAGGGACAGCTTCAGGCGTACGACGACGGGGGTGATCGAGGCCGTCGCGGTGTTCTCGCTCATCGGGTGCCGCCGCCCAGCCAGTCGAGGTCGGAGCTGTGGTCGCGGGCGCCCGCGCCGACGAGTTCGAGGAACGCCTGCTGGAGCGTCGGGGATTCGCCGCGGACCTCGGCGAGGGTGCCCTGGGCGCGGATGCGGCCGGCGGCCATCACGGCGACCCAGTCGCAGAGGGACTCGACGAGTTCCATGACGTGGGAGGAGAAGACGACGGTGGCGCCGGAGGCGGTGTAGCGCTCCAGGACGCCCCGGATGGTCTGCGCGGAGACCGGGTCGACGCCCTCGAACGGCTCGTCCAGGAACAGGACTTCGGGGTTGTGGAGGAGAGCGGCGGCGAGCCCGATCTTCTTGCGCATACCGGTCGAGTAGTCGACGACGAGCTTGTGCTGCGCCCCGGCCAGGTCGAGCACGTCGAGGAGTTGAGTGGCCCGCTTGTCGACCTCGGCACCGGGCAGCCCCCGCAACCGCCCGCTGTACCCGAGGAGTTCACGCCCCGACAGCCGCTCGAAGAGCCGAAGCCCTTCCGGCAACACCCCGATCCGCGCCTTCACGGCCACCGGATCCGCCCACACGTCATGCCCGACGACCGAGACACTCCCCTGATCGGGCCGCAACAACCCGGTCACCATGGAGAGGGTCGTGGTCTTCCCGGCCCCATTGGGCCCCACCAGCCCGATGAACTTCCCAGCGGGCAGCTCAAGATCGATCCCAGCAACAGCAACCTGCTGCCCAAACCGCTTCCAGAGCCCACGCACACTCACAGCCGACGTCATGCCTTGCAGCCTACGGTCAGGTGCCCCACCCAAGGGGCGCGGGGAACTGCGCGACCAGCCCCCACCGAACCCGCACTCGCGCGACTACCGATCCCTCCCACACGCATAGGCGAGCGGCGAGATCAACTCCTCCGCATCCGGCAACCACCGATTCGCAGCGGTAGGCCGACAAGCCCACTGCACAGCCCCCCGAGACCCGAACCGCGTAGGCGGCGCAGCCACATACGCACCCTCGCCCAGCACCACCAGATCAAGAGAAGCAGGCGCCCACCCGATCCGCCGCACCAGATCCGGCACCTTCACCGAAGCCCCGGGAAGAACGAAGAACTCCATCCGCCGCGCAGGCGTCAACGTCACAGGCCCCAGCGTCAGTTCCATCCGCTCCATCCGGGCCAGCGCGAGAAACCCCGAACTCTCCGGGACGGAAATCGCGTCGAACGTCCGCCCCGTGGGCAACAGAATCGAAGACGCCGGCTGCTTCTGCCACATCCGTCGCGCGACCGTCGCACTGCCCGTCGCCTGCGTCGCCCAGTCCTCACGCGCCGGGTGTGCGCCGGGTGCGGCGCACGCGGGGTCGCCGCAGGAGCAGTGCTGCACCCCGTCGACGGCTTCCAGCCAGGTGCCGGGGAAGACGTCCCAGTGGCGCTCCTCGGCGTAGCGTACGGCTGTCTCCAGCAGCGATTCCCCGCGCTGCTTCGGAATCTGAGCGGCTTCGGTGCCCGCGATCGTCTCTTCCACGCCCAACACAACTCCCGCACCCACCTGGAGTTACGGGCGTAGCGCGCGCGGGGGAGGGGCATCGATTCCGCAACTGGGGCGCATGGAGGCATGTGCGGGGGCGCGCGGGAGGAACGACGGCGGGAGTTGGGTAGCCACGTGTGGGGCGGGCACCAGCTTTTACCCCGGCATTCCTCGCATGCTTCGCATTTTCGCCATGTTCGCTGGGCATTGATCTTCACGGCCGGATCTTTTCGCTTCAGGGGTTGTTCCCAGGGGGTACGCCATGGCCGCAAGGCCACTTGTCGCGCGGCAGCCGAACGAACGGCTGCAGGCGCTCATCCAGGAGGCGGGGTGCTCGAACGCCGGGCTGGCCCGCCGGGTCAACATGTGCGGCGCCGAGCACGGTCTCGACCTGCGCTACGACAAGACGTCCGTGGCCCGTTGGCTGCGGGGACAGCAGCCGCGCGGGCGGGCTCCGGCGATCATCGCCGAGGCACTGGGCCGCAAGCTGGGCCGTACGGTCACGATCGACGAGATCGGCATGGCCAACGGCAAGAACCTCGCGTCGGGCGTGGGCCTGCAGTTCTCGCCGACCGTCCTCGGGGCCATCGAGCAGGTGTGTGAGCTGTGGCGCAGTGACGTGGGGCGCCGGGACTTCCTGTCCGGTTCGTCGGTCGCCGCGTCCGCGCTGGTGGAGCCGAGCCGTGACTGGCTGATCTCCTCGCCGGACTCGCAGGTCGCCCGCGCGGCGGGACCGCGCGTCGGCCCGTCCGACGTGGCGGCGGTCCGCGCGATGACCCAGGCGCTGAGCGACCTGGACCACCAGTACGGCAGCGGGCATGTGCGCCCGGTCGTCGTGCACTACCTCAACAGCGTCGTCTCCGGACTGCTCGCGGGGTCGTACCGGGAGGCCGTGGGGCGTGAACTCTTCGCCGCCGTCGCCCGGTTGACGGAACTCGCCGGCTACATGGCCGTCGACACCGGTCAACCCGGCCTGGCCCAGCGGTATTACATCCAGGCGCTGCGCCTCGCCCAGGCGGCGGGGGACAGGGGATACGGCGGCTATGTGCTGGCGGCCTCCATGAGTCACCTCGCCGCGCAGCTCGGAAACCCGCGTGAGATCGCCCAGTTGGCGCGGGCGGCGCAGGAGGGGGCGCGTGGGCGCGTGACCCCCCGGGCCGAGGCGATGTTCTACGCGGCGGAGGCGCGCGGGCACGCCCTGATGGGGGACGCGCGGTCGGCGCAGCTCGCGTCGGGGCGCGCGGTGAGCGCGCTGGACGCGGCGGATCCGTCGACCGGGGACGACCCGGCGTGGATCGCGCACTTCGACGAGGCCTACCTCGCCGACGAACTGGCGCACTGCCACCGGGACTTGGGGCAGGCGGAAGCGGCGGCCCGGTCCGCGCAGGAGTCCCTGGACGGACACCCGGAGTCGCGGGCGCGCCGCCGGGCCATCGGATACGTCCTCCTCGCGAGCGCGCAGGTGCAGCAGCGCGAGATCGAGCAGGCCTGCAACACGGGCCTGAAAGCAGTGGAGTTGCTCGGTTCGCTGCGGTCCAACCGGGGCGCCGAGTACCTGGACGACTTCCAGCAGCGCCTGGAGCCGTACCGGGACGAGCCGGTGGTGAGGGAGTTCGGGGCGCGGATGGAGTTGCAGGCCGCCGCATGAACGAGGGGTGAACCAGGCCTCCCTGCTTCGGAAAACGACGGCTCCACCCCTGAAAGGAGGGCGTACAGCGGGACTTGGAGCGGATGAGGGCCCGGGACTGTTACCGGCGTCACAAGAGGGCAGGTCCAGTCCAGTGCTGCGTGGCACCGGGCTCGGGGTACCCGGTAGCGTGAGCCGACGATCCCGAAGGTCCCCCATTCGTAGGAGTCCCGGTGACGCAGAGTGGACAGGGCGAGGAGCCCTCGGCGCGGCCCGCGCGCGAAGGCATCGTGCTGCCCTCCGACGGAGGCGCACCCCTCCTGCCGGGTATGACGGGCGGACGCGGTGACCAGCAGTCGGGCGGGCAGCCCTCGATAGCACCTCCGACCAGTGGCCAGTCCTGGGGCGGGCCGTGGGGCCCGGACCAGCACGACCAGCAGCATCACCACCAGCACCAGAGCCCGGCTCCGCCGCCGGGCCAGGGCTGGGGAGACCAGCAGCAACAGCAGCAGCCGCAGCAGTGGGGTGCTCCCGAGCAGCCCGCCGCGTCCCCGTGGGGCGCCCAGGACGGCGTCCCCGCCCAGCCGGGCGCCCTGCCCCAGGAGAGCGCCCAGCACGCGGCCTACGGCGTGCAGCAGCAGTCGTACGCCCAGGAGTACCCGTCGGGTTACGCCCAGGAGCCCGCCGCCGGGTACGTCGGCGCGGGCTACGCCTCCGACCAGTCGCCCGCGATACCGCAGGGCGCAGCCCAGGGCTACGGGACCGACGCCCAGGCCTATGGATACGGACACGGCGCTTCCGGTTCCGGCGCGCCCCTCCCCGCAGCGGCCCCCGCGTTCCCGAGCGCCCCGCTGCCGCCCGCCGACGAGGGCGCGACGCAATACATCCCGCCGGTGGCCAACATGCCCGGCGACGAGGGTGCCACCCAGTTCCTGCCGCCGGTGCCCGCCGCCCCCATGGACGAGGGCGCGACCCAGTTCATCCCGCCCGTGGGGCCCGGGGCGCTGCCGCCCGAGATGCCCGCGGCCGCGGGCCCGATGCCGCAGGCCGCGCACCCCGACGCGCAGCCCACGCAGTTCCTCCCGCCGGTGCCCGCGCAGGGCGGCGCTCCCGGGTACGGGGCACGGCCGGGCGGGCCGGACGACCGGCAGCCGCCCGCCGAGTTCGACAACCTCTTCCGCAGCGACGCCGGGGGCGAGCAGCCCGCCGCGTCCACCCAGCAGATGCCCCGCTTCCAGCAGCCGCCGCGCGCCGAGCAGCCGGGGCAGCAGGGCTACGGCCAGCCCCAGCCGCCGTACGCGCAGCAGGCGTACGCACAGCCGTCGTACGCCCCGCCCGGGGACGGCGGCGGCCGGCGCGGTGGGCACGACGACGACGGCGGCCGGGGCGGGCGCCGTTCGCGGGTGCCGCTGATCGCCGGGATCGGGGTCGGTATCGCGATCCTCGGGGTCGGTGCCGGGGCCCTGCTCAGCGGGGGCGGCGGCAAGAGCGACGACAACAAGACGGTCGCCGCCACCTCCGCCGCTACGGACGGCTCCTCGTCGGCGGGCACCGATGCCGCGAAGGAACAGGCCGTCGCCCTGGACAAGCTGCTCGCCGACAGCGGCAGCAGCCGCGCCTCGGTGATCAACGCCGTGGGCAATGTGAAGGCCTGCAACAAGCTCGGCGACTCGGCCTCCGACCTGCGGGACGCGGCCAAGCAGCGGGCCGAACTGGTCACCAAGCTCTCGCAGTTGACGGTGGACAAGCTGCCGGACAACGCGGCGCTGACCACCGCCCTCACCAACGCGTGGAAGGCGTCCGCGTCGGCCGACAACCACTACGCGAGCTGGGCCGACCAGGCGGCCGGCAAGAAGGGCTGCAAGAAGGGCCAGGCCCGCACCACCGGCCAGACCGCGGCCGGCAACGCGGCGAGCGGTGTTGCCAGCAACCAGAAGGCCAAGGCCGCCGCCCTCTGGAACACGATCGCGAAGACCTACGGCCTGACCCAGCGCCAGCCGACCCAGCTCTGACCACTCCCGACAGCGCGGATCACGGCTCTCAGCCGAGGTCCGCGCTGTCCAGCGTCTTCGTCATGTCGAAGAAGCCTTTCTTCGCGGACACCAGAACGCCCTTCCGTACGACCTGAAGGGTCACGTTCGCGTTGACCAGCCGGGCCAGGCCGACCGAGGCGAGGTTGTCGTCGCGGGGGCTCCACTGCAGCGTCGGCGTGAGCCCGCCCGTGTTGACCTTCACCCCGTCGTCGAGGGCGCGGCGCACGGTGTCGGCGGTGATGTCGCCGTTGCCGAGCGAGTTCACGACCGTCTTGAACGCGGTGTACGCGATCCAGGTGGTCTGCACCCCCGCGTCCGCCGGGTCGATGCGGTTGTCGCCGAAGGCCACCTCGTTGACGGCCTTCTTCATCGGGTCCCAGCGCGCGTCGCTCGCGACCGGGTACCAGCCCGTGATGTACGACCCCTCGTACGGCCCGGACTGCCCGCCCGTCGAGTTGATCTCGGTCTGGTCGACACTGCCGAGCACGGTCGCGGCGTGCACCGCGGGATAGTCCTGGCGGTCGCGCCGGAAGGAGTCCATGAAGGTGTCGGTACGGTCCCCGAGCGAGGGCACCACACAGCCCTCCTTGCCCGAGCCGCCGCTCGCGCTCTCCAGGGCGCGCGTCGACTGGCTGGAGTACTCGGTGGCGTCGTCGGCCGCGAGCTGGTCGGTGGCCGCCGCGTGGCCGCCCGCGGCGAGCCCGGCGTTCAGCAGCGGGGGCAGGTCGTCGCCGGCGATCGAGTCGGGCCGTACGAGGGTGACCGGGCCGCAGGTCGAGGCGAGTTCCTTGCCGAGGCCCGCCAGGAGCGCGGGCTGGCCGCCGTTGACGGGGTAGGACAGGGCGCGGGTGAACTCCTCGGTCGTCACGCCGTAGCCGCCGATGTACGGGATGCCGGCGCCCTCCAGCGGGGCGAAGTACGAGTCGCTGAACTCGCTGTACGAGCCGACGACCGCGACGACGTTCTCCTGCACGGCCTGCCGGGCGCACTTCGCGGCGGCCACGCTGGTGTTGTGGTCGTTGCAGGTCAGTACCTTGAGCTTGCGGCCGTTGATCCCGCCGTGCTTGTTGATCCACTTCGCGTACGCCGTCGCCATGGCGGGCATGCCCGGCTTGTTGGTCGCGTTGGTGTCCCACGGCGCCCACGTCATGACGGTGATCGAGCCGTCCCCGGAGCCCCCCGCGGTACCGGGGATGACTCCGCAGCCGGCCACGAGCGACGCGCATGCCCCCAGGGCGGCCGCCGACAGCACGGTCGCTCTGACGGGCCGGGTGAAGGTGGGGAGGAAGGTGCTGCGGTTGCGTCGCCTGCCTGTCATGGACAGACACGCTTCCGTCACGCCACTAACCCGGGTGTGACTCGGGGTCAACAAGTGGTGACGTGGAGGTGAATTACGGGGGGCGTTCCTGTGTGTGTGACGAGGAACGTACGATCGATGACCGTGCAAGGTTCGGAGAACTCTTCCCGTCGCCCCCGTCGCTCCTCCACCATGGGCGGCATGCCACTGAACGACATGCCCTGGTGGCGCTGGCGCAGCAACGTGCGTTCCGCGCTGCACATGCTCTCCGATCCGGCGTTCCAGCAGAACGTCTGGCTGTCGGGTGCCGAGGGGTACGGCGACGTCACCGACGCCGTCTACCGCCTCGTCGAGGACACCTGGCTCGACAACTGGTCCGCCGAGAAGTACGTCGGCACGATCTTCCGCGACTCCCAGGAGGCGGCGCTCGTCGACACCGCGGTCCTGCGCGTCCTGCGGATCATGCACCAGGTCGGCCCGGACGCCCATGTCTCCGTGTACGTCGATCACGAGGCGTGGCCGGACGCGGTGCGGGCGGCGCGGGACGCGCATGTGCGGATGGCGGTGAGCGACGGGGACGATCCGGAGGCGGCGCCGCGGACGCTTGAGGTGTTGCAGATCATTACGCGGTCTGCGTAGGGGTGGGTTGCGGGGGGCGTCGGCGGGTGCGGGTGGGTGGGGGGCTGGTCGCGCAGTTCCCCGCGCCCCTGAGGGGGGTTCGGATTCGTCGTCGGCTGCGGGTTCGTCGTGGTTGCTCGCGCCGTTCCTCGCGCCCCTTCGTGACGCGTCGTGCGTTTGGTCTGCGCGGGTGGGTCCGGGTGGCGGACGGCTGTGCCTCTGCTCAGGGGGATATGCGAACCTGTCCTGCATGAACGCGCAGTCCACCCGAGCCGCGGCACTCGCCGACCAGTACGTCCTGACGCTGTCGTGTCCCGACAAGCAGGGCATCGTGCACGCCGTGTCGAGCTACCTCTTCATGACCGGCTGCAACATCGAGGACAGCCAGCAGTTCGGTGACCACGACACGGGACTGTTCTTCATGCGCGTCCACTTCTCGGCGGAGTCGCCGGTGACGGTGGAGAAGCTGCGGGCGAGCTTCGCGGCGATCGGTGACTCGTTCCACATGGACTGGCAGATCAACCGGGCCGCGGACCGGATGCGGGTCGTGCTGATGGTCAGCAAGTTCGGGCACTGCCTCAACGACCTGCTCTTCCGGGCCCGGATCGGGGCGTTGCCGGTGGAGATCGCGGCGGTGGTGTCCAACCACACGGACTTCGCCGAGCTCGTGGAGTCGTACCACATTCCCTTCCACCACATCCCGGTGACGAAGGACAACAAGGCCGAGGCCGAGGCGCGGGTTCTGGACCTGGTCCGCGAGGAGAACGTCGAACTCGTCGTCCTCGCCCGGTACATGCAGGTCCTCTCCGACGACCTCTGCAAGGCGCTCAGCGGGCGGATCATCAACATCCACCACTCGTTCCTGCCGAGCTTCAAGGGCGCGAAGCCGTATCACCAGGCTCACCTGCGGGGCGTGAAGCTGATCGGGGCGACCGCGCACTATGTCACCGCCGACCTCGACGAGGGCCCGATCATCGAGCAGGAGGTCGAGCGGGTGGGGCATGACGTGACGCCGGACCAGTTGGTGGCGATCGGGCGCGACGTGGAGTGCCAGGCGCTGGCGCGAGCTGTTAAATGGCACGCCGAGCGCCGGATTCTGCTCAACGGGCGCCGGACTGTCGTGTTCGCCTAGGAGCGCGGGGCTGCTGGATCGGGGGCGGCTGCGGGCGCGTCGTGGCTGGTCGCGCAGTTCCCCGCGCCCCTGAGGGGTTCGGTTTCAGAGTCGGCTGCGGGTGCGTGGGGGCTGGTCGCGCCGTTCCCCGCGCCCCTTGGGTGGGACCACTGCACGTACTTTCAGGGCACGGGGAACTGGGCTCCTTCGAATCCCGGGCCCAGTTTTCAGGGGCGCGAGGAACTGCGCGAGCAACCACGACGCACCCGCAGCCGACGACGAACCCGACCCCCCTCAGGGGCGCGAGGAACTGCGCGACCAGCCCCCACTCACCCGCAGCCAAAATCGAAACCGAATGGCCCCTACATCCGGCTCAAGCTCGCCGTGGCGAACAGCACATCCCGGATAGCCTCCCGGTCACCGAGCTGCCCCGCGGCCGCCTCCTCCGGCGGCACATGCCCCGCGGCCAGATGGCAGAACTCCACACCGTCCAGGGCGATATGGGCAACCTCCCGCTCGGCCGACCCCACCGCCCCGGGCGAGTCGAGGGAGATCAACCACTCACCCCCGCCATGCCCCTCGATCTCCAGCCGCAGACTACGACCAGGCTCACCCGCCCCCACCAGATGCCGCCCACTCCCCGGCGAAGCCAACCCATGCCGCCGCCGCTCGGCCAGCACCACGGGAAGCATGCGCGCAGCGAGGTCGATCATCCGGTTCAGGTAGCGAGGGGACGGCGGATCGTACGGGTAGTCCACCGCCTCCGCGATATCCCCCGCGTGCACCCAGCACTCGAAGGCCCGGTCGAGCATCGCATCGTGCAACGGAAGCTCGAAGTCGCCGTAGGAGACGGCCAGTTTGCCGGTGCTGCCGCCCGTGAACGACACCGTGCGCACGATGTTGTGGCTCTGCTCGCGCCACGGCGAGCGGATGGACCGGGTCGGCGGGAAGTGCGACGACCTCCAGTACGCCTCGGTACGCGAAGCCGGCGTCATGGCCTTGGCGGCACTCTCCCCGGTCAGCGGGTCGTCGAGGCCGAGCGCCGCCGCGACCAGGCCGTCGACGGTCAGCAGATGCGCGATGACCCCGGCGACAGTCGTACGACGGCTCGTCGGCCCGTCGCCCTCGAACCACCGCAACCGCACGGGCGCGTGCCACTCGGCGTCACCTATGTCCTGGAGCAGCGCGTCCAGCCGCGCCGTCTCCGCGTCGTACGGCGTCGCCCACACCGGCACCGGAATCCGCGGCGGCCGCCGGTCGAAGGAACCGGTCAGCACCCGCGTACGCAGCCCGGGATCGAGGTCGAGCGGCTCGACGGGATGCAGCAGCCCCACCGCACCGCGCAACCGCAACGCCTCCTCCGCACACGCCCCGCACTCCCCGAGGTGCTCCTCCACGGCCACCGTCTCCGCCGCCGAACACGCGGCCAGCGCCCACGCCCCGAGCAGCGCCTTCAGCACCCGGTGCTCCAGAACCAACGGCACGCCCCGCGACTCGACCGCATCCAGCTCGGGCAACGGCCGCCCACTGTCCTCAACAGAGGCCCGCGGCATGGGAATGCGAGGCGGCTCCCCCTCGCCGCCCACAGAACCCCGGTCCACGGAACCACCGTCCCCGGAACCGCCCCGCATGCCGTCGTCGTCGCCGTCGTCGTTCACCGAACCGCCGTTCCCGGAGCCGTCGTTCACAGAGCGACCGTCCTCGGAGCCACCAGGCCCACCAGGACCCCCGCCCGCCCCACCCTGCGCCGGCACGACCTCCTCACCTTCCCCGGCCCCTTCGCCGTACCCCTCGTACCTCTCGAACCCCTCCCGCCACGCATCGCTCACGCCGGACCCCCCGCCCCCGGCGGTGCGCCGGCGTCGTGGGCGGTGGACAGGAGCTGGAGGCCGAGGCGGAGGCGGCGGCGGGCCTCGTCCTCGGTGACGCCGAGGTCGACGGCGGTCTGGCGGTAGTCACGGCGCTGGAAGTAGGCCAGCTCCAGGGCGGCCCGCAGCGGGGCGGGCATGGACGTGACGATGTAGTCGGCGCGGGCGGCGACGGAGGCACGGCGGACCTTGCGCTCCAGCTCCTCCGTGGAACCCTGGCCGCCCTGCGCGAGGGCGGCGGTCTCGGTCGCGCGCAGCCGCTGCACCGCGAGCCGGTGCGTCAGCGCGGCCACCCAGGAGCGCAGCGGGCCCTGCTTGGGGTCGTAGGCGTCGGGGTGCTCCCAGACGTGCGCGAAGACCTCGCGGGTGATGCCGTCGGCGGCGCGCTCGTCGCCCAGGACGCGGTGGGCGAGGGAGTGCACGAGGGAGGCGAAGCGGTCGTAGAGCTCACCGAGGGCCGCCGCCTCGCCGCGGGCCAGCCGCTGCTGCATCTTGCGGTCCCAACGGGGCGGTGCGTCCTTCGTCGCCATGCGGCCCCCTCACCGAGTCCGTGCCCAAGTCAAGCGTGCGCTCACCGTCTCTTCGAATGTAGTGGGCACGTCTGACAGCGCACCCCCCATTCTGCAATTGCACGCCCCCGAAGGGCCGCGGGTGGTAACGGATCTGCGCCTACCCCACCCACATCTGATCGAACAGGATCGAAGGCGACTAAAACAAGCCTCTTCCGGCCGGTTTCCGTTTCTGCCCCCGTGTTTCAGGGAACGGCCGCTGGGCAGCCGCGCTGCAAGGAAGCGTAGGTACGGCTTCCGTTTCCGGACGGTCTCCGGGAGTTCCGGCTAGCGAAAGGCGCGATGGTGGCCTTCAAAGTGAACGACGGTGAGCGCGGCGGCTGGTCCGTGCTCCTCGTGTCCGGCGAACTGGACCTGGTGACCTCACCGGTGCTGCGCCAGCGGGTGCACGACGTGGTGGCGGAGGGGCAGCACAGCCTGGTCCTCGACCTCTCCGAGGTGCTGTTCTGCGACTCCAGCGGCGTGGGCGTGCTGATCGCCGCCCGCCGTCTGATCCGCTCCTGCCAGGGGCATCTGCGGGTGGTCCTGCCCGCCCAGGGCGCGGTCGACGGCTCGCACGTCAACCGGGTCCTCGGCGCCCTGGGAGTACGCCGTCTCTTCGACGTCTACCCCGATGTGATGACCGCCACAGAGGACGAGCCCGAGGACGAGGCGGACCCCCTCTCGGCGTGAGACGAGGCGAACCCTCTCCGCGTGACGCGTCGGTTTCCGGCGTGACGTCGTTGTTTCGGAATTTCCCCGGTCTTGGTACAAGCGTCGTTTTCCGCTCCCGGACCCGCCCCGGCGTCGTACGCTCCGTCCCAAGCGCACCCCACATGAGTAAGGCGGCCCGAAAGACATGGTCAGCACCGAGTACGAGCGACGGATCGCGGCCCGTTTCGCCACCTTCGACCAGGACGGCAACGGGTTCATCGACCGGGAGGACTTCAACTCGGCGGCCAAGGCGCTGCTCGCGGAGTTCGGTACGGCGGCCCGCTCCGACAAGGGCCAGGCCCTGTACATCGGCGCGGAGGCGTTCTGGCAGGGCATGGCCGGCATCGCGGACCGTGACGGCGACCAGCGCGTCAGCCGCGAGGAGTTCGTCAACGGCGCGGTCAAGCGGCTGCGCGACAACCCGGAGCGCTTCGCCGAGATCGGCCGCCCCTTCCTGCACGCGGCCCTCGACGTCGCCGACCCGGACGGCGACGGCTCGGCCACGATCGCGGACACCGTGCGCGTCCTCAAGGCCCTCGGCGTCCCCGACGAGATCGCCGCGATGGCCGCCGACGCCCTCGACACGGACAGCGACGGCAAGGTCGGCGAGGCGGAGATCATCTCCTCCTTCGCCCGCTACTTCACCGTCCCCGAATAGCGTTCCCGCAGCTTGTACTTGAGCACCTTCCGCAAGGTCTCGTTGCGCGGAAGGGCGTCCACGATCTCCAGCTGCTCCGGCAGCTTGTGCACGGACAGCCCTTCCGCGCGCAGGTAGTCCGTCACGGCGGGCAAGGTCAACTCACCTGCCCCCGGCGCCTGTTCGACCACCGCACACACCCGCTCCCCCCGCTCCGCATCCGGCAGCCCCACGACGGCCACGTCCCCGACGTCCGGATGCGCGGCCAGCAGATCCTCGATCTCCTTCGCCGAGATGTTCTCCCCCTTGCGGATGATCACGTCCTTCAGCCGCCCGGTGAGGATGAGATGCCCGCTGTCCGTCAGGAGACCAAGGTCCCCGGTCCGCAGGAACCCGTCCCCGTCGAACGCCTCCGCCGTCTGCGCGGGGTCCAAGTACCCCTGACACACGGCCTCCCCGCGCAACCGCACCTCCCCGCCCTCCGCGATCCGTATCTCCATCCCGTCCGGCGGCCGCCCCTCGGTCGTCGCCAGATTCTCTACGGTGTCGTCGGGCGCCCCCATCGTGATCATCGGCACCTCGGTCATGCCGTACCCGTGGGTGAGCTGGACCCCCATCTCGCGTACGACGGAGTGGTAGACCTCCGGCGGCTTGGGAGCGCCGCCGCCCGCGAGCAGCCGTAGCGAGGGAATGACCTTCTCGCCCGGCTGCTTGCGCTGCTCGCCAAGGAACATGGAATAGAAGGCGGTTGAGCCACCGGCCACCGTCACCCCGTGCTTGCGGTACCCCTCCAGCGCGTCCGGCAGCGCGAACTGCTCGAACATCACCGCAGGGAAGCCGTACAGCAGCAGCATCACCGTGTAGTCGGGCCCGGCGATGTGCGCGTACGGGAAGGCCATCGAGCCCACGTCGTCCGCCGTCAGGTGGAGCGCGTGGGCGAGGCAGGAGCCGCCCGCGATCAGCGAACGGTCCGTGTGCAGCACGCCCTTGGGGTCGGAGGTGGTGCCGGAGGTCCAGTAGATCCAGCGGACGGAGGTGCCGTCGGTGGGCGGGGCGGGGAGTAAGGCCGGGTCGCCGTCCGGGAGTTGGGCGCTGTCGTACGCCTCGAAGATCCCCCGAGCTCCCAGCCGCCGGGCCATCTCCCTGTAGTCGAAGCCGCGCCAGACGCCCGGCACGGCGAAGTACTCCGCCTTCGACTCCCGTAGCGCGAAGCCGACTTCGCGGTCGCGGTAGAAGGGGATCACCGGGGTCTGTACGGCGCCCAGGCGGGCCAGCGCGAAGGAGAGCAGGGCCGTCTCGATGCGGGTGGGCAGCTGCCAGGCGACCACCGTGCCGGGGCGGACGCCCATGCCGTAGAGGCCGGCCGCCACGCGCTCGGAGCGGTCGCGCAACTCCCCGAAGCTCAGGGCCCGGTCGTCCTGGAGGAGGACCGGGCGGTCGGGGGTGAGGTCGGCGCGGCGGGCGACCAGGTCCCACAGGGTGCGGGAGGAACTCAGGGAGTACGCCGTCTCGTTCATGGTCCCCCTCCTTGGCTGACGACTGACGACTTGGCTGACGACTCGTCAGGTGACATGCTATCTGACGGGTCATCAGATAAGTACCGTCCCGGCGGAGGGGAACCCATGGCCACCGAACTGCCCCGCATCATCAGCGTCGACGACCACGTCATCGAACCCGCGCACCTCTTCGAGACCTGGCTGCCGAAGAAGTACCGCGACCGCGGCCCCCAGCCGCTCACCGCCGGAATCGGCGAACTCGCCTACGTGGCAGGCAAATACCAGATCACGATGGACCCGGACGGCCCGCCCACCGACTGGTGGATCTACGAGGATCTCAAGTTCCCGTACAAGCGCAACATCGCCGCCGTCGGTTTCGACCGCGACGAGATGACCCTGGAGGGCATCACCCGCGAGCAGATGCGGCCCGGCTGCTGGGACCCGGCCGAGCGGCTCAAGGACATGGACCTCAACCACGTCGAGGGCTCGCTCTGCTTCCCGACCTTCCCGCGCTTCTGCGGCCAGACCTTCGCCGAGGCCCACGACAAGGAGGTCGCGCTCGCCTGTGTCCGCGCCTACAACGACTGGATGGTCGAGGAGTGGTGCGGCGACAGCGGCGGCCGGCTCATCCCGCTGTGCCTGATCCCTTTGTGGGACGTCGAGTTGGCCGTGGCGGAGATCCGCCGGAACGCGGCCCGCGGTGTGCGCGCGATGACCTTCTCCGAGATCCCCACCTACCTCGGGCTGCCGTCCATCCACTCCGGCTACTGGGACCCGTTCTTCGCGGTCTGCCAGGAGACGGGCACGGTCGTCAACATGCACATCGGCAGCAGTTCCCAGATGCCCGCCGCCTCCCCGGACGCGCCCCCCGCCGTCCAGGCCTCGCTCTCCTTCAACAACGCGATGGCCTCGATGATGGACTTCCTCTTCAGCGGGGTCCTGGTGAAGTTCCCGACCCTCAAACTCGCCTACTCCGAAGGGCAGATGGGCTGGATCCCGTACGCCCTGGAACGCGCCGACGACGTGTGGGAGGAGCACCGCGCGTGGGGCGGGGTGCGGGATCTCATCCCCGAGCCGCCGTCGACGTACTACTACCGGCAGATGTTCTGCTGCTTCTTCCGCGACAAGCACGGGGTCGCTTCGCTGGATGTGGTGGGCCGGGACAACGCCACGTTCGAGACCGACTACCCGCACGTCGACTCAACCTTCCCGCATACCAAGGAAGTTGCCCTCGACCATGTGAAGGGCCTCGACGACGAGACGGTCTACAAGCTGATGCGGGGCAACGCGATCCGCATGCTGGGCCTGGATCTTGATCAGTAATGGACCTCTCGTACACGGCCGAGGAGGACGAGTTCCGGGCGCGGCTGAGGGAGTGGCTGGCCAAGGTGCTGCCCACCCTCCCCGCGAAGCCGTCGCCGGACGACTGGCCCGGCCGTCGTGCCTACGACTGCGGCTGGCAGCGGATGTTGTACGACGCCGGCTACGGCCATGTGCACTGGGACGCGTCCCCGACCACCCGGCTCATCTTCCTGGAGGAGACCGAGAAGGCGGGCGCGCCCTACGTAGGGGCCAATTTCGTCGGGCTGTTGCACGCGGGGCCGACGATCGCCGCGGAGGGGACTCCCGAGCAGCGGGAGCGGTGGCTGCCGCCGGTGCTGCGGGGTGACGAGGTGTGGTGCCAGGGGTTCAGTGAGCCCGATGCCGGGTCCGACCTGGCGTCGTTGCGTACGCGTGCGTGGCGGGACGGCGACGACTACGTGGTGAGCGGGTCGAAGATCTGGACCTCGCACGCCGAAGTCGCCGACTGGTGTGAGTTGTTGGTGCGGACGGATGCGGAGGCGCCCAAGCATCGGGGGATCAGCTGGCTTGCGATGCCGATGTCCGCGGCGGGGATCACCGTGCGGCCGTTGCGGACGCTCGCCGGGTCTGCGGAGTTCGCCGAGGTGTTTCTTGATGAGGTGCGGGTGCCTGTCGGGAATCGGGTGGGGGACGAGAACGACGGGTGGCGGGTGACGATGGTGACCCTTTCCTTTGAGCGCGGCACGGCTTTCGTGGGTGAAGTCGTCGCCTGTCGGCGGGTGTTGGGGGAGCTGGCGGTCGAAGCGCGGCGGAATGGGCGTTGGGATGATCCGGGGATCAGGCGTCAACTGGGGCGGCTTAACGCTGAGTTCAGGGCGTTGTGGCGGCTTACTCAGTGGAATGTGAGTGAGTCGGAGGCGAGTGGGGGCGTTCCTGGGGTTGGGGGGTCGGTTTTCAAGTTGCGGTATTCGCATGCGCGGCAGGAGTTGTACGACGTGGCGGCGGACGTTCTTGGGCCCGACTCCCTTGACCTGGAACGGGCTTGGGTGTTGGACCGGCTGTCGTCGCTGTCCTACACGATCGCTGCGGGTACGTCGCAGATTCAGCAGAACATCGTGGCTGAGCGGATTCTGGGGTTGCCGAAGGGGCGCTGACATGCGGTTTCAACTTACCGATGATCAGAGGGTGTTGCGGGATGCAGTTCGGGGTGTGATCGGTCGGTGGTCGGGTGCGGGCCGGTGGGGGCTGGTCGCGCAGTTCCCCGCGCCCCTAAAAGCTCCTCGGCTGGATCGGGGTTTGTGGAGGGCCCTTGGCGACCTTGGGGTGTTCTCTCTGCGGGTGGCTGAAGCTGAGGGAGGGGCTGGACTTGGGCTTCCCGAAGCTGTGTTGGTGTTTGAGGAGCTTGGGTGGGGGTTGGTGCCGGGGCCGTTGGTGGCTACGCATCTTGCTGCTGGGGTGGTGCCGGGCGCGGCTACCGGAGAGACGGTTGTCGCCGCTGCCGACGGGAGCCTCGTGGAGTGGCTGGACGAGGCTGATGTCGTGTTGCCGGGGGCCGAGGGGGCCGTAGCGCTGCGGTCTGTCGATCCGTTGACGCCGTTGCATCGGGTGCCGGCTCCCGCGCGTACCGAACCTGTTGCTGTTCTTCTCACTGCCGCCGAGCAGCTTGGGACCGCCGGGCGTGTGTGTGGGCTTGCGGTGCAACACGCCCGGACTCGGGAGCAGTTCGGGCAGGCGATCGGGGGGTTTCAGGCCGTCAAGCATTTGTGTGCGCAGTCGTTGGTGCGGGTGGAGGTGGCTCGGGCCGCCGTGTACGCGGCGGCTGTTACCGGGGATGCGGTGGACATCGCCGCGGCTCGGTTGCTCGCCGATGAGGCTGCCGTGCGGGGGGCGCGGGACTGTCTGCAGGTGCATGGCGGGATGGGGTTCACCTGGGAGTCCGAGGTTCATCTGCATCTGAAACGGGCGTGGGTGCGCGCTCGGCGTGGTGGTGGGGACACGGAGAGTGAGGAGGTGCTCGCGGCGGATCTGCTGGCCCAGGCGGGCTAGCGGGGCGGCTGCCTGCGGGGACCGGGACGGCGGCGACAACGGTGTCGCGGATCGTGGCATACCGGAATCACGGAGCGTTGATATCGGGTTGTGTCCTACGCGTGACTTGTCACGGCCTGGAGTCGTCTATGGGCTCCGGTACCTTGTGTGGGATGCGAGTGGTTCAAGGTACGAGCCATGCCGGTGTTGCCTGTGAGGCGGCTCCGGATCGGGCGATGCGCACCCCCGCTCGCACGGCAGAACAGGCTTTCACCCCGGCCTGTTCGACTGCCCGCGGCGAGCGTCGCACAGTATCCCGCACTCGTACTCCTTCGCGCTGGAATATGCCCGAAGCGCTTGTTGGGGTGACTGAACGTCAACCATGCTGTCTCGCAAGGGATTCACGGTCCGTGACCCTGGTTCTGGCCGTTGTTCTGGTCATGCAGGAAATGGCTACGATCGTGGCCCTCGTGAGGCGCGAGGCTAAGTGTCCGCCGGTTCGGATGGTGTGAGCGGTGCAGGTGCTTCAAGTGCAGCTGGAGATCCGGCCCGACCCCGCTGAGGTGGGGCGAGCCCGGCGGTGGGCGCGTTCGCGGCTCGCGGGGTCTGGGATAGAGGCCGACGAACCGCTCGCGGAGACGCTGATCCTGCTCGTCTCCGAGCTGGTCACCAACGCCGTCGTGCACACCGGCTGTCCGGCCGTGCTGCGGCTCTCCCTGCCGGACGTGGTGACCGAGTCGGCGACCGTACGGCTGGAGGTCGCCGACACCAGCTGCAAGGCGCCCGTGCCGCGCTGCGCGGACGGCGACGAGACCGGCGGCCGCGGCCTGGCCCTGGTGGACGGCCTAGCCGACCGCTGGGGCTGGAGCGCCGAGGGCACCGGCAAGCGCATCTGGTGCGAGATCGACCGGGACAGCGAACCCCGGGAGATCGCGTGCGCGGGCGGTGCCGCGGCGTACGAGGGCTTCGCGTACGAGGCCGTGTAGGTGCTGCCTGCAAGTGCCGGGCGGAGATGCGCCGGGCTGTGCTTCCGTGCGCGCCCTGCGATAAAAGGGGCTTACGCCACAAATCCCCGGATGGGCGTTGACGCGACGTGACCATGTGGTCACGCTTGTGGGCAGCGATTCGCCGCGAGGGGACGGCGAGGGCTTCGGTGACGGGAGCCCTCGGCGAGTGTGGGTCGTGTTCGGCGTGGGCCCCCTCGGGGCCGGGGGTCAGGACGGGGCGCCGGAGTCGGATGGCGGCACGCGGTGCCGTGCTCGGGGCGGGCAGCAGCGCGCCGCCATCCGACCGTAAGTCCGGCCCTCGTCATAACCGGACTGTCCTAGAGGATGGCGATCGGGGCCACCGGGGTTCCCGTCGCGCCCACGAAAGGTTCGGGCATCGCGGAGAGGAAGAACGCGTAGCGGTTTTCTTGTCCACAGGCTGTGGACAACTCTTCGAGATTCCAGTTCTGGCCCTGCAGCATGCCCATCTCGACCAGGTCGAGCGCGTGCACCGGCAGCCACAAGTCGTCTATTTCCGGCGGAAATATCTCAAAGGTCAGGGTGTCGTTGGCGACCGCCGCGACATCCCGCGCGTGGAACCACTCCGGCGTACGGACCGACAGCCCGGGTGACGGATAGCCGTACCCGTGCTTGTCGCCCGCCAGATACACCTGCACCCGCCCGGTCCGTACGAGCACGATGTCGCCCGCGCGGACCCGCGTACCGGCGAACTCCTCGGCGGCTTCCAGGTCTTCAGGGGTGACCGCGTGACCTCCTTCGAGGCGATCGACGCCCCGCGCGCGTGCCACGTCGAGCAGGATCCCGCGCGAGACGATGTGCCGGGCCTTGTCGATTCCGCTGAACTCGGCGCCGCCGTGCGGGGTCACGGTGCCGGCCGGGCGGCCGTTGTAGAGCTTCCCGGAGTGCGAGACGTGGGTGAGCGCGTCCCAGTGGGTGCCGGCCTGTAGTCCCATGGTCACGGCGTCGTCGCTGCACGCGACGGTTCCCGGGCCGAAGAGTTCCTGGTTGATCTGCACCATCGCGTGCAGGGGGTTGATCCGGCCGGGGATCATCCCCGTCTGGACGCCGTCCTGTTGGAGGGGGAGCGCGAGCGGAACGCGGCGGCCGGTGCGGATCTCGGCGGCGGCCGCCCGGATCACCTCGTCGGTGATCAGGTTCAGCGTGCCGATCTCGTCGTCCGAGCCCCAACGGCCCCAGTTGTTCACGCGCTTGGCGATGTCGTGGAACTCGGGACCAAGTGACGGCGGTGACGTCTGCGGTGACGGCTGCGGTGACATCGGGGCCTCCCCGGGGCTTGTCCTCAGGTATCTGACGGGTCGTAGAATCTGAGTCGAATCTAACGGACCGTCAGAAACCGTGGGAGGGGCCGGACATGGGGAACTTCTTGGCTGGCAAGGTCATCGCTGTCACGGGGGCGGGGCGGGGGATCGGACGGGCTGTTGCGCTTGCCGCTGCGGGGGAGGGGGCGCGGGTTGTCGTCAACGACTACGGGGTCTCCATGGACGGGGTCTCGCCTACGAGTGAGATCGCGGAGAGGGTCGTCAAGGAGATCTTGGCTGCGGGTGGGGAGGCTGTTGCTGTTGCCGATGACATCTCGACGATGGCTGGGGGGCAGCGGGTTGTCGATGTCGCGGTGTCTTCGTTCGGGCGGATCGATGGGGTGGTGTGCGTTGCGGGGATTCTTCGGGAGCGGATGCTTTTCAATATGTCCGAGGAGGAGTGGGATCCGGTTCTCGCCACTCATTTGAAGGGGACTTTCACTGTGTTTCGGGCGGCTTCCGCTGTTATGCGGAAGCAGCGGGCGGGGACGTTGATCGGGTTCACCAGTGGGAATCATCAAGGGTCGGTTTCTCAGGCCAATTACAGTGCGGCCAAGGGTGGGATTATTTCGCTTGTGCGGAGCGCCGCGTTGGGATTGAACAAGTATGGGGTCACTGCCAACGCGGTCGCGCCTGTTGCTCGTACGCGGATGTCTGCGAACGTTCCTATGGAGTTGGCGGAGATCGGGTCGCCGGAGGATGTGGCGGCCCTTGTTGTTTATCTGTTGTCCGAGCGGGCTCGGGAGGCTGGGATCACCGGGCAGGTTTATACCGTTGCCGGGGAGAAGATCGCGGTGTGGGCGCAGCCTCGGGAGTTGCGGGCGGCGTATGCGGCCGGAGGGTGGACGGCGGAGAAGATCGCGGAGTTTTTGCCGGGGTCTGTCGGGGTGGATCCGATGCCGATGCTTTCTCGGTTGCAGGAGATGGAGCGGGCTGCGCGGGGTGGGGAGCGGCCTAACGCCTAGGGGGGTGGGGGGTTGTGTTGTGTGGCGTGTGCGGGTGCGTGGGGGCTGGTCGCGCAGTTCCCCGCGCCCCTGGGTTAGTTGAGCCGGCCTGTGCTGGAAGGGGACCCGCTGTGGAATTTGGATTCGCTGACGCAGATGAAGACTTTCGGGTGGAGGTTCGGGCGTGGCTCTCTGAGCATGTTGATTCTGATCAGGATCGGCGGGCTTGGGAACGGACGCTTGGTAAGAGTGGGTGGATCGGGCTGGGTTGGCCGGAGTCCGGGTATGGGAATCGGACGGGGAGCCTTACCCAACAGGTCGCCTGGGCCGAGGAATACGCGCGGTCGGACGCGCCGCCTCGGTCCGGGCATATTGGGGAGAACCTTCTTGCCCCTACCCTCATCGCGCATGGAAGCGACGAGCAGAAGGCGCGTTTCCTGCCGGCTGTCGCCGCGGGGGACGAGCTGTGGTGTCAGGGGTACAGCGAACCGGGGGCCGGGTCGGATCTCGCGGGGGTGCGGACTGTTGCCGTGCGGGACGGTGGGGAGTATCGGGTCACCGGGCAGAAGATCTGGACCTCGCTCGCTCATGAGGCCGACTGGTGTTTTGTGTTGGCGCGGACCGAGGTGGGGTCGCGGCGGCATCGGGGGTTGAGTTTTCTGCTCGTGCCCATGGATCAGCCGGGGTGTGTCGAGGTGCGGCCCATACGGCAGTTGACCGGGACGAGTGAGTTCAACGAGGTGTTTTTTGAGGGGGCACGTGCGCGTGCCGAGCATCTTGTGGGTGGGGAGGGCGAGGGGTGGGCCGTTGCCATGAGCCTGCTCGGGTTCGAGCGGGGGGTGTCGACCCTGGCCCAACAGATCGGGTTCGCGCGGGAGTTGGGGCGGGTTGTCGAAACCGCCGTTGCCTCGGGGGCCGTTGGTGATCCCGTCCTGCGTGATCGACTCGTGCGGCAGTGGGCCGAGTTGAAGGCCATGCGGTGGAACGCGCTGCGGACCCTCGGGCGCGCCGGGGACGCCGGGGCGCCCAGTGTGGCCAAGCTGTTGTGGGGCGGGTGGCATCAGCGGCTCGGGGAGTTGGCGATGCAGGTGCGGGGGGCCGCAGCGACGGTCGGGCCGGTGGACTGGACGCCGTCACTGTCGTACGAACTCGACCTGTTCCAGCACCAGTTCCTCTTTTCGCGGGCCGACACGATCTACGGCGGCTCGGACCAGGTTCAGCGCACGATCATCGCCGAGCGGGTGCTCGGTCTGCCCAGGGAACCCAAGGGGGTCGTCTGATGCGCGGTGTGGTCTTCGACGGCAAGCAGATCCAGGTCGTGGACGATCTGGAGGTACGGGAGCCGGGGCCCGGGGAAGTGCTGGTCGCGATCTCGGCGGCCGGGTTGTGCCACAGCGATCTGTCCGTGGTGGACGGGACCATACCTTTTCCCGTTCCTGTGGTGTTGGGGCATGAGGGTGCCGGGGTGGTCGAGGCCGTGGGTGTGGGCGTCACCCATGTCGCGCCCGGGGATCATGTCGCTCTGTCCACGCTCGCCAACTGCGGTACCTGCGCCGAGTGTGACCGGGGGCGGCCGACCATGTGCCGGCAGGCCATCGGGCGGCCGGGGAAGCCGTTCACGCGGGGCGGGAAGGCTGTCTATCAGTTCGCCTCCAACTCCGCCTTCGCCGAGCGGACCGTGGTGAAAGCCGTGCAGGCCGTGCGGATACCGGAGGACATTCCGCTGCCGTCAGCCGCGCTCATCGGGTGCGGGGTGCTGACCGGGGTCGGTGCCGTTCTCAATCGGGCGCGGGTTGGGCTGGGGGAGAGCGTTGTCGTCATCGGGACGGGTGGGATCGGGCTCAATGTTCTTCAAGGGGCCCGGATCGCGGGGGCGTTGACGATCGTCGCGGTGGACGCGAATCCCGGGAAGGAGGCTGTGGCTCGGGAGTTCGGGGCCACGCACTTCCTGACGTCGGCGGAAGGTGTGCGGGAGATTCTGCCCAACGGGGCCGACCACGCGTTCGAGTGCGTGGGGCGGGTGGAGTTGATTCGGCAGGCCGTGGATCTGCTGGATCGGCATGGGCAGGCGGTGTTGCTCGGGGTGCCGCCGGCTGCCGCCGAGGCGTCCTTCCTCGTCTCGTCCATGTATTTGGACAAGTCGATTCTCGGGTGCCGGTACGGGTCCTCGCGGCCGCAGCGGGACATCGCGCTGTACGCCCAGCTGTATCGCGAAGGGCGGTTGCTGCTCGATGAGTTGGTGACCGAGACGTATCCCGTCGAGGACTTCGAGAAGGCGGCGGAGGACGCGGAGGCGGGGCGGGTGGCGCGTGGGGTTCTGACGTTCTGACGTTCTGACGGTCCCTGTTGAGCGGATGGGCTCAGCGGGTGGTGGCTGGAGTTATCCACAGGCCGGGGAAATTCCTGGGGCGCTGTCGGTCCCGGGCCTTAGCGTTTTGGCATGACTTACCGCGATGTGGTCTCCCGCCAGGTTCTGACCTGGGCCTGCACCGCCCTGGGCGCCCGGATGCCGGTGGCCATGGCGCCGCTGGCCCTGGTCTTCCTGGTGCGCGAGCGGCCGGGGGGTTACTCGCTGGGCGCGATACTCGCGGGGGCCTATGTCCTGGGGGAGATCGGCGGGGCGCCGGTGCTCGGGATGCGGTTGCGGCCTGAGCGGGCCCGGGTTCAGCTGGCGGTCGGGCTCGCGGTCGGGACGGTCGGGTTTCTGGGGCTCGGGGTGTTTCCGGGGGCGCATCCTGCCGTGCTCGCCGGGTTCGCGTTCGTCGCCGGGGGTGCGCCGGCCGCCGCCACCGGTGGACTGCGCACGCTGCTGGGGGAGTTGGTGCCCGCGCGGTCCGTGGCGCAGGCCTTGTCCGTCGAGTCGATACTCATGGCCGGGGTGTGGGCCGTGTCTCCGGCGGCGGTGGCCGGGCTGGCGCTCGGTGTGGCGCCGAGAGGCCCGCTGTTGCTCGCGGCCGGGTTGATGGCGTGGTCGGTTGCGGGGCTGTGGTTGCTGCCGGACCGGTGGGGCGGGGGTGACCCGGGCGGTGCGGTCGGGGACGGTCCTCCGCTGCTCCGGGTGCTGGTCGGAGCCTGGCCGGTGTATGTCGTGGGCGCGGCCAGCCTTGCCCTGCTCGGACTGTCGGAGCTCGTCCTTCCGGCGCTGCTCGAACAGCGTGGCATCGGGGTCGGCTGGTCGGGGCCGCTGCTGACCGGGATGGCGGTGGGGGGTGGGTTGGGCGCGTTCGTCTACGGCTTGCGCGGCTGGCCAGGGCTGTTGCGCACCCGGAGTGTGGTGCTGATGGCCGGTACCTCGGTGTGTGTGGCGCTGGCCGCGCTGATACCGGCCACGGCGGGGATCGCCGTCGCGTTGGTCATGGGCGGCACGCTTCAGTCGGGGGCGATGCTCACCCGGAATCTCTCGCTGCGGGAGGTGCTGCCGCCGGGGGCGTTGGCCGCGGGGTACTCCGTGATGTACGCGGCGTCGGGGGCGGGGTATGCGGCGACGGGGTCGTTGGCCGGTGCGTTGTTGAAGGTGGCTGCGCCTTCGACGGCGATTCTCGCGGGGGTGTGTCTGACCCTGGTGATGACTGGCGTGGGGTGGTGGGGAGAGGTACGGCGGGCGAGACGGGTTCAGTGTGCGGAGGGGAGTGGTGGAGGCGCCGTAGAACCAGGGGGTGTTGGAGCTGGGGTGGGTGCTGAGGGCGCCAAGTGAGCTGGGGCGCCAGGTCAGTTGAGGGCGCCGACCGGGCCGTGGTGATCGGAGTCGGCGGTGGCGCGGTCGGGTTCGGAGCCGCCGTTGGACCCTGTTGCCGCCGTTGCTCCTCCCGTGCGGAAGGTGCGGCGGTAGCCGGTCGGGGTGACGCCCAGGGCCGTCTGCAGATGCTGGCGCATCGACTGGGCCGTGCCGAAGCCGGCGTCCGTGGCGACCTGGTCCATGGAGAGGTCGGTGGATTCGAGGAGGTGGCGGGCTCGTTCGACGCGTTGCTGGGTGAGCCACTGGCCGGGGCTGATGCCGACCTCCTCGCGGAAGCGGCGGGTGAAGGTGCGCACGGACATCGCCTCCTGCTCGGCCATGTCCCGGAGTTGGAGGGGTTCGTGGAGGCGGGCCAGGGCCCAGGTGCGGGCGGCGGTCGTGGTCGCCACCTGCGGGTCCGGCACCGGGCGGTGGATGTACTGCGCCTGGCCGCCGTCGCGGTGGGGCGGTACGACGGTGCGGCGGGCGACGTCGTTGGCGACGGCGGTGCCGTGGTCGCGGCGGACCATGTGCAGGCACAGGTCGATACCGGCGGCGACACCGGCGGAGGTGAGGACGTCGCCGTCGTCGATGAAGAGGACGTCCGCGTCGACCTCGATCTGGGGGAACAGTTCCTGGAAGCGTTCGGCGTCGGCCCAGTGCGTGGTGGCGGGGCGGCCGTCGAGGAGACCGGCGGCGGCGAGGACGTAGACGCCGGTGCAGATGGAGGCGAGGCGGGTGCCGGGGCGGATGTGGGCGAGGGCGGCGGCGAGTTCGGGGGTGAGGACGCCCTCCTCGAAGACCGGGCCGAGTTCGTACGACGCCGGGACGATCACGGTGTCGGCGGTGGCGAGGGCCTCCGGGCCGTTCGGGACGTGGATGGCGAAGTCGGCGTCGGTGTCGACCGGGCCGGGCGGGCGGACCGAGCAGGTGACGACCTCGTACAGCAGCCGCCCCTCGGCGTCCCGGGGGCGGCCGAAGATGCGGTGCGGGATGCCCAGCTCGAAGGGGAGGAGGCCGTCGAGGGCGAGGACGACGACGCGGTGCGGGCGGAACTCCGGCTCGGGCTCTCGGCTCATGGCCCGATTCTACCGAATGCTGTCCTTCGGGCCAGTGGCCCGGGAGGGGCGGGATGCCGGAAGCTCATTGACGTGACGCAGACAACCGATGCCACGCCCGGTCCCGGCACCGCCGAGGAGCCCGGCCCCGAGCCCAGCGGCCGTAGCCGTCGTAGTCGTAGCCGTACCCGGATCAACCGCGCCTGGTTCGTCGCCGCCGTCACGTTCGTGACGATCATCGGGGCGGCGGCGTTCCGTTCGCTGCCGGGGCTGCTGATCGATCCGTTGCACCAGGAGTTCGGGTGGTCGCGGGGCACGATCGGGGCGGCGGCCTCCATCAACCTCGCGTTGTACGGGCTGACGGCCCCCTTCGCGGCGGCGCTGATGGACCGCTTCGGCATCCGGCGGGTGGTCGCGGTCGCGTTGACCGTGATCGCGCTCGGGTCGGGTCTGACGGTGTGGATGACGGCGCCGTGGCAACTGCTGCTGTGCTGGGGCCTGTTGGTGGGGTTGGGCAGCGGTTCGATGGCGCTCGCGTTCGCGGCGACGGTCACCAACCGCTGGTTCGTCGCGCGGAAGGGCCTGGTCACCGGCATCCTGACGGCGGCCTCGGCATCCGGCCAGCTGATCTTCCTGCCGCTGCTGTCCTGGATAGTCGAGGAGCACAATTGGCGCCCGGCGGCGGTGACCGTGTCCCTCGCGGCCCTGGCCGTCGTCCCCTTCGTGTGGCTGCTGCTGCGGGACCACCCGGCGGACGTGGGCGCGAAGCCGTACGGGGCGACCGAGTTCGTGCCGAAGCCGGAACCGGTGACGGGTGCGGCCCGCCGCACGGTGTCGGTGCTGTTCAAGGCGGTGCGCACGGGCCCGTTCTGGCTGCTGGCCGGGACCTTCGCGATCTGCGGCGCGTCCACGAACGGGCTGATCCAGACCCACTTCGTGCCCGCCGCCCACGACCACGGCATGCCCATCACGGCGGCGGCCTCGCTGCTCGCGGTGATCGGCGTCTTCGACGTGGTCGGCACGATCGCCTCCGGCTGGTTCACCGACCGCTTCGAACCGCGCCGCCTGCTCGCCGTGTACTACGCCCTGCGCGGCATCTCGCTCCTCTTCCTCCCCATGTTGCTGGCCCCCACCGTCCACCCGCCGATGCTCTTCTTCATCGTCTTCTACGGCCTCGACTGGGTCGCCACGGTCCCCCCGACCCTCGCCCTGTGCCGCGAGCAGTACGGCGAGGACAGCGCGATCGTCTTCGGCTGGGTCCTCGCCTCCCACCAGATCGGCGCGGCGCTCGTCGCCTTCCTGGGCGGGGTGGCGCGGGACGCGTTCGGGTCGTACGACATGGTCTGGTACGTGGCGGGGGCGCTGTGCGCGGTGGCGGCGCTGATGGCGCTGGTGATCCGGCGGCGGCCGGTCGTGGGGATGGCCCCGGTCGCGGTGGCGTGACGGCTACGGCGCGGAGGTGATGTTCCCCTTCGCGTCCACGGTGTGGGTCTGCCAGTACGTGTCCCACTTGTCGTCGACGTGCTTCGGCACCTTCCCCTTCGGGTACCGGGCATAGCCGCTCGGCGGGTTGTCGCCGTTCTTCACGCAGGCGCCGCCCGCGGTGCTGCCCACGGCCAGGACCGGGTACTCGCCCCCGCCGCACATGGCGTCCGCGGTGGAGAACGAGCAGGCGGACAGCAGCCCGGCGGCGGATATCAGGACGGACGTGAGAACGGCGACTCGTGTGCGCTTGCTCATGGTTGGGTCCCCCGGTCGGAAGCTCGAATGCTCGAATCGGTCTGAGAGCAAGGCTGCCGGAGGTGGGGCGGACCTTCATGAGTACGCGGGCTCAGAAGCGCGGCCCGGGTTACTCGGTCGTCGTCCGCACGGGCGCGCTGCTGCGGCCGCGGTCCCGGCCGCTGAGTTCGGCGTCGAAGGTCTCCTGGGCGACGCGCATGACCTCGGCGTACGCGGGTTGCCGCAGCCGGTCCCACATCTCGTCCTCGGGGACGTCCTCCACGTGGGCGACCACCCACCAGATGTTGCCGAAGGGGTCCTTGATCCGGCCGCCGCGCTGTCCGAAGGCGTCGTTCGCCAGGGGCGTGACGACGCGGCTCCCGGCGTCGACGGCCCGGGCGAACGCCTGGTCCGCGTCCGGCACGAACACGCGCAGCAGGCTCGGCATGACGGGCCAGTCCGGGGCGCGGTCGAAGGCCAGCACGACCGTGTCGCCGACCCGGATCTCACCGTGCCCGATCGCCCCGCCCTCGGTCACCACCCGCCCGAGTTCCTTCCCGCCGAACGCCGCGGCGACGAAGTCGAGAAAGGCACCCGTGTCGTCGGTCATGACCCAGGGAGCGACGGTGGTGTAGCCGTCCGGGGCCGAATTGGTGTGGTGGGGCATCGTCGGGGTCCCTTCGTCGCTGCCGAGTTTCGGGGGCGACGATAGGGGCGGGGTAGGACAGATCCTGTCCTACTGACGCGCACCGATGCCGATGCCGACGGTCAGAGGAAGCGGCCTCGGTGGAACAACAGGGGTGCTCCCTCGCCCTCGTCGGTCCCCAGCCCGTCCACCCGGCCCACCACGATCAGATGGTCGCCCCCGGTGTGCACGGCGTGGATCGTGCAGTCGATCCAGGCGGCGGCGTCGGTGAGGCGGGGGGAGCCGGAGACCGGGGAGGCGTCGTACGGGACGCCGGCGAACTTGTCCGTGCCGCTCGCCGCGAAGCCGCGGCACAACTCGCCCTGGTGGGCGGCGAGTACGTTGACGCAGAAGACACCGGCGCGGGCGATGCGCGGCCAGGTCGTAGACGTACGGCCGACCATGAAGACGACGAGGGGCGGGTCGAGGGAGAGGGCGGAGAAGGACTGGCAGGCGAACCCGGCGGGGCCGGGTTCGCCGGTGGCCGCGGGGGCGGTGATCACGGTCACGCCGGTCGCGAACGAGCCCAGTACGCGCCGGAATTGACCCTGGTCGACCGGTGCCCGCTCGTCGTCCGTGACACACCGAAGCTCCGGCCGCGGCAGCGCCTCGACAGGCTGCGCGGCCGGAGCGCTTCCGGCCGACCTGAGGTACCGGACGGCGGCCGCGGCCGCCCCTGCGTGTCCCATCACATCACCCATTGAAGCTGACGGCTCATCAGATAGGAAGGGGTGCGGGCCTGTCGGCGTCCGGTCTCGCGGAGAGGCCTGAATCGCCTCTGTGCTGGGCCAATTCACAGACTGCCGGTCAGATCATGGGTGTTACGTCGCCCCACGGACCCCTCCGGGTCACCCGACGCACGCCCACCCCCGGCAGTGTTGCGGAACGACCGCCACCGGTATGTCACTGATGGCAGCCGTGACTTGAGGAGCACCCACACGATGAACCGTCTCACCGCACGCGGCGGAGCCGTGGCCGCCGTCGCCGGCCTCGCCCTGACGCTCGCCGCCGCCCTGCCCGCGCAGGCCGCCGACTCGACCGTGACCGAGTCCCAGTGGCTGACCGACGTCGCCGCCGTCACCGGCCCCGCGCAGACCTACATCGACTCCCGTGCCGCCGCCAACACCTCCGGTGCCAAGCAGGCGATCGTGCTCGACATCGACAACACCTCGCTGGAGACCTACTTCGAGGGCGGCATCACGGTCCCGGCCACCCCGCCGGTCCTCGCTCTGGCCCAGGACGCGCACGCCAAGGGCATCAGCGTCTTCTTCGTCAGCGCCCGCAGCAACCTCTTCAACGCGGTCACCAAGTCCAACCTCACGTCGGTCGGTTACACGGTCGACGGCCTCTACGCCCGCACGGTCGCCCAGCTCCTGACCGAGTCCATCGCCGACTTCAAGACCTCCCAGCGCAAGGCGATCGAGGCGAACGGCTACGACATCATCGCCAACATCGGCAACAACACGACCGACCTGTCGGGCGGTTACGCCGACACGACGTACAAACTCCCGGACTACGACGGCCTGTTGGACTGACGAGTGCTCCGGGCGCCCCGGGTCACCGTCCCCGGTACCCGGGGCTCCTGCGCTCCACGAAACTCGCCACGCCCTCCCGCGCGTCCTCCGTCGTCATGTTGATCTCCTGCGCCGCCGCCTCCGCCGCGAACGCGGTCGTACGGTCGCTGTCCAGGGACGCGTTGACGAGCTGCTTGGTGAGGGCGAGGGCGCGGGTCGGCCCGGTGGCGAGACGCTCCGCCCACTCCCGGGCCGTCTTCTCCAACTCCCCGTCCGCTACGACCCTGTTGACGAGGCCGATGCGTTCCGCGTCCGCCGCGCTCACCGCGTCGCCGAAGAACATCAGCTCCTTCGCGCGCTGCGGGCCGATCAGGCGCGGGAGGAGATACGCGCCGCCGCCGTCCGGGACCAGGCCGCGGCGGACGAACACCTCGATGAACCGCGCCGATTCCGCGGCCAGGACGAGATCGCAGGCCAGGGCCAGGTGGGCGCCGAGGCCTGCCGCCGTGCCGTTCACCGCCGCGAGCACCGGTTTCTCGCAGTCCAGGACGGCGGCGATCAGGCGTTGCGCGCCCTGGCGGATCACGCGGGCGACGTCACCGGGGATCCGTTCCGCGGACGCCCCGCCGCCCCGAAGGTCCGCGCCCGCGCAGAAGCCCCGGCCGGTGCCGGTCAGGACCACCGCCCGTACGGAGGGGTCCGCCGATGCCTCTCCCAACAGGGTTATCAGGCGGTCCCGTTGGGCCGGGGTGATCGCGTTCAGGGCCTCGGGGCGGTTGAGGGTGAGGTACGCGACACCGCCCGCGACCGTGTGCGTGACCTCGGCCGTCGGGTCACTCATCGGCACACCGCCAGCGCGTCCAACGCCACCGCGCCCTGCCCCCTGGGCAGCACCATCAGCGGGTTGATGTCCAACTCCGAGAGCACATCGCCCAGTTCGAGGGCCATGCGCTGCACCCGGAGGATCACCTCCACCAGGGCGTCCAGGTCGGCCGGGGGGCGTCCCCGTACCCCGTCCAGCAGCGGCCGCCCGCGCAACTCGCCGAGCATGTCCCGCGCCGCCTCCTCGCCGAACGGCGGCACCCGTACGGCCACGTCCCGCAGGACCTCCACCAGCACCCCGCCCAGCCCGACCGTCACCGTCGGCCCGAACAGTTCGTCCTGCGTGACGCCTACGACCATCTCGACACCCCGTTCGACCATCTGGCAGACGAGGACACCGTCCAGGGTCACGTCCTCGTACCGGGCGATGTCCGTCAACTCGCGGTACGCGTCCCGGACTTGACTGGCCGACGTCAGGCCCACCTTCACCAGGCCGAGTTCCGTCTTGTGCGCGATCTGCGCGCCGGACGCCTTCATCACCACCGGGTAGCCCACCAGCCCCGCCGCCCGTACGGCCGCCGCGGCGCTGGTCACCAACTGCTCGCGGGGGACCCGGATCCCGTAGGCGCGCAGGAGTTGTTTCGCCGCGTGTTCGCTCAGCTGCCGGCCCGGGCTCATCAGGGCCTGGGCCTTGCGGAAGGAGGGGGAGACGGTGCGGGGGGCCTCGTCGAAGGGGGAGCGGTAGGCGTGGACGAAGCGGTGGTGGGAGAAGTAGGCGCGCAGGGCGGTGATGCAGTTGCCGACGGTGCGGAAGGTGGCCACCCTCGACGAGCCCAACAGGCGCTCGCGGTACGCCGGTTCGGTGCCCACCGGGGAGCCCCACACCACGCACACCAGCTTGTCGGTCTCCTCCGCCGCGGCCACCAGATCCTCCACCAGCTTGTCGCTCAGCGGGGGGAACGGGCCCGTGACGGGGCAGACCAGCACCCCCACCTCCGGGTCGTCCAGGATCGCGTCGATGATCTTCCGGCCGCGCCAATCACCCACCGGGTGACCGCCGTTGTCCACCGGGTTCGCCACGCTCAGGTACGGCGGTATCCACTCGTGGAGTTCGGACTGTTTCGCGTCCGACAGTTGCGGGAGGCGCAGTCCCGCCTCGCTCGCCAGGTCGGCGAAGTGGGCGCCCGTGCCGCCGGAGATCGAGTAGACGACGACCCCCTCGGCCACCGGAGGCTTCGCGCGCGCCAACAGGGCCGCCGTGTCCTGGAGTTCGTCCAGGCCGTCGACGCGGATCACGCCGTACTGGCGCATCGCCGCGTCCACCACCGTGTCCGCGCCGGTGAGTTTGCCGGTGTGGGAGGCGGCCGTGCGGGCGCCGGTCTCCGTGCGGCCGACCTTCACCGCGACCACCGGGACCTTGCGGCGGGCGGCGCGGTCGGCGGCGAGGAGGAAGGAGCGGCCGTCCTTGAGGCCCTCGACGTAGCAGGCGATGGCGCCGACCTCGGGTCGTTCGGCGAAGTAGGAGATGAAGTCGGCGGTCTCCAGGTCGGCCTCGTTGCCGGTGGGGGCCCAGTGGGAGAGGCGGATGCCGAGTTCCTGGAGGGCGAAGACCGGGCGGCCCTGGTGGCCGGACTGGGTGATCAGCGCGATCGCGGGGCCGTCCAGGTCCTCGCGGAAGTTCTCGAAGGCGTTGAGGTTGGTGTTCGGGCCGAGGAGGCGGAGGCCCGACCTGCCTACGGCGGCGGCCAGTTGGGCCTGCGCCAGCGCACCCTCCTCGCCCGTCTCCGCGAAGCCCGACGCGAAGGCGACCGCGAACTTCACCTTCGCCTCCGCGAGTTGCTCGATCACGGGGAGGGGGTCGGCCACCAGCACTACGGCCAGGTCGACTTGTTCGGGCAGGTCGCCGATGGACGGGAAACAGGGGACGCCGAAAACCGTCGTACGGGTGGGATGGACCGGATGGAGACGGGCCCCAACTCGGCCTGCCCAGGCCATGAGTTGGCGGGTGATGCCCGTGTTCGGGCGGCCCTCCGCGTCCGAGGCGCCGATCACGGCGACCGACTCGGGGCGGAAGAAACGGTCCAGGTCGGGTACGCCCGCGTACAACGGCCGCCCGCCGACGTCGAGATCGTCGACGTCGGCGGGCCTGCCGTGGACGGCGGGGCCGGGTTGCTCACCGCAGGCGATGACCCGGGCCCGGCGGGAGTCGGTGGTGAGGGTGCCGTGGGTTGATCCAAGCATCGGTCCGCCCCGCTCCTGTGTGACGGCATAATCAACTGACGCACTGTCAGATTACTGAACTGACACAGCGTCAGGAACTGTCGTGCACGCAAAGAACGGACGGACCCCGGGTCAGGACGCGGCCGGGACCCCCTTCGAGGCCTTCTTCGAGGCTTTCTTCGAGAGCTTCCTGGTCTCCTTGGCGACCGCCTTCGCGATCTTCTCCGCGTCGATGGCCAGTTCGCGGAGCATGCCGCTGATGGGGTTGGTGAAGCCGGTGAAGTACAGGCCGGGCGCGTCCTTCGGGGTGCGCGCGCCGTGCGCGACCGGCTTGCCCCGGGCGTCCAACACGCCCAGGTGGCCGACGAGTTGCTCCAGGGAGCGGACGTAGCCCGTGGCCGCGATCACGGCGTCCGGGCCGATCCGGCCGCCGCCGGCGAGGACGACCTTGCCGTCCTCGAAGCTCTCCACGGCCGGCACGATCTCGACCCGGCCCTTGCGCACGGCGTCGATGAGCCCGACGTCCTGGACCGGGATCGAGCCCTCCTTCACCCGGCTGTACAGCCCGGTGTCGGGGCGCGGCAGCCCCTGCGCCGCCAGGTCCGGCACGCTGACCTTGGACACCGGCCCCGCGAGCCGGTCGACCAGGCCGACCGGCAGCCGTCGTACGAGAACGCCTGTGTACTGGGTCGCCCAGCCCGCGGTCGAGCGGCGCAGGATGTGCGGGGCGGTGCGGACGGAGAGGCGGACGCGCGATGCTCCGCCCTCGATCAGGTCCACGGCGATCTCCGCGCCCGTGTTGCCGATACCGACGACCAGGACGTCCTGGCCGGCGTAGGGCTGGGCGTTGCGGTAGTCGGCGGCGTGCAGGAGCCGGCCGGTGTAGGTGTCGCGGCCGGGCCAGTCGGGGATGCGGGGGGTGTGGTTGGTGCCGGTGGCGACGACGACCGCGCGGCCGGTGAGTTCGCGGCCGCCGGTGGCGTGCAGGAGCCAGCCGGTGCCGTCGGCCGAGCGTTCGACGCGGGAGACCTCGACGCCGGTGACGATCTCCAACTCGTGGACCTCGGCGTACTTCTCCAGATAGCGCACCACGTCGTCCCGCGAGACCCAGCGGCCGAACCGGCGCGGCATCGTGAGCCCGGGCAGGCTCGAAAGCCGCCGGGTGGTGTGCAGGTGCAGGCGGTCGTAGTGCCTGCGCCAGGACGCTCCGACCCGGTCCGACCGCTCCAGTACGACGGCACGGATGCCCTGCGCGCGCAGCGCGTACGCGGCGGCGAGACCGCCGGGGCCGCCGCCGATGACGTACACGGGACGGTCTGCGTGGTTCTGCGCCGCGGGGGTCGGGGACGCTGTGGAGTCGGCCATGAGCGCGAGCGTAATCACGTCCCACGTTGATGGGTCTCGGTCAAGCCCGGAATTGGTTGCGGATCGATCACGGGTGTGGAGGAGTGGGTGAGGTCGGTGGCGTAGGGGCTCTGGTTGTGGGATGCGCGGGAGGGCGCCGCGGCCGGGAAACGTGGACGACGCCGAGCCCGCACGGTGCGCGGTGGGGCTCGGCGTCGTGGTCGCGGCGGGCGGGTGCTACTTGCCCTTGCCCTTGGCCTTGTGGCCCGTCACCTGGGCGATCCAGGTGATGAAGTCGCCCGGGTCGGTGTTGGCGCCGTGGCCCTCGTCCCAGTAGTAGATGTGGTTCACGTCGTCGCCGAGGTTGTCGAGGCGGGCGGCGAGGTTGGCGGCGACCGTCAGCGCGGTGTCCGAGTCCTTGGTGCCGAGGCGGATCCACCAGTGCTTGGAGCGGTTCGGGTTGACCTTCTCGACCAGGTGGTACATCGGGTTCATCAGGTCGAGCTTGGCGGGGACGTCGCTCGGAACCCGCTTGCTGCTCAGCCCGGTCGAGTCGTTCTTCGCGCCGTACGCCGTGAAGTGGCGGGCCAGGGTCTTGCCCGTGCCGAACTCGTTGTTCTCGCCGGCCGACAGGTCGAAGGCGTCGAAGGCGGGGGCGTCCTTCTTGCGGGCGCCGACGTGGGTGAGGAAGTCGGCCCAGGTGAAGGTGGCCTTTCCGCCGGACCAGGTGATGAAGGTGTTGGCCTTCAGGTAGGTCGCGCGGGCGGAGTCCGAGAGGGCGGCGAGGTACGTGGTCGCCGAGGGCTCCAGGTACTGCTTGACCATGTACGCGTCGAGGTTGCGGGCGTTCAGCGGCCCGAAGCCGCCGAGGCCGCGCAGCTTGAGGCCGGCCTGGTACTCGGCGAACTGGGCCTGCAGCGCCTTGGAGACCGTCTGGTCGACCGTCTTGCCGGTGCTCAGGTCGTTGGCGCCCCAGTTCCACTCGTAGGCGCCGTCGGCGTGCTCCAGGTCGGTGATCGGGCACCAGGCGCCCGTCGCGAAGATCGCGTCGGAGGCGTCGGCGGCGCCCAGCGCCTTGAGGTACTTGTCGTAGATCGGGCTGTCACCGGACGCGCCGAGGAGCGAGGACAGCGCGCCACCGGCACTGGTACCCGCAGAAACGATCCGCTCCACATTGCCGGGGATGCGGCCCTTGTTCGACTTGATGTAGCGGACCGCGGCCTTGAGGTCGACGATCGCGGCGGGGGCGGTGCCGTAGTACTCGCCGCTGGAGTTCTTGAGGGTACGGCCGCGGGCGCCGGGCTCGATGACGACGTAACCGGCGGCCAGCGCGAGGAGCTGGTTGCTGGAGGTGGCGCCGCCGGTGGCGTTGGTGTTGCCGTTGGCGCCGGGGGCGCTCGCGGAGGCGGAGGCGCTCGGGGCGGCCGAAGAGCTGGTCGAGCCGGTGGGCGCGCCGCTGGGGGCCGCGCCGCCGCCCATCGCCGAACCGCCGCCGCCGACCTCGGTGGCCGTCGACACGGAGGCGGGCAGGTAGCCGCCGACGGAGTTGGCGAGCAGGATCGGGGCGTTGCTCGCGTCGACCGCCTTGCCGTCGATCTCCACCGGGGCGCTGACGATCAGCGACTGGTAGGTGGCGTCCACCGGCTTGGCGACGTACGTGATCGCCTTCCAGAAGTGGTAGACGACCGTGTGCTTGGTGCCGGCGGTGTCCGTGACCGACTTCGTCAGCTTCGTGTAGGCGTCCGGGGCGAAGACCAGGGCGTCCGAGGAGGAGGACTTCGAGTCGCTCGACGCGTTCGCGCTGAGCGCGATGCCGCCGACCGCCGCGACACCCGCGGTCGCGCCGATGCCCATGACTACCGTCCTGCGCTTCACTGCCCTGTGCTTCACCGTGCTGCCTCTCGTCTTCCCGACCGCGTCTTCCTGACCGCTCCTTGGCCTTGCGCTTGCGAACGTAATCGGGCCCGAACAAAATCGTCAACAATCTGCCGGGCATTCATGGGGGACCCACAGCGGCACGGCCGGACCACAGGATTTTCATGGCCGGCTCTCGGCTTTCTTCAGCTTCTGACGTACCGTCAGATTCATGGATGCGATCTGGCTCAGCGGAGCGGACTGGCTCGCGGTCCTCCGTATAGGACTCGGGCTGTGGTGGCTGGAGAGCTGGCGGCACAAGGACAAGAAGGCCTGGTTCGAGCGCGGCACCGGCATCGCGTGGGCGGCCGACGTCGCCGCCAAACACCGCTGGACGGCGGTCCGTTCGGGCTTCGACGTGATGGTCGCGCCGCGCCCGCGCACGATGGCGTACGTCGTCGTCTACGCCGAGCTGGCGGTCGGCCTCGGCCTGGTCGTGGGCTTCCTCACCCCGGCCGCGCTCGTCGGGGGCCTGCTCCTCAACGTCCTCTACTTCACGCTGATGATCCACGACTGGGCGGAGCAGGGGCAGAACGCGATGATGGCCCTCATCTCCCTCGTGGCCCTCTTCGCGATGTCCTGGCAGGTGTGGTCGGTGGACGCGGCCCTGGGCTGGTTCTGATGACCGCCTCCCCGCGCTACGACGTCCCCGAGCCCGACGCGTTCACCCGCACCTACTGGGAGGCCGCGGCGCAGGGCCGCCTGCTCCTCCGCCACTGCGCGGACTGCGGCCGGGCCCACCACTACCCGCGCGAGTTCTGCCCGCACTGCTGGAGCGAGAACGTCACCTGGCGGCCCGCGACCGGCCGCGCCACCCTCTACACCTGGTCCGTCGTCCACCGCAACGACCTGCCGCCCTTCGGGGAGCGGGTGCCGTACGTGGCGGCCGTCGTCGACCTCGCGGAGGGCCCGCGGATGATGACGGAAATGGTGCAGGCAGGCCCCGCCGAACTGCGCGCGGGGATGGCGGTCGAGGTGGCGTTCCGGGACGGGGTGCCGGTGTTCAGGCCGAGGGGAAATGACGTACCCGGTGCGCGCGACGCTTGATTCAATGGCGCGATGGCCCACATACGCGAGCGGTCTCTCCAGCACCCCTTCCCCGAGCTGAACGGTCATGGACTTCGGCTGCGCCCCTGGGACGCCGACGACGACACCGATGTGACGGACTGGCTGCGCGGGGTGTCCGACCCCGAGTTCCAGCGCTGGAACACCCCCCTGCGGCCGGTCACGGACGTCACCGGCGCCCGCAGCTCGCTG
Organism: Streptomyces sp. NRRL F-525; assembly: GCF_000716605.1. Classification (GTDB taxonomy): domain Bacteria; phylum Actinomycetota; class Actinomycetes; order Streptomycetales; family Streptomycetaceae; genus Streptomyces. Next base: position 50,235 of record NZ_JNXE01000050.1, on the reverse strand, counting down.
CGCTCCCGCGCCGAGAACGCGGAGGACGGCGTCAGCGCGTCGTTCTGCGTCACGGACGCGGTCAGCGGTACGACGCTGGGGCACATCGGCGTCAACGACATCGACCACGTCATCCGCGTCGCCCGCGTCGGCTACTGGACCCTCCCCGAGGCCCGCGGCCGCAACGTAGCCACCCGCGCCCTCACCCTCGCCGCCCGCTGGGCCCTGACCGACCTGGGCCTGCACCGCCTCGAACTGGGCCATGCCCTCGGCCACGACGCGTCCTGCCGGATCGCCGAGCGCTGCGGGTTCCCGGCCGAGGGGACGTTGCGCGGGGCGATGTTCGAGGCGGGCCGGCGGGACGCGTTCCGTGACGTCCACCTGCACGGCCGGCTGGCGACGGACCCGGAGGTCCAGCTGTGACGACCGACGACTGGCACATCACCGGTGACCTGGACCAATTCCTCACCCGGGCAGGGGAGTTCCTGCGTTCCCGCCCCGCGCTGCACACGGTCCACCTCACGGTGACGGCGGCGCTGAGCAGCCGAGGGCTGCGGGTGTACGGCGAGGGCGACCCGGTGTTCGGCACCCTGGAACGCGACGGCGAAGTACGGGCCGCCTTCTTCCGCACACCTCCCGGCCGCCTGATGCTGACGCCCCTCACCGCCGAGGAGGCCACGGAGCTGGCCGCCCAATTGGCCTTGCGGGGCGACGAGTTGCCGGGAGTCATGGGCGAACTGGACACGGCAGCGACGTTCGCGGAGGCATGGGCGCGACGGACGGGACGGTCACCCGCACTCCACGCACGCCAACGCCTGTACCGACTCGCCGAGTTGACGACCCCACAACCCGCCCCACCGGGCCGCCCGAGAGTCGCGACGGCAAACGACCGCGAGCAACTCGTGCGCTGGTACGTCGAGTTCACCGAGGCGATCGGCGAGAGCGGCACCTCGCAGGACCCCGGCGAGTGGGCCGACTCCCGGATCGCGTACGGCGGGATCACGCTCTGGGAGACCCCGGACGGTACGCCGGTGTCCATGGCCGGGCTCACGCCGAAGGTGGCCGGCCAGATCCGGGTAGCCCCCGTCTACACCCCGGCGGACCTCAGGGGCCGGGGGTACGCGGGCGCGGTGACGGTGGATGTCAGCGCAATGGCAAGGGCGGCGGGCGCGGACGAGGTACTCCTGTTCACGGACCTGGCCAACCCCACGAGCAACGCCCTGTACCAGCGCATCGGCTACCGCCCGGTGGAGGACTTCGCGGGCTACGACTTCCACCCCGCCCCGGCCCCGAGGTGATACTCACCCCATGGCAACGGGAACGGACCTCCACGAACTACTGAAATCACTACGCGTATGGGCCCCCGAGCTGACCAAGCTCCCACCCCTGGACCCGACGGCAACCCCGGACTCCCCCCTCCCCCTCTTCACCACCTGGTTCGCGGAGGCAGTGGCGGCGGGTGAGCCCGAACCCCACGTGATGTCACTGGCGACGCGGGACGGCGACCCGGCGACAGAGGGCGGCGGCCTCCCCGACGTACGGATGGTGATGCTGCACGGCGCGGACGAGGAGGGCTGGTCCTTCGCGACCCACTCCACGAGCCGCAAAGGCCACCAACTGAAGGGCTTCGCCTACGCCGCCCTCGCCTTCTACTGGCCCCGCCTCGGCCGCCAGGTCCGCCTACGAGGCCCGGTCCTCCCGGCAACCCCGACCGAATCCCAGACAGACCTCCACGCCCACTCGACAGGCGCCCTGGCAGCAGCCCTGACCGGCCACCAGAGCGAAGTCCTGCCGTCCCTGGACGAGTTGACGCAGGCGTCTGAGGCGGCCTGGGAACTGGCACAACGCGAACCGGAAACCCCTGCCCCGTCCTGGACCCTGTACCGCGTGTTCCCTGACGTCGCTCCACCCTTGACTAGGGCCGCTCCAGCCCGTTTCAGAAGCGAGCGAGCGGCCCGGAGGAACGGGTGGCCAGGCAGACATCCCCCTGCCTGAACTGTCTTGCTGGCCGGTGCAGCGGGGCGCGCTCGCGTCTCGCCAGCACGCCGGGTGGGCTAAGCGGCTACCGGCCGGTGGGGGCTTCGCGGGGGACACCTTAGGGGGATGTCTGCCTGGCCACCCGTTCCTCCGGGCCGCTCGCTCGCTTCTGAAACGGGCTGGAGCGGCCCTAGTCAAGGGTGGAGCGAAGCGGAATCGGCGGAGCCGACGCGACCGCAGGGAGCGCCCTTTACTCGGGCCGTGGAAGCCCGACACTGGCCAAGAAGCGAGTGGCCCAACGTCCACTGGTGAACGGAGTACGTTGATCCCCCAAGCTCATCGGAGGGAAAACGGGGGAGACAGTGAACAGGCGTCGTCCGCTGAAGCGCACGGTCGGCGCCGGAGCAGCCGTCACCTTCCTGTTCGCGGCGGTCACATCCTGTGGCAGCGGGGAAACCAACAAGGCACCCTCCATCACCGCGCCCGAGGTGTTCTACTTACGCCCCGTCGGCGACAAGTCCGGCCCTCAGGGCAAGGACCCGTTCCACTTCTCCGTCGACGACGGCAAGGTGCACGCCGGTGGCAGGGGACCCGTCGATCACACCCTCACCGTGGACGTGCTGCCCGGTGCGGAGAGCGCGGTCGTACTGCGCAAAGGCGGGAACTGTACGGGCAGCCCCACGCATATGACGTGTGCGGTGCGTTCCGAGTACGACAGCAGGTCGGATGGAGGTGTCTCTCTGGTCGCGGCCAAGGGAAGTAAGCCGGGAGATGCGGGGGAAGTCCGGTACACGTACACGGGCCGGAGCGGGAAGAAGGTCACGGCGCGGACGAAGGCTGTCGTAGGCGAGCCGGTGGTCGAGGTACTGACGACGAAGTCACTCGGCGGAGTTCGTCCGGGGGCCGTGCTGAGCGAGCCGATCGTGGTGCGGAACACCGGCGAGGTGCCGGCCAGGGGGCTGGTGCTCGAAGTCGGCCTCGAACGCATGAAGTTCGAGGAGCGGTACGCCAACTGCCGTTATCCGGGCTTCTACAAGGGCCACATCACGGTCTGCGAGTTCCCGGATCTCCGCATCGCGCCCGGGCAGACCGTGACCGTCCGGCCCGCGCTCCGGCTCCGTACACCCAAGACGCAGATGTACGCCTCCTTCAACAGCGAGGCCCGGGCGCTGGACATGAGGCCGGGAGATGGGGGTGTCATGGCCGGTGGGGACCACGGTGACGGTCCGGCCCTCCGTCCTGAAGCCACCGCTGCCAGGAAGGGCACCTACGCCAAGGGCGGCGGCTGGACGAACGTGGTGCTCGACACCTACGCCGACTACTCGGTCTCCGACGTGAACCTGTACGGCGCCCCCGGCACCGAGCGGACCTTCAAGCTCACCGTCCGCAACAACGGCCCCGCCGACGCCGGCGCCACGGAGCAACTGGTGTTCAGCCCGCCGCTCGGCATGGAGATGGTGAAGCAGCCCATGCAGGAGTACGACGAGGACGCCTACGAGCCCTACTGCGAGAACGGCGCCTTCACGTACACCTGTGACATCAAGGCCCTGGAGCCCGGCAAGACCCAGACCTTCACGTTCACGATGCGCCTCGGCGAACCGGGCGAAGGCACCCTGACCCTCCAGGACAAGAAACCGGCCCAGGATTGGTACGTCGGCGACCGCGATCCGGACCCGGGCAACGACAAGGCCGTCGTCGCGGTCCACCCCGACCGTTGAACTGCCCGGCCGGACGCCCCGTACCACTCGCTGAGGGTGGCGTCGGAGAAAGGGTCGAGCGATTTCAGTTTCAGTGGATGTGAGAGCGAGCGAGGCACCCGTACGTCGGCAGGTGCTGGGGCTGGACGGTCTCCGCGGGCTGGCGGCGCTGTACGTGGTGCTTTTCCATTGCTGGCTGTACGCCTTCCCGGGGTATCCCGACAGTTCGGCGCCCCGGGTGCTGGACGTGCTGATGTTCGGGCGTATCGCCGTCGTCTTCTTCCTGGTGCTGTCCGGCTTCTCGCTCGCGATCTCCCCGGCCCGGCACGGCTGGCGGTCGGGCGGTGTCGCCCAGTTCCTGCGCCGACGCGCCTGGCGCATCCTGCCGCCGTACTGGGCGGCGCTGGCCCTGAGCCTCGCCATCTCGCTGTTCGTGGTGCCGGCTTCGCACTACGGGCCGCCTGACGGATCATCACTTCTCGTCTACGGCCTTGTCCTTCAGGATGTGTTCTTCGCCCCGACCCCGAACGGCGCCTTCTGGTCGATCGGAGTGGAGGCCGAGTTATATCTCCTCTTCCCCCTCGTCCTCCTTGTCCGGCGGCGGTTCAGCGCGGCCGCCGCGGTCGCGTGCGTGACGCTCCCGGTGGTCGTCCGCGGACTGCTGGCCCCCGGCTCGAACCCGGTCGAGGGCGACAACTGGCTCGCCCCGCATCTCGCCCCCGTGTTCGTCGCCGGAGTCGTGGGTGCGGGAATCGTCGTCGCGTCGGAGCGGGTTCGGCGTCTGCCGTGGGGGTGGTTCGCCGTCCTGGCCGCCCTGCCGGTGCTGGCGCTCGGCTTCGTCCAGGGTTCCGTCTGGACGGTGCGCCACTACTTCTGGATCGACCTCGCTATCGCCCCCGCCATGACGATGCTCATCGCCGCGGTCGCCACCGGCCAACCTGCCTTCCTCGTACGGCTGTTGACCACGCGCCCCCTTCAGCGCCTCGGCGATTTCTCCTACAGCCTCTACCTGATCCACCTGCCGATCGTCCTGGTCGTCATCCGCCGAGTGGCCCCGCATTTCGTCGCGCCCGGGCTGCACACCTTTTGCTTCACGCTCCTCCTGGGCCTGCCCGTGTCGGTGCTGACGGCATGGCTCTTCTCCCAGATCTTCGAACTGCCCTTCAAGCGGAACCGGTCCTGGAAGTCCCTGATGGCTCAGTCCCGGCCCAGCACCACCGTCCCTGAAGAGCAGAACCAGCCGCCCGTCCCGGAGGCGACCCCCAGTCGTGGCAAGTCGCCGTCCGCGCCCGTCACTTGACGAGCCCCGGCCTCTCCCCGCAACTGCCGTACCGCCTCCACCAGCAGGAACAGCCCCCGCATCCCGGGATGTTGGGCCGACAGCCCACCCCCGTCCGTATTTACCGGCAGCTCCCCGCCGGCCACCCGCAACCGCCCCTTCTCCACAAAGGCACCCCCCTCACCCTTCGCGCAGAAACCCAGGTCCTCCAGCGTCACCAGCGTCATGTAGGTGAACGCGTCGTAGATCTCCGCGAAGTCGATCTCCGACGGCTCAACTCCCGCCCGCTGGAACGCCAGTCGCCCGCTCACTGCCGCCGGTGACACCGTGAAGTCCGGCCACTCCGACATCGCGGCATGCGACACGTGCTCCCCGGTGCCGAGCACCCACACCGGCGCGGTACGGCAGTCCCGTACGTACTCCTCGGCCGCCAGCAGGATCGCCGCCCCGCCGTCGGACCGTATGCAGCAGTGCAATTTGGTGAACGGGTCCGCGATCATCGGGCCGGAGAGGACGTCGTCCACGGTGATCGGGTCGCGGAACATCGCCTCGGGGTTCAGGGCGGCGTTCGCGCGGGCCTGTACCGCCACCTCCGCCAACTGCTCGATCGTCGTGCCGTATTCGAGCATGTGTCGGCGCGCGGCCATCGCGTACTTCGCGATCAGCGTGTGGCCGTAGGGGACCTCGAACTGGAGCGGGCCTCGCGCGCCGAAGGAGAGGTTGCCGGTGCGGCGGCCCGCCTTGATGTCGGCGCGGGCCGTCGAGCCGTAGACCAGCAACACGGCGTTCGCGTGGCCCGCGGCGATCGCGTCCGCCGCGTGCGCCGCCATGACCTCCCACGTCGAGCCGCCGACCGAGGTGGAGTCGACCCAAGTGGGGCGCAGGCCTAGGTATTCGGCCACCTCCACCGGGGCCAGGGTGCCGAGACCCGCCGACGCGAAGCCGTCCACCACCGACCGGTTCAGGCCCGCGTCCGCCAGTGCGCGGCGGGCCGCCTGGGCGTGCAGGGCGTAGGGGGTCGTGTCGTCGACCCGTCCGCAGTCGGACAGGGCCACGCCCACCACGGCGACCTTGCGGCTCCCCACTGGCATGAGGGGCCTCCTCCCTCTGTGCATATCGTGCCCGGACTCCTAATATGACGGACCGTCAGATCTGGAGGGAAGTGCCATGGACGCCAGCTTCACCGCCGAGCAGGACGAGATCCGCCGTACCCTCCGCGAACTGCTCCAGAAGCGGTGCGGTTCCGCCGAGTTGCGCGCCGCCGTCGACACTCCCGCCGGATACGACCCCGCCCTCTGGACCGCCCTCGCCCGGCAACTCGGCCTGCCCGGACTCGCCCTCCCCGAGGCCTACGGCGGTGTCGGCTGCTCGGCGACCGAACTCGCCCTCGCGGCAGAGGAGACGGGACGTTTCCTGGCCCCCTCCCCGCTCCTCGCCACCGCCGTGCTCACCGCGCCCCTCGTCCTCGCCCTCGGCACCGACACCCAGCGCGCCCGCCTCCTGCCCCGCATCGCCGCCGGCTCCCTCACCGCCGCCCTCGCCGTCCCCGGTACCGCCCTCACCACCGCCCTCACCCTCACCGGCCCCAACGGCGGGGAATGGGCGGGGGGTGGACGCGCGGGCGGGGTGCAGGCCCGGCAAGTCGGAGACAGCGGGTGGCGGTTGTACGGGCAGGTCGCGCAGGTTCTTGACGGGCACAGTGCCGAGGTGCTGCTCGTCGCCGCTCATGCTGGGTGCTTCGCCCGGTCGCGGACGCTCCTCTTCCTCGTCGCGGGGGACGCGGACGGGCTCGTACGCGTACGGCACACCGCACTTGACGCCACCCGGCCTCAGGCCCGGCTCGAACTACGAGACGTGGAGGCCGAGTTGCTCGGCGCGGACGACAGTCTCAACGTCCTGCGGGAACTCTCCGCCACCGGCGACACCGTCGCCGCCGTACTCGCCGCCGAAGCCGTCGGGGCCGCCGACCGGGCGCTGGAGCGGACCGTCCACTACGTCAAGCAGCGTGAGCAGTTCGGGCGGGCCATCGGGTCGTTCCAGGCGGTGAAGCACCGGCTGGCCGATGTGTATGTGCAGGTCCAGGCCGCCAAGTCGGCTGCCTACTACGTCGCTTGGGCGACCGGCCAGGGCGAACGGGTCGGTGGGCTCGCGCTCGCTCAGGCTCTGGAGGCCCTGCGGACCGCCGCCGCCGAGGGGATCCAGCTGCACGGCGGGATCGGGTTCACCTGGGAGCACGACGCCCATCTCTACTTCAAGCGCGCCGCCGGTGACGAGCTGCTGTTCGGGCCGGTGCACCGGCTGCGGGCGTACGCCGCCGAGGGTGCGCACCTTTTCGAGAACCGCGAGGTGACGGTGTGATCGGTGTGCGTGCGGTGCAGAAGGTGTCGTCGACCCGGGCGTTCGCGCGGATCGCCCCGCATGTCATCCCCGCCATGGACCGGACCGTGCACCGGCTCACGCGCGGGAAGGTGCTGCTCAGCGCCCAGATGCTGCCGGGGGTGATCCTGACCTCGACCGGGGCGCGGAGTGGGCAGGCGCGGCGTAGTCCGCTTGCCTGTATGCCGGAAGACGGCGGCTGGATTCTCGTCGGGTCCAACTTCGGCCGCACCGGGCATCCCGCCTGGACGCACAACCTGATCGCCCACCCCGACGCCGAGATCAGCTGGAAAGGGGAGGAAATCCCCGTCACCGCACGGCTGTTGGAGGGTGAGGAGCGGGCCGGGGTGTGGAAGACCGCGCTGGCGTTCTGGCCGCCGTACGCCACGTACCAGAAACGGATCGAGCGGGAGATCCGGCTGTTCCGGATCACACGCAGGGCAGGCGGTGGTCCACCGGAGTGAACCACCGCCCGCGAGACAGGACTTGGGACCTGGAAGCAGGGACTCCTACTTCGTCGGCTTCTTGCCGGTCACGCCCAGGTGGACCAACAGCGCCAGGTTCGGCTTGAGTTCAGCCTGCTTGACGCCCCACGTCTGGAAACCCTTCTGGTGCGAGGCGACGGCCGCGAGCATCGCGACCAGTGAACCGGCGACCGCCGCCGGGTTCACGTCCTTGTCGACCCTGCCCTTGGACTGCAGCTCGGCGACCGCGTCCGAGAGGGAGTTGTTCACGGAGTTCAGGATCTTCATCCGGATCTTGTAGAACCGTTTGTCTCCCTCGGCGGCTCCGAGGTCGACGACCCTGAGGATCGCGTCGTTCCGGCGCCAGAACTCCAGGAATCCGTCCACGAGTTCCTGGGAGGTCTGCCAGCCCGCCTTGCCGACCCATGACCGGCCGGCGAGCAGTTCGGTCAACTGACCGCCCTCCGTGGCCATTTGCTCGGCGATCTCCAGGACGGCACCTTCGACGTCCGGGAAGTACTGGTAGAAGGTCGCGGGTGAAGTCCCCGCCTTCCGGGCGACATCGATGACTTTGACGTCCCGGTAAGGGGAGGAGCTGAGCATCTCGCTTAGGCAGTCGAGCAGCTTCTGCCGGGTCGCCTGCCCACGCCGGCCGGCCACGCGGCCGTCGACGGTACGCACTTGTCCTGTCATGCCGTCAGCTTACCGAGGGGTGATCGGAGCGCGATTCGGCCGACTGCAAATGGGGTGCACGAGGGTCCAGGGGGTGGTGTGCCTGGTCTGCGGGGTGCGTGCGTCGCCGTTACTTTGACGGTATGGCCGAAAACAGGGCATCCGCGAAGGAAAAGACTTACGGAGAGGGCGTCCCCTGCTGGGTGGACGCACAGCTTCCGGACCTCGCGGCGGGCAGGCGGTTCTACGGTGAGCTCTTCGGGTGGACCTTCGAGGAGGCGTACGGCGGCTCCGTATGGGCCCGCAAGGACGGCGAGGCCGTCGCGGCGCTCGCCCACAAGGCGGACGGGCGGATGCCGACCGTGTGGACGGTGTACTTCGCGACGCCGGACGTGGTGCGGCTGAGCGGGCGCATCCGGGAGGCCGGCGGGCAGGTGGTGATGGCTCCGGTGGCCTTGGGGGAACTGGGCACCGCTGCTCTCGCCGCTGATCCGGAGGGTGCTGTCTTCGGGTTGTGGCAGGCGGCCCGGCATCCCGGTTTCGGGACCCGGCACAAGCCCGGCACCTTCGGCTGGGCCGAGCTGTACGCCCGCGACACGGAGACCGCGAACAATTTCTACGGCGGACTTTTCACAGACGCCCTCTTCGGACCGGATGCCGCCCCCGATTTCGGGCGGGCGCCCGTCTCCGACGTCTTCCCGGTCGAGATGCCGCCGCATTTCCTCGTTCACTTCCGGGTCGAGGACATCGAGCCTGTTCTGGGGGCGGTGCGGCGGCTCGGGGGGCGGGTTCAGGTTCCGCTCTTCGAGACGTCGTACGGGAAAGTGGCGGTCGTCACGGACAATCAAGGGGCGTCGTTCGCACTGCTGCAACGCTGACCGCAACGCTGACACCTGGACGTTTGTCCGGAGATATGGCGAGACACCCCGATTAGTCGCCGGGTTCGCAACCTGTGGCCCGGCCAGGAAGAATCAGGGTGCGTGCCGCCATGGCGGTGCGGTGGTGAGACGCTGCACGGGGTCGCGTACATGTGGGTGGCGTGGCTCGTACGGGGAGGTGGCAGGCAAGTGGTGGATCAGCTGACGCAGCACGATCCGCGGCGGATCGGGCCGTTCGAGGTGCTGGGACGGCTGGGCGCGGGCGGCATGGGGCTGGTCTATCTCGCGCGCTCGGCGTCCGGCCGGCGGGTGGCGATCAAGACCGTGCGGACGGAACTCGCCGAGGACCAGCTCTTCCGGGTCCGCTTCACGCGTGAGGTCGAGGCCGCGCGGGCTGTCTCCGGGTTCTACACGGCCGCCGTGGTCGACGCCGATCCGCGCGCCGCCGTGCCGTGGCTGGCCACCGCGTACGTTCCCGCGCCCTCCCTCGAAGAGATAGTGAACGAGTGCGGGCCGATGCCGGCCCAGGCGGTGCGCTGGCTCGCGGCGGGGGTCGCGGAGGCGCTGCAGTCCATTCACGGGGCGGGGCTTGTCCACCGTGACCTCAAACCGTCGAACGTGCTCGTCGTTGAGGACGGGCCTCGGGTCATCGACTTCGGTATCGCCTCCGGTGTGTCGAACACGCGTTTGACGATGACGAATGTGGCCGTGGGGACCCCGGCCTACATGTCTCCCGAGCAGGCCAAGGACTCGCGCAGCGTCACCGGCGCGAGTGACGTGTTCTCGCTCGGCTCGATGCTCGTGTTCGCCGCCACCGGACACCCCCCGTTCCACGGCGCCAACCCGGTCGAGACCGTCTTTATGCTGCTGCGCGAGGGCCCCGACCTCCAGGGCCTCCCGGACGAACTGCGCCCCCTCATCGAGTCCTGCATGCAGATGGAGGCCACCGGCCGGCCCAACCCGGCCGACCTCCAGGCCCAGCTCGCCCCGCACCTCTTCGGCTCCGGCTCCGACGACAGCGGTACGGCCTCGGCCTGGCTGCCCGAGCGCGCGGTCACCCTGATCGAGACCCGGCGCGGTGGCCGCCCGCCCGTGAAACCGACGCCCACCGCGGGGCGCAGCGGTGGTGGCGGGCGCGCTGCCGTACCGCCGCCGCCCTCCCACGACCCCGTCGTGCCGGTCCCGGTCGGCGCCCCCGACACCGGGCCCGTACGGCTCGCGGGCGCGCCCGTGCCCATCGGTCCCGGCCCCCGGGTCGCCGACGCCCGCGCCGCCGCCGTGAAGGCACCCCCTCCGGAGGCCGGCCTGGTCGCCTCCTGGTCCCGGCCCCGCCCCGGCGTCAACGGCGCCGACCCCGCCGCCGTACCCCCGCCCCCCGCGCTGCCCCCGGAAACGGCCTCCGGCTGGCGCCCCTGGCGGTTCCGTATGTCGAACGACGTCTGGGGTACCCCGACCGTCGCCGGTGACCTCGTCTACGTCACCTCCTTCGAGGTGCACGCCCTGGACGTGCAGACCGGCCGCCGGTCCTTCAAGACCCGGGACGTCGCCTGGTCGATGGCGGTCGCGGACGGCCGTATCCACGCCTCGGACGGCCCCACCCTCTTCGCCCTGGACGCCCGCGAGGGCGGTGACCTGTGGCGGCTGTCCACCGACGCGTGGGTGTACTCCCTCAAGGCAGAGCGCGGCACCGTCGTCACCGGCACGCGCGGCGGCGGGGTGCAGGCCTGGGAGGCGTCCACCGGGCAGAAGCTGTGGCAACTGACCGGCGCGCAGACCGACTTCGAGTCCCCGGAGGCTGGCCCGGCGCTGCACGACGGCACCGTCTACGTCTGGCAGGACGCCCGCCTCCGCGCCCTGGACGCTCGGACGGGCGACGAGCGCTGGGCGTACCCGATCGGCGACGCGGCCTCCTGCGGCGGCGTCCCCGTACGGATCACCCCGGCCCCCGACGGTCAGGTCTACGTCTCCGCAGGCACCCGCGTCCTCTCCGTCGAGGTGGCGAGCGGCCGCGTCCGCTGGCACTTCGAGGCCCCGGCGGTCTTCCTCTGCCCGCCCACCTTCGCCCCCGGCCCCGCGGTCACGGGCGGCGGCGTCTACCTCGCCGACTACCTCGGCACGGTCTACGCCCTCGACGCCGCCGACGGCCGCGACCGCTGGCGCATCGCGACCGAGTCCCGGGCGTCGATCGAACCGGTCCTCGTCGCCGCGGGCCACGTCCACGTCGGCAGCGGCAAAGGGCTCTACACGCTCGACGCGGTCACCGGCACACCCAAGTGGCGCTTCCAGGCAGGCGGCGACATCGTGGGCACCCCCGCGGTCGCCGAGGGCCGCATCCACTTCGGCTCCACCGACCACCTCCTCTACACCCTCAAGTCCGATGACGGGCGCCTGCGTTGGAAGCTCGCCACCGGCGGCGAGATCACCGGGGCGCCGGTCGTCAGGGACGGGGTCGTGTACGCGTGCAGCAAGGACCGCTGCGTGTACGCCCTCGACGCGGAGAAGGGCACGGGCACCGCAAGGACCGCGTGAGCGGAGCCAGTTGGCGCAGGTGGGTACCATGATCGGATGCATACGCGGGGGCGCAGGCTCAAACTCACGGCGCTACTGGCACTGACGGTTCTCACCCTCACCGGCTTCTCCGACGGACGGCACCACAGCACCAGCCGTCACAGGAGCGGCAGTGGTGGGGGAGGGGGCGGGTGCAGCAGCTCCAGCCAGGACCACGACACGTCGACGAACCGACGGTCCAACTACCGTTCCACGCCTGCCGCTACGGCCTCCTCCGGCAGCGGCACCAGCAGCCTGCTGGACGGTACGGCGAGGCTGGTGAGCTGCGCGACGGCGACGAAGCAGTATGCGACGGTCGAGGTCAGCAACCCGAACGACCGCAAGGTCACCTTCTCCGTCGACGTCACCTTCGAGGACGCCCAGGACAACGAGGTCGACTACAACGACGCGAACGTCAAGGTGCCGGCCAACAGCAAGGCGACCGTGCGGGTGCGCTTCCTCGGCAGCTCCACCCCGGTGGACCACTGTGTCGTCGACCGCCGGGCCACAGCGGTGAGTTGACCCTCACCGGGTCCGGAAACCGCCGTTCTTCCGGCCGGCGAACAACTCCGCCTGCCGTTCCGTCGGGAGATTGCCGAGGGCGATGAGCGGCGGCGCCTGCGCATACGCCTGCGCCCGCGCCGCCTCCTTCGCCGCCCACAACGCCCGCACGGTCCCCTGGACCCCTTCGGCCGGATACCCGGCGATGACGGTCGCGCAGGCCACGGCGGCCTCCAACGCCCGCCCGGGCTCGGTGAGTTCGGAGACCAGCCCGAGCTCGTACGCCCGCCGCGCGGAGATCCGCTCCGCCGTCCCCATCAGCATCATCCGCGCGACCTCGCCGTACGGCATCCGGTGCGCCATCAGCACCGACTCGTAGGCGCTGACCATCCCGTACGTGGTGTGCGGGTCGAAGAACACGGCGGTCGGGTCGGCGACCACGAACTCGCTCTCGCCCAGCAGATAGAACGCCCCGCCGCAGGCCATCCCGCGCACGGCGGAGATCACGGGTTTCCAGAGGTCGTTGGCCTTCGGGCCGATGTGCAGCAGCGGATCGTCCTGCATGTAGGGCGAGTTGGGCTGCGGCACGACCGCGTCCCGGTCGAGCCCGGTGCAGAAGGCGCGCTCCCCGGCCCCGGTGAGGACGACGGCCCGTACGGAGTCGTCGAACCGCAACTCCCGCCACGTAGTGCTGAGTTCGGCGGCCGTGGCGAGGTCGATGGCGTTGAGCTTGCGCGGCCGGTCGAGGGTGACGACGGCGACGGCGGTGTCCTTGTCGACGGAGACGGTGAGAGTGGTCGGAGTGGTGGGAGTCATGACCGCTCCAGAACCCACTGCGGAAGCCCGGCCTCGTCGAACACGACCTGCACCCGCGCCCCGATCCGAACCCGTTCAGGAGCAAGGGAGTTGAGAGCGGCCCCCGGGGCGGTGACGAGGTTGCCGACCAGCCGGATGCGCGGGGCGTCGACCAGCTCGACGACGATCACGTTGTAGGGCGCGACGGCGGCGTAGTCGGGAAGCAGCGGGGGGTGGGGAAAGACGTAGGACCAGACCCGCCCCCGCCCGCTCACCTGCCGCCATTCACTCGCGAAGGACTGGCAGTGGGGGCAGCAGGGGCGGGGCGGGAAGCGGGGTTCGGCGCAGTCAGCGCAGGTCTGGACGCGGAGTTCGCCCTCGCGGGCGTACTGCCAGAAGGGGGCGCCGTCGTCGTCGGTGAGCGGAGTGAGCATGGCGGTCGACTCCTCATTTCACTTCGTGAGCAGCAGGGCGGAGGTGGGGACGCCCTCGCCCGCCGTCACCAGACAGGTGGCGGCGTCCGGGACCTGGGCGGTGCTGGTGCCGCGCAACTGCCGTACGCCCTCGTTGATCAGGTTGAAGCCGTGGACGTACGCCTCGGAGAGGCCGCCTCCGCCGGTGTTGAGGGGGAGTTGGCCGCCGATCTCCAGGGCGCCCCCCTCCGTGAAGGCACCCCCTTCCCCCCGTCCGCAGAAGCCGTAGCCCTCCAGGGAGAGCGGGACGAGGGCGGTGAACGCGTCGTAGATCTGGGCGACATCGACGTCCTGCGGGGTGAAGTCGGCGTGTTTCCACAGGTGTCGGGCCGCGGTCCAGGCGGGTCCGGTGAGGGGGTCGTCGTTCCAGTAGTTGACCATGCCGTGGTGCTGGGCGGGGAGGCCCTGGGCGGCGGAGTGGACGTAGACGGGGGTGCGCCGACAGTCGCGGGCGCGTTCGCGGGAGACGACCACGCAGGCCAACGCCCCGTCGGTCTCGAGGCAGTTGTCGAAGAGGCAGAGGGGTTCGCTGATCCAGCGGGAGGTCATGTACATCTCGCGGGTGAGCGGGCGGTCGTACATGATCGCGGCCGGGTTCTGGTTGGCCCTGTTCCGGCAGGCGAGGGCGACGTTGAACAAGTGGTCGCGGGTCGCGCCGTACTCGTACATGTAGCGGCGCGTGAGCATGGCTATCTCGTCCGCCGGCCGGAGGAGGCCGAAGGGGCGGGTCCACTGGGCGGGGGTGGGGAGTTGGCGGGTCGTGTTGGTCCACGGTCTCGCCCCGCTGCCGCGCTTCCGGGACCGCCAGGCCACGCCGACCGTCGCCTGTCCGGCGGCGATGGCGGTGGCGAGGTGGGCGACGGTCGCGCATGAACCCCCGCCCCCGTAACCGATCTTGCTGAAGAAGGTCAGGTCCCCGAAGCCGACGGCCTTCGCCAGCTCGACCTCGTCCGTCTCCTCCATCGTGTAGGAGGCGAGGGCGTCGACCTCGCTCGGGGCGATGCCCGCGTCGTCGAGGGCGGCGAGGACGGCACGACACGCCAAGGTCCGTTCGTCCTCGGGGAGTTGCTTGGCGAAGGAGGTCTGTCCGATGCCGACGATCGCGGTCGCGTCCTTCAGTCCCGCCATGTGCTGTCCGGCCATGCTCTGTGCACCTCCGCGTGACACCGGGGCTGCTGACAGGGCGTCAGGCTACAGCTAATCTGACGGGTAGTCAGCTAGTGGGTGTGGGGAGGCCGTTCATGGGCGGAGACGTGGAGTGGGACACCGTCCCGGGCCTGGTGCGCTCGGCCGCGGAACGGTACGCGGACGCCGAGGCGGTGGTGGAGGGCCGGACGCGGATCTCGTACGCCGAGCTGGGCGCCCGGGTGGAACGCGCGGCGGCCGCCTGCATCGCCGCCGGGGTCGAGGTCGGCGATCGGGTGGGCATCTGGGCGCCCAACTCGACGGACTGGATCGTCTCGGCGCTGGGCGCGGTGTCGGCGGGCGCGGTGCTGGTGCCGCTGAACACGCGGTTCAAGGGGAGCGAGGCCGCGTATGTGCTGCGCGGCAGCGGGGCGCGGTTGCTGTTCGTGACCGGGACGTTCCTGGGGACGTCGTACGTGGCGTCGCTGCGGCGCGCGGCGGGGGAGGGGGCCGGGGACGGTCCGCTGCCCGGGCTTCCGGCGCTGGAGCAGGTGGTGGTGCTGGCCGATGACGCGCCCGCCGACTTCCGTACGTGGAAGGACTTCCTCGCGGGCGGGGAAGGGGTCGCGGCGGCCGAAGTCCGTGAGCGCGAAGGGCAGTTGGACGGTTCGTCGGTCTCGGACATCATCTTCACGTCGGGGACGACGGGCCGGCCCAAGGGCGCGGTGATCACGCACGCGCAGACGCTGCGGGGATACGAGATCTGGAGCGACCTGGCGGGGCTGCGGCAGGGCGACCGCTACCTGATCGTGAACCCCTTCTTCCACACCTTCGGCTACAAGGCGGGCGTGATCGCCTGCCTCATGCGGGGCGCGACGATGATCCCGCAGCCGGTGTTCAACGTGGACACGGTGCTCGCGAACATCGCCGCGGAACGGGTGTCGGTCCTCCCGGGCCCGCCCACCCTGCACCAGTCCCTCCTCGACCACCCCGCCCGGGACGCGCACGACCTCTCGGCGCTGCGGCTCGTGGTGACCGGCGCGGCGGTGGTGCCGTTGCGGCTGGTGGAACGGTTGCGGGGCGAGCTGGGCGTCGGGACCGTCCTCACGGCGTACGGCCTCTCGGAGGCCAGCGGCATCGTGACGATGTGCCGGCGCGGGGACGACCCTGCGGTCATCGCGTCGACGTCGGGGCGGGCGATCCCGGGGACCGAGGTCCGGGTGGAGGCGCCTCCCGGCACCCCGGGCGAGGTGCTGGTCCGGGGCTTCAACGTCATGCGCGGCTACTACGAGGACGCGGCGGCCACGGCCGAGGTGCTGGGCGAGGACGGCTGGCTGCGCACCGGCGACGTCGGCGTCCTGGACGACGAGGGCAATCTCCGGATCACCGACCGGATCAAGGACATGTTCATCGTCGGCGGCTTCAACGCGTACCCGGCGGAGATAGAGCAACTCCTCGGCGTCCACCCCGATGTCGCGGACGTGGCGGTGATCGGCGTACCGGACGCGCGGCTCGGCGAGGTCGGCAAGGCGTACGTCGTACGGCGGCCGGACGTGACGCTGACCGCCGACGACCTGATCGCCTGGGCGCGGCGGGAGATGGCGAACTACAAGGTGCCGCGGGTGGTGGAGTTCGTGGGCGAGCTGCCCCGGAACGCCAGCGGGAAGGTGGTCAAGGGGGAGTTGCGGGGGCGGATCCGCACTCCCTGATGGACACACATCGGCCGCGACGGCTCCCCCCGGGGCCGTCGCGGCCGATCCCCCGTGCTGGGGAGATGGTCTAGCTGGGTTCGGACGTCACGTGGGTGTTGTCCGGGGTGTCGGTCCCGTCGTCCGCGAGCACCGTGACGTGGGTGTTCAGCGGCTTGATCGGGCTGCTGGTCACGTGGGTGTTGAGCGGAGTGATCTCCTCACCGGCGGGTTCGTCGGTGACGTGCGTGTTGTCCGGCGTGACCGTGTCGTTCTCGGTGTCGCTCATGGTGGTGCCTCCCCTGTTGGAGCAAGTCGGAACTGTGAGAGACCCGTCCGGTCACTCCCCCGAGGATGACCGGACGGGTACTCGGTCGCCCACCCTAGATGCAGGAAAAGGCGACCTCACCGGCGGTCCGTCTGCCCCCCGACGCGACGGATCGACTAAGGAAAGAGTGCCGGGCGGCGATAAACGAACGATGAACGCCGCCCGGGACCCCGGCCGGGCGGCGGGAGCCCCGGCGGAGGAGCCCTAGGAAGCCGGGACCGGGGTGAGGAGCAGGCGCACCTGAGCGGCCTCCGGCGAGTCCAGCCCCTCGTAGATCTCCAGGGCCTCGCGCCAGCAGACCTCGGCCCGCCCGGAGTGCCCGATGCCGTTCAGCGCCCTGCCCAGCACGGTGAGCACATGCGCGCGCCGCCACTCGCCGCCGATCCCCCTGAGGACGGTGAGCGCCATCTCGGCATTGCTCGCGGCGCTGGCCTGCCTGCGGGCGTCGAGGTCGACCTCCGCGAGCCGGCAGAGCGTCATGCCCTCCCACAGGCGCTGGCGGCTGGAGCGGAAGACCCGCAGGGCCTCCTCCAACTGCTCGGCGGCGTTGGCGTGTTGGCCCGTCTTGCCGAGGGCCATCCCGAGCGCGTAGTGCCCGTTCGCCCCCCCGCAGGGAGTGGCCGAGGTTCTCGTAGATGTCGACCCCCTGCCGGGCGAGCTCGACCGCCGATTCGGCACGGCCCGTCGCGAGGTGGAGCCGGGACAGGTTGCAGAGGGCGGCCGCCGCTCCCGCCATGTCGCCGCAGTGCCGGAACTTCGTGATGGCCCGGCCGAAGTGGTCCTCGGCGTCCTGGTGCCGGTTCTGGTAGAAGGCGATGCCGCCGAGGATGTTCGCCGCCCAGCACGACGGCAGCAGGTCGTCGGTGGTCTCCGCGAGCCGGAACGCCTCCTGCGCCTCCCGGTACGCCACGTCGAAGAGCCCCGAGAAGAGGCGCGCGTTGCTCAGCACGACCGACGCGCGTCCCTCCGCCCGCACGTCGCCCTCGGCCCGCGCGGCATCACGCAGGGCCGCCGCGGCCGTCTCGTACTCCTTCGTGTTGGCCCCCGACTCGGCGAGGTCGACCGACGCCCACAGAAGATCGATCGCGCGGCGCAGGGTGGATTTCTCGGTCGACTGCCGTACGCACGCCAGCAGCGGTACGGCCTCCAAGTAGAGCCAGTCCCACGCCGCTTGGCGGTTCGCGAACGTCAGGCCCTCGACGGCGGTCGGCTCCAGGTGGTCCACCAGCCGGTCCCCGGGGCGTTCGATCGCGTAGACCCCCGCCGCCGTCGCCAGATAGAAGTCCAGCAACCGCGAGAGCGCGGCCCCCCGCTCCGTCGGCGACGACTCGTCCCGCTCGGCACACGCACGCGCGTAGAGCCGCACCAGATCGTGGTACCGGTACCGCCCGGGAGCCGCCGATTCCACAAGTGACGTGTCTACGAGGGATTCCAGCACGTCTTCCGTGTCCTCGACCGGGAGGTCCAGCACCGCCGCGGCCGCCGCGAGGGAGATGTCCGGGCCGTCCGCCAGGCCCAGCAGACGGAAGGCTCGCGCCTGGGCCGGCTCCAACTGGCCGTATCCCAGCTCGAAGGTGGCCTTCACGGCGAGGTCGCCGGCCTGGAGCTCGTCCAACCTCCGGCGTTCGTCGGCGAGTTTGGCGGCGAGGACCGAGACCGTCCAGGTGCGGCGGGCCGCGAGGCGGGAGGCCGCGATGCGGATGGCGAGGGGCAGGAAGCCGCAGGCCGCCACCACGTCCAGGGCCGATTCCCGTTCGGCGGCGACGCGTTCGGCGCCGACGATCTTCGTGAAGAGCTGCAGCGCCTCCTCGGGGGACATCACGTCGAGGTCGATGAGATGCGCCCCGGCGAGGTCCACCATCCGCACACGGGAGGTCACCAGCGCCGCGCAGCCCTCCATGCCGGGGAGGAGGGGACGTACCTGGGCCGCGTCCCGCGCGTTGTCCAGCAGGACCAGCACCCGGCGGCCGTCCAGCACCGACCGGTACAGCGCGGACCGCTCCTCCAGGGAGTCGGGTATCGCGGAGTCCGGGGTGCCCAACGCCCGCAGGAACGCGCCCAGTACGGTCTCGGGTTCGGCGGCGCGGGAGCCCGCGCCCTGGAGGTCGACGTACAACTGCCCGTCGGGGAAGGCGGATCGGGCCTGGTGCGCCACGTGGACCGCGAGGGTCGTCTTGCCGACGCCGCCGATTCCCGCCAGCGCCGACACCGCCATCACGCGGCCCTCCGCCGAGGCCAGGACATCGCTCAGCTCGGACACGAAGGACACGCGGCCCGTGAAGTCCGGGACCGTCGCCGGGAGTTGATGGGGGCGGACCGGGGCCGCCACGGTCTCCGCCGCCGGGGCGGAGGGCTCCGCGAGGCCCGGGTCGGCCTGGAGGATGCGGTTCTGGAGTTCGCGCAGGCCGGGGCGCGGGTCCACGCCCAGCTCGTCGGCGAGCAGGCGCCGGGTGTCCGCGTACACGGCCAGGGCCTCCGCCTGGCGGCCGGAGCGGTACAGGGCGAGCATCAGCAGCTCGCGGAGACGTTCGCGGAGCGGGTGGGCCGCGGTGAGGGCGGTCAACTCGCTGACGGCCTCCGCGTGGCAGCCCTGCTCCAGGTCCATGTCGAGCCGGGATTCGAGGAGTTGGAGCCGCCACTCCTCCAGGCGGACGCGCTGCGCCTCCGCGTAGGGCCCCGGGAGTCCGGCCAGCGGCTCGCCGTCCCACAGCGCGAGCGCCCGGCCCAGCAGGTCCCGCGCATGGCACAGGTCACCCGCCGACTTCGCCTTCTCCGCCTCGTTCGCCAGGTCGTGGACCTCGGCCACGTCCAACGCGCCCTCGGGCAGGCCCCGTACGGCGTACCCGCCCGACTCGCTGACCAGCACCCCGGCGTCCAGCGCCTTGCGCAGCCGGGACGCGTACGTCCGCACCGCGGCCAGCGCCTGCGACGGAGGGTCGTCGCCCCATAGGGCGTCGATCAGCTCACCGGCGGTCGCCGTGCGGCCCTCGCGGAGCAACAGCGCGGCCAGCAGGGCGCGTTGCTGCGGCGAGCCCGTGTTCAGCGCAACAGGGCCCCGCCAGGCACGTACCGGACCGAGCACGCTGAAGCGCAGCGCGGTCGACTCCTCCGAGCCGGACCCGGGGCGCCGCTGCTCCGGTACTCGCGGTCCACCGTCCATCGCCGTTCCCCCTAGGCAAGCCTGTTAACTACGACAGTTTGCCTTGTCCGCGGCGGATGCGTCAGCTCTCGGAGACACCGCTCACACCTGGCCGCGCGGGATATCACAAGGCCCTCACACGGCCTGCGCACAAGTCCGCACAGAACCGAGCACCCCGAACCCGGATCCAGCTAGCTGACGGGTCGTCAGATCGGCGCTACCGTGAGCGCCATGGACACCCAGAACCCCCAGGAAACCGACCAGGCCACCCTCCCGCTGATCATCTCCGTCGACGACCACACCGTGGAGCCCGCCGACGTCTGGCAGCACCGGCTGCCCAAGAAGTACCTGGACACCGGCCCTCGCATCGTCCGCGCGCCGCTGAAGGAAATGACGTTCCTCGGCGGGCGGTTCAAGCCCGTGATGGGTGAGCCCGGCGACGACGGACCCATCGGCGACTGGTGGGTCTACGAGGATCTGCACCGCCCCCTCACCCGCCTCGACACCGCCGTCGGCTACAGCAGGGACGAGATCAAGCTCGAAGTCATCACTTACGAGCAGATGCGTCCGGGCTCGTACGACGTCCCGTCCCGGCTCGCCGACATGGACGTCAACCACGTCCAGTCCGCCCTGTGTTTCCCCACCTTCCCCCGCTTCTGCGGCCAGACGTTCACCGAGGCCGCCGACCGCGAACTCGGCCTGCTCTGCGTCCGCGCCTACAACGACTGGATGGTGGAGGAGTGGTGCGGCCCCGACGCGAACGGCCGCCTGATACCACTGCCTCTCATCCCGTTGTGGGACCCGGAGTTGGCCGCCGCGGAGGTCCGCCGCAACGCGGCCCGCGGCACCCGCGCCGTCGCCTTCTCCGAGATACCCCCGCACCTCGGCCTGCCCTCCATCCACACCGACGACTGGGACCCGTTCCTCGCCGCCTGCGCCGAGACCGGCACGGTCATCGCCATGCACATCGGCTCCAGCAGCCGGATGCCGTCGACCTCGGCGGACGCGCCGCCCGCCGTCGGCTCCACGATCACCTTCGCCAACTGCTGCTACTCGATGGTGGATTGGCTGATGAGCGGCAAGTTCGAGCGCTTCCCGGACCTCAAGGTCATGTACGCCGAGGGCCAGATCGGCTGGATCCCCTACATCCTGGAGCGCGCCGACGTCGTCTGGGAGGAGAACCGCGCCTGGGGCGGCGTCGCCGACAAGGTCCACCGCCCGCCGTCCGAACTCTTCACCGAGCACGTCTACGGCTGCTTCTTCGACGACGCGTTCGGCCTGAAGAACCTCGACTCGATCGGCGTCGGGAACGTCCTCTACGAGACCGACTACCCCCACTCCGACTCCACTTGGCCCAAGTCCCGCGAGGTCGGCGAGGCACAGATGGGTCACCTGGCACCGGACGTGGTCGAACGGATCGTACGAGGCAACGCGATCGAGCTGCTCGGGCTGACACCGGACGGACTGTGGGAGGGCCCCAAGTGAGCGGCCTCGCCTACGGGTTGCAGCTGCCTGTCCAGTCCCAGAGCACCATCTACGCCGAGCCCTGGGAGGCCGACGCGGGCCCCGCCGACCTCGTCGGGATCGCGCGGGCCGCCGACCGTTCGGGCTTCGCCTACATCGCGGGCTGCGACCACGTCGGCGTCCCGCGCCGCCTCGCCGCCGCCATGAGCACGATCTGGTACGACCCCGTCGCCACCCTCTCCTTCCTCGCGGGCGTCACCGAACGCGTCCAACTCCTCAGCCATGTGGCGGTCGTAGGCCTACGGCACCCCCTGCTCAACGCCAAGCAGTACGCCACCCTCGACCACCTCAGCGGGGGCCGGCTGATCCTCGGGGTCGGCGCCGGGCACGTGCGGGAGGAGTTCGAGGCGCTGGGGGTGGACTTCGAGCGGCGCGGGCCGGTCCTCGACGAGTCCATCGACGCGTTGCGTGCCGCGCTCGGGCCGGACGAATTCCCCGAGCACCACGGCAAGTTGTACGACTTCGAGGGGCTCGGGCAGCGGCCCCGGCCCGCGCAGGAACACGTCCCGCTCTGGGTCGGAGGATCGTCCCCCGCCGCCGTACGCCGGGCCGCGCTCAAGGCGGACGGCTGGCTGCCGCAGGGCGACCCGCGCGACAAGCTGCCCGCGCAGATCGAGCGGATACGGCGCCTGCGTGAAGAGGCGTCCATCCAGGGGCCGTTCGTGTTCGGGGCCATCACCGAGCCGCTGTACGTGGGCGATCCGGGGTGGGAGGTCGGGCGGCGCACGCTCAGCGGGGCGCCCGAGGTTCTCGCGGAGTCCCTGGGTGCCTACGAGGCGATGGGCGTGGACCAGATCCAGGTGCGGTTCCGCTGCCGTGACCGGGCCGAACTCACCGACCAGATCAGCGCGTTCGGGACCGAGGTGGGGCCGCTGCTCTGAGCGCGACTCTCATCACGACTTTGATCACGGCCTGTTTGAACACGGTTACGCCGAGCCGCGTATGTACGGACGTACGGACGTTTTGGCTCCGGCGGAAGGACCTCCGAAGTGCGATCCTCCGAGCGACTCGTGGTTGCCGTGGCCTCTGCGGGGGTCACCTGGCCGCACGAGAACTGGCCGCCCCCGGACGATCCGTACGTGGACCGTGTGGTGCATGTCCCCCCGCCCTACGAGGGGTTGGCGGAGACCGCGGCGGACGTCGTCGTGCTGCACTGCGAGGATCCGGCCGCGTCCTTTCCGGGGCTGCTGGAGGTTCTCCGCACCCGGCGGGTCCCGGCGGTCGTGGTCAGTCCGCGCCGGGACACCGAAGCGGTGGTCGAGGTGTTCCGGGCCGGAGCGGGCTATCTGGTCGAGGGCGACCACTGCCCCGAGATGATGTCCTCGGCGATGGTGGCGGCCACCGTCGGGCACACCTACCTCTCCCCGTCGGCGACCGCCGCCCTGCGCGAGGGGGCCCGGCGGATGGCCGCGACCGACGACGCGATGGAGCGGCTGCGCGCGCTGCTCTCGCCCCGCGAGCAGCAGATCATGGAACTGCTGTCGACCGGCCTGGGCGCTCAGCAGATCGGGCAGCGATTACGGCTGAGCGAGAAGACCGTGCGCAACAACCTCAGCAACATCTATGCCAAGTTGGACGCCAGGAGCGGCACGGACGCGGTCCTGCGGTGGCTGGGAGCCACGCCCGTGCTTCGCACCTGAGAACTGGATCAGGAACAGATCAGGCACAGATCAGGCACAGATCAGGGTGCCGGGATCTCCGACAGCGGTATTTCCACGTCGGTGACATTGGCGCCGCCCTGACCGAATCCGGCCTCTTCGGACTGGAGGGCCTTCGTGGAGTTCGGGACGGTGTCGGCCGCGGTGGTCGCGCATTTCACATTCCGCAGCCAAAGGCGCCCGTCCGGCGTTCCGTTGTTCAGGATCTGCGGATAGAAGACGTGCACGGTCGCGGCGCCCTCGCTCGGTGAGAAGAACACAGTCTGGCCGTCCTGCGCCTCTTTGTACGTGGCCTTCAGGAATCCGCTCACATCGGTGCGCTTGGCGGACCACATGTAGAAGGCGGTGCTGTCCGCCTGTACGGTGTCCGTCCGGCTGAACGCGAGGGTGGTCGTCTTGTCGTCACGCGTGATGTTGATGGTCGACGTGCTGAATTCCAGGCCGACTTCGAAGAGCGAGTTGCCGAGTTTCGTCCCGGCCTCGGTGACCGTTCCCTCCTCCAGCTGAAGGGTTCTCGTCACCGAGGTGCTCACGTTGAAGGTCTTCGACGCGGTGCTCGTGGAACCGCAGTTGTCGGACACCGGGGAGACGCGTTCATTGGGCCCGAGGCTGTTCGCCTTGAACTGCACGTCCACGAACTCGCAGTCGGCCAGCTTGTCGGAGTCCGCGGAGCAGTCGGCGCTCACTTCGGAGGGGGTGGCGGCGTTCGCCTGGTTCATCAGGGGGATGATCACCGCGAGCGCCGCGACGGGGGCCAGGGCGAGGGTGATGCGCTTCTTCTTGCTCCGGTGGCTTCTGCTGCGGCCGTTCCGGGTCATGAGTGTCTCCAGTGGGGTGAAGTGGTCGTGAGCTGGGGCTACTTGACGGCAGGCCGGAGTCTCAGCAGCCCTCCAGGACCGCCTTGGAGGTGCCGTCCACGACACCGGGAGCACCAGCGGCGCCGGGCAGGATGACGGGCCCTTCGACCACATCCGGCGCCACGAAGTTCTGCTCCGGGCTGGCCGGCAGGACGGTGGTCTGGTCCCGGGCGTCGATCCGCACCCGCCATTCCCCGGTCATGCGCTGCAACTTGGGCGTGAACTCCATGTGGAGCACCTTGCCGACCGGCACGTCACGCGCCTCCGTGTCGCCGGCCGTCGCCGATTTCACGGTCATGTCGAGGGTGCCCTTGTGCTTGGACCAGGACCCGCTGAGGAATCCGAAGAGGCCTCCTGCGGCGCCCTGTTGGGTGGAGACGTACTTGCCCTGTCCCTGGGCCGCCGTGGACGACCAGGTGATGGAGACCTTGGCCGGATCGGTGGCGTTGGGCTCGCAGTTGGGGAAGTCGATGGACGCCTTTTCGGTGGGTCCGTCGAAGGTCTCGAAATTCGTCTCCACGTAGTCGCAGTTGTCGGCCTGGAAACCGTCCGCGAAGGCGCCGCCGAAATCCTCCACGGACCGCTGTTCGCCGTTGACCACCGCGGACCGCTCGCACATGGTCATGATCTGGTCCGGCGTCTTGGCGTCGGCCGCGTTCGCCGACGGGAGCAGGGCGACGACCACTCCGCCGGTGGCGAGTGCCGCGCCGATCGCCACGTACCTGACTTTCCTGTTGCGCAATCTCCGCTTTGCCATGACAGGAATTGTTGGAGCCAAGCCGAGGTATGGCCAGGGTCAAATATCCCTACTCCACGGTCACTTGAAGTGCGCTTGTGCACTCGCGGCGTGCCTGCGGCGTGCTCGTGGTGTGCTTGTGCAAGGCCCTTCCCGCTATCTGACGCTCCGTCAGCTACGGCGCTACGATGCCCTGCATCCACCGATCCCGAGGAGGCCCGCATGGGCAAGCTGGACGGGCGTGTCGTCATCGTCACCGGGGCGGCACGCGGGCAGGGGGAGCAGGAGGCGCGGCTGTTCGCGGCCGAGGGCGCGAAGGTCGTCGTAGCGGATGTGCTGGACGAGCAAGGGGAGGCGCTGGTCAAGGAGTTGGGCGGGTCCGCGTCCTACGTCCATCTCGATGTCGGTGAGGAGGCGGACTGGGGTGTCGCCGTGCGGGCCGCCAAGGAGGCGCACGGGCGGATCGACGGGCTGGTCAACAACGCGGGGATCCTGCGGTTCAACTCCCTTGTGGACACGCCCCTTGAGGAGTTCATGCAGGTCGTGCGGGTCAACCAGGTGGGCTGTTTCCTGGGGATCAAGACCGTGGCGGCGGCGATGGAGGACGGCGGCACGATCGTCAACACGGCCTCGTACACGGCGGTCACGGGGATGGCGGCGGTCGGGACCTACACCGCCACCAAGCACGCGATCCTCGGGCTCACCCGGGTGGCCGCGCTGGAGCTGGCGAGCCGGCGGATCCGGGTCAACGCCGTCTGCCCCGGGGCCGTGGACACCGCGATGTCCAACCCGGCCCGGCTCGACCCGGACGCGGACCCGGAGGAGATGACCCGGGCGCTGGACGAGCTGTACCGCAAGCTCGTGCCGCTGGGGCGGATCGGGCGGGCCGACGAGGTGGCGCGGCTGGCGCTGTTCCTGACGTCGGACGACTCGTCGTACATCACCGGGCAGCCGTTCGTGATCGACGGGGGCTGGCTGGCCGGGGTCAGTGTCATCTGACGAGGCGTCAACTATTGACGAATCTGACGCTACGTCAGAAAGTCGTAGCACTCATAGGGACCATCTGGACTGGGACGGTGAACCTCCTTGGAATTCGGGCTCTTTGTACAGGGATACGTGGGCAAGCGCGCCGAGACGGACCCGCTGGCCGAGCACAAGGCGCTGATGGAGGAGACCGAGTACGTCATCCAGGCGGACAAGTCCGGCTTCAAGTACGCCTGGGCGTCCGAGCACCACTTCCTGGAGGAGTACTCGCACCTCTCGGCCAACGACGTCTACCTCGGCTACCTCGCCCACGCGACCGAACGCATCCACCTCGGGTCGGGGATCTTCAACCCCCTCGCGCAGGTCAACCACCCGGTGAAGGTCGCCGAGAAGGTCGCGATGCTCGACCATCTCACCGGTAATCGCTTCGAGTTCGGGAGCGGGCGCGGGGCCGGGTCGCACGAGATCCTCGGGTTCATCCCGGGGGTGACCGACATGAACTACACCAAGGAGATCTGGGAAGAGACCATCGCCGAGTTCCCCAAGATGTGGCTCCAGGACGAGTACGTCGGCTTCCAGGGCAAGCACTGGCAGTTGCCGCCGCGGAAGATCCTGCCGAAGCCGTACGGGAAGGCGCACCCCGCGATGTGGTACGCCGCCGGGTCGCCGCCGTCGTACGCCATGGCCGCGCGTAAGGGGCTGGGGGTGCTGGGGTTCAGCATCCAGAAGGTGTCCGACATGGAGTGGGTGCTGGAGCAGTACAAGACGGCGATCGTGAACGCCGAGCCGGTGGGGGCGTTCGTCAACGACAACGTCATGGTGACCACGACGGCGATCTGTGCGCCGACCCATGACGAGGCGATCCGGATCGCGACGAGTGGGGGGCTGCACTATCTGCCCTCGCTGGTGTTCCGGTACCACGACACGTTTCCTCGGCCTGAGGGGTTTCCGGTGTGGCCGGAGACGCTGCCCGAGTACACGCCGGAGTTCGTCGAACTCCTCGTGGAGGAGGAGCTGTTGATCTGTGGGGATCCGGATGAGGTGCTCACTCAGTGCAAGCGGTGGGAGCAGGCGGGGGCGGATCAGTTGAGTTTTGGGTTGCCGGTGGGGGTGCCCAAGGAGGAGACGTTGCAGACGATTCGGTTGATCGGGGAGCACGTGGTTCCGAAGATCGACACGGATCCTGTTCACCGGACTACGCGGTTCCGGGAGACGGCCTGAGGTTGTACGGCGGCCGCGGGTGGGTGGGGGCTGGTCGCGCAGTTCCCCGCGCCCCTAAAAAACAACGCCCCTAAAAGCAAGCGGAGTTGAGGAGGCGCCCCATGCTCGATCACGTCATCAAAGGTGTCACCGTCGTTGATGGGACGGGGGCGCCTGCTTACACCGCCGACGTCGGTATACGGGACGGGCGGATCGCCGTCATCGGGACGGTGGTTGAGGAGTCGCGGACGTCGGAGGACGCGAGCGGGCTTGTGCTCGCGCCGGGGTTTGTCGACCCCCATACCCACTACGACGCTCAGCTCTTCTGGGACCCGTATGCCACGCCGTCCCTCAACCACGGAGTCACGACCGTCGCCGCCGGGAACTGTGGGTTCACGCTGGCGCCGTTGATGCCGGAGGACGCCGACTACACGCGGCGGATGATGTCCAAGGTCGAGGGGATGTCGTTGGTCGCGTTGGAGGAGGGGGCGCCGTGGAGTTGGCGTGGGTTCGGGGAGTATCTGGACGCGCTTGAGGGGCGGATCGCTGTCAACGCTGGCTTCATGGTGGGGCATTGTGCGCTGCGGCGGTATGTGATGGGGGCGGATGCCGTGGGTGGGCAGCCGAGTGAGGAGCAACTCGGGGAGATCGTGCGGCTGTTGCACGAGGCGATGGACGCGGGGGCGTGGGGGTTCTCCACCACCCAGTCCTCCACCCACTCGGACGGGGACGGGAAGCCGGTCGCCTCTCGGCATGCGTTGCCCGCCGAACTGATCGCGCTGTCCAGGGCTGTTGGGGAGCACGAGGGGACGCAGATCGAGGCCATCGTCGCCGGGTGTCTCGATCAGTTCAGTGACGCGGAGATCGATCTGTTCGTCGAGATGAGCGCGGTGGCCGGGCGGCCGTTGAACTGGAACGTGTTGACCATCGATGCCGCTGTGCCCGAGCGCGTGCCTCGGCAGCTGTTCGCGAGTGAGCGGGCCCGGAAGGCCGGGGGCAGGGTCGTCGCGCTGACCATGCCGATCCTCACGCCGATGAACATGTCCCTCGGCACCTTCTGCGCGCTGAACCTGATACCCGGGTGGGGGCCGATCCTGAGCCTGCCCGTGCCCGAGCGGATCGCCAAGCTGCGGGAGCCCGACGTACGGGCCGAGATGCTGCGGAACGCCAACAGCAAGGAGGCGGGCGTCTTTCGGCGGCTCGCCAATTTCGGGCGGTATGTGATCGGGGATACGTACAGCGACGCCAACGAGGGGCTGACCGGGCGGGTGGTCAAGGACATCGCCGCCGAGCGGGGGCAGGAGCCCTTTGAGTGTCTCGTCGAGATCTGTGCGGCCGATGAGCTGCGGACGGTCCTTTGGCCCATGCCTTCCGACAACGATCCCGCCTCCTGGGCGTTGCGGGCCGAGACCTGGCAGCACGAGGACGTGTTACTCGGGGGGTCCGATGCCGGGGCGCATCTGGACCGGATGTGCGGGGCGCCGTACACGACCCGGTTCATCGGGGACTGTGTGCGGGGGCGGAAGTTGGTGGGGCTCGAGCAGGCCGTGAAGATGCTCACCGATGATCCGGCCCGGTTGTTCGGGCTGCGGGAGCGGGGGCAGGTGCGGGAGGGGTGGCATGCGGATCTGGTGCTCTTCGACCCGGAACGGATCGACGCCGGCAAGGCCACCCTGGTGCACGACCTGCCGGGAGACAGTCCGCGCCTCGACTCCAAGGCGATCGGCATAACGGCCGTGTGGGTCAACGGAGTTGAGGCCATCCGGGACGACGTGGTGAGCGGGAACGTGCCGGGGCGGGTGCTGCGGTCGGGGCGGGACACCAGGACGGTGAGCACGAAGTGAGCTCCCGAGCCGGTTCCCAAGTCGCGGGCGAGCAACCGTTGTTCGTCGGGGGAGAGTGGGTCGAGCCTGACGGCGGGTACTACGCCGTGGTCGATCCGGCCACCGAGGGGACCGTGGGGTGGGCGCCGGAGGCCTCGCGGGGGCAGGTGTTCGCCGCTGCCGCCGCGGCTCGGGAGGCGTTCGGGCCCTGGTCGCGTACGTCGGCCGAGGAGCGCGCGGCGATTCTCGGGCGCGCGGCGGACATCATCCGCGGCGGACTCGTGCCGTACGCCGAACTCGCCCAGGCGGAGAGCGGTGCCACGACGGGGACCGCGCGGGGCATGCAAGTGGGCGTCGCCGTGGCCCGGTTCCGGCGGTACGCGACCGTGGAGCCGGCCGAGTGGGCGATCGCGCCGCAGGTCAACGAGGCGGGGCCGTTCGGGCGGGCGGCTGTCATGGGCGCGATCGCCGTGCGGCAGCCGGTGGGTGTCGTCGCCTGCATCACGTCGTACAACAACCCCTGGGCCAATCCCGCCGGGAAGATCGCCCCCGCCCTGGCCATGGGCAACACGGTCGTCGTGAAACCGGCGCCGCAGGACCCGTTGTCCGTCTACCGGATGGCGGAGGTGCTGGAGGCGGCCGGGGTGCCGCGCGGGGTCGTGAACGTCGTCAACGGGCGGTCGGTGGAGGTGGGGGAGGCCGCGGTCGAGTCCGGAGACGTCGACATGGTCAGCTTCACCGGTTCCACGGCTGTCGGGCAGCGGATCGCCGAGGTGTGCGGGCGGGGGATGAAGCGGCAGTTGATGGAGTTGGGGGGGAAGGGGGCGGCGGTCGTCTTCGACGACGCGGATGTGGCGGCTGCCGTGTCCGGGATCGGGACCACCTTCTCCTTCTACAGCGGGCAGATCTGTACGGCGCCTACTCGGGTGCTGGCGCAGCGGGGTGTGTACGAGCGGGTCGTGGAGCAACTGGCCGGTTATGCCCGGGCGTTGAAGGTCGGCGATCCGCGCCTGCCGGACACGGTGGTCGGGCCGGTGATCTCGGCGGCGCACCGGGAGCGCGTCGAGTCGTACGTCGAACTGGGCCGGAAGGAAGGCGCGGTGGTCGTCGCGGGTGGTGAACGGCCGTCCGACGGGCCGGGGTTCCTCGTCGCGCCGACCGTCCTCGCCGACTGCACCGCCGAGATGCGGGTCGTCCGCGAGGAGATCTTCGGGCCGGTCGTCGTGGTCGTCCCCTTCGACTCCGAGGAGGAAGGGATCGCCCTCGCCAACGACAGCGACTACGGCCTCATCGACTATGTGTGGTCGGGGGATGTGGCCCGGGCGTTCCGGGTGGCGCGGTTGCTCCGGGCCGGTGGGGTGGGGGTCAACACCGTGGGGCGCAACATGGAGGCGCCGTTCGGGGGGTTCAAGAAGAGCGGGGTCGGGCGGGACGTCGGGTCGTACGCGCTGCACGCGTACAGCGAGGTGCAGGCGATCGTGTGGTCGGGGTGACGTTCTTCGGGGCGGCTATTGGTACCAGTCGTCGCCCTCGGACGTGAGCGATCGGCCGACGTAGTCCCGCAGGTCCCGGGCCACCCACCGGCGGCTGTCGTCCTCGTGCTCCCACACGAAGACGTCGGGCCGCCCGTCGGGGACGCGCACGAACGCGAACTGGTCGCCGCCGCCGTTGTCGCCGAAGAACAGCAGCGGCTCGAACGGCATGTAGAGGTCGGCGAACATCGGGTCCGACCAGAAGCGCAGGTTGTCCCCGATGATCCGTTGCAGGGGCCAGACGGTGTCGAGCCCGTATGGGCCGCGGATGCCGTTCGTCTCCTGGAGCAGGTCCGCGAGCGCGGCGGGGAGCCGCCGGCCGAGTCGCAGCTCTGCCGCGCGGAGGGCGGGCGCGTCGACGGGGACGTCGAACTCGGTGTCCGAACAGGCCTGTTGGGCAATGGCTCTCCACATACGCGCAGGCTAGACGGGCTCAGTCCCCCAGATCCACCCGCACCGTCAGCAGACTCGACCCCATCGCCTTCACCGCCGCGCTGTTGAAGCGGGGGAGGGTGCGCAGGCGGGCCTGGGGGTCGTCGTCGGGGAGGAGGTGGGCCGTGCCGGTGTGCCAGCGGCCCATGATGCGGACCCGTACCCTCGGGTTCGCCTTGATGTTGCGGACGTAGTGGGAGAGCTCGCCGAACTCCGAGACCAGCCAGAACGTGTCGCCGATACGGCGGCCGCCGAGCGGGGTGCGGCGAGGTTGGCCGGAGACGCGGCCGGTGGTCTCCAGGACGGTCTGGGTGGGGAGGTGGCGGGTGACCGAGTTCAGCAGGCGTTGGAATCTCGTGACATTGCGGTACTTGGACTCGGGGGTGCTTGGCATCGGTTTCCGGATCTCCTGTCGGCTGGCTGCGTTCGTGGACTTCAACATGATCTAGCCAGGAATCCCGGTCCTTCAGGGCTCGGGAGGGATGGCTTCTCTGGGCTGCTCTGACCCGCGCCGGAGACATGGGTCCGCGTTGGCTGCCTCAATCTTGGCGCTTTTGGTTCTCGATGTATTCCTTCACCGCAGCGAGGGGTGCGCCGCCGGCAGACGCTGCGAAGTACGAGGGTGACCAGAATTGCGCGCCCCACAGGTACTTGCGGATGTGATCTGCGTACTCCTTGCGCAGGTAGTGCGCGGAGACGCCCTTGAGCGAGCCGACCAGGGCGGACAGCTTGACCTGCGGCGGGTAGTGGATGAGTAGGTGCACGTGATCGCATTCGCCGTTGAACTGGCGAAGCTCGGCGTTGGCCTTGACGCAGACCTCCCGCATGATCTCCTCGCAGCGCGTCAGGATCTCATTGGTGAAGACGCCACGTCGGCATTTCGGTACGAAGACCAGATGAGTGTGGAGAGTGTGGACGACGCTACGGCCCCTGCGGATATCGGGGTTTGGTTCCCATCGTGGTGACATAGACACGATGTCATTGTGGCTTGCGTGAAGATCGTCGTGCAGGTTCGCCTTATGCCAACGCCTGAGGTGGCGTTGGCACTTGAGCGCACCCTGCACGCCTGCAACGACGCGGCGAACTGGCTCTCGGGCCAGGCCCACGAGCGCGGTGAGACCTCGCGCAAGGCGTTGCAGGGCTTTGCCTACCGGGACCTGAAAGGCCGGGGACTGTCGGCACAACCGGCGCTGCATGTGCTGCGCAAGGTCGCCGACGCCCGTCACCTTCCGGCCGGATGCGGCGCAGCCGTATGACGATCGCTGTCTCAGCTGGCAGATCGATGAGCAGACCGTAAGCATCTGGACTACCGCCGGACGTATCCGGGGTGTGCGGTTCACCTGCTCCGAGCAGGCCCGTAAGCCCCTCGCCGAGTACCGCAAGGGCGAGAGCGATCTCGTCCACCGTGACGGCATGTGGTTGCTGATCGCCACCTGCGAGGTATCCGAGGCCGAGCAGTATGAGCCTGATGGTTTTATCGGCGTGGACCTTGGCATTGCCAACATCGCCACCACCAGCACGGGTTACCGGGCGGCCGGGCGGGATCTGAACAGACGCCGTAAGCGGCACCATGACCTGCGCCGCAAACTCCAAGCCAAGCACACCAAGTCCGCCAAGCGTCGCCTGAAGAACCGGCGCCGCAAAGAACAGCGGCACGCTGCGAACGTCAACCACATCATCTCGAAGAAGATCGTGGCCGAGGCTGAACGCACCTCGTCCGGTATCGCCCTGGAGGACCTGGGCGGCATCCGGCAGAGGGCACGGCTGAGGAAGCCCCAACGGGTCACGCTCCACTCCTGGGCCTTCGCCCAGCTCGGCGCATTCGTCGAGTACAAGGCGCAGCGGGCCGGCGTCCCACTGGTGTACGTCGATCCGGCGTACACCAGCCAGGAATGCGCCGAGTGCCATCACATCGAGAAGAAGAACCGGGTCGATCAGGCCCTTTTTGTCTGCCGGAGGCGCGGGGTCGTTGCCCACGCCGACCGGAATGCTTCCCACGTGATCGGCCAACGCGGCGAGATCGTGTGGAATGCGGGGCGTGAGTCACGCGTCCCTGCCACCCCGTAGGGGTGTCTGGACGGAGGAGCCAACCCAGCAGCCAGTTGGGCACTACCTCCAAAGCTGCTGGCCCTTCAGGGCCGGGTCAAGTTGACTGATCGCGTGCGCGTAGTGACATGGAACCTGTGGTGGCGGTACGGGCCCTGGGAGGCCCGGCAGAAGGCGATCCTGGCCGTGTTGCGGGAGCTCGATCCCGATGTCGTCGGGCTGCAGGAGGTGTGGGACGCCGAGGATGTGAACCTCGCCGCCTGGCTCGCCTCGGAACTCGGGATGCACTGGACCTGGGGAGCCTCCCACGACCCCGGGTTCTGGCAGCGGCGACTCGGCGATACCGCCGTCGGGATCGGCAACGCCGTCCTCAGCCGCTGGCCCGTCGCCGAGCGGGCCGTGCTGCCGTTGCCGCCGGGCGACGGGGACGGCGGCCGGCTCGCGCTCTACGCGGGGCTGGACGCGCCGGGGTACCGCGTCCCCTTCTTCACCGTCCATCTCTCCTCCGCCACCGCCGCCTCGGCCGTACGGTGCCAACAGGTCACCGCACTCGCGGAGTTCGTCGCCGAGCACCGTGGAGAGGGGCCGTTTCCGCCTGTCGTCACCGGGGACTTCAACGCCTGGCCCGACTCGGACGAGGTGCGGTTGTTCGGTGGGTACCGGACCGCGCCCGCCGTACCCGGTCAAGTCCTCGTGGACGCCTGGGACTTCGCCGACCCCGGGACGCCTTCGGCCACCTGGGATCTCCGGAATCCGTACGTCGCGGGCACGTTCGGGCCGAGTGTCCGTGTCGACTACGTCTTTGTCGCGCCGACCGGGAAGGGCGGGCTCGGGCATGTGCGGGGCGTGCGGCGGGCCGGGGACGGGCCGGTCGGCGGGGTGTGGCCGACCGACCACGCGGCGGTTGTCGTGGAGCTGAGCGACGAACTCGGCGCGGAATCCGCCTAGTTCACCGCTTGGCCTCACCCAGGAAGATCGGGTTCGTGAACGCCGCCAGCGCCCCCGGTACCGGTCCCGCCGCCGTCTCGTGCCTCAACTCGGCCCGTACGTACGCCGCGTAGGCAGCCGTCGTATGCCACTCCAAGGTCCCCGCCCCATCCACCGGCAGCGGATCGCTGGTGAGCAGGACCCCCTGGTCGGTCACGAAGCGGACGGTGCAGCGCGGGGCGCCGGTGACTTCCAGCCGTAGCGTGACCGGGGTGTCCGCATCCACCTCCAACCGCTCGCCGATTCCCGCCTGTTGGGCGCGGCCGCCGGTCGCGGTGAAGGTGAGGGAGAGGTTCTTGGACTCGGCGACGTAGGAACGGCCCGCGCGGAGGCCGTCCTGGATCGCCTCCCGCGTCAAGTCGTCGGCCAGGACGACGGTTTGGGGCAGGCCGACCGCGTCGGGGTCGCGGTGGGCGTCGCTGTTGCCCATCGCCGGGAGCCACGCGCGGTTCTCGCGGACCGACGCCACCAGCGTCGCGTCCCAGGAGGCGAGGGCGACTTCGTCGTCGGGCGTGTAGGGGCCGTTCCACACCTCGACCGCGTCCGCCTCGCCGAAGCCGAACTTCCAGGCGCAGCCGATGCAGGCGGCGTGCGGGTGGGCGGGGACGACCAGGCCGCCGGCGCGGCGGATCTCGCGGGCGTACTTTCCGAAGCGGTTGTCGCGGGCCCGGTAGCGCCAGTCGATGAAGGTGTCGGGCTCGGTGCCGAGGGCGACGACGTGACCGTTACGGGTCGTGACTTCCTCGCCGAGCATGATCAGCAGGTCGTCGCCCGCCTCGGAGGCCCAATGCGGGTGCGAGGACTGGGTGTTGTGGTCCGACGTGTTGATGAAGTCCAGGCCCGCCGCCCGCGCCAGCGCCGCGATCTCGGCCGGGGTGCGGCGCCCGTCCGAGTACCAGGAGTGCAGGTGGCAGTCGCCCCGGTACCAGGCCCGGCCGCGTCCCGTCGCCCGCACCGGCGGGTACACCGGCCGCGGGGCGGTGCCCGGTTCGCCGTAGGTGAGCGTGATCGTGAGCTCGTACGACAGGCCCTGCGGGGAGACGGTGTACGGGCCCAGCGCGACGTGCCAGGTGCCGGCGCGCACCGGGCCGGGGATGTAGCCGGGCGTCGCGTCGTCGACGCGGAGGAAGAACTCCGTGCGGGCGCCGCCCGACCAGCCCCGGAAGCCCTTGCCGCCGAGGTCGGTGCCGTGCTGGTCGAAGATGCCGATGTCGAGGGCGTTGCCCTGGGTGCCGGCCGGGACGGAGGGCTTGTCGTACGTGTACGCGACCTTCAGCTCGCGGACCCCCGCGGGGACCTCGACCGGCACGTACACGTAGTCGGGCGAGCCGGTCGGGAGGGTGCCCCGTACCGTCCGGCTCTCCTGGTCGCCGTCTGCCGCGGCCGCGGCGCCGCTCGCGAAGGTCACGCTTCCCAACGTAAGCGCGGCGGCGGCGCCCGTCACGATCAGCGCGCGTCTGGTGGTGCCGTTTCCGTGATCGTCGTCGCACATGCTGCTGCTCCCGGGGTGTCGTGAGTGACAGGGATGGCGCGTACGACTCTGATAGTCGGCTGTGAACTCCCGTGCAAGGACAGGGAATCGCCGGGTGTCGGGAAACCGGAGTCGGCACGGACGAGGGCTGGAGGCGGTAGGGGGAGGGTGGGGTGCTCCCTCTGCCAGTGACACCGTGTAACGACCTGCCCGGCCGGAACGAATCGGGCGTCCCTCTTTGGCCTGATCAGACCGATCGTATGCTCGAAGGATGACGACTCCCGCGAGCTCCGGAACCGGCCCGACCGAGAACTCCATGCGTCGCGCCCTCAAACGCGCCCGTGACGGCGTGGCCCTCGACGTCACGGAAGCCGCGGTGCTGCTCCAGGCGCGCGGCGAGGCCCTCGACGACCTCACCGCGTCCGCCGCCCGCGTGCGCGACGCGGGCCTGGCGACGGCCGGCCGCCCCGGCGTGATCACGTACTCGAAGAGCGTCTTCATCCCCCTCACCCGCCTGTGCCGCGACAAGTGCCACTACTGCACCTTCGTCACCGTCCCCGGCAAGCTCCGCCGGGCCGGCCACGGGATGTTCATGTCCCCGGACGAGGTCCTCGACATCGCGCGCAAGGGCGCCGAACTCGGTTGCAAGGAAGCCCTGATCACCCTCGGCGACAAGCCCGAGGACCGCTGGCCGGAGGCGCGCGAGTGGCTCGACGCGCACGGTTACGACGACACGATCGCGTACGTCCGCGCCATCTCGATCCGCATCCTGGAGGAGACGGGCCTGCTTCCGCACCTCAACCCGGGTGTCATGACGTGGACGGACTTCCAGCGGCTCAAGCCCGTCGCCCCGTCCATGGGCATGATGCTGGAGACGACGGCGACCCGCCTCTGGTCCGAGCCCGGTGGCCCGCACTACGGCTCCCCGGACAAGGAGCCCGCCGTACGCCTGCGTGTGCTGGAGGACGCGGGCCGGTCCTCGGTCCCCTTCACGAGCGGCATCCTGATCGGCATCGGCGAGACGTACGAGGAGCGCGCGGACGCCCTCTTCGCACTGCGGAAGGTGTCCCGCTCGTACCACGGCATCCAGGAACTGATCATCCAGAACTTCCGCGCCAAGCCGGACACGGCGATGCGCGGGATGCCGGACGCGGAGCTGGACGAGCTGGTGGCGACGGTCGCGGTGGCCCGGCACATCATGGGCCCGGCGGCCTGCATCCAGGCCCCGCCGAACCTCGTCGACTCGGAGTACAAGCGCCTGATCGGCGCGGGCATCGACGACTGGGGCGGGGTCTCGCCCCTGACGATCGACCACGTGAACCCCGAACGCCCTTGGCCCCAGATCGAGTTGCTCCGCGAGCAATCGGCGGAGGCGGGCTTCGAGTTGCGTGAACGGCTGTGTGTGTACCCGGAGTTCGTGGGCCGCGGCGAACCCTGGCTGGACCCGCGCCTGTTGCCGCACGTACGGGCACTGGCGGACCCGGAGACGGGCCTGGCGCGTGAGGACGCGAAGGTCGAGGGCCACGCGTGGCAGGAGCCGGAGGAGGCCTTCGTGTCGTCCGGCCGTACGGATCTGCATGTGTCGATCGACACGGAGGGCCGTACGTCCGACCGCCGTGACGACTTCGACGAGGTCTACGGCGACTGGGGTGCCCTGCGCGAGGCGGCGGCGCCCGGCATGGTCCCCGAGCGCATCGACACGGACGTACGGCAGGCACTGGCGACGGCGGCCGACGACCCCACTCGCCTCACCGACGCGGAGGCGCTGGCGCTGCTGCACGCGGACGGTCCGGCGCTGGACGCGCTGACGCGGATCGCGGACGACGTGCGGAAGTCGGTGGTCGGCGACGAGGTGACGTACATCGTCACGCGGAACATCAACTTCACCAACGTCTGTTACACCGGCTGCCGTTTCTGCGCCTTCGCGCAGCGTCGTACGGACGCGGACGCGTACACGCTCTCCCTGGACCAGGTGGCGGACCGGGCCCAACAGGCGTGGGAAGTCGGGGCAGTCGAGGTCTGCATGCAGGGCGGTATCCACCCCGACCTGCCCGGGACGGCGTACTTCGACATCGCGAAGGCGGTGAAGGAGCGGGTTCCCGGGATGCACGTCCACGCGTTCTCCCCGATGGAGGTCGTCAACGGCGCGACGCGCACTGGCCTTTCGATCCGCGAGTGGCTGACGGCGGCGAAGGAGGCGGGCCTCGACACGATCCCCGGCACGGCGGCGGAGATCCTGGACGACGAGGTGCGGTGGGTCCTGACGAAGGGGAAGCTGCCGACGGCGACGTGGATCGAAGTGGTCACGACAGCCCACGAGTTGGGCATCCGCTCGTCGTCGACGATGATGTACGGCCATGTCGACCAGCCGCGCCACTGGCTGGGCCACCTCCGCACCCTGGCCGGGATCCAGCAACGCACGGGCGGATTCACGGAGTTCGTGACGCTGCCGTTCATCCACACCAACGCGCCGGTGTACTTGGCGGGGATCGCTCGCCCCGGCCCGACGATGAGGGACAACAGGGCGGTGGTGGCGATGGCGAGGCTGCTCCTGCACCCTTGGATCCCCAACATCCAGACGAGCTGGGTGAAGCTGGGCTCGGAGGGCGCGGCGGAGATGCTGCGCTCCGGGGCGAACGACCTCGGCGGCACGCTGATGGAGGAGACGATCTCGCGGATGGCGGGTTCGTCGTACGGCTCGTACAAGTCGGTGCGGGACCTGGTCGCCGTAGCGGAACTGGCGGGCCGGCCGGCGCGGCCGCGCACCACTCTCTACGGCGAGGTGCCGGAGGAGCGGCAGCGGACCGCTTCCGTCTCGGACGGACATCTGCCGGAGCTGTTGCCGGTGCTGGACTGAGCGGGAGGAGGGTTGGACGGGGGCCGGTACGATGATCCGACCCCTGTTCGATCGGGATGTGGGGGCTGTGAGTAGCTGAGGAGATGCGTGCCCGTGCCTGCCTCCAAGGTCTGGGTGACCGGTCTGACGGTGGGAGCGATCGCCGCGGTCACGGTCCTGGCCGTCCAGGCCAACAAGGGCCCGCACCCCAAGGCGTCCGCCGCCCGCCCGAGCGCCTCGGCGTCCGCGCACGCGTCCACGTCCCCGAAGCCGCACGCGACGGCCGCCGCGGTACCGGCCTCCTCCGGTACCGGGCGGCGCATCGTCTACGCCGTCGGCCAGAAACGGGTCTGGCTGGTCGACGCGAGCGACAAGGCGGGCCGTACGTTCGCGGTCTGGCCGGGCACGGTGAGTCCGGACCCGGGCACGTACACGGTGTCGGTCCGCAAGGACGCCACGACGGGTTCCGACGGCGTCCAGATCGAGAACATCGTCTACTTCGCCACCAAGTCCGGCCTCAACATCGCTTTCTCCAACGCGGTGGACGGCTCCTCGCCCCCGCCGGCGGCGGGCAAGGAGACGGGCGGCGTCCGCATGGGCAAGGCGGACGGGGCGGCGCTGTGGACGTTCGGGACGACGAGCACGAAGGTGATCGTGGTCAAGTAGCGGAACTCCTGGCCGGGAGCTGCACGACGAGCAGCACGACCCCGCTCAGCAGGAACACCCGGGTCGCGGCCTCGAGCCCGTTCCAGTCCTTCGACTGCCACATCGCGAACCACTCACCCCCGACGGCGATGAACCCGGCCCCGAACAACACCATCAGCATGAGCAGCCCGTACGTGGAGAACCGCCGAGCCCGCTCGTAGTCGTGCCGAACCCACAGCCAGGTCCCATACATGAGCACGAGCGCGGCAAGGGTCTCCCACACGATGATCACGACATAGACGGCGTCCTGCAGCCCTTTGCTGCTGACCGCCCGCCACATCAGATCGTCGTCCTTGAACGTCGTGTCCATGGCCAGCACATGCCGCACGAACTGCTGGTTGGTCCCGAAGTCGGTGATGTTCCCGAAGGCGACGAGGGCGATGTAGAGGGCGACGGTGGCGGTGAGGAGGGTGGCGGCGAGTGTCGCCGCGGTGCGTGGGGTAGGGGCGCTCATGACAGGTTCCTTCCCTGTGCGGGCGGGCTGAAGAGGGGGCGTACGGGTGGCGCAGGCGCGGCCGTCGATGCAGGAGCTGATCCGGCGGCGCAGGCGGGCCGGTTTCGTGGGGCGGGATGTCGAACGGGCCGCGTTCCGGGCCAACTTCGGGGTCGCGCCCGAGGACGAGCGGCACCGGTTCCTCTTCCACGTGCACGGCAACGCGGGGGTCGGGAAGACGTTCCTGGTACGGGAGTTGGAGCAGGTCGCGCGGGAGACGGGCGCGGTGACGGCGTACGTCGACGAGAGCGCCGGGAGCGTGCCGGAGGCGATGGCGGGGATCAGCCGTCAGTTCGCCGTGCAGGGACACAGGTTCAAGGAGCTGGAGCGACTGGTCGCCGCGCATCGCGAGCGGCGGCACGAGGCGGAGGCGGCTCTCGTGGCCATGCCCGAACCGGAGCCGGAGGGTCCGTCGGCGGGCAGCATGGTGGCGGCGCGGGCCGGATTGGCCGGACTCGGCATGGTGCCGGGGGTCGGCGCTTTCGCGGGTGCGCTCGACGCCGCCCAACTCGCCCAGGGGGCGGACCGGTTGAGGGCCGGGCTCAGCGCGCGTTTCCGCAATCAGGAGGACGTGCAGCTGGTTCTGGCACCGGAGCGCGTCCTCACGCCGGTCCTGCTCGGCGAACTCGCCGACTTGGCGTCCCGGGTGCCCTGGATCGTCCTGTTCTTCGATACGTACGAGCGCACGGGGCCGTTTCTCGACGGCTGGCTGCACGAGGTGATGACGAGCGACCTGTACGGTTCCCTGCCGGCCACGGTCGTCGTGGTGACCGCCGGCCAGCATTCCTTCGACACCGCTCGCTGGGGCGGCTTCGCGGACTTCGTGGCCGATGTGCCGCTCGGCCCGTTCACGGAGGCGGAGACGCGGGGACTGCTCGCGGGCAAGGGGGTGGTGGCCGAGCCTGTGGTCGAGGAGGTGCTGCGGCTCACGGGCGGACTGCCGGTGCTGGTGTCGACGCTGGCCGAACAGCGTCCCGCCGATCCGGACGACGTGGGCGATCCCAGCGCCACGGCGGTCGAACGCTTCCTGAGGTGGGAACACGACCCGGTGCGCCGGGCGGTGGCGCTCGCGTGCGCGTTGCCCCGGACCCTGGACATGGACGTGTTCCGGGCCGCCGTCGAATGCCCGGACGAGGAGGCGGAGGCGCTGTTCGCGTGGTTGCGTGGGCTGCCTTTCGTGGACGACCGGGGCGACCGCGTCCGCTACCACCACCTGGTGCGCGAGCCGATGCTTCGCCTGCAGCGCCGCCGTTCCCCACGCGGCTGGAGCGAGCGGCACGCACGTCTCGCCGAGGTCTTCGCCGGCTGGCGCGAAGAGTCCGAACAGACCAGGGAGCCCCACGAGTTCCGGTCGGACGAGGAGTGGCGCGAGTTGCGGCTGGCCGAGTCCTACCACTCCATGTGCGCGTCGCCCCGGACCGCGCCCACGACGGTGTCCGCCGACCTCGTCTCCGCCTGCTCCCACGGGGACGACGTGGTGCGCCGGTGGGTGCGGCTTGTGGCCGACGTGGGCGAGGACGCGGACGCGGAGGCCGTGCGGACGTACGGGCGAGCTCTGACGGAGGTGTTCGCGGACGGCGGTGTGGCCGGTCTGCTCCAGTCGCTGCTGAGCCGCGCGCGCGGTGACGAACGGTGGCGGGCGGACGCGTGGGCGCACCGGGGCGACGCCCTCGGCCGGGCCGGTGACTACGAGCAGGCCCTGGACAACTACGACCGTGCCCTCGCGCTCGACCCGGACCTCGTGCGAGCCCACCGGGCGAAGGCGGTGACCCAAGGCGCGATGGGTGACTACGACGCCGCGATCAGCGGTCTCGACCGGGTCACTGCTCTGGAGCCGGACAACGCGTACAACGTCATCCTGCGCGGTGAACACCACCGCATCGCACGCCATCACGCCGAGGCGATGCGGGACTTGGACGAGGGCATCCGCCTCGACCCGACGAGCGACTTCGCCTGGGCGTCCCGAGGCGCCACTCGCCTCTCCCTCGGCGAACTCGACCTGGCTCTGGCGGACTTGAACCGTGCGCTGGACCTCAAGCCCGACTACGCCTGGGCGCTTGCCCGCCGGGCGCGGGTGTGGCGGGCGTTCGGCGACCACGAACGCCAACTGGCCGACCTCGACCGCGCGATCCCGCTTCAACCCGACTGGGCCTGGGGCCTCTGCGAACGCGGCGACGCGCTCCGTACGGCCGGCCGCGACGAGGAGGCGCTCGCCGACTACGACCGTGCGCTCGCCCTCGACCCCGACTACGCGTCGGCGTACGCCAGCCGGGGCGCGAGCCTGGCCAATCTGGGCCGTGACGAGGAGGCGCTCGTCGACCTGGACCGCGCCCTGGAACTCAAACCGTCGTACGCCTGGGCCGCGGAGTGGAGCCGCTTCTTGTCAGTGTCGGGATTGCGGGAGCCGAGTAAAGGGCGCTCCCTGCGGTCGCGTCGCCTGCGGCGATGGCCCTGCGGGCCACCCTTGACTCGTCTCCCGCAATCCCGTTTCAGAAGCGAGCGGGCGGCCCCGAGGGATGGGTGGCCAGGCAGGCATGCCCCTGTCTGTACTGCGTTGCGGGCCGGTACAGCGGGGCGCGCCCGCGCCTCGCCAGCACGCCGGGTGGGCTTAGCGGCTACCGGCCGGTGGGGGCTTCGCGGGGGACACCTTGTCCGTAGAAGTGTGACGGTCCAAGCGAAAGTGTCACACTTCCCAGCCCCACCCCTCCCGCCCCCGGCCCTGCCCTCGGCTTCCAGCATCCCCCCAACCTCCCACTCGCCGTTGGCCGCTGAGCCGAGGCGGCGTGCTGGCGAGAGCTTCTGAAACGGGCTGGAGCGGCCCTAGTCAAGGGTGGAGCGAAGCGGAATCGCCGAAGGCGACGCGTAGCGCAGCGGAGCGCCCTTTACTCGGGCCGTGGAAGCCCGACACTGGCTGAGAAGCGAGTGGCCCAACGGTCACGTCTCAAGCACCGCGAGGTTCGACTCCGGCTATACCGATCCACCCCCTCAACCCACCGTCCCCGTTCGATTACAGTGCTGAACTGACTCGTACGTATGGACGCAGCCCGAGGAGGCCTTGGTGAGTACGGCAACCGCGGCCGTCTGGGGTCGGGTCGAGCAGCAGGATTTTCGTAGTCGGGTGCGGGGGACACTGCTCGGGGCCGCCGTGGGGGACGCGCTCGGCGCACCCGTGGACCTGCTGGCGATCGACGAGATCCGGGAGGCCTACGGTGCGGAGGGCGTCGTAGATCTCGCCTTCGGGTACGGGCGGCGGGGGGCCGTCACTCATCTCACTCAGCTCAGTCTCTTCACCGTGGACGGGTTGATCCGGGCGCAGGTGCGGCGTGATACCGGGGCCTGGCATCCGCCTACCGATCTGCATCGGGCCTACTTGCGGTGGGCCGCTACCCAGCATGACTGGGGGCCCGATGAGCGTCGTAAGGATGACGGGTGGCTTGCTCGGGAAGAGTGGCTTTACGCTCGGCGCGATCCAACTCGGGCCTGTTTGTTGGGGTTTGGGGATGAGCGGATGGGGACACTTGACGCGCCCAAGAATCCTGGTGAGGTGGGAGGGGAAGCCGCCGCTCGGTCCGCGCCTTTTGGGTTGCTCGTGGGGTGGGAGCCTCAGCTGGTGATGCAGCTCGCCGTGGAGTGTGCCGCTCAGACCCATGGGCATCCCGTCGGGCATCTCTCCGCCGGTGCCTACGCCGTCATCGTGCACGGGCTCGCCCGCGGTGAGAGTCTCGACGCCGCCGTGCAGCGGGCGCTCGGTCTGCTGGCCGCCCGGCCCGGGCATCAGCCCGTCTCCGTCGCACTCCAGCGCGCCCTCGGCGCCGTACGACAGGGCATGCC
Source organism: Streptomyces sp. NRRL F-525 (assembly GCF_000716605.1). GTDB lineage: Bacteria > Actinomycetota > Actinomycetes > Streptomycetales > Streptomycetaceae > Streptomyces. The sequence continues at coordinate 7,202 of NZ_JNXE01000050.1, read as the reverse complement.
CACCTCCGCGCGGGTCGAGGAACTCGTGGGGGAGGGGAACGCGGACGGGGTGCTCGCGGGGGCTGTCTACTGCGCGCTCGTCGGTGAGGACGTACGGCATGGGCTGTGTCTGGCCGTGAATCACGGCGGGCCTTCCGGGACCGCGGGGGCGCTCACCGGTGGGCTGCTTGGGGCGTTGCACGGCGAGACGGCCCTCCCGCCGGCCTGGCTGGCCGAGCTGGAGGGCCGTCCTACGTTGCTTGTGCTGGCCGATGACTTCGCGGTGGAGATGACCCAGGGGCCCGCGTTGCACGGGCCCGCCGGGTCCGCCCCGGGGTGGATCGCCAGATATCCCAGAGGCGCGTAGCCGTAGCTACGACTGGCTGCCCACCACGTCGTCGCCCGCACCCGTCTGCGTCCCTGCCTGCGCCGGTACCGCTACCGCCGCCGCCTCCCCGTCGTCGTCCCCGCCGCCGTTGATCTTCTCGATCAGCGCGTCCCGTTCCGGGGTGTCCTCGGGCTTCACGTAGCCGATGAGGATGTAGAGGACCAGGGAGACCGCGAGGGGGATCGACACCTGGTACTGGAGCGGGACTCCGCCGTCGACCTCCCAGTTGATCGGGTAGTTGACCAGCCAGAAGGCGAACAGGCCCGCCGCCCAGCTCGTCAGCGCCGCCGTGGGACCGGACTTGCGGAACGGGCGGAGCAGACCCAGCATCATCGGGATCGCGATCGGGCCCATCAGACCGGCGACCCACTTGATGACGACCGTGATGATGTCCTTGAACGTGGGCGAGTTGATCTGGGTCGCCACCGACATCGACAGGCCGAGGAAGACGACCGTCGTCACGCGGGCCGCGATGAGGCCCGAACGGTCGTCCCACGCACGGGCCTTGGCCGATACGACCGGTGCTACGTCCCGGGTGAAGACGGCCGCGATCGCGTTGGCGTCGGACGAGCACATGGCCATCGTGTGGGAGAAGAAGCCGACGACGACCAGGCCCAACAGGCCGTGTGGCAGCAGCTGTTCGGTCATCAGGCCGTAGGAGTCGGAGCCGTCCGGTTTCTGCGCGTGGACCAGGAGCGGGGACATCCACATGGGGAAGAAGAGGACCGTCGGCCAGATCAGCCACAGCGCCGCCGACAGCCGGGCCGAACGCTCGGCCTCGTAGGGGCTCTTGGTGGCCATGTAGCGCTGGGCCTGGTTGAGCATGCCGCCGTTGTACTCGAAGAGCTTGATGAAGAGGAACGCGAGGAGGAAGACCGTGCCGTAGGGGCCGACCAGCGGTTTGCCGTGGCCCTGGAGGGCCGGTTCGTCCCAGGCGCCGAGGAAGCCGATGCCCTTGTCGTGCAACTTCAGTACGACGGCCACGAACATGGAGACGCCGGCCAGCAACTGGATGATGAACTGGCCGAGTTCGGTCAGCGCGTCCGCCCAGAGGCCGCCGATCGTGCAGTAGACCGCCGTGATCGCGCCGGTGATGAGGATGCCCTGGTTCAGGGACACACCTGTGAACACCGACAACAGGGTCGCGATCGCCGCCCACTTGGCCGCCACGTCCACGATCTTCAGCAGCATCCCGGACCAGGCGAGCGCCTGTTGGGTCTTGAGGTTGTAGCGGTTCTTCAAGTACTCGAGCGGGGACGCCACATGGAGCCGTGAGCGCAGCCGGTTGATGCGCGGCGCGAACAGCTTGGAGCCGATGGCGATGCCCAGCGCGATCGGGAACGACCAGGTGATGAAGGACGTGACGCCGTAGGTGTAGGCGATGCCCGCGTAGCCGGTGAACATCACCGCGCTGTAGCCCGACATGTGGTGCGAGATGCCGGAGAGCCACCACGGCATCTTCCCGCCGGCCGTGAAGAAGTCGCTCACGTTGTCGACGCGCTTGTGCGACCACACGCCGATCGCCACCATCACGCCGAAATAGCCGATGAGCACGGCCCAGTCGAGCCCGTTCATATGCGCCCTCCCACGATTGAGCCGGTTCAGCCCGGGGCTCATCGTGGGCGGTCGCGCGTGAGCACGACAAGTAAGCGTGCGGTCAAGGGGGAGTAAAATCGTTCGGATTGATGTTCCGCGTTCAGCTATGTGAACTCATCGCATCAGCTCACCGGCGTTGACCAGCAACGACTGTCCCGTGATCGCCCGCGCCCGTTCCGACGCCAGGAACACCGCCGCGTCCGCCACGTCCCCGTCCGTCGCCAGCTCCGGCAGCGCCATCCGGTCGGACAGCCGCTTCAGCACCTCCGCCTCCGGCACCTGCTCCGTGTGCGCGGTGAACTGCACGTACGCCTCCACCGGCGGCCCCCACATCCACCCCGGCAGCACGGTGTTCACCCGGATCCGGTACGGCCCCAACTCCCTTGCCAGCGAGTACATCGCGCTCGTCAGCGCCCCCTTCGACGCCGCGTACGCCGCCTGCCGTACTTGTGAGGGCGCGGCTACCGCCGACTGTGTTCCGATGAAGACGACCGAGCCGCCGCCCACCTCCTTCAGTGCCGGCAGGCAGGCCCGCGTCATCTTCAGCGTTCCCAGCAGGTTCACGTCGATCACCGACTGCCAGGTGGCGAAGTCCGCGTCCTCGACCCCGCCGAAGTAGCTGTCCCACGCGGCGACCTGGACCACCGCGTCGATGCGCCCGAACCGTTCCCGCGCCACCGCCACGAGCGCCTCGCACTGCCCCTCGTCCGTGATGTCCGTCGCCCGGTACGCCGTGTGCGTGCCGTCCGGATCGATCTCGGCGGCCGACTTGGCGAGATTCGCCTCCGTGCGCGTGCCGAGCACGGCGTTGCCTCCGTCCCGTACGACGGCCGCGGCGACCTGGTGGCCGAGTCCGGCCCCGACCCCCGAGACGACGACGGTCTTGCCCGCGAGCAGCGACATCCGATCCCTCCCGGGGTCTGGCGGTTTATCTGACGGGGCGTCAGAGTATGGGCGACCGGCGGAGGACGGAAGGGGAGCGACGTGAGCGAGGAAACCCGGAGCGACGAGTACGCCGAACTGGCCGCCGTAGGACCGTACGGAGTGCGGCCGGGGCATGCGCTGATCACCATGGTCGAACCGCGTCCCGGCCACGAGTACGCCTACAACCGCTGGTACGAGGACGACCACTACTACGCGGGCGCGATGGCCATGCCCTGGATGTACGCGGGCCGTCGCTGGGTCGCCACCCGGGACCTCCAACTCCTGCGCTGTCCCGAGAAGTCGGCGATCGCGCAGCCCGTCACCGCCGGCTGCTACCTCTCCACGTACTGGGTCACCGAGGGCCGCTACGACGACCACATGAAGTGGACCGTCGGCATCAACAAACGGCTCAATCGTGACGGGCGGGTGTACCAGGACCGTACGCACGTCTTCACCGCGTTCCAGGACCACGAGGCGACCGTGTACCGGGACGGCGCGGCGGGCCCGCGGGACTTCCACGCCCTCGACCACCCTTACGCCGGGCTGGTGTTGGAGGTCGTGGACAGTGAATCGGCGGACCAGCGCGCCGAGTTGCTGGAGTGGCTCCGCTCCCGGCACCTGCCCAAGCGGCTCGCCGGGTCACCCGCCGCCATGGTGACCGTCTTCCGGCCCACCCCCCTGCCGGGCGACCGCATGACCTACGTCAAGCAGGTCGAGGGGGTCGACACCCGGCTCACGTTGCTGTGGTTCCTGGAGGCGGATCCCCGGGAGTGCTGGGAGGAGTACTTCGCGGATCTCGAGACGCCGGTGGCCGAATCGGGGCTGGGGCGCGTGGAGTTGGTGGCACCCTTCATCCCGACGGTGCCGGGTACGGACAGGTACGTGGACCAACTCCGCTGACTGCTGCTTGAGTTCATCTACTTCAGTTCATCCGGGCACGGAGTTCCCCGGGGCAACTGGTACGGCGCCGCCAGCCGGTACGTTCCCGTCTTCGGTGCCAGCAGCATCGTCCACTTGTCGCCCTTGGAGTCCTCCTCCGTCTCCATCAGGCAGCCGTTGAGGTTGTCGTACGTCTTCGGCGTGCCCTCGGCGCGGTGCTTGGACGCGTCGGTCTCCTGCGGGGGCTTGAGGCTCTTGCCCTTCGCGTCGACGATGCTCAGCCACGGCGAGTACGGGATGCGGATGAGGATCCGGCCCTTCTTCTTCACCTCGATCGTCAACTCGCCCTGCTCCGCCCGGTCCACGACCGCGTTCGGCTCGGCGAGCGGCGCCGGGTCGGTGACTTGGAACAGCTGCCAGTTCGTGTCGCCCCAGACCTGCTTCAGGTACGGCATCCCGCGCTGGACCAGGGCCCGTTCGCGCTCGCCGCCGTCGCCGTCCGGCTTGTCCTTCGGCAGCACGACGTAGTGGACGGCCCAGCGCTGGAGCCACTCGTGGTAGTTCGCCGAGTTGAGCGTGTCGTCGTAGAAGAGCGGGTTGCGCTCCATGTCGGCCTGGCGGTTCCAGCCGCGCGCGAGGTTGACGTACGGCGCGAGCGCGGAGGCCTCGATGTGGGAGCGGGCCGGGACGACCTCGACGCGGCCGCGCTCGGCGCCGACCTCCTGGAGTTCGTTGACCAGGGGCGCGAGTTCGTGCGACCAGGACGCGGCCGGGGCGGTGTTGATCACGTCGTCGACCGACTTGAAGCCGATCCAGCCGTTGAAGCCGACGAAGGCCAGTGCGATCGCGTACCACTTGCGCGAGCGCGGCACCGCGAAGGGCAGCGCGGCGATCAGGGCGACCCCGGCGAACAGCATCGCCAGCCGGCTTATGTTCGAGCCGATCTGCGAACTGACCAGCCAGACCAGGATGACGCCGATGCTGTACACGGCCGACGTGATCCGTACGGTCGTCCACTCGCGCGGCACCAGGAAGTAGACGATCACCCCGGAGGCGAGCGGCAGGATCATCGAGCCGAACAGCATCGGCTGCGTACCGGAGAACGGGAACAGCCAGGCGGAGACCGCCACCACGGCCGCGGGCGCGAGGCCGAGGGCCCATGCGCCCGGGCGTCGCTTCTGCAGGAACAGGGCTACGGCGACCAGCCCCACGAACAGCCCGGCCACCGGGGACGACATGGTCGCGAGCGCGGCCAGCGGGGCCGCGCACAGGGCCTTCGCCCAGCGTTTGTAGCGCCAGCGGTACGGCCAGCAGAACACCACGGCCACCGCGCCGAGCCCGAAGACCAGGCCCAGGCCGTACGTCACGCGGCCCGACGCCGCGTTGCACAGCAGCGCGAAGACGCCCGCGAGCGAGGCCCACAGCGGGTTCCGCACCGCGCGGCTGCGGATCAGGATCATGGTGAGCAGGCCCGCCGAGATCGTCCCGGCGATCATCATCGTCGTACGGACACCGAGCACCGACATCAGATACGGCGAGACCACGCTGTACGACACCGGGTGCATGCCGCCGTACCAGGCGAGGTTGTACGCCGAGTCCGGGTGGCGGCCGACGAACTCCGCCCACGCGTCCTGCGCCGCGAGGTCGCCGCCACTGTTCGCGAACGTGAAGAACCAGACGACGTGGAGGACGCCGGAGAGGAGCGTGAAGCCGATCACCGGGTGGCGGAGGAAGGGGGCGCGGAGGCTGTCGATCAGCCGCGCCCACCGGCCGCTCCGCGAGCTTGCGCTAGCTGTTCCGTCGTCGTCCGTGCGGTGTGCGGGCAGCTGTATTCGCGGGCCGGCTACCGGGCCCGGATCGGCATCGTCGGCGCGTGTCGGCTCCGCTGTGGCCACCTGAAGGCACTCCCCGTGTCCCGTCTTCTGTTCCCGGCCGCGTTCCGTCCCGTTCCCGGCCTGTTCGACGCCGCGTCCGCTCGACCGGCGACGTGCCCCGATTCGCGACGCTAGCACGCACCCCGCCGACGGGCTCCCGGGTGGGGGCCCGCCGGCGGGACGCGGTGACGTGCGCGGTGACGTGCATCGCCTCGTGGGTCAGCCGAGGCGGGTCAGCTTGGACGTCAAGGCCGGTTCGGCGAGATCCTTCTGGAGGGCGACCGGCACCTTGACGGCACCGCTCGAACCGTCGCCCACGGTGAGCGTGCCCACCTTGGTGCCGGCCTTCGCGGTGTGCGGTACGGCGTCGGGGGCGAAGGACAGCTTCACCTTCAGGCCCGCCCAGCCGACGGCCGCGACGTCCTTGGTGACGACGACCGGGGTGTGACCGCCGAGCTGGTCGTCGACGTAGCCGACCACGGTCCCCTTCTTCAGGATCTTCGCCGAGGTCATCGCGTCCTGCGCCGCGAGCATCGCCGTCTTGCTGACCGCGTTGACGGTGTCGATGATCGGCGCGGTGTGCTGGCCGAGGATCGCGCCGACGACGACGGCCGTCTCACCGCCGACCTCCTTGGTGGCGGCGAAGAGCAGGTTGCCGCCGGCCGCGGTGGTGGTGCCGGTCTTGATGCCGAGCGAGTTGTTGTACGGCACCAGGCGGTTGTAGTTGGTCCACTTCTTGCCGGACGGGTCGACCCAGCTCGGCAGCTTGGTGATGTCCATCAGGGCCTGGATCTTGACCAGTTGGTTGCCGAGCTTCACCTGGTCCTCGGCGGAGGAGACGGTGGTCTCCTTGAGGCCGGAGGCGTCGGTGTACGTCGTGTTCGTCATCCCCAGTGACTTCGCGGTGTCGTTCATCTTCTTGATGAACGCGGCCTCGCTGCCCGCGTCCCAACGGGCCAGCAGGCGGGCGATGTTGTTCGCCGAGGGGATCATGATCGCCGAGAGTGCCTGCTTCTCGGTGAGGACGTCGCCGGCCTTCACGGTGTTGAGCGTGGACTCGCCGTCCTTGTCGTAGCCGCCCTCCTTCTCGGCGGTGGCGTCCACGGTGATCTTCTCGCCCTCCGTGCCCGCCTTCAGGGGGTGGTCCTTGAGGACGATGTACGCGGTCATCGCCTTGGCCACCGACCCGATCGCGACCGGGGTCTGCTTGCCGAAGTCGCCCATCGTGCCGATGCCGTTGACGTCCATCCAGCCCTGGCCCTCGCTGGGCCACGGGAGGTTCGCCTTGCTGCCGTCGAAGGTGTACGAGTCGTCGGCGGTGAGGGTGAGGGAGGGGGTGGGGAGAGGTCGTACGGCCTGTACTACTGCAAACACGATCGCCAGGAGGATGACCAGTGGGGTCCAGATCTTGACCCTGCGGATCGCTGTGCGGACCGGGGTTTCCGGGGGTGGCGGGGTGTTGGTCAGTTCGGCGAGGAGGTCCAGCGGGGGCTTCGGGGGGAGCGGTTGCTGGGTGGTGTGTTCCGGGCCGACCTGGGGGACGGGGCGGGTGGCGTCCGGTC
>NZ_JNXE01000049.1 GCF_000716605.1 Streptomyces sp. NRRL F-525 | reverse complement strand
GCGGGAGCCTGGCGGGGGGCTGTGGCAGGGGCCTGGCGGATGCCTGAGGCGGGGTGGCTGGCGGGTGGTCGAGGCGGGGCCTGGAGGGTGCCTGAGGCGGGTGGCTGGCCGGTGGTCGAGGCAGGGGCCGAGTGGATGCCTCAGGCGGGAGTCCGGCGGGCGGTCGGGGCGGGAGCCCGGGGGACGTCCGGGACGGGTTCCTGTCGGGTGGTCGCGGCTGGGTGCGCGGCGGGAGCCGGACGCGTCAGCGGGACCGACGGCGGTGGTCCAGCAGCAGGGCCATGGCGCCCAGGGCGATCAACCCCGCGTAGGAGGAGCCGCGTTCGCCTCCCAGGGCGGCCGGGGTCCTCGGGTGGTGGACCTGGAGGGCGAAGCGCCGGTTGGACGCGTCGGCCAGCAGGCCGCGCAGCTGCTCGGGGCTGGTGGTGGCCGTGACCATCAAGTCCATTGCCGTACGGCCCAGTTGCTCCAGCGAGATGAACTCGCCCAGCAGGGACATCACGATGCCGCGGACCTCGCCCTTGAAGATCTCCGCGAGCGACAGCTCGGGCGCCAGGCAGCGCACCGAGCCTTCGAGGTTGGCGAAGGACTTGCCCAGCAGGGAGATCGAGGGCGCCGAGCCGATGCCCCGCTTGGTGGCCTTCTCCAGCACCGTGGTGAGCGATACGCCGAAGTTGAGTTCGCCCAGCGAGGCGCTGGAGATCTTGGGGACCAGCGCCGCCATGTCGGCGGCGAACGCCGGCAGGTTCGCCCACGCGGTGAGTTTGCCCATGTCGGCCCAGGCGCGGGCCAGTCCGTGTCCGTCGTTCTGCGCCAACGCCATGAGCAGCGGCAGCAGTTGGAGGCTGGTCCGCTTGTCCAGGCGTCCGACCATGCCCCAGTCGATCAGGGTCGCGGGACCCCCGGGCAGCGCGAAGACGTTGCCCGCGTGCGGGTCCGCGTGGAACGTCCGCTGCACGAAGTAGCCGCGGTACATGAACCGCAGCAGGTCCTTGCCGATGTCGGTGCGCTCGCTGTCGCTGAACGACCTGGGGTCCAGATGCCGTACGGACATGCCGGGAGCCATCGACTGCACCAGCACCCGGGGTGTGGCCAGGAGGACCTCGGGGACGGCCAGGGTGCTGAAGTCGCGGGCCGCCTCCCGGCCCTCCTCCATGTTGCGGGCCTCGCCGGTGAAGTCCAGTTCGGGTTCCATGGCGTCGAAGATCGAGCCCAGCATCGCCTCGACGTCGATGACCTCGTTGAAGCGGGGTGCCGCGCGGGCCACGATGCGGGAGGCCCGGCGCAGCAGGGCCATGTCGGCCCGGACCGCCTCGCGGATCTCCGGCCGCTGGATCTTCACCACGGCCGGTCTGCCCCCGGGCAGGGTCACCTTGTAGACCTGGGCCAGCGAGGCCGCCCCGAGGGGCTTGGTGGTGTCGATGTCGTCGAACCTGAGCTTCCAGTCCGGTCCGAGATCCCTCTCCAGGACCGGCTCGAACAGGGAGAACGGCTGCACGTCGACCTGGTCGTGCAGGTTCTGGAACTCGGCGATCATCGAGGGCGGCACCATGTCCGGCCGGGTGGAGAGGATCTGGCCGAGCTTCACGTAGAAGGGGCCGAGGCTCTCCAGGGCTTTTCGTACGGCCCTGGCTCGTCGTTGGGCGTCCCCGGCGGCGGATTCCTCCTCCTCCGCCGGGGACCGGCCGTTCCCCTTGGATCTGCCGCGTTCCCGCGCCGTATGACCGACCTCGTCGGCGATCAGACTGCCCAGCACCTTCACGACCAGCCGGAGCCGGTCGCCGATCAAGGTCCTCACGACGCGGGTTCCCTCCTAAGGGTTCTGCGGCAGCCGGCCCGGCGCACCGGGCCCGGACCGCGGGTCAACGGCCTGGTGACAGGACGGCGTCGGTCATCCCTTCTTGGCCGGCGGACGGACTCCGGCACTCGCCGCGACATCGCTGATGGTGTCCAGGGCGCCGACCAGCGTGGAGAGCAGGTCGGTCAGTTTGGCGATCTGCTGGGGCAGGGTCGCCAGGGACTCGGCCAGGCCGCCGAGACCGCCCACGGCACCGGGCAGTCCGGCCGCCGCGCCGGCGAGCTGGCCGAAGGCCGCGAGGGGATTGTTGGAGGAGTTGGACGCGCCGGCCAGCCCGGCGAGGGCCGCCGCCGGATGGGTCGCGCCCGCCAGCGCGGCGAGCGGGTTGGCGTTCGCGAGGGCGGCCAGGGGGTTCACCGAGCCGGAGCCCCGGTCGGAGGAGGCGCCCGCCAGGAGGGCGAGCGGGTTGGCGCCGGCGAGCGCGGCCACGGGGTTCATGCCGCCGAACGCCGCCATCGCCTGGAGCGCCCCGAGGGGCGTCCCGGCGAGGGCCGCCATCGGATTGCCGGAGCCGAACCAGTCCGGGAAGTCGGACTTCTTCGACTTGTTCGGCGGGTCGAGGAAATCGTTGAACGCCTTGTTGGAACTGTCGGCGATGTCGCCGAGTAAGTTCTTGATGGTGTCCTGCGTGCTCGGTTTGTCAGCCACTTTTTCGGGTGTCCTTCCCTAGGGGCATTCTGGAACAGGCCAGAATGCCCAACCATTTTTCGGTCATCCGCAGGATTCGCCCAGAGACTGGGTGCACATGTGCCGGAGCCTCGCTCTGCCACGTGTGAAAGCACCCTCGGCGGCCTTTACGGAGATCTGGTTGATGCGGGCGAACTCGACGATGGAGATACCGTCGGCCCGCGCGAGCATCACCTGCCGCTCACGGCCCCGGAGCTGGCCGGCCTGCCGGAGCAGCCAGCGACCGAATTCCTGGTCGCAGACGGCTTCCTCCAGCATCTCCGGCTCCCCGTCGGTGATGCGCAGCAGCAGCCGCTGCCAGCGCTCGCGTTCCCGGTAGCTGTCGATGCACAGCCGCATGGCGACCGTGGTCAGGAACGCCCCGAGCCGGTCGCGGTCCAGGTCACGGTGGGTCGCCGCCCGCAGCATGGCCTCCTGGACGCAGTCCTCGGCGTCGTGTGGATTGGGCAGCCGGCGCCGCACCAGACGCAGGAGGCGCTCGCGATGCTGAAGGACCTCAGTCCAGTAGGAATCGCGGCATAAGTGCATGCGTATCACCAATGATCGAACGAAAGAAATGTTCCCGGCGATTGGGTTCACGCATGCCCTCATGGCACGAAAATCCCCTCCACTCTTTCCACCCCCGCGCCCTTCCTTTTCATTCTCCGGCGGAAACAACGGCTTTCTGCCCTGGGGGGAGGTGGTTAACCCGCGCATCACACCCTTCCTTCGTTTGAATGAGAAAATGAGAAGGGATAACAGTATCTTCGGTCCGGTTGGTCCGCGGTCCGGTGCCGTGTGGGCGGCGGGGCCGTGGCCGGCACCGGATCGCCTCTTCGCCTGACGGTCGGCATCGCGGCCGCTACTGTCCTGCACCGTGGAGGAAAGTGGACCAGAGGCCCTCCGGTTCTCCCTGCTCGGCCCGCTGCGGGCCTGGCGGGGTCCCGCCGAACTGGTGCTCGGCTCCCCGCAGCAGCGTGCCGTGCTCGCGCTGCTGCTGCTGAGCCGGGGACAGGCGGTCGCCGTGGCCGATCTCGTGGACGGGGTCTGGGGCACGCGGCCGCCGCCGGGCGCTGTCGCGATGGTGCGCACCTACGTCTCCCGGCTCCGCAAGCTACTGGAGCCGGGGCGGACATCGGGGCGGCCGTCCGACCTCCTGGTCTCCATCGGGGACGGATACGCCCTGCGGACCGCCAGCGTCGTGAGCGACCTGGCCGAGTTCGAGGAGGCGGTGGCGGAGGCGGAGCGCCGCCGGGCCGCCGGTGACCGGCCCGGCGCGGTCCGGTCGCTGCGTACGGTGCCGCCTGCCGGGGACGGTACGGCCCTGGCCGGAGTGCCGGGTCCGTACGCCGGGGCCGCGCGGGCCGACCTTGCCGAACGGCGGCTGGGCGCCCAGGAGTTGAGGCTGTCCCTGGAGCTGGAACTGGGCCGCCACGAGGCGGTGGTGCCGGAACTGCTGGCACTGCGCGAGGCGCATCCGCTGCGCGAGGCCGTGAGCGAACTGCTGCTGACCGCCCTGTACCGGTGCGGCCGGCGGGCCGAGGCGCTGGAGGCCTACGCGAGGACGCGCCGCACGCTGGTCGACGAACTCGGCATCGAGCCGGGCCCCTCCCTGCGCGCCGTCCACGCACGGCTGCTGGCCGGGGACCCCGCGCTCGCCGGAGCGCCCGGTGGCACCCCCGCCCCGCCCGGTTCCGGTGCCGGGCCCCCTCCGGAACCGGACCCGCCCGCTCCGGCCCGCCGGACCGGAGCCGCAGGCCCTGCCCAACTCCCCGCCGATCTCCCCCTGTTCACCGGTCGCCGTGCCGAACTCGACCACGTCGCCGCGCTGTTGCCCGAGGGCGACGGCCCGCCCGGCACCGCGGTCGTCGCCGTCGTCGACGGCCTGGCGGGGGCCGGCAAGACCACGCTCGCCGTGCACTGGGCCCACCGGATCGCCCGCCGCTTCCCCGACGGCAGCCTCTACGTCAACCTCCGCGGCTACGACCCGCACGGCTCCCGGATGCTGCCCGGCTCCGCGATCGAGATGTTCCTCGTGGCGCTCGGCGTCGCCCCGCAGGCCGTCCCGGAGGGACTCGACGCGCGGGCCGCCCTCTACCGCAGCGTCCTCGCCGACCGGCGCGTCCTGATCGTGCTGGACAACGCCCGGGACGCCGGGCAGGTACGGCCGCTGCTGCCCGGCACACCCGGCAGCCTCGTCGTCGTCACCAGCCGCAGCCGGCTCGGCGGCCTGGTCGCGGGGCACGGGGCGCATCCGCTCACGCTGGGTCTGCTCAGCGCCGGGGAAGCGTACGAGTTACTGACCCGGCGGCTGGGCCGCGCCCGGGTCGACGCCGAACCGGAGGCCGCCGCCGCGATCGCCGACCTGTGCGCCCGGCTGCCGCTGGCCCTGGCCATCGTCGCGGCCCGCGCCGCCCACCACCCCGGTTTCCGGCTCGCCGACGTCGTCGGGGAACTCCGCTACCACCACGGCAGCCTCGACGCGTTCGTCGGCGACGACGCCGGGACCGACGCCCGCGCCGTGTTCTCCTGGTCGTACCGGGCGCTGTCGCCCGGGGCGGCCGGACTCTTCCGCCGGCTCGCCCTGCATCCCGGCCCCGACATCACCACCGCCGCGGCCACCGCGCTGACCGGTGCGCCACCCCGTGAAGTCCGCGCCCTGCTGAGCGAGTTGACCGGGGCGAGCCTGCTCATCGAACGGGCCCCGGGCCGGTTCGTCCTGCACGACCTGCTGCGCGCCTACGCCGGGGAACTCGCCGACGCCGAGGACGACGGGAGCACCCGCGGCGCGGCGCTGCTGAGGATGCACGACCACTTCCTGCGCACCGCCCACAACGCCTCCTCGGTGCTCGATCCGTTCCGCGAGCCGATCGCCCTGCCGCCGGGTGCGACGGGCAGCGAGCCCCTGCGGTTCGACGACCGGGCGCGGGCGACCGCCTGGCTGCGCACGGAGCGGTACGTCCTGCGCGCGATCGTCGGGCACGCCGCCGCCCACGGCTACGACGAACACGCCTGGCGCACCGCCGCGGCCCTGGACGTCTACTTCAACCGGCTCGGCTTCTGGCACGACCTCCTGGAGATCAACAGCGCGGCGCTGGCGGCGGCCCAGCGGCTCGGCGACCCCCTCGGCCAGGCGTACTCCCTGTGCGGCCTGGGCATGGCCCACGCGCAGTTCCACCACGCGGAGCCCGCGGCGGGCTGCCTCGAACGCGCGCTGGACCTGTTCCGTGCCGTCGGCGACCCGCTCGGCCGGGCCCGCGTCCATCGTGCCCTCGCCTACCTGGCCAACCGGACGGACCGGCGCACCGCCGCCGTCGACCACTACGCACAGGCCCGCGCGCTGTTCCGGGCCGAGGGCGACCGCAACGGCGAAGCCGGGGTGCTCAACCAGGTCGCCTGGACGTACATCCTGATCGGCGACCACGCGACAGCCCTCGACCGCTGCCGGGAGAGCCTCCTCCTCTACGACGAGACGGGCGACCCCTACGGATCGGCCTCGACGCAGGACACCATCGGTTACGCCTACCACCACCTCGGCCGGTACGCCGAGGCCGTCGAGCGGTTCGAGCGGTCGGCGCGCCTGTTCGCCGCGATGGGCGACCGCTATCTCGAGGCCGACGTCCTGCGTCACCTCGCCGACACCCACCGCGCCACCGGCGACCGCGACGCGGCCCGCGAGGCGCTGCGGTCGGCCCTCGCGCTGCTGGAGGAGACCGGCCACCCGGACGCCGAGGACGTGCGCGGGATCCTGCTCGGCTGATCAACAGGCCACGTCCGGCGCCTCCTCCCGCAGGTCCTCCACCACCACCCCGTGTTCCCGCAGGGCCAGGCGCAGGCTGCGCAGGGCGTAGTACACGCGGGACTTCACGGTGCCCCGCGGAATCCCCAGGTCCTCCGCGGCCTGCTGGGTGGTGCGGTCCGCGAAGAACGTCGCGCGAAGCACCTCGCGGTGCGCGGGCGTCAGCATCTGCAGGGCCTTGTGCAGCACCATCGACGACAGCATCCGTTCGATGTCGTCCACCTCGGCGCACATGTCGCCCAGCCAGTTGGTGCCGCTGATCTCCAGCGGGCGCGCCAGCCGGGTCCGGTGCGCGTCGATGACGAGGTTGCGGGCGACCCGGAACATCCAGGGCCGTACGGCCATCCCCTCGCCGTCGGTCAGGTTCCCGTTGTTCCAGCAGCGCAGCAGCGTCTCCTGGAGGACGTCCTCCGCGCGGTGGGTGTCACCGTCCAGCATGCGCAGCACGTACGAGTAGAGGGCCGGGCCGTGTTCCAAGTAGAGGTCGCGCAGCGCCCGTTCCTCGGGCGAGACCGCGCTCGCCGATCCGATGGCCGTGACGTTCATGGACATGCTCCTGCTTCTCCGCCTGACCGGCTCCGGCCGATGCGGGCCGGAGCCGGGTCTCCTGGGGAAGGGAGTGTTCCGAGGGACGGTCCACGTCCGTTTGACGCCCGCTGTACGAGGCGATTGACGGGCCGGTCAGTGCCGGTACGCGGGGTTCAGGCGTAGGCCGCCTCCAGCGCCCGCACGTATCTGTGGACCTGTTCGGCGAGTTCGACGTGGCCCGGCGGCAGCGGACCGCGACGGTTCAACACGCCCCACATGTGCAGCAGTTCGCGTCCATGGGCGACGGCGGTCCGCGAGTCGTCGAGCTGCTGCCAGGCCGCCGCGGCCCGCGCCACCTCCGTCGCCGCCCGCTCGTCCCCGGCCCCGCACCGGATCCGGGCCACGGCCAGCGCCAGGACGACGGCCTCGCGGTAGTCGCCGCGCAGATGCGCGAGGTACGCCTCCACGGCCCGGGCCTCCACCGCGTGCGGGTGCTCGGCGCCCACCGAACCGGTCAGGCTCTCGCGCAGCGCGGTCGCGTCGGCGAACGCCTCGTCGAGCCGGCCCGCGACCCCCAACGCGTTGATACGGCCGAGCCGTTCGGCGAGTTCGGGTGGAAGGTCGTCGGCGGCGGGCGCGGGTGCGGGGGCGGAGGCACGGGCGGCGGCCATGGCACGGGCGCGGGCGACCGCGGAGGCGACGGCGGAGACAGGGGCGGGGGCGGCGGGGGTTGCCTCGGGTTCCGGGGGTGCCGTTTCCTCCATGTCGAGGACGCGGCTGGAGCCGTCCGGCGACACCTGGAGGACGAAGTGGGCGGCGCCGGGACCGTCGTTCACCGTCGCCTCGACGGCGGCGGCGCGCTCCTGCGCGTACCGCTGCAACTGGTCCAGTACGGCCTCGTGCACGGACTGCCCCGGCACCGGGACGAGCGGGTGTCCGTCGATCTCGGCGAGTCCGTCGTCGGAGATGCGCACCTTGAACTGGTCCATGACCGTCGTCTTCATGACCATCGTCTGCATGGCTGTCCTCCTCATGTGCCGGAAGTGGCGGTGTCGGTGGGCGTGACGCCGGGGGTGGCGCCGTCGGGCGGGGCGCCGACGCCCTGGTACTTGGCGAACTGGGCGCGGATGGCGAGGACGTAGCTCAGGGCGTCGTTCGACTGCGGGACGCCCTTGGCCGCCTTCACGGCGTCCATGCCGATGGCGTAGCCGGCCAGGGCGAGGTCCAGGACGCTGTTGGTGGTGTTGCCGTCCTTGTCGGTGGTCTTCACGACCGTGCCGTTGTCGAGCAACGTCTGTCCCTGGCCCGCGAGATCGCACATGTAGCGGCCCAGGGCCATGACCGAGTCCTTGTTGTCCGTCGCCTGCGTCTTGCCGTTGCCGTCGTCGTCCTTGCCGTACTTGGCGAAGATGTCCGGCGTCAGTTGTGAGATGCCCGTCTCGCCGTGCGGGCCGACCAGGGTCGAGTTGAAGCCGGACGCCTTCTCCAGCTGGGAGGCGATGACGATCGGGCCGATCGCCTCGCACTGCTCGCCGGCCTTCTGGATGGGGTCCACCAGGTCCGCGGGGACGGTCGCGGTGTCCAGCTCGCCCTTCCCGTCGCCCTGGAGGATGACGATCGTCTGGTTCGCGGTGTCGTTGTCGCCGCTGTAGTCGTCGGCGCTGCCGCCGCCTCCTCCGAAGAACAGGATCAGCGCGATGAGCGGGGCCAGCAGGACCCCGAGCCCGCCGAAGACGATGATCAGCGGCACGGCGCCCGCCACGGCGAGCGGGATCATCACGCAGCCGCCCACGCCGGCGCCGGCCACGCCGTACATGACGGCCTTCGAGCCCGCGCCGTCCTCGCTCTCTCCCGCACCCATCCGCGTCCTCCGCCTTCTTCGGCTCGTCTTGAACCGCTGTGGCCACATGGCCCGTTGTGCTGTCCGACGGGCCCGGTAGACCGAAACGGGCCCCGTGGCGAAAAAGTTCAAACCAGTGGAAACCGGATGAGCCAGAACAGCGGAAGCACGAGGCAAGAGGGGGGCGGGAAGAACGTCATGGGCACTCCTTCGGCACCACAGCCGGGCCCGCGGTCATGGGTACGGGGACCCAGGTCCACACAGTCCGAGCAGTCGGCCCGCCCGGCGACGGACGGCGGCACGGCCGCCCCCGTCGGACCCCCCGCCCCCGCCGGATACCAGGCCCCCGTCGGGCAGACGGCGTACTCCCCGCACCAGGGCTTCGGCGGCGGGCTGCCGTCCGCGCCCGTACGGCAGGGGGCGCAGACCGTCGTACAGCCCGCCCCGCGGCCCGTGGCTCCGCGGCCCGCGGCCCCCGCCGTACGGCAGACCACCGCCCCCCGGACCGTGGCGCCCGCCCCGCGGCAGGCCGCACCCCGGCCCAACGCGCCCGCGCGCAAGGCCAGTTCGGGCCTGGGCCAGCCGAGGCGGCCCAGGACGGTGGGGCGTGGCAGGCCGCGTGAGGACGTCGGGTGGGTCAAGGCGCACGGCGGCTCCGGCGCGACCTCGCTGGCCGAGGCCCTCGGCGGCGTGGACATGGGCGCCCGCTGGCCGGAGCCCGCGCGGGGCGAGCCGTACCGGGTCGTCCTGGTCGGCCGGACCAGCGCGAGCGGACTGCGGTCCGTGTCCCAGGCGCTCGGCGCGTTCGAGGACGGCGACGCCCCGCAGGGGCTCGAACTGCTGGCCGTGGTGCTCGTCGCCGACGCCCCCGGCCGGCTGCCGCTCAGCCTGCTGCGCCGCATCCGGGTACTGCGCTCCGTCGCCCGCGTGCACCGCGTGCCGTGGATCCCGGCGTGGCGCACGGACGGCCCGATGAAGTACGTCCCCCGGCAACTGGTCACGCTCTCCCGGCTGGTGGGCAGCGACGTCTACGGCGAGGGAGCCATGTCGTGAGTCAACTCCTCACCGCCACGCGGTACTTGGCCGACGGGTTCGACCCGGGCGGCGACGGCCACCTGATCATCGACACCCTCTCCTGGTGCGCCTCGGCCTGCGGTGTCGCCGGACTGATCATCGTCGGCATGCAGATGGCGCTCCAGCTGCGCCGCGGCGACCCGGGCGAGGGCGGTGAGCACTTCCGCGGGGTCTTCTTCGTCGTCCTCGCCTGCGTGGTCGCCACCTCGGCCTACCCGATCGTCAAGTTCCTCGGCGACCTGACCCTGCAAGGTCCCTGAGCCCAACAGGCCTTCCCGTACTGCCCGTTCACCCTTTCGCCCACCGCTCGCGCCGGGCGCCGACTCCTCGGAGAGACCTCATGTCCGCACCGCTTCACGAAACCGCCAGCATCCTCGCCGCCACCGTTCCACAGCCGACGAGCAACGCCCCGTCCGAACTGACCACCAAGGTCGACCTCGTCCTCGGCATCCTCGCCTGGGCCGGCACCGCCGCCGGTGTCTGCGGCGTGCTGGTGACCGGCGCGATGATGGCCATCTCCGTGAAGCGGGGCGAGAGTTCGGAGCACATGAGCCGCCTCGGCATGGTGCTCGGCGGCTGTGTCCTGGTGGCCACGGCCGGCCCGCTCGTCCAGTTCGTCTTCAACTAGAGGGCGCGGGGCAGTGGGCATACTCAAGCGCGGAGAACAGCGGTCCGAGGAGTCCGGGCCGTACTGGAAACAGCGCAGCTGGCAGGCGTCGGCGGGGTTCCTCGCGCTGGTCGTCGTCATGGGCGTGACCGCCACGCTGACGTCCGGATCGGGCTCCGGTGACGGTGCTGAGGCTCCGGCGTCCAAGGGCCCGCTGTCCGGCACCGTCACCACGAAGGACAGCCGTCCCGGCGGCTGCCGTACCGACGACAGCGCGGGCGACGCGATCCCCACGTCCGTGCCGAAGGACATCACGTGGCACACGCTCGACGTCGGGCGGGTGCCGGTCTCCGCCTCGGCGGGGCCGACGAAGATCCAGGGCGCCGTGTGGTGGTGCTTCGCGCACACCCCCATGGGTGCCGTACTGGCCGCCACCGACATCCCCACCCAGATGAGCGGGTCCCAGTGGCGCACCGTCACCGACCAGCAGGTGGTCGCCGGGCAGGAACGCGAGCTGTTCGTGTTCCAGCGCACCGCCGTGCCGGACACGGACGGCTCGAACACCGCCCCGACCACCTCGTCGTACGCCGGGTTCCAGGTGACCTCGTACACCGGAAAGGCGGCGACCGTCGGGCTGTTGATCAAGAACGACCAGGGCTATGCCAGGACCACCGTCTACGTGCGCTGGAGCGGTGGCGACTGGAAGATCCAGCCCGACGAAAGCGGCGGACTGTACTCGCAGCTGGCCTCCGAGCAGAGCGCCGTCGGCTACACACTCTGGGGGGCCTGACATGGCGGCCTGCAGTACCGGGAATCCGCTCGCGGACGCGATCACCGGGTTCTTCAGCTTTCTCGGCGACCCCGTCGGGACGGTCATCAGTCTGATCGCGAAGACGATCCTCGCCGCCGCGATCGCCGTGTTCGCGGGGCTGGCCGAGAGTGTCCCGACCCTGGACGACACGACCACCTCGCACGACCTCAGCAACAAGACATCGTGGATCGTGGTCTATCTGGCCGTCGGTTCCCTGCTGTTCGCGGCCGGCAAGATGGCGATCGAGCGCAGGGGCACCGCGGGTGTCACCGCCCTGAAGGGCATCATGCGGGTCGTCCTCGTCTCGGGCGCCGCCACCACCATCTGCGTGGCCGCCGCCAGGGTCGCGGACAACTACTCCACCTACCTCTTCGACGACTCGGTGCAGAAGGCGCTGGACCACATCGGCGCCTGCGGCGACAGCACCGGCATCGAGTCCTTCCTGCTGCTGATCCTCGCCTTCCTGCTGCTGCTCGCGGGCATCCTGCACACGATCCTGATGTACATCCGGCTCGGCGTCATGATGATCATGCTCGGCACCCTCCCGATGGCCGCCGCGGCCTCGATGACGGACTGGGGCGCCGGCTGGTGGCGCAAGCACATCGGCTGGATGATCTCCTGGCTGTTGTACAAACCCGCGGTCGCCCTCGTGCTGAACGCCGGTATGGCGATGATCACCGAAGGCCAGAACAGCCCGACGGGCGCCAACGTCAACACCCGTATCGCCGGTATCGGCGTGATGCTGCTGTCCGCCATCGCGCTCCCCGCGCTGCTGAAGCTCGTCGTACCCGCCGCCGCTGCCATGGGCACCGGCAACCCGATGGCCTCCATGGGCCAGGCGGGCAGCCAGCTGGCCAGCGGTGCCGTGCAGGTCGGCGCCATGAGCGGCGCGTCCGGCGGCGGCGGTGGCGGTGGCGCGCAGAAGGGCCCGAGCGGAGCCAGCGGCACCGGCGGCGCGTCCGGCGGGAGCGGCTCGGACGGCGCGTCCGGCGGCAGCGGTTCCGACGGCGCGTCCGGCTCGGGCGGTCCGAGCGGTGCGGGCAAGAGCGGTGGCGGTGGCGGTGCCGGCAAGGCCGCGGGCGGTGCGGGCAAGGAAGCCGCGGCGGCGATGGGCGGCCCCGCCGGCATGGCGATCCTCGCGGCCGTGGCCGCGACCCAGGTCGCGAGCTCGACCGTCTCCGGCGCCGTCGAGGGGGCCGACGGAGAACTCGGCAACAACAAGTGAGCCCGGGGGAGTCCACGACACCGGGGCCGTACGCCCGTAGCCCCGCCCGGCGTCGCCTCCCCTGACGAACGGCCGCCGGGCGCCCTCCCCCGGGGCGTCCGGCGGTCTCCCCACCGGTCCCGGCCCACGCCGCACCACCGTCACCTCACGAAAGGAAACCGGTCACATGTCCACGGAAGCCGTCTCCCACCCGACCTACGGGAACTGGCGCAGGCCGAGGCGCGCGGGGCTCGGACCGCTCGGACTCGTCGGCACCTTCGTGATCTTCGGCGGCCTCGTCGCCACCCTGCTCGCCTCGCTGATCTCGCTGTACGCGGCGCTCGTCGTGTTCGTGCCGGTCGTCCTGTTCCTCATCCCGCTGACCATCCGCACCCAGGACGGCCGCAACGTCTACCAGCTCTTCGCCCTGCGCGTCGGCTGGTGGCGCAGGAAGGCCGCCGGCTCGCACCTCTACGTCTCGGGCCCGCTGTCCGCGCGCCCCGGCGGCCGGTTCCGCCCGCCGGGCCTGCTCAACAAGGTCACCGCGAGCGAGGGCCGCGACGCCTACGACCGCCCCTTCGGGATCCTGCACCACCCGCAGCGCGACCTGTACACGATCGTCCTGGGCTGCGACCCCGACGGCGGTTCGCTCATCGACCCGGACCAGGTCGACGTCTGGGTCGCGCTGTGGGGCGAGTGGCTGGCCCGGCTCTCCCACGAACCCGGTCTCAAGGGCGCCACCGTGATCGTGGAGACCGCCCCCGACCCCGGCACCCGGCTCGCCCACGAGGTGCTGCCCCGCATCCACCCGAACGCGCCGGCCGCCGCCCGCGCCGTGATGGAGGAGGTCGTCGAGCGCTACCCGAGCGCCTCCTCCGAGATGCACACCTACGTCACCCTCACCTACGGCAACCCGGCCGGCCAGAAGCGCAGGAAGGAGGACGTGATGACCGAACTGGCCATCCGCATCCCCGGCCTGCTCAGCGGGCTCGTCGCGGCCGGCGGCGGTGCCGCCTACCCGCTGTCGGCCGAGCGGATCGCCGAGGTAGTCCGGGTCGCCTACGACCCCGCCGTCGCCGCCGACGTCCTCAACGCCCGTGCCCTGGAAGGCGGAACGGGCCTGGAGTGGGACGACGCCGGTCCCGCCGCCGCCGTCGAGACGGTCAACGCCTACCAGCACGACTCGGGTGTCTCCCGCACCTGGATGCTCACCCTGGCACCCCGCGGCACCGTCCGCTCCTCGGTGCTGCGCGGCATGCTGGAGGCCGCCCCCGGCACCCGGCGCAAGCGGGTCGCCCTGGTCTACCGGGCCATCGACCCCGCCACCTCGGCCCGCATCGTCGAGGCCGACCGGCGCAGCGCCCAGTTCATGGCCACGTCCGGCAAGGGCATGGTCCAGGCGCGCGCCGCCTCAGAGGTGCGGGCGGCCGAACAGACCGCCGCCGAGGAGGCGTCCGGCGCCGGGCTCGTGGAGTTCTCGCTGATGCTGACGGTCACCGTCGACACCCTGGCGGAACTCGCCGACGCCAGCGTCACCGTACGCAACCTGACCGCGGCGTCCCGGGTGCTCATGCGCCCCGCCGACCGGATGCAGGCGGCCGCGTTCAGCTGCACCCTGCCCGCCGGGATCCTTCCGTGGGAACAGACCCTCGTCCCGCACGAACTGCAGGAGGCGCTGTGAGCCGTCGTAGCGAGGAGAAGCTGGCCGAGCGCGCCGACCTGCTGGCCGAGGAACGGGCGCTCCGGGACCTGGCCGCGGGCGGGCCGGGCCTGGTCGGCCTGGACGGATCCGGCGCCGAGGCCGCCGCGACGAAGTCCGCGAAGGCCCGGGCGAAGTCCGACGCCAGGCGCGCCGGCAAGGGCAAGGCCCCGGCCAAGCCCCGCGAGCTGTACATCCCGGCCCGCGGCTGGGAGGGCGCCGGCGGGGGCCGCGTCGGATATATGGACCCGCCCACCATGTGGCGCGCCACCACCGTGCAGGCCTGCGGCATGTGGCCGTTCGCCGCCGGTTCGGGCTCGCCCATGACCGGAGTGCCGCTCGGCCAGCACCTGTTCACCGGTGCCACGGTCTGCGGCGACCCGCTGAACTGGTTCACCCGGGCCCGCTACATCTCCAACCCCTCCCTGTTCATGCTCGGCATGCCGGGCCTGGGCAAGTCGACGCTCATCAACCGGATGCTGATCGGGCTCGCCGCGACCGGTGTCGTCCCGCTGGTCCTCGGCGACCTCAAGCCCGACTACGCCGACACCGTCCGCGCGCTCGGCGGCCAGGTCATCTCCATCGGCCGCGGCCGGGGCGGCATCAACGTCCTCGACCCGGGCGCCATGGGCGAGGCCGCCGCGAAGGTCGGCGGCGAGGCCGGCGAGGTCCTGAAGGCCGAGGCCCACGGCCGGGTGCTGAACATGGTCGCCGCGCTCATCACCATCGTGCGCGGCCGGCCCATGGACGACCACGAGCAGTCCGTGCTCTCCGCCGTCCTGCACCACCTGCGCGAACGCACCCCTCCCGGCCGCAGCGTGCTGCTGCCCGACGTGCTGCGGGTCCTCACCGAGGGCCCCGACCGGGTCCGCGCGGTCACCCTCGACCGCGGCGACGACACCCGCTACCGGGACGCCGTGGACCCGCTGCACCGCTCCCTGCTCGGCATCCTCGACGGTCCGCTCGGCGACACCTTCGCCTCCGAGACGTCCACCCGCATCGACGCGAACGCGCCCGCCGTGTGCATCGACATCTCCGGCATCGGCGAGGCCGACACCCAGCTCACCGCCGCCGCGATGCTCGCCGCCTGGTCCGACGGGCTCGGCACGGTCGCCGCCTCGCACGCCCTCGCGGACGCCGGACTCGCGCCCCGGCGCTGGTTCTTCACCGTCCTCGACGAGCTGTGGCGCCCGCTGCGCGCGGCCTCCGGCATCGTCGACCGCATCGACGCGCTCACCCGCCTCAACCGCTCCCTCGGTCTCGGCGACGCCAAGATCACCCACACCCTCAAGGACGCCGAGGCCCTCGGCACCGACGCCGACCGCGCCAAGGCGCGCGGCTTCGTCGAGCGGGCCGGCATGGTCGTCTGCGCCGGACTGCCGAAGACCGAGATGGAGGATCTCGGCAAGGTCGTCGGACTCTCCCGCCGCGAGATCGAACTCGTCTCGTCCTGGTCCTCGCCGCCCGGCTGGGGCGTCCGCGGCGAGGACGAGGAGCCGCCGGGCCGCGGCCGCTTCCTCATCAAGGTCGGCGGCCGCCCCGGCATCCCGATCAAGGTCGCCATCACCGACGCCGAGCGCGACCTGCACAACACCAACACCCGCTGGACGACCAACGAGGCGGCCATCGAGCAGGCCGCGGCCCGCGCCGCCGAAGAGGTCGCACGGGTCGCTCAGGAGGGACCCCTCGGTTTCCCCGGCGACCCGGGCGCCCTCGCCGGAGAGGCCGGGGGGTGGACGGCGTGAGCGGACCCCGCAGCACCGACCTCGGCGACCAGCTGCAGTGGGCCATCGCCGCGCTGGCCGCCTTCGGCATCCTCGCCTTCACCATGGTCTGGGCCGGCGGCACCTTCGGCGCCGGCCTCGCCGGCTACGGCTGGGACGCCCCGCCGTTCGCCATGTCCACCGTCTCCACCCTGGTCTCCGACGGGCCGACCGCGCTGTGGCCGGGCACCCCGGCCGCCGTGCTCTACGCGGGCATGTTCGGCGTCCTGGCGATCGTCACCGTGCCCGCCGCCCTCGCCGTCAACTTCTTCATGGACCGCGGGAAAGCGCCCAAGGGCCTCGCCGGGAAGCGCGAACTCGCCGCCATGTGCCCCAAGGGCATCGAGGCCCGCGCCCGTGAACTGCGCCCCACCCTCCGGGGCCGCGAGCAGGTCCACCCCGACGAGACCGGCAACCTCCTCGGCGACCTCGACCCCAAGGGCCCCGAACTGCGCAGCAGTTACGAGGACGTGGAGCTCGACCTGATGGCGCCCCGGGCCGGCAAGTCCACCGGCATCGCCGTCCCCCGGGTGCTGCGCGCGCAGGGCGCGGTCCTGCTCACCTCCAACAAGTCCGACGTCTACGCCGTCACCCGCGCCCAGCGTGAGAAGGCGGGCACGGTGTGGACGTTCGACCCGCAGGGCATCGCCCACGCCCCGCGCGCCATGTGGTGGAACATCCTCGGCGAGTGCCACACCATCGAGGGCGCCCGCCGGATGGCCGGTCACTTCGTGGCGTCGGTCAACGACGACACCGCGAAGAAGGACTTCTGGATCTCGGCCGCCCAGAACACCCTGACCGCGCTGTTCCTGGCCGCCGCCCGCGGCCGGGCCCCGCTGACCGACCTGCTGGCCTGGCTCGCCGACCCCGCCGACCGCACCCCCGTCGACCTGCTCCGCGAGGTCGGACTCGTCGCGATGGCCGAGCAGTTGCAGGGCACGGTGCGCGGCGCGGTGGAGACCCGGGACGGCATCTACGAGACCGCCCGCCAGACCGCGTCCTGCCTCCTCGACCCGGAGATCCTCGCCTGGGTCACCCCCGACCCCCGGCTCCCGGAGTTCCGCCCGCACGAGCACGTCCTGGGCACCGACACCCTCTACCTCCTCTCCAAGGACGGCGGCGGCTCGGCGGCCGGCGTCATCGCGGGTCTCGCCGACGCGACGATGCGGGCGGGTGTCGTAGCGGCGGAGCGCATGGGCGGCCGGCTCGACCCGCCGCTGACCGCCGTCCTCGACGAGGCGGCCAACGTGTGCCGCATCTCCGATCTCCCCGACCTGTACTCGCACTTCGGCTCGCGCGGCATCAACGTCGTGACCCTGCTGCAGAGTTACCGCCAGGGCGCCCGCGTGTGGGGCGAGGTCGGGATGGACGCGCTGTGGAGCGCGGCGACCGTCAAACTCCTCGGTGCGGGCCTGGACGACGCCGACTTCGTGCAGAAGATCTCCACCCTGGTCGGCCAGCACGACGTGAAGACCCCGAGCATCTCCCGCAGCAAGGACGGGACTTCACGCTCGTACTCCTACCGTCAGGAGTCCGTCCTGCCGCCCGACAGGATCCGCGCCCTCCCCAAGGGCACCGCCCTGCTCCTGGCCACCGGCGTCAAGCCGGCCCTGATCCGGTTGCGCCCCTGGTACAAGGAGCCCGGCGCCGATGTCATCTCGGCGGCGGCGAAGGCGGAGACGGCGGCGATCACCGAACGCGCCGCGGCCCGTCTGCTGCCGGGCCTGGGGCTGACCCTGGAGAAGGACAACGTCGTGGAGATGGACGACTACCGGGACGCCGCCACAGCGTGACGGTCCGCAGCACCAGCTCGGCCGGCGCGTACCGCACCCGCCCCATCAGCCGTACGCCCAGGGCGAGTTGGGCGCCGTACAGCACCACGCACCCGGCGAGGACGACGGCGGTGCCGACCCGGTCGTAGAGACCGAGGCCGTAACCGGTGAAGACGAGCGCGAGGACCAGTGACTGGGAGAGGTACTGCGTGAGGGCCATGCGCCCGGTGGCGGCCAGGACTCGGCCCGCCGCCGGGCGCCGCGCGCCGGTCAGCAGGAGCAGGCCGCAGGCGTACGACGCCGTGAGCGCGGGCGCGGTCAGCAGCGACACCGCGTGGCCGACCAGGAACCAGCGGCTGTCCAGCGGCCCGTTCGCACAGCACGCGGTGACGATCCCGCCGGCCAGGCCGACCGGCAGCCACCGTACGACGACCCGCTTGAGCCACGCCCGGTCCCGGCCGCGCCGTTCCACCAGGCCCGTCTTCGCCGCCGCGAGGCCGGCCAGGAACGCGGCCAGCATGTCGGGGGCGTACAGCACGTTCGCGCCCACGGTCGACGGCAGTTCGCGCAGATGCGCCCCTACGACCGAGAGGAAGCCGCCGCGGTAGGCGGCCGCACTGCGCGCGACCTCGGGGGCGTACTGCGCCGGGGTGACCGGCCGGGTGAGGGCGACGGTGAGCAGCCCGTACCCGAGCAGCAGCACCGCGAGGCCCGCCACCAGGCAGACCGCGACCCGCAGCGCGGCCCGGGGACGCAGCCCGCGCAGGCCGTACAGGACCAGTCCCAGCACGGCGTACGTCATGAGGATGTCGCCGGGGTAGAGCAGCACCGCGTGCAGCAGTCCGAGGCCGAACAGCCCTGCCGTACGCCGGAGTTGGCGCCCGGCGGAGCCGCCGCCGTCCGGCTTCCCGGCACCGCGCTCCTGGAGGACGAAGCTGTAGCCGAAGAGGAACGAGAACAGCTGGTAGAGGGTGGTGGTCGCGGTCACCGCCCAGGCGGCGGCCCGGTCGACGGCGGTGGCGTCCGGCCCGCCGCCGAACGCGGTGTAAGGACCCGCCATCAACTGGGAGTTGACGAGCAGGATGCCGAACAGGGCGAACCCGCGCAGCACATCGACGTCCTGGACCCGCCCGGTACCGGCCGTCTCGCGCCCGCTCACCGGGTCAGCCGGGTCCCGCAGACGAAGGCCACGGTCGCCGTCAGGAACCACCCGAACGTCGGCGACAGCAGATACCGCGGGGTCCAGAGCCGGGCCGCCGCGGGCCGGTCGCGCGGGTAGCACACGGGCACCGTCCCGCCGACCGGCGGCAGTCCGCGCAGCGTCCCGTACGCCCCCGGATCGAGGACGGCGGGCCGCCCCAGGTGGTCGGTGAAGACCACGAGCCCGGTCCGCCGCCGGTCGCCCGCGATCCGCGGGATCACGGTGCCCGTCACCAGCACCCCGCGCACCCACAGCCGCGCCACGGTCACCAACTGCCGTACGGCGAGCAGGAGAAACCCGAGACCCACCCCCGTGCACAGCGCGAGCAGCAGCAACCTGGCGTCCATACGGTCCCCTTCACCGGCCGTCGTACCTCTTCGCGCACAACGTCTGCCGCGCGCCACGGGTTCACGCCGTCACCTCCGCACTGAACCGCCGTACGGGTGGCGGCCGTTGTGCGTACGCATCCTCACCGACGCGTACGAAGGGAACTCCGGCCCAGATGAGACGGCCCCCGCGCACACACAACCACCGGGCGGCGGCAGCCGTCGCCCTGGCCTGCGCCCTGACGGCGGCGAGCCAACAGGGCGCCCAGGCCGACCCCCGGACCCTCACCGAGGTACAGCACCAGCTGGAAAGCCTGTACCACCAGGCGGAGGTGGCGACCGACAAGTACGACGCGGCCGACGGCAGGGTGACGGCACAGCAGAAGCGTGTCGGTTCACTCACCTCCCAGGTCCGCACGGCCGAGGCGAGACTGACCCGCCTCAACTCCCTTGCCGGAGCGGCGGCCAGGGCCCAGTACCGCGGCGGGGGCGTGCCCGCCGAGCTGCAGTTCGCGCTGGCCAGTGACCCCGGACGGGCCCTGGACAACGCGGGGTTGGCGCTCCAGGCCCAGCAGAACACGCAGAACCTCCTGACGGACCTGAAGACGACGAAGGCGTCCTTGCGCACCCGCACGGACGAGGCGGCTGCCGAGCTGAAGCGCCTGCGGGCGAGCCGGCGCGCGATGGCGGCGCAGCGCCGGACGATCGAGCAACACATCGCCGAGGCGCGGGCGTTGGAGTCCTCGCTGGCGGCGAAGGAGCGGGCCCGCCTCGCCGACCTGGAGAAGACGGAGTCCGACCGGGCCCAGGCGAAGTGGGAGAGCACGGGCATCCTCAAGAAGGTCGGCACCGACGCGACGACCGCCGGCCGGAAGGCCATCGCCTTCGCCGTCAAGCAGATCGGCAAGCCGTACGTCTGGGGCGCCGAGGGCCCCGACTCCTACGACTGCTCGGGCCTCACGTCCCAGGCCTGGCTGCACGCGGGCGTCGCCATTCCCCGCACGTCGGAGTCGCAGTGGGCCCGGCTGAAGCACGTCCCGATCGAGGACATGCGGCCCGGGGACCTGATCGTGTACTTCTCCGACGCGAGCCATGTGGCGATCTATGTCGGGGGCGGGGACATCATCTCGGCGCCTCGGCCGGGGCGGGATGTGTATGTGTCGCCGGCGGCGTCGATGCGGATATTGGGGGTGGTGCGGCCGGACGCTTGAACCGGCGGCGGGGTGGCCTCCGTTGTGCCGCGTGAGCGGGGGTGCAGCACAACTGCCGAGCGACAGCGGGAGAGTCATGTCAACCATGCCGACGGAGAAGCCGCCTCGGGCTGCCGGGGCGGAGCGGGACGCGTCTTTTGAACGACGGCGGCCCGAGGCCGAGCCGGAAGTGCCGGCCGCCGAAGAGAAGAAGCCTCCGACTCCGCCGCAGTTCATCCTCTACCTGGAGGGGCCGGCCTACGCGCACTCACTGCGTCAACTGACCCTGTGGACTCACCACGTGCTGCTGCCGGTCTACGGCAGGGAAGTCACGTCCGCGGCACCCTGGTGCGCCCGCTGGTGGGAGCACCCCGAAGCGGTAGCTCTCCTGCACGGCCTCTGGCTCGCCTGGGGTGACCTGACCGGCCCCGGCTCCACGATGACCGGACCCGCCAACTGGCACCGGGACTACCTGTACAACGTCCTGGACCACCTGCGGGCCCCCCAGGGCCCCTTCGCCGGCTGCAAGCCCAATATGCACCGCCCGAAGGAATCGCCCACCGTCGCGGCTGTCGACCCCTTCGGGCCGGTGCCCCCACCGGCCTGACGAAGGCCACGATCACCCCAGCTCTTCGCATGGTGGCGCGCCGGAACGCGGGTGAACCGCTTTCCGGCGCCGCAGACACGTGCAGCCTGTGGCACCTTCCCGCCGCGCCCGCGTCGACGATCCTCGGGGTGATTCGTTTCGGCGTCCGGTGAACCGTCCGAGATCCGGTCCCGTTGTGCTCTCTGCAAAGCAGGTCTTCTATTCCACACAAGGAGATCAACGAATGGCCGGAGAAAGTTCCACCAGCTCTGCCCAACCCGCTGGGTATCGAAAATTCAGCGTGGACGCACGGCCCGGGGCGCGAAGGCGCTCCACCGTAGTCGACATGGGGGGCTTCCGCGAGGGCCCGAGTACCCCCCCGCCGGCGGGGCACAACCGTCTCTTCGATATTGAAGAGCAGGCAGCAGACGCAAAGGGTAGGGAAACAAGGAGGAAGTCATCCTTCGCTGCCCAGGCGAATGAGGACGGTACGTGGTCCATCGCGAAGTGGTCCAGCAAGCAAGGGGCGTGGGTAGCCGAAACGTCGAAAACGTGGCTCGGCTATGCCGTACAGGCTGCTAAGGTCGTCGCGCCCTACGCCCCTGAACTGATCTCCGAAGGGGGCAGGCTCGTACAGCTGGTGGATCCCACCGTGGGGAAGTACGTGGCCGGGGGCGGGGCTGCTGCGCGCGTGGGGAAGGACCTCTGGGACGGGTACCAAGCCGGTCCTCCGTACACGGGCAAGGTTCTCGCCGGTCTCTCGGCAAGTCTCGGCGTGGCCGGCTCATTGACGACCGGTGACGTGTCAACGGGTTTGTCGCAAACGGCGACCCTGGGCGGGCTCGGAGCCAACGCCTACAAGGCGTACGAGAAGGCGAACGCGGCGCCGACGTTCCAAACGCCCAACTACGCTTTGGGCACCCAGCTCGACGAACGGCACCCGAGCCAGACCGGGATGAACCTGGACTACGTCACGTCGCCGGGCTACGAATCACCGGGCCGGTACACAGGAGACCATGACGGGTACTTCCCGCCGACGACGCAGGCGGAGTACACACCCCCGATAGTCGCGGGTCAGTACTCGATACCGGTGACGTCGGCCGGTGACTACAGCGCCCTGACTACGACGATGGGCTTGACGTCGGCGTTCGAAAGCCCCTCGCTGACGGCGCGTTACAACCCCATGCCTACGACGCAGACTTACACGTCGTCGTACGAAACCCCCGCGACGACAACTACAGCGGGGGCCTACGCCGCCCCGTACTACCAGAGCGGCAACCCGTACGAGGGCCAGCACTACCCCCAGTACCAGCAGCACGGCGACCCGACGGGGGCGGGGCAGTACAACCCACCCGAAGGCGCGCGAACGCAGGAGTCGCATGCCGAGCGGAAGGAGCGGAGGGCCGCCGAGCGGTACGCCGCACAGCAGGGGCATGCCAGGTGAACAGGTCCGCACGGGACTGAGGAAGGCTCCCGGTGGTCCGGATCGGCCCGTCGCGGACCGGCCGGCACCGCGACCACCGGGAGCCTTTCCTGTCGGGCAAGGGCAGGAAACCGGACGCACATGGCAGCTGCCGGTAATCCCACCCGCCAACTCGGCTCGCACGGCCGCACCTTCCTGGTGCGGCCGTTGCGTCTCGAACACCGAGGCGGTCCAGGCCGCCGACACGAGGGGGCACCGGCATGACGTACACGGTCGACGTACTCGGCGGACTTGACAGCGTGGTGGGATACGGGGAGCCAAGCCGGGTGGCCACCGGTGCCGGGCGGTTCGCGCCGGCGGGGCTGTTGAGACGTCGGCGGCCCGGGACCGGAACGTACTACGGGAACTTCTCGGGGCAGGCTTCGGCGCGACCGGTCGGCGGGGTCCATTGGCTTTCCCGATCGCCGCTGCCTGTCGGGTTGTTGCCGCTGCCGGCGGGGTTCGACCCGCACACAGCGGCAGGCTGATCACGGGCCGTCGTGCGGTGGTTGAGCGTCTGGCGTTGAACCACCGTCCTCCGACGGCCCGTTGTGACCCGCGTCAGCACCTCCGACTCGAGAGCGGGGCAACGTGGCATTCGACAACACTGCTTCCCAGGGCCGGAAGCGGCTGACCAGGACGAGGTCCCGGACGGGACTGGCGCGAGACCTGCTGAAGACCCAGTCCAAGCTGCTCGGCGGCCCGAGGTTCCGTGCGGCGGGCCCACCGGAACCGGACATCTTCGAGGGGATGTGGGACCTCCTGCGGAGCGCCCTGGATCGCATCTGGAGCCGGTCACGGTCGGGGTCGGGCGGTGGAGGCGCGGCACCCGGCGGTGGACAGGAGGCCGGCCAGGGCCCACAGGGGCAAGGCGGGGGCGAGCAGGCGCAGGGGCCGCCGCCCGAACAGCGGCCGGTGCTCACGGAGGAGTCCCAGGCACTGCTCCAGCGTATGCACCGCATCGAGAAGCGGATCGGCCTGCTCTCGGACACGGAACGCTGGGCCTTCGAGGACACGCTCCTGAGTGAGCTGAGGAAACCCAAGAACGCCACATTGGTGAAGGCGTTCCAGGAATCCCGCGCCACTATGCCCCTGGTGTGGCAGTCCGTCGCCAACGCGCAGGAGCGGGAGTCGTTTCGGGAACGGCCGCACGACGCCCTCCGGCTGGAGGCACAGGAAAAGGCCATGATCGTCGACGCGATCCAGGCCGCGGACATCAAAGAACGACAGGCCGCGACACCCAGACGACAACCGAGTGAGGAAAACCGGCAACGCTGGGAGCGTCAGGTGCCACCACCGGCTCCGCCACGGGTGCCGTCACCGGAGCCATCGCCGCGGCCAAGTTTCCAGGATCCGCGCGCCAACGAACCTCTCGACGCCCACTCCGCCGACGCGGCGCGACGACGGAGTGACGCCACCGTGAGTCCGAGCCCGGGCGAGGAACACGACGCCCATGGCTTCAACGTGGCCGAGACGGAGAGAGCGCTCAGGGCGAGCGCCGCACAGTTGACCCCGCTCCAGTCGGTCGATCACACCGGCCGCACGGACTGGCCCCTGGGAGCGCCGGTGTCGTCCCTGCCGGACGAAATCGGCATGGCGTTCAGCACCCCCGGCGACTCGACCTATCCGGTGTCGCCCCTGCTCAGCCCCACGGGCCTGGACATCGCCAACGACCGCTCGTTTCTCCGCAGCCCTTCACCGACCCCGACCCAGAGCACTGGTGACGGTCCGTCACACGCGCATTCTCCGAAGCCAGTTCGGCAGAACAGCACCAGCAACGGCGGCCAGTCGAAGGCCGTCCGCGGACGGTGAATACGTCCTCGCCCACTGAACCGTCCCCCACCCCTATCCGTCGTGCCGGCGGTGGCGAGAACTGATCGTCGACCTGAGAAACCCCGAACCCCAACCCGCGCAAGTCAATGGAGACGCACGCCCCATGCGCAGACGCACCTCACTCCTCCTCGCCCTGCTCCTGGTCATCGTCGGTGTGTCAGGCACCGCCATAGCGATCCAGACGCACCGCTCCAGCAGCACGAACCTCGACGGAACCCCGGCCGCCGACGTAGGCACCGCCGACCACACAGTCACCCTGCGGAACAACACCGACAGCCGCATCTGGGTCGGCAGCGAGGTCAACGCCGACGGCTCGGCCGCGCTCACCGGGCTGCCGACGCTGGACCCGGGCCAGTCCGCCACCGTCACCGTCCCGGAGCACGAGGGCGCCGGGCACTGGCGCGGCACCTTCTTCGCCCGTCAGGGGTGCGGCGGCGACGACGGGAGCACGTTCCACTGCGCCGTCGGGGACTGCGGACCCTACGTCGACCACTGCACCCTCGGCCAACAGCCCACCGGGCTCGCCGAGTTCAACTTCGACCCGGCCGATTCCCTGGCCCCCTGGTACGACGTCAGCTACGTTGACGCCGTCGCCGCGCCCGTCACCATCACGCCGAACGACGTGACGCCGCCCGCGAGCGGAGAGTGCGCGGTGGCCGGGTGCGCCGAGGATCTGCTGTCCGCCTGCCCGGCCGAGGACCTGACCAAGGACCAGGCCACCGGCCGGTCGCTGGTCTGCGTCAACCCGAACCGGGACGCGAAGACCTCCTACAGCGACATGATCAACCAGAAGTGCCCGACCGCGTACGCCTGGTCCAAGCAGGACGCCGAACCGGGCAACAAGGTCATGTACCAGTGCACCAAGTGCAGCGGCCTGACCGTCGCGTTCGGAACCGGCAGCCCCGCCCCGGCCGACCCGGCCACCACGCAGCCCGCCCCGGTCACCAACCCCGTCACCACGGCCGCCCCGACCCGCAAGGGCGTCAGCCTCAACCCCGTCGACGGCGCCTCCCAGGCACTGGCCGACTCCGGCGCGTCCTGGTACTTCGACTGGGCGTCCTCCACCGGCGCGGTCACCAAGCCGGACGGCGTCGACTTCGTCCCCATGATCTGGGGCCCCGGCTCCGTCACCGACGCCGAACTCGGCGCGGCCGTCCAGAACGGCAGCAAGGAACTCCTCGGCTTCAACGAGCCCGACAACGCGGGGCAGTCCAACATGACGCCCGAACAGGCCCTGGACCTGTGGCCCCGGCTGGAGTCCACCGGGCTGCGGCTGGGCGCGCCCGCGGTGTCCGCCGGCGCCGACGTCGACGGCGGCTGGCTGGACCGCTTCATGAAGGGCGCCGCCGACCGCGGTCTGCGCGTCGACTTCATCCCCGTGCACTGGTACGGCTCCGACTTCGGACCCGGCGCCGCCGACCAGCTGCGCGGCTATCTGCAGGCCGTCTGGGACCGCTACCACAAGCCGGTCTGGCTGACCGAGTACGGCCTCATCGACTTCTCCCAGGGCACCCCCCGCTACCCCAGCGAGCAGGAACAGACCGCCTTCATCACGTCGTCGACGCGGATGCTGGACGGCCTGGACTTCCTGGAGCGCTACGCGTGGTTCACGCTCTCCACGCAGACCAGCCCGACCGGTCTCTACGACGGGACGACCGCCAACGCCAGCGGCCGTGTCTACCACGACGCGAGCTGACCCCGGGGTTGAACCGTCCCCACCCCCCGCCCGTTGTACGGGTGCAGCCTGGCCGTGTACCCGCCCCCCGGGGGCACGGCCAGGCCGTGTTCCCGCCGCGGGCGCGGGTCAGGCGGCCCGCTCCGGCGCGGCCCGTCGCGCGTCGGTGTGCGGCTGACCCTCCTCCAGCCGGCCGAGGCGCTCGCGGATCTTCGCGGCGTCCCGGTGGTCGAACTCCACGAAGATCGCCAGTGCCTGCCGCCAGCTGTCACGGGCGGACTCCGGTTCACCGGCGGCCAGTTGGGCGTCACCGAGGTTGCCCAGGGTGTGGCCCTCCCCCCACCGGTTGCCGATGTCCCGGTGGGTCCTGAGCGCCTGGTGGTAGTACTCGACGGCGTCGTCGTGGCGCTGGAGCCGGCGGTGGGCCGTGCCCAGGATGTCGAGGGTGACCCCTTCGACCCAGCGGTTGCCGTTGGCCCGCAGGAGGTCCAGCGCCTGCTCCAGGCAGCCGACGGCCTCGTCGAACCGGCCGAGCCGCTGGTAGACGTCGCCCAGGTTGCACAGGGAGATGCCCTCCCCCCAGGCGCTGCCGATGACCTGCTCGATCGCCAATCCCCTGCGGATGTACTCGACGGCCTTGCCGAGCCGGCCGGCCTCCAGATAGGTGTCGCCCAGATTGGTCACGGCCGACCCTCTGGCCTCGGCGTCCCCGAGCTCCCGGTAGGCGACCATCGCCAGCCGGAACTGTTCGGCCGCCTCGATGAGCCGGCCCGAGCCGCGCAGCGCGGCGGCCAGGTCCGCGAGGCCCTGCGCCTCGCCCCAGCGGTCGTTGTCCGCGCGGGCGGCGGTCAGGCCCACCTGCGCGGTGTCCACCCAGTCGTGCGTGTGGCTGCGCAGGTAGAAGAACCCCCACAGGACGGCGGGCAGCCGCCAGGCGACACCCGGTCTGCCCGACCCGGCCGCCTGGTGCACGGCGGTGACCAGGTTGGCCCGTTCGGTCTCGCACCAGTCCAGCGCCTGGTCGTGCGTCGTGAACTCCAGGGGCCGGCACAGGGCCGGCAGCGGTTCGAGCGGGATCCGGCGACGCTGCGGGGTGATGTGCGGGTAGGCCGCGTCGGCGGTGTGCAGATACCAGGCGAGCAGCCGCTCCACGGCCCGCTCCCGCTCCCGCGGTGTCTCCTCGGCGCGCACGCGTTCGGCGGCGTAGACGCGCAGCAGGTCGTGCAGGGCGTAGCGGCCCGGGAAGTGTTCGGTCAGCAGGTGGGCGCGGGTGAGCTCGACGAGCAGCCCGCGGGTCTCCCGCACCGGGAGCCCGGCGAGGGCGGCCGCGGCGGGCGCGGAGATGTCGGGTCCGGAGTGCAGGCCCAGCAGATGGAACACGCGCGCGGCCGGCGCGGACACCGCCTTGTACGACCAGGAGAAGACGGCCCGTACGTCGGTGGTGATGTCGTCGCCGGAGGCGAAGGCGTCGAGGCTGCCGTGGCTGTCGCGCAGTTCCCCGGCGATGGCGCTCAGCGGGAAGCCGGGGTGGGCGACGGCGTGGGCGGCGACGATGGCCAGGGCCAGCGGCAGCCGGGCGCACCGCGTGATGATCTCGTCCGCCGCCCGCGGTTCCGCCGCCGGCCGCTCGGTGCCGAGCCGGCTCGTCAGCAGGCCGTGCGCCTCGGCGGGCGTCAGCTGGTCCAGGGTCAGCGGATGCGCCCCTTCGCCGGCGACCAGGCCGGTGAGCTGGTTGCGGCTGGTGACGATGACCAGGGAGCCGGGGGAGCCGGGCAGCAACGGGCGGGCCTGGTCGGTGTCACGGGCGTTGTCCAGGAGGACCAGCATCCGCCGCTGGGCGAGCATGCTGCGGTACAGCGCGGTCTGGGCGTCGAGGCCGGAGGGGATCCGCATCGGGGGGACGCCGAGCGCGCCGAGGAAGGCGCGGATGGCCTCGTCCGGCGTCACCAGCGAGCCGGTCGGATCGAAGCCGCGCAGATTGACGTAGAGCTGTCCGTCGGGGAAGCGGTCGGCGACCTCGTGCGCCCAGTGCACGGCCAGGGTGGTCTTGCCGATGCCGGCCATCCCGCCGATCGCGGTGATCACCACGGTGGCCGGGGCGCCGCCCCGCTCGGGCAACAGGGCCCGGGCCCGGTCGAGTTCGGCGCACCGGCCGACGAACGTCGGCAGATCGGCGGGCAGTTGAGCGGGCCGGGCCGCATGTACGGCTGCGGGGGAGGCCGTTGGCGCCGGGGAGTCCGGCTCCGGCGGCGGAGGGGGCCGCCCGGGCGGGCCGGGGTCCAGGGTCGCGTCGGCCGCCAGTATGCGGTCGTGCAGGTCCCGCAGCGCCGTACCGGGTTCGATGCCCAGCTCGGCCACCAGGGTGCTGCGCGCACCGCGGTAGGCGGCCAGCGCCTCGGCCTGCCTCCCGGAACGGTAGAGCGCCAGCATGAGCAGCCGGCACAGCTGCTCCCGCAGCGGGTACCGGCCGGTCAACGAGACCAGTTCGGCGATCACTTCGGCGTGGCGGCCGCGGTCGACCTCGATGTCCAGCCAGGTCTCGAGCGCGGTCAGCCGCTCCTCGTCCAGCCGGGAGCCCTCGGACTCGGCCAGCGGTCCGGGGAGTCCCGCCAGTGCCGCCCCTTGCCACCCGTCGAGCGCCACGCGCAGCAGCTCCGCGGCGGCGGCCGGCCGCCCGGTGGCGCGCAGCTCCTTCGCCTCCGCGACGCGCCGCTCGAACACGGCGAGATCCAGGCCGTGTGCCGGCAGGCGGACCAGATATCCGTCGCCGACCGACACGACCACCCGGGGGAGGTCGGCCGCCTCCCGGCCCGGCTCCAGCACTTTCCGGAGGCGCGACACATAGGTCCGCAGGACGGACACGGCGGCCTGCGGCTGCTCCTCGCCCCAGACCGCGTCGAGGAGTTCGGCGAGCGCGACAGCGTGTCCCCGCCGCAGCAGCAGCGCGGCCAGGACCGACCGCTGCTGGGGCGAACCGAGGTCCAGTTCCTGTTCACCGCGCCATGCGCGGACCGGTCCCAGCACGGCGAAACGGAGGGAGTCTTCGTAGCCGTTCACGCCCCGGACTGTACTCAACACCCTTGCGCCACAAGGCACCTGACGGAGTGTGTGGATTTCTGTTCGATCGATGCGGGCCCGTGACCGAGGAATTGAACCGTTCCCCTACGGCACCCGTTGCGCTGTCCGGGGACCGTCACGCCGTTCCCGACCGGGGCCATGTCGGCCGGGAGACGTCAGAAGAGAGGAAGCGCCATGAGCCGGGGTGAAGAGACGGACGAGCCGATCGCGGGGGACGACCACGCCGTGTCCGGTGAGCCGGTGGATCTCAGCGAACCGGAATCCGCCGGGGAGCCGTCCGGGCCGCCGCCGCGCCACGCGGTGGTCATCTCCGGAGACGGCTCGGCCGCCATCGACGGCGAACCCGTACGGCCGGCGGAAGGAGAGTCGGTCGACGCCGCGATCCTCGACAGACTGCACGCATACGCCCGTGACCGGAACACCACCGTGACGGCGACCATCTCCGATCCCGCCGCGGGATACGTGGCGTTCGTCGAGGTCGCCCCCGACGGTTCGAGCAGCCTTCTGGAGCAGGAGGGGCAACTGCCGGAACCGGCCGAGGAGTTGGGACCCGTCCGGCCGCCACTGGGAGACGCCGAGCCCGCCGAGGAGGCGGTGCGCCCGGAGCCGTACGGACCGATGGAGGAGGCCGGCCCCTCCACGGGCGACGACGACCTCGACGACCCCGACGACGACCTCGACCACGCCGAGGACGACGGCGATGACGACAGGGACGGCGACCGCGACGACGGTGACGACCCCTTCGACGTCGAGGCGTACACACTCGAGCAGCAGAGGGAGCGCCGGCTCGCGGGGCCGCCCCCGCCTCCGCCCTCGCCCACCGTCCGCCCGGTCTCGAGGGTCGCCCCGGGGAACGGACGGCGCCAGTCGGACGACGAGTACGCGTCGCCCGGGCTGCTCCACAAGCCCCTGGTCGTCGGCCCGGTGGCCATCGGCGTGGCCGCTCTCGTCATCGTTCCGCTGGTGATCCTGGGCAGCGGCTCACCGGACGACGGGGGGCGCCAGAAGCAGACCGCGCGCTCGGGTGCCGAGACGAGCGGGACTCCGCTGGCCGAGGAGACGGCGCCGACCGACTCCTCGACCGCGAGCACACCGCTCCCGCCGCCCAGCGCGACAGCCTCCTCCTCGGCCAAGCCGAAGACCTCGAAGGGCGCGAAGGCCCCGAAGGGCGGGGGAGGGACGGGAGGAGGAACAGGAGGACTGGCGGGCGTCACCGTCACCGTGACCGCGAAGCCGCCGCGCGCCACCGTGACCGCCAAACCCGCGCAGGACACCGCCGCCACCGCGGTGAACCGGCTGCACCGGAGCGACCCGTCCGGACGGCACATCTGCTACCGCGCCTACCTCACCGGACAGGGCTGGCAGAAGCCCGTCTGCGACGGCACGCTCGCCGGAACGACGAGCGGCACCCACCCGATCCAGGCCCTCAACATCGCGGTGTACGGCGGTGGCGGCTCGGCCGCCAACGCCTTCGTGCACGACGCCAAGTCGACCAGCGGGCAGGGCAAATGGGAACCGCAGTGGACGGCCGTCATCGGCGACGGCAAGAACAACTACGTCGGCAGCACGAAGTCGGGCGCCCCCTACATGACGGGCTTCGCCATCAACATCGGCACCGGGCAGGTCTGCCGGTCCGCCATCGTCCACGGCTACGACTGGGGCAGTTCGGACTGCGCCCAGCCACGCCCCGGCTACATCTTCGGGGGCACCCTGGACAACACCCGCTGGCTGGAGGCCGTCAAGCTCTGGGTGTGAGCGGCCGAAGCACCACCGCGTGAGCTACGGCCCTGGGGCGCGGGGTACCGGGGAAGCGCCCCGCGCCCCAGGGCCGACCGGTCTCAGAACCCCCGCCGAGCCCCGCCGTCCGCCGACACCATCACCCCGGTGACGTACGAGGCCGCCGGCGACAGCACGAAGGCGCCCACGCGCCCGAACTCCTCCGGCGTCCCGTACCGCCCCAGCGGAATCGCCGACTCGTTGGCGGCCCGCCTGGCGTCGGGGTCGGGGGCCAGGCCGTCCAGTTCGCGCATGCGGTCCGTGGCGATACGGCCCGGGAGGACGCCGACGACGCGGATGCCGCGGGGGCCCAACTCGTCGGCCAGGGACTTGGCGAAGCCGGCCAGGCCGGGGCGCAGGCCGTTGGAGATGGCCATGCCGGGGGCCGGTTCGTGGGCCGTGCCGGACAGGACGAAGCCGATCACACCCCCAACTCCCAACTCCGCCGCGGCTGTTCGGGCCAGCCGTACCGCGCCCAGGAACACCGACTCGAAGGCCGCCCGCCACTGTTCGTCGGTGGTGGCCGCCACGTCGCCCGCGGGCGGGCCGCCGACGCTGACGAGGACGCCGTCGAAGCCGCCGTACAACTCCCTTGCCGTGGCGATCAGTTGGCGCGGGGCCCGCGGGTCGGAGTTGTCCACGGCGACGCCGGCCGCGTTCGGGCCCAGCTCGGCCGCTGCCTCCGCCGCGCGCTTCTCGTCGCGGCCGGTGACGAGCACCTTGGCGCCGTCGGCGACCAGTTCGCGGGCGACGGCGTGGCCGAGTCCGCGGGTGCCGCCGGTGACGACGTACACCTTGTTCCTCAGTCCGAGATCCATGAGTCCGGTCCGGTCCCTTCTAGAGTCCGAGGGTCGTGGCGACGACCGCGTCGACCCCCGCCGCCAGCTTCGTGTCGTCCTCGTCCGTCCATGCCCACGTGACGTGTCCGTCGGGGCGGATCAGGGCCGCTCGTACGTCCGCCCACGCGGGCCGTGTCCCGTCGGGCGCACCGGAGTGCACGGTGACCCGCTGCCGAGCGCGGTCGGCCAGCGCGCCCTCCGCCGTCAGGTCGAGCAGGATGTACGAGTCCGCCCGCAGCGCGCCGAACAGCGTGCCGTCCGTGTCGGTGAGGGGCAGGTCGGGGGCGCGGGTGCCGGTCACCGGGTGGGCCGTCGGGTCGGCGCTCGGGTAGGCGACGTCGAGCGCGGTCAGCCGGCCGGCCAGGACATCGCTGAACTCCCGTGATTCCGGGACCATCCGGCTCAGCAGGTCACGCAGCGCGAGCCCCTCCGGCGTGAAGGCGTGGAACAGGTAGGTCTGCGCGCGGCTGTGCTCCATCAGCTGCTCGCCGACCGGGTGGCGGTCGGTGTGGTAGCTGTCGAGGAGCCCGTCCGAGGCCCAGCCGTCGATCGTCGCGGCCAGCTTCCAGCCGAGGTTGAAGGCGTCCTGGAAACCGACGTTCATGCCGACACCGCCGGTGGGGTAGTGCTGGTGCGCGGCATCGCCCGCGAGCACGACGCGGCCACGCCGGTAGTGGGAGGCGAGGCGGGTGGCGTTGCCGTAGCGGGAGAGCCAGGACGGGTCGCGCATGCCGAAGTCCTCGCCGGCGATGTCGGTCACCTTCTGCCGCAGTTCGTCCATCGTGAAGTCGCCGGGCCACTCGGTGGTCGCGCTGTCGGGGCTGGTGCCCGCGATGCGCCAGCGGTTGTCGGGCAGCGGCACGATCATCAGGCCGCCGCGCTCGGTGAAGCGGCTGAAGCCGGGCGCCGGCGGGTTGTCGAAGAGGACGTCACCGAGCCAGCCGAGATAGCGCGAGTCCGTGCCGGGGAACTCGATCCCGGCGACGTCGCGCACGGTGCTCCGCGTGCCGTCGCAGCCCGCGATGTACTCCGCCTCGATCGCGTACGGCCCCTTTGGCCCCTCGACCCGGACGGTCACCGAGTCCGCGTGCTCGGTGAAGCCGGTGACGCGGTGCCCACGCCGGATCGTCGCGCCGAGCCCGCGGGCGTACTCCTCGAAGAGCGCCTCGGTACGGGCCTGCGGGATGAAGAGGGTGTACGGGAACGGGGTGTCCATGACCGAGAAGTCGAGCCGGTTGGACAGGTTGGCGAAGTGCCCGGTGGAGATCTTCAGGCTCTCGTCGAGGAACCGCTGGTGGATCCCGCGCGAGGCCAGCACCTCGACGCCGCGCGGGTGCACGGTGAGCGCCTTGGAGCGGTTGTCGATCTCCGTGCGGAGTTCCAGGACGGTGACGGAGATGCCGTTCAGCCGGAGTTCGGCGGCGAGCCAGAGGCCTACGGGGCCGCCTCCCGAGATGACGACCTGCGCGGTTTCCACTCGCTGTGTCCCCGCCTGCTCTGCTTCCACCTGCTGTGCACCCATGAGACCACCCATTTCTTGGTCGCTGAC
The DNA here is from genome assembly GCF_000716605.1 of Streptomyces sp. NRRL F-525. GTDB lineage: Bacteria > Actinomycetota > Actinomycetes > Streptomycetales > Streptomycetaceae > Streptomyces. Next base: position 28,500 of record NZ_JNXE01000049.1, on the reverse strand, counting down.
CTAGAGTCTTCGGGTGAAGTAAACTAGGTCAGTGACCAACAAGCAACAGAGCGACCGACTGGATCCGGCCACGGTGATCCGCGCGGGCCTGGCCCTCCTGGACGAGAAGGGCCTGGACGCGGTGTCCACGCGCGCGGTCGCCGACCGGCTCGGCGTGCGGATCAACACCGTGCAGTGGCATGTGAAGACCAAGGCCCGGATGCTGGAGCTGATGGCGGACGCCGTACTTGGCGAGATCCCGCTCACCGACCTGCCGGAAGTCCCCGCCGAACGGGCCCGCGAACTGGCCCGCCGGTTCCGCCGCGCCCTGCTGTCCCACCGCGACGGCGCGGCACTCGTCGTCGGCACCTACGCCGCCGAGCCCATGACCCTGGCTTTCGCGGAGGCCCTGGTCGAGGCGCTGCTCGCGTGCGGCCTGGGCGACCGCGAGGCCGCGTGGACCTCATGGGCCGTCGTCTACTTCGCCCTCGGCCTCACCCAGGAGGAACAGGCCGTGGATCACCGGCCGTTGGGCGACATCCTGGCGCGGGCGATCTCCGAGACGACTCACCCCGCGCTGCATCGGGTGGCCGGTCATCTCGCACCGGCGTCGTTCGAGGAGCGGTACGAGTTCGGGGTGGCGGCGCTGCTCGCCGGGAGGCGGTGAGGGGGAGGGCCTCCGGGCTCGGGTGAGGGCGGGTCTGCCGAGGGGTCCGTCACGCGTTCAGCGAAGCGCCTTCAGCGCGCTCTCGGCACCGGCCAGCACCGTGCGCGCCTGGTGTTCCACCTGGTGGCGGACCGGCACCCAGCGCACCCGTAGGGCATCTTCGGCGTCCGTGCACCACGCCGTGAAGAGTTCGTCGAGTTCGCGGTACAGCGCGGGGGCCGCCTTGTCGTCCGACGCCTGCAGCAGCCGTAGCAACAGCCCTGCCGCGCGGATGGGTTGGCGGCGGGCGACGATGTTCAGGGCCGCGACCTGGGCCGTTGTCAGGCGCCGCGGGTCGTCGTCGGCCGACGCGGCGGCTGCCTGACGGGCCAGTGGTTCCCAGGAGTCGGCGACCATGTCGTAGAGGCCGTCGGCCATCCACTCCACCACCCGCCTGAGCGGGTCGTGTTGGGGCGACGGCAGGAAGGCGCGTGCCTTCTCGAGTACGGCGGTCACCTGGCGGCCGCCGTCGAGGACCAGGCCGGCCAGGTCGCGGAGGGCGTGTCCGGCGTCCGGGTGCGGGGACAGGTCCTCGGCCAAGTCGCTTGCCCACATGGGGACTTCGACGATCGCGGTGACGCCGCCGTACCGCAGGGGCGCACACCAGGTGGACGCGCCGATGTTCTCCGAACCGGCCGCCAGGCGTGCGGTGTTGTCCGGTGCGGGCAGGACGTAGACCGCGGGGCTGGGGTTCTCCCAGTACAGGGCGTCGTACGTGCCGTGCTGGAGGGGGATGCCGAGTTCGGCGGCGGATGCGCGGAAGGGCGCGGCCAGTTCGGGGAGGTCGCGGGTCAACTGGACCCAGCTGCCGCCCACGTCGGTGCTGTGCAGCGAGCACTGGAGGAACGGCCGCAGGGCGTCGATCGTCGCGAACAGCGCCTCGCTCTCCGGGAGTTGGCGGCCGACGATCGGGGCCCACTCCGGTTGCTCGGCGGCGATCGGGCGGTAGGTGGTGCGGTAGTAGCTCCGCAGGGTGGGGGCGGCCGTGGCTGCGGTGTCTTCGGTTCCGGCCTCGCTCACGGCGGCACCGTCCGGGTCGAGGCACAGGACGAAGTCCCAGGTGATGAGGGTGGGGTCGGTCGCCGCGAACAGCCGCTCTCCGCGCGCCACTTGCTCCGCCAGTACGAGCGCGGTCGCGCCGCCGACCGGTTCGTCGGGGTGGGGTCCGGCGACCACGAGGACGTGGCGCGGCCCGTGTCCCACCGACAGCATCCGGATCGGGCGGCCCGCGCGGGAGCTGCCGATCCGGCCCAGTCGGCAGACGCCGGGATACCGCGAGACCAACTGCCGTGCGGACTCGGTGACTTCGGCGACGGTGGGATAGCGGTCCGTATGATCGGGGAATTCTTCGAAACATTCGGGCGAAAACATTCGACGGTCGGATCTTGATTGTCGGCGATCCATGGGTGACCTCCCGGCGTGAATCGTTCAATAGCGGCTATGAGCTGGGGAATTTGATAAAGCGCCCCGCATTCGCGAGCGGCGAATATTTCGTACTCGGCACCGAAACTATTGACAGTTGGCAGGGGCAGACCAAAACTGACGCGCCATGGACAACACACCCGCACGCACGTCGAAACACTTAAGGCTCTCCGTCAGCGGCGCCTGCGCCCTGCTGCTGGCCCTTCTGGCGATGATGACCCTGCCCGGCAGCGCCAGTGCCGACACGGTCGTCACCACGAACCAGACCGGCACCAACAACGGCTACTACTACTCGTTCTGGACCGACACGCAGGGTTCGGTCTCCATGAACCTCGGCTCCGGCGGCAACTACAGCACCACGTGGAGCAACACCGGCAACTTCGTCGCCGGCAAGGGCTGGAGCACCGGCGGCCGCCGCAGCGTGACGTACTCGGGGACCTTCAACCCGTCCGGCAACGGCTATCTGTCGCTGTACGGCTGGACCTCGAACCCGCTCGTCGAGTACTACATCGTCGACAACTGGGGCACCTACCGGCCGACGGGCACGTACATGGGCACCGTCACCAGCGACGGCGGCACGTACGACATCTACAAGACCACGCGCTACAACGCCCCTTCGGTGGAGGGCACGAAGACCTTCGACCAGTACTGGAGCGTCCGGCAGACGAAGCGCACCGGCGGCACCATCACCACCGGCAACCACTTCGACGCGTGGGCCCGCGCCGGGATGCCGCTCGGCAGTTTCAGCTACTACATGATCCTCGCGACCGAGGGCTACCAGAGCAGCGGGAACTCCAACATCACGGTGGGCGGGACGAGTTCGGGCGGCGGCACCAGCGGCTGCACGGCGACGCTGTCCGCCGGCACGCAGTGGAGCGACCGCTACAACCTCAACGTCGCGGTGACCGGCTCCAGCAACTGGACCGTGACGATGAACGTCCCGTCCCCGGCGAAGATCCTCTCCACCTGGAACACCGCGGCCACGTACCCGAGTTCGCAGGTGCTGTCCGCGAAACCCAACGGCGCCGGCAACAACTGGGGCGTGACGATCCAGCCGAACGGCAACTGGACCTGGCCGACGGTGTCCTGCACGGCGAGCTGACCGCTCCCCCCAACTCCCAAGGCTGGAGGACCACTTCACATGGCATCCGCACCGCACTTCTCGTTACGCTCCCTGGTCGCCAGGCTGGCCGTCATCGCCCTGGCCGCCGCGGGCACCCTCGCCGTCGGCGTGAACACCCCCGCGCAGGCGGCCACTTGCAGCGGGTACGTCGGCCTCACCTTCGACGACGGCCCGTCCGGCAACACCCCCACCCTGCTCAACGCCCTGAAGCAGAACGGTCTCCGGGCCACGATGTTCAACGAGGGCCAGTACGCGGCCGCGTACCCGGCGCAGGTCAAGGCCCAGGTGGACGCCGGTATGTGGGTCGGCAACCACAGCTACACCCACCCGCACCTGACCACGCAGACCCAGGCCACGATCGACTCGGAGATCTCCCGGACCCAGCAGGCCGTCGCGGCCGCGGGCGGCGGCACCCCCAAGCTCTTCCGCCCGCCGTACGGCGAGACCAACGCGACGGTGAAGGCCGTGGAGGCCAAGTACGGCCTGACGGAGATCATCTGGGACGTCGACTCCCAGGACTGGAACGGCGCGAGCACCGACGCGATCGTCGCGGCGGCCGCCCGGCTCACCAACGGCCAGATCATCCTCATGCACGACTGGCCCGCCAACACGGTCGCGGCGATCCCCCGCATCGCCCAGGGCCTGGCCGCCCGCAACCTCTGCGCCGGAATGATCTCCCCGACCACGGGCCGCGCGGTGGCCCCCGACGGCAGCGGCAACGGCGGTGGGGGCGGCGGCAGTTGTACGGCGACCCTGTCCGCCGGTACGCAGTGGAGCGACCGCTACAACCTCAACGTCGCGGTCACCGGCTCCAGTACGTGGACCGTGACGATGAACGTCCCGTCCCCGGCGAAGATCCTCTCCACCTGGAACATCGCCGCCACGTACCCCAGTTCACAGGTACTGACCGCCAAACCCAACGGCGCCGGCAACAACTGGGGCGTGACGATCCAGCCGAACGGCAACTGGACCTGGCCGACGGTGTCTTGTACGGCTAGCTGACCTCGGCCGGGCTGAGGGCCGCCGCGATGGCGGGGGTCACGGGGTGTCCGGCGAGGACATGGCGGACCGCGTCGAGCGGGACGGGGCGCTCGTAGTAGTCCTCGAAGTGGGCCTGGACGGTCTCCGGGGAGCGGTCGGTGAGGAGGTGGAAGAGGAAGCCGGAACCGTCCGGGCTCTCGTGGCCCACGGGGAAGTCGATGGCCGAGCCGGCGCGCCACGCGGTGTCGCCGGTCTCGCGCCACAGACAGACGGTGACGCGCGTGAAGCCCAGGCCCTCGTCGCGGAAGGCCGGATCGTCCAGCAACGGGAGCAGCGCGGCGGGCACTTCGTCGACGACACCGGGCCAGACCTCCTCGTCGTCCGTCCCGTACGGGCTCATCGCCGACTCGTGGTCGAAGCCGCGGATGAGCACGCCGGCCGGTGCGAAGAGGACCGAGAAGTCGTCCCCGGAGCCGTTGTCCATCAGGGCCGCCTCCTCGCCCGGGCCCCAGTCGGCGTTGAAGGCGTATACGCAGAACTGCGGATCGTCGCCGATCGTGGCGTCCAGGACCGCCAACGCCCGCAGATGGACGCGGAGTTCGGCAGGGTCGGGGAGGAGGGCGGCGGCCTCGTACACGGTGCTCATGACCTCATGGAAGCAGCCGCCACTGACAATCCCGGCGCGCTACTCGGCAATCCCCGGCAACGAGATCCCCGCCTCCGCCAGCAACCGCCGCTCCCCACCCGTGAACGTAGGCCCGTCCAGCTGCGGCCGCAGCGGCCCAACTGCCGCCGCCGCGAGCACACTTGGCCGGAGCAGTGCCGTGCCCGGCGACTGGAGGGTCAGGACCTCCGTCATCGCGGTCGCCACGCGGTACGAGCCCGTGGCGGTATGGGACAGCCGGCTGACGTAGCGCTGGAGGAGGCGGTCGGCCGTGCCCGCGCTCCGGCCCTGTGTCGTCCCGTAGTGGATGTCCTGGCCCACGGCGAGGCTCCAGGCGAGTTCGACAGGTCTCGCGATGGCCCGTTGGGCCTTGCGGGAGAGGCCGTTGGTGAGGCCCGCGGACGCCAGTTGGGCGCGGAGCGCCACCGCGCCGAGGGCCGCCACCGACATGCCGTGGCCGTAGATGGGGTTGAACGCGGCGACCGAGTCGCCCAGGGCGACCAGGCCCTCGGGCCAGGACTTCAGGCGTTCGTAGTAGTAGCGGCGGTTGACCGTGCTGTGGGTCAGGGCGACGTCGGTGAGGGGCTCGGCGTGGGAGAGGAGGTCGGCGACTACGGGGTGGCGGAGGGTGCGGGCGTAGGGCTCGAACTCCGCTGCCTCGCGGGTGGGTTGGGCGCCCGGGGTGCCGATCAGGCTGACGTGCCAGCGGCCGTTCTCGATCGGGACGATGCCGCCCGTGCGGCCGGGTGCGCCCGATCGCGGGTCGGCCTGGACGTTGATCACGGGCCAGTTGAGGGTGGGGACCGGGGCGCGGTAGATACGGCTGGCGTACGCGATGCCGGAGTCGATGCGGTCCTCGGCCGGGCCCTGGATGCCCAACTCGCCCAGCCACTGGGGGGTTCGGGACGCTCGTCCGGACGCGTCGATCACCAGGTCCGCGGTCAGGTCCGACTCGGTGCCGTCCGCCGCGCGCAGCCTTACGCCGGTGACGCGGTCCGAACTCCCCAGCAGGGCCGTGACTTTGGTGTGCGGGCGGGCGCCGACGCGCGGGTCCTTCAGCACCTGTCCGCGGACGACGGAGTCCGTGAGGTCGCGGCTCGCGGTGATCAGATAGTGGCTGTCACGCTGCCAACGGCGGTACCAGCCCTCGGGCGAGTAGATCAGCATGTTGGTCGTCATGGGCACCCGGTTGGCGCCCGCGGACAGCAACTCCTTGAGCGTGCCCGGCAGCAGCTCCTCGATCGCGTTGGCCCCGCCCGACAACAGGACGTGGAAATGGGCGGCTTGGGGAACGCCCGGACGTGCCTCGGGCCCCTCGGGCAGGCCGTGCGCCTCGATGATCTCGACGCTGTCGACGAAGTCCCTCACGGCGGCGGCGGCGAGCATGCCGGCGAGGCTGCCTCCGACGACGACGGCACGGGTGGAAAACCGGGCTGTCCTGTGCGGCGATTCGCTCATGAGGGGCTGCTTTCTCCAGACGGGCACCGTTCGTGCGTGGCAGGGGTACCGGCGAACCGGATCACATCAAGAGGCCTCGCAGAATATGCCAATCGCAAGGGGACCGGAACGGGGCCGTCGGCCTCACGCGCCGTCCAGCAGCGAGGCGAGCCCCCGGTCGAGGGACGGTTCCAGGGCTTCCCGGCCCGGCTCGGTCACCCGGTACGTCCGGCGCAGGAAGTGGTGCAGCGCGACTGAGTCGAAGCGGATCATCGCGATGCCCTCCGGCGAGTGGAACTCGACGGCGGTGTGGGCGGGGCCGTAGGGACGGATGTGCACGTTGCCCATCCCGGCCGGGGTGGCGAGCCCCTCCTCCAGCAGCGCCCGTGCGAAGGTCCACGTCACCTTCTTGCCGTCGAGCGATATCCAGGCGGGGAACAGGAGTTGGACGGCGAAGGGGTCGCCTGAGGAGTAGCGCAGGGTGACCGTCACCGCCAACTCCTGGTCGTCGTCGGCGATCAGGCGGGCGCTGGTGGGCTGTTCCAGGGTGACGTGGCGCATGGGCGGTCTCCGATTCGGGTGGGACGGCGGCCGGTTGTGCCGACTCACCCTCCTTGAGCGCGCGGAGGGGCGCTTGATTACGCCGTTGCGCAAGAAGGTTGATGTGATCTGGGTCACCTTCTGTTGTCGCTGCAACTTTAGTTGAAAGTTTCGGCATCTAGGCTTACAAATCTTCCCCGCCCCCCTTGGCAACTGGAGCGTTGCTGCCATGAACGACGGTCCCACCGCCGCGTACGCCCGGATCTACGAGGAGCAGCAGCCGCGCCTCGTCGCCTACGCCCGCTCGCTCACCCGGAACACCTGGGTCGCCGAAGACCTCGTCGCCGAGGCGCACTTCAGGGTGTGGCGCAGGCTGTCCGCCGGCCATGAGATCGACAACGTACCGGCGTACCTCATGACGACCGTGAAGCACCTCGCCACGGCCGCGGGGAGCGCCGCGCGCGAGACACCGCGCGATCCGCAGGCGGACGAGCGGGCGGACGCGAGCCACGCGCACGTCCACGGGGGCGACCCGGCCGAGCAGGTGTCCTCAACCGACCTGCTGGTACGGGTACTTGAGCAACTGCCCGAACGCTGGGTGAAAGCGCTGTGGCTGGCCGAGGCGGAGGGCCTGCCGCTCGCCGCGATCGGCCCTCAGCTCGGCACCAAGCAGGGCGCGACGGCCGTCCTGCTGCACCGTGCGCGCGAGGGCATGCGGCAGGCGTTCCTGCGTGAGCAGACCGGTGCCCCGGACGATCCCGCGTGCCAGGTCCACTGGGCCCGTATGCCCGCGTACGTGCGCGGCGGCGCCACCGAGCGGCAGTCCGAACGCCTCCTCGGCCACGTCGACGCGTGCGACGACTGCGCCGCCCGCCTCGCGGCCCTGATGCGCGCCAACGACCGCCTGCCCGCGATCGTCGCCCCGGCCCTGCTGGTGTTCGTGCTCGGCGGCACGGGCAAGTTCCTGCTCGCCGCGTTCGGCGCGGGTTCCGCGGGAGCGGCCACGGCCGCGACGGGTGGCCATGGTGCCGGACTGCTGCACGGCGTACGGCACGCGGCAGTCGGCGCCTCGAAGACACAGATGGCGGCCGCCGTCGGTACGGCCGTGGCGGGCGCCGTCGCGGTCGTCGTCCTCCTCGGCGGCGGCGACGCCACTGAAGTCCCGGTCGCGAAGGGCCCGGTGGCCGAAGTCCCGGTCTCCCAGGCGCCGGTGGCCTCCGAGCCGCGCACGGGGAAGCCCTCGAAGTCGCCGGGCAGGAGTACGGGTTCTACGGCGCCCGCGGCGGACGGGTCCATAAGTTCCGTGTCTCCGGCCGCACTTGGCGGCACCGGGGGCGGGTCGGTCGTAGTGCCGGTGGGTGGTGGTGGGGCAACTCCGGTTCCTACGGCGCCTGTTGAGCCGCCGCCGGTGATTACCGAGCCGACTCCGGCTCCGACCCCGCCTCCGACTCCTGCTCCGCCGGTGACCACGAAGCCGGAGCCCGAGCCGACTCCCACACCGCCGGTGGTCACGGAACCGAAGCCGGAACCGAAGCCGGACCCGACACCGACGGACCCGACACCGACGGACCCGGCGCCGACGGAGCCCGCTCCCACGCCTCCGAAGAGCGAGGAGCCGACGCCGGAGCCGAGCACTCCCGTGGAGGAGACTCCGGATCCCGTCACCACACCGGAGCCCACGACTCCGTCCGAGCCCACGACCCCGTCCGACCCCTCGACGTCACCCACACCCGAACCGTCCGCCCCGACCGGCGACCAGCCCTGTCCGGACGGAGCCGGCGCCGGGGGCCAGGACGGGAACGGGAGCGGATCAGCCGATGGCGTAGGCGCGGTAGACGGTCTCCACTGACGTGCCGCCGGCGGAGTCGGTCACCTGTGAACGCAGGGCGACCGCGCCGGAGGCCGGGTTGTGCACGGCGGCCTTCCAGGAGGAACCGGAGCGGGTGACCGTAGCGGCCTTCCAGGTCGTGCCGCCGTCCGAAGACGCCCAGACCTTCAGGGACTTGACCGTCGACTTGGTGAACTTGACGTCCGGGCCCTGGGATCCGCGGCCCGCGCTGACCGTGACCGAGGTGGTGCTGCTCGCCTTGGCGCGGTTGCGGCTGTCGAGGCCGGCGGGCAGGAAGCGGGTCATGAAGACCGGGGCGACCACCGACTTGGCCGGGTCGGCCTTGAACCGCCAGTCCAGGGTGACGCGCGAGGACAGCATGCCGGACGGGAAGGTGATGCCCGGGTGGTAGCGGTGGGCGTCCACGGTCAGCCGGTAGGTGCCGGCCGAGTGGATACGGGCGGCGAACGAGTCACTGGCCGAGGAGCCCCAGTTGGTCAGGGTCTGCTTCTTGACGGTGGTGCTCCCCTTGGTCAGGACCACCGTCTCCTTCGTCGGGTCGGCGCCCCAGACGCCCACGTCGGGGTCGCCGATCAGCGCGTCCGGGATGAAGTTCACGGACTTCTGCCAGACGAAGGGCAGATAGTGCAGCGGGCTCCACACGGCCCGCCCGAACGACTGGGTGAAGCTCTGCCCCGCCTTCAGCGTCCTGGTCGCCGGGAAACCGCCACTGACGACATCGCCGTTGTTCGCGATCACGTCGTCGCGCGGCTGCCAGGTCCCGGGCGTCACATGGACCGCGGTGCTGAACGGCGCGGTGTCGTCGGTGACGTTGGCGTACAGGTCGGTCGTGCAGTCGTCGACCTTGGGCGCGGCCTGGAGGGCGGTGTCGTTCTGCGTGCCCATCTGCGTCCCGGCGCGCACCGAGAACCGCAGCGTCGCCAGCTGCGACCGCTTGAACGAACCGCCGGGCGCGGTCGGGATACCGGTCGTCTTCTTGACTGCGACATAGCTGTCGTCGCCCGACCACTGCGCCAGGTACCCGAACTGGAGCAGTTTGGAGGAGTTGGGGATCGCGTAGAGCGACCCCGCGTCGTTCCAGCCGCCCGCGCTGAACGCGGAGGGCATGTCCATGTCCGCGGCGCACACCTGCGCGCTGATCCGGGCCGGCTGCGTCACATCGGCCGGGGTGTCCAGCGACACCTTCACGACCTTGCCCTTACGGGCGTCCAGCGTCACGGACTTGGCCCCCGACACCGTCACCACCTGCGCGCCGATCGTGTCGGTGCCCAGACCGTCGGTGGCGCTCTCGTAGATGTCGGTCATCGCGAGGTACTTGCCCGCCGGCAGGCTGAGCCGCTTGCCCGACTTGACGGTACGCGTCTCACCCGACGACGCGTTGACGACGGTGATCGTCGTCGCGACCTTGGCGCCGTGCCGCCCCAGCGTGGTCACGGTCAGCGAGCCCGACGCAGCCTGCGCGGACGCGGCCGGAACGAGCAACGGCCCCGCGAGCGCGGCCACTCCGACGAACGCGAGCGATGCGACCGGCGTGCGTCTCGTCCGTCGTACGGACATGCTTCCCCCTGTGGACATGATTCCCCTCCGAGCCCCGAACCCTGAATCCCAACCCCCGAAAACGGCTCATCGTAACCGTGCCGCGGACGCGTTCGATCAGCGCCCCGCCACCGGACGGCACGCCTCCGCGTACGCCCGGACCAGCGGCCGTCCGCCGTCCTCCCGCCGCCAGGCCAGGGCGTAACGGCTCGGCGAAATCCCGTGCACCGGGCGGGTGATGACACCGCCGAGAGTGATCAGATGGGCGTTGCCCGTGGCCACCAGGCAGACGCCGAGACCGGCGACCAGCGCCTCGTACGTCTCCTCCGTGCTCGCGATCTCGGCGCCGATGCGCGGGAGTTGGCCATCGCGTTCGTCGAGGGCGAGCCAGTGGTCGCGCAACGGGCCCGCGTCGGACGGCAGGGCGAGGAACGGCTCGTCGACGAGATCCGCGAAGTCGACCTCGGCGCGGGCGGCCAGCGGATGGGTGTCCGGTAGCGCGACCAGGCGGGGTTCCTCGGCCACGACCGTCCAGTCGTAGCGCTCCGCGTCGGGCAGCGGCAGCCAGACGAACGCCACGTCCGCGTCGCCGTCCGCGAGACCCGCCGTCGGATCGTCCCAACTCACCTGCCGCAGCCGTACGTTCGCCTCCGGACGCGCGGCCGTGAAGCGGGAGCGGATCGCGGGCAGCAGGCCACCCCGGCCGGGGCTGGTGCTCATACCGACCACCAGGGTGCTGCGCCCGGCCGCGCTCACCTCCGCCAGCGCGGCCGCGCCCTCCGCCCAGACCGCCAACACCCGCTCGGCGTACGGCAGTAGGGCCGCACCGGCGGCCGTGAGCGCCACGCCCTGCCGGTCACGCCGGAACAGTTCGGCGCCCAACTGCCGTTCCAGCGCCCGGATCTGCTTGCTCAGGGCGGGCTGCGAGACGTACAGCCGCTCGGCCGCGCGCGTGAAGTGGAGCTCCTCGGCGACCGCGACGAAGTAGCGCAGGTCCCGTACGTGGACGTCCGTCGTCATAGCCATTGGTTATCAGCGTAGGTCTTGGACGGGTGATCGGGGGCGGGAGCAGGCTGGTCGGCAGATGGACAACAGGGGATCTCAAGGGGAGACGTCATGAACAAGGTGTGGCTGGTCACCGGTGCGAGCAGCGGGTTCGGGCGGGCGATCGTCGAGGCGGCGCTCGCGGCCGGTGACGTGGTCGTGGGTGCGGCCCGGCGGACCGAGGGTCTGGACGACCTGGTGGCCGCGCGGCCCGACCAGATGGAGGCGCTGCGCCTCGACGTCACCGACACGGGCGCGGCGGAGGCGGCCGTACGGGACGTGGTGGCGCGGCACGGGCGGATCGACGTGCTCGTCAACAACGCGGGGCGCGCGCTCGTCGGGGCCTTCGAGGAGACGACCGAGCAGGAGCTGCGGGACCTGTTCGACCTGCATGTCTTCGGGCCGGCGGCCCTCACGCGCGCGGTGCTGCCGTTCATGCGGGAACGGCGCTCCGGGGCGATCGTGCAGATGAGCAGCATGGGCGGGCAGATGTCCTTCGCGGGCGTATCGGCGTACAGCGGAACGAAGTTCGCCCTGGAGGGACTGTCCGAGGGGCTCGCGGACGAGGTCGCCGAGTACGGCGTCAAGGTGCTGATCGTCGAGCCGGGCGCCTTCCGGACGTCCTTCTTCGACAGCGGCCGGGCGAGGGCCAGTGCCGACAGCGGGGTGTACGCCAACGTGAGCGCGACCCGCGACGCCGCCGCCGGCAGCCACGGCGTCCAGCCCGGCGACCCGGCCAAGGCGGCGGCCCTCATCCTCGCCGCCCTCGACGCCGAGGAGACCCCGCTCCGCCTGCCGCTCGGCGAGGACGCGGTCGACGCCGTGCTCGGGCACCTGGAGCAGGTGCGCGGCGACATCGCGGCCTGGGAGAAGCGGACCCGGGCGACGGGGTTCGACGCGTGACGGAGGGCTGAGAGGCCGGGCCCGCTCCCGTTGTCAGTGCCGCGTGCCACGATGGGTACACGGCGAGACGCATGGGGAGCGGGGGGTGACATGGAGGGCGAGTTTCCGCGGGCCGGACGGCGGGCCAGGGAGCTGTGCACACGGGGGACGCGGCTCTACGACGTGGCGCGCGCCCTGCGTGAGGACCACACCCGCGCGCTCGACACCGTCCGCTCCGCACTGGAGCCGCTGCGGGCCGAACTCGTCGCGCAGGAGCTGGAGTCCATCCCGGTAGCGAGGCTGAAGGACGTCACCGAGGGGCGGCTGCGGCTCGGGGCCGTGGAGGCGGCCGGGCTGACCTCCGTGCGCGCGGTGCACGAGGCGAGCCGGTACGAGCTGCGGCAACTGCCCGGCGTAGGACAGCAGACCGCCGACCGGGCCCTCGCCGCCGCCCGGCAGATCGCGCGGGCCGTCGCGGAGACCGTGTCCGTGCGCATCGACGTCGACCACCCCGAACCCCGCACCACCGCCCTGGTCATCGCCCTGCAACGGCTCGTCGAGGCGGGGCCCGAGCTGCGCCGCGCCCTGGACGCCGCGAACCGGCTCGACGAGCGGCTCGGCGCCCTGCTCCCCGTGGCCCGGCCCGCCAGCAGCAGGCTGCTGATGGCGCTCGCCGGACGCAAACGCCGGGAGAGCGCGCTCGCGGCGGTCGCCGAACTCCACGAACTGGTCGCCGACCCGGCCGCCAAGGACGTACGGCTGCTGATCGCCCAGGCCTCCACCGACCTCCTGCGGCCGCCGGTCTCCGACATCGAGGCGTGGGTCGACTTCGAGCTGCGGTCCGCCGAGTACTACAGCCAGCTCGCCGAGGTCGACGGCCAGCAGCCGGACCTCGCGGCGAGCGAGGGCTTCCTGCCGACGGAACTGGCCGAGCGCGTGCACGCCCAGCCGCTGGACGACACCCACCGCCGGGTCTCCCTGCGCGGATACCAGTCCTTCGGGGCGCGCTTCGCCCTTGCCCAGCGCCGGGTCGTCCTCGGGGATGAGATGGGACTCGGCAAGACCATCCAGGCCATTGCCGCGCTGGCCCATCTCGCGGCCGAGGGGCAGAGCCACTTCCTGGTGGTCTGCCCGGCCAGCGTGCTGATCAACTGGACCCGGGAGATCGGCGCCCGCAGCACCCTGCGCGCGCTGCCGGTGCACGGCCCGGACCGGCACGAGGCCTACGCGGAGTGGGGTGAGCGGGGCGGGGTCGCGATCACGACCTTCGACACGCTGCACACCTTGCCGACGCCGGCCGACACATCACCGAAGGGGAAGCGGGCGAAGGCCGACGCGCCGCCCGGCCCCACCCCGGGCATGCTCGTCGTGGACGAGGCCCACTACGTGAAGAACCCGGACACCCGCCGCACCAAGTCGGTCGCCCTGTGGACCGAGCGCTGCGACCGCGTGCTGTTCCTCACCGGGACGCCCATGGAGAACCACGTCGAGGAGTTCCGCACCCTCGTCCGCCACCTCCGCCCCGACCTCCTGCCGACCGTCCGCAACGGCACGGCGGCGGCCGGACCGCACGCCTTCCGCAAGTCCGTCGCCCCGGCCTATCTGCGCCGCAACCAGGAGGACGTGCTCACCGAACTGCCCGCCCTGGTCCAGGTCGACGAGTGGGTGGAACTCGGCGTCGCCGACCGCGAGGCGTACGCCCGCGCGGTCGGCGACGGCAACTTCATGGCGATGCGCCGGGCCGCCTACGCCGACACCGAGAAGTCCGCGAAGCTGCAGCGCCTGCGGGAGCTGGTCGCCGAGGCCGCGGACAACGGCGTGAAGGTGGTGGTCTTCTCCTACTTCCGGGACGTCCTCGCGGCAGTCGAACAGGCCCTGGAGAAGGGCGTGTTCGGGCCCATCTCCGGAAGCGTCCCGGCGGCCCGGCGCCAGCAGTTCGTCGACGACTTCACCCAGGCTCCCGGCCACGCCGTCCTGCTCTCCCAGATCGAGGCGGGCGGGGTCGGCCTCAACCTCCAGGCCGCCTCCCTGGTCATCCTCTGCGAACCCCAGGTCAAACCGACGGTGGAGCACCAGGCCGTGGCCCGAGTCCACCGCATGGGCCAGATACGCACGGTCCAGGTGCACCGCATGCTCGCCCCCGACAGCGTGGACGACCGGCTCCTGACCATCCTCAAGAACAAGGACCGCCTCTTCGACGCCTTCGCCCGGCGCAGCGCCCTGGCGGACGCCACCCCGGACGCGATCGACATCTCCGACGCCACGCTGGCCCGCCGCATCGTGGAGGAGGAGCAGCGGAGACTGGCGGCGGAGGCCACCAACTGACGTTTCCCTCAGGGGAGTTCGGCCGTCACGAGCGCACGTTGAGTTCGGCGAGAGCGGCGCCCTTGCCGCCACTGCGCACGGTGACGCGGACGTACCGGGCGGGCGTCCCGTCGGGCGTGTGCCAGGTACGACGGTCCGCGGAGACCTCGACCCTGTACGACCCCGGCTGCTTCGCCCACGTGGGCCGAACCGTCCCCACGCGCACCGCCCGCCCCAGGTCGACGGTGAGGGTGGCGCGGTCGGCGTCCGGGGACCAGGCGGTCGCGGGGCTGCCGTCCACGGCGGCCTCCGGGTAGAGGCCGGAGGTCGAGGAAGTCGCCGTTGCCGGGCGGCAGCGGGCCAGGTCGGTGGTGGGGGTGAGGTCAGGGCGCCGGGTCTTCAGGGTGACCGAGCCGGAGAGGGTGCGGCGACCCTCGGGGGTGTCCAGGGAGAAGGGCGCCCCGGACCGCAGCCGTACCGTCGTCGTCCTCGCCCCGATCGCGATGTCGTACGTACGACCGCGCCAGCGCAGCCCCGACAGGCGTACGCCGTCCGGGAGTTGGGGCGGCAGGGTCGGGTCGAGGTGGAGGGCGTCCGGGCGCAGCCGCAGGCCGGTGAGGCCGTGGGTGAAGACCTGGAGGAAGCCGCCCTTGCCGGTGAGGAAGTCCTGGGCGGGGGAGCCCGCGAGGGGGTCGGACGCGCCCGCCTTGTCGCCGCGCGACTCGGAGAAGAGGGCGAACGGACCGCGCGTGAAGGGCTGGTAGGCCCGCCGCAGGAAGGTGTACGCAGCACAGCCCGGTTCGCCGATCGCCGCCGCGTCGATCGCGTGGACGGCGTCGGTCATGGCGGGGCCGTCGGGGTCGGTGCGCTGGGCGTAGTAGTCGAGGGTGGCGGCCGCGGCACCGGCCGGCATGGGCCACTCCAGCGGGTAGATCAGCAGCACGGTGTCGGCCTGCTTGATCTGGGAGCCGTTGTAGCCGTCGTACTGGAGGAAGATCTTGCGCTTCGGGTCGTAGGGGATGCGCAGGTGGTTCGCGACGGTGAGCCAGTCGGCGGGGGCGTCGGTGCCGAGGGCGTGGGCCGCGTCGGTGGCGGCGCGCAGGGCGGTGGCGGCGACCGCGTTGGTGTAGACGCCGTCGTTGACACCGTTGCTGTACTCGTCGGGTCCGGCGACCTCCTTGACGGAGTACGAGCCGTCGGGGTTCTTGGTCGCCCTCGAAGTCCAGTACTGGGCAAGGCCGTTGAGGAGGGGCCAGCCTCGGGTGCGGAGCCAGGTGCGGTCGCCGGTGGCGAGGTAGTACTGCCAGGCGGCGAGGGCGATGTCGCCCTGGAGGTGGTTCTGGGTGACGCAGTGCGGCGGCTGCCAGCTCTGGCACTCGCTCCACAACCGGCCGTGACTCGCGCTCGTCCACGGGAAGAACAGGCCCTTCACCGCGGTCTTCGCGGCGTTCTCGGCGGCGGCCGTGCGGGTGCGGTAGCGGTATTCGAGGACCGGCCGGGCGAGGTCGGGGTGGGTCGCGAGCAGCGAGGGGAACATCCAGGTCTCGGCGTCCCAGAACACCATGCCGGCGTAGTTGTCGCTGGTCAGACCGGCGGGCGCGATGCTGTTCCGGGCGCCGGGGCGCAGCGCGGACAACAGCCCGTACTGCGCGGAACGGGCCCAGAGTTGGAGATCCGGATGCCCCGGAACCTCGATGTCCGCCGCCCACAACGCCCGCCACGCGGCACTGTGCGAGGCGAGCAACGCGTCCCATCCCCGCCGCGCGGCCACCCCGGCGGCGTCCTGTGCGGCGGAACGGGGGTCGCGTGAGGTGAGGGCGGTGTCGACGCCGACGTACTTGGTGGCGGTGTACGTACGGCCGGAGCGGACGGGGATGACGGTGGCCTGACTGGCACTCAACTCGCTCTGCCTGGCGGCCTGTTGATGAGTCCCGGGTGCGTCCAGCACGGACGCGACGGCCCCGTCGACACCCGTCCCGTCCGTGCGGAACGCCACGCCGATGGTGTGTTCGCCGACGTGCCCGCCATCGGTCTGCGTGACACGGCGGGCGCCGCGGCCGTCGAGGCGGTCGGTGAGGGTGAGTTCGCCGTCCCAGTGCGGGGTCACGCTCAGGTGCACGGCGCCGGTGTGCGGGGTGTCGCGGGCGGCGAGGACGTCGTAGACGAGGTCGGTGCGGCGGCCGTCGGTGGTGGTCCAGGTGAGGGACGTACGGACGTACCCGCAACGGAGGTTGAGGGTCTGGCGGTAGTGGCTGACCCGGCCGCCGCCCTCCCCGCCGTACGTCTCGGCGCCCGCCGTGACGTCGAGGCCGGTCCAGTTCGGCAGCGCGGCGAGGGCCTCGCGGCCGGCCGTGTTCGCGGGACCCCGGGCATAGAGGCCGGAGACGAACGCGCCGTCGTAGCGCGGGGTGTAGAGCGGCCAGCCGGTCTTCTCACCGGACGCGGCGTACCCGGCGCCGGCGGGCGGGACCCGGGTGCCGAGGTAACCGTTGCCGACGTAGGGGTGGTACGTGTCGGCCGGGTCGATCCGGGTGGCCGAGGGCGCCCAGCCGCGCGCGTCGCAGTCGTCGCGGGGGCGGGGGAGGGGTGCGGCTGACGCCGGAGGGAGGGGCAAGAGCAGCGCGGCGGCGAGGAGCGGGAGCAGCAGACGGGTCGGCTTGGTCACCGTTCGACGATGGGGTGCCCCGCCGGACGGTGGCGGGAAGCGCGCGGGGGATTACCACGGACGGAGCGCACCCGGCCCCGAACCCCCTACCTCCCGTAAGGGGTCGGATCGGTGACCCAGCCCGACATCAGGATCAGCCGGGACTCCCGGTGTGCGGCCAGGAAGCCGAACGGGCGGTCGAAATGGGCGGTGACGACGGTGGTCGTGTGGCGGAGGTCGGGCCGGGCCCCGGCGCCGTAGCCCGCGATCGCGGTCACCGCGCCCGCACGGAAGCCGAGCGCGCCGAACTGGGCCACCGCGGACTGTTCGGCCTGCCCGATCGCCAGCGGGGTCGGGCTGACGCCGGGGAAGTGGCCGTCCCGGGTGTCCATCGCCGTGGTGAGCCCGAACAGGCCGTGCAGGTCCAGGAGATCGTGCCGCGCCCGCATGTCGTACGCCACCGCCGTGACGCGCAGCTCGGGCGGTTGCGGTGTGGCGCACCGCTGTTGCTCGACGCGCAGGCCCGGACCCACGTCCCCGTACGGGAGTTGGCCACTCGGTACGACGGCCAGTCGGCGGGCCAGCACGTCAACTCCCGTGCCCAGCACCTGACCTGGCGTCATGCGCTGCTCGCCGAGCAGCAGGTGGACGTCGATCCCGTTGTCGCCGGGGACCTTCAGCTCAGTGACGTAACCGTGCGGGCCGCTCACCACACCGGCCCGGTCGAGGCGGACTCCGGTGCGGTGCAGGCCCGCCAACTGCCGTCCCTGCCAGGGCCCGGCGTCCGGGCTGAGCCTCAACTCGTCGAAGGGACGCGGCCATTCGGTCCGGAGCGCGAGCGCGCTCGCCAGGACCATCAGCACGTCCTCGTCCAGCGTGACCGGCATTCGCTCGATCAGCCCGCCCGTCCGCTCGGCCGCCCACGCGTCCAACGCCCGCCGCGAGGCCGGGAGATCCTCGGTGAGCACACCGTGCGTGCCTGCCGGCAGCCCCGCCCGCCACTCCTCCCGTACGGCCAGTTCGCGCCGGGTCCACAGGCCGAGCGCGGAGTTCAGCCCGGGCATCGACCCCATCGCGCCCAGCAACTCCCGTGCGGCGGCGGCCGCTTGGTCGGCGGGCAGCCCCACCGCGTCCGCCAGCTCCGCCCGCGCGGCGCCCGACGCCCCGTCGGCGAGGAACGCCAGCAGCGGCCACACCCCGGCCGCCGAGAAGACCGAGCCGCCGGTCACCGCGTCCGCCCAACGCGCCGTCAGCCGGTTGACCGCGTCGACCGTCACCCCGACCGCCGTGCCCCCGGCCACCGCGCCCTGAACCGCTCCCAATTCCGCCCCCGTGAGTGCCGTAGCGCAAGATCGCGCACGGGAAGGCTATCGTCGCCCGCCCGGCCTCCGACGCTCAGCCCCAGTCCCCCTGGTCCTGCTCGGGGTACGGCTCCGGTTCCGTGACCCAGCCCGCCGCCAGTACCAACCCCGTGTGGCGGTGCAGGGCGAGGAACGCGAAGGGGCGGTCGTAGCGGGCGGTGATGGTGGTGGTCACGTAGCGCAGGGCGGGCGCGGCACCGCCGGGGATGGCGGCGAAGGCCGTCACCGCCGCCGCGCGGAAGCCGCGTGCGCCGAATCTCGCCATCGTGGACTGTTCCGCCGACCCGATGGCCAGCGGGAACTCGCTGATCCCGGGGAAGTGACCCACCCTGGAGTCCCGCGCCGCCGTGAGCCCGAACAAGTTATGCAGGCGCAGGAGATCATGCTGCGCGCTCATGTCGTACGCCACCGTCGTCACGTCGAGCGAGGGTGGCTGTGGGCTCGTGCAGCGTTCCTTCGCCACGCTGAGGCCCGGGCCGGGTTCCCCGTAGGGGAGTTGGTCCCCGGGTACTACGGGATGACGGGCGTCCAGGATGCCCACGCCCGCGCCGAGGACCTGCCCGGGCGTCATCCCCTCCTCCCCGAGCAGGAGATGGATGTCGACCGCAGCATTGCCCAGCACCTTCAGCCGGGTGACATGGCCGTCCGGTGTGTCCGCGACGCCGATCCGGTCCAGGACGGCCGTGCTGCGGAACAGGCCGAGCGGGACTCGGTCGCTCCAGAACGCGCTCTCCATCGGCACCTCCTCGAACGGCCGCAGCCACTCCGTGCGCAGGGCCAGCGCGCTCGCCAGCACCAGTTCGGTGGCGTCGGTCAGAGCGACCGGCATGCGCTCGATCAGGCCGCCGGTGCGTTTCGCCGCCCACGCGTCCAGGGCCGCGCGGTCGGCGTCGAGGTCACCCGTGAGTACCCCGTGCGCCTCGGCCGGCAGCCCCGCCGCCCACGGCACCCGCAGCTCCAGCGTCCGCTTCGTCCACAGCCCGAGCGCCGAGTCCACGCCCCGCATCGCCGCCAGGCCGCCCAGCAACTCCCTTGCCGCGGCGGCCGATTGATCCGCGGGCAGCCCCACCGCGTCCGCCAGCTCGGCCCGAGCCGCACCCCCGGCACCGTCCGCCAGCAGGGCCAGCAGCGGCCACACCCCCGCCGCCGAGAACACCGTGCCCCTGTCGGCGACCCCGGCCCACCGCGCCGTAAGCGCGTTCACCGCCCGTACGGTCGCCCGCCCAACCCGCATTCCGCCCCCGCTCACCTCACGCTTACCATGCGCCAAGTCGTACGTCAGTTCCGCATCTGAAGATCTCCAGCTCTCCTTCCGGAGATCCCCGCCCGAACCAGGAGCACGGTAACCGGTGTCCATACCCCCGCCCCCGGAGCCCCAAGGTCCGCCCACCCAGGGCCCCGAGAGCCCCCAGGACCAGCCCCCGGCCCAGGCTCCCTCCCCGCAGGCATCCACCCCGTACAACCCGTACGCCCCGCCGTCACAGGACCCGTACGCCCCGCCCGCGCAGGACCCGCACATCCCCTACGGCGCGCAGCCCCAACCCCCTTACGGCACACCGCCGCAGACCCCCTACGCCCCGTACCCCCAGGCCTCCCAAATCCCTCAGGGTCCCCCTGGCCCCTACGGCCCGCAGCCCTACCAGACCTGGTCCCAGGGCTACACCCCGTACAACAACCCCGCGCCCCTGAACGGCATGTCCGTCGCCGCCCTCGTGCTCGGCATCCTGTGCTGCATACCGGGGGTCGGGGTCGTCCTCGGGCTGATCTCGCTGAACCAGATCAAGAAGCGGGGCGAGCGCGGGCGGAGCATGGCGGCGGCCGGGATGGTGCTGTCGGCGTTCGGGCTGATGGTGTGGGTGCTCGGGGCGACGGGCGCGGCGACCGGGTTCTGGGACGAGGTCAAGGACAGCGCGCGGGACAATTCGAGCGCCTCCCCGGTGAAGGGCGAGTGCTTCGACGCGCCCAGCGGTTCGCTGGAGGGCATGACGTACGACTTCGACGTGGTGTCCTGCGAGGGCGAGCACGACGGGGAGGTGTTCGCCGTCGTGCGGATGGGGAGCGGCTCGTACCCGGGGGACAAGAAGGTCACCGCCACCGCCGACGACAAGTGCTACGCCCTCCAGGACGCCTACGCCATGGACGGCTGGGCCGTGCCCGACGACGTGGACATCTACTACGTGACCCCGACCGCGCAGAGCTGGAGCCTGGGCGACCGCGAGATCACCTGCGTGTTCGGCAACACGGACGAGAAGGCGAGCCTGCCCGGCGGTTCGCTGCGCAACGACGCCACGACCCTCGACTCCGACCAGGTCGCGTATCTGAAGGCGGCCCACGTCCTCAACTCGGCGCTGGACACGGCCCCCGACGCGCGGTACGTCGAGGACGACCTGCCGGGGCACAAGGCCTGGGCGGGCCGGGTCTCGACCGCGCTCACCCAGCAGGCCGATCTGCTGGAGCGTCATGAGTGGCTCGGCGGTTCCGGGAAGCCGGTCGCGGCCCTGGTCAAGGATCTGCGGGCGGCGCAGAAGGAGTGGGCGAAGGCGGCGAAGGCCTCCGACGCCGACGAGTTCTACGCGCACTACGACAAGGGCGCCGACCTGATCGACCCCCAGAAGTCGGTCACCGCCCGCGAGGCTCTGGGGCTCGCCACGACCCCTCCGTCGTACGACGGGAGCGACGGTGGCGGGGACGGCGGGGGAGACGCCGGCGGCATGGAGGTGTGACGGCTCCTATAGCGGGGAGAAAGTGCCTGGGTAAAGCCCACGCCGGGCATAAGTCATCACATCGAGTGATTCTCTGGCCTTTGCTTGCATGGCACAACCCACGGTTGCCAGGCTGTTGCTGTCTGT
Source organism: Streptomyces sp. NRRL F-525 (assembly GCF_000716605.1). GTDB lineage: Bacteria > Actinomycetota > Actinomycetes > Streptomycetales > Streptomycetaceae > Streptomyces. The sequence goes on along the minus strand of NZ_JNXE01000049.1, from coordinate 7,179 downwards.
ACAACCTGATGGGAGCGGCCAGTGACATTCGGTGAGCAGCCGGCGTATCTGCGCGTCGCGGGTGATCTCCGCAAGAAGATCGTCGACGGCCAGCTGCCCCCGCACACCCGGCTGCCCTCGCAGGCCAGGATCCGCGAGGAGTACGGGGTCTCCGACACGGTCGCGCTGGAGGCGCGCAAGGTGCTGATGGCCGAGGGGCTGGTCGAGGGCCGTTCCGGGTCGGGGACGTATGTGCGCGAGCGTCCCGTGCCGCGGCGCGTCTCCCGCTCCGGGTTCCGGCCGCCGGCCGGCGCGACCCCGTTCCGGCAGGAGCAGGCCGAGGGGGAGGCGCGCGGCACCTGGGAGTCCAGCAGCGAGCAGGCCGAGGCCGGCGTCACCATCGCCGAGCGGCTCGCGCTCCAGCCCGGTGAGCGCGTGATGTGCACGAAGTACGTGTTCCGGGACGCCGGCGAGACGATGATGCTCTCCACGTCCTGGGAGCCCCTCGCGGTGACCGGCCGTACGCCCGTGATGCTCCCGGAGGAAGGGCCGCTGGGCGGCATGGGGGTCGTCGAGCGGATGCGCGCGATCGACGTCGTCGTGGACAACGTCACCGAGGAGGTCGGCGCCCGGCCCGGTCTCGCCGAGGAGTTGCTCGCCCTGGGGGGAGTCCCCGGGCATGTGGTCCTCGTCATCCAGCGCACGTACTACGCCTCGGGGCGCCCGGTGGAGACGGCCGACGTCGTGGTCCCGGCCGACCGGTACCGGATCGCCTACCACCTGCCGGTCAAGTAGCGCGCCTCGCCCGTCAAGCAGCGCACCGAGTAGTGCGCTGCGTGTGAAGTAGTCCACCCCTTGCGGCATTTGTCGCCGGAACCGGTCAATCCGCCCTGTCCCGGGCGCCGTTGGATTCCGGTCTTTCTCGCAGGTCGTTCACGGCGCCTGTAGCGTGCCTCTCACCGGATGCATCGAGGTGCGCCAACGGCGCGTTCGTCATCGTGCGCCCCCTCCGTCCTGGCTGGTTGCGTACCTCTTTGTGAAAACCCGTATTCGCTGCGTGAAGGTTAGGCGTAGGCTCCGGCATATGCGGATTGCGGTTTCCTTATGGGGTGGGGCACGGCACGAACCGCGAGCGGGAGGCGGAGGGGCGCGATGGCGATGAACGACGGCACGATCACTCTTCCCTGGCTCGTGATACGGCAGGACGACAACGGCAATCGCTACCGCGTGGGGCGGTACGCGACCCGCGCCGAGGCCCAGAAGATCGCGGACAGCCTCGACGACCGCGGGCACAAGCAGCTGTACTGGGTCGAGCGGATCGGGCAGAGCGAGGACGCCACCCGCAACTGACCGCGCCCCCGCACCCCGTAGGCTCCGCCGCATGACGACACGGATCGTGGTGGTCGGAGCCGCCCTGTTCGACGGCGGCAGCGACGGCGGCCGACTGCTCGCCGCGCGCCGCAGCGCACCCCCCGAACTGGCCGGGCGCTGGGAACTTCCCGGCGGCAAGGTCGAACCCGGCGAGCGCCCCGAGGCCGCGCTGGTGCGCGAGTTGCGCGAGGAGCTCGGAGTCGACGCGGAGACCGTCGCGCGCGTCCCGGGCCAGTGGCCGCTGAAGCCGCCGTACGTCCTCCAGGTCTGGACGGCCCGGCTGCTCCCCGGCTCGGCGGAGCCCGAACCCCTCGAGGACCACGACGAACTGCGCTGGCTCGCTCCCGCCGACATCTGGACGGTCGACTGGCTCGACCAGGACGTGCCCGCCGTACGGGAGACACTCGCGCTGCTCGACGCGGGAGCCCGCTGAAGTCGCCGTCTCCGTCCGTCCTGCCGCGGGGCGCGTTGAGGTCGTCGTGAGTCGGGACGGCGGAGCGTGCCGAACCCGTCGTACGCCGTTCGTGCCACAGTGCGCCCTTGGGGACGGTACCGGGCCCTGAATATCGGGTATGTGCCCATTAACCCCATGAAATCGGACATGGGTGAGCTGGCTGGCCCGGGATGTGATCGGCTTGATCGACACCGAAGGCGACTGCGCCGAGTGGACCTTTCCCGCGGATCCCGGAGCCGTTCGCACCGCACGCACCGCCGTCCGCGGCCAGTTGCGGGACTGGGACCTCGACGCCCTCGCCGACATCGCGGCGCTGTTGGTCAGCGAGCTGGTGACCAACGCGCTGCGGCACGCCACCGGCCCCATCGGCGTCCGGCTGGTCCGGCCCGTCGGCCCGGCCGGTGTACTGCTGGTCGAGGTCTCCGACCCGCTGCCCGAACCGCCCCGCGAGCGCGTCGCCCGCCCCGAGGACGAGAGCGGCCGGGGTCTCCAACTCGTCGCGGGCGCCTGCGTCCGCTGGGGCACGCGGCCCGGCGGGACGGGCAAGACCGTGTGGTTCGAGCTGGCCGTGCCCGGGTGAATCCGGGCCGAACACAGCTGTACGAACCGGACAGCCGTGTCCATCGACTGGTTCAGGCCTGTGACGGTTGTCGATCGGCGTGGTTCGACTGCGTGTCCGCTGGTTAGAAGACTGGGAGTGTTGTCGCAGGCAGGTCCGAAATGCATCGGGATTGTCCTGTGATCGTGAACACCGTGTTGTGCGGCGCCGTAGTGCTGGATACTGCGGGCAGCCGCCCCCGGTGACCGGTGCCGGACGCGGTGAGCTGGAGGGGACGGTTCGCGTGAGCGAGATACCAGCGAAGGCCACGGAGTCCGAGGACCCGTCGGACCGCGCGAGGGCTGAGGCCGCGGGTTACATCGACGTGCCCGGAGGCGACGGAGTGTCCGCCGCCGACGTCATGTCGGGTGTGCCCGGCGGTGACGCGATGACCGTCGGCGACGCCATGTGGCAGAGCAGCCCACCCGGTTCGATCTACGACTACATCAAGGTCGCCTCCTTCTCCATAGGCCCCGACGGGCTCGTCGACCAGTGGAGCCTGCGGGCCGAGCAGTTGTTCGGCATCCCCACGGAGCGCGCGGTGGGCATGGATCCCATCGAGGCGTTCGTCGACCCCGAACTGCACGAGCGCGGCCAGCGGAAGATGGCCGAGATCCTGGACGGCCGGGAGTGGACCGGAGTGGTCCCCTTCAAGGTGCCGGAGACCGTGGACGGCGAGCCGGGCAAGGAAGGCCTCGCCGAGGTCTACGTCATGCCGACCCGGACCGAGGAGGGCGAGCGGGCCGCCGTCTGCATCGTCGTCGACGTCCGCATCCTGCGTCGTATCGAGACCGATCTCGCCGCCTCGCAGTCGATATTCGGTCAATCTCCTTTCGGGTTCCTGCTGATCGACCCCGACCTGCGGGTCCGCCGGGCCAACCAGCAGATCGCCAACACCTTCGGCGGCAGCCCCGACGACCACCGCGGCAACGGCGTCCAGGACTATCTGCAGAGCCCCGAGGCCGAGCGGGTCACCGCGACCCTGCGCCGGGTCCTGGAGACCGGCAACTCCATCACGGACATGCACGTCACCGGCTTCGTGCCGGGTTCCGAGGAACGCCGCCACTGGTCCATCAACCTCTACCGCGTGCACAGCGGCAGCGGCCGCCCCATCGGCATCGCCTGGCTCGGCACCGACGTCACCGCCCGCCGCGCCGCCGCCCGCGAGGCCGCCTCCGCGCGGCGCAATCTCGCCCTTCTGAACGAGGCCGGCGCCCGCATCGGGAACTCCCTCGACCTGGAGACCACGGCCCGCGAACTCCTCGACGTCGTCGTCCCCGGCTTCTGCGACCTCGCGACCGTCGACCTCTACCAGGGCCTCCTGGCCGGCGACGAGACCCCGCCGGGGCGCGCCGACGGCAGCGCGGAACTCCGCCGGGTCGCCTTCGCCAGCGCGGTCTCGGACGCCCCCTTCGTGGGCGGCGGCGCTCCCGTGGCCGTGGGCGCGGTCCACCACTACCCCTTCAACTCGCCCTGCGCGGACGCTTTGCGCACCGCCCGCCCGCAGTACGTCCCCGCCGAGGAGGGCGGCCCGGTCCAGTCCACGCTGGCCGTGCCGATGGTCGCCCACGACACCGTCGTAGGACTCGCGCAGTTCGCCCGGACGAAGGGGAGCGAGCCGTTCGGGGACCGGGACCGGGATCTCGCGGTGGAGCTGGCGGCGCGGGCCGCCGTCTGTATCGACAACGCGCGGCTGTACCGCCGCGAGCACGAACGGGCGTTGATACTGCAGCGGTCCCTGCTCCCGCCCGGCGACCCGGAGGCCTCCGGCCTCGACATCGCCTGCCGCTACCTCCCTGGGAACGCGGCGACGGAGGTCGGCGGCGACTGGTTCGACGTCATCGAACTGCCCGGCCACCGCACGGCGTTGGTGGTGGGAGACGTGATGGGACGGGGTCTACGCGCGGCGGTGGCCATGGGTGAACTCCGCACGGCCGTCCGCACGTTGGCCCTCCTGGACCTCGAACCGGCCGAAGTGCTCTCGGCGTTGGACGAGATCGCGCGAGGCCTGGGCACGCCGGGTGGAGTCCAGCAGGCGACGCGGGCGGCCCGCCGCCCCCGCGAGGCGGACCTGGCGGAGGTATATCTCGCCACCTGCATCTACGCGGTCTACGACTCGGTGACCAGGCGCTGCACCTTCGCCAACGCGGGCCACCTCCCGCCGGTCCTGGTGGAACCGGGCGAGGCCGCGCTGATGCTGGACGTCCCGCCCGGCATGCCCCTAGGGGTCGGCGGCGAGCCCTTCGAGGAGGTGGAGGTCGAACTCCCCGAAGGCGCACTGCTGGCGCTCTACACGGATGGACTGGTCGAATCCCGCGACCACCCGCTGGACGAGGGCCTCCAGGCGTTCGTGGGCGCGCTGACCGACCCGGCGACGCGCAACTCGTCCGACGACCACCCCCACGCCAAGGCGGCCCTGAACGCGGAGACCCACCGCGACCTGGAGGACGTCTGCGACCACGTCCTCAGCACCCTCGACACCCACCACGGCGAGGACGACATCGCGCTCCTCATGGCCCGCGTCCAGGGCCTGCCCGAGGACTCGGTCGGCGACTGGACGCTGCCGCGCGAACCCCGCAGTGTGGGCCGCGCCCGCGAGTACGCCCGCGCCCGCCTCCAGTCCTGGGACCTGGAACCCCTCATCGACACGGCCGAGTTGCTGGTCAGCGAGCTGGTGACGAACGCGCTGCGGTACGGCGAGGGCGAGATCAGGCTGCGGTTGCTGCTGGACCGCACGCTGGTGTGCGAGGTCTGGGACGCGGGGCTGGTCCAGCCGCGCCGGCGCCGCGCCCGTGACACGGACGAGGGGGGCCGGGGGTTGCAGCTGGTCGGCCTGCTGTCGGCGGCGTGGGGCTCACGCCGGACGCCGCGCGGCAAGACGGTGTGGTTCGAACTGCCGTTGCCGGACGGGGAGAACGGGTTGGTGGATCCGGCGGAGGCGTTGCTGAGTTTGTTCTGAGGGCTCCGGTGACTTCGGCTGCTTCCGTTGTCATGGGGGCGGCCGACTGGTGGCAGGTGTCGGTGCCGGCACCTGTGTGCCTGTCGATGTCGACTGTGGTGTTCTACGTCGGTGGGAGCGCGCGGCGCTTTCGTGTGGCCGGTCCGCCGAAGGTGAGGGGTGGGCCGCCGTCCGGGTCCTCGCCGAGGAGGATTCCGCCGAGGACGGCCCCGCCGACCCCGCTCGTGTGCTCGTCGGCGGTACCGGTGTACGGGTTCCCGTGCACGCGGACGTCCTGCTCGGCCAACTCCCTTGCCCCCAGCGCGGGTTCGTCGGCTGCGGCGGGGTCGGTTGCGAGCAGCAGCTCCGCTTCGGCGAGCCGGGTCCGGGCTTCTACGCCCACGGCACCCCGGTGCGTCGCCACGAAACCGTCCGCCGAGCCGACGTCGTTCCGCGTGACGAGCCACGCGGCGGCGCCGAGGACTCCGTCACGTGCCCCGCTCAGCGGCAGCATGGCCTGGACGATGCGGCGCAGGGCGTCGAGGGGGTCGTGGACGTGGGCGTGGGCGCGGTTGCGGTCGCCGGTGAGTTCTTCCCGTACGGCGGCGAGGGTGGTGTGGGCGTGGGTGAGGTGGGTGTGGAGCGGCCCTGTCGGCGACTTGGTGGTTGCCCGTGCGATCTCGGATTCGGCGCCGGTGAGTGTGGCGGGCACCAACTGCGCTGCTGCGGCGAGTGAGTTGGCGAGCCGGTCGACGTCGTTCAGGAGGGCGTCGGCCTGGCTGATGGCGCCCTCGGCGGCGCGGAGGGAACGTACGGCTTCGCCCGTATGTCCCAAGTAGGCGGCTTGGCGGGCCTGGTTGAGGTGGGTGGTGGCGAACACGAGGCGGTCCTTGGCCTGTTCGACGTACCCGGTGACGGTGGTGGTCGCGGTCGAGGCGGCGGGTGCCGGGTAGCGGGCGTGCAGGTCGGTGAGGGTGGCGTCGACGTTCCCTGTGCGGGCGGCCAGTTCGCGGAACCGGGTCTCCGCGATGCCGAGCGCTTCGTTCATCTCCTGCTCCAACGCCCGGAGTTGATCGAAGGCGGGTGCTTCGGCATCCAACCGCCGCCCGGCCTCGGCACACCGTCCGACGATGCCGGCGAGGGCTTGCCGCCGGGCTGCTTCCTCTTTCGGTTCCGGGACGCCTCGGTCGTAGCGCAGGCGTATCGCGAAGGCGGCGGAGAGCTCACGCTCGGCGTCCCGCAGGGCCTGTAGGAACGGTTCCACGGCCGTCGCCCCGAACCGGGCCTCGGCGAAGGCGAGTTCCTCACGGCTGGTGCGCAGGCAGTCGTCGGCCTGGACGAGGGCGGCACCGGCTTGGCGTTCGAGGACGGGGAGTGGAGTGACGGGAGGTTGGGTCGACACGACACCGATACCGATACCGACACCGGGAGTCGTACGGGTACGGGCCCTACGGGTACGCCGCACGTACCCGTACCCCGCGAGTACGCCGACTCCGCCGAGGGCGACGAGGGGGAGGACGAGGTCGGCGGAGGTCGCCCCTTCGGCCACCTGCTGCCGGTGTCCGCCCGCATCGGCGACGGGCCCACCCCGGGCGGCCGCAACCGGAACCTCCGCATTGATCGTCATCACCGGCAACACCAGCCACACGACCCCGACCGCCCCACCCAGCACGGCATGCCCCACCCGCACGGATATGTGGGAGCTCCCGCGCCGCGGCCGGCCCCGTATCAAGGATGACGTCACATTTCGGAGCGTATGAGCAGGATTGCGGGCGCGCGACCGGGGTGGGGCGTGGGGGTGGGTGGGGGTGTGTGGGGTGCGATGTGTAGGGCTATGGG